>NZ_PQVJ01000066.1 GCF_002921135.1 Avibacterium gallinarum | reverse complement strand
TTTTCGCAAAGCGGAAATATGCCAAATTTCGCCCAAACTAACCCTAATTTATTTTGGGAATATGCCGACATTTATGAGCGTTCAAATGCTCGAGTTTGTACAGAAATTGAATTTGCTTTACCGAGAGAATTAAATCTAGAACAACAGCAAATTCTGGTGAACGAGTTCATAAAACAGACCATAGATAATGATAAACACAAGTTACCGTATTCGTTTGCTATTCATAATGACCCTGAAAATAATAATCCCCATTGTCATTTAATCTTCTCAGAACGTCATCAAGACGGCATAGATCGCACTCCCGAACAATTTTTTAAGCGTGCAAATAGTAAGGCTTTAGCGTTGGGCGGAGCAATGAAATCAAAGCACGCTAACGCTAGGGAATTTGTGCAAGATATACGGACAACGTGGCGAAAGCTGGCAAACCAGCATCTAGAAAAGCACGGTATAGATAGCCGAATAGACGAACGAACCCTTAAAGCTCAAGGGATTGAACGAGATCCAACTACCCATATTCATTGGCGAGAATTTAAGAATTTAGACAAAATGCAACGTCAATCCGATGAGATTAGTCAGGAAATCTATCAAATAGGGCAAGAAATAGCCCAAGAGAAACGCTATAACGATTTAAGAGAGCAAGGGAAGGGGATTTTTTCCGCTAAATTTGAAATACTCTCTAAAAACGCCCTAAATCGCACACAGAGCAATTTTCAAGAAAAAGACAAGCGATCACAAGGGGAAGAAAATAAATCGTCTAAAAATCGCATTCAGGAGCTTTCTCAGACGGATTTTGAACAGTATTTGATAAAGCATTGGCTTAAACCAATAAGAACGCTTGAAGTTGAGTTAGAAAAACTAGATAAAATTCAGCGTGAATTTAACGGTTACAACAAAGAACTAAGCCAACTACAAAGCGAATATGACACGCTAAACAGTAAAAACAATGGCTTTTTAGGCTTATGGCAATCTAAAGAGCAGAAACAACGTATTCGAGAGATTGAAAATGAATACAGTCGAACTGAACGAGCTAAGATAGCCAAAAGCAAGGAATATAACGAATTAAACGAACGTATTGAGCAATTTAGAAAAGCTACGCTAGAACCTATGCAAAAGCAGATCGATAAAATGCTAAAAGAAAATCCAGAACTGAAAATGAGAAACGTCAATCAACTTACACGAATGGAATTTTCAGGCGTTTTAAAATGGCATAGGGAACAACAAAAAAGGGATCTTGAACACAAACAAGAACAGAAGCAAAAGGCTTTAAAACGTAAGGGATTGAGTTTATAACTAACGCCCTCGCTATGCTCGGTTGTTGCCTAAAAAAATCAATCAGAAAGACTACGCTATTCAGATTGATTTTTTCAGGTTAAATAACAAAAAACCGCCGTTTAAGGCGGTCTATGATATAATTCTTTTTGGTTGGTCAGGCTCTTGCAGTCTGATTGCCGTCAGACTGCAAAAAGCCTCGATCAATTGGTATCAACCCAACTGTAGGAGGTGAGTATGCCAACTTGGTTAAAATGGGTTTTGCTCATTGTAATCATTTTGTTGTTGTCTGGCGACACTGTGCAAGGTATTAGCTAGACAGCAACCAACCTAAAGGGGAGCGGAGCAATTCGCTCCCTTTTCCATATAAGCATTGTATGCTCGATCACCTCAATTTTCAAGTTTAACAAGTTCGCAATTAATGAGCTTATAGCCTTGAACCTGTAAGGCTTCTAAAAAATCTTGTTTCTTTCCTAGCTTTGATTTATGGCTTGCATTGACCGCTAAAAAGATCCAGTAGTGCCTTAAATCCTCTGGAGTTACATCCTCAATCCTAGTGTAATATTCATCAAGTATTTTTAGGCAAGCGTGAGCATAATTACCATACTCTGCATTACTCATTGCTGGATTTTGTTTATCTAAATGAACGTATTTACCATACTTGTTTTTATGTGGGAACGGTGGGCGTTTTAATTCTGTTTTAACCGCACTTTGCTTTGTTTTAATTTTGAAGTTCAAAGCATAAATACTTCGTCCACGTTTAATCGGTTCAACTTCGACAAATAGATCAGATTTTTCATTAATCTCATTGATAGCAGGGGTTAAAACTCTACTTTTAAAATTATCCCAACGGTTATATTTATCTGAAACTTGTAACCATTCTTTAAGCTCAATTAAAGATACTTCTCTCCAACCAACATAACGGTATTGAGCAAGTATTTCATAAAGTCTGATTGAATGAAAACCACTAAACTTGGCAACATATTCAAGATTGTATTTTGTAAATTTACTTTTAATTTCTGAAACGAACGGCATCAATTTTTCGTGTAATACGATTTGAAAACGCCCCTCACCCTTAAAATAAGTTTGATCTGTCAAAAAGATAGCTTTACGCCTAACCTTTGGAGTATCTTCTAAAATAGCCCAGCGACCACCTAGCTTATCTACGGCTGCTTGAACTTGTTGATAAGCCACCTTCTCATCAACTCCGAAATTTTCTACGAACTCAGCTACTGTAAATTCAAAATCTCTATGATGATTTTCAATACTAGGATCAATCTTGCCGATTGTTAATAATAATATCCGCATTTCATCTAAAGTCAGCTTATAGCTAGCTTCCACAAGGTTATTAGACTTAACAATAATTAAGTTTTTAGACATATTAAACCTACAAAAATAATAAAATAGGTTCAAATAATAAACCACAATATCACTACAATCAATGATTAAGTAGTGGAATACCATAAATTTGTAGGGTTTTAACCATAAATTTGTAGGGTTTTAACCATAAATTTGTAGGGTTTTAACCATAAATTTGTAGGGTTTTAACTCTTTAACTAGTTGATAATATTACATTTTTTACGTCCGAAAAAACAAAAAAACAAAAAAACAAAAAAATAGAGCCTAACGGCTCTTTTTGGGGCTTTCAGCCCTATTTTTTCTTTTTTTTGATTGGATTTAAGCCAAAAAGTACAAATATTAACCTTTGCAAGCATTGGCACTTGTTGGCAATGTTTGCAAAGGTTGAGCAACCGAAGCGATAGCGTAGGGCGGTAGATTATTTATTTTTTAAGATTTCTTCTTTTACAAAGCCAGCCAATTCATTAAATTTTTTATCGTCATTGATAAACTTACGCAATTTAGGGAAATCGGTATCTACGTCTATTTGTGGGTTATGTACAATTTCGTTTAACCAAAAAGCACCTAATAAAATTTTATAATGCGTAGATTTCTTACGCTTCTCAGCTTGTTCTTTTGACTTAATCAATCGAATTTTAGCCTTTATCTCATCTTGTTTTCTTTGTAGTTCAGCTTGTTTTTCTTCAAGTTTAGCGATTTTATCTTTATTCATAGCATAATCCTTTAGAAGTAAATTTGTTGATATATTAAACAAAGGATATTATAGTATCAAGCGGATTTATTCATTACTGATTTATCAGTAATGCTCACTTCCTAGTTTCTTTGCTAAAGCAAAAGAAACTACCGTTCGCAAGCGTACCGCTTTACCGTTTTCATAAAGCTCAAACACTTATGGCAATTTATCACTTAAATGTAAGACGAGTTAGCAAAGCTAAAGGACAATCAGCAAAAGCTAAAAGTAACTACATCAATCGAGATGATAAGTATTCTTCTCGATTTGATGATTTACAA
>NZ_PQVJ01000065.1 GCF_002921135.1 Avibacterium gallinarum | reverse complement strand
CTTATGAAGAGTAATAAGCCGATCTAGCTGTTTAAATAGATTGCCGATTTTTTGTTGTTCGGGGAGAGTGGGGATAGAAATTTCTTGCTCCATCATTTTTGTTTTTGAGATGTTATACCGAGAAATACCTTGAGCTAACAAAATTATTTTTGCTCTAATACTTGGGGAACGTAAATAAAAAGCAAAAAAGTATGGATCAAAGATTTTTATTGGGCGATACCCAAAACAAAAACTGTTCAAATAAACATTCTCAGTATTTTCAAGCCATATCGAAGACATTCCAACTTCTTCTGGAGTCTCTGATGATGTTGTAAAAAATACATCTCCAAATTTAACTTCATTTTGCCTACTATCAATTTCAATTCGATCTACTCCACTAGATGAAGCAATTGGATTACCAAAAACATTCATATAAGTAATGAATTTTGCTTGTCCATGACCGAAATCTTCTTTTGTCTTACCTGATAATCCTGTGTAAGTTTTTCCTACTTCTCCCAACTTGCACTTTTCCCAAGCGTAAA
>NZ_PQVJ01000064.1 GCF_002921135.1 Avibacterium gallinarum | reverse complement strand
CAAGACGGAATAGATGAGTGCTCACACAGATTGTGATGATTGATGTTAGACAATGAATAGCAAATGAAGAATAACCCGAATCCTTGAGGGTCTGTAGCTCAGGTGGTTAGAGCGCACCCCTGATAAGGGTGAGGTCGGTGGTTCAAGTCCACTCAGACCCACCACTCAAGTGATGCGGAGAATGATTGGGGATATAGCTCAGCTGGGAGAGCGCCTGCCTTGCACGCAGGAGGTCAGCGGTTCGATCCCGCTTATCTCCACCAAATCATTAGTAAGTTCTTTTAAATTAATTACCTTAACTTCCTTAAACATCGAAACCTAGTTTAGGAAATAGAATGAAAGGGAAGTAGAAAGAATTTAGTAATGATAAGACGTAAGCGTCATATCTAATTTGCTCTTTAACAATGTAAAAACAAGCTGAAAACTGAAGAGACTTTCAAGCTAATGAGGGAGTGGTGATAGTGATAGAGCCATTTTCTTATTAAATTGAAGAAGTCTGAGTAAAAGAAAGACTTACTTGAACAAAAGCAAGTAAGCGTTCTCAACGAGAGAACAACTTCGGGAAAG
>NZ_PQVJ01000062.1 GCF_002921135.1 Avibacterium gallinarum | reverse complement strand
GGCTATCTTAATTTATCTTCTCTTTCGTTTTTTTGTTGGCTGAATAATAATGTCAGTGAATTTTACCATTTATGCTGTAAGCAAGAGTAAAATTAAATAAGACAGAAAACATATAAAAACTTAGCAAAATTACACCGCACTTTAGTTTGATAAGTTTAATAGCTTTTTCAGAAAAAATACGACTTGAAGGTCAGTTTTATCTTGCATTCATAGCATTTTTTATAGTAGAATCCGTTCCCTATCCTATAAGGATAGGTTCGTCCCGAAAGGGTGTTATTAATTTTAGCGGAGTACTAAGATGATCCAAGAACAGACTATGCTGGACGTTGCTGATAACTCAGGCGCTCGCAGTGTAATGTGTATCAAGGTTCTAGGTGGATCGCACCGTCGTTACGCTGCTATTGGTGATATCATCAAAATTACTGTGAAAGAAGCAATTCCACGCGGTAAAGTTAAAAAAGGTGATGTATTAAAAGCAGTTGTTGTGCGCACCAAGAAGGGTGTTCGTCGCCCAGATGGATCAGTCATTCGCTTCGATGGTAATGCTTGTGTAATTTTAAACAATAACACAGAGCAACCAATCGGTACTCGTATTTTTGGACCTGTGACTCGTGAACTTCGTTCTGAGAAGTTTATGAAGATCATTTCTTTGGCGCCAGAAGTACTATAAGGAGTAAAGAGAAATGGCTGCAAAAATTCGTCAAAATGATGAAGTAATTGTTCTTGCTGGTAAAAGCAAAGGCAAACGTGGTAAGGTAACTCAAGTGTTACCAAACGGTAAAGTAATTGTTGAAGGTATCAACATTATCACTAAGCACGAAAAACCAGTTCCTGCATTAGGGAAAGAAGGTGGTTTAGTGAAAAAAGAAGCACCAATTGATGCGTCAAATGTTGCAATTTTTAACCCGAAAACAAACAAAGCTGACCGTGTAGGTTTTAGATTTGAAGACGGTAAAAAAGTACGTTTCTTTAAATCTAACAATGAAATTATTTAATCAAAAACTGGAGTAATGCGATGGCGAAACTGCATGATTACTACAGAGATCAAGTAGTTAATGAATTGAAAGAGAAATTCAACTACTCGTCTGTCATGCAAGTCCCACGAATCGAAAAGATTACCCTGAATATGGGGGTGGGTGAAGCATTGACCGATAAGAAATTGCTAGATAACGCAGTTGCGGATTTAGCAGCGATTACTGGTCAAAAACCTTTAATTACTAAAGCACGCAAATCTGTTGCAGGCTTTAAAATCCGTCAGGGATATCCAATCGGTTGTAAAGTAACACTACGCGGTGAGCGTATGTGGGAGTTCTTTGAACGTTTAATTACAATTGCTGTTCCACGTATTCGTGACTTCCGCGGTTTAAGTGCGAAATCATTTGATGGTCGTGGTAACTACAGTATGGGTGTGCGTGAGCAAATTATCTTCCCAGAAATCGACTACGATAAAGTAGATCGCGTTCGTGGTTTAGATATCACTATCACAACGACTGCTAACAGCGATGAAGAAGGTCAAGCACTATTGGCTGCCTTTAATTTCCCATTCCGTAAATAAGGCAGGTTACAAATGGCTAAACAATCAATGAAAGCGCGCGATGTAAAACGCGTAAAACTCGCTGAGAAATTCTATGCAAAACGTATGGAATTGAAAAAAATCATCTCTGATGTAAATGCGTCAGACGAAGATCGTTGGGCAGCCGTGTTAAAGTTACAATCTTTACCACGTGATTCAAGCCCTAGCCGCCAACGTAACCGTTGCAACCAAACTGGCCGTCCGCACGGTTTCTTACGTAAGTTTGGATTAAGCCGTATTAAGGTTCGTGAAGCAGCAATGCGTGGCGAAATCCCTGGCCTTAAAAAAGCTAGTTGGTAATTTACTACTTTATTTTGGAATCGGAGTAAAAGCACAATGAGTATGCAAGATCCAATCGCAGATATGTTGACCCGTATTCGTAATGGTCAAGCTGCGAATAAAATTGTGATCAATATGCCTTCATCCAAGCTAAAAGTGGCAATTGCCAATGTATTAGCTGCAGAAGGTTATATTGAAAACGTTAAAGTTTTAGAAGGCGCTAAGCCTGAATTGGAAATTACTTTAAAATATTTCCAAGGGAAACCAGTTGTAGAGAGCATTCAACGCGTAAGCCGTCCTGGTCTTCGTATTTATAAACGTAAAGACGAATTACCAAAAGTTATGGGTGGTTTGGGTGTGGCTGTAATTTCTACATCTAAAGGTGTAATGACTGATCGTGCAGCTCGCCAAGCGGGTTTGGGCGGTGAAGTTATTTGTTATGTAGCTTAATAGAGAGGTAGGAAGAAAATGTCTCGTGTTGCAAAAGCACCTGTTAGTATTCCTGCCGGCGTTGAGGTAAAACTTGACGGACAGCTACTAACAGTTAAAGGTAAAAATGGCGAGTTATCTCGCACTATTCATAACTCAGTTGAAGTTAAACAAGATAATAATGAATTAACTTTTGCTCCTCGTGCAGGGGTAGTTGGTGCTGACGCACAAGCGGGTACAGCGCGTGCATTAGTTAATGCAATGGTTATCGGTGTTACTGAAGGCTTCACTAAGAAGTTACAATTGGTGGGTGTTGGTTATAGAGCACAGATGAAAGGCAACGTAGTTGCATTAAGTTTAGGCTTTTCACACCCTGTTGAGCATACATTACCTGCAGGCGTAACTGCTGAATGTCCATCACAAACAGAAATCGTTCTGAAAAGTGCTGACAAACAATTAATCGGTCAAGTTGCAGCAGATATTCGTGCTTATCGCCGTCCTGAACCTTATAAAGGTAAAGGTGTACGTTATGCTGATGAAGTTGTACGTACAAAAGAGGCTAAGAAGAAATAATTAAGGTAACACTATGGATAAGAAATCAGCTCGTATCCGTCGTGCAGCTCGTGCTCGTCATATGATGCGTGAACAAGGTGCAACTCGTTTGGTTGTTCACCGTACTCCTCGTCATATTTATGCACAAGTGATTGCACCAAACGGTTCAGAAGTGCTTGCTGCTGCTTCTACAGTTGAAAAAGCAATTAGTGAGCAAGTGAAATATACCGGTAATAAAGATGCTGCAGCAGTAGTTGGTAAAATTATTGCAGAAAGAGCCTTAGAAAAAGGCATCAAAGACGTAGCATTCGACCGTTCCGGTTTTAAATATCATGGTCGCGTCCAAGCTTTAGCGGATGCTGCCCGTGAAGCTGGTCTACAGTTCTAATAGAGGTAATTTTAGATGGCAAACATCGAAAAACAAGCTGGTGAACTGCAAGAGAAGCTAATCGCGGTAAACCGTGTATCAAAAACAGTTAAAGGTGGTCGCATCATGAGTTTCACTGCATTGACAGTGGTTGGTGATGGCAATGGTCGCATTGGTTTTGGTTATGGTAAAGCGCGCGAAGTTCCGGCAGCGATCCAAAAAGCGATGGAGAAAGCTCGTCGCAATATGATTACTGTGGCTTTAAATGAAGGCACTTTACAACACCCAATTAAAGGTACTCACACAGGTTCTCGTGTATTTATGCAACCTGCGAGTGAGGGTACTGGTATTATTGCAGGCGGTGCAATGCGTGCAGTATTAGAAGTTGCTGGTGTTCGTAACGTTCTTTCTAAAGCATACGGTTCAACTAACCCAATTAACGTTGTTCGTGCAACAATTGATGCACTAGCAAATATGAAATCACCAGAAATGGTTGCTGCTAAACGTGGCAAAACCGTTGATGAAATTTTGGGGTAATGGACAATGGCTAAAACTATTAAAGTAACTCAAGTTCGTAGTTCTATCGCTCGTTTACCGAAGCATAAAGCTACCTTGCGTGGACTAGGTCTTCGCCGTATGCACCATACTGTTGAGTTAATCGATACTCCTGCTGTGCGTGGGATGATTAACCAAGTTTCATATATGGTTAAAGTGGAGGAATAGGAGAATGCGTTTAAATACTCTATCTCCGGCTGAAGGTGCTAAACATAGTGCAAAACGCTTAGGTCGTGGTATTGGTTCTGGCTTAGGTAAAACAGGTGGTCGTGGTCATAAAGGTCAAAAATCTCGTACTGGTGGCGGTGTTCGTCGCGGTTTCGAAGGTGGTCAAATGCCTTTATATCGTCGTTTACCGAAATTCGGTTTTACCTCAATAAAATCAGCGGTAACTGCGGAAGTTCGTTTGAATGATCTAGCAAAAGTTGAAGGTAATGTTGTAACATTAGATACCTTAAAAGCGGCTAATGTATTAACTAAAGATATTCAATTTGCAAAAGTTATTCTTTCAGGCGAAGTAAAAGGCGCTGTAACTGTTCGTGGTTTACGCGTAACTAAAGGCGCTAAAGCAGCAATTGAAGCAGCTGGCGGTTCTGTTGAGGAATAATTAATAAATGGCTAAACAACCAGGTTATCAAAGTAGAAGTACTCAAAGCGGTACAAGTGAACTGAAAAGTCGATTATTATTTGTGCTCGGTGCACTTATTGTTTTCCGTATTGGTTCTTTCATTCCGGTTCCTGGTATTGATGCGGCTGTTTTGGCTCAATTACTTGAGCAGCAAAAAGGCACCATTATTGATATGTTTAATATGTTCTCTGGTGGTGCTTTGAGCCGAGCCTCAGTATTTGCGTTGGGTATTATGCCGTATATTTCGGCATCAATTATTATCCAGCTACTGACAACGGTTCATCCTGCTTTAGCAGAATTAAAGAAAGAAGGTGAAGCCGGTCGTCGAAAAATTAGTAAATATACTCGCTATTCGACGCTAGTTCTTGCAACGATCCAGGCAATCGGTATTTCTACTGGATTACCTAATATGTTGCCAGGATTAGTGCCTAATTTAGGATTTGGTTTTTACTTTACTGCTGTGATTAGTTTAGTTACAGGTACAATGTTCTTAATGTGGTTAGGTGAGCAGATTACCGAGCGAGGCATTGGGAATGGTATTTCTTTAATTATTTTTGCAGGTATTGTTGCTGGTTTACCATCAGCAATTGGCGCAACAATTGAGCAAGCGCGTCAAGGGCAAATGCACTTGTTAGTTCTGTTGCTCATCGCAGCTATTGTTTTTGCTGTAACTTATTTTGTTGTTTTCGTTGAGAGAGGACAGCGTAGAATTAAAGTTGAATATGCAAAACGTCAGCAAGGTCGTCAAATTCTTGGCGGTCATACCACTCACTTACCTCTTAAAGTAAATATGGCTGGTGTAATTCCTGCTATCTTTGCTTCAAGTATTATTTTGTTTCCGGCCACTATTACATCTTGGTTTGGACAAGGGGCAAGTTTAGATTGGTTAACTGACTTATCAATGCTATTGCATCCAGGTCAGCCTTTATATTTGATCGTTTATGCAGTAGCTATTATCTTCTTTAGTTTCTTCTATACGGCGATGCAGTACAATCCGCGTGATACAGCAGAAAACTTGAAGAAATCTGGTGCATTTATTCCCGGAATTAGACCAGGTGAACAAACATCACGTTATATTGATAAGATTATGACCCGTTTGACTTTAATTGGCGGTCTATATATTACGTTCGTGTGTTTGGTTCCTTATATTATGACGTCAGCGTGGAATGTTCAATTCGATTTCGGTGGTACATCTTTGCTGATTGTTGTAGTGGTAATTATGGATTTCATCGTTCAGGTTCAAAGTCATTTAATGTCAACAAAATATGAATCTGCGTTGAAAAAAGCAAACCTTAAAGGTTTTGGGCAGTAATGCTCATATAGTAAAAGGGATAAGCAATGAAAGTTCGTGCTTCCGTAAAGAAATTATGTCGTAACTGTAAAATTGTTAAACGTGAAGGTGTTGTTCGTGTATTATGTAGCGACCCTAAACATAAACAACGTCAAGGTTAATTCATATTTTTCTTGCAAAGAACCAGCTGGGCATATATAATGCTCAGCTCATTTATGTCCTTGACATACTGTTTGAGTATCCTGAAAACGGGCTTTTCAAGATCAGTATGTCAAATTAGTTAAAATAATAGGAGTGCATAGTGGCCCGTATTGCAGGCATTAACATTCCTGATCAAAAACATACTGTAATTGCATTAACATCAATTTACGGTATCGGCAAAACTAGAGCAAAAGCTATTTGTGCTGCAACAGGAATTGCTGAAGACGTTAAGATCAGAGAATTGTCTGAAGAGCAGATTGATAAACTGCGTGACGAAGTTGGTAAATTTACCGTTGAAGGTGACTTACGTCGTGAAGTAACACTTAACATTAAACGCCTATTAGATTTAGGTTGTTATCGTGGTTTACGTCATCGTCGTAGCTTACCGGTGCGTGGTCAACGTACTAAAACTAATGCGCGTACCCGTAAGGGTCCACGTAAGCCGATCAAGAAATAAGTCGGGGTAAATTAAATGGCAAAAACACCAGTTCGTGCACGTAAACGTGTAAAAAAACAAGTAGTAGATGGCGTTGCTCACATTCACGCATCTTTCAATAATACAATCGTTACTATTACTGACCGTCAAGGTAATGCTCTAGCATGGGCTACTGCTGGTGGTTCAGGTTTCCGTGGTTCTCGTAAATCAACACCGTTTGCTGCACAGGTTGCGGCAGAGCGTTGTGCGGAAATGGTCAAAGAATTTGGCTTAAAGAACTTGGAAGTTATGGTAAAAGGACCGGGTCCTGGTCGTGAATCGACAATCCGTGCATTAAATGCAGCGGGTTTCCGCATCACAAACATCACTGATGTTACCCCGATTCCACATAACGGTTGTCGTCCACCGAAAAAACGTCGTGTATAAGACGTATTAGGATAGTTGGAGAAAGAAAATGGCAAGATATTTGGGTCCAAAACTCAAGCTAAGCCGTCGTGAAGGTACTGACTTATTCCTTAAGTCAGGAGTACGCGCGATTGATTCAAAATGTAAAATTGATACAGCGCCAGGTCAACATGGTGCTCGTAAACCTCGTTTGTCAGACTATGGTAGTCAGTTACGTGAGAAACAAAAAGTTCGTCGTATCTATGGTATTTTAGAGCGTCAATTCCGTAACTACTACAAAGAGGCAAACCGTCTAAAAGGTAATACTGGTGAAAATTTATTAGTATTACTAGAAGGTCGATTGGATAACGTTGTTTATCGCATGGGCTTTGCTGCAACTCGTGCAGAAGCTCGCCAATTAGTGAGCCATAAAGCAGTTGTTGTTAATGGTCGTGTGGTTAACATTCCATCTTTCCAAGTGTCAGTAAATGATGTTGTAGCTATTCGTGAAAAATCTAAGAAACAAGCTCGTATTAAAGCATCATTAGAATTAGCAGAGCAAAGAGAAAAACCAACTTGGTTAGAAATTGATGCTGCTAAAATGGAAGGTGTGTTCAAACGTGTTCCTGAACGTTCTGATTTATCAGCAGACATTAACGAACATCTGATCGTAGAGCTTTACTCTAAATAATAGTTAAAGCTTCGTAGCAAAGAGAGGATAAAATGCAGGGTTCTGTTACAGAATTTTTAAAACCACATTTAGTTGATATTGAGCAAATTAGCTCTACTCACGCTAAAGTGATCTTAGAACCGTTAGAGCGTGGTTTCGGCCATACTCTAGGTAATGCATTACGCCGAATTCTTCTATCTTCAATGCCAGGTTGTGCTGTAACTGAAGTGGAAATTGATGGGGTATTGCATGAGTATAGTAGCAAAGAAGGTGTTCAAGAAGATATTCTTGAAGTGCTTCTAAACTTAAAAGGCCTAGCGGTTAAAGTACAGAATAAAGATAATGTATTTCTGACACTAAGCAAATCTGGAATTGGCCCTGTTGTTGCAGCAGACATCACCTATGATGGAGATGTTGAAATTGTGAATCCTGAACATGTTATTTGCCATCTTACCGATGAAAATGCATCAATCAATATGTGTATTCGTGTACAGCGTGGTAGAGGATATGTTCCTGCTTCTGCTCGAGTTCATTCTCAAGATGAAGAACGTCCTATTGGTCGTTTATTAGTAGATGCTTGTTATAGCCCGGTTCAACGTATCGCTTACAATGTTGAAGCAACGCGTGTAGAACAGCGTACAGACTTAGATAAGTTAGTTATTGAGCTAGAAACAAATGGCACTATTGATCCGGAAGAAGCGATTCGCCGTGCAGCAACAATTTTAGCAGAGCAACTTGATGCATTCGTTGATTTGCGAGATGTTCGTCAGCCTGAAGTCAAGGAAGAAAAACCGGAATTTGATCCGATTCTTTTACGTCCTGTTGATGACTTAGAGTTGACAGTTCGTTCTGCTAACTGTTTGAAAGCAGAAACAATTCACTATATCGGTGATTTAGTACAACGTACAGAAGTTGAGTTATTAAAAACACCTAATCTTGGTAAGAAATCACTTACTGAAATTAAGGATGTGCTGGCTTCTCGTGGCTTATCACTTGGTATGCGCCTTGAAAATTGGCCACCAGCAAGTATTGCTGAAGATTAGTGGTCATTAGGTTAAGATTTTTCTGAGAAGGATAAGATCATGCGCCATCGTAAGAGTGGTCGTCAACTAAACCGTAATAGCAGCCATCGTAAAGCGCTGTTCCGTAATTTAGCAAGTGCATTAGTTAGTCATGAAATCATCAAGACAACATTGCCAAAAGCAAAAGAATTACGTCGTGTAGTTGAGCCGTTAATTACATTAGCAAAAGAAGATAGTGTTGCAAACCGTCGTTTAGCTTTTGCTCGTACCCGCAACATTGAAACTGTTGCTAAATTATTCAATGAATTAGGTCCACGTTTTGCACAACGTGCGGGTGGTTATACTCGTATCTTAAAATGTGGTTTCCGTGCTGGTGATAATGCTCCAATGGCATACATTGAGCTAGTAGATCGTCCAGCTGTTGCTGAAGAAGCTTCATCAGCTGAATAATATAATTTTGATATTGAAAAGCCTGCGTGTCGCAGGCTTTTTTATTATAGCTAGCCAAAGTTTGGCTATAGAAGCCATACATTATGTGTATGGAATTAAAAAGCTTAAGCGATAGATAGAAATGAATAAGGCTGACAATTAAAATTCAGAATATGAGAGGATTATCCTGGTAAATAGAGCCAATGATGGATCAAGTTTATCATACCCCAAATGGGATGGTAAGCCTCACATTGTTTTTATTCCAAAATACAGAATAGTAGAATTTATATAAAGTTATGAGATCTAGGGAAGATTCTAAGGTAATCATGCCGTTGCAAGTATGTAGAAATTGTAGAGGTGCATGAATACTAGTCGATCATTTTTATATGCATCTAAGGATTCCGCCCAAAATCTCAGTATCAGGTTTTATTGGTTATCTGAAAGGAAAACTAAAGTATAAATATGGAAATTATCAGTAACTACGATCGATTCAAACGTAAAAGTGGTAGAAGAGTATATAAAGAATCAAGAAAAAGAATATGTAGGCTCTTTTAAGAGGCAAGCAAGGAAGTAATTAGATGTGATTGTTAGTATTTACAAGTCTCTTAAGGGGGAAGTATAGACTCTTACAGGGGAGCGCTAAAAATTGCGCGTTTCACATATGGATTGTTATTAGCAATAATTCTGTAAAAAAAGTGCGATGGATTTTTTTAAATCAAGCGGATTTAACGGATATTATTGCTCTCAACATGCAGAGCGAGTTTTAATCATTGCCGCTGCAGGCAGCATAATTTATTGTTTTTAGGGCCTCAGTATGAGTAAAATAGTGCTAGTCAGCTGCGTTACGGGATTATTGCTACAGATGACCGAATAAAAATCCATAGAAATGGCTCCCGTACTATCCTTGTACAAAATGAGCTAAAGATCAAAGTGCGGTTAGAAATTTTATAAAATTTCAGACTATCCTAAATTCTTTGAAAGTTTTTGCAACAGCCGATCCATCGCCCGATAGGAAAGCGCTTCGGCCAAATGAGGGCGTTGGATTTGCTTTTCACTATTTAGATCTGCAATGGTGCGAGCCACTTTTAAAATACGGTGATAAGCACGCACAGAAAGCCCTAATTGAGTGAGCGTATTTTCAAGAAAAATACCATCTTGCGAGCTAATTTTGCAATCTCGCTCAATTTCTTTACTACTTAAATGTGCGTTGATTTTTCCAGCGCGGGCAAATTGAATTTCACGAACCTTAATAATTTTAGACCGCACTTGCTCACTGGTTTCCCCTTTATTTTCAATGTGTTGTAATGCACCTTTAGGCAAAAGGGGAACTTCAATGGATAAATCAAAGCGATCTAAAAACGGCCCTGAAAGACGATTCAAATAGCGCATCACCTGTTGCGGTGAAGTGCGATTATGCACACCAGTATAATGCCCAGTAGGGCTTGGGTTCATTGCCGCAATCAGTTGAAATTTCGCCGGAAAACAGATTTTCGCATTAGCGCGTGAAATAATGATTTCACCACTTTCTAACGGCTGACGCAGAGCATCTAGCACACGGCGGTTAAACTCTGGCAGCTCATCTAAAAACAACACGCCGTTATGTGAAAGGGAAATTTCCCCTGGTCTTGGGATCGTCCCCCCTCCTACCAAAGCTGGTAAAGACGCACTGTGGTGGGGTGCACGAAATGGTCGTTGTTTCCAGTTTTGAAAATTTAGCTCATTTTGTACAAGGCTAGTAACGGAAGCGGTTTCTATGGCTTCTTGCTCGGTCATTTCTGGCAATAACCCAGTTAAACGGCTCGCCAGCATTGTTTTCCCCGTACCGGGTGGCCCTAAAAGCAATAAATTATGTTGCCCTGCGGCGGCGATGGTTAAGGCTCGTTTAGCGTGTTGCTGACCAATAATATCCGTTAAATCTGCTTGGTTTTTAAAGGGAAAATCCGCCGCACTTTGTGCGGTTAAATCCGTGGCAAGGGGCAGTTTTTCTTGTTCATTAATAAACTGCACCACCTCTAATAAATTCTGCGCGAAATAACTTTTTTGATCGGCGACTAAAGCCGCTTCATTAGCATTTTGTCTGGCAATAATCGGGCAACGGCGCACTTTTTTAGCCGCTAAAATCGCTGGAATAATGCCGTGAACTCCACGTAATTGCCCTGTCAAAGCCAGCTCCCCCAACAACTCAAATTGCTTTAAACGTTCAGGATTAACTTGTTCAGAAGCGGCTAAAATTCCAATGGCAATAGGCAGATCAAAACGCCCGCCGTCTTTAGGTAAATCCGCAGGCGCAAGGTTCACTGTAATCCGCTTGGCAGGGTATTTAAAATTGGCATTTAACAACGCACTTCGCACGCGATCTTGTGCTTCTTTCACCGTTTTTTCTGGCAATCCCACAAGGGTAAAACCCGGTTTCCCGTTGCTTAAATGCACTTCAATAGTAACCAGCGGCGCTTGCACCCCCATTGATGCACGGCTATAAACAATGGCTAACGACATTTATTATCCTTCATCTCATCTCATTTGAAGAACTAATATAGAAAAAGCCAAAAACAAAGAAAATTCCCACCGCACTTTTTTGCGATCGGGATCGAGAAAATGGCTCGGACAGTCTATTGATGTAGTGAGAAAGTTTTTAGGTAGGGTATTTTTACAGAATTATTACTGATTTTAAAAAAGTGCAGAATTTCCCCTGCACTTTTTCATTGATTACGCGTCTTCATTTTCCATAATCACCGCGCTAAACCAGCTATCCAATTTTCTTGCTAGTTTATCAATGCCTTGTTTTTTCAGAGAGGAAAAGGCTTCTACTTGCACATCGCCTTGGAATGGCAAAATGGCTTCACGCACCATTTTCACTTGCTTGCTCACGGCACTTTGGCTTAGTTTATCCGCTTTGGTAAGCAATAACAGCACTGGCAAATTAGCGGACACTGCCCATTCGATCATCTGTTGGTCTAAATCTTTCAAGGGGTGGCGAATGTCCATTAAAATCACTACACCACCTAAACATTCACGTTTTTGCAAATATTCACCCAAGGCTTTCTGCCACTGGATTTTCATTTGCTCAGGCACGGCAGCATAGCCATAGCCCGGTAAATCCACCAATTTATAGAGCGGTTCCACTTCAAACACATTAATTAATTGCGTCCGCCCTGGGGTTTTGGACGTGCGGGCAAGGTTTTTCTGGTTAGTTAAGGCATTAAGCGCGGTGGATTTCCCAGCGTTAGAACGTCCTGCAAAGGCAATTTCCATACCGCTATCTTCAGGCAACACGCGAATATTCGGCGCGCTCATCAGAAAATGGGTTTTGTGATAATTCAGTTTAATTTCGTTGCTCATTTTATCTATCTTTTAACTAGTTCAGCCAATGAGGGAATGCCTAGGATACCCTAAAATCACAAAGTGCGGTAAAAAATCTCGAAATTTTCCATTGCACTTTTGTGATTATTTTCATTTCAGACTATCAGTTTTTCTTCATCAAAGTCCCCCTCTTTAGCAAAGAGGGGTTAGGGGAGATTTGTCTGTTGCTCAAACAATTCTTTCCAAGCAACAAATAGAAAAATCAAAATGGCGGACACATAGGTTCGCCACTACAGGCAAAAACCAATTATTCGCAGTGTTGTTTATATAGCGCCATAATCACTTCTCGTACAACATTGAGTTGGGGTTCGGGGAGAAGAAAGTGGCTGAAAAGGCTTTGTCTTGTTGAGTGGTGATGTTTTCCCAGCGAAATTTTTCGGGCGTGCCAATGCGTCTAAGTTCCGCGGCTTGCAATTTTTGTAGCTTGTTCGGCGGTCCGAGTTCACTTAAATCTATATTTAAAACAATCGCAAGCGTCTTTAATTTCTCCAATCTTGGGATCATTTTACCGTTCAGCCATTGCGAAGCAGTCTGCGGCGTAATGGCTTGCCCTTCATATTTTAGATTAAAGATCGTTTCTAACACAGAAGGCTTTGGTTGATAGCCTTTTCTTGTCATAGCTTGCCTTAAATTAGCGGCGAATTTTTCTTTTTCGTTCCTAGCGTGGCAAAGCTATCACGCGGTAATTTCGATAACGAAAGCTGTATTGTTAAAACTTTAAAAAAGGATCAATAATACTTTCAGTTTTAAAGTCTGATCTCAAATTTTAAAGTGTCTAACGAAAAACAAATAGTTTTAAAAAAACGTGTGGCGGATCACGGGGAAGTTTATACCCGAGAGCGTGAAGTGAACGCAATGTTGGATTTAGTCGCGATACAGACCCAATCGCTTTCTGCCACTTTTTTAGAACCAGCGTGCGGAACGGGTAATTTTTTGATCGAAATTTTACGCCGTAAGTTAGTGGTGGCGGCAGAAAATTATCTAGATAAAAGTAAGCGAAAAAAACACGTTAAATCGCCAAGCCAGCTTTCCTATGAGCGAGATTTAATCCTTGCGGTAAGCAGTCTTTACGGCATTGAGTTGTTGGAAGATAACGTAAAAGCCTGTCGCAAACGGCTGTTTGATTTTGCTGCGCAAGAATACGCGCGGCTGTTTCCGCACAGCCAAAAACCCGAATGTCTTGATGCCATTGATTGTCTGCTGCACTTCAACATTGTGCTGGGCGATGCGTTAAAAATGGAAGTGAAATACCCACGCGAACATTCCCCCATTCCCAATTTAAGCGGCGTGGAAGAAGAGCGGGCGAAAAAAGCCATTATTTTTTCTCAGTGGAGTTTTATTAACGAGAGAAAAATCAAGTTCGTGCCGTTTATTTACTCAGGCTTGGTTGGGGAAGAATACACCATCACGCTAAATGCCTAATCAAAGGCTTAGAACCCCATTTTCCTGATTTGCAGGAACGGCTTAATCATATTTTCACCAAGCAATTATTCGGCATCGGCATCACCACCCTCACCGCACAGCTTAGCCGCCGCAGCCTGTATTGCAGCTGTGAAGCGAACGGCGAATATTCTGTTTGCACCGCCTTTGATGATAAAAATGGCCATATTTTTTACCGCACTTTAGCCCACAAATGGGAAAACGGTCGTTGCACGGAATGTGGTGCAAGCCAAGAAGTTTTTGATCGTGGTGATGAACTTGAAACTCACGCCTACCATTTTATCCATTCATGCAGCCCATTTTTTGAACGATATAAAGAGATGAAATTTGACGTTATTATTGGCAATCCGCCTTATCAATTAAGCGATGGTGGCGCTCAATCCAGTGCTAGCCCGATTTACCAGAACTTTGTAGAACAAGCGAAAAAATTACAACCTGAATATTTAGTGATGATTATCCCTGCCCGTTGGTATGCAGGCGGCAAAGGGCTTGATGAGTTCCGTGCCACTATGCTGCAAGATAAGCAAATTCGCCAGTTGCACGATTTCTCTAATTCGCAGGATTGTTTTGCTGGTGTAGAAGTTTTAAAGGAGAGTATTTCCAGATAGATAAAAATCATAATGGAGAATGTGAGGTCTTTAATTATCAGAATGGAGAGCTTATTTCAAATATCAAGCGTCTCTTTCAAGAGAAAGGATTAGATGCATTTATTCGTTATCATTCTGCAATTCTATTTTGAAAAATCTCAATTTCATAATTCGATCAAAATTTATTCTAATCAGAAAGTTGGTTATATTGAGTGTAATATAATTTCAAAAAATATTGATCTAATTGCCGAGTAAAAGTTTAAAGTTAACGGATAAAAAATAGCAGGAAAAATCCTGCTATTTCAATATTTTTACTTACCCTTTAAACGATACTGCACTAAATCTTCAATCGTCATCACGGGATAACCAAATTCTTTCGCGAATTTAATGATTTCGGGAGTGCGTGCCATTGTGCCATCATCGTTAGTGATTTCACAGATTACCGCAGCGGGTTTGTAGCCTGCAAGCACGGCAAGATCGACGGAGGCTTCGGTATGTCCACGGCGTTTTAATACGCCACCTGCTGCTGCTCTTAATGGGAAGATATGCCCTGGGCGGTGTAAATCTTGCGGTTTCGCATTATCTGCGACGGCTGCTCTAATGGTGGTTACACGATCTGCTGCGGAAACGCCTGTGGATACGCCTTCCGCGGCTTCAATGGTTACGGTAAATGCGGTTTTATTAACGCTCGTATTATTTTGTACCATTGGCGGCAAATCAAGTTGCTGGCAAATTTCATCGCTTAAACATAGGCAAACAATGCCACTGCCGTAACGAATAAGTTTTGCCATTTGCGCTGGTTCAATGGTTTGCGCTGGGAAAATTAAATCCCCTTCATTTTCGCGATCTTCATCGTCTAAAACGAGTACGCCATTGCCTTGTTTGAACGCTTCGATGGCTTTTTCAACACGCTCTTGTGGCGTGCCAAATGCGGATAAAATTGACTGATTCATAGTAAAAAACCTGTTAAAAAATTAATGGATACTTGAATCAGGGCTGATGAGGAAAGGCTTTTCATTAGATAAGAAAATCCAATAACAAAGGCAGATTTTACCTAAGGTAAATCTGTTTATTCTCTTTCATCCAGACTTTAACTGTCGGCTTTGGATTTTCACCAAATCTGCTGACTTTACTTTTGCAAGTAAACGCTCGTGGGCTTATGAGTGTCGCACTTACCACCGGTAGGGAATTTCGCCCTGCCCTGAGAATGCCTGCATAGTATAACGCAATCTAAATAGAGAAAAAATGTTTTTCTTTGCGCCGATATTGCATACAATATGCCACATTGACGCAATAATGTGAGGTCTTTATGCTAAATCCACAAAAAATAGAGCAAATTATACAACAAGTGCAAAATTCTTTACCGCAAGGAATGAAAGAACTTGGCAAAGATGCAGAAGCAAAATTTAAGCAAGTTTTGCAAGCTCAGCTAGCTAAATTAGATGTTGTAACCCGTGAGGAGTTTGATGTGCAAACCCAAGTTTTAATGCGTACTCGTGAGAAACTGAACGAGTTAGAAAAGCGTGTCGATGCCCTGTTGCAAGCGCAAAATCAAGGGCAATAAACGCGCTAAAATCTCACCGCACTTTGATATTAAACGAAAAGTGCGGTCTTTTTTCTGGATAAATTTGGCAATATAAGGAATTTCAAGATGTCCGCTTTCGCCTATCTACAACAAAAACGCAAGCAGTTAAATCTAAAAGTAAACGAGGTTTGTGAACAAGCCAACATTACCCGCGCTTATTTTAATCAGCTGGTGAGTGGCAAAATCAAAAACCCAAGCGCGACCAAGTTGTCTGCCTTGCATAAAGTGCTACAAATCACGGATCTACAAGATAAAAAAGTGGGGGTGATTTTTGGCAAGTTTTACCCTGTGCATACTGGGCATATCAATATGATTTATGAAGCGTTCAGTAAGGTAGATGAAGTCCACGTTGTGGTGTGTAGCGATACAGAGCGCGATCTGAAATTATTTTATGACAGCAAAATGAAACGTATGCCAACGGTGCAAGATCGTCTGCGTTGGATGCAACAAATTTTTAAATATCAGAAAAACCAAATTTTTATTCATCATCTAGTGGAAGACGGCTTGCCGAGCTATCCTAACGGCTGGCCTGCGTGGGCAGAACGGGTTAAACAGCTTTTTGAAGAAAAGCAGGTGAATCCTAGCGTGGTATTTAGTAGCGAACCGCAAGACAAAGCACCTTACGAAAAATATTTGAATTTACAGGTGGAATTGGTTGATCCGCAGCGTCAATTCTTTAACGTTTCCGCCACCAAAATTCGTAATACGCCTTTCCATTATTGGAAATTTATCCCGAAAGAAGTGCGTCCGTTTTTCGCCAAAACCATTGCCATTTTAGGCGGCGAAAGCAGCGGAAAAACCGTGTTAGTGAATAAACTTGCCACCGTATTCAACACCACGTCAGCGTGGGAATATGGACGTGAATTTGTGTTTGAAAAATTAGGCGGTGATGAGCAGGCGATGCAATATTCTGATTACCCACAAATGGCGCTAGGCCATCAACGTTATATTGACTACGCCGTGCGCCACGCCCATAAAGTCGCGATTGTGGATACAGACTTCATCACCACGCAAGCATTTTGTATTCAATATGAAGGCAAAGCTCACCCGTTTTTAGATTCAATGATCAAAGAATATCCTTTCGATATTA
Organism: Avibacterium gallinarum; assembly: GCF_002921135.1. Taxonomy (GTDB): domain Bacteria; phylum Pseudomonadota; class Gammaproteobacteria; order Enterobacterales; family Pasteurellaceae; genus Avibacterium; species Avibacterium gallinarum. Next base: position 8,186 of record NZ_PQVJ01000062.1, on the reverse strand, counting down.
CGATTTTATTGAACAACAACACCAAATGGGTAGATGACGGCTTGCGTAGCCTTGGTAGCCACAAACAGCGCCAACGTTTCCAACAATTATTGAAAAAATTATTGGATAAATATAACGTGCCTTATATTGAAATTGAATCACCAAGCTATTTAGAGCGTTATAATAAGGTAAAATCCATTGTAGAAAAAATTCTCAATGAAGAAGAACTTCCTGAACTAAACAACGATAAATCCATTTTTGAGGAATAACAGCCCCTATGATCTTATTTGCAGGCGATCCACACGGAAGATACGACCATCTTTACCCTTTTGTGCAAGAGCAAGAGGGTATCGCCCTTGTCATACTCGGGGATTTACAACTCACCACCACCGAAGAATTGGATAAATTGGCGCAATATTGCGACCTCTGGTTTATTCACGGCAATCACGACAGCAAAACCGTTGCCGCTTTTGAAGCCATTTGGGGAACAGAATGGAAAAGCCGAAACCTACACGGACGCGTACAAACCATTCAAGGCAAACGCATTGCCGGATTAGGCGGCGTATTCCGCGGACAAATTTGGATGCCACCCAATAAACCTGTTTTTTTCGACCCAATCCATTATTGCCAATATTGCCCACAAGAGAAAATCTGGCGCGGTGGTTTGCCATTGCGCCACCGCACCTCGATTTTTCCTTCTGATTTTGAACAACTAGAAAATCTACAAGCGGATATCCTCATCTCTCACGAAGCGCCAAGACCCCACTCTCTTGGCTTTGCCGTGTTCAACAAACTGGCGAAAAAAATGGGCGCAACGCACATTTTCCACGGCCACCACCACGAAAATTTTGATTATTCCCAGATTAACCGAGATCCCAAACTCAAAATCACCAACGTCGGCTTCCGCAGCCTATGCGATGAACAAGGGAATTATTTACTAAAAAATATTGATGATAGAAAATAATTTTTCTTGTTTTCTTTTTCAGATCAAATATAAAGTGCGGTTAGAAATTCTATAAAATTTCAGGCTATCCTAAATTCTTTGAAAGTTTTTGTAACAACCGATCCATCGCCCGATAGGAAAGCGCCTCGGCCAAATGAGGGCGTTGGATTTGCTTTTCACTATTTAGATCTGCAATGGTGCGGGCCACTTTTAAAATGCGGTGATAAGCACGCACGGAAAGTCCTAATTGAGTGAGCGTATTTTCAAGGAAAATACCGTCTTGCGAGCTAATTTTGCAATCTCGCTCAATTTCTTTACTACCTAAATGTGCGTTGATTTTTCCAGCGCGTGCAAATTGAATTTCACGAACTTTAATAATTTTTGACCGCACTTGCTCACTGGTTTCCCCTTTATTTTCAATATGTTGCAATGCACCTTTAGGCAAAAGGGGAACTTCAATGGATAAATCAAAGCGATCTAAAAATGGCCCTGAAAGACGATTCAAATAGCGCATCATTTGTTGCGGTGAAGTGCGATTATGCACACCAGTGTAATGCCCAGTCGGGCTTGGGTTCATTGCCGCAATCAGTTGAAATTTCGCCGGAAAACAGATTTTCGCATTGGCGCGCGAAATAATGATTTCGCCACTTTCTAACGGCTGACGTAAGGCATCTAGCACACGGCGGTTAAACTCTGGCAGCTCATCTAAAAACAACACACCGTTATGCGAAAGGGAAATTTCTCCTGGTCTTGGGATCGTCCCCCCTCCCACCAAAGCAGGCAAAGACGCACTGTGGTGGGGTGCACGAAATGGGCGTTGTTTCCAGTTTTGAAAATGTCTAGACACCTATAAGATAGCCTTGGTTGCTATGAATCTCTTTTCATCTTCATGCGTTTTTTGCTTTTTCACAGGAACGAATTTTCAGCTGATGCATTCGTTTCAGTATTGTTTTTCCACTCAGACAATGCCCTTTCTTGCATAACTTTGCTGACCAGATAAATTCTCATAGCGAGCAATTAAATTCAGGCTCAATATTTGTTACCCTTATGTGCACCATTGATTAGCTTTCTCTTATTTGGGATGTTGATCAGTGTTATTTTCCTTTTTGTGTGGCGGATTATTGGGAGCAAGTGGCAGGGAGTGTATGATCTTTATCTGCGGTTTTGTTAATTCACAGGTATCGGTAAATGTTAATTTGCCATTTGGAAAGCAAACGTTTAGCATTTCTGTTCCAGTCGCATAAATTGCGCCTTTTCGTACGGTGCTTTGACCTTTATCATTCACTTCACAAGGATTATCTAGAATACAGGATTTTCCATCTAGATTTCCTGTATTAATGATTGCTACGATATTTCCCGCACTGTTCAGCACAGGTGAACCGCTTGCACCGGGGACAATGTCGCAGTCATTGGTTTGCATAAGTCGTGTAACCTTATGCCATTGCCATTTGTCTTCTTTCACAAACTCTACTGTGCCATCAACTTGGCAGCGGTAACTTTGCTCTAAATTACCGCTAGTTATGGTTACACGATCGCCTACAGCAGGTGGCGTGCTAGTAATTCGTCGTGGTATAAGACGAAGCTTTTCTTTCAGTTCTCCATATGTCAAGGTAGTGCGCAAGATCGCAACGTCTGTGTTCGTCAGCGTGGCATAGACAATATGATCAATGTTCAGATTACCAACAATTAAGGGCACATTGCCACGATAAATGCGTGCTATATCAAAATGAGGGTGGTTGATGATAGCGTCTGTTGTAGCAAGTTGTTGACTGACACAATGTCCATTAGTGAGCAGTAATACTTTGTCGTTGTCTTTTTGTCCATAAAATTGAATGAGAGAGGCAGAACAACCGCGGATTTTCGCGATAGCATCGTAAGCTGCGGGCGCAGCAAAAAGGAGATGTCCAGTCAAAAAAGTTAAGAAAAAGACAAGAACCTTGATCATATTTTCTCCTGAGAAAAGCTACATATTCCCCACAATTTCTTCAGCAAATTCGGACGTGGAGCATAATTTCGCACCTTCTAACATTTCTGCAAAATCAAAGGTTACGGTTTTATTTTCAATGGCTTTGGCGACTGCGTTTACCACTAAATCCGCGGCTTCTGTCCAGCCTAAATGGCGTAACATCATTTCACCGCTTAGGATTAATGAACCGGGGTTGCCTTTGTTTTGCCCTGCAATTTTTGGTGCTGTGCCGTGGGTGGCTTCAAAAATTGCTGCTTCCGCACCGATATTTGCCCCCGGTGAGATGCCAATTCCGCCTACTTGTGCGGCAAGGGCATCGGAAATGTAGTCGCCGTTTAGGTTGAGAGTAGCAATGACATCGTAATCTGCAGGGTGGAGCAACACTTCTTGCAAGAACGCATCGGCAATGGAATCTTTGATGATGATTTCACGCCCTGTTTTGGGATTGGTCAGTTTCATCCATGGACCCTCATCAATGAGCGTTGCGCCAAATTCTTTCGCCACTTCATAACCCCATTCTTTAAACGCCCCCTCAGTGAATTTCATAATGTTGCCTTTATGCACAAGAGTGAGGGATTTTCTATCATTATCAATCACATATTGCAAAGCCGCGCGCACTAAACGCTGGGTGCCTTGTTTTGAAACAGGCTTGATACCAATGCCACAATCTTGCGGGAAACGAATTTTGTTCACGCCCATTTCTTGTTGCAAAAATTGGATCACTTTGTCCGCTTCAGGCGAGCCAGCTTTCCATTCCACGCCAGCGTAAATATCTTCTGAATTTTCACGGAAAATCACCATATTTACTTTTTCAGGGTGTTTCACTGGGCTTGGCGTGCCGCTGTAATAACGAATTGGACGTAAGCAGTTGTAAAGATCCAAGCCTTGACGCATTGCCACGTTAAGTGAGCGAATGCCACCGCCCACTGGGGTCATCAACGGGCCTTTGATCGCAACATGATATTCTTTAATAAAATCAAGGGTTTCAGCTGGAAGCCAAGTGTTTTCGCCATAAACTTCATTGGCTTTACCACCGGCATAAATTTCTAACCAAGAAATTTTGCGTTTGCCTTGATAGGCTTTTTCCACAGCCGCATCGATCACGCGTTGCATTGCAGGCGTTACATCTACGCCAATGCCATCGCCCTCAATAAATGGAATAATTGGATTATCTGGCACGATTAATGCGCCCTGTGCATCTAAACGAATTTTTTCACCTTGTGGGATAACAACGGCGGATTGGGTTTGACTCATTGGATTTCTCCTTTATGCTTGATGTTGTGTTATAGTGAATGAAATGTTTAACAAAAGCGGCATTAATGATTGTTAAAAATGTGTCTTTTGTTAAGTAACGAATCAACATTTCCATAACATATATGAAGGCAAAATTTCTTTCAAGCCGTAATCACCAAGAACGGCAAAATTTACGCAAAAAAATGGTTCAGCATTTTGCGCGTAAAAAAACAAGCACACCGAATTTCGCCCAAACCAAAGTGGTGCTGTTTAATAAGCCCTTTGATGTGCTAAGCCAATTTAGCGATGAAAATGGGCGGCAAACGCTGAAAGATTTTATCTCCATTGCGCAGATTTACCCCGCAGGGCGTTTGGATCGCGATAGTGAGGGCTTGTTAATTCTCACCAACAACGGCGAAATTCAGCACCGCTTGGCTGATCCTAAATATAAAACGGAGAAAACCTACTTCGTGCAGGTGGAGGGTGAGCCAACAGAGCGTGAGCTTGAACCGCTGCGTCAAGGCGTAATGTTAAAAGATGGCAAAACCTTGCCGGCGAAAGTGCGGTTGATTTCTGCGCCAAATTTTTTATGGCACAGAGAGCCGCCTATTCGTGAGCGAAAAAACATTCCCACAAGCTGGCTAGAAATTAAAATTTGTGAGGGCAAAAACCGCCAAGTTCGCCGAATGACCGCGCATATCGGCTTTCCCACTTTGCGTTTAATTCGTGGCAAAATGGCAGGATTTCGTGTAGAAAATTTGCCATTAGGGCAGTATTATCAATTGAATTCCCAAGAGCTAGAAGCACTTTATCAACGGTTAAAATTAAGGAAATCCAATGCATAGACCTTATATTACCATGGCGTGCGTAGTGCATTGCCAAGGCAAATTTTTATTTGTTAAAGAATTTGAATACGGCAAAATGACGTTAAACCAACCTGCGGGGCATTTAGAACAAAATGAAACAATCCTTGCAGGCGCAATACGCGAATTGCGTGAAGAAACAGGGATTGACGCAACGCCAAGCAAGCTGATCAAAATCTACCAATGGCACGCCCCACGCAGCCAAAAAGATTATTTACGCTTTGTATTTGCAGTAGAGCTTGCAGAGCAGCTTCCTATTCACCCAAGGGATCCTGATATTGAAGGTGGTTTATGGCTCACCCCCGCAGAATTTCAGCATTATATCCAACAAGAAGGACAAGCAGAGCGCAACCCACTTGTCAGCCAAGCCCTACAAGATTATTTAAACGGTGAAAGCGTGAGTTTAGATGTGTTGAAGGTGTTTGAATAAAAATGGGGGAAATTTACACCGCACTTTATTTTTAGCAAAAATAAAGCCCGAATGGCTCGGGCTTTACTTGATTAACGATAAGGTTGATCTAATGGAACTTCAGGGTCTGGTTGGTGCGTGATGCGGTTACGTAAATCACGGCGCACAATCTCAATTGTCCAGAACCAGAAAACGTGGCCCACTAATTCAGAAACGTGTTCGTATAATGGCCAGTCTAATACTGGTGGTGTTAAACCTAAAGCAGGGAATGTGATGTAGTGTACACAAACATCAGCGATTAAACCTGCGCCCACACCTTGCCAGAATTTGATTTTAGGGAAACGCTCTGCAACCACACAGTAACCTACCGCAAATACGATTGAGAAGGTGATGTGTGTTACCCCAATCCAGTTAAAACCGTGATCAGCGAAAGTAAACACAGCTTCAGTTGGATCGATACCAAAATAATCACGCAAGAAAACGTGTGGTGGGTTCAAAAACGCACGAGAACACACTTCCAAAGCTTGTGATGGATCTTGACAAGCCGCAACGAATAAATCGAATGGGCTGCGTGGTGGGAATGGGTGCTCTGCACCCCATTTTACGAAAGCAGAAAGTAAACCCGCAATAATACCGACAAAAGCTGCAATCCCATAACGGCGACGTGCAGGATCGGTTTGAGTGAAAATACCTGACATATAATGCTCCAAATAAAATAATGGTTGTTGATTTATTAAATTTTATTAAATAAATAAAATCGTTGGCAATTCTATGCCTAATTGGGAATTAGTCAAGGAATTTTCTACCTATAAAGAGATAATTCAAAAGAAGTAGAATTGCGTGAGTGAAAATTGAGCGCAAAGAGAATTAAAAAGAAAACGCAGAATTGACAATTCTCTTGCAAATTCTGCGTAATATATTGTTTTAAAAAGTATTATTCTTCACAGCTTTCAAACCAACTTTCTAAAATAATGCAGGCAGAAATGCTGTCCACCTTGCCTTTTTCAAGCGCTTTAAAGCCACCACGTTGGAAAATCTCGGCGCGCGCTTCGGTGGTGGTTAGGCGTTCATCTTGTAAGGTAACGGTTACGCCAAATCGTCCGTGTAAGCGATTGGCGAATTTTTTGGCACGTTGGGTTAGGGGCTGTTCTGTACCGTCCATATTTAAGGGTAAACCGACTACAACAATGTTAGGCTTCCATTCGTTTAGACATTTTTCGATAGCTGCCCAATTTGGAATGCCATCTTGCGCTTTAAACGCAGGCAAAGGCTGGGCAGAGCCGGTGATACTTTGCCCCACAGCGCAGCCGATACTTTTCGTACCAAAATCGAAAGCTATGGCGGTAATCCCCATTAGCAATGCCCCGCTTGATAAGCAAAATTATGTTGCTGAATACCTAATAGTTGATTTGCTGCTAACCAGCGCTCTAAATAAGGCACATCAAATAAAATATGTTCATTGGCTGGCACAACAAGCCAATCGTTATTCGCAATCTCTCTTTCTAATTGCTCAGGCGACCAACTGGCGCAACCTAATGCCACTAAACATTTTTCAGGGGCTTGCGGTGTACCAAGCGTATCAATCACATCAGCAGAGGTGGTGAGCCATAAATTATCGGCAACTTTATGGCTATTCATAAAGGGTTTTGCTGTTTCTGTGTGTAAAATAAAGCCTCGTTCAAGGTTGGTTGGCCCACCTGCAAGGACGAGATCGTCAGGGTATTTGCGGTCATCGGCCATCATAAAATTCATCTTAATACATAATTCTGCAATACTCAGATCGGTGGGCTGAGTTAACACCAATCCCATTGCACCTTGCTCATTATGCTCGCAAATATACACCACGGAACGATAAAAATGATCGTCTTCCAAATGAGGCATTGCGATTAAAAAATGGTTTTGTAATTGCATATTTTCTTTCCTAAATTCAAGGGGTTAGGCTAAATCCCCAAAACAAACCTGTAATGCGGTGATTGCGCTTAACGCCGCGGTTTCTGTGCGTAACACACGCTTGCCAAGCAACACTTCGGTAAAGCCTTGTTGCTCCGTTTGCGCAATTTCTTGTGGCGACAGGCCACCTTCTGAACCAATGAGCAAGCGCACCCCTTCAGGTGGCATTGCAGGCAAGGTGCGAATGGAATATGTCGCACGTGGGTGCAAATTCAGCTTTAACATACCGTCTTGCTCGGCACACCATTCTTCTAATTTCATCATTGGACGGATTTCTGGGAGCATATTTCGTCCGCACTGCTCACAAGCGGAAATCGCAATTTTCTGCCATTGCTGAATTTTTTTCGCCATACGTTCCGCATCGAGCTTTACCCCACAGCGTTCCGACCACAATGGTGTGATCACCTTTACCCCAAGCTCCACGGATTTCTGAATGGTAAATTCCATTTTTTCGCCACGGGACATCACCTGCCCAAGATGAATGTGCAGCGGACTTTCCCGATCATCAAACTGACGATCTAAAATCTCCACGCCCACCGCTTTTTTGCTCACTTGCGTAATCACCGAAAGATAAATATGGTTGCTACCATCAAATAATTCAAGGCGCTCCCCCACTTGCATTCGCAACACCCGCCCAACGTGATTCGCCGCTTCTTCCGTTAATTCACACTGAGTCTGTCCTAACAAAGAAACGGGGTGATAAATTCTTGGTACTCGCATTTTTTCTTACTGTTAATTAAGGTTTGTCTATCATATCAGAAATTGAGGTGATAGGCGGTGATTGTTTTTACAAAAGTGCGGTCGTTTTTTGTGAGATTTTTGGCGTAGCTGTACCAAAAATAA
>NZ_PQVJ01000061.1 GCF_002921135.1 Avibacterium gallinarum | reverse complement strand
CGAGAGCGGATAAAATCACCGCCCTAAAGAGCGGTGAAAAATCCTTTATTTTCTATAAGTTAAGTAATATTTAGATTTGATAACGATCGCATTACAATATCCACATCTTTATTTTCCAATTCGTGAATAATATGCAAATAGGTTTTTTGTGTGGTGGTAATGCTGGCGTGCCCTAAACGGCGAGCAACGCTAGCAATGGACACTCCTGCAAATAACAGCAATGAGGCGTGGGTGTGGCGCAGTCCGTGTACCGTAATAATTGGGATTGCCGCCTTTTTACAATAACGAGCAATGAGATCATTAATTGTGGAATTATAAACTTTTTCCTGATTTGGCAGAAAAATAGGAATATTTTCAGGACAATGACGGATTAATTGTGCAAATTGAATAATTGTTTGCCAATCTAACTGAACCTTGCGAATGGAAGAGCGATTTTTAGTGGGTAAAAATCCGCCGTCATTTTTATAATCCCAAGTTTTATTTATGGTTAATGTTTGTCGTGCAAAATCAAAATCTTTTGGGGTAACCGCAAGGGCTTCTGAAAAACGCAATCCTGTTTTAGCAATCAATAAAATCAGCCAGTCAAAACTTAATTTTTCACTTAAATTAAGCTGATGAATAAGAGTTTGTAATTCGTATTGGCTGAGATATTTCGGTTTTTTCTCGCGTGGAATCTTGCCTTTAATAATTGCTTTACGCGTAGGATCACGAATAACTAATCCTTCATCAACCGCATCTAAAATTGCTCCTTTAATTTGATGATGAAAATCCATCACAGTTTGCCGCTCGTGGCTACTTGCATAGTCATTTAATAGCTGTTGATAGCTAATGCGATTCAAATCACATAACCTAAGTCTTGGTGCAAGGCGAATAAGCCAGGTATGCGTCATTTTATATTTAGCCAGCGTAACAGGGCGAATCGCCCCCTCTTTATAAATGCGAATCCAACGTTTGAAATAACGATGAAAAAGCTCTTGATTAGTTAATCGCATAGAGATGTCCTCCATTTTATTGGGGTGAAAATTACACAATACAACGTGAGAACTATTCAGCGATTTTGTCTATTTTGCAAGATTTTCACTTTGTTTTTATGATACTTTTTCTAATGGCTATCA
>NZ_PQVJ01000060.1 GCF_002921135.1 Avibacterium gallinarum | reverse complement strand
GGATTTTTGGTGATAAAAAAGCCATTTAGAATAATTGGCTAAATGGCTTTTTAACAATGATTAAGATAAAATTTCTATTTATAAATCAATCAATTAAAATATTGATTTAACCCCGAGAATATTTAACTGTTCGTTGATTTCAGCTTCAAGTTGAGCAATTTCTGCTTTATCTTCGGCAATTTTAGCAAGCACTTCGTCAAGATCGATTTCTTCCTCTGCCTCGAAAGTATCTACATAGCGAGGAATATTGAGATTGTATTCATTGGCTTGCACTTCTTCGAGCGTGGCAAGTTGGGCGAATTTGTCGATATTTTGACGTTTTTCGTAGGCTTCAACAATGGCGTTAATGTGCTGTTCGCTGAGATGGTTTTGATTTTTTCCTTTCTCAAAGTGTTGGCTGGCATCAATAAATAAAATATCGCGAGAAGTGCGGTCTTTTTTGAACACTAAAATACAAGTTGGGATAGATGTACCAAAAAATAAATTTGCCGGTAAACCAATGACTGCATCAATATAATTTTTCTCAATTAATATCTTGCGAATATGTCCTTCTGCCGCGCCGCGGAATAACACGCCGTGCGGTAATACGATTGCCATGGTGCCATTATTTTTTAAGTGGTATAGACTGTGTAAAATAAAGGCAAAATCCGCTTTAGATTTTGGTGCAAGTTTGCCGTATTCGGAAAAACGAGGATCTTTTAATTTACGCTCAGCGTTATCCCAGTTGGCAGAATAAGGCGGATTGGCGACCACCGCATCAAAGCTGCGTGGGCGGTCGATACCGTCTTTATCTAAGCCGTCTGGCCAGTCGGATTCTAGCGTATTGGCGTTAGATAATGTCATATTGGCAAAACTGACGCCGTGCATCATTAAGTTCATTCTTGCCAAGTTGTAAGTAGTGGTGGAAAGTTCTTGTCCGTAATACTTGATTGCCCCCTCTTTTTTGCCATTTGGCAAGGCATTCCCTACAGTAAGCAATAAGGAACCCGAGCCACAAGTTGGGTCGTAAACCGTGAACACATCGTCTGTTTTGGCATCTTGAGTGACAATTCTAGCGAGGATTTGGCTGACGGCGTGAGGGGTGTAAAATTCGCCACCTTTTTTGCCCGCATTTGCAGCGAATTTGCCGATCAGTTCTTCATAAATTTCGCCTAAAATATCTCTGCCATTATTGTCTTTGTACTGCACTTCATTAACCAACTGCACTACTTTATTTAACGCTTTGGTGCGGTCATTAGTGTTAGTGCCAAGGCGAGAATCACTTAAATTAAGATCACTAAATATGCCGCGGAAATCTTTTTGTGCTTCAGGGTTAATTTCACTATTTTGGTTGAAATTATCAATAAGTGCTTGATAATCACTTGGAACAATCTGATTTTGCTCAATTTTTTGGATTAGCGTTGTCCAAGTATCCGCAGGTTCAATAGCATAACCCAAGGTGTTTGCAATATCATTTAAATAATCTTCTAAGCCATCTTGTTTCACGGCCTCGAAATAGGCGTCATTGGCACTTTGGTGTGGTTTTGGTGTAATAATGCCATTCTCAATCAAATAGGCTTCTTGATGTTCAGAAAGATAGCGGTAGAAAATAAAACCTAAAATATAATTTTTATATTCTGAGGCGTCCATATTGCCGCGTAAGTCATTTGCCATTGCCCAAATTTGGTTGGTGATATTTGAGATAGTTGTCATAAAAACTCCGTAAAATAAATTCTTTAACTTAAAACTTAAACAAACATTTGCTGTAATAAGGCTTTTTTCAAAAGCTGATAATGCTCGTGCTGTCGCTTATGAAGAGTAATAAGCCAATCTAGCTGTTTAAATAGATTGCCGATTTTTTGTTGCTCGGGGAGAGTGGGGATAGAAATAGGCATTTCCATAAATATTTTATCTTTTATTGCTATTCTGTCCGCTCTTGCTCCCGAATCACCATTTAATTTCAAAAATAAGTGCCATAAATTCGTAGAAAAAAAGGCATCTAGAAAATCAAGATCTATATTTGAAGATACTCTGAAAATAAAATATAAAGGCGACATAATCCCTATTCTATTCAATTGGTTACGCTTTATTGGTCCAACTGGAGCAAGATTAGAAATTCTAGGGTTATATACAAAGTCATTTGGTTTAACAATATAGTATCCATTTAGATTTTCAGGGTTAGAAATATCTTTATCAAAAAAATCTCGTTGAGAGATAACACCAAATTCTGCTGAGTTAGTTAATGTTTCTTGAAATATTCCGTCTTTATTTTTTTCTGTTACCTTAATAGCTATTTTTCCCAACTTGCACTTTTCCCAAGCGTCAGTAAATTCAGGAAAACGAATTTCTGGAAAATCTGATCCATTTTTCGGGAACATTTTTTGCAAAAGTGCTTTTTTTAGCAAAATGACATCGTCCCACTTACGCTTATGAAGAGTAATAAGCCGATCTAGCTGTTTAAACAGATTGCCGATTTTTTGTTGTTCGGGGAGAGTGGGAAGATATAAAGTTTTGTTCAATAATTCTACTTTTGTTATCCCTTTTATTGATGTTCCTTGGGCTTGGTTGCTTTCTTTTTTTAATATGGAATATAAAGAATAAGCGATAAAAAAAGTATCTCCTTGGATATTGGAAAGTGAAATAAAGTCTTGACTAGTCGTGTATTTATCTGACATTACAGCTAATTTACCCACTCCAACTCTAGTTACAATCGCAATAGAATTAGCTGGGATTAGTTTGGTGGCTGATTTTTCTAATGCCGTTTTTGAAATAAATTTTTTAGCTATAACGGGAAATATCTCATCAATTTTTAGGTCTGACGATTGTATCCAAGCAATGCTCCCATTCCAAAATTCTTTTATTAACGTACTAGGCGTTCCTCCTCCATAGGCTTGTTTAGCCACTTCCCCCAACTTGCACTTTTCCCAAGCGTCCGTGAATTCGGGGAATCTTAATTTTGGTATATTGCTCATTGTGTTAGCTCCTTAATTTGCGTTGTAATCTGCACGAAACTGTCATTTTCATCCTCCTTATCGGCTTGCAATGCCTCTTCTTGTTTACGTTTTTGTGAAAATTCGTCATAAATTGACCGCACTTTTTCCTCCATTTGTTTGTGAGTAATTTTACCTGCTGTTTTGAGCAGAGGTTTATCATTAAAGGTGAGCAATGCATCTACATTATTACGCCAATAATCTAAGGTGAGATCTTGGCGATTTTTCACGCGTAGCTCGGCACTTTCCAAAAAAATCACCACAAGACGATTTAAACTGTCAATTTCATCAGCACTTAGGTAGTTTTTTGCCGTGAAAATATCTTGTTTGCGTACTTTATTGCCTTGCCAGCTGGTCAGTGCCATATTAGGGGCGTTGGCATCGGCTCGGTTCACAATGAGTTCCGCTGCGGTTTGCTGAGTAACGGCGTAAATCAGTTTATTTTGTGTTTCAGCAAAAAACATTTGCGTGGCTTTGTCGCTGCCATCATAATCGCTAGAAAGAGCGAAAAGTTCCCGCACTTTTTGGTAAAAACGCTTTTCACTGGCGCGAATGTCTCGCACTCTCTCCAAGAGTTCATCAAAATAATCAGGACGACCGTCAGGGTTTTTCAGGCGTTCATCATCCATTACAAAGCCTTTTTTCATTAACTCAGCAAGCTGAGTGTTTGCCCATTGACGAAACTGCGTTCCCCGTTTACTCCGCACCCGAAACCCGATCGCTAAAATCATTTCTAAGCGATAAAATGCCACATTATAATTCTTGCCATCTGCGGCAGTTATTGAGAAATACTCAATAACTGAATTTTCTGATAATTCTCCTTCTTTCAATATGTTAGCAATATGTTTGTTGATATTGCTTACTGAGGTGGCAAAAAGTTCCGCCAGCTGATTTTGATTCAGCCACACCGTGCCATCTTGGGTATAAAGCGACACTCTGGTTTTGCCGTCCTCGGTGTTGTAGATGATAATTGGATTATTCACTTGGGGCTTCCGTTTCACTTGCGTAAATTTCTTTTAAGGTTTTACCTTCTGCGGTTTTAAATTCCGTCCAGCCATTGGCATTGCCTAAAATCAGTAATGATGCAGCGGTGCTTGGGCTATTAAAGCGAAAATCTTTGCTAAAAAAGCACCGCTCTTTGTCTAAGGTGAGTATGCCTTTTTCAATCAGTTCATCACATTGTGCAATGGTTCTCAGACGATAGTTGGGGGCATTTGATTTCTCAATGTAGGGGAAATTTGAGCCTTTTAATACAATCATACCATCTTGAGTATAAATAGCCTGAGCTTGTATGCCATTGCGTGGACAGTAGAAAATCATTTCTTTTTTGGTCGCTGATTGTGCTTTGCGTAATGGCTCAAAAATAGGGTAGCCCAAGGTGGAAAGCAGTAAATCTGCAATTTCAAACATTGTTTCACAAGCTGCTTTCAGTGGCGGTGGTGTGTGCGTCTTCTGCCCTTTGTTCCCATTAGAAAGGCTAAAACGCTGGCAAGATTTGGCTTTTTCAATCGCAAGCCATTCCAAATACAGGGCGTGAGTTTGAGTAAGATTTTGCGTGAGGGAAATCAGCACCAACGCACGCGACCAATCTTTTTTATCTTCGATATGGTGGCGTTCAATGCGTTTCCCCACCTCGCCCGATTGCCCGATATAGACTTCATCGTTATCCGCACCACCGATGAGAAAATACACCCCCACTTGGGCGGATTCTTCCATTTTCAGAAAGGTGGCTAAATCACGACGCGGCACTTCGATCACACGCATAATCGATGTGCTTTCTTCAATAATCCGAATCCCCTGCGGCTCACCGGTCGGCAGGAAAATTTGTAGGGTTTTGGGGTGTTTATTCGTCATACTATGATTCCAATTTTATTTATTCGGTAATTTGCCCGTTTTACTTGCCAGCTTCTTTTCTTCTGCTTTAACTTGTCGTTCTATTTTCTTCAAGTCTTCTTCAGGAGGAAGATTTTCAGGCTGAATCCCTCGTTCACCCAGCATATTGCGTATGGTTCTGTTGTTTTGTATATGCTCTTCTGTAATGGCTTTTTCACCTTGTAAATTGGCTTGCTGTGTATTGTGGTTTGTCATTTCTGTTGCTAAATTTTTAGCAGCAATGGTTAATGTTGGTAGAAAATCCGCAAGAGGGCGAGTTTTTGTGATGCCATAGCGTTCTTTCATTTGTTGAGTGGTATAACCAAATAATGCATGATCGCCATGAGAACGGATGCGTCCAAACCCTTTTTCATCAACGCCACGTTCATAAATATTTTGTGAAAGTATTTTTTCTGATGTTCTTAATCGCTCCCTTGCCTCTAAACGAGATTGTACTTGCATTCTTTGTTCAATAAGTTCTTGCTTGCGTGTTTGAACAGCAAAATAACTTTGCGCAAAAGCAATTTCTGGTTTACGAGGATCACCATTTTGAGCAATAAGATAGCAGGCGTAGCGAGTTAGCATAAGATCTTCAATTTCACGTTGGCTACCACTTCCGAGAGTAACCATTTTCGTGACGCCACGAAAATGGTCTGAAGGCAGTTGTCCAGAGTGTTTGCAAGCTTCTAACGCCCGATTAATAGCTGTTTTAAAATTCTCCCAGCGTTCATACCCCAAAAGCGTTTGTAAATCGCGAGCGAACCAGAATTCAATATTCTCTGAATCAATTTTTTGTACGGCTTGTTCAAACAATGTTTGTAAAGTTTGGATATTATTCATTTGAAACTCCTTGTTCTAATCCTGCACCAACCCATCAGCCAACTGATAAAACGCTTCACGTAATGCGGTGCGGTATTTAATGTTGGATAACTGCTGTATATTTGCATTGGTAGCAAGTGCGGTGTAATTTTTGCTGCCTTCTGTGATGATATTGGTGAGTTTTTTATCATCGTCCAAATCTTTCTCGCCATAACGATGGTTCGCAATAAGATTGCGGATTTGAGCATTATTAATGATGTCGGTAATGCCCCATTTATTGCGAAAATCTAATAATCTGCGATCAATGCTGATATTGCTTGCGGCGCTGATGGTATGGGAAAGCTCGGCAACGCTGATATTTTTCCATTTTTGGCTTGAATCTGCTGGATACTCGCCAGCCATAATAGCTTGAATTGCACGGCGAATTTGTTCTGCATAGGAAGTATCTTCCATACCGTTGGCAAATTGTTGGATTTTTTCTTCCGTTTTTTCTGCGGCTTCAGTTTCGCCTGCTTGTACTTGGGCAATAAGCTGATTCACTAATTCGGTGAGATAATCATAATCAACTTTAATGTCCTTAATGTGTGTCATTCGCAGCTCAATTTGGGAGATTGGAATATCCTTTTTCTTGGCTAAATGGTGTTTTAATTCTCCTGCAAGCACGGTAGTGAGCATTTCAAATTGGCTTGGCGTCATTCCAAGTGCTTCAATCAATGCATCTGGATTATCGTAGTCAAATCCTGCAAGATGACCGTCAATTTGCTCAGCAGGATATTGTTTTAATTTGGTAATGCCAGCATTAAACTCGCGTAGCTGTCCTAGCATTTCTTCTTTCGCTTTTTCGCTAGGTGGAAGTTGCATAAATGGTTCGCCGCTTGGGTTTTTCGTACATTCAGCAAGTGTTTGAACAACCTTTTTAACTTCTTCTAACTGTTGATTGAAAGGCTTAACTAACCAAGGTGGAGTTGGGTCATCACCACCATAGACAGGTGTAGGTTCTTCCACTTTATTGGCGGAGTCTTTGTTTGCGTATGTGGCGAGTGCTTCATTCATTAGGCGTTCATTTTGTACAGGCCAGCGGTAGTTCACCACTTGTCCCCAAGGTTTTTCTTGCAGATCTGCAATTCGGTTGGTGCGTGAATAGGCTTGCACTAGCCCAGCACCTTTTAGGATACGATCGACATAAAGCGTGTTAAGCCCTGGGGCATCAAAACCCGTGAGCAGTTGATCGACAACTATGACCAGATCAAGATAATTTCGGTCATAAACGGTTTTATTTAAGCGTGAACTGAGATCATCAAAATATTCTGGAATTGTATTTAAACCCCAGTTTGTGCCAAAGATAGCATTATAGTCATTGATCGCATCGTGTAAGGCTTGATTTGTTTGTGCCATTCCATCACTGTTTTCTGTATTAAGGCTATAAGTTAAGGCAACTTTTAAGGTAAATTCGCCTTTTTCCGACCGCTCTTTGTTTACACGTTGGAATTCTCGATAGTATCTTGAAGCAAGTGGTGTGCTTGCGCCAGTGCCGCTGACGTGGGTGGTGAACATTGCGTTATATTTGAAATCATTGGAACGGTTACGCCAATTTTTAAAAATATCTGCAACCACAAGGCGGATATGTTCATCACTTTCATCATAAAAATTACGGGTGAGCGTGCGTTCCACTTTTTCGCCTTTGGTGATCGTGCTTTTGTTATCGTTATCTAAGAATTTGGCTTCATCAAATTCTTCTTTACGCATCGCTTCAAGCTCAGCATCAATTTTCTCTTCTGACCAATCTGGGTATTTTTGTTTAAGTAGTTCGCGAATATCTACGGTGCTTTTGAAATCCACTTTAAAGCCCAGCACGTTGCGATCTGCAATGGCTTCTTTAATTGTGTAAGCGTGTAATGATTCACCAAAAATTTCTTTTGTAGTTTTTCTATCAAATGTTGGGGTGCCAGTATATCCTACCCAAACGCTATGCTTGAATTTATCTTTAATGAGTTGGAACTGTTCCCCTGCGGTGGAGCGGTGAGCTTCATCAACAATAAAAACGATATTTTTATTGGGGGCGGTGAAATCACGGCTTTTTGCCAGTTTGCCAAGTTTTTGTACACTGGTAACAATGATACTGTTTGCATTGCTTTTGAGCTTTTTACGTAAATCTCGCGTGTTATTGGTATCAAGAATTGAGCCGACATCATCATTGTTATCAGGATCATAAGCACGATAGTTTTCAAGGGTTTGTTTAGTTAATGCGATACGATCAACGACAAAAACCACCTTGTTTACTTTTGGTAAACGGCTTGCTAGCCAAGCAGTTTTGAAACTGGTGATGGTTTTTCCCGATCCTGTGGTATGCCAAATATAGCCGATTTTTTTCTCGCCCATTTCAAAATCAGCTTTTTTGATCCCTTCAATGACCGCCTGCGTAGCATAAACTTGGTAAGGACGCATTACTTTCAGCATTGTTTTATTCGGCGTGCCGTCTAAAATCATATAGTTGGTTGCCATCTGGTGTGCCATTGGGATAGATAGCATTGAGTCTGCAAAGTCTTTCCAAGAGCGCACAATACTGTTATCACTGCGTTTTTGCCAAGCAAAGGAAAAATCCTTATTAAAATAATCTGCCGTGGTGTTTGCCATATATCTTGCATTATGTGGCGTCATTCCAACCAAGATTTGTACCGTAGAAAAAATCCCTTGGTATTGTTGCTCTTTGATATATTGTTCCATTTGATTGAGAGCTTCATCAACGGAATGTGCATCTGCTTTTAGCTCTAGCTGAATGATGGGCAATCCATTGATTAGCAAAGTTACATCAAAGCGGCGATTTTGTTTACCAGGGATAACAGCAGGGCGTTCAATTTGATTCACAATTTGATAAACCGTGTCGCCAGCGCCAACTTGTTTTTGATCAAAAACGGTTAAAAAAACGTGGCGACCATCGTCTAAATCAATCTCAATTTGTGAAACGCCATTGGTTCCATAAAGAAATTTACCCGCGTCAAAGGGTGTGCGAGTTTGCTCCGCCAGTTTAGTTTTTACTTGATTAAATTCATTTTCACTTAACGGCGATTTTAATGATTGCCTATTTAAGCGTTCTAAAATACCTTTAAAATTATCCCAAAGTTGTTCTGTTGTTTTTATGTCAGGAAGATATTCCCAAATTCTTGTTTTTCTAGGAAAATCCAAATAATGGCTTAAGCCTTGCAAATGATCAGCGGTAGTAATGTTTCCCGTGGAGAGATATTCAATAAGGGATTGTTCAAACTCGGATTCGTATTGATAGTTAGACATAATCATTCCTTAATTCTTGATGTTAGATTTGCATTGTTTTTGAAAATTATTCAGTAAGTGTGCGGTAAGTTGTGCTTCATTATCTGCCACCCATTTTTTAAGCATTGTGATACGGCGTTGCAGACGATCAACTTGCCCGATAGCTTGTTGCACAGACAATGTAGGAAGTGGCGAAAGTTGCAAGTTTTTTAATTGGTTAAGGCTATATTTCATTACAATAGATCCTTGCAAACTGGCGACTAACTGCCGTTTTATATCAGCATCATTATTCAGTAAATAAACCAAAAAGCCCTTATCAAGTTCTTCCGATGGACACAGACGAGCATAGTTGTGAGAAAACGCATAGCCAGCACGCGCCTGACAGACTTGCACTGCCGTTCCTGAAATCAAGCTAAAAATGACATCATTTTCTTGCAGCAGAGTGGGGTTATCTGGCGTACAAATTTGCTTACCTTGCGTAGATTCTGCTCTCGTTTCAAAATCCGCTTGCAAATCCGCTTGATCATATAATGAGTAGCAAGGGCTGCCAGCTTGTTCATTTAGCCGAGAAAGCGGCGTACCGATTTCAAATCGTACAAGATCTTGTAGTTTCATTTTGTTCCTTATTGAAATTACAAAGTTAAGTTGCATTATATTCCTGTATGATTATTCGTCAAGGTGTTTTTGTTATTTTTATAAATAACGTTTTTATTTTACAAAAAACACCAAAAAATCCAGCCGCACTTTTCCCCCTAACTCTGCAAAAAATCTGTTAAAATATCCCCACTTCAACGAATAATTAGCTAAGGATACGGTTATCGAAAATTGGCAGCGGGGCTTTGTTTTGCATCGTAGGGCGTACAGCGAAACGAGTTTATTGGTGGATTTGTTTACGGAAGAAACGGGGCGTTTGACGGTGATCGCGAAAGGGGCGAGAACAAAGCGTTCAGCGTGGAAAAGCATTTTGCAGCCGTTTACGCCGTTGCTTCTGCGTTGGACTGGAAAGGGGGAGTTGAAAACCCTGACCAAAGCCGAAGCGGCATCGCTCACTTTGCCAATGCAGCCTACGGCGCTTTATAGCGGTTTTTATGTGAATGAATTGCTGATGCGTTTGCTGGCCGTTGAAACCCCTTATCCTGAGATTTTCCAAGACTATCTAAAATGTATTACGGGCTTGGCGAGTGTGTCTGAGTCTGTCGAGCCAAGCCTGCGAACCTTTGAATTTCAATTACTTACAGCAATGGGCTATGGCATTGATTTTTGCCATTGCGCCGGTTCAGGTGAGCCTGTCGATGAAAATATGACCTATCGTTATCGTGAAGAAAAAGGCTTTATTGCGTCTTTAATTAAGGATAATCTCACTTTTTATGGCAGAGAACTGCTGGCGTTTGAGCGGCGAGAGTTTCACGATCAGGCGGTGTTGCAAGCGGCGAAACGCTTTATTCGCATTGCCCTGAAACCTTATTTAGGCAGTAAACCGTTGAAAAGTCGAGAATTATTCACCCAACATATTTTGTATCAGAAATAACCTATGGCATTACTTTACTCCCCGAAAAAAGTGGAAAAAAACCACCGCACTTTTACTGCGCAAGTGCAAGATTTAGATTATCAAGGGCTAGGCGTAGCGAAAATTCAAGGTAAAACGTGGTTTATCGAAAATGCGCTGCCTGATGAAAACGTGCAGGTCGAAGTGTTGGAAGAAAAGCGTCAATATGGCAAAGGGGTCGCGAAAAAATGGTTGCAAACTAGCCCACAGCGTGTGCAGCCTGCTTGTGCTCATTATGCAAAATGTGGTGGCTGCCAAACTCAGCATATTCCCTTGGCAATACAACGGGAGGCAAAAGAGCGCGCCTTATTTCAGCGTTTAACGAAATTGCAAGCTGAACCTATCGCCTTAATGCCCCGAATTGTGGGTAGCCAATGGCATTATCGCCGCCGTTTGCGTTTGAGTATAAATTGGGATAAAAAGCTGGGGCTGCGCATTGGCTTTAGGCAAAAAAATTCGCAAAATATTGAGCCAGTGCAATCTTGCCTTGTGATCGAAACGCCACTCAATCATTTGTTACCAAAAATCACCGCACTTTTGCAAAACTGGTCTAACCCGAAAAATTTAGGCCATATTGAACTGGTGCGAGCGGATAACGGTGTGGCATTATTGCTACGTCATCAAAAAAATTTGGCGGAAAACGACCGCACTTTGTTGCTTGAGTTTGCTCACCAAGAGCGCTTAATGCTGTTTGTGCAAGATGATGTACAAATCCAGCAGCTTTATGGCGAAAGCCCTTATTATGAATTGAATAATGGGCAACGGCTGCATTTTGATGTGCGTGATTTTATTCAGATTAATCCGCAACTCAATCAAGCAATGATTGACACCGCACTAGATTGGCTCGAGTTAAATGCCCAAGATCAGGTGCTGGATTTATTCTGTGGAATGGGTAATTTCACCTTGCCTATAAGCCGTCAAGCCAAGCAAGTGGTGGGCGTAGAAGGCGTGGCGGAAATGGTGCAGAAAGCGACACAAAATGCGGAACGAAATGGCTGTAAAAATGTCCAATTTTATCAAGGCGATCTGGCACAATCTTTTGCTGAACAACAATGGGCAAGCCAAGCATTTAGCAAAATTTTGCTCGATCCCCCACGCACGGGCGCAGCATTTGCAATGCCGTTTTTGTGTCAGTTACGGGCAGAAAAAGTGTTGTATGTGTCTTGTAATCCCGCAACGCTCGTGCGCGATGCACAAATGTTGTTGCAAGCAGGCTATCAATTAACCCAAGTGGCAATGATCGATATGTTCCCAAATACGGGGCATTTGGAGAGCATTACTCTCTTTGAACGGAAATAATAAATAGGAAGGCGTTATGGTTGCTGTTCGAGGTTCACACCTACTTAACCCGAAAGATTTTGTGATTGAACAATGGAGCGAAAGCTTGGGGCTTTCTTCTGAGCTGGCAGAGAAGTTGGTGCTGGCTTGGCATTATTCGCAATATAAAATCCAGCAGCACCAAACGGTGGAAAATCCGCAGCTGCATTGTTCGCTATTTTCAGGGGTGGAAATGGTGGAGATTTTGCACAGCCTGAATATGGATAGCGAGAGCCTGATCACGGCAATGATTTATCCCGTGGTGAGCCATAATATTGTTGTGCTGGAGCAAATTAGCGAAGATTTTGGTACAGCGATTAGCAAGCTGGTGAAAGGCGTGCTGGAAATGGATAACATTCGCCAGTTAAACGCGAGCCATTCTGCCAATTCCCTGCAAGTGGACAATGTGCGCCGTATGCTGTTGGCGATGGTGGACGATTTCCGTTGCGTGATTATCAAACTGGCTGAACGCATTGCCTTTTTGCGTGATGCGGAAAATTGCTGTTCGGAAGAAGAGAAAGTGCTGGCAGCAAAAGAATGTGCCAATATTTATGCGCCTCTTGCCAATCGTTTAGGCATTGGGCAACTGAAATGGGAGTTGGAAGATTATTGCTTCCGCTATTTGCACCCTGAACAGTATCGAATGATTGCCAAGTTGCTGAAAGAACGCCGTTTAGATCGCGAGCAATATATTGCAGATTTTGTGGCAGATCTCACCCGCTATTTACAAGAAAATATTGATCAAGTGGAAGTGTATGGCCGCCCGAAACATATTTATAGCATTTGGCGAAAAATGCAGAAAAAACACTTAGAATTTAGTGATTTATATGATGTTCGCGCGGTGCGTGTGATCGTCCAAAAGCTGCAAGATTGTTATTCTGCCCTTGGCATTGTGCATACCCACTTTAAACATTTACCGAAAGAATTTGATGATTATGTGGCAAACCCGAAACCGAACGGCTATCAATCCATTCATACCGTGGTGTTGGGCAAAGGCGGTAAACCCGTGGAAGTGCAAATTCGTACCCAACAAATGCACGATGATGCCGAGCTTGGCGTGGCGGCGCACTGGAAATATAAAGAGGGCGTAACAGGGCGTTCTGCCTATGAAGATAAAATTGCGTGGTTGCGTAAATTATTAGCGTGGCAAGATGATATTACCGATTCTGGCGAAGTGATTGCCGAGTTACGCAGCCAAGTGTTTGATGATCGGGTTTATGTGTTTACCCCAAAAGGCGAAGTGATCGACCTGCCAACTGGCTCAACGCCGTTGGATTTTGCTTATGCCATTCATAGTGAAATCGGGCATCGTTGCATTGGCGCGAAAGTGGGCGGACGCATTGTGCCCTTTACTTATCAGCTGCAAATGGGCGATCAAATTGAAATCATCACGCAAAAAACGCCAAACCCAAGCCGAGATTGGCTTAATCCGAATTTAGGCTTCACCAACACCAGCAAATCGCGCGCCAAAATTGCGGCGTGGTTTAAGAAATTAGATCGTGATAAAAATATTCCAGCGGGTAAAGAGCTGTTGGAAAATGAAATTGCACGTTTAGGCATTGCACTCAAGCAAGTGGAGCAGTATGCCTTGCCGCGTTACAATCTGAAAAATTTAGAAGATTTGTATGCGGGCATTGGCGGCGGCGATATTCGCCTTAATCAGCTGATTAACTTTTTGCAAAGCAAACTGATTAAAACCACGCCACAAGAAACCGATGAACAGATTTTACGCCACGTTGCACAGAAAAGTGCGGTGAATTCTGCGCAAAAAAATGAGTCAAAAGGCTATGTGATCGTAGAAGGCGTGGGCAACTTAATGCACCACATTGCGCGCTGTTGCCAGCCAATTCCCGGTGATGACATTGTGGGCTACATCACAATGGGGCGTGGCATTTCTATCCACCGCAGTGATTGCGAACAGTTTTTAGAATTGCAAGCCAGCCACCCAGAACGCGTGGTGGAATCCGTGTGGGGCGAGAGCTATGCCAGCGGTTTCCGCATTAGTATTCGCATTATCGCCAGCGATCGCCACGGCTTGTTGCGTGATATTACCACCGTGTTGGCTAATGAAAAGATCAGCGTGCTAGGCGTATCAAGCCGTACGGATACGAAAAAACAAATCGCCACGATGGATATGGAAATTGAGCTAAACAACGTGCAAATGCTGAGTAAAATCCTTGCCCGCTTAGCAAAATTAGATGATGTGATCGAAGCAAAACGTTTATAAGAAAATGTTTTAAGAAAAAATAAGTGCGGTGGTTTTTCGTGTCATTTTGTTGCGATTAAAGCGAAAAATTAAGTTATCCCATTCAATAAGTTAATAAGGAAAGAAAATTGGAAAAAACAACGGGCTTGACCCATTTAATCAAATCCACAGGCTATTCAATGCAAGGCTTAAAAAGTGCTTTCAAAAACGAAACCGCCTTTCGCCACGAAGTATTTTGTGCGTGCATTTTAATCCCTTTGGCGTTTTTCTTGGCTGACGATAAAATCGAATTGATCTTGATGATTGGTTCAGTGTTATTAGTGTTAGCGGTAGAGTTGCTTAACAGCGCGGTTGAAGCCGTGGTGGATCGCATTGGCACGGAACATCACGAGCTTTCAGGACGCGCAAAAGATCAAGGCTCAGCCGCCGTGTTTGTCACGTTGATTATCGTTGCACTAACCTGGGGAGCTATCCTTTTTTTCTAATAAAAAAGTGCGGTGTAAAATTTGTGTATTTTTTGAAAGGCATTGGGGTAACCCAGTGCTTTTTTCATTCTATCCTTGATGCCTTATACTTATTAAGTGCCTGTTTCTATTCCACAGAAAAATTTGTGATTTTTCGACCGCACTTAAGGATAAGGGCTGTGTGTAATCGTTCTTTCTATTTTTAATAGAAAATAAAAGTGCGGTGCAAAAATTTTGAGTTTTTCTGTTTCCTTTGAATAATGGTTTTTATTTCATCAAAATGATGATTTCTATTTTAGGACGCAGTTTTCTTGTTTAACATATCAATCATCTCTTTTCCATGATGCGCTATTGTTTCTTTATTCCATCCTTGTATATCCATCATTAGAGATAGTTTTAAACTTAAATTTTGATTTTTACCAAAATTTTCAACCTTTGCTTTAGGCATATTATTAGAAAATTTAGCATTCATACTTGATGAAATCAAACATAAATTCCCAAAAGAATGCAAGGTGTTATTATCTAAAAACTCACCATTCACTGGCGTTTGCGGATAAAAATGTTCCACTGAACTGCGAAAAGTAAATGCAAAGTTTTGGTATTTCCCCTTTTTATTTTTCCACAATAAATAATCTAAGCGGTTAAAAATAAAATTCGGTACCCTTGCTCCTGAATTTAATATTTCGTCTTTTGCTGAATTTGCTGTAATATTGAGTGCTTTCTCATCTTGAGTGATTAAATCAAAGAAATCCTTATTTTCACCATAATAACCAAAATAATACTTGTCGCTTAAATTTTCTAAAAATGAAATATAGGGCACAGGGGCTATATCCATATTCTGATATAACCAACGTAACACTGCATACAGCCAGTTTTTATAATTTCGTGATGGGAGCGAAACATGGAACATAGATAGCAGCATAACTATCTTTTTCTGTTCTTCTGTATCACCAAAACTATTATTATATTGATAGCTACTTTTTTTATTTGTTTGTGGCTGGATTTTTAATAATGACCAATTATCATATTCTTTGCTATTATCCGATTTAATAACATAGCAATCAAATAGATAACGACATTTTAATAGTAGGTAAGCAAAGTTTTTAATTTTATCAAGATCAAAATCTTCAACTTTAAAACTGTCTAGCAAAGTTTTTTCATCTAATGCAATCTCCCGTGCCTGTTGTAAATCATTGTCCAGATAAATACGCAAAACGTGTAGCAAAAAATTAGGAAAATCAATCACTGGATTAAATCGTTCAGAAGTTTCTTCTTCCTTGGTAACCTCTCCTATTTCTACGTTATTATCAATAATATTTTTCATAGTAAATTTCTTATTACTATCTTCTATTCCAGAAGTTTCAGAGGATGTTTGTGTATTACTGGCTTCATTTTGCTCAAAAACGTTTGCAATTTCATCAAAATCTTTAAGCTGTATTTGTTGCCAATCATCGCCAAAAATTTGTTTTCTAATTTTAGGCTTAAATCCCATAACCACATAGCGATTCATGTCCGAACATGCATCCCAAATATTGGCAAGAGTTACCTGAAAAAATGCTGTATTTTTATGAGCTCTAGAGGAAGATAAATCAGCTAAGTGGCTCATAAAACGGGCTTTTAAAATTTCGTGTTTTTCTAATTGTTCACCTCGTGTATTCATTATCTCAAAATAATGATTCAAATCGGTTTTTGGCGGGACTTCTGTACGGATAATTTTCACATTATTTAAAATAAACAGAATAAAATCTTTTAAATTAATATTTTCAGCCTTAACCAAATTATTCCAATGTCGTTTAATAGATTGCATCGCGTCCTTAAAATTCCACGGTAGATTTTCAGGTTGCTGCAAACTATCCAATGCTTTATTGGATTCATCACGGTATTCAAATGAAAGATTGCGTCCAGCAAATAAGATATCAGTCAGTTTGTTTTGCAATAAAAACGCTTTAATTAAGGTGAATGTGGTTAAACGCTGTTGTCCATCAATAACTTCAAATTTATTATCTTTTCGACAATAAACAACCAAACTGCCAACATAATAGTCTTGCACCTTTCGTTCATAGGCTTTAACTAAATCAGTCAATAACTCTTCAATTTCTTTGTCGCCCCAAGCGTAATTACGTTGATAAATGGGGATAATATAATTATCTTCACACAATAGGTTTGTAATAGTCAGTATTTTAATTTGTGTTTTTTCTTGGCTCATTTTGCTTACTCTTTATTCTCAATACCTAAAATTTCTTTAATTTTTTTATCAATATTTTCAAATTTAATATTTTGAATAGTCAGATTGTTAAATAGCATAACATTTTCTGGTGTGTAGCTATGTTCTAAATAAGTTAATAGGCTATTTCTCTCCGTTGCAGCATTATCAATTGTCGCAAAAGTAATGCGTTGCCATTCAATGCGTATTCGATATACCCAAATAAACGCTTTATTAACAAAGGCATTCAATCGTTCCTCACCAAATTTATCAAAATAAGCTAATACTAAGCACTCAAATAAACTGCGTAAATAGCGGTCTCCCGTACGATAAGCTCCTTGATGATTGTCTAAAAAATTGATTAAGTTTGTACCTAAGTCAATACCATTCACTTCTCTGATTTCACACAATAGCCCCGTTTCTTTATTAAATAATTGATTGTATATTTTTCGATAATGTTCGATGTATCGAAAAAAATATTCCCCATCAATAATGGTTTGCTTGGACTGAAAGTTGGGTTGGGTAAATTGTGAGTGAAATAAAAAAGGGCTGACTGAGGTAAATTTTTCTAATGCTTGATAAGCTAAAATAGTCTGTATATAAGGATAAGAGGAAGTTTCGGAAACACCTTTAAAAATAGTTAATTTATTGCTGGTAAAATGTTCGCCACTTTGCCCGATTTGCCATGCACGTAGCCTGAAAAGTATTTGATTGATAATTTTGTGTAAATTAGGCGTGTGTTCATCTGCGAGAGCGGCTTGTTCCCATTCTGAAACACAGTGATAAATGCGATCCTCTGGTTTCCCTCGCATAGCTCTCAGATGATAGGCTTTAAGTAAATCATAGGATTCTAGTGATTTACCGCGTGCATTTTGTGAATCAAAAAATTGAAAAGCTTCATCTAAATTATTTAATTCTACACAAACCATTTCGCAGATTGATAAAATGTATTTTTTAAAGCCTTCTTTATCAATATCCGTATTTTCTTTTAAAAAGTCTCTAATAAAATTATAATTTTGAATTAGATTTTTTTGGCTAATGGTATGTGGATATTCTTGATCTAATAACTGTAATTTTTGTTCAGCTTCTTTTAGTTTTAAACAATACAATAATAGAGTCAATGTAGTTAAACGCTGCTGCCCATCAACAATATCATTTCTGCTATCATATTGATGTAAGACTACTGTGCCAATCCGATAAGTCTGATTTTGTTCAAAATGGTTCAACAAATCATTTAACAATTGCTGCACATGATAAGTTTCCCATTTATAGGGACGTTGATAATTAGGTAGAGTCAGCTCTTTATTCAATAAATCTTCTATTTTAGAAATTATAACCTTAGGCTCTTTAGTATCTATCATTGATTTTCCTTGAATTTTGGTACAATTTAAAAATAAGTACTTTAAAGTGATCATGAATATCTTAGCTTATTTTTTGTAAAAGAATAACGCAATTTAAAATATTTCATATTGATTTCTTATTATTTTAGAGAATGCTATCCAGAATAGAGAGAACTTTTAGAGTGAATAGTTTATTACTTTTTGTGGTGATATTTTGTATAGTAATAAAGCCTGCATTATGCAGGCTTTTAGTACAAAGTGCAGTCTAAATTATTGCTGTTTTTTATTATAAAACATCAACGCAATTTAAATCTTGGAAAGATTTTTCTAAGCGTTTAGACATTGATTCTTCAGATTTGCGTAACCAAACACGCGGATCGTAGTATTTTTTGTTTGGTGCGTCTTCACCTTCAGGGTTACCAAGCTGACCTTGAAGATAAGCTTCGTTTGCTTTGTAGAAGTTTAAGATACCTTCCCAAGCTGCCCATTGTGTATCTGTATCAATGTTCATTTTCACTGCGCCGTAGCTGATTGCTTCACGGATTTCTTCAGTTGATGAACCAGAACCGCCGTGGAAAACGAAATCTAATGATTTTGGTGGAAGACCACGTTCTTTAGAAACGAACTCTTGTGATGCACCTAAAATTGAAGGTTTTAATTTCACGTTACCTGGTTTGTAAACACCGTGTACGTTACCAAATGCCGCAGCAATGGTGAAACGTGGGCTTACTGGGTTTAATTGATCGTAAACGTAAAGTACGTCTTCAGGTTGAGTATATAAACGAGATTCATCAACATCAGAGTTATCTACGCCGTCTTCTTCCCCACCAGTGATACCGATTTCAATTTCAAGGGTCATACCCATTTTGCTCATACGCGCAAGGTATTCACGGCAGATCGCCATATTTTCTTCCATTGGCTCTTCAGAAAGGTCGATCATATGTGATGAGAAAAGTGGTTTACCTGTTTCTGCGAAATGTTTTTCACCCGCTTCTAATAAGCCGTCAATCCAAGGTAATAATTTTTTCGCCGCGTGGTCAGTGTGAAGAATCACTGGCACACCGTATTCAGCAGCTAATTCGTGAACGTGTTTTGCCCCTGCAATCGCACCTAATACATCAGGACGCGCGCCGCTTGCTGGTTTAATGCCTTTCCCAGCGTAGAATTGCGCACCGCCGTTAGAGAACTGGATAATTACAGGTGCTTTAACGCGTGCTGCGGTTTCTAATACGGCATTCACAGAGTCTGTACCCACGCAGTTTACTGCTGGGATTGCGAAATTGTGTTCTTTTGCATAGTTGAAAACTTTTTGTACATCATCACCTGTTAACACACCCGGTTTTACGATGTCTAATAATTTTGCCATTTTTCTGTTTCCTATTGTTATGTTAAGAGATTTCCGTATGAAAAGGGCGTACTGCACAAGCTACGCCCAATATCATTTAATTAGTTTTTCGCACGTTTTTCTAAGATTTCAACGGCTGGTAATACTTTGCCTTCTACGAATTCTAAGAATGCACCGCCACCTGTTGAGATGTAAGAAATTTTATCTTTGATGCCAAAAAGATCGATCGCTGCAAGGGTATCACCGCCGCCTGCAATAGAGAATGCACCGTTTTGTGTTGCTTCTACAATGGCATCTGCCACGACTTTTGTCCCGTTACGGAAATTCGGGAATTCAAACACGCCTACTGGGCCATTCCAAAGAATAGTTTTTGCTTTGCGGATAATGTTGGCTAATTCTTCTGCGGATTTTTCGCCAATATCAAAAATGGATTCATCGGCTTTCACATCATCAACAGACTTTTCAATCGCTGGCGCAGTTTCAGAGAATTCTAAGCCTACACGCACATCTGTTGGCACTGGGATTTGTGTTGCTTTTGCTAAGCGTTGTGCTTCAGGGATTAAATCTGCTTCGTATAAAGATTTACCCACATCTTTGCCTTCTGCAGCGATAAAGGTGTTCGCGATACCGCCACCGACAATCAGTTGATCTGCTACTTTAGAAAGGGAATCTAACACGGTTAATTTGGTTGATACTTTTGACCCACCCACAATAGCTAACATTGGACGTTGTGGCTCTTTTAACGCTTTGCCTAAGGCATCTAATTCCGCCGCTAATAATGGGCCTGCACAAGCGATTGGTGCAAATTCTGCTACACCATAGGTTGAAGCTTGCGCACGGTGTGCTGTACCAAAAGCGTCCATAACAAAGACATCGCAAAGTGCGGCGTATTTTTTACCTAATTCTGGATCGTTTTTCTTTTCACCTTTGTTGATACGCACGTTTTCAAGTACAACGATTTCACCGTCATTCACTTCTACGCCGTCTAAATAATCACGCGCTAAACGCACATTAAAACCTGCGTCTTTTAAATAATCAACCACAGGTTGGAGGGAATCTTCAGGTTTAAATTCGCCTTCGGTTGGGCGACCTAAGTGAGAGGTAACCATCACTTTCGCGCCTTTTTCAAGGGCGAGTTTTAAGGTTGGAATGGTTGCTTGAATACGCGCATCAGACGTTACTTTGCCGTCTTTTACTGGCACATTCAGGTCTGCACGAATAAATACGCGTTTACCTGCTAAATCTAGGTCGGTCATTTTAATTACTGACATAATTTACCCTCTTTATATAGTTTAAAAATAAATAGAACTGCTCGCATTATACCTAGTTCAAGCTAGATTGTAACTGCTTTAGATCAAATTATCCGCTGGATTTTTTTAATTCTCAGAAATAATAGATCTTTCAATACTTCAAATCGAGTCAAATTCCTCTAGCGCGGACAATCCATCACTTGCCACTGCAAATCATAGCAAATAAATAATTCATTATGGCTTGCGCCCAAATACGCCCCTTTCAGCTGCGGGTTATGTTTTTTTAACCAAGCAAACAATTCTTTACGCGGTAAATTGCGATCAGGTAAATTCAAAGTGCGGTATAAATTTTGCTGTTTTTCAAAATAAGCATTGGCATTCTTGAAAGCGCAAGCGCCGTGCTTTTCCCATTCCCCTTGCAATAAATTCGCACTCGGGCTATCTGCAAGATAAGGCTTAATCACCGCAGGATCGACCATTGGCAAATCACCCTGACAAAAACGTGGATGATCGCTAACCGAACGCGCATTAGCATTTTGTGGCCATAAGCCGTGGATTACCCAGCCATACTGCTGTGTGCCACATTGGCTCATTAAAGATTGCGGCAAGTTGCCGTTGTAACGCTCTTTTTGCGCTTGGCAAAATCCCGGCGACCAAGACAACGCCAGCATATAATAATCCACGGGTGCGCTTTTATTTTGCCCAATGGCGTCATCGCGCATAATGTAATCATAATTCTCGCCAAGCGGTGCTTGTGTATTTTGTTGCGTTGCTGTCTTTGCTTGATTCTGCTGAGATTGCGCCGTAGGTTCAGGCTGGTGTGTTTTTTCGCTAGGCTGAAAATAATTCCAAATCAATGCAATGCCTGCAATGATTAATGTGCCTAAAAAAGAAAGTTCTTTATTGTTTTTCTTGCTCATTTTGTTTTGCCTATTTAATTTTCCTTGCTGATTCTTTATAATCTCGCCCTTTCAATGATTTTAGGGGAAATTATGGCACTTTTAATTACAGATAAATGCACAAATTGCGATATGTGCTTGCCAGAATGCCCGAATGATGCCATTTCCGTGGGCGATGACATTTATGTGATCGACCCCAATCTTTGTACGGAATGCGTGGGGCATTATGATACCCCAACTTGCCAAAAAGTTTGCCCAATCACCAACTGCATTAAGCCCGATCCCGATCATCAAGAAAGCGAAGCCCAATTGTGGGAACGCTTTGTGTTAATTCATCATTCTGATCAGTTATAGCGATTTAAAGGGTTTTCTCCGTCCATTTCGCCAATAACACGCCCGCTGCCACCGCAACATTCAAGCCCGCTTTCAGCGGATTGGCAAGGGATAAATTCACTACTTCATCGTGATTTTTTGCCAAATTTTCACCCGCACTTTCGCTTAAAACAAAGACCACTTTATCGCTCAATTTCAGCTGAGCGAAAGGTTTCGCTTGCTTGCTTTGGCTTAAATGCACGATTTGATAGCCTTTTTCACGCAATTTTTCTAACGCTTGTTCACTGCTATCGACAAACAAAGTATGCACATATTCTGCACCACCTTCTGCCACACGCATTGCTGCGGCAGAATTTAACAAATCTGCTTCGCTTAACACTAAACCTTTCACGCCATAGACCGCACAAGTTCGCACGATCCCACCAATATTATGTGCATTATGCACATTATCGAGTAAGATCAACGCATCTTTTTCACGTGGAATATCCAAATAACCGCTCAATGTAAAATGACGTGGCTTTTTCACCAACATACAGATGCCGTTGTGGTGTTCCGTGCCGCTCACCAGCGTAAGCTCTTTGCTATCGACAACGTGATAGACTTTTTTATTCGCCGCCAAATAGCTAAATAACTCGCCCACACGGTGCGCCATTTCCACGGTTGTCCACACACGAACAATGCTTTCAGGACGCTCAGCAAATAAGGCAAGGCATGTATTTTCGCCATACACTTTCATTTCTTCTGCACGATTTTTCTTAATCTTTTCTGGTGCGCGTGGAGAAAGTGGGCCGGTTTTTTTCTGCTTTTCTTTCACGCCCGTGCTTTTTATCACCACTTTCACATTGGCTGTACCACGCGCATTTCCCATCGTCAATTCTGTGCGTTGTTGCACTTTTTCTGCGGATTTTGTCGGTGTTCTTTCACGCGAGAAAGTGCGTTTGTCGTCCTTTTTGCCACGGGAAGAATGAGGGGAAAAGTGCGGTGCTTTTTTATCTTGTTTTTCGCCAGAATAGCGTTCATTGAAGCGTTTGCTGGAATCTGCTTGCTGGAAAGTCGGTTTTTTTGCGTTCATTTTATGTTGCCAAATTGTGATAAAAATGGGAAAAGTGGGCGAATTTTCACCGCACTTTGTGAGAAATTGAATGCATTATAGCGAAAAAATATCTTTTTTCTACCAAGCCAAGAAGTAAATATTGTAAACTACAAGGCTAAAAAAATGGATTATCAAAATTAGAGTAAAAAATTATGTTGATAAATAAAACGAAAAGGGCAGAAGAAAATTTGCAAGCTTTGCCGAGTTTGGCGCTACAATCCTCGCAAATTGATTTTCTTCATCACCCTGCGGAATTTAAGCAACAAATTATCCAGCTTATTCGTGAAGCAAAAACGCGCATTTATATCACCGCACTTTATTGGCAAAATGATGACGCGGGGCAAGAAATTTTAAATGAAGTGTTTGCCGCCAAAAGCCGTAATCCCGAGCTTGAGGTGAAAATTTTTGTCGATTGGCATCGCGCGCAGCGTAATTTGCTTGGCGCAGAAAAATCTGCCACCAACGCAGATTGGTACTGCGAGCAACGAGCCATTCATCAATATGGTGAGCACGCCCATTTGTTTTTCGGCGTGCCAGTGAACACGCGCGAAGTGTTTGGCGTGTTGCATATTAAAGGCTTTATTTTTGATGATACCTTGTTATATAGCGGGGCGAGCATTAATAATGTGTATTTGCAGCAAAATGAAAAATACCGCTACGACCGTTATCATAAAATCACCCATTCCGCCCTTGCGGATTCAATGGTGAATTTCCTGCAACAGTATCTCCTGAGTAATCAAGCGGTGCTACCATTGGATAATTCCGAACGCCCAAAAACCAAAGAAATTCGCCAGCATATTCGTGCTTTCCGTAAAGGTTTGGCAAGCGATGGGCAATATAAGTTTGCCAACGAAGAAAATTCTGGCTTAAAAATCACCCCACTTTTTGGCTTAGGCGGTGGTGCAAACCTGCTTAACCGTACGATTGAAGATCTTTTCCAAATCGTGCAAGAAAAATTGGTGATCTGCACGCCATATTTTAATTTTCCACGTCCATTACAACAAAAAATCCGCCGTTTACTACAAAAAGGCAAGCACATTGAAATTATCGTGGGCGACAAAACCGCCAACGATTTTTACATTCCTCCTTCGCAGCCGTTCAAAATGGCGGGCGCGCTGCCTTATTTATATGAAAGCAATCTACGCCGTTTCAGCCAAAAATTTGAACAGCAAATTAACCAAGGCCAGCTTGTTATTCGCACTTGGAAAGACGGCGATAATAGCTATCACCTAAAAGGCGTCTGGGTGGACGATAGCCATATTTTATTAACTGGCAACAACCTAAATCCACGCGCTTGGCGTTTAGACGCAGAAAATGGCTTGCTCATTCAAGACCCAGCCCAACAGCTGCAAGCGCAAGTGCAACAAGAGCTAGCTTGCATCCGCCAACACACCACCCAACTAAAACACTACACGGAACTGGACGAACTCTCGCAATACCCCGCCCCCGTGCAAAAACTACTAAAAAAATTCGCCCGTATCAAAGCGGATAAATTGGTGAAGATGATTTTGTAAGGTGGCTAAATCTCCCTAGATTTTCAAATATTTGCTATCTTTCAAATCTCCGTTGTTTTTCAATTCTCCCCTAACCCCTCTTTGCTAAGGAGGGGGATTTCTTGGGGCATCATTCACAAATTTCTTAACGATATTGTTTACATTGTTATGTGCATAGGTAGGGTGCGGCTTTTAGCCCACCGTTCAACGCATTTCCCTTTAATGGGCTAAAGCCCATTCTACGTTTTATTGTTGTGGATATATCTTTCAGGCGGACACATAGGTCCGCTACTACATTTTGTTGTGATGAGAAAATTTGATGAAGCAGAAAAGTGCGGTGTTTTTTTCAGGGATTTTTGGCTTTGTTATTTGTCTGAGATGTTGAATATGCGTTGATCTGATACCCCTCTTTAGTGAAGAGGGGCTAGGGAGATTTGAAAAACAACGGAGATTAAAAAATAGGGTAGATTTGAAAAAAAAACTATCCAAACAACCTTTTCCCAAAGAAAAACAGCACGAGGCCTACTCCCATAAACACAAAGCCGATGAGTTGCCAGATTTGGATTGGGCGGGCGGTCATTCCGATTAAGCCGAAATGATCGATGATGGCGGCGGCGATGAGTTGGCCGACAATAATGAAAAAGAGCATATTGGTTACGCCCATTTTCGGCGCAAGAAAAATGGTGGTGAAAACCACAAGCGCGCCCAGTGGACCGCCGAGAAGTTTCCACAAGGGTTGTTTTGGCACTTGTTGCAAGGCGGTGAAAAGATCAGCCTTCCACCAGCAAATGAAAAAGAGCAGTAATGTGCCTGTGGCGAAGGAAATTAACGCGGCGACAACAGGTTGCCCCATTAATGAACCAGCCAATTGGCTATTAATGGCGGCTTGCGTGGCAAGGGCGACACCGGCACATAGGGCAATCAAAATAAAAGAAATTAGCATAATTGTTCCGAGATTTTTTAGAAAAGAAACGTTGAGAAATTTACACCGCACTTTGTCTTTGCGAGAATGAAAGTGCGGTGCGATTTTTGGGGATTTTTATTTCGCCCACTCCACCACCTCATCAAAGGCTTGGCGTGTTTTTTCTCTTGGTTCGTTTAGGCGATAACCAAAGGCCGCCATTACGCTGAGTTTGTATTCATCAGCTTTGTATAAGCCTTCTGCCACTAATAAATCATTCATTTTTTCTAGTGGGAAGCCTTCAATCGGGGTGCTGTCAATGCCGATCATTGCGGCACTGGTGAGCATATTGCCGAGCGCGATATAACTTTGACGGCACGCCCAGTTGTAAAATGCTACGGGATTTTCGGTTAGGGCAAAATCTTTTTCGGTAAAGTTATGGTAGAAGCCTTGACGCAGTTTGAGCGCGTCTTCAGGGATATGATGCACATCACGCATAATATGTGGAACGTATTCGCCATCGGCTAAAAGGGTTTGCGGTTGGCGCACCAAAATCACCACAAAATGGCTACAATCCATAATCTTATCTTTCGCACCCCAAGCGTTATCGCGGATTAGTTCTTTAATATGCTGATTTTCAATGACTAAGAATTTCCACGGCTCAAAACCGAATGAACTCGGCGAAAGACGAGCGGTTTCAAGGATAAAACGAAAATCCTCATCGCTGATTTTCTTGCTTGGATCATATTGTTTGCACGCGTGGCGGAAATGGTAAGCATCAAGAATCTGTTGTTTTGAAATGGTCATTGTGATTTTCCTTTTGTTATATCAAGTGGCAATATTATGCGGAAGTTTGGTTAGGAATGCCATAATAAAATATGGGCATAAAAAAACTGGGAGCAATGCCCCCAGTTGAGAAATAAAGTGCGGTAAAAATTACAGCAGAATATTGGCGAATAATAAGCCGAAAGCAAGGCTGAATGCCATACTTAATAAGCCCGGCAACATAAAGCTGTGGTTAAAGATAAATTTACCAATGCGTGTTGTACCAGTGGTATCAAAGTCAATGGACGCAATGATTGGGCCGTAGTTTGGAATGAAGAAGTAACCATTTACTGCCACAAATACCCCAACTAATACAGGTGCTGGAATGCCTAATGCGATACCCACTGGGAATAAGGTTGCCACCGTTGCACCTTGGCTGTTTACTAATACAGAAAGCACGAATAACGCAAGGGCGAATGTCCAAGGCGCGGTTTCGACTAACACTTTCACGCTTTCTTTTACTTCAGTCATATGGGCTTGCATTAAGGTATCACCTAACCACGCAATACCGAAAATGGCGATAACCGCACGCATACCCGCGTGGAATACGGAACCCTGTGTAATAGCGTTGCCGTTTGGTTTACAAGTTAAGATGATTAACGCACCCACGGTAAGCATTACGATTTCGATAGTGTGTGCCATTCCCATTGCTTTGCCGTCAAAAGCTGGACGTAGGCTTGGGAATGCTCCCATCAATACCACAAGCAATGCACCAAATAGGAATAATCCCACAGACAATTTTGCTGTTGGTTTTAATTGAATGTTGTCTGGGTTTACGTCAGTGTGGTTTTCTTTTACATACTCAGGATCTTGTAATAAACGTTGATAATTCGGGTCATCTTTTAATTCTTTACCCATTTTATTGACGAAAATACAAGCCACCGCTAAACCTAAAATGGTTGATGGCATTGTAACCATTAATACATCACCAAGGTGAATGCCTTGTGGTTCAAGATAGGCCACTACCGCCACCACAGCCGCAGCGATTGGGCTAGCAACGATAGCAAATTGTGATGCAATTACCGCCATTGAAAGTGGACGCTCAGGACGCACGCCGTTGTGGCGGCTTACTTCAGCAATCACAGGCAATACAGAGTAGGCAACGTGGCCTGTTCCTGCTAATACGGTGAATGTCCAAGTTACCGCTGGCGCAATAAAGGTGATGTATTTCGGGTGTTTACGCAAAATGTTGGTGGCAATTTTGATCATATAATCTAAACCGCCTGCTGCTTGCATTGCCGCCGCGGCGGAAACCACCGCCATAATCATTAACATTACGTTGATTGGTAAACCCGCTGGTTGTAAACCAAAGCCAAAAGAGAGAATAGCCAGCCCTGCGCCGCCCATTACTCCCAAGCCGATACCGCCAATGCGTGCACCAATCAAAATGCACACCAAAACGATGGCAAATTGGAGAAAAAACATAGTAAGACCTCTTGTAAACGATAAAAGATAAAATGATTTTCTTTTTGAAAATAGCCAAAAGAAAATGTCCACATAAAGGGGATATCCCTATAATCGGGCGCTAATATAGCAATAAAGCGTCATTATCGCTATATTTCCGCTAACTATTTTTGTTTATCTCTTGATTTAGAATAAATTATTGAATAACGACACAGGAATTTCACAGACTTCCTTTGAAAGATCAATAAAGTGCGGTTATACTTAAGCCTTTATTTTGAACTAAAACATAGAGAGTAAAATGCAAGAATTTCTACCGATGGCAACCGCTTTTGCCAAAAATCACACATTAATGGTTATTTCTTGGATAGCCGTATTTTTTCTCGTTATTTATACCTATTTCAAAGCATTCACCACCAAAGTGAAAACCATTGAGAATGCGGAATTGGTTAGTTTAATGAATAATAAAGATGGCACCGTGATCGATGTGCGCACCCTTGATGAATTTGAACGTGGGCATATTATTCACAGCATTCATTTACTACCAAGCGAAATTAAAAATCAAAATATTGGTAAAATTGAACAGCATAAAGACAAGCCTGTTGTGGTGGTTTGTGCCACAGGAATGGCAGCTGGCGCGTCCGCAGAGCTTTTGGCTCAACAAGGATTTAGTCAAGTGTACGCATTAAAAGAAGGGATTGCAGGTTGGCGTTCAGCGAATTTGCCATTAGTGAAAAAAGATAAATAACTCACAGAGGAATAGAAAATGACTGAGCAAAATCAAGAAGTTGCAACGGAAGCACAAGCAACAGAAGCCGTATTACAAATTCAACGCATCTATATTAAAGATGTGTCTTTTGAAGCACCAAATCTTCCACATATTTTCCAACAAGAGTGGAAACCACAACTTTCTTTCGATTTAAACACTGAAGTGGTTGAATTAGGTGAAGATCTTTATGAAGTATGTTTAAACATTTCCACCGAAACCACCCTTGAAGAAAGTGGTGATGTAGCATTTATTTGTGAAGTAAAACAAGCAGGCGTGTTTACCGTGAGTGGTTTTGAAGGGGTTCAACTTGCCCATTGCTTAACCTCACAATGCCCAAATATGCTTTTCCCTTATGCGCGTGAATTAATTGCCAGCCTTGTAAACCGCGGCACGTTCCCGCCATTAAATCTTTCTCCAGTAAACTTTGATGCACTCTTTATGGAATATCTAGAGCGCCAACAAGCAGAGCAAGCACAAAGCGAGCAACCAGAAACCGTGAATTAATCAAAAAAGTGGGCGAAATGCCCACTTTTTTATGGAAAAAATCACCGCACTTTAATTGTTGGCACGAGTTCCAAATTAAACGCCGCGAGAATTTTTTGTATGGTTTCAAATCTCGGTTTACTGCCTTTGGATAGGGTTTTATACAGACTTTCGCGCCCTAAACCTGTTTGTTTAGCCAGCTCCGTCATTCCTCTTGCTCTTGCGACATCGCTTAAGGCTTCTAAAAATTCGTCTTGATTACCTTCTTTTAGCACTTCCATTAAATATGCTTGAATAGTTTCTTCATCATTCAAATATTCAGCCACATCAAAAGGCTTCAAGCCTAGCTCTTCTACTGCTGATTCATTGATATTCGTTGATTTCATTTTTCCCCCTTTGTAATACATTAAATAATTGTTTAGCTCTTTCTATATCATTTTTTTGTGTTGATTTATCGCCACCGCATAACAATACATAAACGACCTTGCCCTGCTGTACATAATAAACTCGATACCCTGCACCTGTTGCAATTCGCATTTCATAAATACCATTTGCTCCAGCAAGTGGTTTATGATCGCCAAAATTTCCTTTAATCGCATTTTTAATTCGTCTTGCTATTGTCGCTTTGGCGATTGGATTCTTTAGCTTGGTAAGCCATAATCTAAATTCATCTGTGAGAATAATTTCATTCATTATAGTTAAGCCTTGTTGCTACTTTTTTAAATTGTATTCGATAGGATACAATTTAGCAAGGTAATCTATCCAACTACTTTATGTAACACTCAGCCACTAACCCACTTCTGTAAAAATTCTATTTTCAGTCTAATTCAAGTAGGTTAAACTCAAGGCATTAACAGTGAGTGTGATTCACCTTTATTTTAATTATGGGGATTATTAATGCACAACAACATCTCAAATTCACCCATTACCGTGATTGGCGCAGGATCTTACGGCACGGCGCTGGCCATCAGTTTTTCTCGCAATGGTTCACCGACTTATCTCTGGGGACACGATCCCGCGCATATGAAACGCTTGAATGAAGAACGTTGCAACCAAGCCTTTTTACCGAATATCCCTTTCCCAAGTGCGCTTGAGATTGAAAGCGATCTTGCAAGTGCGGTGCAAAAATCGCGAGATTTATTGATCGTTGTACCAAGCCACGTTTTTGGCGAAGTTTTACAAAAAATCCGACCGCACTTACAACCCCATCACCGTATTGTGTGGGCAACCAAAGGCCTAGAGCGTGATACAGGGCGTTTATTGCAACAAGTGGTGGAAGAAAAACTTGGCACGCAATATCCCCTTGCGGTGCTTTCTGGCCCAACCTTTGCGAAAGAGCTGGCGGCAGGATTGCCTACGGCGATAGCGCTGGCTTCACACGATCAGGCTTTCGCGGAAGAGTTTCAGGCGCGTATTCATTGCAGCAAGCATTTCCGTGTTTATATTAATCAGGATATGATCGGCGTTCAGCTTGGTGGTGCGATTAAAAATGTGATCGCCATTGGGGCTGGAATGTCTGATGGTATGGGCTTTGGCGCCAACGCACGCACTGCCTTGATTACTCGTGGCTTGGCGGAAATCAGCCGATTAGGTGAAGCCCTTGGGGCAAATCCAAGCACCTTTATGGGAATGTCTGGCTTGGGAGATCTGGTGCTAACCTGTACCGACAACCAATCGCGCAACCGTCGTTTTGGCTTAATGCTTGGGCAAGGCAAAAATGCCGAAGAAGCCTTGGCTGAAATTGGACAAGTGGTGGAAGGGTTCTACAACACCAAAGAAGCCTATTTACTCGCTCAGCGCCACGGGGTAGAAATGCCGATTACCGAACAAATTTACCAAGTGTTATTCTGCGGTAGAAATGCGCAAGATGTGGCCTTAAGCCTGCTTGGACGTGAGCGCAAAGGAGAATAAAATGCCTGCTGAAGTTTGGAAATTACTCCATCAAGAAGCAAAAGAATTAGCAGAATGTGAGCCAATGCTCGCCAGCTTTTTTCATTCCACCATTCTTAAACATCAAAATCTTGGCAATGCGTTGAGCTATATTTTGGCGAATAAATTAGCCAATCCCATTATGCCAGCCATTGCCCTGCGTGAAATTATTGAAGAAGCCTATCAAGTTGAGCCTGATATTATCGGCAGCGCTGCTTGTGATATTCGTGCAGTGCGCCAACGAGATCCTGCGGTGGAATTATGGACAACGCCGTTGCTTTATTTAAAAGGCTTTCACGCCTTACAAAGCTACCGCATCACCCATTATTTATGGCAGCGCAACCGTAAGGCGTTAGCGATTTATTTACAAAATGAAATCTCTGTTGCCTTTGATGTGGATATTCACCCTGCGGCAAAAATTGGCTGTGGCATTATGTTCGACCACGCCACAGGCATTGTGGTGGGCGAAACCTCTGTGATTGAAAATGATGTATCCATTTTGCAAGGCGTTACCCTTGGCGGAACAGGAAAAGAATCTGGCGACCGCCACCCGAAAGTGCGTGAGGGTGTGATGATTGGCGCGGGCGCAAAAATTCTCGGCAATATTGAAATTGGCCGTTACGCCAAAATCGGCGCAAATTCTGTGGTGTTGCAAGCCGTGCCAGAATACACCACCGTAGCAGGCGTGCCATCAAAAGCCATCGGCAAAGACAAAGCTGCCAAGCCAGCTTTTGAAATGGATCAATGCTTTATTGACGATAAATTCAATGTAAATATCTAATTTCTGCTTTTTACAGAATAAAAACAAAAGTGCGGTGAAAAATTTAGAGATTTTCCACCGCACTTGTTTTTTCCGTGAATTACAAATCAAACAAATCCCTATCACGCAATAAATGTACATTACCTTTACGGCGTAAGAATCCGCATCGATCGAAATATTCCATTAATTGCACCGTCATTTTTCTTCCCCATTGCAATTCATCACGTAGCTGATTAACGGAAATCTCCCCCTGTTGCAGAATAAATGCTTTGATCCAGCGAGCATAAGCATAAAGAGTTTCGGTGAGCATAAAACGATCACGCACGATGGGGGTGAGATAGCCTAGTTTGCCTGCTTTGTAGAGAAAGTTGCGCATTTCACTTTCTTCAAGATCGAGCAAATTAGCTAGATCGCGTACCCAAAGGGCTTGTCCTTGTTGTTGCTCAAAGTGAGCTAGCACTTTTTGCCATAAGGCTTGTTCTTTAGCAGTAAAACGAATTTTATGCTCAGGAAGATGTAACCAGCCGCGCGTTTGCTGAATTTTATTTTGCTCCAAAATCTTTTCAATAAAATGATAAATCAAGGTTTCAGGCTGATTAATGGTCGCAATGCGATATAAACGCGCTTTGCTTAATCCCAGTTGGTCTGGCTGTTGTTGATGATAATTTGCCAAGGTTTCAATAAGTTTATCGGATTGCCTTTGTTGATAGTCTTGGTTAAACGCCCAACTTTGCCAAGCCAGCGCCTGATTATCGGCAATCAACGCGCTGAGTTGGGCTTCTTCCATTTGTTCTAGCCAAGCCAATTCAGCCAGCTGCATAGGACGATACTGTAAATAGTCGCTCAAGCGTTGAGCGGAATACTGTGCGGTGAGTAAATTTTGTAAAAAATTCAACCGCACTTCGGTACGTTTATAACGTTTTGGTGAATGGATTTCGACAACTTTACCGCCCGCCAATAAGGATTTTGCATCGCCTGTGCGTAAAATTAATTTATCGCCATAGGTTAAAAATAGCGGTTCTTGCAAAATTAGCTCTGCCAAGGCTTTTTGTTGCGGGGCAAGCTGCTTAGCTTGTAATAATGTGAGTTTTCCCGTGGTGCGAGAGGCTGCGTGATAAATATGCACTGCTTGGCTTTCTTGCAAGTTTTGCGCAGCCTCGACTTCAATAGTAATCCGATCCGTTGGCGAGAGTGGTGGTTGAGAAAAAAGCCAATCCCCACGCTGAATCGCCTCTCGTGAAACCTCCGTTTGAATATTTAACGCCAATCGCTGTCCCGCTTCACCAAGTTCGGCTTGACTATCTTGGCTGTGGATATTCTTCACGCGTACTTTTTGCCCAGTGGAAAGATAAAGCGCATCATTGATTGCAACCTGTCCCCTAAAAGCCGTGCCTGTTACCACCGTTCCAGCCCCTTTAATGGTAAAAATTCGGTCAATGGCATAACGGAAAGGTTTGTTGCGGTCTGCCAGTTCAGGCAAATTGGCTAAATAATGTTGTAATTCTGCAATGCCTTGCCCTGTTTGGGCTGAAGTAATAAAAAATGGGCTTTCTGCTAAGAATGGATATTGCTGAATAAGCGATTGTTTTACTTCATTAATTTGCGATTCGCTGACTTTATCCGCTTTTGTCATTACCACAATGATTTGCTCAAAATGCAATAAACGCAAAATGGCTAAATGTTCCGCTGTTTGTGGTTGAATGCCTTCATCTGCCGCGACAATCAACATGGCGTAATGTACGCCACCTAAGCCGGCTAGCATATTATAAAGAAATTTTTCGTGGCCGGGGACATCAATAAAACCGAGTGTTTTCTCTTGCAACGGCAAATAGGCATAGCCCAAATCAATGGTCATTCCACGTTTTTTTTCTTCTGGTAGGCGATCGGCATTCGTGCCTGTTAAAGCCCGTAGCAATGCGGTTTTGCCGTGATCAACGTGGCCTGAGGTAACAATAATCATAGTTGCTCCAAGGTATTTAGTAGGCGCTCAAAATTCGCAAGGCTACGCAAATCGAGCCAAAGTTTATTTTGTTCCACTCGACCAATAATTGGTTGAGGAAGTTGTTTGAAGCGCTGGATAAGTGCGGTCAATTTTTGCGAGTTTTTTTCTTCAAGGGTTACCGCCACAGAGGGAATTTTTGCTAAAGGCTGCGCGCCACTGCCAATCTGTGCTTGGCTTTCTTCCACGCGGATTGTATAGGCAAAATTTAACTGATTTTCCAACCGCACTTTGAGTATTTCTGCTTGCTGGCGTAATGCTGACACAGGTTGGGTGAGCAAATGCAAACTGGTGAGCTTTTCCGCTAATTTTTCAGGCTGAAGATATAAACGCAAGGTCGCCTCTAAGCCCGCTAAAATCACTTTATCGCAACGCAATGCCCGTTTCAGTGGGTGAGATTGCAGTTGATCAATAAAATCTTTTTTCCCAACAATAATGCCAGCCTGTGGACCGCCTAGCAATTTATCCCCAGAAAATGAGATTAAATCCACACCTTGCTGCCATTTTTCCTGTACAGTGGGTTCAGCAGGCAAACCATATTGGCTGAGATCGACTAATGCACCGCTGCCTAAGTCAGTCATCACAGGCACATTCATTTCCTTGCCAAGTTGTGCTAATTTCGCCTCGCTGACAGAATGTGTAAAGCCACAAATTTGATAATTGCTGCTGTGAACCTTCATTAAAAAGGCTGTATTTTCGTTGATCGCACTGCGATAATCCGCCAAATGGGTGCGATTTGTTGTTCCCACTTCCACCAGTTTACAACCTGCTTGCTGCATAATATCTGGAATACGGAATGAACCGCCAATCTCAATAAGTTCACCACGCGAAATCACCACTTCTTTGCCTGACGCAAAGGTGGCTAACATCAGCAATACCGCTGCTGCATTGTTGTTCACCACGCAAGCGGCTTCCGCCCCCGTGAGTTCACATAATAATTCACAAATATAATTATCTCGATGGCTACGCTTGCCTTCCGCCAAATCATATTCCAATGCCACATTCTCTTGCATCGCCAATAACGCTGCTTGCTGTGCGGCATTCGCCCACAATGCGCGCCCTAAATTAGTATGCAGCACTGTACCTGTTAAGTTATGCACAGGCTGAATTTTCACTTGCTGCTGGGTTTGTAATTGTTGTTGAATTTCCGTGATTAGCGTGGAATTATCGTGAAAAAAGTGCGGTATTTTTTGCGTATTTTTTATTTCAGCGCGTGCATTTTCAAGCAAACTGCGGCAAATTTTCACCACCGCACTACGCCCAAATTCTGCGATCAAAGACGCAATTTCAGGCTGCTTTAGCAATTTATCAATGGAAGGAAGTTGTTGGAATAGGCTATTCATTGTGCTGTCCTATTTTCATTTATGCCATTCTAGGAAAATTAGCCTTAATCATACTGTTTTTTTGTTGAAAATTCAGCCCTAACTTATCAAGTGTACCGTATTGACTAAATTTCCCTAGCAACACCTTGAATAATCAGCCGATTTCCTTTAAAGTGAACACACTTTCGGAAGATAGGCGTTTCCGGTGAAACGGCAGGACTTCAAATCCTGTTAAGGTTGCCAGCAATCTTGGGTGGGTTCAACTCCCATTGTCTTCCGCCAATCCACTGTTCTGCGCGCTTCTACATAAATTCCACTGCTTCAAAAATCCTTGTAAAATCTAGCCTTTGGCGATATTGTATGCGTCTGATTGCGTCTTCGTAAATCTCTGTAACGCAATATAATTGTACTAGAAATTGTACTAGAAAATAGCGCTTTCTTGAATTTACTCCCAGAATGGAAAATCTTAGTGCTTTGATTTC
Organism: Avibacterium gallinarum; assembly: GCF_002921135.1. Classification (GTDB taxonomy): domain Bacteria; phylum Pseudomonadota; class Gammaproteobacteria; order Enterobacterales; family Pasteurellaceae; genus Avibacterium; species Avibacterium gallinarum. Next base: position 20,416 of record NZ_PQVJ01000060.1, on the reverse strand, counting down.
TAGTACAATTAAGATAAAAATCGTTTATATTCATTAAGTTATAATCGTATTTTATGATGATTATGGTTTGATTTTCTCTAGTACAATTTCTTTTTAAGGATTAGTACTATGGCAAGAAAAACGCAGCAACTTACTGACACACAAATAAAAAAGGCAAAGACAGGGGAGAAAGTGATTTCCCTTTCTGATGGTGGTGGGCTTTATTTGCAAATTGAGTTATCAGGGACGAAAACTTGGCTTTTTAAATATGCAAAACCATACACGAAGAAGCGCACCAATAAGACCATTGGCAATTATCCCACTATCACACTTGCGCAAGCTCGGGCTAAGCGTGATGAGTATCAAGCCTTATTAGCGCAAGGCATCGATCCAAAAGACTATGAGCAACAGCAAAGCCAACTGCAAGCCAATGCGTTAAATAACACCTTTGAGAAAGTGGCGTTAAACTGGTTTGAAGACAGGAAGCTAAAGCCCGATTTTTCAGAGCGTACCGCACAAGATACTTTAAAGCGTTTTCAGCGGCATATCTTTCCCACTATTGGCAATTATCCTATTACAGAAATCACGCCATTAATGGCGATTAATGCCCTTAAGCCGTTAGAAGTGGCAGGAAAGTTTACCGAGCTTTCAAAGGTGATTACGAAGATTAACGAAGTAATGACTTATGCGCTTCACCGTGGGATTATCCCCACAAATAACCTTGCGAAGATTGGCAAGGAGTTCACCAAGCCGACACCGCAAGGAATGAACACCATAGAGCCGCAAGAGCTAGAGAGCTTTATCACAGCATTTTACCAAGCCAAAGAGAACAATCGCTTTAGTCCGTTTTCTTTCTATGCGGTGCTATTGGTGCTTTTAACTGGTGGACGACCATCAGAGATAGCGGGGGCGAAGTGGGCAGATATAGATTTTAGTGAAAACCTTTGGGCGTATCGCGTGCAGAAAGGCAATAAGAACTTAAAGGGCGGACGGTTACATATTGTCACCCTATCACGGCAAGCTATGGCGGTATTGCAGAAAATGCGAGAAATTAGCACCGCACTTAGTTTAAGTAGTGATTTTGTCTTTCCTAGTGTTACAGCGAAATCGGGGCATATTACAATCGAGGCAATGCGAAAGGCGATAATTAAAACCCTTGGCAAAGGGAAGCTAACCACACACGGAATAAGGCACTTAATTAGCACTTCACTGAATGAACGTGATTATAATGCAGATTGGATAGAAAAAGCCTTATCGCATAAGGGAAAAGACCGCATAAGGGATATTTACAATAAAGCGAAGTATTTAGAGCAACGAGCTGGAATGTTGCAAGATTGGGGCGATTATTTAGAAAGTATTGCGCCGAAGCCTTTTGTTTAATTTCACCACAAAAAACTTTAAAGCCGATCTAATGATTGGCTTTTTTTTGTTCGTTTTTTGCCAATAAAATTTTTTTACATGTGCGAGAAAAAACCGTAGACGCATAGACGCATAGATGCACTTGTATAAAATATAATAATATCAATAAGTTACAAAACAAGGTGCGTCTACTGCGTCTATAAAAGGGGCTTTGCGTCTACGGAATTTGGTGGAAGTGGTGGAAATTTAGGCGAAATAGGCAGTATGGCAAGTGCGAAAAAGTAATTTCTTTAGTTGCTTTTGGGTTGGTTGTAAATATAATGTATTTACTTTTATGTTTTTTAGGGCTGATTATGTTTTCTATTGCTGGCTTTGAGTGGGATAGCTTGAAAGCAGAGACTAACGAAAAGAAACACGGCGTTGCATTTAGTGAAGCGGTAACGGTTTTTTATGATGATAATGCGTTATTAATTCCAGATCCCGAGCATTCCTATTTTGAAGAGCGTTTTATTTTGTTAGGCAAAAGCGAGAAAAGCAATATTCTTGTTGTTGTGCATTGTGAGCGTGATGAGAACATTAGGATTATTTCAGCAAGAAAAGCAACGAAGCGAGAAGAAAGCCAATACAGGGGGAAAAGATGAAAAATGAATATGACTTCAGCCAAGGGATTAAAAACCCTTACGCACGTAATTTAAAAGAAAAGAAAGTGATTACAATCAGAATAGAAGATGACACGATTGATTATTTTAAGGGGCTTTCTAACGATACGGGGCTGCCTTATCAAACGCTTATCAATTTATATTTAAAAGATTGCGTAGAGCAAAAACGCAAGCCAAAAATAGCGTGGTGATTTTTGTTTTAAATTGGCTTATAACCTCTTACGCAATAAGAACCAATACTAAATTTACTGATTAGAAAGCCTTGCCTTTTGGTGGGGCTTTTTATTTACTGTATAAAACCACAGTTAAATGATTGGCTTTTGATTTATGTAGGCGTATAATGACGCACGGAGAAGCAAGATTATATGAAATTATACTTGCGGCATATAATTATATTCAGTGAGTATAATTTTATATAATCAGCCTAAATAATAATCACAGAATAAAGTGCAACTAGATACGGCGTAATTAACCGCATTGAAAAGAAAGTAACCCTATTTGCTTTCCTGTTGCACTTCCACCAACAAATAGGGCAACGTATAGGGGCGTTTTGTGGAAGCATTAACTATACCGCCAAAAGCTACATTTTCAGTAAATGAAGCCATAAAATTTTTAAAAGACGCAACAAGCATCACTTTTTCTTTAAATGACTTCATAGAGATGACCCGAGAGGGGCAGCCATTATTACATATAGATACAGCAAATTTCTCAACAATAGAACAAGCTAGATTTAGAAAAAATCTAGCCTGCGGAGTGGTTATATTAAACAGAAATGAAGAGATAGACAATATAACTGACATACACTCAATTAACATTTCTAATAGACTTTTTACATTTAAAAACAAACTGGCAAAAGATAATGAAATAAGAAAATTTAATAATAGAATAGCTATTAAAGAAGTACAAATATCTGGTATTTTTTCTATCTTCTCATCTCATACTTATGCTGGTGATGAAAGATTAAAGTTAGAAAAAAACATTGTATATATTAAGTCTCTTTTTGCGCCTTTTATTGATTATGACCGGTCACAAGTGGTAGAAAAAATAAACTTCAAAAGATATACTGATGCGATTGGTTCTTTTTATATTGATTTTATAGAGTATCAGCCGATAAATATTGATGATCTGATCCTTACTAGAAAATCCTTAGAGATACTAATTAACAAAATCAAAAACCCTGACTGTAATTACAATCTCAAGGATTTAGATTTAAAGCTAGACACAGCAAATGCACGGATAAAAGAGCTTGAAGCGGAGAACGAACAATTAAAACGAGCGCAAGGCAACATTCTACAAATACAAAATAAAGATGTTTTAGCAAAAGAAGAAAAATACAACCCCACCGAAAGAGAAACGCATTTATTAATGATTAATGCATTGGCAAATATCATCACTAAACCTGATTTTAGAGCTGGCACGGCAAAATACCTAAAAGCCAATGGGATTAATCAAAGTGCGATTTATGGGGAGATTACGGAAGAAATTACCCGCATTTTAAACGCACCCGAAACCAAAGAAAGATCGGAGGAAACCATAAAAAGAAGATTAAAAGAAGCAATGGGACTAGAAACACAACAGGCGGATTAACCGCCTTTTTTATTGCCTGAAACTTACCAGCCCAAAACTTACCAGAATTTTAAAAACTTACCAAAATTCCGCCAGCCTAGACCGCATAAGGCTTCAGCATAATAATGGGAAAACTTACCAAAAGCTTTTGGTAACTTACCACCGATCAAAATCCATTTTCGCCATAATCCCCACCAAGCCCAAGACTTACGAGGGTGAACCTAGAACCATATCACTATCACACTAAAGGGGAAGTTATGGAAAATCAACCAATTGAAAAATTCTACACACAAAAAGAACTCACCGAGCGGGGCATTGGCTCACGTTCCACTGTCGATCGCCTTGTTCGTGCTGGCAAATTAAAACGCGTGAAATTTGGCACTTGTAGCCGTTATCCAGAAAGCAGCGTTAAGGCTTATTTAGCCAGTCTTTCATAATTAGGAGGTAATCAATGCAAATCACCGACACCAGCCGACACACGCAACGAATGGCAATTATCCAGCGATTAAAACAAGGTTCTTGCTCAACACTGGAATTTAGAGCAATGGGAATTTGTAGCCCCGCCCCGCGAATTATGGAACTGCGGGCGAAAGGTTACGACATTTCCACCAGCAAGCAAGACGAAATCGACCACGCAGGAGTAAAGCACAGAGGCATAGCCGTTTATACCTTACATTCAGCACTACAGGATTGAATCAATGACAGCAGCACAAAGAAAACCGACCAAATTAGGCGACATCAAAGGACTAATCACACAAATTAAAACACTGGCGGAAGCGGGCGGATTAAATGCCGTATCAATGCCAGAGAACGGCAAATCAAAACCCGTTAGCCGCACAGGGATTTTTAAATCCATCAATACCATTGCCGCGTTGGCGGAAATTGAAACCCGAGAACTAGCGGAAAATATCGAGCAGGCTAAAACCTTGCTAGAAATCGCTATTAACCAAGGCGGACAAGTTACCGACAAAGACGGCAAGCCGTTATCTGCTGAAGAAGTCTTAGAGCTGGCATTTGACGCACTCACCGAAGCAGAAACGCACTTAAACACGCTTATTCATATTGAAGCGGAGGGCAATCAATGACAGCACAAGCATTAGAAAACACCTTAGAAAGTGCAGTATTTCCTAAGTTATTCCACCGCGAAACCGTAGCTATGACCGACAGTTTAAAAGTGGCGGAATATTTTGGCAAACGCCACGATAACTTACTTCAACGTATTGAAAACCTAGGTTGCTCAAAAGAATTTAACGCCCTTAATTTTAAGGCGGTTAAATACACCGACAGCAAAGGCGAAAAACGCCCAATGTTCTTAATGACCCAAGACGGTTTTACTTTGCTGGCAATGGGATTTACTGGCAAGAAAGCAATGCAATTTAAAGAAGCCTACATTAAAAAATTCAACCAGATGAAAAGTTGGATTACATCACGGGCTAACCTGAAAAACGACCAGCGCCGACTTAATGACGCAATCAAATTTAGCATTGAGAAACAAGGCAAAGACGACCCACACGCTTATAGCCGAGAAAATAACCTCGTTTATTGCGTAGCGTTAGGAATGAGTAAAAAGAAATGGCTAGCAATGCACGGTTACCCAAAAGACGCGGACACTCGCCAATTTCTCACAGAAAGCCAGTTAAAGCTGGTGGATGAGTTACTTTCTGAAAATGCGGTGATGATAAAGCTAGGCTTCAGCTATTCACAACGCAAAGCACAGCTTATAGAAACCACCTTGCACCACTTCCGCCAAGCACAAGGAGCAAACCAATGAGCCAAAGAAAAACGCCGACACTTGATGACATTAGCGTACAACTTGCCGCACTGGAACAAATGGCACTGGAGGGATTAACACAGAATGACGCAAAAGAAAGACTAGCATTTATTGCCGAGCGCTTATTTTATGCCAGAGCGGACTTGCTAGAAATTGTGAAAAATCTCACCGCACTTTGCGGCTTTGTGGTTGTGGCGGAAGACGACAGCACGGCACAACTTCCACCAGCGGAGAGATTGCAATAATGAAATGCCGCATTGCCAAAGAAACGCAGTTAAGCAGTGCAATAACGCACTATTTAGAAAAACGCCCGCTACTGCGATTTATGAGCCTGTATGACGACAATGAGCCTTATCCATTAACTGACGTTATAACATTGCTCAATGAGCGAATTAAACGGCTAGAAAGTGATGTTTTGCAATATCCCAATAACGAAACCTATCACTACGGATTAATTCGCGCCAAAAACCAGCTTGCGAAATTAATCAAATTGTACAAAAAGGAATTAACCCAATGAATAACAATCAACACTTACCCACTAACGCACTAAATCTATTACTTGAGCCTGTAACGCACCAATTCCACCACAAGGAAATAAATGGCGTAAATTCTCGCAATTTACATAAAGCCTTAGGTTCAAAGCAAGAATATTCAACGTGGATTAAAAAACGTATTAAGCAATGCCAATTTATCGAGGGGCAAGATTTTATTGTGCAAAATTCCGCCATTGATTTGACAAAATTATCAAATCAAAAAGGTGGGAATATGCGAAGTAAGGATTACATCATCACTTTTGATATGGCGAAACACCTTTGCTTATTGGAAAAAAACGAAGTGGGCCACGCAATCCGCCAGCACTTTATCGAAGCAGAAAAGCAATTTGCGCAGGTTGCCCCTCACCTACACCGCAACACCTTAGAGCGAACCAAAGCAAGGCTTGCCACGATTGACCACAATCGAGCAATGACAGACGCAATCAAAGATTACTACCAACGCCAAGGCAAAGAGTCAAAGCCGTATCACTTCAGCAATGAACAAGTAATGCTAGATAGCTTGCTTTTAGGCGAGAACGTCCACCACTGGAAAGAAAGAACAGGCGTGGCGAATGTGCGAGATAGCTTTACGACAAGACAGCTTCACTTGCTCAAATTACTACAGCAGACAAACACCAGCCTTTTAATGGTGGATATGCCATTCAAGCAACGTAAAAGCCACTTAAAGCGATTAATTGAACGTGAAGATAAATTGCACTAGTAGCGGAATATCAAGAGCGACAAAACCCCAAGATTACTACAAGGATTAACACTAATGACAAATAACAACCTCATCAAATTTCGTGCAAATATCACTTTGATTAACCTCAAACAACGCCAGCAAGTAGAGCGTGATTTAGGGACTTTCCCACATCGCAATGCAGCAATAAATGCGGTAGAGGAATTTAAAAAACACCAGCTAGGAGAGGGCTGGGAGTTGGCAAATTATCGCCTTACACCTGCAGAAATGAGCCAAGAAATTTTTACTTTCTTCAACAAAGTACAGGAACGTGAAAAATTGCCGAAACTAAAAAACCGCAATATTCCACTGGAATTTGAAGACAACTGAACCAGCCCAAATGGGGCTCGTTGATTAGACTAAATCCAGAAATGATTTTGCGAAGCTCAATTTTGAGCTTTGTTTTAAAATCAATGAGATAGGTGAACGCAATTTTGCGTTTAGCTTTAAAAACAATGAGATAGGAAAAGATCGGGTACGTTTACGGTACGCACAAGGAGCAAACCAATGCCAAGACGAAGAAGCGAAGAATTAACCCCAAGAAAACAAGCCTTTGTACAGAAATATGTTGAGTTAGGCAATGCAAAACTTGCCTACATTGCCACACACGCAAATGCTGCCAATATGCAACCACACAGCCTACGAGCAAGAGCAAGCAACCTTATCAATGATTATCGCGTCTATTACCGCATAAAAGACCTGATAGCCGAAAAGCGCAAACGAGGCGAAAGACTACCGCACTTTAACCGAAGAGCAGACTTAAACGAGGAATAAGATCCTTGATAAAACTTGAGATCAAAACCGTGCTTTTACTCAAAATGAGGAAACCAAACAAAAAGGCTCACGAAACCCGCGAGCCTGAGAACATCCAACTTTCATTAACTAGGAAAATGATTTATGCAAATCACGAAAACCAATTATAGCCAAAATATGAATTTCGTTCATCAAAATTTTAAAGTAAATGAAAATTTTTATCGTGCAAATAAAGAAAATTTATCGTATTTTAACACCGCACTTTCAAACAGTGCCGAGCCTGGAAACTCGAACGATAAAACATTGGCGTATAGTAACACGCCTATTAATGCGTGTTTTTTTATGCGTAGCACAAACACACCCAAAGAACGCCTAAAACAGGCGTGTTCATCTATGGTGGCGTGTTATGGGAAAGGTATCGCCCTTTGCTGTGTTCCAATGTTCGCAGTTTTCCAGCCCGTAACACGTTACCGCCCAAGCCTGGAAACTTTCGCGGTAACTTCTAAAATCATTAACATTGGAGTTACAGCAATGCTTTATCTATTCAAAGCCGTGAGCCGTTCAGACTTACGCAATACACGCAAATTAATCTCGTCTTTCCCACGTTATACCGTGCGCATAAATGCCGACAGTATCGAGCAAGCCACCGCACAAGTCGCCCCGTTTTTTGTGATTTTGGAGGTGAAAAATGCGTAATTTAGCCTTGATTAAAAATACCGTTGGCGGTAGTATTGCAAGCACTATCACAATTGACGCAGACCGCAAGCGTTATTCAAGCGGTATTTTTTTATCTCAAATTTACCCTTCACAGGGCGAACACCGCCCGAGAAGTATCGATTTTGCGATACGGTCTATACGGGGAAATAAGGCGAGCAATCGCACGAATAACCCGAGCCGATCAATTGCGGTAGTTGAAGCCGTATCGCACCCACTTAATGGCGATACATCAAACTTACTAACACAATTGAGAATATCCACAATGAAAACTATCACAAAACCCACCGCACTTATGGCGGGAACTTTCCCTATTGCGTTCACTTCAGCTGTGGCGGAGGTGAACAATGCCTAATTCAATCACCCTACAAGCGTTCAAGCAAGAACAAATGCTAGCCCGTTTTTCTGAAGTGGAGAGCCTGATTTATCTCTTAAAACACTATATCGAAAACAGCTACGGAGAAACAGATTTAACCCTAGTGCATAGCTTTAATTTACTGACAGACGGCGCATTAATGGATTTATACCAAGCGATTACACTTGAGCTAGGTTTAACGGACGGCAACGAGGGGGCAAATAATGACTAATCAGCAAGCGCAAAATTACAGCGTAATTCTTACCTATCAAGATGGAAGCCAATTTGAATGTGCGGCACAAATGACTTTAATCCAAGCTGTGGCCGTGAAAAATCAAATCAAAGCCGAACAAGAGAAAGGGAGATTTAGCTATCGTGATGTTAATGCAATCACTATCGTTAGGGGGTGGAATAATGACTAAACCAACCTTAACAATTAGCCATTTTCCACAATGGAGACGCCAAGGCGAGATAATCAAACAAGCAAACCGCAAATGCTTTGAGAATTTCCCTGGTGATTTCCACCACAAAATTCAAATGAAAAAGGAAGGTCAAACGCTACTTGATGGACTTGCACAAGGACGGGAATTATTACTTGAGCTTATCAACAGCCAAGAACTTAACCCAGCCCAGCAAGCGAAGAATAAAGCCTTTAAGCGTTCAGCCAAGTTTTTAATTGGGCTTCTAATGGCTGTGGTGGCGGACGTGGAGAAGTTAGAAATCGAACGAATGGAAAGCGAGAAATTGGCGGAGGGTAATAAATGAAAACCGACAAAAAAATTAATTGGAATAGCTTTAGCGAGACAGAACAGCAAGCCATAGGCATTAGCAACGGTAATTTTATCAATGGCACAAATAGCCCCGAATTTCCATATATTGCTGCCGTGTTTGAAGCGGTGGCGGAAGAGTTGGAGAATATCGCACAAGTTACACCAAATGCGGCGATCCAATTTGCCAAAGAAGCGAATATCATTGCAAGAAAATTGATTGAACTATCACCCACCCCACCAACAACAGACATTGAGGAATTGGCGGAACAATACAGCGGGGAGGAAATCGCCCGCCGTTTACTTGGTTGCGCAGTTTGTCATTTTCTTTCATCACAGCTTACAAGAATGGAAGCGCAAATAATCGCCCAATTAGAAACACAAATTCACGGGGGCGAGAATGAAAAAATGCACTAAAAACGCACCGCACTTAAAACAGCCGTGGAATAATTGCCCTTTTGATGATTTGCTTGTCTTAGTTGGCTCTCGTGCGTGGGAAGTATGGAACAAGGGAGCAGGCATAGAATGGCAGAATATTGCGGACGCATTGCAAATTCCACCATTTAAAACCAGTGGGGGAGAAATCCCCCGCTATGATCAAAAGCCTGTTATTTTAGGTGAAAAACAGCTAGCAAACCTTAGTAATATTAGGATTGCGACCCCTGATCAACGCGCAATAAAATTTATTCAATGCGGCGAACTTTCTCGGGAAAATATCACCGCACTTTGCTTAAAGTTAGCCACGGAAACGAAAGCGGAAATCGTGGGCTTGTATGATTGCGCCACGCTCACACTAAACCAAAACTTGAACAAAGACATTAACCTTTACCGTGAAATGCGAAAAGCCCCAGAAACCGCTGAAATTATTGCACAGGTGGCGCAAGGTGAAGCGAAAGACCAAAAGCAAGGCAATTTATCGCCTTACATTGAGAAACGCACAGAAAACGGCAAAAGCAGCTTATTTCACATTATACCAAAACTAGACAAACACACGGGCGAGATTATCGAGCGCGTGCAGTGGCTTTCTGATGTGGTGGACGTGGTTGGCATTGGGCGCAGTGAAAGCGAAAGTTATTTAGTGCTGCAATGGCAATTAGAAAACAGTCAAGAGCGTGTAATAGAAGCGTTACCGCTGGGAGATATTGGCGAACGTGAGGGGTGGCGGACGTTAAAAAACCGTGGCTTAAAGGTAACGTCTAATTCAACACTTAAAAACGAATTGGCGGATTATTTACAAACCACGGGCGACCGTAAGCTATGGACTATCACCAATGCCACAGGCTGGCAGAATGGCGCGTATTTATTGCCAAATGGTGAAGTCATTGGCGAGCCTAAGCACCCTGTTTTGTTTCGCTCACAATCCGCAGGCTTTGCAGGCTACCAAGTCAAAGGCACATTAGAAAGCTGGCAGAATGAAATCGGGCAATATGTAAAGGGAAATCCCGCTATGATGTTAGGCGTGGCTTGCGCATTATCTGCACCGCTAATTCATCTGCTGGACGCTGACAGCTTTGGCGTTCATCTTTTTGGCGGTTCGACTAGCGGGAAAACTACCACCGCCAACATTGCCGCTAGTGTTTACGGGCACCCCGAAATTACACGGGTAAGCTGGAACGCCACCGCATTAGGCTTAAGCAATGAAGCAGCCGCACGCAATGACGGCTTTCTAGTGATGGACGAAATAGGGCAAGGGGCAAACAAAAAACACGCAGAGCAAACCGCCTACACGCTGTTTAATGGTATTGGCAAAATACAAGGGGCAAAAGAGGGCGGAAATCGCGAAGTGAACCGCTGGCGAATAATGGCGTTTTCTACCGGTGAAGTAGATTTAGAAAATTACCTTGCTCAAGCTGGCATAAAAACCAATGCGGGGCAGTTGGTGCGCTTGTTGAATATTCCTATCACGGCGGCCACACAATTCCACCACTTCAAAGACGGTAAAACCCACGCAGACCACCTAAACCAAGCGAGTAAAAAGCACTATGGGGCAATAGGGCGAGAGTGGATCACGTGGCTAATTGAAAACCAAGACGCACTAGCAGGCGTTTATAGCACGATTAAAGATAAATGGCTGGCACGCTTACCACAAAAAGCCAGCCCACAAGTGCAACGTGTAGCAAGCCGTTTTGCCGTGCTAGAAACAGCACTCACGCTTTCGAGCCATTTAACTCAATGGAAAGCGGCAGAATGTGGCGAAGCCTTACTACATTGCTTTAATGAATGGGTTAGCGTCTATGGGCTAGAAAGCCGAGAGAAAAAACAAATCATTGCACAGGCGAACGGCTGGCTATTGCGGAATGGAGCAAGATTTATTGAATATCCATTCAACCCAAACCAGCCCGATCCAAAAGATACGGCAGGTTATAAAGAGCTTGGCGACAGTGTTTTAAACAAAGACGCACGCTATTGGATATTCCCGCAAGTTTATTTGCAAGATGTGATTGCTGGCTTTGATGAAAATATTGCGAATAAAGTGCTGGCGGACGCAGGTATGCTTTCCACCACCAACGCAAAACAGAAGTCTTACAAATACAAAAAAGCACTCCCGCGCCCAATCGCAGGCAATAAAACAATCCGCTGCTATGTGCTGGCAGTGCTAGACGAAGAACCCGAAGAAAGCGAAAATAGCCCACGCTAGCCACCATATCCCCAAAAGAGCCAATAAAACGGCTCTTTTTTTATCTTTCTATGGTGATTTCTTACAGTATCAAAAACAACAAGCCACAGAAAAAAACACTTGAACGATTAGCGAATATTTACGACTGTAAAGCGACACAGCTTACACTTTAGCCGCGACCAACGCCCCATAATGGGCGTTTTTGGGCTCTATTTTGATAGATTTTAACTATTTATTTCTCTCTAAAAATAACCTGGCAAAAGGGGAAATTCTCGCCTAAATCATCGAATTTTCATCAAAAATCGTCTTAGTGTAGACACGGCATAGACACTCCAAAAATAACAATATTTAATTAAATCAATACGTTAAATAAAATCGCCGCGTCTACTGCGTCTAAGTGCGTCTACACTCCATAGACGCACTTTTTAGGGGTTAATTCATTGAAAATAAAGGAAATAATTTTTAAAAATCGGGGCGCGTCTATGCGTCTACGTTTTTTGCTTAAATAAATAAAAAAATATTTTTTTCGTAAATTTTAGATAAATGTAATTTATAGGTGAAATCTTTCAAAATGCCAATAAATAGCGTGGGTGATTTTTAACCAGTAAAAGAACAGCATAATAAGATTTTTATTTTATAATGAGGCTGGCCACATTTCTAAAATTTCCCTTATAGAAAATTCACCACTAGAAAATAGACCAAAAGAGCAGATCCACCACTGCGAAAAACATCACACAGAAAAGCCACTTTTTACGCAGCTATAAAACGCCCCTAATACGTCCGAAATAATTGTTCAAGAAATAGACTAAATAACAAGTGACTTTGGATAATTGTACTAGAAATTGTACTAGAAAATAGGTGACATAAAATTAATATCTATATAAATCAATATGTTATCCTTTAAATTCAACTCCCATTGTCTCCGCCACTTCTTTTCATTTCCTTTTATCTTGGAATTCCCCGCAATAATGGCACATCTTGAAAAGGTGCAACGGAAGTTGGCGCTGGGGTAGTGTTAAATAGCATAATAAACGGCTTGATTGGTACCACTTTTTCGCCACGCCATAAGCTGCCCATATTAACCAATTGAATGTCTTTCGGCAGAGTGCGTAAACCATTTTGTAGCACGGCAACGGTGTTTTTGCGTGGGTGGCCAATCACAATCGCAGTGCCGTGTTTGCGTGCATAGGTAATGGCTTGTTGAAATTGGCGTTGAACATCGGCGAACGCATCGCTATCATCTAAGAAAATATGGCGATCTAGGGCTTTTACGCCTTGTTGCTTTGCGGTTTTACTTGCCACTGAACGACCAATGGTTCGGCTATCTAAGAAAAACAAATGCTGTTCTTGCAATGCGATCATTAACTTTGTCATTAAACCTTGATCCGCCGTTGCCGCACTGCCCATATGGTTGTTTAAGCCAATGGCGGCAGAAACGGTTTTCTTCGCATTTTGCACTTTTTCTCGCACGGCTTGTTGCGACATTCCAAGGCTTAGCCCGCCAGCTTCAATTTTATGGCTTCCCATCGGCTGCATTGGCAGATGAATAAGAACATCACGATTTTGCTGTTTTGCCTGATCATTACGCTGTTTGGCGTAAGGTGCAGAAGGAATAATTGCCACCGAGATTTCTTTCGGCATTGCATAAATGGCGGCATCTTCTTTCGGGCGATAGCCCACATCATCAATCACAATGGCAAGACGCGATTGGCTGAGTGCAATTGTGGGGAGTAGGCTCAAGCAAAGTGCGGTGGAAAAAATAAACAAAATTTTGACCGCACTTGCTTTCTTTATGAATTGTTTTTTCACGCGTTGTTTTTGATTAGAGTTTTTCATTATCGCAACCAGCCTGTTGGATTGACCGCGACGCCTTTGCGGCGAATTTCAAAATACAGCCCTGAGCGTGATTGTCCGCCAGATGATCCCACTTCGGCAATTTTCTGTCCTGCTTTCACCAGTTGCCCTTCTCGGACTGACACGGCGCGGTTGTAGCCGTATAAGCTCAGATCATTTTCACCGTGTTTGATGATCACCATTAGTCCATAACCTTGTAGCCAGCTTGCCAAAATCACGCGCCCATCGGCAATTGCGCGTACAGACGCCCCTGCATTTGCCCCAATCACGATCCCTTTCCATTTAAGCTCGCCCATTTGCGTTGAACCGAAACGGTTAAGAATTTTTCCTGATACGGGATATTGATATTGTCTTTGTGGTTTGCCCAGCCCTGAACTGCTTGCCATAAGCTGTTTTTCTTGCGCCGTTGGTGTGTAAGGTTTTTGGCTTTTTTGTTCCTCTTGGCGTTTTTTCTGTGCTAAGGCTTCACGTTCACGCTTTTCTTGCTCACGCGCCTGCTGTTCCGCACGCTGAATTTGTTGGCGTAAGGCATTTTCGTTCGCTTTCAAGCTGTCCAATTTATTCTGATCTTTGGCTAAACTTTTATTCAGCTGATTGAGCGTGGATTGGCGTTCACGCTGCACTTTTTGCAAACTTTGCTGTTGCTTTTTTTGCTCATTGAGCTGATTTTGTTGCTCTTTTTGCTGATCTTGAATATTGGCTTTTTCTTTCTTGAGCTGTGCTTGCGTTTGTTTCAGATCTTCAATTAATGCAAGGCGAGCTTGGTTCATATGATCATAATAAGCTTTCATTCGCTCCGCTTTTTTAGCATCTTCGGAAAACAGTTTCTCCAACATTGAAGGATTAATCCCCGAGCGGTACATTGCATCGATCTGTTTAGCCAGTTTTTCTTTCTGATTTTTTTCTTGTCTTTCTAAGTGTTTGATTTGTTTATCTGTATCCGCCATCATTTTGCGAATTGCTTTTAGGTCAGATTCTGTTTTGCGCAGTTGGCCGACCACGCCGTTAATTTGCAATTCTTGATTTTTTAGGGTGGATTGCAATTTATTTTGTTCACGCTTTTGTTCAGCAATTTTCTGTTCTTGCTGTTTGATCTGTTTTTGGATCGCAGATAGATCCGCACTCTGCACAGTGAAAGGTAGGGTGCAGGTAAAAAAGAAAAGTGCGGTGATTTTTTTCAACGTTTTTTCTCTCATTAATAAAATTAGAAACTAAAACTGGCGACTAAAAATGTGCATAACTATACCATTATTTGCGCAAGTCGCTAAATGTTCGGCGGAAAATTTTTGTACAAATCTGAAAATCCTCGCTTAGGGCAAAATCACAACCTAGCAAATCCTTGCGAAAGATCAGGAAAGTCGTGCTTTTTCCTTTTAAAAGATGGAAATTTTTGCTATAAAATGCCCAGTATTTTTTCATTAACATTAGGAGATTTTTATGGAATTGGTGTTTATTCGTCACGGTTTTAGTGAATGGAATGCAAAAAACTTATTTACTGGCTGGCGCGATGTGAATTTAACCGAGCGTGGCGTAGAAGAAGCCAAAGCAGCGGGTAAAAAATTATTAGATGCGGGCTATGAGTTTGATATTGCCTTTACTTCTGTATTAACTCGTGCAATTAAAACCTGTAACATCGTGTTAGAAGAATCTAACCAACTTTGGATTCCACAAGTGAAAAGCTGGCGTTTAAATGAGCGTCATTACGGCGAATTACAAGGCTTAGACAAAAAAGCCACAGCAGAAAAATATGGTGATGAGCAAGTACATATCTGGCGCCGTTCTTACGACACTTTACCACCATTATTAGATCCAAATGATCCAAATTCAGCGCACAAGGATCGCCGCTATGCCAACTTACCACCAGATGTGATTCCAGATGGCGAAAACTTAAAAGTTACCTTAGAGCGTGTATTACCATTCTGGGAAGATCAAATCGCCCCTGCATTATTATCTGGTAAACGTGTATTAGTAACTGCGCACGGTAACTCATTACGAGCGTTGGCAAAACACATTATCGGCATTTCTGATGAAGACATTATGGATTTTGAAATCCCAACAGGTCAGCCGTTAGTGTTAAAACTTGATGACAAATTAAACTTTGTAGATAAATTCTATCTATAATTGTTCTAATAAAACAAAGGTGCGTTTAACGCACCTTTTTATTTTGCTTTTTACTGCCCCTTTTGCACCCAATATTTAAACGGTGTGCTTTCTGTTTCGCTTTTAAGTAAGCGATGATCCATAAATTGACAAAAACTCGGAATATCTCTTGTGGTGGCGGGATCATCGGCAAGAATGAGCAACACTTCGCCCTCTTGCATATGGCGAATTTGTTTGCGCACCAGCATTACGGGTTCTGGGCAGCGCAGCCCTTGGGTGTCTAACTGTTGGTGAATGTGAATTTCGTTCATTGTTTATTTTTCGTTGAAGTGATTTTGTGCGTATAATACCGTTCAATTAAATATCGGTCAAAGTTAGTCTGGGTTATGGAATATTTAATCCCGCAAAGTGCGGTGGTTTTTGAAGAAGAAATTAAGAAAAGCCGTTTTATCACTTATCTCAAACATACAGAAGGTTTAGAACAAGCGAAAGCCTTTTGGCAGGAAATTCGTACCCAGCACCCTAATGCACGCCATCATTGTTGGGCGGCGGTGGCGGGCAAGCCTTCGGATTCTCAATCCTTAGGCTTTTCTGATGATGGCGAACCCGCAGGCACAGCTGGTAAACCAATGCTAAATGCCTTGTTGGGTAGCCAAATTGGTGAGATCAGTGCTGTTGTGGTGCGCTATTATGGCGGAATTTTGCTCGGCACGGGCGGTTTAGTGCGTGCTTATGGCAACGGCGTGCAACAGGCGTTGAAATTGCTTGAAACCACAATGAAAGTGGAACGAGAACATTTTCGTTTAACTTGCGATTATGACCAAATTAACTGGCTACAACATTTATGCGAGCAGCAAGATGTGTTGATTGAATCGCAAGATTTCCAAGAAAAAGTGCATTTTGTGCTGGCAATTCGTCCTGATAAACGCCTTGCGTTTGAACGAGAATTAACCGAACGCTCGGCAGGGCAGTTGAACATCATCGCAATAAAATAAGAGAGAACATTGTGCATATATTATCTATTTTTCGAATTATCGGCATTTTGGTGATGTGCTTCTCAGCCACAATGCTCGTGCCAGCTTTTGTGGCGCTGATTTATGGCGATGGTGGCGGAAAAGCCTTTATGCAAGCCTTTATTGCCAGCTTTTCTTTTGGTACGTTGTTGTGGTGGAGCTGTCATCAACATAAACAGGAATTGCGTGCCAGAGAAGGCTTTCTTATTGTGGTGGCGTTCTGGGTGTTGCTCAGTTTATTGGCGGTGATCCCTTTCTTATTATTTGATGAATTAACAATGAGCTTTGCCGATGCCACCTTTGAAGCCTTTTCAGCACTCACTACCACAGGCGCCACGGTGATGTCGGGGCTGGATAATTTACCTAAATCCATTTTATTTTATCGCCAACTTTTGCAATGGCTAGGCGGAATGGGATTGATCGTGTTAGTGGTGGCAGTTGTGCCAATTTTGGGCATTGGTGGTAGTCAGCTTTATCGTATTGAATCCTCAGGGCCGCTTAAAGATCAGAAAAATCTTCCCAGAATTGCAGAAGTGGCAAAGTTGTTGTGGATTTTATATTGCGTGCTGACCACTGTGTGTATTATTGCCTATTGGGGCGCGGGAATGTCGCTATTTGACGCGATTTCTCATAGTTTCTCTACCGTGTCTAATGGCGGAATGTCCACCCACGACGCGAATTTAGGCTATTTCAACAATTCCACTATTTACTTTCTGGCTGCCTTTTTTATGCTGGTAGCTGGCTGCAACTTTGGGCTGCACATCACCGCGCTAACCCATTGGAAGCACCAAAGCCTATGGAAAACTTACTGGCACGATCCCGAATTTCGCTTCTTTTGTTTAGTGCAAGGCTTCTTTATTTTGGTGCTATCCCTTGGGCTATACCTTTCTTTCGATAACCTTTCCTTAATTGATGCCTTCGCGCAGGGGAGCGCGCAATCGGCCTCAATGGCGATGACGTCGGGTTACACCTTATTTGATTTCAATCAGTTACCACCTTTTTTAGGAATGATGCTAGTGTTCGCAGGACTATTGGGCGGCTGTGCAGGCTCAACATCAGGTGGGCTCAAAATGATCCGCGTTTTGGTGGTATGGTTGCAATTTAAGCGCGAGCTAAAATCCCTTGTGCACCCTAACTTAGTCGTTCCCGTAAAATTAGGCGATAATCTCTTGTCTATGCACGTTATCGAACGTATTTGGGCATTTTTAATCGCTTTTTTCTTAACCTTCTGGCTCTGCGTTTTCGCAGCTATTTTATGTGGAATGAGCGCATTTGATTCCATCGGCGCCGTGTTTGCTGCGATTACCAATGCAGGCCCAGGCTTGGGAATGATTAGCACCAGCTTTGCCGACGTGCCAGATAGCGCCAAATATGTCTTTTCTTTTGCAATGGTGGCAGGCCGCTTGGAAGTTTTCTCATTATTAGTGCTATTTAGCCCTGCCTTTTGGAGAACCTAATGAAAACCTTGATTTTATATTCTAGCTATGACGGGCAAACGCGAAAAATCGCCCAATTTCTGGCGGAAAAATTAAGCGCAGAAGTGCGTAGCATTAATGAGAATGTGGCGGACTTAGCGGAATTTGATTGCATTATTATCGGTGCATCGATCCGTTATGGGCATTTTAATAAATTACTTTATAAATTTATCGAAAAAAACACCGCACTTTTAAACCACAAACAAACGGCATTTTTTGGTGTTAATCTCACTGCACGCAAAGCTGATAAAAATACGCCAGAAACCAATGTCTATGTACGGAAATTTCTACAACGCATTGCTTGGAAACCCACTTTTGCCGCCGTGTTTGCTGGCGCATTGATGTATCCTCGCTATGGCTGGTTTGACCGAATAATGATTCGTTTTATTATGAAAATCACCGGCGGCGAAACTGACACCAGCAAAGAAGTTGAATATACCGATTGGCAAAAAGTGGCGGCGTTTGCAGAGCAGATAAAGCAGTTAAATTAGATAAAAGAAAGTGCGGTGGAAAAATTCAAAAAATTTCCACCGCACTTTGTATAGGGGGTAAATGGATTTTGCGTTGCAATATTAGCACCCCAAAATGTGTTTTCCTCAGTTTTCCCTCAGTTTCCTTCTTTTTCCTACAAGAAAATGTTCTCATACGATAGCAAAATTGCTTTGCTTGAATTAAAATTCATTTTTTATGCATATAAAGTTAAAGTTTGTGTTTTATCACTTGACAAGTTAGCTGAAATGTTACAAATTTAACTCACTTTGAATAAGCAGATTTATTGTGTTTAAAATGCTTGTTTTATGGTTTTGAAATTTAATGACTAAAACTAAATAAGGAATAATTATGCAAATCAATCGTCGTCGTATGTTACAACTTGCTGCAGCTGGTGTTGCCGCAGGTTTTTTCAATCATAAAGTGCTTGCCGAAACGCAACCAATTACCGCACAGACAACGTTCACGCTACCAAGTGCTGAACATCCTTTATTGCTAAACTTCAATGAAAACTCATTGGGAATGAGTGCCTCTGCGCGTCAAGCTGTAATAAATCATCTTAATTTATCCAATCGCTATCCTGACAGTGAGCGTGAAGGCTTGATTGAAGATATTGCTAAGCGTTTCAATCTTAATACAGAAAATGTAGGATTAGGTAATGGTTCTTCTGAAGCCATTGAGGCTGTGATTTCAGGCTGGATTCAACAAGCGAATGATAAAAAACAAGCGGTACAAGTGATTGCGCCCGATCCAACATTTGGTATTTATGAAGATTATGCTGTAGCCCGCAATGTACCAGTGGTAAAAGTTCCACTAAAAGCAGATCTCTCATTTGATCTTGATGCAATTCGATCCAAGGCAGATCAATTTGATGGGATTAGCATTATTTATCTTTGTAATCCGAATAACCCAACGGCATTGCTAACACCAAATAGCCAGTTAGCTCCTTGGTTAGATAATATCCCAGAAAATCATCGCTTGTTGATTGATGAGGCTTATGCAGAATATGCAGAAGGCGATCCGCAATTTACCAGTGCGATAGAATGGGCGCGTAAAGGCACTGAACGTTTGGCTGTAACCAGAACGTTTTCTAAATTGTATGCCTTAGCCGGTTTGCGGATTGGTTATATGGTGGCAGCGAAATCAGAAATGGATTATTTACGCCAATTTTTAAGTGCTGATAATACCAACTTAACTGCGGCAGTAGCGGCGCGTGCAACCTTAGCGGATAACGCCTTTTTGCAAGAAAGCCGTCGCGTTACAGATGAATCTCGCCGTATGGTGATGAAAGCGCTTGATGAATTAGGGCTTACTTATGTGGCAAGTAGTGCGAATTTCATTTTTCATCGCATCAAAGGTGATAGTGTTGAATACGCTAAGAAAATGAAAGCATACAATATTGTGGTTGGTCGTGCTTTCCCACCATTAACGAATTACAATCGTTTAACGTTAGGAACACCAGAAGAAATGGCATATCTGATCCAGGTATGGAAAGAATTTCGCACAAAAGGCTGGATCTAAATTGAGATCTGGAAAGGATACCAAATAGTATCTTATAAATTTATAGAGTTTATAGGCGGAAAACTTGCTAATTTTCCACCGCACTTTGCTGGATAATTCATCGGTGTGATTTCAAAATAATCAGTTGCAATGATTTTTCGTGTTTTTTGCCA
>NZ_PQVJ01000059.1 GCF_002921135.1 Avibacterium gallinarum | reverse complement strand
AGGTTATTCAAGCTATCAAAAAAGGCCAGTGCTCCGCTGAAGCCGCCTGCTTTCGCTTTGATATCCCCAGTTCAGGGATAATTAGTCAATGGTTGCAACGCTTTGAAAAACAAGGTATAGATGGGTTATTACTCAAACCTAAAGGTCGTCCAAGTATGAAACTCAACTCACCTAAAATGCCACCAACGCCCAAAACAGAAGAAGAACGCTTGCGTTACCGAATTTTGGAATTAGAAGCGGAGAATGCAATTCTAAAAAAGTTGCAGGAACTCAACCAACAAAAAATGCAGAAAAAGCCGTCATCGTAAATGCCTTACGCTCGCGTTTCCCGTTGGAATTGTTACTCAGGCTAATCGGATTGGCACGCAGTTCGTTCTTTTATCATCTCAAGCCAAAGTCGGATAAAAATGTAGCGATTTCACAGAAAATAGAGGAAATTTATCGCAAAAATGACGAAAATTATGGTTATCGTCGAATTACCTTGGAATTAAGGAAATACTTGATTATCAACCACAAAAGGGTGCTAGCGATAATGCAACGTTTGGGGTTAAAAGGAAAAAGTAAGCAGAAAAAATATCGTTCTTACCAAGGCAAAGTGGGACAAATTGCCGATAATCTGTTGCAACGGGATTTTACGGCAACGATGCCGAATGAGAAGTGGGTAACGGATATCACCGAGTTCAAATGTGCGGAAGGCAAAGTGTATTTATCGCCGATTAAAGACTTGTTTAATAACGAAATTATTGCTTATGATGTGGCGAGAAGTCCGAATTTTGAGCAGATAACCAGAATGTTGACCCAGGCGGTGAACCGATTAGCGGGGGAAAAACCGATACTGCATTCCGACCAAGGATGGCAGTATCAAATGATGGGTTATCGGGAGGTATTGAAAAAACACGGTATGACGCAAAGTATGTCGAGAAAAGGCAATTGCCTTGATAATGGTGCGATGGAAAGCTTTTTCGGGCGATTGAAGACGGAATGTTACTTTGGCAAGCGGTTTGAAACCTTTGAACAGCTTGAAAAAGTGATTCACGAGTACATTCATTACTACAATAATGAGCGTATTCAAGTGAAGCTCAAAGGACTAAGCCCTGTGGAATACAGAACTCAGTCCTTGAATTAAATTAGAATATAGTCTAACTTTTTGGGGGCAGATCAAA
>NZ_PQVJ01000057.1 GCF_002921135.1 Avibacterium gallinarum | reverse complement strand
TGTTGGGTAGGGGAGCGTTGTGTAAGCGGAAGAAGGTGATTTGAGAGGATTGCTGGACGTATCACAAGTGCGAATGCTGACATAAGTAACGATAAAACGGGTGAAAAACCCGTTCGCCGGAAGACCAAGGGTTCCTGTCCAACGTTAATCGGGGCAGGGTGAGTCGGCCCCTAAGGCGAGGCTGAAAAGCGTAGTCGATGGGAAACGGGTTAATATTCCCGTACTTGGATAAACTGCGATGTGGGGACGGAGTAGGTTAGGTTAGCGTACTGTTGGAGATGTACGTTTAAGTTGGTAGGTGGGTGGACTAGGCAAATCCGGTTCACTGTAAACACTGAGAGATGATGACGAGGCACTAAGGTGCTGAAGTAATTGATACCACACTTCCAGGAAAAGCCACTAAGCTTCAGGTTTATCTAAACCGTACTGAAAACCGACACAGGTGGTCAGGTAGAGAATACTCAGGCGCTTGAGAGAACTCGGGTGAAGGAACTAGGCAAAATAGCACCGTAACTTCGGGAGAAGGTGCGCTGGCGTAGTGTGAAGTTCTATACGGATGGAGCATGAACCAGTCGAAGATACCAGCTGGCTGCAACTGTTTATTAAAAACACAGCACTCTGCAAACACGAAAGTGGACGTATAGGGTGTGATGCCTGCCCGGTGCTGGAAGGTTAATTGATGGTGTAATCGAAAGAGAAGCTCCTGATCGAAGCCCCAGTAAACGGCGGCCGTAACTATAACGGTCCTAAGGTAGCGAAATTCCTTGTCGGGTAAGTTCCGACCTGCACGAATGGCATAATGATGGCCAGGCTGTCTCCACCCGAGACTCAGTGAAATTGAAATCGCCGTGAAGATGCGGTGTACCCGCGGCTAGACGGAAAGACCCCGTGAACCTTTACTATAGCTTGACACTGAACCTTGAATTTTGATGTGTAGGATAGGTGGGAGACTATGAAGCGGTAACGCCAGTTATCGTGGAGTCGTTGTTGAAATACCACCCTTTAACGTTTGATGTTCTAACGAAGCGCCTGAAACGGGTGTTCGGACAGTGTCTGGTGGGTAGTTTGACTGGGGCGGTCTCCTCCCAAAGTGTAACGGAGGAGCACGAAGGTTTGCTAATGACGGTCGGACATCGTCAGGTTAGTGCAATGGTATAAGCAAGCTTAACTGCGAGACAGACAAGTCGAGCAGGTGCGAAAGCAGGTCATAGTGATCCGGTGGTTCTGAATGGAAGGGCCATCGCTCAACGGATAAAAGGTACTCCGGGGATAACAGGCTGATACCGCCCAAGAGTTCATATCGACGGCGGTGTTTGGCACCTCGATGTCGGCTCATCACATCCTGGGGCTGAAGTAGGTCCCAAGGGTATGGCTGTTCGCCATTTAAAGTGGTACGCGAGCTGGGTTTAGAACGTCGTGAGACAGTTCGGTCCCTATCTGCCGTGGGCGTTGGAGAATTGAGAGGGGCTGCTCCTAGTACGAGAGGACCGGAGTGGACGCATCACTGGTGTACCAGTTGTCTCGCCAGAGGCACTGCTGGGTAGCTAAATGCGGAAGAGATAAGTGCTGAAAGCATCTAAGCACGAAACTTGCCTTAAGATGAGTTCTCCCAGTCTATAAGACTGTAAGGGTTGTTGGAGACGACGACGTAGATAGGCTGGGTGTGTAAGCGGTGTGAGCCGTTGAGCTAACCAGTACTAATTGCCCGAG
>NZ_PQVJ01000056.1 GCF_002921135.1 Avibacterium gallinarum | reverse complement strand
AAGGCGAACCGGGAGAACTGAAACATCTAAGTACCCCGAGGAAAAGAAATCAACCGAGATTCTGTGAGTAGCGGCGAGCGAAAGCGGAGTAGCCAGTAAGTGATAGCATGTGATTTAGGAGAATTAGCTGGGAAGCTAAGCGACACAGGGTGATAGCCCCGTATCTGAAAGATTGCATGTGGTACTAAGCTTACGATAAGTAGGGCGGGACACGAGGAATCCTGTTTGAAGATGGGGGGACCATCCTCCAAGGCTAAATACTCCTGATTGACCGATAGTGAACCAGTACTGTGAAGGAAAGGCGAAAAGAACCCCGGTGAGGGGAGTGAAATAGAACCTGAAACCCTGTACGTACAAGCAGTGGGAGCCCCATCATTAAGCCAAAGGCTCGATGATGAGTAGCGCACCTTTTGTTGGAAGTGCGGTTGACTTCACGCAGTGAAGTCTAACCCGAGAAAATCAAACAGAGGGGGCTTAATGATGGGGTGACTGCGTACCTTTTGTATAATGGGTCAGCGACTTATATTTTGTAGCGAGGTTAACTGAATAAGGGAGCCGAAGGGAAACCGAGTCTTAACTGGGCGGTTAGTTGCAAGGTATAGACCCGAAACCCGGTGATCTAGCCATGGGCAGGTTGAAGGTTGGGTAACACTAACTGGAGGACCGAACCGACTAATGTTGAAAAATTAGCGGATGA
>NZ_PQVJ01000055.1 GCF_002921135.1 Avibacterium gallinarum | reverse complement strand
GCTTTTCTAGTGTTACCTAGCAATCATCATTATTTGATGATTTTCGCTACAACACCCGCACCTACTGTACGTCCACCTTCACGAATCGCAAAGCGTAAACCTTGGTCCATCGCGATTGGGTGAATTAAGCTTACTGTCATTTTGATGTTATCGCCTGGCATTACCATTTCCACGCCTTCTGGTAACTCGATTGTACCTGTTACGTCAGTTGTACGGAAATAGAATTGTGGACGGTAACCTTTGAAGAATGGAGTATGACGACCACCTTCTTCTTTTGATAATACGTAAACTTCTGATTCGAAGTCTGTGTGTGGTGTGATTGAACCTGGTTTCGCTAATACTTGACCACGCTCGATTTCTTCACGTTTTGTACCACGTAATAATGCACCGATGTTTTCACCCGCACGACCTTCGTCAAGTAATTTACGGAACATTTCTACACCTGTTACGGTAGTTTTCGCAGTTTCTTTGATACCTACGATTTCTACTTCATCACCAGTGCGGATAATACCACGCTCTACACGGCCTGTTACTACTGTACCACGACCTGAGATTGAGAATACGTCTTCGATTGGTAATAAGAATGGTTGGTCAATCGCACGCTCTGGCTCTGGAATGTAAGTGTCTAAGTGATTTGCTAACTCAAGGATTTTTTCTTCCCATGCTGCATCGCCTTCTAACGCTTTTAACGCTGAACCACGTACGATTGGTGTATCATCACCTGGGAAATCATATTGAGAAAGAAGCTCACGCACTTCCATTTCTACTAATTCTAATAACTCTTCGTCATCTACCATATCGCATTTGTTTAAGAATACGATGATGTATGGTACACCTACTTGGCGTCCTAATAAGATGTGCTCACGAGTTTGTGGCATTGGGCCGTCTGTCGCTGCTACTACTAAGATTGCACCGTCCATTTGCGCCGCACCAGT
>NZ_PQVJ01000054.1 GCF_002921135.1 Avibacterium gallinarum | reverse complement strand
TCGCAAAAAATGCCAAAAATCATTGCAACTGATTATTTTGAAACCACGCTGCTGTTTTATCAGGCAAAGTGCGGTGAAAAATTAGCAAAATTTTTACCGCACTTGATTTATTTCTTAAGCTTTTTTATTAACGCTGGCAAGTCCGCTACACTATTTATCAGGATATCTGCAGATTTTTCACTTTCTTCGCTTACTGCTTTTCCTGTTCGCACCAAAACACAGGTTTTTACGCCCGCCCCTTTGCCTGCCTGCATATCTTCTTTTTTATCTCCCACCATAAAAGACTGTGCGGGATCGATATTCAATTCTTTAATCGCTTGCAATAACATTCCTGACTTTGGCTTGCGACAATCGCAATCTTCTTTATATTCACCTTTACCCTCTGGGTGATGAGGACAATAATAGATGCCATCAAAATCCACACCACGATCTGCCAGTGACCAATCCATCCACTCCGTGAGTTGTAGGAATTGTTGTTCTGAAAAATAGCCGCGCGCAATGCCTGATTGATTCGTCACTAACACCAATAAATAGCCCATCGCTTTGAGTTGCTGCAAGGCTTCAATGCTGCCTTCGATAAATTGGAAATCATCAATTTGATGTACATAGCCGTGATCGATATTGATCGTGCCATCTCGATCTAGAAAAATTGCTTTATTCACATTTTGATCCTTGTTTATCTTTATCTTGCTATTTCGCTCAATTATGACTTAATTTTGTTCTAACTAATAGCTGAACATTCTAAAAATGTTGTGAATAAATATTGACATAGCAATCTAGACGTCTAAAATACGAAAAAACTTAAATTTAAGCATATTAGAAAGGGCTTATATGATTAAGCTAGAAAACCTTAGTAAAATTTTTGACATTGCGGATAAAAAAATCACCGCACTTGATAATGTCAATCTTCACGTTCCTAAAGGACAAATTTGTGGCGTGATTGGCGCATCTGGAGCTGGGAAAAGCACGCTAATTCGTTGCGTGAATTTATTGGAACGCCCAACGTCAGGATCGGTGATTGTGGATGGCAAAGAATTAACGCATCTGTCCGACAGCCAACTCATTCAGGAACGCCGTAATATTGGAATGATTTTCCAGCATTTCAATTTGCTCAGTTCGCGCACCGTTTATGGCAACATCGCGTTGCCGTTGGAATTAGCCGGTGAAAGCAAAGCCCATATTAAACAAAAAGTGGAACAACTACTTTCCTTAGTGGGATTAAGTGAAAAGCGCGATGTTTACCCAGCCAATCTTTCAGGTGGACAAAAGCAACGTGTTGCAATTGCGCGTGCGTTGGCAAGTGATCCAAAGGTGCTACTGTGCGATGAAGCAACCAGTGCATTAGATCCAGCTACCACGCAAGCAATTTTAAAATTATTAAAAGAAATCAACCGCACTTTAGGTATCACTATTTTGTTGATCACGCACGAAATGGACGTGGTAAAACGCATTTGCGACCAAGTGGCGGTGATTGATAAAGGGCGTTTGGTGGAACAAGGTTCGGTAAGTGAAATCTTCTCTAATCCTAAAACCGAGTTGGCACAGCAATTTATTAGCTCAACATTCCACATTAATTTGCCTGAAGAATATTTGGAAAAATTATCGCCAACGCCAAAACACCCAAATGCTTGGCCGATCATTAAATTTGAATTTACTGGTCGATCAGTGGACGCACCGTTGCTTTCACAAGCCTCCAAACGTTTTGGGGTGGATTTAAGTATTCTCACCTCGCAAATTGATTATGCCGGTGGCGTGAAATTTGGTTTTACCATCGCAGAAGTGGAAGGCAATGAAGATGCCATTACGCAAGCTAAGATTTATTTAATGGAAAATAATGTTCGTGTGGAGGTATTAGGTTATGTGGACTGAATTTAGTGCGGAATTTTCCCGCCAGCTTACCCCACAAGTGTGGCAGCTTATCGCCAATAGCTCATTTGAAACCGTTTATATGAGCCTTGTAGCAACCTTTTTTGCCGTGCTATTTGGCTTGCCACTGGGCATTATCACCTTCTTAACCAAAGAAGGACAAACCCTAAATAATAAAAAATTGAACCGCACTTTAGAAGTGATTATTAACGTTGGGCGTTCTATTCCCTTCATTATTTTGCTCTTCGATTTAATGCCCGTAACGCGTTTCTTAGTCGGCACAACCTTAGGCACAACGGCAGCCATTATTCCATTAAGTGTTGCCGCATTGCCATTTTACGCACGTTTAACGGTAAACGCCTTGGGCGATATTCCAACGGGTTTAACGGAAACAGCCAAAGCAATGGGAACAAACGTTTGGCAGTTGGTAACACGCTTTTATTTACCTGAAGCCTTACCAATTCTGATTAAAGCAATGACGCTCACCTTAGTTACGCTCATTGGTTATTCTGCAATGGCAGGCGCGGTGGGCGGCGGCGGTTTAGGTAACACCGCAATTTCATTCGGCTTACACCGTAATATGCCTTATGTGCTTTGGGTTTCCACCATTATCATCGTACTTATCGTGATGTTATGCGAAAAATACGGTAACAAATTAGCGGATCATTTCGATCATCGTTAATCTCAACATCAACTTAACTCAGTAAAAAGGAAAGTAAAATGAACTTTAAAAAATTATTCACTGTTGCAGCACTTTCATCAGTTTTAGCGCTAACTGCTTGTAAAGATGACAAAAAAACCGAAACCGCCGCAGCACAACCTGCCGCACAAAAAATTAAAGTGGGCGTAATGTCTGGCCCTGAGCATCAAGTGGCTGAAATTGCGGCGAAAGTAGCAAAAGAAAAATATGGCTTAGATGTGGAATTCGTTGAGTTTAACGAATATTCATTACCAAACCCAGCGGTAAGCAACGGTGATTTAGATCTTAACGCAATGCAGCACAAACCTTATCTTGATAAAGATTCGCAAGAACACGGCTACAAAAATCTTGTAATTGTGGGTAACACTTTCGTGTATCCATTAGCGGGTTATTCGAAAAAATTAAAAACGTGAACGAGTTAAAAGACGGCGCGATCATCGCTGTGCCAAATGATCCAAGTAACCTTGCGCGCGCATTAATTTTATTAGAAAAACAAGGCTTAATTAAATTAAAAGATAACACTAACCTATTCGCAACCTCTTTAGACATCGTAGAAAATCCGAAAAATCTACAAATTAAAGAAGTGGATACGTCAGTTGCAGCGCGTGCGTTAGATGATGTAGATTTAGCTGTGGTGAACAACACTTATGCAGGTCAAGTAGGCTTAAACACTGAAGAACACGGCGTGTTTGTGGAAGACAAAGATTCTCCTTATGTGAACATTATCGTTGCGCGTGAAGACAACAAAGACAGCGATGCGGTGAAAAACTTCGTGAAAGCTTACCAAACTGATGAAGTGTACCAAGAAGCGGTAAAATACTTCAAAGACGGCGTAGTTAAGGGCTGGTAATCCCTTTCTTCTTTACTCAATTTTATGCCATCGCCCCTGAGGATTCAGGGGCATTATTTTTTCTGCGGCTTTGCTATTTTCTCAGCAAAAAACCACCGCACTTTTCTTGTTGATTTGCTCAATCAATCCTATAATAGCCTCCCTATTTTCACTATTTTATTCTATCTATGGATCTCGCAATTTATATTCAATTTTTTGTCAGTCTTATTGCCTTGGTAAACCCGATTGGGGTTATTCCAATTTTTTATTCAATGACGACCGACCAAACACCCGCTCAACAAAATCGAACAGGGTTGATTACTTGTTTTTCTGTTTCTGTCATTTTGTTGGTCAGCTTCTTCTTTGGCAATATGATTTTAGAAGCCTTTCATATTTCCATTAACTCTTTCCGCATTGCGGGAGGGATCTTGGTGGCAATGATCGCACTCACAATGATTAACGGTAAAATCGGTGATCATAAAATCAATAAAGAAGAAAAAGCGGAAAACTTTGACGATTACAACAACATCGCCGTTGTGCCACTAGCAATGCCAATTATGGCAGGCCCGGGGTCAATCAGTGCAACCATCGTGTTTGGCTCAAATCAAACAACCGTGATGGATTATGTTTACACATCACTCACCATCGCCCTATTTGGCTTATGTTGTTACATCTTATTACGCTATTCTGAGCCATTAATTAAGAAATTAGGCAAAACTGGCTCAAACGTCATCACCCGTATTATGGGTTTAATTTTGATGTCGCTAGGCGTTGAAATTATTGTAGAAGGAATTAAAAACCTTCATCTTTTCTAGTTCATTTCTTAAAGTGCGGTGTTTTTTTTAGAAATTTTTTACAAATCACCGCACTTTTTTGATAATCATCAAATCTCGCATAAAAAATAATTTTTTATAAAAAAATATTTGCAATATTCCCCCTTTTTGTTGCATAGTAATTCTCAAGCCGGTTTCTGAGGCTTATCTAAAGGCTGCAACGCCAGACTTTAGCCATTCTAATAATAAATTTATCAACATCATACACACATAAAGGAAGTAAACTATGTCACAAGTTAGCTCATTAGAAGAATTTTTAGCCAAAGTTGAACAACGCGATGGACACCAGCCAGAGTTTTTACAAGCGGTGCGTGAAGTGTTCACTTCAATTTGGCCATTCTTAGAGAAAAATCCACAATATCGTTCGCAAGCGCTTTTGGAACGTCTTGTTGAGCCAGAGCGTTTAATCCAATTCCGTGTAGCGTGGACAGATGACAAAGGACAAGTGCAAGTAAACCGTGCTTTCCGCGTACAATTCAACAGCGCAATCGGGCCATTTAAAGGCGGAATGCGTTTCCACCCATCGGTAAACCAATCTATCTTAAAATTCTTAGGGTTTGAGCAAATCTTCAAAAACGCATTAACTACATTGCCAATGGGCGGTGGTAAAGGTGGTTCAGACTTTGATCCTAAAGGCAAATCTGACGGCGAAGTAATGCGCTTCTGCCAAGCATTAATCAGCGAACTTTATCGCCACATTGGCCCAGACACAGACGTGCCAGCAGGCGACATCGGTGTTGGCGGTCGTGAAGTGGGCTATCTTGCTGGTATGATGAAAAAATTATCAAACCAAGCAGGTTGCGTATTCACAGGGCGTGGATTGTCATTCGGTGGGAGCCTAATTCGCCCAGAAGCAACAGGTTACGGCTTAGTTTATTTCGCACAAGCAATGCTTGAAGAAAAAAATCAATCTTTCCAAGGCAAAACCGTTGTGGTTTCAGGTTCAGGTAACGTAGCGCAATATGCCATTGAAAAAGCATTGCAGCTTGGTGCGAAAGTGGTTACTTGTTCTGACAGCTCTGGTTATGTTTATGATGAAGCGGGCTTCACAGCAGAAAAATTAGCTGCGTTAATGGAAATCAAAAACGTACAACGTGGACGTGTGAAAGATTACGCAGAAAAATTCGGCTTACAATATGTTGCAGGCGAGCGTCCTTGGGGCGTGAAAGCAGACATTGCTTTACCTTGTGCAACCCAAAACGAGCTAGACCTTGCTGACGCACAAAAATTAATCGCCAATGGCGTACAACTTGTGGCTGAAGGCGCAAATATGCCAACCACTATCGAAGCAACAGACGCATTACTTGAAGCAGGCGTATTATTCGGCCCAGGTAAAGCAGCAAACGCTGGTGGCGTGGCAACATCTGGTTTAGAAATGGCGCAAAGCTCACAACGTCTATACTGGACAGCGGAAGAAGTGGACGCAAAATTAAAACAAATTATGCTCGACATTCACGCAAACTGTAAAAAATACGGTACAGTGGAAGGCCAAGCGAACATCAATTACGTAACTGGTGCAAACATCGCAGGTTTCGTAAAAGTTGCAGATGCAATGTTAGCACAAGGCGTTTACTAATCCTTAAAGAGCAAAACACATTATGGACTAAGCAAGCAGAGCGAAAGGACATTAATGTGCTGATTAAAGCAAAGGGAGGCAAAACCTCCCTTTCTTTTTATTCGTAAAAATGCATAAAAAAACCACCGCACTTTCGTTGCCGTGGTTTTTCTTTTTATGTTTTAACTTATCCCAAAAAATACTTATACGCTGGGCTGTTGGTAACGTCTTGATAAGTATAGGCTAATTCTTCCAAATGGGCGTTGAAGCGAATTTCATCGTTTTCATCTAATTGGAAGCCTGCAAGCACATTGCCGTAGTCTGCGCCGTGAGCGCGGTAGTGGAACAGTGAGATGTTCCAGTGCGTGCCGAGCATTTCAAGGAATTTAAGTAACGCACCTTTTTGTTCTGGAAACTCAAAGCTGTATAAGCGTTCTTTCGCCTTGCTTGATGAGCGTCCGCCGATCATATAACGAATGTGAGTTTTCGCCACATCATCATCAGAGAGATCCATCACGGAATAGCCCTGTTGTTGCAACTGCGCGATGATTTCATTTTTCTCATCTTCACCACGAATTCTCACCCCGACAAAAATACAGGCTTGCGCTTGATCCGCATAGCGGTAGTTAAATTCCGTAACGGCACGATCGCCAAGCAAATGGCAAAAACGCAAGAAGCTGCCTTTTTCTTCGGGAATAGTTACCGCAAGCATTGCTTCGTGTTTTTCACCGATTTCGCAACGCTCAGACACATAACGCAATGTGTGGAAATTCAGGTTGGCGCCCGATAAAATATTCACTAAGGTTTCCCCTTGAATATTATTTTCTTTGACGTATTTTTTTAGCCCTGCCAGCGACACCGCCCCTGACGGCTCTGCAATTGCGCGTACGTTTTCAAAAATATCTTTCATTGCAGCACAAATTTCATCGCCGTCCACCAGCACCACATCATCAAGATATTGCTGACATAAACGGAAAGTCTCATCGCCAATGCGTTTTACTGCCACGCCATCGGCAAATAAGCCCACTCGCTCTAAATCCACTGGTTGTCCGACTTTTAAGGCTTGATACAGGCAGGCTGAATCTTTGCTTTCCACGCCGATTACTTTAATTTCTGGCATTAATTGTTTGATTAGCACGGCAACCCCTGCGGCTAAGCCGCCCCCGCCCACTGGCACAAAAACGCGGTCGATGTTGGACGATTGTTGTAACAATTCAAGCGCCAATGTCCCTTGCCCTGCGATCACTAAAGGGTGATCGAAAGGGGGAATAAACGTCATATTTTTACTTTTAGAAAGTTCAATTGCCTTGCCTTTGGCTTCATCAAAGTTTGCGCCGTAAAGTAGCACTTCGCCCCCAAAACGGCGCACCGCATCTACTTTAATGCTCGGTGTATTCTGTGGCATCACGATTAACGCTTTCAAGCCCAATAATTTGGCAGATAGCGCCACGCCCTGCGCGTGGTTGCCCGCAGAAGCCGCAATCACGCCAGCTTGGCGTTGTTCATCATTCAAGGCGGCGATCATTGCATAAGCGCCACGCAATTTAAAGCTATGCACAGGCTGGCGATCTTCACGCTTAATTAAAACCTGATTGTGCAGCCGCGCGGAAAGTTTATCCATCGGTTGCAAAGGGGTTGTTTGCGCGGCTTGATACACCACAGATCCCAGTTTCAAAATGGTTTTTAAATAATCATCTCCGCTAGGAGTTGGATTGTTAAATGCAAGGGTTGTCATTTTATTATCCTTAAATAAAACCAGAAATAATGTTAATTAATAAGGAAAGCACGGTTACGTTGAAAATAAAGGCGACAATGCTGTGAATTCCGCCCAAAATTCGCCCCGCTCTTGAAGAAAACATCACATCGGCCGTTTGTGCTGAGGTGCCGATAATCAAGGCGGTGTAGATAAAATCGTAGTAATTTGGCTCGGTTTGATAGCCATTTTGCCCGTTACTCTGCGGAATTTGCAGTGGCATTGGCTCGCCGCTGACTTTCGCGTGATAGAACAAATGAGCATAGCGAATAGCAAACAGAATATGAATCACCAACCAAGAAAGGAAAATGGAAATAATCGCTAAAGTGATATGCCACGCTTTTTCCATTGGTGGAAGATTTTGCGCAATGCTCACTAAGCGAACCAATGCCACGATACAAGCACCGATAATCACGCTCACGATGACGAACATTGCTTTTGTCCCAGCTTGGCGCTCTTGTAGCACTGCGGTCATCTGTTCGCGATGACGATGTTGTTGGCGAATTGTCCAGAATGTCCAAAATAAATACAGGCTCATTCCCATATCCCAAGAATAAATGAGATCGGTACTAATATCGCCTTGCGAGAGCAGACGAAATGCCATAAAAGAGAGAATCACCAAGATCAAACTGGTGAAAAATTTAATATGCTGTTTTAGCATTTTTTGCATTTTGCTTTCCTTGTATGCCTAAATTTAGGCAGAAATTATAAAAATTTGCGAAAAAACGACCGCACTTTAATTTATCTCGTGCGGCCATTTTATTTAGTCGCTTAATTTGGAACGATCTCGCACCGCGCCTTTATCCGCCGAAGTGGCGAAATAACCGTACATTTTGAGTGCGAAAGACACTTCACGCTGACGATTTGCTGGTTTCCAGCCTTTCGCATCTTGCTCTGCGCGGCGTGCGCTCAATTCTTGTTCCGATACCATTAATTGGATTGAGCGATTTGGAATATCGATCTCAATGGTATCGCCGTCTTTCACCAAGCCGATTGTCCCGCCTGCTGCGGCTTCTGGCGAGCAGTGTCCGATAGATAAGCCTGATGTACCGCCAGAAAAACGGCCGTCAGTTAATAATGCGCAGGCTTTGCCTAAGCCCATTGATTTTAAATAGCTGGTTGGGTAAAGCATTTCTTGCATACCCGGCCCACCTTTTGGCCCTTCATAACGAATAACCACAACGTGTCCTGCTTGCACTTTGCCGCCGAGAATACCGTTTACCGCATCTTCTTGGCTTTCAAATACAATTGCCTTTCCTGTGAATTTTAAAATGGATTCATCAACTCCCGCGGTTTTAACGATACAGCCGTCCAAGGCGATATTGCCGGAAAGCATTGCTAATCCGCCGTCTTGGCTATAAGCAAAGGCTTTACTGCGAATACAGCCGTTCTCGCGATCGTCATCAAGGCTGTCCCAGCGGCAATCTTGTGAGAAGGCTTGTGTGGTACGAATGCCCGCAGGCCCTGCGCGATAGAATTCACGAATGGCTTCATCTTGAGTGAGCATAATGTCGTATTTGGAAATTTGCTCAGCTAGGCTTAAACCTAATACGGTGCGAGTTTGGTTATCAAGCAATCCTGCACGATCTAACTCGCCTAAAATTGCCATAATTCCACCCGCTCTATGCACATCTTCCATATGATATTTGGCAGTGTTCGGCGCCACTTTGCTTAAACAAGGCACGCGGCGAGAAAGTCTGTCAATGTCTGCCATAGTGAAATCCACTTCCGCTTCTTGTGCCGCTGCCAATAAATGCAATACGGTATTAGTTGAGCCGCCCATTGCAATATCTAAGCTCATTGCATTTTCAAATGCAGGCTTAGTGGCGATGGAACGTGGCAATACGGATTCATCATCTTGCTGATAATATTTTTGGCAAAGTTCAACAATTTGTTTGCCCGCATCTAAGAATAATTGTTTACGATCTTTGTGGGTTGCCAAGCAAGAACCGTTACCCGGTAGGCTTAAGCCTAAGGCTTCGGTTAAGCAGTTCATTGAGTTTGCGGTGAACATTCCTGAACAAGAACCACAAGTTGGGCAGGCAGAACGCTCAATGGCTTCCACATCAGAATCTGACACATTTTTATCCGCACTTTGCACCATAGCGTCCACCAAATCTAATTTGATGATTTGATCGGATAATTTGGTTTTGCCCGCTTCCATTGGGCCGCCAGACACAAAAATGGTCGGAATATTCAACCGCAACGCTGCCATTAACATTCCTGGGGTGATTTTATCGCAGTTAGAAATACACACCATCGCGTCTGCACAATGAGCATTTACCATATATTCCACACTGTCGGCGATTAAATCGCGAGAAGGCAAGGAATACAGCATTCCGCCGTGTCCCATTGCGATGCCATCATCAACGGCAATGGTGTTAAATTCTTTCGCTACACCGCCTGCTTGCTCAATTTGTTGAGCCACTAATTGCCCAATGTCTTTTAAGTGAACGTGGCCCGGTACAAATTGGGTGAAAGAATTGACTACGGCGATAATCGGCTTACCAAAATCATTTTCTTTCATTCCTGTGGCGCGCCATAACGCACGCGCCCCTGCCATATTGCGACCTTGTGTGCTGGTCGCGGAACGTAATTTAGGCATAATCTCTCCAACTTTTATCTTTGTTATAAATGTGTAAGCTAACTTTCTAACTGAAATGCGCTATCGTATTGCACAACGCCTTCAAGAGCTTGTGCAAATAAATCTAATTTTATCCCCATAAAATAGTGATCAAGTACCTCAAAAGGCGGATAAATATTAAATTGGCTTGCAGGAAGATAACCAAATTTTCCATAG
The DNA here is from genome assembly GCF_002921135.1 of Avibacterium gallinarum. Taxonomy (GTDB): domain Bacteria; phylum Pseudomonadota; class Gammaproteobacteria; order Enterobacterales; family Pasteurellaceae; genus Avibacterium; species Avibacterium gallinarum. The sequence goes on along the minus strand of NZ_PQVJ01000054.1, from coordinate 29,449 downwards.
TATTGCGGATCGCCTAATACAATAATATGAGAATAGCCAAGCTGTTTGGCATAATGATGCCCTGCAGTAATTAACTTTTTCCCAATGCCTTGCCGCTGAAATTCTGGCAAAACGGCAAGCGGTGCGAGTGCTAAAGCTTGATCTTCACCAATAGTAACCCGTGTAAATAAAATGTAGCCAAGTAAACATTTATCTTGTTCCGCAACTAACGAGAGTTCAGGAATAAAAGAATCACTTGTCCATAAACGTTGCACCAAATCTTGCTCCGTGCCATCAGAATGTTCTGCGTTTTTAAACGCTTGCTTGACGAGCTGATAAATGGCAACACTATCTTTTGGAGTTGAAAAACGGATATTCATTTCAATAATTTCCTACAAAAAATCCACCGCACTTTATAAATAATACGTTGATATTAATCATCATCCATTTTGTAGCGGCGAATTACGATCCTTTTGGATGATAGGTTACCGCGAGTATCAGATGTTTTCATTGATAGCCTTGTTTTACCTCGAATACATCAGGCAATTTGACTAATTGATTTACCAATAATTCCACCGCTCTTTCGCTTTGCACCACAACGTGCAAGGCAATTTCTTGGTGTTGGCTTTCAGTTTGTAATTTAATCACTTCAAAACCGCGATGACGCATTACGCGTAATAAACGCTCTAAGGTTTCTGGGCGTCTGTTGGCGCGGATTGATAATTCATACTGTTGCATAATTTTCCCCACAATTCCTTTTCTATTATTCTTCAAGCATATCCACGTTGCAGGCATTTGGTGGCACAAGTGGCCACACATTTTCTTCTGCAGGGATACAAATATGTAATAAATAAGCGCCTTCCGCGTGGAATAAGCGATCTAATGCCGCTTGCACTTCCTCGCCAGATTCAATGCGCTCGCCTTTAATGTCAAAGGCGGAAGCAAGGGTTACGAAATCAGGGTTGTCATCTAAAATCGTATTACTATGGCGCGCTTGGAAGAATAGGGTTTGCCATTGACGCACCATTCCTAAGCGTTGGTTGTCTAATAAAATGATTTTTACCGGCGTTTTGCCACGTTTAATTGTACCTAGTTCCTGCACGTTCATCATTAATGAACCATCACCAGTGATTAAAATCACATCATCATTTGGACGTGCTTTCTGCGCACCAATCGCTGCTGGCAAGCCAAAGCCCATTGAACCAAATCCCGCTGAAGTGATGAAATTTTCAGGCGCATAATGTTTCATATGCTGTGCTGACCACATTTGATGTTGCCCCACATCGGTAACCACAATGGCGTTTTTCGCTTTTTGATTAGAAACGGTGTTAAGCAACCACCAAGGGTTAATCGGTTGTTTACCCTGATTTTCTGCATAACGGAAATCAAAATCTTGTTTTAACTTATTGATTTCTTTATGCCAATCTGCCAAATCTAATTTCATTGCTAAGGCACGGAAAACTTCGCTTAAATCGCCACGCAACGCCACATCTGGACGGCGTAACTTACCTAATTCTGCCACATCAATATCACAATGAATCACTTTAGCGTGCGGCGCAAAGGTGTCTAATTTGCCTGTTACACGATCGTCAAAACGCGCGCCAAATACTAACAATAAATCAGATTCTTGCGTGGCTAAATTGGCGGCTTTGGTGCCGTGCATACCAATCATTCCCATATAATAAGGGGTTTCAGGCAAAATTGCGCCCAAGCCTTTTAAGGTGGAAATACTTGGAATTTCTGTGGTGGCTAAAAACTCACGCAAGGCTGGCACGGCGTTCGCCATTCCCACGCCACCGCCAACATACACCACAGGGCGTTTGGCATTTTTCAATAATTCTACCGCTTTTTCCAATTCAGCAGGATCAAGTGCGGTCGGTTTTTCCACAGGAAGCGTGAAAGGTTGCAAATCGGTTTCGGCAAATTGCACATCTTTTGGAATATCAATAAGCACAGGGCCAGGGCGACCACTTTGTGCGATTTGGAACGCTTTGGCGATAATTTCTGGCAATTCATCAATACTTTGCACAATAAAGCTATGCTTCGTACAAGCAAGGGATAAGCCCAGAACATCGGCTTCTTGGAAGGCATCTGTACCAATCAATGGTGAAGCAACTTGGCCGGTGATAGCCACCACAGGAATGGAATCCATTAAGGCATCGCCTAATCCCGTGATTAAATTGGTTGCCCCAGGGCCTGATGTGGCGATACACACCCCGGTTTTCCCACTGGCTCTGGCATAGCCAATAGCTGCTATTGCCGCGCCTTGCTCATTGCGACAGAGCAAATGCTCCAAACCCGAATCATAAATGGCATCATAAACTGGCATTATCGCCCCACCTGGATAGCCAAATACAATATCCACATTGTGTGCTTTCAAGCACTCCGTTACTAATCTTGCACCGTTCATATTCCACCTTTCTGGTTATTAATCGCTATAAAAAAAGCCTCTCGAAGATCTCTGCGAGGGGCTTTCTATATACAAATTGAGTTATAAATTTATTCTATTTGTTAGCAAGCCAAAACCCCGCAGTGTTCACCACCACGAGGTTAATAATAATGCCAATAAGAGAATAAAATTTTGTCATTGTCTGAATCCGATTTAAGCATTCCGCTTTTAATGCTGTTATTGATACCACATTCAAAATAGAAATCAAGGAATTTTTTACATTTCGCAATCGTTTTCCTAGGAAAATAAAAAGTGCGGTCATTTTTTCGCATAATTTGCTATCATATTCCCGTTTTGTTGAAGGAGTTTGACTATGCAAAATCGACCATTTCGTGCTGTGGTTTCAGATTTAGACGGCACATTGCTCAATGGGGATCACGTTATCGGTGATTTTACTATTGAAACCCTTGAAAAACTGGCACAAAAAAAGATTGATGTTATCCTTGCCACTGGGCGAAGTCATCAAGATGTCGCTCACATTCTCGGTAAAGTGAAGCTTGATAACGCGGTGATGATTACCTCAAACGGTGCAAGGGTGCATAACCTGCAAGGTGAATTGTTATTAAGCAACAGTCTGCCTGAGGACATTGCCCTTGAGATAATGCAAACCCCGTACGATGAAAAAAATGTTTTCGTCAATAGCTATCAAGATGAAGGCTGGTTTATTAGTTTAGATTTGCCCGAGTTGGCGAAATATCATCAAGATTCTGGCTTTAGCTATCAGGTGGTGGATTTCCAGCACCACCACGGGCGTGGCACGGAGAAAGTATTTTTTATTGGACGCACACCCGCTGATCTCGCCCCGATTGAAGCGCATTTGAAAGCGCGTTTTGGCGATGCGATTTATATTACCTATTCCACGCCGCAGTGTTTAGAGATTATGAATAAAAACGTGTCAAAAGCTACCGCACTTGCCCAAGTGGTACAGGGGCGTGAATATAGCTTGAACGCGTGCATTGCCTTTGGCGATGGTATGAATGATATAGAAATGCTCAGCGAAGTAGGCAAAGGTTGCATTATGGGCAATGCCGATCCGCGCTTGGTGCTGGCTTGTCCGCAGTTAGAGCAAATTGGCTTGAACCGCCACGAAGCAGTAGCGAGCTATTTGCGTGCTACTTTTGGCGTGTATTAAGTTAGAAAGCAGGTAAAAAATGGCGATTTGGCAATCTTTACTCATCATAAGCAGCGGTGCTGTAATGGGCGCTTGCACCCGTTGGGGCTTGAGCGAATTGCTAAATCCGCTGTTTTCTTTTCTTGCCTTTGGCACGCTTATCGCCAATTATCTTGGCTGTTTTTTTATCGGTATTTTGATCGCTTTACTTTGGCAATATCCGCAAGTTTCTAGCGAGTGGCGATTATTTTTAATCACTGGATTTTTAGGCAGCCTCACCACCTTTTCTTCCTTTTCCGCTGAAGTAGTGAATGATTTTTTAACGGAAAAATGGCTATCTGCGCTGGCAATTATTACTTTGCATCTTGGCGGCAGTCTGCTGTTTACGCTATTTGGCGTGCTGTTGTACCGTTATTGGAAATAAAGGCTTGCACCGCGCTTAAGGCTTCGGCGCGAATTTTATCCCGTTCAAACAAAATCTCGTGCTTGGCATTTTCCACTGTAATGAGTTGCCCTTTTGGCAAGCAGGCGACCAATTTTTCCAACTGTGCATTTTCTACGATCTTTTCTTTGCCAGCTTGCAAAACTAAAACGGGAATTTCAATGCGCGACAAAATTTTTTCCAGCCCTTTAATAGCGGTTAAACACAAATGCACCCAGCGGAACGTTGGTCCACCAAGGCTTAATTCGGGAAAATAACGATTAATGCGGTTCATCCATTTCATTCTGGTTTTGCAAAAACTGAGTTCATTTTGATCCAGATTGGCGGGTTTATAGGCGCTCTTGCCGAACACATAGCGTTGCCCTTGGCCGAATAACATCATCAAATTAATAATCAGCTCATCGCGTAATAAATGCTTGGTTGGCAAGCCAAAAAATGGTGAAGAAAGCACGGCACTTTGAATATGATGATCATAGTTCGCTAAATAATAAGCCGAAATTAGCGAGCCTAAAGAATGAGCGAGCAGATATTGTTGCGAATAATCAGAATGCTGAGTGAGCTGCTTGATGACCGCGTCCATATCCTCGCAGTAAAAGCGAAATTCATCAATATAGCCTTTGTCTTTATCCGCCAATAGACGCTGCGAATAGCCCTGCCCACGGTGATCGAAAAGCAGCACATCATAACCCCACTGATAAAAATCATAAGCCAACTCCGACCATTTCAGCATATTCTCCGCCCGTCCATTGACTAAAATCATCAATTTTCGCGCCGCACTTGGCGAGCTTTCGGCGTGCAAAAAATGGCGATAGGCAATTTGGCAACCCTGTTTACCCGTTAAATATTGGATAGGAAATTGATCCACAAAGGGCATTAATTGCTGCAACGCAAAGCGACAAAAATGGGGTTCTCGGTGTAGACAATTTGACATCAGCTTACCATCAATAAAACAAAGATGTCCCAATCATAAAGGAAAGCGTGCAAGAAAGATAGAACATTAATGCCACATCAGACTTCCTTGCTTGTTGATAAAATCTCACATTTTTAAAGTGCGGTGTTTTTTTTTCATTATTTTTGTCCAGCAGCCAGATCAACATTCAAAGGAAAATAACACAGGTTACCCATTCAATCCGCCTTAAAAAATTCACAAAAAAAAGCACCGCACTTTATTTTCAGCCATGCGGTGCTTCTCTATGAGTTTTGTTAGTTAAAAATTAAGCCACTAACTGTTTTAAAATGCGGCGAACAGGTTCTGCTGCGCCCCATAATAATTGGTCACCAACAGTGAAAGCAGCAAGATATTCAGGCCCCATTGCCAATTTGCGTAAACGTCCCACTGGTACGCTTAATGTACCTGTTACTTTAGCAGGCGTTAATTCACGCAAGGTGGTTTCTTTGTCGTTTGGAATCACTTTCACCCATTCGTTGTGAGAAGCCAAAATTTGCTCGATTTCGTCTAATGGTAAATCTTTTTTCAACTTAATGGTGAATGCTTGGCTGTGGCAGCGTAATGCGCCGATACGCACGCATAAACCGTCCACTGGAATTGGATTGTCGCTTAAACCTAAAATTTTGTTGGTTTCTGCGTAGCCTTTCCATTCTTCTTTAGTTTGCCCTGTTTCTGGCAATAATTTGTCGATCCAAGGAATTAAGCTGCCTGCAAGTGGTGCGCCGAAGTTATCAATCGGGAATGACGCATCACGCATTTTTGCGGTTACTTTGCGTTCAATGTCTAAAATTGATGAAGCGGGATCGGCTAATTCTGCTTTAACAGAATCTTCTAATTCACCCATTTGCACCAATAATTCACGCATATTTTTTGCGCCCGCACCAGAAGCCGCTTGGTAAGTGGCAACAGATACCCATTCCACTAAATCACGTTCAAATAAACCGCCTAGCGCCATTAACATTAAACTTACTGTACAGTTTCCGCCAACAAAGGTTTTCACGCCATTTTTTAGCCCTTCGCTGATTACGTTTTGGTTTACTGGATCAAGCACGATGATGGCATCTTTGTCCATACGCAATGCAGAAGCAGCGTCAATCCAATAGCCGTTCCAGCCGGTTGCTTTTAATTTTGGATACACTTCGTTGGTGTAATCACCACCTTGGCAGGTAACGATAATATCTAATTTTTGTAATTCAGCGATGTCAAAGGCATCTTTTAACACGCCTGCATCTTTACCTGCAAATACAGGCGCTTTTTGACCTGCTTGTGAAGTGGTGAAAAAGATAGGATTGATGTTCGCGAAATCATTTTCTTGTTGCATACGATCCATTAGCACCGAGCCAACCATTCCACGCCAACCGATAAAACCAACGTTTTGCATAAAATTTTCCTTATAAGTAATGTTGTGTTGAAAATAAAATCTGAGTGAATTATGCACAGAAAAAGGGGTAAAAGAAATAACCATTCAGCTTTAATTCACAGGAAATTAATTACGTTAAACCGTGCAAAAAAACGTACAAGATAGCGTAAACAAAAGCAAGCGTTTTTCTAAAAAAAGTTGCGAATAATTGATCTTTCAACAAAGAATTTTTAATTTCACTGACCGCTCATTGAAAAAATCGGAAAGAAACTAGAAAGGAAAAGAAAAATCCCCTTTGTCATAGAGCAAAGGGGATTAAAAGAAAGCACAAAGAAAACGTAAAGATTAGCTGTATTTTTTCGCTGATAACCAAGCTGCGGTGTAGCCCACCAGCGCGCACATTGCGAGCAGAAAGAGCAACTCACCGATCATTATGCCGTGTAGCTCAAAGTTTACGGCGAAAATGTCTGTTACATATTTCACCGCACTGGTGAAATAACCAATCACAATGGCACTGAAAATGCAGGCAAATAATCCGCCCAGCACGGCATAAATTATGCCGGTATAAAGGAAAGGGCGTAGGATAAATTGATCCGTTGCGCCAAGCAGTTTCATTACTTCAATATTGGCTTTATTGCTGTACACATCAGAACGAATACTGTTGCCAATTACAAGGAAAACAGAAATGGTCATCAAAATGGTACAAACCACTGCAATATGAGCAATCAGCCACGAAAGTGCGGTGAGTTTTTCCATTAAATTATTGTCTAAACGCACTTCTTGTACGCCTTTAATTTTGGCGAGATTTTCCCGCAACTCATTGCGTTTTTGACTTTCGTTGTAGTCCTTGGCAGGTTTAATAATCACCACCGCAGGCAGTGGATTATCATCTAAAATATCCAAGCCCTCAGTGAAACCAGACCAATTTTTGAACTCATTAAGGCTCTCTTGGCGAGAAACATAATTCAGGCTTTCCACCCCAGCTTGTTGGCGAATTTTTTCCACCACTAAATTGGCATCGGCTTCCGTAAGATTTTTATGTAAATAAACCGTTAGTTCACTTTCAGGATAAAATTGCGTGGTGGCCTGATGAATATTTTTCCACAATAAATAGCTCACCGTTGGCACAGTCAGCGAAACGGCAATAACAAGAATGGTTAATAAGGTCGCATATTTTTTCTTAATTAGATCTGCCAGCACGGCTCTTAGCACATAATGGGTTTGTACCCACCAAGAAGCATTGATTGGACGAGAACTCATTGGGCTTTCCTTGGGGTTCGTTAATAATTCATTGTACATTTGAGCTGATGGCTATTTTTTGTGAGAACAAGGCGAACGCACGGACGTTTAGTTAGGCTAAACGAACCACATTCAACATTGCTATCACGAAAAATAGCCTCAGCCCTTCGGGTTAGGTTTAAAATTAGCGCACTCTTTGTTACCGTTCTCACTAAGAGAACCATTCTTAGTTTTGAACGGCGCCGCGATTGCGCTAATTTTAAACGATAACTCAAATGCACAATGAATTATCAACAAGCCCTAACGTAAATGGCCTTGTTCTAAAATTAAACAAGGTTTTGGTTTTTGCTGAACAATATTAATATCGTGCGTGGCAATTAACACGGTCATTCCAAGACGATTAAACTCTTCAAATAAATTAAAAATATCCAGCGAAAGGGCGTTATCTAAATTGCCTGTTGGCTCATCAGCGAGCAATAATTGTGGCTTATGTACAATGGCGCGAGCAATATCGACACGTTGTTGTTCACCACCCGATAAATGGATTGGTAAGTGATTAGCACGATCACGCAAGCCAACGCGATCTAACGCCACTAAGGCTCGGCTTTGCGCCTCTTTTGGGTGAATTCCTGCAATGATAAGCGGCAACGCCACATTATCCACAATACAACGATCGGCAAGCAGACGATAATCTTGATGCACCATACCAATTTGGCGGCGTAAGAAGGGCAATTCGTGTTTAGACAGGCGTGTAATATCGTGTCCGTTAAACCAAATTTGCCCGCCATTGGCACGCTCCATACCCATAATAAGTTTCAATAGGGTACTTTTCCCCGCGCCAGAATGCCCGAGAACATAGCTCATACTCCCAACCGGAAGATGAAAGTTTAATCCCTGCAAGGCTGGCTTGCCACCTAAATAAGCCTTGCTGACGTTTTCAAAGCGTATCATCGTTGTTATCTCTTTCTTTTTATGTTAAGCGAATGATTATAACGGATATTCTTATTTTTTGAGCAGAAATTTATGGGTTAAATGTAAGGAATTGTCAATCCAGAAAAAAAAATGATGAGCATAACCAAACAACTCATCATTTTTACCGATTAATCCAAGGCTTTGCCTTTCAATTCTGGAATTAAGAAAATGGTGGCGATCATATCGATTACATAAATCAGCGCAAGGAACGCAATCGCGGTGGAAAACGAATAACTTGCCACCACAGCACCGACGACCACAGGGCCGAAACCACCAACCGCACGCCCGATATTAAATAGCACATTTTGTGCAGTTGCTCGGGCTTGAGTTGGGTAAGCTTCTGCCATTAATGCACCGTAGCCGCCCATCATTCCATTTACGAACATTCCGAGAAAGGCTCCTGCAATCAGCATTGCGTTTGGATCGGTCAGTTGTGAGTAGGTAATCACACTGATTACGGCGCCAAGTTGGAAAAGCAGAAAACTTGGTTTGCGTCCGATTTTGTCCGCAAGGCGCCCAAAAATCCAGATGCCGCTCATCATTCCACATACGGTTACCGCCGTCCAAACGCCAGATTTAGTTAAGCTAAAGCCAAGCTGTTTAGACAAGAAATTAGGTAGCCAGATCATTATGCCGTAATAACCAAAATTCTGTACGGAAGTCAGCACCACCACTCCTAGGCTGACTTTGGCGGTTTGTTTATCTTTCACTAATAATTGGAAAGATTGACGGAATGCCTGCCATTTCGATTGTGCCGTAGCGGAAAGTGCGGTCTGTTTTTCAGTAAAAATTTCTGGCTCGTGTAATTTTGCCCGCAAATACCACGCCACGAAAGCAGGGAAAATACCCACAATAAACATTCCGCGCCAGCCGATGATTGGCAATAATAATGGTGTAAGTAACACTGCACCTAGCACGCCTACTTGCCAGCCTAATGCCACATAAGAAGCGGCTTTTGCACGATGGCGAGCAGGCCAAGCCTCCGCTGCTAATGCCATTCCAATACCAAATTCACCACCTAAACCAATACCTGCAATAGTGCGGTAAATTAATAAATCCCAATAACCTTGTGCGAGCGCACATAAGCCAGTAAACACGGCAAATAGCACGATTGTCCACGTTAATACTCGCACACGGCCATAACGATCGCTTAATGCGCCAAAAGTAATGCCCCCCGCCACTGCGCCGATTAATGTCCAAGTAACCAAAGAGCCTGCTTGTGCGCTTGATAGGGCTAAATCCGCAGAAATTGCGCTGAGCATAAAGCCGAGAATGAGTAAGTCGAAGCCGTCCATTGCATAGCCCACGGCAGAGCCGATCAAGGCTTTCCAGCCATAATCATTTACTTTGTTGTTCATAGATGTCCTTTTGCTACTCACGGGTAGCCTTTAAAGTGTTAAGAAAGGAAGTTTGCTAAAAGCGTGCCTTAAAAAGCGCACCCCAAAAAGCGCACATAGTGTAGTTAATTTGACTGCTGTAAGCAAATAAAAAAACAGCCTTGCAAATCATTACAAGGCTGTTTGAAAAATTATTCCACCGTTACCGCTTTCGCAAGGTTACGCGGTTGATCCACGTCTGTGCCTTTGATTAAGGCAATATGGTAAGAAAGCAGTTGTAACGGCACAGTGTAGAAAATTGGTGCAGTTACTTCGTCCACTTTCGGTAACACGATAGTTTTGAAATCTTCACCATCGCTAAAACCGGCATCGTGATCAGCAAAGATATAAAGCTGACCGCCACGGGCGCGCACTTCTTCAATGTTTGATTTCACTTTTTCAAGTAAATCATTTTCTGGCGCAACCACAATCACAGGCATATCGCTATCAATTAAAGCCAGTGGGCCGTGTTTTAATTCTCCAGCTGCATAGGCTTCTGCGTGAATGTAGGAAATTTCTTTCAATTTCAAGGCAGATTCCATTGCGATTGGGTAAAACTCGCCACGTCCTAAGAATAGGGTGTGGTGTTTATCAGCAAAATCTTCAGATAATTTTTCAATTTGTTTATCGTAAACTAATGCGCTTTCAATTTGCGCTGGCAAACGTTGTAAAGTCTGTACAATGTGATGTTCTTGCTCTTCGCTCACTGTGCCTTTTAAGCGTCCGATTGCCGCATTTAATAATAATAAACAGGTTAATTGAGTGGTGAAGGCTTTGGTTGATGCCACGCCAATTTCCACGCCCGCACGGGTCATAAAGGCGAAATCTGATTCACGCACTAAAGAAGAACTTGCCACGTTACAGATTGTCATTGCCGTCATATAGCCTGATTCTTTGGCTAAGCGTAATGCGGCCAAGGTATCTGCGGTTTCGCCCGATTGAGAAAGGGTGATAAGCAGGCTATTTGGACGAGTAACAAATTTGCGATAGCGGAATTCTGACGCAATTTCCACATCACAGCTTACGCCAGCAATGGATTCAAACCAATAGCGTGCCACCATTCCCGCATTGTATGACGTTCCGCACGCCACAATTTGAACGTGTTCCACTTTTTTCAAGATTTCTGCTGCATTAGGGCCAATGGCATCAATATTGACTTTACCATTAACAATACGGCCATCTAAGGTGTTCATAATCGCAACAGGTTGTTCAAAAATTTCTTTTTGCATATAGTGGCGATATTGCCCTTTGTCTGCTGCATCGGCTTCAAAATGCCCTTCGTGCATTTCACGCTCAACGGCATTGCCTTGCGCATCAAAAATTTGTACATCACGGCGAGAAATTTCCGCCACATCGCCTTCTTCTAAATAAATGAAACGGCGCGTTACGCTTAATAGCGCTAAAGGATCGGAAGCAAGGAAGTTTTCACCCACGCCTAAACCGATAACCAATGGGCTGCCAGAACGCGCAACCACTAAATGTTCAGGTTCATCTTGGTGCATTACTACCGTACCGTAAGCGCCGCGCAATTGTGCCACGGTTTTTTGTACCGCTTCTAATAATGAGCTAGCGCTGCGGTATTCCCATTCCACTAAGTGGGCAATCACTTCGGTGTCGGTTTGCGAAAGGAATTCATAACCGCGTTTTTGTAATTCTTCACGCAATTCTTCGTAGTTTTCGATAATTCCATTGTGAACCACCGCAATTTTGCCAGAACGATGTGGGTGAGCGTTGGCTTCTGAAGGTTCACCGTGCGTTGCCCAACGAGTGTGCGCGATCCCTGTGCCACCTAAAATTGGGTGTGCTTCAAGGGCTTCATCTAAAGCTTTTACTTTACCTACACGGCGTACGATTTGCATATTATGATTTGCATCTAGCACCGCAATACCCGCTGAATCATAACCACGGTATTCTAAACGATGTAAGCCATTGACTAAAATTTCTGCTACATCACGTTGTGCTACTGCACCCACAATTCCACACATAAAATGTCCTCTCTGGTTAGAAAATAAAAAAGTTGAAAAATTTACACCGCACTTGCGCAGATCACTTCCACGCCTTGTGCTTCAATTTGTTGTTTAATTTCAGCGGCGAGCAAATCGTCCGTGACTAACACATCAATTTGCTGCCAAGTTAATTCGATATTTGGCATTTTTCTGCCGATTTTTTGTGATTCCGCCATCACAATAACTTCACGGGAAACTTCCGCCATTACACGGCTTAAATCCACTAATTCATTAAAGGTGGTCGTGCCACGCTCTAAATCTATGCCGTCCGCGCCAATAAAAAGCTGATCAAAATTGTATGAACGCAACACTTGCGCCGCCACTTGCCCTTGGAAAGATTCAGAACGAGTGTCCCAAGTTCCCCCTGTCATCAACAGCGTTGGCTCATTTTCTAAAGCGCGCAATTGGGTGGCAACGGAAAGAGAGTTCGTCATCACCACCAAGCCTTGCTTTTTATTGAGCTGATTGATCAGCGCCGCAGTGGTGCTACCGCTATCAATAATAATGCGATTATGATCCGCAATACGTTCCGCCGCTTTTTTCGCAATCGCTAACTTTCGTTTTGAAAGATGTTCATCTTGGCTTTCATCAAGCAACTCTTGCGGCATTAAAATCGCCCCACCATAGCGGCGTACCAACACACCATTGGCTTCAAGTGCGGTTAAATCTTTGCGAATTGTTACTTCTGAAGTTTCAAATAACTGAACTAGCTGTTCCACGCTCACTTCGCCTTGGCTTTGTAATAATTGCACAATGCGATGACGGCGTTGTTGCGTATTTCTGGGCTGAATGTTTCGTTTCATAATCTTAAATTAGATCTAAATTTCGATTCGGAATATTATAGAAAGAAAAGGGAAATGTAAATAGAAAATTCGTTAAGGAAAACAAAACAACTGTTTTAAATCGTATAAACAAAAAACCCTGCATTAGGCAGGGTTAGAAAAATAAGGGCAATTAATTATTTGATCGCGTCTTTTAATGCTTTACCAGCAACGAATGCAGGCACTTTAGATGCTGCAATTTGGATTTCTGCTCCAGTTTGTGGATTACGACCTGTGCGCGCTTTACGCTCGTTCACTTTGAATGTACCAAAGCCGATTAATTGAACTGGCTGACCTGCTTTTAAGCTACCTGCGATAGCATCTAAAGTTGCTTCTAATGCAGCTTTAGCTTGTTTTTTGTTTAACTCTGCTGCACTTGCAATTGCATCAATTAAATCCGTTTTGTTCATAAATTAGTACCTTCTCTATTTTTTGATTAAATTAAGAGTGTTAGGATACGCCTAACGCCTAAGTCAATAATAAATACTGTATGCACAGTGTGGTAAAGAATAAATCAACTTCTATATAAAGCAAAGCAATAAATAGCAAAAATGTAATCTAAATCACATTATTGACTAATTTCTATACCAATATTTGAGATTCCTTCTGCGCGAATTTCATTTTTAAGCGCTAAAATCAAGGAAACATCGCGTTCTTCGCACTCTCGCAGCGTACGGTAGATCTGCCATTGCACATCTAATTCTTGTTCAATTTCTTCACTTGCCTTGAGTTCTTGTTCGGATAATTCTCGGTCTAAATTGGTTTCCAATAATCCGATAACGGTTTGCAAAGAAATCAAGCTCACTTGCACGGCGTGCTCTAAGGTTTCGCCTGCAATTAGGCTATGCAATAATTCAGAAAGTGCTTCGCACGCTTCAATCGCAGGTACAACGCCGTAAAAATCATAATTATTCACATCAGGGATAATCGCCTCAAATTTTTCGAGCTGATTATCAAAATTGATGTGGGCATCTTTCACGGTTAAATATTCCCAGGTTAAATTTAGAATATTTTGGTAAATTCGGCTTTGTGCAGGCTGTTCTGTAACTTGGCAAAAAAGCTGAAAATTCGGCAACATTCGCTCACACAGACTGGCCATAAAAGTGAGATGTTGCCAACTGGCTAAATTTTCTAAGCGTTTATGAATAGGATTTCGCATTGTTGATCCTCATTTGTGGTAAGGCTGAGAATATTGATGGATTGCGTCCACAAAAATTTTCGGGCTAATTTCTGGCACATCTTGATGAATGCCGTGTCCGAGATTGAAAACGTGGCCGCTGCCTTCGCCAAAATCCGCTAAAATCGACCGCACTTCTTGTTCAATGCGCTCTGGTGAAGCATAAAGCACGGAAGGATCCATATTGCCTTGTAGCGCCACTTTATGCCCGATACGTTTTTTGGCGTCTGCAAGATCCACCGTCCAATCTAAGCCAACCGCATCACAACCAGTATTGGCAATATGTTCTAACCATAAACCGCCACCTTTGGTGAAGAGAGTCACTGGTACTTTACGCCCTTCATTATGACGAATGAGATTTTCCACAATTTTTTGCATATATTGCAGCGAGAATTCAAGGTATTCACGATGAGCTAGCACGCCGCCCCAAGTATCAAAAATCATCACCGATTGCGCACCCGCTTTGATTTGTGCATTGAGATAAAGGGCAACGGAATCCGCTAATTTGTCAAGTAACAAATGCAGGGTTTGTGGATCGGTATAAAGCATTTTTTTGATTTTTGTGAAAGCCTTGCTACTGCCCCCTTCCACCATATAGGTGGCAAGCGTCCAAGGGCTACCAGAAAAACCGATCAACGGCACTTCGCCTTTGAGTTCACGGCGAATGGTGCGCACCGCATTCATCACATATTGCAATTCTTGTTCCGGATCAGGAATTGGCAAATTTTCCACCGCACTTTTATTTTCGATAGGGCGCGCAAATTTAGGCCCTTCACCTGCGCCAAAGCTCAAGCCTAGCCCCATTGCATCAGGAATGGTGAGAATATCAGAAAACAAAATGGCGGCATCTAAATCATAGCGGCGTAAAGGTTGTAGTGTCACTTCGCAAGCCAACTCTGCATTACGACAAAGGGACATAAAATCCCCTGCTTGCGCACGCGTGGCTTTGTATTCTGGCAAATAACGCCCTGCTTGACGCATCATCCAAACGGGGGTCATATCCACAGGCTCGCGCAAAAGCGCACGCAAATAACGATCATTTTTTAATTCAAACATCTTAAATTCCTTTATTTTTCTACCGCACTTTTATCATCATCGGCACAAAGTGCCAGTGTGGCATTAATTAATTTCAACGCAATAGTGCCTTGTGGCGGCAAATTTGGCAAGGGTTTATCATAATCAAACCATTGGGCATCTTGCAGTTCTGCTTCTTGCAAGCGGATTTCCCCCGCAGCATAATCGGCTAAAAATCCCACCATTTGAGAATTGGGGAACGCCCAAGGCTGGCTGCCAAAATAGCGAATATTTTTTACCTGAATCCCGGTTTCTTCAAACACTTCGCGTTGCACTGTTTGCTCAAAACTTTCCCCCACTTCTACAAATCCCGCCAATGTGGTGTACATTTTTTCCTGTTGATGACGCTGATGATTGGCGAGCAAAATCTGCCTACCACGGCGAACTGCCACAATAATCGAAGGGCAAATCACGGGATAAGTGCGGTATCCACAGGCAGAATTTTCACACTGTACGGCCAATTCTTCTTTTGTCATTGCCATTTTTGAACCGCACTTCCCACAAAAGCGATGGGTTTTCAGAAAATGATTAATCTCCACGGCACGATTGAGCAAATTAAATTGTGCTTCTGGCAAATGAAGCTGGCTACGCAATGAAGTATATTCTCGACCATCGTCCTGCTCTGCTCTCTGCTCTTCTTCCCGCTCTGCAACAAGCCAAAGTGGTGTGCCATTCCAGCGCCCGATTTCCATCGCCAAACGCCCCGTTAATTGAAAATCTTCCGCCTTTCCTTCGGGCAATTTTCCCTCGATAAGAAAAATATTCGATCCTTGGGTTAAAAGCCAAGCACCTTGTGTTGTTGGCTCAACAGGTCGCATTGAAAAACTCATAAAAATTCCACCGCACTTTGGTTTTGGTTGTTAGTTTAATCGCTTAAGGGGATTAATAGTTTAACCTTATTAGGGTTTGGGGTATTTTACCGCTTTATCAATGAAAAACTATTAAAAATTTACGCAAAAAAATAGTGCGTTTCCGCACTACTTTTACATATTAAATCGGTAAAACCTCTCTACCGAAATTTTCGTTAATCATTTCTGCAGCGGCGAGGTAGAAAGCGCTGAGTGCAGTGATTAGGCCTAGGCAGCCGCCGATTTGTACTAAACCGTGATAGCCAAAACCATCACCGATAGCTAGTGCGTAGAACGTTAATACTAAGAAAAAGAACACTACACGCAATGCTTTGGGTTTGCTGAAAGAGGCGATGAACATCATTAAGGTGAATGTTCCCCACGCGGCTAAATAGCAGCCTAAAAATGCAGGGCTGGCTGTTGGCATAAATTGTACGAACAATGCCCAAGACCACCAAAATGATCCGTAGCTGATAAAGGCAGTGAAACCAAAGGTGTTGCCTTTGCGGTATTCCATAATGCCTGCGATTAATTGTGCCGTTCCACCAAATGCGAATGCCATTGCAAGCACAATAGAAATGCCGTCTTGTTTATCAAAAATGCCTGCGTTAATTAAACTTAATAGCCAAGTAGTTAAAGCAAAACCGCATAACCCTAATGGGCCTGGGTTTGCCAATTTTTCTGTTGTTTGAGTTGTCATTTGTTTTCCTAGTTTGTTAATAAAATCAAAGGGCGGATTATGCTTGATATTGCTTTGAAAATAAAGCAATTTTATAGAAATTAAGTGGAAAAGTTTGGCTAAGATAATTTTTTAAGAGCGGTGGAAAATTTATGAATTTTTCACCGCTCTTTATGTGCTTTGTTAAACATACAAAACTCGGTAATACCAGCCAATATCTTCTGTTCTATCCATTATTAAAATTGGTTTATTTGCTAAGTGCGGTAGAAAATTTGTGATTTTTTCACCGCACTTATTTATTCGTGCAAATAAAAAAGCCCGACACGATGTTCGGGCTTTTGGTTGCTTGTTAGCGATTATTCTGCATCTTCTGCCATATTTAACATTTCAGCAAGACTTGCGGTTGCATCGTCTGCAGTGAAGGTAAATTCTGACGCAATTTCTTCATCAGAGATAGTTGATGCTTTGGTTGGCTGTTCAGGTTCAATGATACCTGCTGCACGGTTTTTCTGGCGTTGTTGGTGATACGCAAAACCTGTACCTGCTGGAATCAAACGACCAACGATAACGTTCTCTTTCAAGCCACGCAATTCATCGCGTTTACCTGCCACTGCGGCTTCTGTAAGCACGCGGGTGGTTTCTTGGAATGAGGCCGCTGAGATAAAGGATTCTGTCGCTAATGAGGCTTTGGTGATACCCAATAACTCACGCTCAAACTCAACCAATGGTTTACCTTCTGCTTCACGTTTTTGGTTAACCATTTTCACGCGTGCCACTTCCACTTGCTCACCCTCTAAGAACTCAGAGTCATAAGCCTTAGTAATGATGGCTTTACGCAACATTTGGCGAACGATAACTTCGATATGTTTATCGTTAATTTTTACCCCTTGTAAGCGGTAAACTTCTTGCACTTCGTTTACGATGTAATCAGTTACTGCGTGTACACCGCGCAAGCGTAGAATATCGTGTGGCGTTTCTGCACCATCAGAAATGAGATCCCCACGTTCTACCATTTCGCCTTCAAATACGTTGAGCTGACGCCATTTTGGAATCATTTCTTCGTACACTTCACCCTCAGTTGGTGTGATGAGTAAGCGGCGTTTACCTTTGGTTTCTTTACCGAAGGAAACAATACCTGAAATTTCCGCTAGGATTGCTGGCTCTTTCGGTTTACGCGCTTCAAAGAGATCCGCTACGCGTGGAAGACCACCGGTAATATCTTTGGTTCCCGCTGATTCTTGTGGAATACGTGCAAGGGAATCCCCCACGTGAACTTCCGCACCATCTTCAAGAGTTACAATCGCTTTACCCGGTAAAGTGTACTGTGCTGGTATATCTGAACCTGCAACAAGAATGTCGTTGCCTTGCGCATCAACAAGTTTGATGGTTGGACGTAAATCCTTACCTGCTGTTGCACGTTCACCCACATCTTGTACTACGATTGAAGATAAACCAGTTAATTCATCAGTTTGACGAGTTACAGTTACACCGTCAGTAATATCTACGAATTTCACGAAACCTGATACTTCAGAAACCACTGGCATTGTATGTGGATCCCAGTTCGCTACGATTTCGCCTGCGTTCACTTCATCGCCATCTGCTTTGTTTAACACTGCACCATAAGGCACTTTATAATGCTCTTTGGTACGACCAAATGCGTCAATAATGGTTAATTCCGTGTTACGCGAAGTTAAGACCAATTTGCCTTCTTTATTCGTCACGAATTTCACGTTGGCTAAACGTAAAGTACCGTTATTCTTAACTTGAATGCTTGATTCTTTCGCTGCCGCAGATGCCGCACCACCAATATGGAACGTACGCATCGTTAGCTGTGTACCCGGCTCACCGATTGATTGTGCCGCGATAACCCCCACGGCTTCACCTTGGTTGATAAGGTGTCCGCGTGCAAGATCGCGTCCGTAACATTTCGCACACACACCAAAGTTGGTGTCACAGGTTACAACAGAGCGCACCTTGATGCTATCTACGGAATTTTCATCAATCAGATCACAAAGTTTCTCATCTAATAAGGTATTACGCGGAATTAAAACTTCATCTGTACCCGGTTTTAAGATGTCTTCTGCCGCCACACGACCTAATACACGATCACGCAGAGGTTCTTTTACATCTCCCCCTTCGATTAATGGGGTCATTACGATACCTTCGTAAGTGCCACAGTCATCTTCGATGATCACTAAATCTTGTGCCACATCTACTAAACGGCGGGTTAAGTAACCAGAGTTCGCTGTTTTTAATGCCGTATCCGCCAAACCTTTACGCGCACCGTGGGTTGAAATAAAGTACTGAAGTACGTTCAAGCCTTCACGGAAGTTTGCGGTAATTGGTGTTTCGATAATTGAGCCGTCTGGACGCGCCATCAAACCACGCATACCTGCAAGCTGACGAATCTGTGCGGCAGAACCACGCGCTCCAGAATCTGCCATCATAAAGATGCTGTTAAATGAAGCTTGTTTTTCTAGCTCGCCTTCACGGTTTACCACTTCTTCTTGAGAAAGGTTTTCCATCATCGCTTTGGCTACGCGTTCATTCGCGGCTGCCCAAATATCGATTACTTTGTTATAACGCTCACCTGCTGTTACCAAACCTGATTGGAATTGCTCTTGGATTTCTGCGACTTCTTGTTCAGCGGCTGAAATAATTTCGTATTTCTTCGCTGGGATCACCATATCATCAATACCTACTGATGAACCAGAACGTGCAGCGTAAGCAAAACCGGTGTACATAATTTGGTCAGCAAACAATACACTCGCTTTCAATCCTAAACGGCGATAGCTTTCGTTAATTAATTTTGAAATCGCTTTTTTGCCTAAGGTTTGGTTGAACAAGCTAAATGGCATACCTTTTGGTGCGATCATCCATAAAATGGCACGACCAATTGTGGTGTCCACAAGGCTGGTTTGCGGTACAAATTCGTTAGAGGCATCTTTCACATATTCTGTGATACGCACTTTCACACGAGAATGTAATTCCGCTTGACCTGTACGATAAGCTTTCTCCGCTTCGCGTGGATCTTGCAATAACATTCCTTCGCCTTTACCGTTCACTTTATCACGAGTCATATAGTAAAGACCTAATACAACGTCCTGTGATGGTACGATAATCGGCTCACCATTTGCTGGTGAAAGAATGTTGTTGGTTGACATCATCAAGGCACGCGCTTCAAGCTGTGCTTCAAGGGTTAATGGCACGTGAACCGCCATTTGGTCACCATCGAAGTCCGCGTTGAACGCCGCACACACTAATGGGTGTAATTGAATCGCTTTACCTTCAATTAAGATCGGCTCAAAGGCTTGAATACCCAAACGGTGCAAGGTTGGCGCACGGTTCAATAGGATTGGGTGTTCACGAATTACTTCTGCCAAAATATCCCATACGATTGCGTCTTCACGCTCAACCATTTTCTTCGCGGCTTTGATTGTAGTTGCAAAGCCACGGCTTTCTAATTTGGCATAAATAAATGGACGGAATAATTCCAACGCCATTTTTTTCGGTAAACCACATTGATGTAGATGTAAGTATGGCCCTACGGTGATTACAGAACGGCCTGAGTAATCTACACGTTTACCCAATAAGTTTTGACGGAAACGACCTTGTTTACCTTTGATCATATCCGCAAGTGATTTCAATGGACGGCGGTTAGAACCAGTAATTGCACGGCCACGGCGACCATTATCCAATAACGCATCAACAGATTCTTGTAACATACGTTTTTCGTTACGCACGATAATATCTGGCGCGATCAAGTCTAATAAGCGTTTTAAACGGTTATTACGGTTGATCACTCGGCGATATAAATCGTTCAAATCTGAAGTAGCAAAACGTCCGCCATCAAGTGGCACTAATGGACGTAAATCTGGTGGCAAGACTGGCAATACAGTCATCACCATCCATTCAGGTTTATTGCCTGATTGAATGAAAGATTCTAATAATTTTAAGCGTTTCGTGATTTTTTTGCGTTTGGTTTCTGAATTGGTTTCTTGCAACTCTTCACGCAAGGTTTCACATTCCACTTCTAGATCCATATCACGCAATAACGCTTGGATCGCTTCTGCACCCATTTTGGCTTCAAATTCATCGCCCCAACGGTCTTCTGCGTCCATATATTGTTCTTCCGTTAATAATTGACCTTTTTCAAGATCGGTCATTCCCGGCTCAGTAACAATGTAAGATTCAAAATAAAGTACACGTTCAATATCACGCAATGGCATATCTAATAATAAGCCGATGCGGGACGGTAAAGATTTTAAGAACCAGATATGAGCAACAGGTGAAGCAAGCTCAATATGACCCATACGTTCACGGCGAACTTTTGCTTGTGTCACTTCTACGCCACATTTTTCACAAATTACTCCACGGTGTTTTAAGCGTTTATATTTTCCGCATAAACATTCGTAGTCTTTTACTGGCCCGAAAATACGCGCACAGAAAAGCCCGTCACGCTCTGGTTTAAACGTACGGTAGTTGATGGTTTCAGGTTTCTTAACTTCACCAAATGACCAAGAACGGATCATATCCGGTGAGGCTAAACCAATTTTGATCACATCAAAATCTTCGCTGGATTTAGATTGTGCTTTTAAAAACTTAACTAAGTCTTTCACAGATTTTGCTCCTGTCGGAGTTAAACTTATCCAAGTGCGGTGTAAAATTTTGAATTTTTTCACCGCACTTGAGCGTACTTTAGCTTTCGCTTATCAGATTATTCTTCGTCTAAGTCGATGTTGATACCGAGTGAACGAATTTCTTTCATAATTACGTTGAAAGATTCTGGTGTACCCGGATCCATTTGTTGGTTACCGCTCACGATGTTTTTGTACATCTTCGTACGGCCGTTCACATCATCGGATTTAACGGTAAGCATTTCTTGTAAGGTGTAAGCGGCACCATAAGCTTCAAGCGCCCAAACCTCCATCTCACCGAAACGCTGACCACCGAACTGTGCTTTACCACCCAATGGTTGCTGCGTAACAAGACTATAAGAACCTGTTGAACGCGCGTGCATTTTGTCATCAACTAAGTGGTTCAATTTGAGCATATACATATAACCTACGGTTACTGGACGTTCAAATTTCTCACCTGTGCGACCATCGTATAAGGTGATTTGACCTGAAGTTGGCAACCCACCTAGCTCTAATAAGCCTTTAATTTCTTCTTCGTGCGCACCATCAAATACTGGCGTTGCCAATGGTAAACCTTTGCGTAAGTTTTGCGCTAAACGCATCACTTCTTCATCGGTAAAGGTTGAAAGATCCACTTTTTGTGAACCACCACCTAAGTCATAGGCTTTTTGGATATAACCACGCAATTTCTCAACATCTTGTTTTTGCTTGATCATTGCATTGATTTGATCACCAATTCCTTTCGCCGCTAAACCTAAGTGCGTTTCAAGGATCTGACCGATATTCATACGCGAAGGTACGCCCAGTGGGTTCAATACGATATCTACTGGCTGACCATTTTCGTCATACGGCATATCTTCAACTGGGTTGATTTTTGAGATAACCCCTTTGTTACCGTGACGACCCGCCATTTTATCCCCTGGTTGGATTTGGCGTTTCACCGCAAGGTACACTTTCACCACTTTCAATACGCCTGGTGCAAGATCATCACCTTGGATAATTTTGCCGCGTTTCACTTCAAGTTTATGCTCAAAGTCTTTACGAAGTTCTTCATATTGCTCAGCTAATTGCTCTAACTGGCTTTGTTTCGCTTCGTCTGAAAGGGTTTGTTCTAACCATTTGGTGCGTTCTAGTTGATCTAATTGCGCTGCATCAATTCCGCCTGAAATCAATAAGTTGCGAACACGCGCAAACAAGCCGGCTTCTAAGATCTCTAATTCTTCCACAAGATCTTTTTTCGCTTGTTTCAACTGCATTTCTTCGATTTCTAAGGCACGTTTATCTTTTTCTACGCCATCACGGGTGAACACTTGAACGTCAATAACTGTACCTGATACGCTGTTTGGTACGCGTAATGAAGAATCTTTTACATCAGACGCTTTTTCACCAAAGATTGCGCGTAATAATTTTTCTTCTGGGGTTAATTGCGTTTCACCTTTTGGTGTTACTTTACCCACAAGAATATCGCCGCCTTTTACTTCCGCACCGATATATACAATCCCTGATTCATCAAGTTTGCTTAATGCCGCTTCACCTACGTTTGGAATATCTGCAGTGATTTCTTCAGAACCAAGTTTGGTATCACGCGCCACACAAGAAAGCTCTTGAATGTGAATAGTGGTGAAACGATCTTCTTGCACCACACGCTCAGACACTAACATTGAGTCTTCGAAGTTATAACCATTCCAAGGCATAAATGCCACGCGCATATTTTGACCAAGGGCAAGCTCACCTAAATCCGTTGAAGGACCATCAGCAAGGATTTCACCACGTTCAATTGGCTCACCTAATTTCACGCAAGGAATTTGGTTAATACAAGTATTTTGGTTAGAGCGGGTATATTTCACAAGGTTGTAAATATCAATACCTGCTTCACCTGCAACCGTTTCATCTTCGTTTACTTTTACAACGATACGCGAAGCATCAACATATTGGATTGTTCCGCCACGTTTTGCTACAACCGCAACACCAGAGTCTAACGCCACCGGTTTTTCCATACCTGTACCGACTAATGGTTTATCTGCACGCAAGGTTGGTACCGCTTGGCGTTGCATGTTCGCACCCATCAAAGCACGGTTCGCATCATCGTGTTCA
This sequence comes from Avibacterium gallinarum, assembly GCF_002921135.1. Taxonomy (GTDB): domain Bacteria; phylum Pseudomonadota; class Gammaproteobacteria; order Enterobacterales; family Pasteurellaceae; genus Avibacterium; species Avibacterium gallinarum. The sequence continues at coordinate 6,236 of NZ_PQVJ01000054.1, read as the reverse complement.
AGGAACGGGATAAGCGCTGCTGCCACAGAAACAATTTGCTGTGTGGATACGTCCATATAGTGAATTTCTTCTGGACGATATAAACCAGACTCACCGTGCTCACCACGACAGGTTACGAAAGTATCGGTAAAGCGTAATTCATCATCTAAGTTTGAGTTCGCCTGCGCGATAATATATTTGCCTTCTTCAATGGCCGATAAATATTCAATTTCTTCAGTAACTTGGCCATTTACCACTTTGCGATATGGTGTTTCTAAGAAACCATAATCGTTAGTACGCGCATACACCGCTAAAGAGTTAATCAAACCGATGTTTGGACCTTCAGGGGTTTCGATTGGACACACACGACCATAGTGAGTTGCGTGAACATCTCGCACCTCAAAGCCTGCACGTTCACGGGTTAAACCACCTGGCCCTAAGGCAGAAATACGGCGTTTATGAGTTACTTCTGAAAGCGGGTTATTTTGATCCATAAACTGAGAAAGTTGTGATGAACCAAAGAATTCTTTCACCGCTGCCGAAATTGGTTTGGCATTGATTAAATCTTGTGGAGTTACAGCTTCAAGATCGCCTAAAGAAAGACGCTCTTTCACCGCACGCTCAACACGCACTAAACCAATACGGAATTGGTTTTCTGCCATTTCACCTACCGAACGAATACGGCGGTTACCTAAGTGGTCAATATCATCTACTTCACCACGGCCGTTACGGATATCGATTAATTTACGCATTACATTAACGATATCTTCTTTGCTTAAAATGCCGCTGCCAGTGGTTTCTTCAATGCCTAAAGAGCGGTTGAATTTCATACGACCTACCGCAGATAAATCATAGCGATCTGGTGAGAAGAACAGGTTATCAAATAAACCTTCTGCCGCTTCTTTTGTTGGCGGCTCACCTGGACGCATCATACGATAGATTTCAACTAATGCACTTAAGCGATCAGTAGTTGGATCTACGCGTAAAGTATCTGAAATATATGGGCCGTAGTCTAAATCGTTAGTAAATAGGGTTTCGATCGTTTTGTAACCTGCTTGAGCAAGTTTCGCTAAAATCTCTAGCGTAATTTCACCATTGGCAGGACAAATCACTTCGCCAGTTTCAAGATCAACATAATCTTTCGCTGCCACTTTACCCACAATGTATTCTGTTGGCACTTCAACCTGAGTCACATTGTCTTTTTCAAGGGCGCGGATATGACGAGCAGTAATACGGCGACCGACTTCAACATAAGTTTTTCCATTTGCCACAATATCGAAAGTTGCCGTTTCACCACGCAATCTTTCTGGCACTAAGGTCATTAATAATTTGTTATCTTCAATTTGGAAAACAACTTTATCGAAGAATAAGTCTAAAATTTCTTCTGTTGTATAGTTTAATGCACGCAAAATAATGGTTGCCGGCAATTTACGGCGGCGGTCAATACGCGCATATAAGTTATCTTTTGGATCAAACTCAAAATCTAACCAAGAACCACGGTAAGGAATAATACGTGCGTTATAAAGCACTTTTCCTGATGAGTGCGTTTTACCTTTGTCGCTATCAAAGAATACGCCTGGGCTACGGTGTAATTGCGAAACGATTACACGCTCAGTACCATTAATCACAAATGTTCCGTTATCTGTCATTAATGGGATTTCACCCATATAAACTTCTTGTTCTTTAATATCTTTAATTGTGCCTGGCGCGGCATCTTTGTCATAGCTAACAAGACGTAATTTCACACGCAATGGTGCAGCATAAGTGGTGCCGCGAATTTGACATTCACGTACGTCAAATACTGGCTCACCTAAGCGATAGCTCACATATTGTAATTCCGTATTGCCATTGTTGCTGACAATTGGAAATACAGAACGGAATGCCGCTTCTAAGCCTTGCTGACCATCTGGATCTCTTTGGATAAATTTATCGAAAGAATCAAGTTGAATAGTTAATAAATAAGGTACATTTAAAACTTGCGGACGTTTGCCGAAGTCTTTACGAATACGTTTTTTCTCAGTATAGGAGTAACCCATTGGTTTTCCTCAGTAAATTTTAGTGAGACCGAGTTGATATAAAAGAAAAGTGCGGTGATTTTTTCACGCATTTTTATCATATCAATGATGAATCCGTTTTCAGATACCGCACTCTGAACCTTACTTCTGATGAGCGGGTTGCCATCAAACTACCAGAAAACTAGCCTGATTCACGCAACAAAACGGTGATTATTCAGTATATTTTTAATCCAAAAAGGTTTGTGAATTAAAAATGGCTGGATATTATATAAGAATAAATAAATAAAAGTCAAGCAACTAAAAATCATATAAACAAAAACCCCGATATCACTATCGGGGTTTTTTAGAACCAGAATTGGTCGCGGAAAAATCAAAATTATTTGATTTCTACTTGTGCGCCAGCTTCTTCTAATTCTTTCTTAAGTGCTTCAGCTTCAGCTTTAGCTACACCTTCTTTTAAGGTTGCTGGAGCAGATTCAACTAAGTCTTTAGCTTCTTTTAAGCCTAAGCCAGTTGCACCACGTACTGCTTTGATAACTGCTACTTTGTTAGCACCTGCTGCTGCAAGAACTACATCGAATTCAGTTTTTTCTTCTGCTGCACCAGCGTCACCGCCAGCTGCTACTGCTACTGCAGCCGCTGCTGCTGAAACACCGAATTTTTCTTCCATCGCAGAGATTAATTCTACGATTTCAGTTACTGATTTAGAAGCGATCGCTTCAATAATTTGTTCGTTAGTTAATGACATAACAATCAATTCCTAAAGTAAATAAGTTAAACCTGGTAAGAAACGCTTGGATTAAGCTGCTTCTTGTAATTTGTCGCGTAATGCTGCAAGAGTGCGAACAAGTTTGCCTGCCGCAGCTTCTTTCATTGTACCCATTAAACGTGCAATTGCTTCTTCGTAAGTCGGTAATGTTGCTAAGAATTCAACATCTTGGATCTTACCTTCAAAGGCTGCACCTTTAATTTCAAACTTATCATTTGCTTTTGCAAAATCTTTGAACAAACGTGCTGCTGCACCTGGGTGTTCAGTAGAGAATGCGATAAGTGTTGGACCTACAAACGCATCTTTTAAGCACTCGTAATCAGTGCCTTCAACTGCACGGCGTAATAAAGTGTTACGCACAACACGCATTGAAACACCAGCTTCACGAGCTGCTTTACGTAATTCAGTCATTTTATCAACGGTTACACCACGAGAATCCGCGATAACTGCTGATAGGGCACCTTTGGCTGCTTCATTTACTTCAGCAACAATTGCTTGTTTGTCTTGAAGATTTAATGCCATTGGCTGTTAGCTCCTGATACACTCCGCCTAAGCGGAACTTCTAAAAAATCTCAAAAAATCCACCGCACTTTTACTGCAAGGCAATTTCTTTTTTGAGGCTAAGGTGTCCAGAAGCAGAAAATTCTGTCTGTCCACCATCTACGCAGGCGTTAAAATTAAGAAATGATTCGCATCATTTCGCCTACGGTCTTGGACGGGGCTTGATAGTAAGCACCATCAAAAATCTGCCTAAGCAGATTTAGGTCGGGCATTATAGATATATTTATAATCAATGTAAACAAAAAGTTCTAACCATTAATTTTTATATCTAAATGCCAATCATAAAAAACGGCTTATTCCATTTGACAAGCCGTTTTCAAAACTCAAATTATAGGCTGCTTTGATCTACTGCAACGCCTGCACCTTGAGTGGTAGAAAGACTTACTTTCTTAATGAATACACCTTTTGCAGAAGCTGGTTTTGCTTTTGTTAAGGCGGCTAGTAATGCTTGTAAGTTTTCTTTTAATTGCTCAGGGGTGAAATCTGCTTTACCGATTGTGGTGTGAATGATACCGCTTTTATCATTGCGGTAACGAACCTGACCAGATTTTGCATTTTTCACTGCTTCAGCAACATTTGGAGTTACAGTACCCACTTTCGGGTTTGGCATTAAGCCACGTGGCCCTAAGATTTGACCTAACTGACCTACAACACGCATTGCATCAGGAGAAGCGATAACAACATCGAAGTCCATTTCGCCTTTCTTGATTTGCTCAGCTAAATCTTCCATACCCACTAAATCTGCGCCTGCTTCTTTCGCAGCTTCTGCGTTAGCACCTTGAGTGAACACAGCAACGCGAACGTTACGACCTGTACCGTTTGGTAATACAGTCGCACCACGAACGTTTTGGTCAGATTTACGTGCATCAATACCTAAATTTACTGCCACATCAACGCTTTCTACGAATTTAGAGCTAGTAAATTGTTTTAATACTGCGATCGCATCATTGATTTCATAAGCTTTGGTTGAATCAACACCCGCTTTGATTGCTTTCATACGTTTGGTTAGTTTAGCCATTGATTAGTCCTCCACTACCAAACCCATTGAACGTGCAGTACCTTCAATAGATTTCATCTTAGTTTCGATTGTTGCACCAGTCATATCCGCTGCTTTGGTTTCTGCGATTTCACGGATTTGTGCTTGAGTTACTTTACCTACTTTATCTTTGTTCGGTTTACCAGAACCAGATTTAATGCCAGCTGCTTTTTTCAATAATACCGCTGCTGGTGGAGTTTTAGTAACAAAAGTGAATGAACGGTCTGCATATACAGTGATCACTACTGGAATCGGTAAACCTTTTTCTAAGCTCTCAGTACGTGCATTGAATGCTTTACAGAATTCCATAATGTTCACACCTTGTTGACCTAATGCAGGACCAACTGGTGGTGAAGGGTTAGCCATACCCGCTGCAACTTGCAACTTAATATAGGCTTGAACTTTCTTTGCCATTTTAATTTCCTCGTTATGGGTGATAACGCTTTTCAGCTCCCCGTGATTGAAAGCACCTTATAGTAAAATTACCTAACAGTGCGATTACATAAAAATACGAGCAAGGTTTGCTCGTAAGGTTGCGAATTATACAAATTCTTGTGAATGTTGCCAAGTAAAAATTGCTGTTTAATTAGGCTAAAAAATGGCAAGTATTACCTTGCCATCTATAATTCACTTTTGCTATTAATTATTTTTCTCTACTTGTCCAAACTCTAACTCAACAGGTGTTGCACGCCCAAAGATTGAAACAGAAACTTTTAGGCGACCTTTATCGTAATCGACCTCTTCCACTGTTCCGTTAAAGTCAGCAAATGGACCTTCTTTAACACGTACATCTTCACCCGGTTGGAATACGGTTCTTGGTTTCGGTTTATCAGAATTTTGCTCAAGGCGATTTAAGATAATATCAGCTTCGCGATTGCTGATCGGAGCAGGCTTATCTGGCGTACCGCCGATAAAGCCCATTACGCGTGGCACACTGCGCACAAGCTGCCAAGTGTAATCATTCATTTCCATTTGCACTAATACATAGCCCGGAAAATATTTACGTTCGCTTTTACGGCGTTTACCACCAACATTCTCAACCACTTCTTCTGTCGGCACAAGCACTTCACCAAATTGCTCTTCCATTTGGTGCAATTTAATATATTCGCGTAATGTTGCTGCTACACGGCCTTCAAAGCCAGAAAATGCTTGTAACACATACCAGCGTTTTTTTGGAGTATTCTCTGTCATCTTAGAACCTCAAATTTGTTAAGAAATTAATTACAGAAACAATAATAGAATCAAGCCCCCATAAAATTAGGGAAACAATCATCGTAACAGCCATTACAATCAAGGTTGTTTGCATCGCCTCAGAACGTGTTGGCCATACAATTTTTCTTAATTCTGTTCTAGAGTCTTTTAAAAAGGCTCGTGCTTTTGTTCCTTGGTTAGTAATTGCTAAAATTCCCAAAGCAACAAGTAATAAGATCACTACCGCAACCACGCGGATTGGAGTAGAAAATTGATCTGCAAAATAAATATTTCCCACTGCTGCAACGGCAATAATGACAATGCCGAGTAGCCATAAAAAGGTATTTAGTCCTTTCGATTTTTGAAGATGTTCCGCTTGTTCAGCGTGTTTCTTTTTATCAATATTTGACGCCATAATTGTATCCATTATTCAATTAAAATCGGGATGCTGTTTTGAACGGGGAATTGTAGCATTTTCTTATTTTGTTGCCTATTAAAAATGAGAGAAATTTTCGTGATTTCATACAATAGGGACATAAATCTGCGCAAAGAAAAAACTCCTAAAATTTATACCGCACTTTATTTATTCTTTTATAACAAAAGTGCGGTCATTTTTTCCAGATTTTTCATTACAAAATCCAAGCAAAACAAAAGGGCATCTTTCGATGCCCTTTCTTAGTTTTTA
>NZ_PQVJ01000053.1 GCF_002921135.1 Avibacterium gallinarum | reverse complement strand
AATCATGTTTTTAACATAGTCCGCGTGTCCCGGGCAGTCAACGTGTGCGTAGTGACGAGTTGGAGTATCATATTCAACGTGTGAAGTGTTGATGGTGATACCACGCGCTTTTTCTTCTGGCGCGTTATCGATTTGGTCAAATGCACGCGCTGCACCACCGTAGTGTTTTGCTAATACTGTGGTGATTGCTGCTGTTAAAGTTGTTTTACCATGGTCAACGTGGCCGATTGTACCCACGTTTACGTGCGGTTTTGTACGTTCAAATTTTTCTTTAGACATTAAGAGTCCCTCTAGATAAACACGGTTATCGATGGTTCAAAATACCACATTAACCAATTGAATTAAGTTTAAACTATTAATAAGAGAAAGGTGAAGTTAAGGCTGGTGCTGATAGGCGGATTTGAACCGCCGACCTCACCCTTACCAAGGGTGCGCTCTACCAACTGAGCTATATCAGCGCTTTGGAGCGGGCAGCGGGAATCGAACCCGCATCATCAGCTTGGAAGGCTGAGGTAATAGCCATTATACGATGCCCGCAGTCCTAAATTCATCTGTCCCATCAGAATTCATCTAAAAAATGGTGGAGGGAGAAGGATTCGAACCTTCGAAGGCTGAGCCGGCAGATTTACAGTCTGCTCCCTTTGGCCGCTCGGGAATCCCTCCGCACTAAATGAATGAACTTGACTACGATTGGTTATGGTGCCGACTACCGGAATCGAACTGGTGACCTACTGATTACAAGTCAGTTGCTCTACCTACTGAGCTAAGTCGGCGTCGTAAGCAAGTGAGGCGTATTATAGGGAAATTTTTATCACTGACAAGCGTTTTTTTGAAAAAAAATAGATTTTTTTTATTGTTCGGCTATTTATCAGTCAAAATGCACAAAATTTATAAAAAAAGTGCCAATTTATTCTAAATTTCACTAATCATAAGCAAATTTATAGGGTATATTTCTATTCATCATTCTATAAATATGAAGATAACATTGTGGCATTTTCTAATTCAACTTTATTAAATGAGCAATTAACGCCCTTTCTTTCTTTTGATCGCCAGCAATGGGCAGAATTACGCAAATCTGTTCCATTAAAACTCACCGAGCAAGATCTCAAGCCTTTGCTAGGGATTAACGAAGATCTGTCATTAGATGAAGTTAGCACTATTTATCTGCCGTTGGCGCGTTTAATTAACTACTATATTGAAGAAAATCTGCGCCGTCAGACCGTTTTAACACGTTTTCTTGGTGGTAATAAACAAAAAACCCCTTATATTATCAGCATTGCAGGCAGTGTTGCGGTGGGGAAAAGTACTTCCGCGCGGATTTTGCAATCACTCTTATCAAACTGGCCACAAGCGCGTAAAGTGGATCTCATCACTACCGATGGTTTTTTATATCCTTTAGAAAAACTCAAAAAAGACAATCTGTTACAAAAGAAAGGTTTTCCTGTTTCTTATGATACACAACGCCTGATCCATTTCTTGGCTGATATAAAATCGGGCAAACGCAATGTGAGCGCCCCCATTTATTCTCATTTAACTTACGACATTGTGCCTGACCAGTTTGATTATGTTGATCAGCCCGACATTCTTATTTTAGAAGGATTGAATGTGCTACAACGCGGAAATAGCAATACAAATCAAGTCTTTGTTTCTGATTTTGTCGATTTTTCTATTTATGTTGATGCGGAAGAAAGCCTATTAAAAGAATGGTATATTCGCCGTTTTCTTAAATTTCGCCAAAGTGCCTTTAGTAATCCTGATTCTTACTTTAAGCACTATGCTAGCCTTTCCGAGCAAGAAGCCGTTGTCACAGCGAGCAAAATTTGGGAAGACATCAACGGCAAAAACCTGCGAGAAAATATTCTACCGACCCGTGAGCGCGCCAATTTAATTTTAACCAAGGGCGCAAATCACGCGGTGGAAAAGGTTAAATTGAAAAGATAGTGATAAAAAAAATCGTTGTTAAGTTTCATCAACAACGATTTTTTATTTATACCTAATTTTCCTTTCTTAATGGAATATCGCCACTACTTCCACGAAGAGTTTCAACAAACTCGCATTAAGAATATCAATGAAGAATGCACCAACCATTGGCACAATCAAGAAGGCTTTATGGGAAGGCCCATAGTGCGAAGTTACGGCTTGCATATTCGCAACAGCTGTTGGCGTTGCCCCTAAACCAAAGCCGCAATGACCCGCACTTAACACCACGGCATCATAGTCTTTCCCCATCACACGGAAAGTAACAAAAATCGCATATAACGCCATCACAGCCACTTGAATGAGCAAAATCACCAAAATTGGCAAGGCTAAGCCGACTAATTCCCACAATTTTAGCGACATCAAGGCGATCGCCAAGAAAATGGAAAGCCCGACACTACCCAAAATATCAATGGCTTCTTCCGCCACTTTAAATTTAAAGATATGGGATAAAGAATTGCGCACAATCACCCCTGTAAACAAGCACCACACGAAGGTAGGGAGCTGGAATGCCGTGCCTTTCGCCAATAAATCTAACTGCTGCCCAATGAATAAACAAATAGACAACATTGTGATTGTTTCAATAATTGAGCGAGTATTTACTTTACGGCGATACACCGGTTTTTCAAAAGCTTCTTCCACATCATCTAAATTTTCATCTTCTGGAATTTCTTTACGATGTAAGCGTTTCAGCAAAAAGCTCGCCACAGGCCCACCGATGACACCACCAAAAATCAAGCCAAAGGTGGCGCAAGCCATCGCTAATTCTGTGGCACTTTGAATACCAAAACGTGCCGCCAACGCATCAGCCCAAGCCGCGCCTGTGCCGTGCCCCCCTGTTAGGGTAACAGAACTTGCTAACAATCCATAAGCGGGATCTAACCCTAATGCCATAGCACTGAAAATGCCCACGGTGTTTTGTAACGCAATCAATCCAGCTGCAACAAAAAGGAAAATCACCAATGGCATTCCGCCTTTAATTAAACGAGAAAAATTTGCACTCAAGCCGATAGAGGTAAAGAATGTCAGCATCATTGTACGTTGTAAATCCGTATCAAAGCTGAAACTTAATCCCCAAAACTGATGAACCACCGTCAAAATGATTGCGACAACAAAACCGCCCACCACAGGCTCAGGAATATTATAGTGATTTAATAAACGAACACGCTTTACTAAAAAATACCCCAATAATAAAACTAAACAGGCTAACGCCAATGTTTCATAAGTATCAAAAACCATATACTCCTCTTTTTATTTCTTTTGTATCCTACTCCTTTAGGAGTAAACGAATACGATATGGAAAATCAAAGTGGCTTAATATAGCAAAAAAACCCTTTTTATTGTAGGCTTACGCCGATCTTTCCCTGCTTTTCTGATTTTATCCACTTGTAATAGATTGATTTTAAAGCATTAATTTTATTCCGTGATCGCTCTCACAAATATTCTCTTTCGTCCACACTTTCGCTAAGAATTGGCGTATATTTTTTGCATCACAACTTATTTAGGCTGTCTTATGTTTTTACCTAATTATTTTCAAGATCCAAAGGTGCTACACCTAAACACCACGCCTCATCACGCTTATTTTATTCCACACCCTAATATGCAAAGTGCGGTGCAAAATTCGCGAGAATTTTCTCCCTATTTCACTGATCTCAATGGAAATTGGGATTTTCATTATTTTAAGAGTTATTGAGATTTGCCGGAAGACTTCCTCCATTTCAACTTTCAACAGCACATTCCCGTGCCCTCCACTTGGCAAACTCAAGGCTACGATCAACATCAATACACCAATGTGAATTATCCTTTTCCTTTTGATCCGCCTTATGTTCCACAGGAAAATCCTTGCGGACTTTATCACCGCACTTTTGATTTTCAACCCAACGCCAACAAACGCTACTTGATTAATTTTGAAGGGGTGGACAGCTGCCTTTTTCTTTATGTGAATCAACAATTTATAGGGTATAGCCAAGTCAGCCACTGCACCGCAGAATTTGATCTCACCGATTATTTACAGCAAGGGGAAAATCATCTTACCGCCTTAGTATTAAAGTGGTGTGATGGCAGTTATTTAGAAGATCAAGATAAATTCCGAATGTCTGGCATTTTCCGAGATGTGTATATATTGGAACGTGAGCAAAATTATCTGCAAGATTTTTTCATCAAAACCACCCTTTCTGAGGATTTAAAAAGTGCGGTGGTAAATTTGGATATTTTTTCCGCCAGCCTGAAAATGCCCCAACAATCACCTATCATCTTTTTGATCCACAAGGAAAAAACTTTTCCATACCGAACAGAACCAATTCTGCGTAGAAAACATTCAATTATGGAATGCCGAAACGCCGCAGTGTTACGATTTATTGATTTGCTATGGCGAAGAAGTGATTTGCCAAAAAATTGGCTTTCGCCAGATTGAAGTAAAAAATGGCGTTTTATTGCTCAACCAGCAGCCCATAAAATTTAAAGGGGTAAACCGCCACGACAGCGATCCACAAAGCGGCTACACGATCAGTGAAAAGCAGGCAATGGCAGATTTACGCCTAATGAAGCAACACAATTTCAGCGCCATTCGTACCGCTCATTATCCTAACCTCCCGTGGTTTGCTGAATTGTGCGATCGCTACGGTTTTTATTTGATCGCCGAGGCAGATATTGAAAGCCACGGCACCAATGCCGTCTATGTGCCAAGCCCCGAAAAAAGCATTTTACTTGGCGTAGAAACGGTGTCTGATCAGGCTGCCATTCGCCAGCAAGTTATTGATAATTATTGTTATATGGCACGAAGCCCAGATTTCACACAAGCGATTTTAGATCGTGTACAAGCCAATGTGCAGCGAGATAAAAATCGCCCTAGTGTGCTGATTTGGTCGCTTGGCAATGAAAGTGGCTACGGCGAAAATTTCGAGCTTGCTGCTCGCTGGGTGAAGGCTTTTGATCCCGCTCGTTTAGTGCATTATGAAAATACAATTTTCCAACATTCCGATCACCAAAATGATACCACGCACTTAGATTTACACAGCGAAATGTATCGCAGCACAGAAGATATAGAAGCCTATTTCGCCACTGAGCGTAACACGAAACCTTATTTACTCTGTGAATATCTGCACGCAATGGGCAACTCTTGCGGCGATGCGGAAGATTATTTCCAAGCGATGGAACAGCACGCAGGTGCTTGCGGTGGTTTTGTATGGGAATGGTGCGATCACAACCCTTATTTGCCACAATCTAAAAAAATGGGCTACGGCGGCGATTTTGGCGATTTCCCTAACGATAGCAATTTCTGTGCAGACGGTTTAGTGCGAGCGGATCGCCGTATTCAAAGCAATTTGCTTGAGCTCAAAAACGTACAACGTCCTTTACGCGCCAAATACCACAATGGGCAGATTGAACTAACCAATTATCTTGATTTTACCCACGCAGAAGATGCCGTGAGCATTCACTATCAACTATTAGAAAATACGGTTCTCGTGCAACAAGGACAAATTGCCACGCCAAAAATCCTACCAAAACACACCGCACTTTTACCTTTCACCTTGCCACCAAATAATGGCAGTTTATGGCTGTTGAATTTAGAATATCGCACCAAACACGCCACGCCTTTAGTGGAAAAAAATCATTTGCTCGGCGTGGATCAGCTTTGTTTATTTGGCGACAAACGGTTGCCTAGTTTTTACCCCCCACGTCTGCCAGAGCAAGCCCATATTCAACACAGCTCACGGGAAATCCACATTACCTTTGGCAACACGAAATATGTTTTTGATAAACAAAAAGGCATTCTCTCTCAACTGCTTTCTGCACAACGTCCGATTATTCAGCGTCCGCTGGATTTTAATATTTGGCGTGCACCATTGGATAACGATAGCTTAATCAAAGCACATTGGTTTGCAGCAGGCTATCATCAGGCTTATAGCCGTGCCTACACAATGCAAGTGGGACAACGGAAAGATCGTGTTGTCGTACAAGCTCACTGCGCTTTGCTAGCGGTTTCGCAAAGCAAAATTCTAGATCTTAATGTGGAATATCATTTGTTTGATCACGCCTATTTTGAGATCAAAATTCACGCCAAAAAAGCACCGCACTTGCCTTTTTTGCCACGCTTTGGGCTACGTTTCTACTTAGCCAAACAACAATGGCAAGCCCGTTATTTTGCCTATGGCAAGGGCGAAAGCTATATTGATAAACACCACGCCACTCAGCTTGGGCTTTATCAAACAACCCCACGGCAAAATCACGTTGATTATTTAAAACCGCAGGAAAATGGCAGCCATTACCATTGCTCTTTTATTAAATTAACCGGTGCCGAAGGTGGTTTGTACATCACCGCCCAGCACCCCTTCAGCTTTAACCTTTCCCCTTATAGCCAAGAAGAATTGGCAAGCAAAAAACATCATTATGATTTACAAGAAAGCCCTTACTGCGTGCTGTGTGTGGATTATAAAATGAGTGGCATTAGTTCAAATTCTTGTGGGCCTGCGCTCAAGGAGGCTTATCGTTTGAACGAAACCCAATGGGATTGCACCTTTAAAGTGAGTTTGCTGTAAGGTGTATGGGGAAAATAATAGGTAAAACTTGGGGCGAAAGTTCGCCCCATTTTTATACCCTGTTATTTTTCAATAGGATCTTTCATTGCTTGCAACACGGCTTGCGGCACAAGTTCACTCACATCGCCACCGTGTAGATGAATTTCTCGCACGATGGTGGAAGAAACAAAGGTCCATTTTTCGCTAGGTGGGAAAAATAAACTTTCCACGCCCTGCCCATTTTCATTTTTGGTTAATAAGCGGTTTAGGCTGGCGAGTTGCAGTTCGTATTCAAAATCCGTGGTGGTTCGCACGCCGCGAATAATGGCGTGGATTTGTTTTTCTTTCACCACCTTAGCCAATAAATCAGCAAAGCCAAAGACTTCCACATTAGGCAAGTGAGCCACCGCTTGCTGTGCAATTTTCACTCTGGTGTCTAAATCGAACAGGGGCTTTTTGCTCGGGCTGGCGGCAATGGCAACAAAAACGTTGGAAAAAAGCACCGCACTTCGTTCGATAATATCTAAATGCCCGTTGGTGATGGGGTCAAAGGTGCCAGGGTAAATTACGGTTGTCATTTTTTCTCCTTTAAGTTCTGCTATGGCATTCAGGCAAAATTCTGTGTTTACGGGGCTTTCAAATAAGGTTGAAGTAAATCAAGCAAGCGTTGTAAAGCACCGCGATTTTCTAATAATACGCCATAGCCCGCTTTCCCTGTACGTTCACGCAAATCTGGCGAATTAAGCAAAATTTCTACCGCTCTTGCGATGGCGGCAACATTATTGTTTACTTCAACAAAACCCTGAACTTCCATTAAATTTCGATAAACTTCGGGGAAATTGAAGGTATATTTACCACTTACCACAGGAATTTGAAAAGCGAGCGGTTCAAGGGGATTATGTCCGCCTCGTTTCACTAAACTGCCCCCAACAAAGGCGACATCTGCCAAAGCGTACATTAACATTAGCTCTCCCATTGTATCACCTAGCACCACTTGGGTATCAGCTTGTGGCGCACGATTTTCGCTGCGGCGCACAAAGGTGAAATGCTGTTTTTCAATCTGCTCCGCCACTTCGTTAAAACGTTCTGGGTGGCGTGGCACGAGAATCAGCAATAAATCGGGAAAGGCTTGTAATAATAAACGGTGGCTTTCTAAAATCAGGCTTTCTTCACCTTCGTGCGTGCTGGCGGCAATCCATACAGGGCGTTGTTGTTTCCATTGGGCTTTGAGCTTTTCTGCTTCAGTGAGTAAGCTCTCACTTAGCACTAAATCATATTTAATATTGCCTGTGAGCTTGAGCTTTTCTGGATCGTAGCCTAGTTTAAGATAACGCTGTCCGCTGATGTTATCCTGCGGTGCGATCAGGCTGATTTTGCTTAAAATGGCTTGGATATAGCTTTCCAGCCAGCCATAACGTTTTGCTGATCGGGCAGATAAACGGGCGTTGGCGATAATAAACGGAATGTGCTGTTTGTGTAGCTGATAAATTAAATTTGGCCAAATCTCGGTTTCGATCACAATGCAGACTTTCGGTTGAATGAAACGAACAAAGCGTTTAATCGCCCCAGGTAAATCGTAAGGCAAATAAAAATGGCTGACTTGATCACCAAAAGCGGCTTTGACGCGCTCAGAGCCTGTTGGCGTAACGGTGGTAAGCGTAATGGATAATTCAGGGTAACAGCGTTGAATCGCTTTCACCAAAGGGGTGGCAGCAATCACTTCCCCAACGGACGCCGCGTGGATTAACACGCCATTCGGTTTTGGTGGGGTTTGTGTGGCGCGATAAATGCCATAACGCTCCAAAATCCGCTGACGATAAGCTGGCGCTTTTAGGCTACGCAAAAAAATAAATAGCCAAATCAGCGGTTGAACGAGATACATTATGCAAGTGTAAATTCTGTGCCACATAGCCGTTTCTTCATTAAGCCAGAAAATTGAGAAATTTGCCCCGCACTTTATTCATACACCTTGGCAGGATAAAGTGCGGTGGAATTTCGCGAAGTTTTTATTTGATTGATTGTTCAATAATGCCGCCGCCAAGGCAAATTTCCCCTTGGTAGAACACGGCAGATTGCCCTGGGGTTACTGCAATTTGCGGTTCATCAAAACGCACTTCGATGCTGTCATCATTAAGGGGAATAATTTGGCAAGGAATATCCGTTTGGCGATAACGGGTTTTCACCGTACAACGAAGCGGTTCGCGAATGGGTTGGCGATCTACCCAGTGCAGCTGTTGTGCGATTAATCCGCTGGAGAGCAAGGCGGAATTATCCAAGCCCTGAGCAACCACTAACACATTGTTAGTAAGATCTTTTTCCACTACATACCACGCATTTTCCGCTTTGCCTTTCACGCCACCAATGCCTAGGCCTTTGCGTTGCCCGAGGGTGTGGTACATTAAGCCTTGATGACGACCGATGACTTCGCCCTCAGTGGTTTTGATGTCCCCTGGTTGAGCAGGCAAATAACGTGCCAAGAAATCTTTGAATTTACGTTCGCCGATAAAACAAATGCCGGTGGAATCTTTTTTCTTCGCGGTAACCAAGCCTAAATCTTCTGCAATGGCACGCACCACAGGTTTTTCAATATCGCCCACAGGAAACAGACTTTGTGCCACTTGGCTTTCGCTTAAGGTGTAAAGGAAATAGCTTTGGTCTTTGTTAGGATCTAAACCACGCAATAATTGCACTTTGCCATTGTGATCTCGGCGGCGCACATAATGCCCTGTGGCGATATAATCCGCGCCCAGATCTTCGGCGGCATATTCCAAAAAGGCTTTAAACTTGATTTCTTTGTTACACAGAATATCAGGGTTTGGCGTGCGGCCAGCTTTGTATTCTGCTAAAAAATGTTCAAAAACGTTATCCCAATATTCTGCGGCAAAATTGATTTTGTGTAATTTGATGCCGAGCTTGTCGCATACCGCTTGCGCGTCCGCCAAATCTGCGGCAGCGGTGCAGTAATCGGTGTCATCGTCTTCTTCCCAGTTTTTCATAAACAAGCCTTCCACTTGGTAGCCTTGTTGTTGAAGAATAAAAGCGGAAACGGAAGAATCCACGCCGCCAGACATTCCACAAATCACTTTAATTTTGCTGTTTTCTGCACGTTGGCTTTCACTTAATGCAGGGAAATATTGTTCATAAGTTTTTGATTTCATCATAATTTTTTCAAATTTTTGACCGCACTTTAGTTATTCGGAAATTATTTTACTTCGTAGAAATTCGTTTCGCTTTTGTTGAAGCGATCTAATTCTGATGCGTCCACTTCGCCTTTTTCCACTTTGGCTTTTAGGTTATCGCAAGGCTCATCACAATCGCATACTTTCTTCAAGCCAAGGGAAGAAATCCCCCCGCAGCTGCCAGCAATGGATTTGCGTTTGATGATATAGCCGATGGACATCGCTAAAATCACCGCAAGGAAAAAGCCGAAAGTAATAAAAAACAGTTCCATTTTTTCACCTTTATGGATTGATTAATTGTTTAAACGCGGAAGACATTTTTACCTCAAAACCACTTTCTGTTTTGATGATTAAATATACCGCTAATTTTTGCTGCTCCGCCACTTTGAGCGCTTCATCTTCACCGAGTACAAACAAGCCTGTGGATAAGCCGTCTGCCGTCATTGATGAGGGATCAAGCACGGTGATTGATGCCAAATGATGCTGAATTGGACGACCTGTTTGCGGATTAATTTCGTGGGAATAACGCACGCCGTTTTCTTCAAAATAAATGCGGTAATCGCCAGAAGTAGCCATCGCCAAATTATGTAAGCCGACTACTTGTTCCACGCTTCTTGAACCGTCTGTAGTGGGTTTTTCAATGGCAATTTGCCACGGCTTGTTTTCGCTGTTGTTGCCTTTGGCACGGATTTCGCCGCCAATTTCCACCATATAGTTGCCAATGTGCAAACTTTCAAGATAGTCTGCCACTTGATCAACCCCAAAGCCTTTGGCAATAGAAGATAAATCTACATAAAGTTCTGGTACGGCTTTTTCTAAGTAAAATTTGCCCGCACTTTCGCTCAGTGTTAATTTTTCAATGCCTACCCACGCACGGCGTTCATCAAGCTGTTGCTGGGTTGGGGCTTTTTCCACGCGTTTTTCTGGGCCGAATCCCCATAGGTTCACCAATGGGCCTACGGTAACATCTAATGCGCCTTGTGTAACCTTATTTAAGCGAATGGCTTCACCTATCACTTTGGCCAGATCCGCAGAAATTTCAATCGGGGTATTCACCGCGCGGTTTTGGTTAAAACGACTTAATTCAGAGGTGGGAATATAGGTGGACATTTTTTCATTCACGTCTTTTAAGATTTTTTCCACCCCTTCGTGGGTATCCGCTGCCGATTGGGTTGCTTCTGCGGTGATGTATTTAATGTGGTAAGTAGTTCCCATTGTTTTACCGCTTAAGGTAACAATTTCGGGATCTTTTTGGCAGGCGGTTAGGCTACTCACCAAGAGTAAGGCGATGGTCCAGCCGTAAACCGTTTTGACTTTTCTTAACATAAATCTATCGCTAATTTTTCTGTGGCTAAAAATGGCTAAAGCGGTCAGAAATCTGACCGCTCTTTTTCTTTATTTAACAGCGTTATCAACCGCCAAAGTCATCTAATAAGATGTTTTCGTCTTCAACACCTAAGTCTTTGAGCATTTTGATTACTGCTGCGTTCATCACTGGAGGCCCACACATATAGTATTCACAGTCTTCTGGTGCTTCGTGATTTTTCAGATAGTTTTCATAAAGCACGTTGTGGATAAAGCCTGTGTAGCCGTCCCAATTATCTTCTGGCAATGGATCAGAAAGTGCCACGTGCCATTTGAAGTTGTCGTTCTCTGCTTGTAGGGTATCGAAATCTTCTACATAGAACATTTCACGTTTTGAACGCGCCCCATACCAGAATGACATTTTACGTTTTGATTTCAAACGTTTTAATTGGTCGAAGATATGTGAACGCATTGGTGCCATACCTGCCCCCCCACCGATAAATACCATTTCTGCATCAGTATCTTTCGCGAAGAATTCACCGAATGGACCAGAAATTGTCACTTTATCACCCGGTTTTAATGACCAAATATAAGAAGACATTTGTCCTGGTGGAGCATCAGGCATACGTGGTGGTGGTGTAGCAATACGCACGTTTAGCATAATGATGCCTTTCTCTTCTGGGTATGAAGCCATTGAGTAAGCACGCACAATTGGCTCGTCCACTTTTGACACATAACGCCATAAATCAAATTTATCCCAATCTTCGTGATATTCTTTTGGAATATCGAAGTCTTTGTAATAAACCGTATGAGGATCCGCTTCAATTTGGATATAACCACCCGCACGGAATGGAACTTCTTCCCCTTCAGGAATTTGTAATTTAAGCTCTTTGATGAAGGTTGCTTTGTTGTCGTTAGAAATAACGGTACATTCCCATTTTTTCACGCCGAACACTTCTTCAGGTAATTCAATTTGCATATTGGTTTTAACATTTACCTGACAAGCTAGACGATAACCTTCTTTCGCTTCACGTTTTGAAATGTGAGAAAGTTCAGTTGGTAGAATATCACCACCACCCTCAGTTACTTTCACCACACATTGACCACAAGAGCCGCCGCCCCCACAAGCTGAAGATACGAAAATCCCTTTACTTGCTAATGCGCCTAATAATTTTCCACCTGCTGGCAAGTGAATGGCTTTGCTTGGATCGTGATTGATTTCAATAGTAATGTCCCCTGAGTTTACGAGTTTAGATTTAGCAAACAAGATAATTGCTGCTAACGCTAAAACCACCACAGTGAACATTGCAATACCTAAAATAATTTCCATTTAGTATCCCCTTCTTATAACTGAATACCTGAAAATGACATAAAGCCAAGCGCCATTAGACCTACGGTGATAAAGGTGATCCCTAAACCACGCAAGCCTGCTGGAATATCAGCATATTTCATTTTTTCAGTTAAACCGGCAAGTGCCACGATAGCAAGCATCCAACCTGTTCCTGCACCGATACCATAAACCACAGATTCAGCAAGGTTGTATTCACGTTGCACCATAAAAGATACCCCACCGAAAATCGCACAGTTTACGGTGATTAACGGTAAGAAGATCCCTAATGCGTTATAAAGTGCGGGGAAAAATTTGTCCAAAACCATTTCTAGGATTTGTACTAATGCCGCAATCACACCGATGAAGGTGATAAAGCGTAAGAAACTTAAATCTACGCCTTCTACTAACGCACCATCTTTTAAGATGTGAGTATAAACAATTTGGTTTGCTGGTACGGCGATACCTAATACCACGATTACCGCGATCCCTAAACCAAAGGCTGTTGAAACTTTCTTTGAAACCGCAAGGAATGTACACATACCAAGGAAGAAAGAAAGTGCCATATTTTCAATAAAAATGGACTTAACAAATAGACTTAAATAGTGTTCCATCTTATTTCTCCACTTGCTCTGGTTTCCAAGTTCTTAAGCCCCAAATTAAGAAGCCGATGATAAAGAACGCACTTGGTGCAAGTAAGGCTAAACCATTCGCTTGATACCAACCACCGTCTTGGATAGTTTGTAACACGGTAATGCCAAATACTTTACCTGAACCAATTAATTCGCGTAAAAATGCGACAATGATTAGGATCACACCATAACCAATACCGTTACCTAAACCATCAACAAAACTTGCCAATGGTGGCTCCTTCATTGCAAAGGCTTCTGCGCGACCCATTACGATACAGTTGGTAATGATTAAGCCAACGAATACCGAAAGCTGTTTAGATAACTCATAAGCATAGGCTTGCAACACTTGGTCCACAAGGGTTACTAATGATGCAATGATCGCCATTTGCACGATAATACGGATACTATTTGGAATATAGTTACGGATACAAGAAATAAAGAAACTTGAAAATGCCGTTACTAAACTTACTGCGATTGCCATTACCACCGCAGTTTCTAATTTTGTTGTTACCGCAAGTGCTGAACAGATCCCCAAAATTTGCAATGCAATTGGGTTGTTGTTCACGATTGGAGATAACAATAATTTTTTCATATTTGCATTAGCCATTAGTTAGCCTCCGCTCTAAGTTTGTCTAAATACGGGCCAAAACCATCGCGACCAAACCAGTAATCAAAAGAACCTTGTACCCCTTTTGTGGTTAAAGTTGCACCAGATAAACCATCGATACCGTGTTCTTTATCTGCTGAAGCACCTTTGCCAATTTTAATCGCTACTTGATCTTGAGCATTAAAGAGTTTTTTACCCACAAAGTATTTCTGCCAGTTTGGATTGGCGATTTCGCCCCCTAAACCTGCGGTTTCACCTTGTTCATAGTAAGTAATCCCTTTAATGGTATTTGCATCTGGCGCAACAGACACAAAGCCATACATCACAGACCACAATCCTGTACCATAAATTGGCAACACGATTTGTGAAGTTTTGCCTTGCGCATCTTTCACTAAATAAACCTCAGCATATTTCGCCCGCACTTTAATGCCAGCTTTATCTTCTTCAGGTTTAATTGCTACGCTTTCTGCAGGATCTTTTACCGCAACACGTGCATCAAAGTTTTTGATGTCGCTTACATAATCACCCGTTGCAAGATCTACAATTTTCGGCTCAATGTTTTCTGCATAAAGAGCTTTAATTTCCGCACCTTTTGCTTTAGCGGGTAATAATCCTGCCACACTGAGAATGTTTTTCTGTTTATCTAATAATTTTTGCTCATTTTGCGTCGGTTTTAAACCTACTGCCGCACTTGCTACGATAATTGAGCAAACTAAGCTGACTAAAACAACAACAAGGATTGTTCCGCCAACACTATCTTTATTAAACTTAGCCATTGCGCGCTCTCCGACGTTTGATATTTGCTTGAACAACCAGATAGTCAAAAATTGGGGCAAATAAGTTAGCTAATAAGATGGCTAACATCATTCCTTCTGGATAAGCTGGATTAACCACACGAATAATCACCGCCATTGCACCAATTAATGCACCGTACCACCATTTACCTTTGTTGGTGAATGAGGCTGAAACTGGGTCAGTTGCCATAAATAACATACCTAAAGCAAAACCACCCAATACTAAGTGCCAATGCCAAGGCATTGAGAATAATGGGTTAGTGTCTGAACCAATCACATTAAATAGGGTAGAAGTGGCAATCATACCGATCATCACACCGGCAATAATACGCCAAGAAGCAATACGTGCGAACACAATTACCGCCGCACCAATTAATAATGCAAGGGTAGAAACTTCACCGATTGAACCTGGGATATTTCCTAAGAATGCGTCCATCCACTGAATTGGCTGGCCTGTGGTCACTTGTTTTAATGCACCTTGACCGCCTGTTGCCCATTGTGAAAGTGCAGTTGCGCCAGAGAAACCATCAGCTGCGATCCATACTGAATCCCCTGAGATTTGTGCTGGATAAGCAAAGAATAAAAACGCACGACCTGCTAATGCTGGGTTCATAAAGTTTTTACCTACCCCACCAAACACTTCTTTGGCCACCACAACCCCGAACGTTGTCGCTAACGCCGCTTGCCATAATGGCAATGTTGGCGGAACGATAAGGGCTAATAAAATAGAGGTTACGAAGAAACCTTCGTTAATTTCGTGTTTACGCACTGTGGCAAATAACACTTCCCAGAAACCGCCCACTAGGAATACGGTTAAATAAATTGGTAGGAAGAAAATCGCACCTAATGCCATTTTGGCTAGCACGCCAGCATCTTGTGAAACCAAACCTAATGCGTTGGCTAAAGCAAAATGCCAGTCATTGGCTACATTTTGTGCCAAGTTCTGTGCAAAATCGCCCACTTTTAATGCAAGAATAGATTGCTCACCCACATTAAACATACCGTAGAACATTGCTGGGAATAATGCCAACCACACTAATACCATCATACGTTTAGAATCTAACGCATCACGGACGTGAGAAGCTTTCGCCGTTACCGTACCTGGCGTGTATAAGAAAGTTGCCGTTGCTTCATAAAGGGCATACCACTTCTCATATTTACCACCCGGTAAAAAAGCAGGTTCCATTTTCTCTAAAAGATGTTTTAAACCCATTTTTAACCTTCCTTCTCGATCTTATCTAAGGCTGCACGCAGCATTGGACCGTAATCATTTTTACCTGGGCAAACGAACGTACAAAGTGCTAAATCTTCTTCGTCTAACTCTAAGCAACCTAATGCTTGAGCGCTGTCCGTATCGCCTGCACTTAAATCACGCAATAATAATGTCGGGATAATATCTAATGGCATCACTCGCTCATAAGCACCGATTGGCACCATTGCACGATGTCCACCATTAAGTGCGGTGGTAAAATTGAATAATTTGTGTCCGAAATGACCTAACACAGTGCGGGTGATAGAGTATTTGTTCGCCCCCGGCATAATCCAACCTAGGAACTCTTTCTCACGACCTTCTGCAATCACAGAAATCTGTAACGCATAACGTCCTAAATAATCTACCGCACCTTCCGCTTTATGACCGCTTAACACGGAACCTGAGATAATACGGTTTTCACCTTCTTTTAATTCGCCTTTAGTTAACTGGGCTAAGTTAGCGCCAAGCTGAGTGCGAATTAAACGCGGATTTTTCACCTGTGGGCCAGCCAATGAGATCACACGGTCATTATAAAGTTCACCCGTGGTAAATAAGCGACCAAATGCGATCACATCTTGATAATTCAAATACCAAACCGTTTTCGTTGCACTAACCGGATCGATAAAATGAATATGCGTACCACTTAAGCCCGCAGGGTGTGGGCCACCAAAATCGTGTACGGCTAAATTTGGTAAATCCACCGTTGGGATATTGCTATCGCCCGCTTTACATAAATGCAATTTGCCTTCGTGTAAACGGCTTAACACGGTTAAACCATTGGTAAAATCGTCCCAATGTGCTTTTAATACCACTTCAGGATCAGCGGCTAATGGATTGGTATCCATTGCATTAACAAAAATAGAAGATGGCACAGCATCAACAGCAGGCACTTTACTGAATGGACGAGTACGAAGTGCTGTCCAAAGCCCTGACGCTTGTAGGTTTTGACGAACTTGCTCGGAAGTTAAACTTTTAAGCTCATCGGCGGAATATTTATTAAAGGTAACCTGATCATCACCTTCGATTTGAATCACTACTGATTGCAACACACGCTTAGCACCGCGATTAATCGCAGTTACAGTACCACTTGCAGGGGCAGTGAATAATACGCCTGGGTTCTTTTTATCTTCAAAAAGCACCTGACCTTTTTTCACTACATCACCTTCGCGCACCTTCATTGAAGGACGCATTCCCACATACTCTTCGCCAAGCAAGGCAACTTCAGTAACGGCATTGCCGTTATGGATTACTTGTTCTGGCTTCCCAGCGATAGGAAGATCCAAGCCTTTTTTAATCGTAATCATATTGTATGCACTACTTTTCGTTAGATTAAAAATATAGCTATCGCAAGAGAAAACTCAATGCGATAACCTCGTCTTGAGTAATGATTTTTGCTTAATTATCAACGATGAATGCAAAAACATCGCAACAATATCCACTCCAACCACATAAATTTAAAACTCAAATTCTGTTTAGATTTTATACCGCTTACTAAACCCAATAAGCGATATAAGTTAAAATTTTGATACAAGTCAGCTAGTTATTTTAACCAATTAATAACGTTCGTGCTACTTTGAAGGGCGGTTTTTCCAATATTTTAAGAAAAAAGACCGCTGTTTTTGTGGAAAATCAATTTTTGCTGAATATTATGAATTTATACTACCTTTTATTAGGTATGAATTATTGTCCAACCCCTAAACAATTTGGTGATTTCGGAAACTGCTGCTCCAAGGCTTGCCATTCATCTAAGGTATAAGTATGCAACGCCAAGGCGTGAATGCCATTTTTCAATTCTTCCGCCAATAATTGATACAGCATTTGATGGCGCGCAACCTTTCTCACCCCATTAAACGCATCACTCACTAGCACCACTTTAAAATGTGAATCCGCACCACGCCCTGAACTGTGCATATAGCTTTCATTTTCAATATGCAAAAGTGCGGTGCAAATTTTTGCGAAATTTTTTGTTCTAAAACTTGTTGAACACCCATTATCCTTTCCTTCTTTTTATAAACTAACACAATAAAAATTTGCTTTTGCAAAGACTATACATTCATACTGAAGTTTGCAAGAATAGCCGTATCTTTTTTATTCGCGAGGAAATGACTATGCGTTTTGCTAAACTCTCTCTTATCACCTTATTTTCAAGTGCCGTATTATTATCCGCGTGCCAATCTCAGCCAAGTAACACAATCACTTTTACGCCACCTAGCCCAAGCGTGCAATTCAATGCGGCAAATCAACACGCGATACTCAATATCCTCACGCGTGATGCGCGCCAACAGCCTGAAGTATCAAGCTATGTGTATGACGAAAAAATCTTTAAACTTTTTGCCGAACCAAAACCAGCTCAGATTTTCGATCAAGTGATCAAACAAGATCTAAATGGCAAAGGATTTCGCATTGCCGCAACGCCAGCTCAATCTAACACCAATGTGATTGTGAATATCAACAAATTCTATGCCGATGTAGAACAAGGCAATTTACGCTATAAAATCACCGCGAATGTACAAATCAACGTTCAAGTACAGGGTGCGAAAGGGCAATTCAACAAAAATATCGGCTCAACACGCAGCCAAGAGGGCGCACTGCGAGCTAATAATGCCAATATTCAAAAAGTGCTAGGACAGGCATTAAACGAAACGGTGCAGAGTATCTATAAAGATCAAGAAATCGCCAATGCGATTAATCAATATTCCAACTAATTTCTAGATAAAACAAAACCTTGCGCGCTCGCAAGGTTTTTTATTATCCGAAAAATGGCGAACGTGGGCAACTCCATTTTTTAGCGCTAATTCTTTGAATTTTATATCTATTTTATTTTTTCTTGTTTGTTGCAGGGATCTAAACAGGGATCTAAAATCCCTGCTTGAGTATAAAACAGGAATCGAAAAGGCGGCAAGGCTGGGGATTTTTACAGCGGTGATTTCCCCTATTTTGTTCAGTGCAGATAACAGGAATTCCGTTATTGGGCTTGCCTATGCCTTTCAGTTTATCGATAAAAGTTTGATTGATTTTTTCATCGTGCAAAAAGTAGGCTGATTTAGGCAAAATATGCGAGCCAGACCAAATATTAGATTTTTGTTTCACCCTTTCACCCTGTTTATTTTTATCGCATTGATTTTAAATAGTTTTTTCCTTTTTTAGTAGGGTGAATAAGGGTGAAAAAAGGGTGAAAGGGTGAAAAAATGAGGTGAAAAATGCGAAATTTGTTTAATAAATGAACAAAATTTAAGAAAAAAAGTCATTTTTGAACAATAAATAATCAAAAGGGTGAAAAAATGCAAAAAAGGGTGAAACAAGGGTGAAAAAATGAATTTTCTATTTTTCTTATTTTTTTATTATAAATCATATAGTTATATTTAGTTAGGGTGAAAAAGTGAAAGGGTGAATAAGAAAAATCAGTTTGGCTGTGTCTTTTGTTTTTTTATATCACTTTGGAATAAAAAAGAGCGCTATTATGCGCTCTTTGTTTGATTGGTTTACTGTTAATATTTTCAATAAATTACACACTGCATTATGCGTTTCTCCATTTTTCTATTGTTTTCTGCTTGTCTTTGAATGTGGCATTTGTGTAGTTGTACCCGCCTTTTAGCTGCTTATTAGTGAATTTGATTTTATAGCCAGCGGTTTTAAATGCTTGTTGCATTTCGGCGAGTAAATCTTTTGGTTTTAACCTTGCTTTATCTGTTCGCCCTAAGATGTCGCAAAAAAACAAATAGCACCAATAAAGGCGATCAAAAACAAAAGAGCTTTCAATGCTTGGCATTCCTTTCATACTTCCTAGAATTAAACCTTTATTGCTGACTTCGGGCAATAAATCGAACTCTTCGATAAATTCTAAAATATGATCGTTTTCGGTTTTCATCGCTAAGGCTTCTTTACTCTTTTGCTGTCGTAGTAAGGCTTGTTTAGCTTCTTCTGGTTGTTTAAATTCATCATAAAGTTTGCGGATTATCCCGCCTAATTCTTGTTGAATTTTCTCAAATAGCTGATCATCTCTTTCGCTATCTTCAACGGCTTTATAGAATGGAAATAGCACGCGTCTTCTTTCCATTCCGCCGCCGTCATTTTTATAAATTGGCAAGGTATTAGAACAGATAGCAATAATTGCGTTTACTTTACTACTAAATGATTTTTTATTTTTGGGGTTGAAAGAAATATCATCACCGCCAGAAATTGCTTTAATAATTGAAGCATCGCCAATGTAGCGGGATTGATCAGGTGAAAATAAAAACGTTTTATTTAAGATAATATCTCGCGCCTTATCGTCTTTTAAAAGCTCTAAATCTATCGCGGTATAATTTCCCTCGCCACTAATTAATTTTGCTACTTCTAGAAATGTACTTTTACCGCTTCCCGCTTCGCCTATTAATTCTAAGGTTAATTGCCAGTCATAACGATTATTTAAAATCATATAAAGAGCAGCTAATAAAGATTTTTTCCGCTCAATACTGTCATAGCTGATAAAATTGATCCATTTATCAAAATTAGGCGTAGGGGTTTGCGTTTCCAAATAATCGCAGGGGTTAACGCCTGTTAAATAGTAGTCTTTACTATGTGGCATAAATTGCAACGTATTTTTATTTAGTACGCCATTTTTAAAAGCTAAGAGTTTCACATCAGTTTGCATAAATAGCGGTAAATCTACATTAAGGCATTTGATAATATTGTTTAAACTCTCAACGCTTCCGTATTTTGTGCCGTATTCCTCAAAAAACTGCTTAATTTGACGTTGTAATTCATTTTCTTGGATTATTTCCCAAATAATACCGTTGTAACGGTAAATTATCCCTTGATCCGCGTGATAAGCTAAGGGAATTTTTAGCCATTTGTAAAAATATTCTGCTTTTTCAGCTGGGCTAAGTTTTTTCAGGGTTTCCGCGTCAAGCTCAATTAATTCAGGTGTTGCCGCTTCTAGGCTTGCTTCATTGTTACGAATGCGGGAAATATAGCCGCTTAAATCTTCTAAAAGCTCGCCAATATTGTTTCTTAACGTTAAATGCTGAATAGCTGTTGTTTTAGTTAAATGCGTGCATAAATCTGTTAGAACTTGCTGATTTTCTCTAATTGTGATGCCGTCAACACTTGTTTTAACTTTAAAAAACTCATCTGTATCAATAATGCTTGCAACTTGATGTTCTAACGGCAAAATATCCAGCTTATAAAGTTCTGATAGATTTGTATTGTCTAAAATAATTGGAATTTCTTCATAACGTTTAGCATTATCCGCATCAGTTAAATCTGCTAGCATTTTCCAGCCTGTGCCAAGCCCATTTGTTTTTAAATCTTTAGGATCTGAACGATAAAAATTCCAAACATTATCACCGATTAAAATAAATATTTCTTTTTGGCTATTGGGAGTAGTTTTCAATAATGCCCCTAAGTTAGGGGCTTTTTTTCTCTTTCCGTTCATCATAACTTAACCTCTGATGTAACCAATTCACTTAATTTAGAATGTATTTCCTCTTGCAGGCTTTCTAAGTGTTTTAGGTAAACTTGTTCTATCTGTGCCATTGCATTTACTCGCTCTAATTTTTCGCGAATGTCTTCACCTAAGTTGAACGCTGCTAAAGTTTCATAAAAATAGGGGAATGTTGCTAAGTTTCCTAATTCAGCGCTAAATTGCTCATTCAGAGCTTGAATGTGGTGTAATTTATTTTTCATTCTAGCCCCCTATTTTGGCTAATTTGAGTGGGTAAGCCGTTGATAATGGCTTGCAATGAATGTGTTACGCCACGCAAATTTCCATTATGTAAATACACTTTAGCGGCATTGAAGAAGTGTTCTACAAAGTGAACGCCTAGTTGGGCTTGCTCATCTGTTAATATCTCATCGATATAAAACTTTGCTTCTGTATTTTGTGCATAAGTTGGGATATATGCCGTTAATTCCACGCTTTTTAAGCAATGTTTTGCCTCTTCTAACTGGTTAGCTTTTAGCGCTTTCTTTGTTTCTGCGAGAAAGTGTTCAATGATTTTTACTTTTTCTGTAAGGTTTTCAGGGGAAAATTTAATCATTTTGTGCCACCTTTTATGCTTTGTTACCATACTTTGAATTTGATTATTATTGCCCTCAATCACTTGATGAATATTGTTATCATTGGAATAAATATTAATGGTTATATTTAAATGCGTTATAGCGTTGTTTTTAGTAAGTTCACAGAGAAAATCAAAAGTGGAGTTACGCATAGCGCACCCCCTTAATGCGGGCAAAACAAATCGCCTCTTGTGGGGTGAGGTTTAGGAATTGGCGCGCGTGCGCTTCGCTTTTGGCATAGGTTGAAACGTGTAGGCGAGAGCCGACTAATTGGAATTTGTAGATCATTGCTGATAGTCCTTTTCTAAATTGTTCAAGGGCTATCGCTAAACTTGTCACGGATTGGCGATAGCGTGTAGCAGGGTGACAAACTGGATAGAAAAGGGAATCCAGCCAGCCTAAAGGCTGCCCACTACACGCCATCATAGAGAGAATCACCGCTGAGCGGTTTTCTTTGGGTGTGTGAAATCTACGAACAAAAAAAGCACGTTTTGGCGTGCTGTTCGCCTCTTCTATATTCAGCTTGTCACGGCTGGCTTTCGATTTTGCGAAAGCGGGGAAAGCATAATTTGAAGCTTGGTCATTTGTCAATAAATATGCGTGAATAATTGAAAATAAGTTGTTATTTTTTCTTTTTAGTGTAATATTACTCATTGATTTATGGTTATTTTTAATCATAATGAAACAATACTTCATAAATCCTTACCTTGTTGGTTATTAAGGGGAACTTAAAGCGCACGATTGGCAGATCACAGGTGCGCTTTTTCTTTGCCTGAATTTTGCCCCGTTCATTTGGGATCTTGTTGCCATTTATGGCTGGGCGTTACAGGCTTAAATACGCCTTTTTTAATGTCGCTTAATTGGGCGGTGATTGTGCCTTTAATATCGCATTCCACGCAGTAAACAAGGGCTTGTGTTACGCACGCGCTAGGGCGTTCTGATGTGCGGATATTCAATGCTTTTCCACATTCTGGGCATTGAATTTTTAAACCTTTCATTTTTTTCCTGCCATTTCTTGCTTGCACATTTCAATTAATTGCTTTTTCTGTGCCGTGGTGAAGCCATTCATTAATTTGAAAAGGTGGGCTCTGAAAGATGCTGGATTTTTTAGCGTATCCTCTCTTTGAATATCCATATAAAGAAAAAACATTACAATTAATTGTTCCTCCATTCCCAAATGAATAAATGCACGAATAAATTCGATTTGTTCTTTTTTCATTGCGGTGTTTCCTTGTTTGGGTTGTTGTGATCTAACCACGCTTGCACGTCTTCTAATTGCCATAAGCTACGTTTGCCAATTTTGATCGGCTTTGGAAAATCGCCTGATTTGACGAGATGATAGATTTTTGTTCTGCCGCCGATTTTCATTGCTTGTAATTCTTTTAAGGTTAAAAGCGTCATTGTGTTTACTCCTTTAAAATTGGCGTAACCTTGAGCGGTTACGCCACTAGAATTAGCCTAAAATCACCATTGCGGGATCAATAGCTGCCATTAAGCCTAAATCTTCAACTACATAGCATTCAAAGCGCCAATAGCTCACGACTTCCCGCTTTCTTTCGTCATCTTGTCGGATTGAATAGCGCCCACTGCGGTTATGCGTGTAAAGGCTTAAATTCTGTAATGTCGTGACTACTGCGCCATAAAGTGGAAATTGTGGCGGGGTGAGGGTTTTCATTCCGCCGAATTGGTTAGTAATATAGTGATTTTGCAAACCTACTTTATCCTGCTCTGCTGGGGTTGCGCTGGTGATCGGCTGCTCTTCCCGTGCCAATAACCCAGCGCCCACTAAAAAGACAAGATCGTTGCGGTTTCTGTGGTGTTCATCTAATTGATTTCTTAGGGCAATGGCTAAGGCATCTAAATTGGCATAATCAGCATTTTCACCAAAGATTTTTAGTTTGCCGTTTTTGCCCGTGGCTTTCATATTTTCGGGCTTTTGCTCGGCAAGCAAAGCTAGCCAGCCTTTATTTACGTCAGAAAGATCAACAGCGGCCGTATTTTGCGCAACGCTTTTACCCGCCCAGCCGATTTGCATAATATTGGCCGCGATTTGATCTAAAACAAATTCATCAATCAACTGATCAAATTTTTCTGGGTAAAGATTGAAAAGATCTAGCATTCCCCATTTCAATGTAATGCCGCTATCTGTTTCATACACTTGATAGCCGTCTTCGTGATCAGATTGTTCAATGATATGGCGTTCTAGGTATTGCCGCCCTGTGATATTGGGCTTGAGTGGCCCGAAAATTTTCCGCCCTTGCTCGTTATGAACGGGGATTGCATTAATGGCTTTGAGGAAATCAGAACGCTGGGTAATTTTTTCAAGCATTGCTTGAACTTCGTATTTCTCTAGCGCGAAAGCGTCTCTATTGTACTTATCTTCGGCATTAAACTGCTTTGCCTTGTTTTTTCTGTATTGGTGAAGTGCGGTTAAAAAATCCATTGTTTTTCTCCTATGTGTGGTTGGTGTCAAAAAATCAAAAAAGTGTTTTTTCTACGCTCGCCAAAGCCGAAAACTGCTTTTTTTGTTTGCGGGGGGAATGGTAGGAGAAAAGAAATTTCAATGGTGAAAACTTGCCAAAAATCGCCATTATTTTTCATAACATATTGATATATAATTTAAAAATTTTTATTTTTGGCAAGTTTCTGTATGAATTACAAGATTTTTATGGCAATAAAAAAGCAAGGCCTAATTTGCCTTGCTTTTGGTGATTTTACTAAAATGATTTCTGATAGTGCGGTTGCTCACTTTTTTAATCTCTTCAGGGCTTAGTATTTTTAAGCATTTCTCAACATCATTAGCTAGTTTATTTTTGCTTAATTTCCCGCTTTTGGTTAAATAACGCCTATCTATAGGGCGACTAGGATCGATAATGCAGAGAAGCCCTGCAATAATACTTTTCAATGTATTGATTTCTGTTGGGTTGCCATCGTAAGCTAGTTTGTTTTTTAGACTGATAATTTGTGTTTTGAGTTGTTTATTCTTGTTATATTCCTTTAATATAGGACTTGTTATTTCCCCATTTTTAATTATTTCCTCAATATCTTTTCTATGAATATATAAATTATCTATAACATTAAGATTTCCTTTTGAAAATTTCTTTATATCAATAAAAATAGTGGCAATATCAACTGTAAGATATAAACAAATAAAGTGCTCTATTATATCAATATTTTCAATTATCTCTTTGTTGTAGTCTCCTTTCAATAAATCAATAAAAAATCCATATGTTAAATTTCTTGCCGATGTCAAAGCATCCTTGCTTTCAAGTATTCCTTTATATAACTTTACTATTTCTTCAAATTCAACAATAAAAGGGAAATATCCATTAAATTTAAAGCTATTACTTATTCTTATGGCTTTTTCTGCAAAGTAAATTGGCTTTTTTGTCCTATTATCAATGATTTGAAAAAGTGGTATTCCTCCTTTGTTTAGATTTATTCTCCCTTTTTCTATTAACTCTAATGTAATAGAGCTAAATTCATTTTTCAAAACCTTTTTGCTATCTTCTATTATTTCTCTATCAATTATTTCTTCTTTATCATCATACTTAATAAAATAGTACTCATCAATCTCACCACGTACGCTTAAAAAAGGTTCTTCCTCAATAATCTCCTTGCCAATAAAGAACATTTCTTGATTTCCTGATATATGTATATATAACTTAATCTTTTTAAAGAATATTAAGTAAGCTAATTCTTCGCAGCTAATCTCTTTGCCAAAAAGATCTAAAGATGTATTTATAAAGGTACGCAATGGAATAAAATCTTGATCTTTAAAAATGTCCATAGAACAAATCCTCTAGTCTGTTTTTATTTACAGAATTATACTGTTTATTATTACAGTTGTGAAGTGCTATATCGTGCTAGGCGGTGTAAGTTGGAATACGTAAAGAGAGAAAAGAAAAGCCGCACAAGGCGGCTTAATGGGTGAATTATTGTTTTTCTTTGAGTTCTTGCAAGCGGCGGCGGGCAAAGAAGCCTGTGCCTAGAGTCTGATATAGAATTTTAGGCTTCTCTATTCCTAAAGGGTGTTTTTCTGGATTCTTAATAGATGGCCTTACCTGCTTGCTGAAATCTTCTAAAAATACTTGTTCTACAACCATATTGAGTTGCATTAATGTGTTTTTCTCTCTCATATCTAAACATTCTACATAAAGACCGCATAGAAAATTTAGCTTTTGTATAAGCTCTTCATCTTGAATAAATTCTTGCGTAAGCTCAAAAACATATTTATTTAGCTGATTATATTTTAATTCTGCTTCTGAAGCTGCTTTGCTGTATTCTTCAAGTTTGAAGATTTCAATTTTATTTTCTGTTTCCTTATTCAGTTTTTCTAATAAGGTGATTTTTCTTGTATTTGAATTAAGTTGATCGGAAAGTTTATCAAATTCAACAAAGTCTAGATCAGCGCTTTCTACATCTAATGAGCCGTCTAATTTCTTTTCAAGTTCAAGATTTTCAGCTTGCAATGCTTGAATAATTGCATTATTGCGATTAATAATTTCTTGTTTCTTTGCGATTTCATCATTCGCTTTGTTTAATGCTTCTAGCGCCGCTTCGTATTCCGCTTTTTTCTGAATAAAGGTTTCGTTTTGGGTTATGGTATTTAGCATAGTTTTTTCTCCGTCCTATTATTTCTCTGGGGATGGCTGGTTTTTATCACTTGAGAAAATAGAAGATATTTTCTCTAATCCTTTTTTGGCTGCTCCTTTAAAATCGCCTTGATTTAAACGGCCTGAAAGGCTAGGATCTTTTTCTGTGCCATCAATTTTTTCTTCAGCTTTATTTGGTTTAGCCTGTGTAGGCTGTGCTTTAGGGTGGTTTTCTTTTTGTTTCAGTTTTTTCAGTTGTTTCAGGCATTTTATTTTTCCTTTTTTGTTGGTATAATATTTGCGTTTAATTTAAAACTTTAGATTAAACAAGGGTTCTTGAAATATTCTTATACTTCAAGAAAATAACTATATTAAACTACATTTCGTTTTTTGTTTTCGTGAGCACATAGCCCTAGGTAATAAAATTTATCTAGGGCTATTTATTTCACTCTTCTTCTTAACTTTTCTTCAATCCAGCTATCCACTTCACTTTCTAACCATACAACACGATTACTTGCAATCATAATACTTTTAGGGAATTTCCCCCCGCGCATATAGTTATAAATGGTAGATTTGCTAAGGCTTGTTCTTGTAATAACTTCATCTAGTGAAATAAAGCGTTCTTTTTTCTCTTTCATTTATACTCCTATAATTTGAACGGCTATAAATGCTATAGCACTTAATTACATAGATAAATATTAGGGGATTTAATAGAGGGATTAAATGAATTTGCCTTGTGATATTAATTATCACAATAACAAGATGAACAAATTAATTAAAATGGCTAGAAAGTTTCCATTGTACGGGTAAAATCCTACGTCATGTCATACGGCACGAAAAAAGCACTCTCCCACCCGCGTTTTTTGTGTCAAAAATTGCCATTTTTTCAGTTAATTTTCAGTATAGTTTTTATTTAATTTATTGAAAATAAAGGAAATATACTCAATTTTGTTAGTTTCCTTAACTGAAAAAATTACAGTTAATTTCAGTGAATTTCAGTTAAGAAAAAGCACTAAATAGAATATTAAATAGTTAATTGATTGAAATTAAAGGAAATTTTTAATTTTACGTGAGTGATATGCCAAAAATTTTTTACAGTTAAGAGATTGAACAATGCCAAGAGCCTTTAAAATTTATTGCACAGCTTGCAAAAGCCGAGCAACAATTACAAGAACAGAAAGACCACTTCAAGGCTTTAGCCGTCTTTATTGTTCTTGCAATAATCCAGAATGCTTGCATCGTTTTGTAATGAATTTAGAATTTAGCCATACCACAAGAACAAGCCTACTAGATAAAGACGTTTTTATTAACACACTTATAAGCCAATTTTCGCCAGAAGATGGCTAAAATGCTTGCTGCATTACAAAAAGAAACTAGCCCCAATAAATAGGGGCTAAAAATTAGGCTTTAATGGCTTCTATTTTACATTTCTCCACATAATCCCCCCAAGTTTGCATAATCTCAATTCTTGATTTCCACTTTTTCGATTTATCATAAGCTGCCCGAACCTTGCCTTTATTTTCGTGTGAAAGACATAGTTCAATAGCTTCAGAAGAAAATACATCAAGATCGTGAAGATAGGTACTAGCAATAGAGCGCAAACCGTGGGCGACTAAAAGCCCTTTAAATCCCATTCGCTTTAGCGCCACATTTGCCGCCTGTGTACTCATATGATTAGTGTAAGGTGCGGTATAGGTTGAGAATACATATTTCCTATTTCCATTATATCGCCGCATTTGCTCTAAAATATATAAGGCTTGAGTAGATAAAGGAACGCTATGCGGCCGTTTTCCTCCTTTCATTTTTTCAGCAGGAATATGTAGCACTTTATTTTTGAAATCAATTTCTGACCATTCAACCCGTACCGCTTCCGCAGAACGCAACATTGTTAATAGCTGCCATTCTATTAAAAGTGCGGTGGGGCGCTGAATATTCGCATTTTGCAATACTTTAAATAAATAAGGTAATTCGCTTGGGGGAATTGTTGGCTGATGCACCGCCTGAATGTAATTAAATTCATTATGAATTCCCCTTAATGGATTTTTAATAATTAATTCTTCATCTTCCGCAAGTTGAAATATCTGATTTAAAGAAACATTAATTTTATAAAGTGTATTAGAATGCTTAAGCGGACTAAGTGCAGAAAAAATAGATTTTAAGCTCACTTCTTTAATGTTCATCTCTCCAACAACGGGGAATATATAAACTTCAAGCCGCCGAAAAGCCTCTTTGATAGTTTGCTCTTTTACCTTTCCTTGTTGCAATCGCCGATCTCGCCATTTGATCGCCAACTCCCTTAAAGTCATCATATCATTCTCCAAGCGCTCAAATTGTGCATTTTTATAACCTAACGGATCAATATTCTGCACAAGTAGCGTACGATATTCCTGCGCAATTTCTCTAGCTTTTGCCAAAGATAAATCAGGGAATGCCCCTAAACTAACTTTCTTATGCTTCTTAAAGTATTTATAGGCGAAATACCAAATCTTAGCACCATTAGGCTTTACTCTAATGTAAAGCCCTTGCCCATCAGATTTAATGTATTCTTTCGCCATAGGCTTTAGATTTTGAAGGGTAGTATTGGTTAAAGGTTTAACAATTTTGCTCATATCTCATAACCTTATGAAAAATAAAGGATAATTAACCTTTTAGATCCCTCGTAAGATTCCCTCTAAAGTGAGGGATCTAAACAGGGATCTAAAAAGCACGGATGCAAGCAAACAAAGAAAAACACAAACGAACAAACGCGAACAGCAAGCCGTTGTTTTTGTTACATTTTCTATAAATTTTGAACATTGGCGAACGTAAAAGAACAATAGAATGGCGAACGTGGGCGGAGTCGAACCGCCGACCTGTCCCTTAGGAGGGGACTGCTCTATCCTGCTAAGCTACACGTTCTTTTGCGTTTCAGTTTGACACAAATATGTAATGATGAAAAGCACGGGATAAAAAATAAAGTGCGGTGCGAATTTGGTTAATTTTTTAGTAAAAAAAGAATAAAAAAGAAATAGTATGAGATATGAAAAAAGCCGCTAATTTTCATTAGCGACTCTTAGGAATTTGGCTCCTCCTGCTGGACTTGAACCAGCGACATATGGATTAACAGTCCACCGTTCTACCGACTGAACTAAGGAGGAATAATGGTGCCTCGAGGCGGAATCGAACCACCGACACGGGGATTTTCAATCCCCTGCTCTACCGACTGAGCTATCGAGGCAACGCATCAGTGGTGCGTATTAAACGATTTTTACCGCGTTAAGTCAATCATTAATTTTAACTTTTTTACGTTTTTTGTTTGTTTGAATATTTAACAAGCGAAACGCATAGAAATACGGCAAAAATCGCATAAAAAACCAAAGCTACTTCTAATTTTTACCGTCTAACGCGATAACTTTTTTGAGCCTTATCCACCTTAATTAAATAATTTCTTGCTTGTGAAGATGGGTGTGCCGTGGTCAAAATTCGGTACACTTGCTCAGGATATAAGCGGTTGATTTGTTCAATCGCCATATCTTTATCTTCGTGGAACACGCGCAACACCGCACCGGCACCGCTGTTATACGCAGAAATCATCGCAAAACGCTTAGATGTAGGGTTAGTAATGCCATCTAAATATTTATTTTGTAATAGCCATAAATACGATGCGCCTGCATCAATATTTTTTTCAGGATCAAACAAATAGCTTTTTGACGGCTGACCACCACGTCCTTTCATTTGGAACACATCTCGCCCTGCCGTATGCGGCACCACTTGCATTAAGCCAATGGCATTAGCATAGCTAATGGCATAAGGGTTGAAGCTGGATTCCGTTTGCATAATGCCTAAAATCAAACTTTCATCAAGGTTGTAGCGTCTAGCGGCGCGGCGCACCATTGGTAGGTATTTTTGCGCACGCACGGCAACGTGATTAGCAATCATTGGGATCACCACAAACTGCACCATTCTGCCGTTACTTAAACGGCGTGTTTGCAATTTATTTTGCACCAGATAATCAGCAAAATTGCCTGCGATAAACTCGTTGGTAATTTGCTGCCCCGCATTATCCACCACTTGTCCCACTAAGAAAGGACGAGAACTTATCGGCACATCGCCAGAAGCAAATAAATCAATGCCTTTCGCATCTGAGCCCATTAATAACGTATGCACGATAGCATTGTGCAGGCGGTTCAAATCTTGCTGTGTTTCAACCGTGATAACCCCTTCATCAAAGCTCACGTGGCTACGAGTGTAATAACTATCGGTGTATTTCACATAGTCTTTACGGCTTGCCACCAACAACTCATTCACGCCCCAAATTTGATCGATATTATGGGAAAATTGCCCCGTCAAAATATCTAACCCCTGCGTATCTTTCGCAAAGGCTTCATCATAATTTATTCCTTTATGGCTTGAGCCACTACAAGCAAACAAAAAAGGAATAATCAAAGCAACAACATATTTCTTCATCATTCTTTTTCCGCTAGCGGAACATAGCCTTCAATATGAACATCTTTGCCTTCAAATAAAAAATTCACCATTTCTTGTTCTAATAATTGGCGATGCTCGGCATTCATCATATTCAATTTTTTTTCATTAACCAGCATTGTTTGTTTTTTCATCCACTCGCCCCAAGCCTGTTTGCTGATATTATCAAAAATACGTTTGCCTAATTCGCCTGGATAAAGTTGAAAATCTAGCCCGTCCGCCTCTTGTTTTAAATAGGCACAAAATACCGTTCTTGCCATTATTCTTTTCCTTTTGCTAACTGTAATAAAAGATTTTTGACTGGCGTTGCCAGCCCAATTTGATCAGGATTTTGCGGATCATACCAATATTTGACCGCACTTTGTATAGAAGATTCATACTTGCCGTGATTTTCACCCACCTTTTTCCAATCTGAGCGATTAGCGTCCTCACCGTGATATTCCTGTTTCACATAAATCGGGTGAATCATTAAATGAAAATGGCTAAACGTATGGCGAAAAGCTGGCCATTCCTGATAAAAATCCACGTTTTGACGCGCCAAATAAGCCAGTAAATCCTGCTTGCTGTCAAATTGTGGAAAACAATACAAACCGCCCCACAAGCCCGCATTTTCACGCTGTTCTAATGCCACCTTGCCTTGTTGCTGCCAAATTAAGAAATAACTTTGTCGCTCGGGTAAGGTTTTCTTTGGCTTCTTCGCAGGATAATCTTGCCAATTTTGTTGCAAATTTGCACCGCACTTTTCAGATAGGGGACAAAGCGTGCATTTCGGTTTTGTGCGTGTACATACCATCGCACCAATATCCATCATCGCTTGATTAAAATCTGCCACACGCTGTGTTGGCGTAACTTCTGCACTTAACTGCCAAAGCTGATTTTCTACTTTTTTCTCGCCCGACCAGCCTTCAACCGTAAAATAACGGGACAGCACACGTTTCACA
The DNA here is from genome assembly GCF_002921135.1 of Avibacterium gallinarum. Classification (GTDB taxonomy): domain Bacteria; phylum Pseudomonadota; class Gammaproteobacteria; order Enterobacterales; family Pasteurellaceae; genus Avibacterium; species Avibacterium gallinarum. The sequence goes on along the minus strand of NZ_PQVJ01000053.1, from coordinate 45,163 downwards.
TTGCCATCTAAAATAGGATAAGGGGCATTTAAGCAAGAAGACAGAATTGCCCCCGCCGTGCTTCGACCAATGCCTTTTAACGCCTGTACTTGCTCAAATTCAGTGGGGAAATTGCCCTGATACTGATCGCGAATAATTTGTGCCGATTGGTGCAAATTTCTTGCCCGCGCGTAATAGCCCAAGCCCGTCCACAAATGCAGCACTTCATCAAGGGGCGCATCGGCAAGATCAATGATGGTAGGAAACCTTTGCATAAAGCGTTCAAAATAAGGAATCACCGTGGCAACTTGAGTTTGTTGCAACATTACCTCGGACAGCCAAACGCCATAAAGGGTTTTATTTTGCTGCCAAGGCAAATGCTTGCGTCCAAATTGATCGTACCAAGCTAGAACAGATTTTGCGAAAGGCGCAGTGGCGGAAGATTGAGCTAATAGCATAAATACAATAGATAAAAGAATGAAAAAATGAAGTGTATCATAGGCAAAATTTATCTTGCAAAAGAATTGCGAAAGGAAATGCCATAAGGGCAAAAACAACAGTGCGGTGAAAAATTTAGAGATTTTCCACCGCACTTATTTTTTAGCCCATTAAAGTTTTTCCACTAACGCCACCGCTGCGCCAATATAAGTGGCAGGGGTGAGTTGTTGTAGGCGCTGTTTTTCGTGCGCTGGAATGGCTAACTTCTCAATAAACTCTCGCATTGCTTGCTCATCAACGCGTTTTCCGCGTGTCAGTTCTTTCAATTTTTCGTAAGGTTTTTCAATGCCATAACGACGCATTACGGTTTGAATTGGCTCAGCCAGCACTTCCCAGTTTTGGTTGAGTTCATCACGCAAATGCTGCTCGTTCACTTCAAGTTTGCTAATGCCTTTTCTGGTGGCGGCATAGGCGATTAAACAATAGCCCAAGCCCACGCCCAGATTACGCAACACGGTGGAATCCGTTAAATCACGCTGCCAGCGAGAAATTGGCAATTTCGCCCCTAAATGCCCCATTACTGCGTTCGCAATGCCTAAATTGCCTTCTGAGTTTTCAAAATCAATCGGGTTCACTTTGTGTGGCATTGTTGATGAACCAATTTCCCCTGCAATAGTGCGTTGTTTGAAGTGATTTAAGGCAATATAGCCCCATAAATCGCGATCAAAATCAATAATAATGGTGTTGAAACGCGCAACGTTATCAAACAATTCGGCAATATAGTCGTGCGGCTCAATTTGGGTGGTGTAAGGGTTCCATTTAATGCCGAGCGAAGTAACAAATTCTTCGCTAAATTGATGCCAATCTACATCAGGATAGGCGGATAAATGGGCATTGTAGTTTCCCACTGCACCGTTGATTTTGCCAAGAATTTCAATCTCTTGTAGTTGTTTAAACTGACGTTTTAAGCGATACACCACATTCGCCATTTCTTTCCCAACGGTGGACGGAGAAGCTGGCTGTCCGTGAGTGCGCGAAAGCAACGGGATCGCTTTGTATTCGTGTGCGAGGCGCTCAATTTCAGCAATCAATTTCTGCCATTCAGGCAAAATCACCTCTTCACGCGCCGTTTTCAGCATTAAGGCGTGAGAAAGGTTGTTAATATCTTCAGAAGTACAAGCAAAATGGATAAACTCACTCACTGCGGCTAATTCTTCAAGTGCGGTGGTTTTTTCTTTCAAAAAATATTCCACCGCTTTCACATCGTGGTTGGTGGTTTTTTCAATTTCTTTGATACGCTGCGCGTCCGCTAAACTGAAATTCTCCACAATTTCATCAAGGTAATCGTTTGCTTTTTGCGACAAAGAAGGAACTTCTTGAATTTGTGCAGTCGCCGCCAATTTTTGTAGCCAACGAACTTCGACTGTAACACGGAATTTGAGCAAGCCAAATTCGCTAAAAATAGCACGCAAAGCCGTTGTTTTGTCTTGATAACGACCATCAATCGGGGAAATCGCGGTAAGTGCGTTTAATTCCATAAGAAAGAACTCCTAAAGGGTTGAGTAAATTTGTTGTGCCGTTGTGGCGATTTTGCCACGGGAAAAAAGAAACTGGTATTTTTTGCCGCCCACTTGACGCCATAGCACCGCCGAGCGAATGCCTGCTAACAGACTTGCGCGAATACGGTGCTGAATGCCTTGTTGTTGCAAATAATCTGGCGCGCCAAGCACCTGAATACGGCTACCGAGCGGGCTGATGACGTCCACATAAATGCTGGCAAGATTGCTTATCATCTGCTCGTCAAGTAAATCATAAAAATTGAGCTGTGAAGGCAAATAGGCGATGCGTTGTGCCAATTCCGCCTTTGCTTTTGGCGATTTACTCAACTTGCCTTCCAACGCCAGCAAGCTCACCCAGTAGCGCGTTAGCTCTGCATCTCTGCCATTGAGCTGTTCCATCAAGGTTTGCAAGCCTAATTTTAAGTTTGCCGCATTGCCACCATAAACTGCTAAGGTATTTTCAGGCGAAGTTTGTAATAAGCTTTGTAGGCTGGCGTTGAAAGCCGAATTGTCGGCACTGCCGTGATGAGCGAATTGTTTCACTAGCGCAGCCGCTTGGCATACACCAGCAAGGGCAAGGGTGATGTCGTAATAATCTGCCATTTTGCTATGAATGTTGTATGAAAATCATTATGTGGGCGAGAATCTCTCAAAAACTGGGGCAATATAGCATTTTTCGCCTTGCTTTAAAAGGCAAACAACAAATGAAAGCAAAATGACAAATTCTTGCTAGGGTCTGTTGATAATTTATTTTGTATTTGAGCTGGCGGCTAGTTTTTGTGAGAAAAAGGTGAATGTGGTAAAGTTTAGTTATTCTAAACAAGCCACAGCTCTGCACTGTGGCGATTTTATTGCAATCTATTTTAATAAAAAGGAGACCCCAATGAACGCGATGAAAAAAATCGGCTTAATTTGCACCGCACTTTTCCCACTCGTTGCCCAAGCGGAAATTGTTGTGAGCCAAGCTACCATCTTCCCCACGGAAAAAGCAGGACAACCAAGCGCTATCTTTATGCAGCTGCAAAATACCGGCAATGAAACCATCAATCTGCTTTTCGCCGAAAGCCAACAGCCCGCGCGTCTAGAATTACACGGAATGCACAACGGCAAAATGCACGCACTCAACGGCATTGAAATCCCCGCCAAGCAAAGCATCAGCCTAAAACGCGGTGGCTTACACATTATGGTTTTTGATCTCACCCAACCAATCCAACAAGGCGAAACTTTCCCAATCAAGCTGTTTTTTGATGATGGGGAAGTGGTGGAAATAAATGCAGAGGCCGCGACTAAATAACCACATATTTCTTTATAAAAATGTAGTTTAATTACACTTTTTTATTAGAAAAAGTGTTTTTCTGCTTCTTTTTTCCTTGTAAAAAATCATAACCTACTTAAAATAGCCTATCTTGCTAGGGAGAAAATTTTAATGAAACGCACAATTTTACAAGCCTTAGAAAAATGGAAAGCGAAAACCAACAGAAAGCCTTTAATTATTCAAGGCGCTCGCCAAGTGGGCAAAACTTGGGCAATGAAATATTTTGGTAAACATTATTTTAGCAAAGTAGCTTATGTAAACTTTGATAACAATCCAAGAATGAAAACCCTGTTTTCTAGTGATTTTGATATTAACCGATTGATTTTAGGTTTAAAAATCGAAACTGGTGTTGATATTCAAGCAGAAGATACATTGCTCATTTTTGATGAAATCCAAGAAGTCCCGCAAGCGTTGGCATCGCTCAAATATTTTTATGAAAATGCACCGCACTTTTATATTATCGCGGCAGGCTCATTGCTTGGCGTATCCTTACATCATCAAGTTTCTTTCCCTGTGGGGAAAGTGGATTTTATGCCAATGTATCCTATGCACTTTAGCGAATTTTTGTTGGCATTGGGGCAAGATGATCTTGTTACGTTACTCAAAACTCAAGATTGGGCATTAATTTCTGCAATGAAAAGTCGGTATATTGAACTATTACGACAATATTACTTTATTGGTGGAATGCCTGAAGCTGTGCAAACTTTTATTGATACACAAAATTTTGATGCTGTAAGGGAAGTGCAACGTAATTTGCTGATCGCCTATGAGCAAGATTTTTCTAAACATATTCAAGGCGGCTATACGGTACAAAAAGTGCGGTCTATTTGGGCATCAATTCCAGAACAATTAGCAAAGGAAAATAAAAAGTTTTTTTATGCCAATCTACAAAAAGGAGCAAGAAGCAAAGATTACGAAATTGCGTTACAGTGGCTAAAAGATAGCGGATTAGTACATTGTGTACAGCGAATTAAAAAGCCACATTTACCGCTTTCAGCCTATCAAGATAATGCATTCAAACTATACGGCTTAGATGTTGGCTTGCTAGCTGCGCAAAGCCATTTAGATATCAGTACCTTACTTGAAGGCAATCGCATTTTCAGTGAGTTCAAAGGGGCATTGACCGAACAATATGTATTACAGCAGCTCATTGCTCAGCAGGATAATCCTGTATGCTATTGGGCAACCGAGAAGGGAACGGCGGAGGTCGATTTTGTAATACAGCTGCAACAATCGATCATTCCGATTGAAGTAAAAGCGGAAGAAAATTTGAAGGCAAAAAGCCTACGCGTTTATGTAGAGCAATATAATCCTAAACAGGCTTTGCGCTTTTCTATGGCGGATTATCGCCATCAAGATTGGCTAATCAATATTCCTTTGTATGCCGCACAAGAAAGTTTAAATTTACATACGGCATAACCTTTTTGCTATCAATAAAGCCGCCAAGCAATATTGGCGGCTTTAACTTACTCCCCCGAGCGATTCTCTTCCCCTGGTTGCCAATCAACCTTGCCGCCTGCGAGCAGGGTGAGCATCATTGATTTGGTTTCTTGTTCGAGTTCTTTGGCGCGGGCGATCATTCGTTCGTTGCTAAATACGGAAATTTCAGGATCGTAAAGGCTTGCCATTTCCGCTAAGCCGTGGCGATCGCGGTGGTAGTAAAATTCTGCGATTTGTTTGGCTTTTTCTTTGTCCATTCCAAGCTGTTCTAAGGCTAAACGGCCACTTCGGATCGCGGAGTCGAAAGTTTCTCGCACAATATTTCTTGCCCCAGCACGGTATAAATCATAAACGTGCAGACGATCATAAGCACGGGTGATAATCGGTAAATTTGGGTAAAAGTGATGCGCAAAATGGGCGATTTGTATGGCTTGTTCTTTGTCATCAAGGGCAATCACTAATAATTTGGCTTTCGCAATGCCCGCAGTTTCTAACAAGTCAGAACGTGAACCGTCGCCAAAATAGGTTTTTAAACCGAAGCGCGATAAGCCTTCCACCAAGGTGGCATCGTAGTCAATAACCGTAGGCTTGTAGCCGCAACTCATTAACATTCCGCTGATAATTTGTCCGTAACGTCCGTGGCCGATAATAAGGACGTCATTTTGATCTTCAATGGTGTCGTTTTCACGCTGTTGTTGGTGGCTTGCACGCGGTACGATCAGTTTATCGTAAGCAATAAATAAGAAAGGCGTGAGCAACATTGAAATAGCCACGGCAAGCAAGAGTTTGTCGGTGATTTCTCTTGGTAGAATGCCATTCTGTTGGCTGAAAGAAAGTAGCACAAAGCCAAATTCTCCCGCCGGTGCTAGGCTTAGGGCGAATAAATTACGGTTAAGACGATCCAAGCGGAATATTAAGCCCAGCCCCCATAAGACAATGGCTTTTATGAGAATAAATAATAGCGTGATGCCTAAAATCACCGTGAAGTCATTGAATAATAAGCTGAAATTAATATCTGCGCCTACGGTAATGAAAAACAAACCAAGCAATAAGCCTTTGAACGGTTCAAGATTGCTTTCTAGTTCGTGGCGATATTCACTATTTGCTAATACCACGCCCGCCAAGAATGTGCCTAAGGCAGGCGAAAGGCCGATAGCCGACATCATCGCTGCAATGCCGATCACCAATGCTAAGGCAAATGCGGTGAAAATTTCACGGGTTCTTGATGCGGCAATATAGCGGAAAATCGGGCGCGCGAGAAAATAGCCACCAAAGATGATTGAGCCAATCACGCTAAAGGTGATCAGGGTTTTGACATAATTATTCACCCCGTCTAATAAATTGTCTGAATGTTGCTCCGCGCTATGCAGACTATCAATCAATTCAGGCGAAGCAAGCATTGGTAAGAAGGCTAAAATAGGAATGATGGCAATATCTTGGAATAACAGCACGGAAAAACTGCTTTGCCCCCCGGGGCTATTCAGCAAATGCTTTTCCCCCAAGGTTTGCAACACAATCGCGGTGGACGACACCGCCAACACACAACCAATGGCAATGCTCATTTCCCAGCTAAAATTAAGCAAATGGGTAACACCTGCAATCGCGCCAATGGATAGAATGACCTGCAAGCCCCCCAAGCCGAGCAACTTAGTGCGTAGCGCCCATAGCATTTTAGGATCAAGCTCTAAACCGATTAAAAATAACATCATCACCACGCCAAATTCAGCAACGTGCTGCACGCGTTCGGTTTCCTGTCCGACTAAGCCTAAAATTGGCCCAATCGCCACCCCTGCCAACAAATAGCCCAGCACTGAACCTAATCCCAAACGTTTAGAAACTGGCACGGCCACCACGGCGGCAAAGAGATAGATAAACGCGGAAGTCAGTAATGATGTCATAAGCAAACCTATTGTCTATGGATAGTCTTAATATTGTACTTGATCTAGCGATAAATCCTAAACGCAAGTGCGGTGCTTTTTCCGTAAAAAATAAAGGCTGTCTTGCTGCTCGCCTTTTTAACTTATTGATTATGCCAAGAAAATTAACCTGCAAAAAATTTCATAAAAAAACACCGCACTTGATTTTTATCATAAATATTGGCTAGAGCCCTGTGCAAAAACAACGTAAAATCATCGTGTCTTTGTCATCATTTATAGAACCTAAAAGGAGAAAATATGGATAGAAGAAAATTCCTGCGTCTTGGCGCATTAAGTTTATTCAGTGTAAACAGCTTATCGCTCAATGCGGCGGAGCAAAATACTGCGGTAGCGTTACGCATTATTGCCACCACGGATATTCACGGTTTTTTGACGGATTTTGATTATTACAAAGATGCGCCTACGGATAAATTTGGTTTTACCCGTGCAGCAAGCCTGATTGCAAGCGCACGTCAAGAAGTGAAAAACTCGGTGTTAGTGGATAATGGCGATTTAATTCAAGGCAACCCGATTGCCGATTATCAAGCCGCCAAAGGGGATAAAGAAGGCAAACCAAATCCGTCTATTTTAGCCCTAAATGCAATGCACTATGATGTGGGAACGATCGGCAACCACGAGTTCAACTATGGCTTAGATTATTTAGATCGTGCCATTAAGCAAGCCGACTTCCCTATTATCAACGCCAATGTGGTGAAAGCCAGTGATGATCAGCCTTATTTCCAACCTTATTTTATTCAAGAAAAAAGCGTAACAGACAATGCGGGCAACACGCATCAAATCAAAATTGGTTATATTGGCTTTGTGCCGCCACAAGTGATGGTTTGGGATAAAGCCAATTTAGAAGGCAAAGTGAAAGCCTACGATATTAAGAAAACCGCAGAAAAATATGTGCCCATTGTGAAGGCTCAAGGGGCAGATATTATTGTTGCACTGGCGCACACTGGCCCTTCGGACGAACCTTATAAAGAAGGTGAAGAAAATGCCGCATTCCATTTAGCTGACGTAAAAGGCATTGATGCCGTGATCTTCGGCCATTCACACCGCTTATTCCCAAATAAAGAATTTGCTAACAGCAAAGGGGCGGATATTGAAAAAGGCACAATGAACGGTGTACCAGAAAGTATGGCTGGCTATTGGGCAAATAACATCAGCGTGGTGGATCTCACTTTAAATCAACATAACGGCAAATGGTTTGTAACTGACGGCCGTGCAGCCTTGCATCCGATTTATGATGCAGATAAGAAAAAAGCCCTTGTGGGCAATCACCCTGAAGTTGCGGCATTGCTTGCGCCAATCCATGAAGCCACTCGTGCCTTTGTAGCACAGCCGATTGGAAAAGCCTCTGACAATATGTATAGCTTCCTTGCATTGTTCCAAGATGATCCAACGGTGCAAATCGTAAACCAAGCGCAACAAGCTTACGCCGAAAACGTGGTGAAAAATCTGCCTGAGCTAGCGGGTATTCCTGTGTTGAGTGCCGCTGCGCCATTTAAAGTCGGTGGACGTAAAAACGATCCAAGCGCTTATGTAGAAGTGGATAAAGGCGATCTCACCTTCCGCAATGCGGCAGATCTCTATCTCTACCCAAATACCTTGGTGATTGTCAAAGTGAGCGGTGCAGAACTCAAACAATGGCTTGAGTGCAGTGCGGGAATGTTTAACCAAATCGATCCAAATAGCGACAAACCACAATCCTTGTTAAATTGGAGCGGTTTCCGTACTTACAATTTCGATGTGATTGACGGGGTGAACTATGAAATTGATGTTACCCAGCCTGCCCGTTATGACGGTGAATGCAAGCTCATTAATGACAAGGCATCTCGTATTGTTAATCTCACCTATCAAGGCAAGCCAGTACAAGATAGCGATCAATTCTTAATTGCGACCAATAATTATCGCGCTTATTCGGGCAAATTCCCTGGCACGGGTGATGCACACATCGTCTTTGCTTCCCCTGATGAAAATCGTCAAATTTTGGCGAACTACATCAGCCAAACCACCAAAGAAAAAGGCGAAGTGATCCCTTCTGCGGATAATAACTGGAAACTGGCCCCAATCGCCACTACTCAGCCATTGAAAGTACAAGTGGAAACGTCCCCAAGTGATAAAGCAAAAGCCTTCATTAAGGAAAAAGCGCAATATCCAATGGATTACGTTGGGCAAGATGAACTTGGTTTTGCGGTTTACCAAATAAATTTAAACAAAAAATAGACCGCACTTTCATTTTTACACTATGGCTTTACACTATGGCGATGCTAACCCATCGCCATTTTTCACAATGATGCTATTTAAGGAGTGAATATGACATTATCAACATTACCTTTGCACGCTGACACTGTGGGCAGTTATTTACGCAGTGCGGTGCTGAAACAAGCCCGTGAACAATTCAACGCTGGCGAAATTGATCGTGCCACCTTAACCCGTATTGAAGATCAAGAAATTGAAAAATTAGTCCAAGCACAGTTAGATGCCGGTTTAAAAGTGCTTACTGATGGCGAATATCGCCGCTCATTTTGGCACATTGATTTTCTTGAAAATTTAAACGGCATTGAAGGCTATGAGCCTGAACACGGTTATAAATTTAATGGCGTTGAAACCCGAGCTTATAACACACGCTGTTGTGGCAAAGTGTCGTGGAATCCTAATCACCCTTTTATTGAGCATTTCAAAAAACTCAATGCCATTGTGGCTGGGCGTGGCATTGTGAAATACACCATTCCAAGCCCAAACCAGTTAATGTACCCCGTTCAATGGGATCACGGTGTGTATGCCAGCCGTGCAGAATTTGCCAAAGACGTACAACAAACCTATAAAGATGCCATTCAAGCCTTTTATCAAGCAGGTTGCCGTTATTTACAATTTGATGATGTTTATTGGGGCTCTTTGTGCAACAATCACGACAAACCTGAATTTGCCGCAGATAAAGCCCAAGCCTTGGAAAATATTCAAGTGGTACTTGCTGATAAACCCAAAGATATGATCATCACAACCCACGTTTGCCGTGGCAACTTCCGTTCAACTTATTTATTAAGTGGCGCTTATGATCCTGTTGCCCCTGAGCTATTCGGTCAAACACAATATGACGGCTATTTCCTTGAATATGATGATGAACGCTCTGGTGGATTTGAGCCCTTAAAATATTTCGCTGGCAATAAAGGACGTGTTGTACTTGGCTTAATCAGTTCTAAATTTCCAACCTTAGAAGACCCTGCCACAGTAAAAGCTCGCATTGCCGAAGCCGCTCAATATGTGCCACTTGAGCAACTCTGCCTTAGTCCACAATGCGGTTTTGCCTCCACCGAAGAAGGCAATATTATGACAGAGCAAGAACAATGGGCGAAAGTGCGTTTAGTTGAGCAAATTGCCGCTGACGTTTGGGGCGAAGACTAATCTTTACGATAAACGCTTCTTTTCAAAAGTGCGGTGAAAAAACACCGCACTTTTTCTTTTACCAATTTCTTAATCTGTGATCTTGCTCACGCGGGGTTTATGATTTTTGTCATATCTGCCTTTAACGCTCTCCTTTAAACTGCGAGTAACTATTTATTCATACCAATATTGGGAGGAAAATATGCAGTTTAACTGGAGCGTAGATGGCAGTATTGTCGGGCTTTATATTTTGTTAAGCCTTGTTGTCGGCATTATTGTGCGGAAATATGTAAAGAATGTGAATGATTTCTTGGTTGCTGGCAGAAATGTGGATTTGCACGTTGGGATTGCCTCTTTAGCCGCCACTGAGTTTGGCATTATAACCTGTATGGCGGCAGCACAGCTTGGCTATAAATACGGTTTTGCGGGAGCCACAGTGGGGTTAATTATGACCATTGTAATGTTCACCGTAGGGAAAACAGGATTTTGTATTGAACCTTTACGCAAAGCTGGCGTGGTAACTATTCCAGAGTTTTTTGAACATAAATTTGGTAAAAAAGTCCGCTGGGCTGCTGGTGTGGTCATTGTGCTTGGTGGCTTGCTGAATATGGGCGTTTTCTTACGCACCGGTGGTGAATTTTTAGTTGCTGTGGCGGGGCTTAAACCAGAATATTTAGAAATCACGATGACAATTTTATTGCTTGTGGTGGCGTTATATACCATTTTAGGCGGAATGCTCTCCGTTCTGGTTACCGATTATATGCAGTTTATTTTAATGAGTGTTGGCTTGGTGCTAACCACTTGTACGATTTTCTATCAGGTGGGCTGGGATACGTTATTTGATACTGCAATTTCTAACTATGGTGCTGGTGGTATTAATCCTTTTGTTAATCCTAATCTTGGTTGGCAATATGTGCTTTACACTGCTTTAGTGCTTACTGCGACAGTGCTAACTTGGCAAACAATGGTTTCTCGTGTGTTGTCAGCAAAAGATGCGAATGTTGCGAAAAAAATGTACACACGCACCAGTTTATTTTATATCGTACGTTCATTAATCCCTGTTATGTGGGGTGTTGCCGCGTTAGCTTTCGTGAGTTTAGAAAGTGTGGGCGGAAAACCAATCCAAGCAATGCCAACAATGCTTTCTATTGTGCTTCCAACAGGGATCATTGGTTTACTTGTCGCGGCTATGTTGGCGGCAGATATGTCCACAAACTCCTCTTATTTATTAGGTTGGGCAAGTGTTATTTACAATGACGTATTGATTATTTTCCATAAAAATAAATGGTCAGAACGTAAATCTATTGCAGTTAATCGCGTATTAGTGGCATTAATTGGGGTTTTCTTACTGTTCTATGGGTTGTGGTATCCATTAAAAAGCGACTTGTGGGTATATATGACACTCACAGCAACCATTTATTCCGTTGCTGTTTCCACCCTGTTAATTTCAGCTTGTTATTTCAAAAAAGCCAATAACTGGGGGGCTTATGCCACCATCGTTGTAGGTGCTTTAACGCCACTTTCTTACTTAATCGCCCAACAGATTCCTGCACTTGAACCCATTGCGGCAAAAATTGGCCCTTATTATTCGGGTATTGCTGCGTTTGTGTTTGCTTGGATTGCAATGATTGTGGGTTCATTATTAAAAAATGTGTTACGCAAATAAGGGGGAAATATGACAGATTTAATCATTCTCTTTTGGAAAGGACTCATCTTATTCGGGCTAAGTTGGTATATTTGCACAATTTTTATTGTTGGTTTTAAAGGCTTTCAAAATATCAAAACGATGTTAGGAGTAGGCAATAATGAAAAAAACTAACGTGGTTTTAATTGTTGCCGATGATTTAGGTTATTGGGCGCTTGGTTGCTATGGGAATAAAGAGGCGATTACGCCCAATATTGATAAATTAGCGCAACAAGGTAAAAAATTTAACCATTTCTTTTGTGTTTCTCCTGTTTGCTCCCCAGCGAGAGCTTCAATTTTTACGGGTAGAATTCCTTCTCAACACGGAATTCACGACTGGCTGGAAGAATGGGAAAATGGTGCGACTACAGAGCATTATTTAAAAGGGCAATCGACTTTTGTGGATCGCTTAAAACAGCATAATTATCTTTGTGCAATGAGTGGCAAGTGGCATTTAGGTATGGCTGACACGCCACAATGCGGTTTTGATTATTGGTATTCCCATCAGCGTGGCGGTGGCCCTTACTTCAATGCACCAATGTATCGAGATGGCATATTAATTGAAGAGCCCGACTACATTACAGATAAAATCACCGATTATGGGCTAGACTTTATTGAGAAAGTACATAATGCCGATCAACCATTTTTTCTCAATCTAAGTTATACCGCCCCACATTCCCCTTGGGATCGAAAAAACCACCCACAGGAAATACTGGATCTTTATGAAAATTGTCAATTTGAATCTTGCCCACGAGATCCTTATCATCCTTGGAAAATTTATGAAACCTTTGAAGGTGATGAACAAGAACGATTAGAAGTGTTAAGGGGATATTTCGCAGCCTTAACCGCGATGGATTTTAATATTGGAAGAATTATCACCGCACTTGAGGAAAAAGGCATTTTAGAAAACACGCTAATCATTTTCACCAGTGATAACGGTATGAATATGGGGCATCACGGTATTTTTGGTAAAGGGAATGGTACAAGCCCTGTGAATATGTTCGACACGTCGGTAAAAGTGCCGTTTATTCTTTATCACAAAAATCATTTATCAACAGGTGAAATAGATAACCTGTTGAGCCATTATGATTTCCGCCATACCTTGTTGGAATACCTCAATATCAGTGATGAAGATCAGGCACAGGTGCGTTATCCAGGAAAAAGTTTTGCTACTTTATTAAAACAAGATCCCGCAGATTCACGAGAAGAAAATCATCTTGTGATCTTTGATGAATATGGCCCAACTCGAATGATCCGCAATCGATCTTTTAAATATATTCATCGCTATCCTGATGGGCCTTATGAATTTTATGATCTGCGTAACGATCCTGATGAGCACCATAACCAAATTGATAACCCTGATTATCAACAGCAGATAGCCCAAATGCGGCGTGAGTTAAACCTGTGGTTTAATCAATATATCAATAAAGAAATTGATGGTGCAACCTTGCCTGTTTACGGCGGCGGACAGCGTACGCTTGCGGGACAATGGGGTGGCTATGCAGAAAACACGTTCAACAAATATACAAGCGATTTTGTTTTTTCCGCAGACGGAAAACTACAGCAAAAATCTGATGTAAAAGTGAAAGAAAAAATTCAGTAAAGCAGTAACATAAACGCAAAAGATAAAAAGTAGGAAACCATTTCCTACTTTTTTATTGCCTTGCAATTATTTTATCACTAACGCTGCAGCGCCTTTTACGCCAGCGGAATCAAGCAGTTGGCTTGGTTTGATTTGCAGGTTTTGTAGGGATACGCCTAAGGCATAGTGCGGTAGGAATTTTTGTACTTTTTCGATGATGAAATCGGCGGATTTTGCGACTCCACCAGCCAATACAATAAGTTCAGGATTAAAAATATTAATCAGCACGCCTAAGCCGTAAGCCAAATATTTTGCGAAGTTATCCACCACTTGCAGCGCGAGATGATCGCCTTTTTTGGCGTATTCAAAAATATGATGGGCTTGCAGAGAGTCTAAATCCGTGGAAAAACGTTGGAAAAATTCACCGCACTTTTGTTTATCCGTTTCAGGTGCGGAAAGAAGTTTTTTGGCTTCTCGCACTAGCCCTGGGGCGGAAGTATAAGTTTCCAAGCAGCCTGTTAAACCGCAGCCGCACTTCATTCCTTGTTCGTTCACCATAATATGGCCAAATTCGCCCGCGCAGCCGCCCGAACCAGACAACACCTTGCCGTTTAGCAAAATTCCTGAAGCAATGCCCGTGCCAATCGGCACAACGATGAGATTTGCTACGCCTTGCCCCGCGCCGAATAAATGTTCGCCCAAGGTAATGGCTCGCACATCGTTTTCCACCACCACATTTTTATGAGAGATTTCTTCCATTAATTGCTTGGCATTGAAATCATTACCCCAAGAAAAATTGGCCGCAATTTTAACGATCGCTTGATCCACCACTGGACCAGGAATTCCCAAGCCAATGCCTGCTAATTGTGATTCTGAAAGCTGATGTTGCGCAAGCAAATCTAAAATGCTCTGCCAAATGCGAGAAAAAGTGGTTCTTGCCCCTTGATGAGATAAAGTTGGAATGCTCTGTTCTGCGAGAATATTAAAATGGTTGTCTAAAATGCCGATTTTTGTGTTTGTGCCGCCAATATCTACGCCTGCGTAATATTTCATTATCAACTCCATTTATTTTGCTAATCTTAAATTTCAACATAACTGATTTAGCCAATGCAGACTATGATAAATATCATAGTCTTGCCGTGATGAAGATCACAATTTAATAAAATAGGAAGTGGATTAAAATTTAGGCATAAAAAATCTGCCCATAATGAGCAGATTTTATAGGAATAGAGCTAAAATTAGTTTTTCGCTACTGCAGCTGCTTTAACAATCACGGCAAAAGCTGGCGCTTTTAATGAAGCACCGCCCACTAATGCGCCGTCAATGTCTGGCTGGGTGAATAATTCTGCAGCGTTGGCATCATTTACTGAACCGCCGTATTGAATGATCACTTGATCTGCCACTGCTTGAGATTTTGCTGCGATATGGCCACGAATAAAGGCGTGAACCGCTTGCGCTTGCGCTGGAGTTGCTGATTTGCCTGTGCCGATCGCCCAAATTGGCTCATAAGCAATGACTGCGCCATTGAATGCTTCTACGCCTAATGCGTTGATCACGGCATCAATTTGGCGAGCGCACACTTCTTCGGTTTTGCCTGCTTCGTTTTCCGCTTCAGATTCACCAATACATAACACTGGCACTAAGCCTGCTTCTTTCAGTGCGGCAAATTTTTTCGCAATAAATTCATCGCTTTCTTTGTGATAAGTACGGCGTTCAGAATGGCCGATGATGATGTATTTCGCACCAAAATCTTTTAACATTGCAGTTGAAATATCACCGGTAAACGCACCTTGCACGTTCACATCAACATTTTGCGCGCCTAAGGCAATTTGGCTGCCTGCAAGTGCGGCTTCAGCTTCGGCTAAATACATCACTGGCGGTGCGATTGCCACATCACAACCGTTTACGCCTGCTAATTCTGCTTTTAAGCCTTCGATTAGCTCTTTGGTAAACGCTTTGCTACCGTTTAACTTCCAGTTACCCATAACTAAAGGACGACGTGCCATAATTTTTCTCCATAGTAATTAACAAAAAATAACCGCATTACTATATCAAATTTTTTCTGCGCTTCCGTTGATTTTAGGCAAATTTGAAAAAATTTTTTGTGAAAAGATGATTATTGTGCATTAAAAAGCTACAATCTACTGTATGGATTTCACAAAAAATCATCAATATGAAAATTTTTAAAGCTGAACAATGGAATTTAGAGCTGTTGCTGCCCCTTTTTGAGCAATATCGACTTTCACAAGGTATGGCGGAAAATCCTGACCGTACCTTAACCTTTCTCACCAACCGTATTCGCTTTAGTGAAAGCATTTTCTTCCTTGCGGTGGACAACCAAAACCAAGCGCTTGGTTTTATTCAGCTTTATCCTCGCCTTTCTTCCTTACAACTGCAACGCTATTGGCAACTGACGGATATTTTTGTGCTACCACAACAAAATTCTACGGAAATTTACACCGCACTTATCGCCAAAGCCAAAGAATTTGTGCGTTACACACAATCTACACGTTTGGTGGTGGAGCAAGATCCGCAGCAGCAATCCTTGCTAGAAATGGCGGGCTTTCGTGCCAATCCCGAAAAACAGATTTTTGAACTTCGGCTGTAATCAAAGGTCTAATTTTCACCTTAATCACAATCCAATTTGGAGAACTATTATGAAATCAGTAAAACACATTCTTTCTGCCTTAGTGGTTGGCTCAGCGGTGTTAGCTAGCGTGCCAAGCTATGCGGCAGACTGCGCAGTCACTAACGTAAAATTTAAAAAAGGCGCATCATCAGCCAATTACAGCGGTAAAATCAAAGGCTGGCAATGTCGTAGCTATGCGTTTTATGCCAAAGAAGGACAAACCTTAACCGTAAACTTAAGAGCCAAAGGGGCAGCGGAAGCCATTATCTACGGCGAAGATGATTTCGCACCAAACACGCCATATATTTTACCAAGAACAGGGCGCTATGAAGTGCGCGTGCTACAACCGAAAGCACAATCCATCAAAAAACTTACATCAAGCTATAAGATGAATATTAAAATTCAATAAGCTAATGCTCTAAAAAGAAAAAGTGCGGTGGAAATTTGTTAAATTTTTTCACCGCACTTTTTTATTTCTTCAATTTAAACTTAATAAGCCACTAACACTTCTTTTTCGCTGATAGTGTCGCCGTAAACAGGCAATAAGGTTTTGTCGTAAGCTTGTTTTAACACGCCTTCTTTAGCTAATTTTTCAATTTCTTGATCTAACCACGCGAGCAATTCGGTATCGCCTTTTTTCACTGCTGGCGCGATGAAATCTTGATCGCCAAGGGTTTTAATACCAACGGTAAAACCTGGGTTTTCTTTTGCCCAAGCAAACAACAAGGTGTTGTCATGGGCGAGTGCATCACCGCGTCCATCTCTTAAGGCTTCAAAGGTTTCCGTGTTTTGTTCAAATTTTAATAATTTGATGTTCGGATAATGTTTGCTGAAATAAGCATCTGCCGTCGTGCCTTTGTTCACCAATAATGTTTTGCCTTCTAACTGATTGATGTCGGTAATAACCGCGCCATCTTTTGACACCACACCCAACGCCACTTGCATATAAGGCTTGGCGAAATCCACCACTTCTTTGCGCGCTGGGGTAACGGTGAAGTTGGCGAGAATAATATCCACTTTGTTCGATTGTAAATATTCCACGCGGTTTGCGGCTTCCACCAAGACATATTGCACTTTGTTTTCATCACCCAGCAAATCTTTACCAATGGCTTTTGCAATTTCTACGTCAAAACCTTGGCTTTTGCCTTGGTTATCCACATAGCCAAAAGGCGGTTTATCGCTAAAAACGCCAATGCGCACGCTATCGGCTTTTTGTAGCTGTTGCAGACGATTTTGCGCGCTATTGCTTTCGTTGTCATTGCACGCCGTTAGGCTTGCAGCAAGCAGGGTGGTAGCAAAAAGTGCGGTGATTTTTTTAAATGTTTTCTTCATAGTCTATTCCTCTTGGTTCATAGTTTAAGATGTTTAAGAATGTTTTTGCCCGATCAGAATTCGGGTTGGTAAAAAAGCGATCTGGCGTGTTTTCCTCCACGATTTTTCCTGCGTCCATAAAAATAATGCGATCTGCCACTTGGCGCGCAAAGGCCATTTCGTGGGTTACAATCAACATTGTCATTCCCTCTTTGGCAAGCTCTAAAATCACATCTAGCACTTCGCGCACCATTTCAGGATCAAGGGCTGCGGTAACTTCATCAAACAGCATAATTTCTGGGTTCATACACAAAGAACGAACAATAGCGATACGCTGTTTCTGGCCGCCTGAAAGCTCGCGTGGATAGGCATTTTTGCGATCCAGTAAACCCACACGTTTAAGTAATTCATCGGCTTGCTTTTCCACTTCCGCACGGGAACGCTTTTGCACTTTCATTGGGCCAAGCAAAATATTGTCGATCACCGGAAGATGCGAAAATAATTCATAGCTTTGAAAAACCATTCCAATATGTTGGCGTGCTTGCACCCAAGGCACTTGCTTGCCTAATACGCCTTGATCTTGCAAGATGATTTCACCTCCTTGAATGGATTCCAGCCCGTTAATGCAACGCAACAAGGTGCTTTTCCCGCAGCCTGAAGGCCCAAGCAACACCACGACCTCGCCTTTTTTTATGGCTAAATCAATGCCTTGAAGTGCGGTGTTTTTTTCGTATTTTTTTACCAGTTGGTTAATTTCTAATAGTGCCATTTTGATTTCCTTTTATTGCTCCCAACGATTTTCCACATAGCGAGAAAAAATAGACAAGGGATAACAAATTGCGAAATATAAAAGAAAAATAAGTCCATAAATCCAAAATGCCGCAGAAGGATCGGTAAATAACGAGGTTTCAATAATTTGTTGCCCCACTTTCACCACTTCTAACACGCCAATTAACATTGCCAATGAACTGGTTTTAATCATTCGAGTAAATAAATTAATCGCACTTGGTGTAACGCGCTTTAAACTTTGTGGTAACAGCACATATAAAAAGGTTTGTGTGCTATTTAATCCCAAGGCATAAGCAGATTCCCGTTGATGTTTTTCAATGGAATTTAATGCGCTGCGCATTAAATCGCCCATTTCAGCCGTCCCCCAAAAAATAAAGACGAAAATACATACTGCAATGCCGTTTAAATGAATATTCAACCACTTAGCCAAGCCAAAATAGGCAATAAATAACCACACTAGTAAAGGAATAATTCGCACCATTTCTAAATATAAACGACAAATCCCTTGGATTATTTTATTTCGGCTGGTCATTGCAATGCCAAGCAATATTCCTAACAGGCAAGAGAATAATACGGAAATAAATGCAATTTCAGCCGTAACCGCTAAGCCATTTAATAATCGTAGTAAATTATTTCCTTCTAATAAAATAGTTAATCCCATTATTAAACGCTCCCATATTTCGCATAACGGCTACGTTTCTCTAAATAATGAATAAGAAACGAAACTGGCAATAAAATAATGAGATAAAACACTACCAATAAAAATAATGCCTCGTTAGTTTTATAATCTAGGCCAATTAATTCTTTCGCCATAAACATTAATTCCGCAATAGCAATCGCGCTGGCGATAGAGGTTTCTTTCATTAAAAACAGACAATTTGCACCAATGGCAGGCAGGGAAAGGCTCAAGGCTTGTGGCGCAATCACATAAATAAAGGCTTGTATGGGTGTTAATCCTAAGCTCAGGGCTGATTCCACTTGCCCTTTTGAAACGCTCTCAATCCCAGCTCGAATCGCCTCAGCCATATAACTTCCCCCAAGAAAACTTAAACCAATAATGGCACAAGTAAATCCATCTAACTTAATTCCCAATTTGGATAAACCAAAATAGAGAAAGAAAAGTTGGATCAACAAAGGCGTATTGCGAGAAAGTTCAATATAGGCTTTGGCGAGCGAATTAAAAAAACGAATGTTGTAGCTGGTAGCCACCGCACACAAAAGTCCAATAATGAGAGAAAACACAATACTCCAAAACGAGAGCTGCAAAGTAATAATGCTGGCATCAATAAATTTCGGAATATTGTCAAAGACATACTGCCAATTCATTTTCCTTCCCTGTTGAAGTCATAAACTGGCAATCATTCTAAAGAACAGAATAGTAGATTGAAAAAGAATAAAAATTTATTGGTTAGATGATTTGGTTATATTAAAACAAAAAGTGCGGTGGAAAATACCGCACTTTTTATCTAGTAAACAACAACCTTTTCTTACCTTAATCCGTTAATAAATCCCACGCATAAACCCTACAAAGCAAAAAATAAAACAATTTTTCATTTTTATTGTGATCTTGTTCATATTTTTGAAACGTGGAAATTGAGTTCTCTTTTTTCACCAGCGTAGCATACGTGCGTTATCACTATTATTTAAGGAGAGAAAAATGCCCCGATTTCGTTTATCAAAAGTGATGTGTATGCTAGCGCCTGTGATGTTAGCCAGCATTCCTACTTTACCTGTTTATGCTGAAACAAATTCTGTTGTAGCTGTGGAACACGCCAAAACACAGAATGCCTATGATCAAATATTACAAAATTGGAAAAACCACCTTACAGGTATATCGTTAGACACCACAAATAATATGGCGAACAATGCGAAACAAGCGTTGTTAAGTAACGATACTTTTGATTTTAGTGAACAAAAAACAGCTGGGGCAAAAATTCGCTCAACCGTGAATACAATCAGAGATTTAGCTGTAGGATATAATAAATCGGGTTCGCAATTTTATCAAAACCAAGACGCTAAGCAGCTAATCGTTTCTTCTTTGGAAAAAATTCATAGCGGCGGCTACCAAGTGGGTGGCAAAGAATATGGCAATTGGTGGAACTGGGAAATTGGTGTTCCAAAATCGTTGAATGATGTACTCATTTTAATGGGTGATGAATTACCTAATGAATTAAAAGAAAAGCTCATTGCAGCTACAACGTACTTCCAGCCAGATCCCACAACAAGTGGGGCAAATTCCGAAGCCGCACAATATTCTACGTCAAAAGATAAAAGAACAAGCACTGGCGGAAACCGTACAGATACCTCTACCGTTTCACTTGCGCGTGGTCTATTAACGCGTAATGATGATGAGGTTCAACGCGCAATCCGTGCTATTTATGATGTAGGAGAACTCAAAAGCGGTATTCGTGATACAAATGATGCCACGCTAAATGATGGATTCTATACTGATGGTTCATTTATTCAACATTCTTCCGTAGCTTATAATGGTACTTATGCTTCAGTTCTCATTGAAGGGTTGGGGCTTTTTGCATATATGCTGAAAGATTCACCAAACTTTGTGTTTAGTGATCCTAAAATGGACAATATTTATGAGTCAATTCTTAAGGGATATAGCTGGTTATTAGTAAATGGTGGAATGAATGATTCAGTAAATGGGCGCGCGATTACTCGACCAAATAGCAGCGATGTTACACGCGCAAAACGATTTATTAGTGATATTTCCTTATTGATTGATAGCGCACCAGCAACATACAAGCCGGCATTACAAGGGTTGTTAAAACGTACATTACTTGAACAACATTATTCTCTTGATGATGCGCCAAATGATACGGTGCGGAATATCTTAAAAAATATTCTTGATAACCCAAATATTAAGCCAACAGAAACCGTTGGTGTAAAACGTTTTTCTTTTATGGATCGCGCTGTACAAAAAAGTCCTAAAGGAACAGTTGTTATTGCAATGCATTCAAATCGTACTGCTGCCTATGAAAGTATGAATGGCGAGAATCCTCAAGGTTGGTACACTGGCGATGGAATGACTTATATCTATGATAACAAAAGTACCGATTTATTTACGAATTATTGGCATAATGTTGATTCCTATATGCTACCGGGAACAACCGAAAGCACCGCTATTCGGAAAGATGGTTCAAAGCAACGCCGATACTTAAAAGATCGCAGCAGCAAAACATTTGTGGGTGGTGTAGATAATGGCATTAAGGCAGATGGTTCACAAGGTAATGCCACTAAAGCCATTATTGCAATGGATTTCACATCTTATAATGATAAAACTACAGCGAAGAAATCTTGGATAATGCTAGGTGATGTGGTACTCGCGCTAGGCTCGAATATTGCTAGCACAGATAAAGGCGAAGTATTAACAACCATTGATAATAGAGTGATTAATGGAAAACAAACCTTATCTCACGTTGGTGATACAATTTATTTTACTGTTCCTGCTACACAGCAGACTATAAGCTATAAAATTCTTGATAATCAGCAACCTTATACTGTTATTGAGAAAGGTAAAGATGGTTCAACAGAATTTGCTAAAATTTGGTTAAATCACGGGAAAAAACCTAAAGAGGCGAGCTATGCTTATCTCATTATGCCGGGTTATAGTGCTGACGAAGTAAACCATTTTGATACAAATACCATTCAAATTCTGCAACAAAATGCTCAACAACACGCAGTAAAAGTAGGCAATAGTCTTTTTGTCAATTTCTTTGAAGCGGGAGAAGTAGATGGTTTAGCGGTGAATCACCCTCTTTCCGTAATTAAAACAGAAGGAAATGGACACCTAGACGTTTATGTTGCCGATCCAACGCTGATGCTTGACGATGAAATTAATTTGTCTGTGCTTGGTAAATATATCTTACAAGTTGGTAATGATGTAACAGCTACGATTTCAGGAGAAAAAACAGAATTTACCTTTAAACTTGATGATCATCAGAAATATTTCTCCGCGATTGAGGAAAGCCAGTACAAGGAAGATAGCTCAACTAGCACGCAGCCGCAGACAACCAACTCTGATAGTAATAATGCAGAAACACCTGATGGCTTAGATAAACCTAACACAGATAATTCTGAACAAAATCCAGCAACAGAAACCTCATCTGAAAATGCTGA
The DNA here is from genome assembly GCF_002921135.1 of Avibacterium gallinarum. Lineage (GTDB taxonomy): Bacteria > Pseudomonadota > Gammaproteobacteria > Enterobacterales > Pasteurellaceae > Avibacterium > Avibacterium gallinarum. The sequence continues at coordinate 23,000 of NZ_PQVJ01000053.1, read as the reverse complement.
AGATAGTCCAACAATAACACCAGATAAAGGTGTAGATACATCAGACAATGTGGCTGAATCTAATGGGAATAGCAATGACGAAAGCAGTTCAACGTCAACTACTCAAACAACCCAAGCTGAGGACAGTAATCGCACTGTAGCCATAGAAGAAACGGTGGAATCTAATGATGAAGAAGAAAATCTTACTGATCAAACTTCCTCTGAACAGGTTGCGTTTAGCCAAGATTATCTTGATAAATATGCGAAAACCCTAAGAAATCTAACCGATGTAGATGTTTCTATCATTGATAACTTCAACTATGATCATTATTTCACAGCGACATTAAGTGAAAGCAATAAACAGGGGTTAGGTGGAAAGTTCCAAACAGGGTTTAACCAATTCTTAAATGATCATACGAAAGTCGGGGCATTTGCTGAATATCGTTATAATGATATTCACCAGTTGGGCATTGGTGCTAATGCAAAATGGTATGATTTTTCTAGCTTTGTTCGTTATCGCCACGTTTTTGATAGCGCAGTACACGCAGATTATCTCGACCTTTACCTTGGTTATGACAAAACCTTTACCTTTAACCAATTTACCATTCAACCACGCATTGGAGTGCTAGGTTCTTATCTGCTAGATAGCAAGCTGCCAGATAATGGTAAACTCGCTCATCATTTTGCCGTCCAAACACAGCTATCAAGTAAATTTAGCTATCATATCGGCGGCATAGCCCTTTATCTTGAGCCGACTTGGAAAGTGAACTTAGACGATCCATATCGCCTTCAATTAAATGGGCAAGAATACAAGCTCGATCGCTCGAAGCAAGAATGGATAGGTAAAGTGGGAATTGCCAAAAATATCGGTAATTACACTTTTGATTTCAGTGTTCAGACCAACAATCATCAAGAACGCAAAATGATAGCCACCTTTAATTATCAATTCTAAAAAGCAAAATGCTCTCGCTAATTGAGAGCATTTTTCTTATCCCAACAACTCCAAAACCTGTTCAGGAATCACTTTCGGTGTAGGAATAAAAATTTGTTTATGGCGGTTAAGTTCGCCTTTTTCGATGAGAATACTGCTTTTTGGCACTTTAAAGGTTTTGCTTAAGAATTTAAGCAAATGGGCGTTGGCTTGGCCATCAATAGGTGGGGCGGTGATGGTGATTTTTAGCTCGTTGTCGTGCAAGCCAACAATTTGATCTTTACTGGCTTTCGGTTGCAGAAAAATCCGCAACCGAAGTCCTTGCGTGCATTGTTCGATCGCATTCATTAGGCAAATTGCCATAAGATAGGCGCAATGTCGTACATTACACGGTTGGCGTAAAATAACAGAAATGCCAATAACATCGGCGAGAAATCAATCATTCCCGTGTTCGGTAAAATACGGCGAATTGGGTTGAGCAAAGGTTGCGTGAGCTGATAAAGGGTATATTGCAACGGATTTTGCCCACGGTTAAACCAGCTTAAAATGGCTTGGAAAAACAACACATAAATCACCGCTTCCCCCATAGTGCGCAAGGTATGCAATAACCCGATGTAAAGATAAAGCAAAGGATTTGCCGCCACTTGCGCTGATCCTAATAAATCTAGCAAAGGATATTTTGCCACGCCTAATGCCACACACAACGCCAATGCCGCGGTATTTAAGCCTTTCACCGTAGGTAAAAACTTTTGCAATGGCGCAAGCACAGGCTGGGTGAATTTCACTAAGGTTTGCGAAAAAGGATTATAAAAATCCACGCGGCTATATTGAAACCACGCACGCAAAATTAGCACGAAACTAAAAACATTAATCAGGGTATAAACTAAAAATTGAAGGGAATTTAAGCCCATTATTTTCTCCTTAAAAATTACAACCAGCCTTTGCGTTTAAAATAAATATAAGGCGTCAGTGCCGCAACGATCATCAAACCAATCGCCATAGGATAGCCATATTTTAAATGCAATTCTGGCATAAATTCAAAGTTCATTCCGTAGGTGGACGCCACCAAGGTTGCAGGCAGGAACATCACCGACACTACGGAGAAAAATTTCATAATTTTATTCTGCTCAATATTGATATAACCCATTGCCGCTTGCATTAAGAAATTCACTTTTTGGAATAAGGATTCATTATGCGGTTGCAGAGATTCAATATCGCGTAAAATATCGCGCGCTTGCTCTAACTGATTGGCAGGCAGACGTGTTTTGCGCACCAAAAAGCTTAATGCGCGTTGCGTATCCATCAAACATAAACGCACTTTGGAACTGGCATCTTCTTGCTCTGTGAGTGTGGCAAGGGCTTTATCAAAGGCTTCGCCCTGCTTGCCCTCCAAAATAACGTGACTTAATTTTTCCAAATCTGCGTAAGCATTTTCGATTACATCGGCGAGCTGCTCGATTTTGGTTTCAAATAAATCTAACAGCACTTCATAAGCGTTACATTCCACCAATCGTTGGCTGCGCGAACGCATTCGATAAAGGCGAAACGCTGGCAATTCGCGATCACGCAGGGTGAACAAACGCCCATCACGCAAGGTAAACGCCACGCTGGCAATATCGGCATAATCATTTTCATCTTCACAATAGAAAAAAGAGTGCAAATGCAAGCCATCTTCGTCTTCAAAGAAACGCGCGGACGCTTCAATATCTTCCAATTCTAAGAAAGATGCCAAACTTTGCCCCAAGCCCTGTTGCAACATTTCACGTTCTTCGCTTGACGGCTCAAGCAAATCAATCCAAATGGCGGCGTTGAGATTTTCATCACCTTCATCTAGCCGAATTAAACGCGCATTTTCCAGTGCAAAAGCATTAATCATTTTGTCATACTCCTTGAGGGATTATGAACAAACCCGATGAACAAAAGAAAACTAAATAATCAGCACAAAAGTGCGGTGCAAAATTTTCGATTATTTAATTAAAGATACCTAATAATTGAGGTAATGAAACTTACCTGCGAAATCTCGCCGATAAGTGGAGGACGAGATTTAGATCAACGATGAATTGGGTATCGACTATGACTGTCCAAAGTGTGTGTCCTCTTGTTGCTAAATCGTGCGGAATGTTACGCTTCAATGGGGTGTTCGTCAAGGGGATCTGTAGGAAAAGAAAGCGATAAAAAGTGCGGTGCAAAAATTCTGATTTTTTCCACCGCACTTAAAAGAAAGGCTATTTCACTACCGTGATTGTCCATTTCGCCTCGCCAATTTGGTCAAAATGGGTAACTTCATAGCCTTCTTCTGCCGCCCAGTTAGGAATGGCCTCTGTGGCTTGCGTGCAATCAAATTCAATTTCAATGCCATCACCTGCGTTTAATTTTGCCATTGCGGCTTTTGCTTCTTCTAATGGGAATGGGCAGACCAGCCCCGCGGTTTCTAATTTTACGATCATCTTAATTTCCTTCTATGTGAATAAATCTTATGCTGAAGCGTTCGCTAACGCCAATCTGCGTGGACGAATAAATAAGACGTGTGCCATTGTCCATACTCCAAGAATCGTGAAAGCAAGGGCAATCCAGCCTTTAGAACTCATCACTGCTGTGGCCGTTAAACCATTTCCGATGGTGCAACCGCCTGCCAATGATGCCCCCACGCCCATCGCAAATCCACCAATCACACTGTGGTAAAGAGTTTTCGTGTCGGGTAAGCGCCATCTAAACTCACGGCTACCTTTCGCGGCAAGATAAGAACCAATAAAAATCCCGATCACCAAAAACACGCCCCAATTTAACCGCTTTTCATCGCCTGTTACTAAAAAATGAATAAGATTTGCAGAAGGTGTTGTGATCCCCAAACCACCAGCGCGCCCCGTGCTTTCACTGGCAGGCCAAGCAACCAGTGCAATAATGCCAATAGCTAGCGCTGCTACAAAAGGGTGATAGCGCTTTTCAAACAACCAATGGCGTAACCCTTGATATTTTTGCGGCAATGTTGCCACTTTATTTTTAGGGCGTTTACTTAGCGTGCGAGAGATTCCAAACCCTACTGCTATCGCCAATAATCCTACAAGCCACCAAACGGAAATTCCTAGTTGTGCCGCAAGATTATCATTCATTCTGGTATAGCTAGTTACCGTGTTTTTGAATTCCACCAACACACCATATTTCATCATTGCGGCACTTAGCATATACATTGCCAACGCCAGCCAACTTCCGATCAATCCCTCACCTGCACGATACCACGTCCCCGTTGCACAACCGCTAGCAAGCACAATACCAATACCGAATAGGTAAGAGCCAAAAACCGTGCCAACCAAAGAAAAATCTTCATAAGGTGATGAAATATAACCCAACTCAACAAGCGTCAGCACCCCTACGCTTTGAATTAAAATGGCCAGTAAAAAAGCATAAAACATTTTATTATTTTTCGCCGTGTACATATCACGAAACCCACCCGTCATACAAAAATGGGTACGCTGCAATACAAAACCAAAAATCACACCGAGAACACCGCCCGAAATTATTGTCCAAACCATAAATTTCTCCTCTAACGTACTGATTAAGTGCGGTTATTATGCGAGAGATTTTTTATAGCTATCCAATAATTAATTGAAAGGATATATTTCTTTTGGTTATAAAGAGAAGGTGTGCAAAATTTTGCTATAGAAAAGAAAAATGAAAAAAGATTGGTAGAGAAAGGGGGATTACCCCTCTCCCCCACTCGGTTTACGGCGTTTGCCGATGTTTTTTGTGTCTTTATGACGGAGTTTAGTTTTTTTCTGCTGTTCTGATTTTTTCTTTTCTGCCCGCTTTTGTTTAATGCGCGCTTTTTGTTTTTTGCTAACGCTTTTGACTTCGCCGTCTTTCGGTGCTTTAGTACGCGGTTCTAAGCCTTCGATAATGCGTGGTTTGAGCAGCTCTTCGGTGTAACGTTTAATTTTGCCGAGCAGTTTATAATCGTGGGCTTCTACGAAAGACACCGCCACCCCTTTTTTACCTGCGCGGGCGGTGCGTCCGATGCGGTGTAAATAAGTGTCTGCGCTGTAAGGCAAATCCATATTCATCACGTGGCTGATGTCATCAATATCAATCCCTCGCGCCGCCACATCGGTGGCAACTAGTACGGTTACCACGCCGTTTTTGAGTTTATCAATGGCATTATTGCGTTGCGTTTGCGCCATTTCCCCTTCTAAATAGGTGCTGCGAATGCCACGTTTACGCAAGGTGTCGGAAAGCTCTCGCACGGTTTCACGGCGGCGAACGAAAATAATGCCCTTGCTTACCTTTTCCTGCTCAATAAAACGAGCAAGCAATTTCACTTTATGCTCATCGCTGTCTGCGTGATAGTACCATTGTTGGATTTTTTTACGCTCACGGCGACTTGGCTCCGCATCAATTTGCACAGGGTCATTGAGTAGCCGCCCTGCAAAATCCATTAGCAGTTCCCCTTCCAACGTAGCGGAAAACAGCAAGGTTTGTTTACGCCAGCGAGTTTCGGCAGCGATTTTTTCCGCATCTTGCCCAAAGCCCATTTGCAACATTCTATCCGCTTCGTCAAAAATCAGAATTTCTACCGCGCGACAATCAAAATTTTCTTCTTGGATATATTGCAGCAAACGCCCCGGCGTGGCGACCACCAAATCTTGGTTGCTGTTAAACACTTCACCGTGGTTTTGATACGCCACACCGCCTGTGATGGTGGTAATATCAAGGTTGGTAAATTGCGCTAATTGCTCCGCTTGCTCCGCCACTTGCATCGCTAACTCACGGGTTGGGGTGAGAACCAACACCCTTGGCGTACCGGGTTTACGGCGTGGATTATCCAGCAAATGTTGCAAGGCGGGCAATAAGAAAGCAGCGGTTTTCCCCGTGCCAGTCGGGGCTGAACCTAGCACATCTCGCTCCGCCATTGCCGCTGGAATACTTTCCAACTGAATGGCAGTGGGGCGTTGGTAGCCTTTTTTCGCTAAGGCTTTTAATAATTCTGGGGCGAGATCCAATTCTTCAAATTGTGCTAAGTTCATATTTATTGTTACTATTAGGAAAAAATTAGTGCAGATTATACCGCACTTTGGAGGCAAAGTGCGGTCAATTTTTGGGAAGTTTATGGCAACGAAAAATCAAGGTTTTCGCTTTAAGCAGTTTCAGGTTAATCATCATCGCTGTGCGATGAAAGTGGGAACAGACGGCATTTTGCTTGGCGCTTGGGCAGATATTCAAGGGGCAAAAAACCTTTTGGATCTCGGCACAGGTACGGGATTAATTGCATTAATGTTGGCACAACGCACGGCACAAGATTGCCATATTAGTGCGGTGGAGATTGATAATGCGGCGGCAGAACAGGCACAAGAAAATATTCAGGCTTCCCCTTGGGCTGAGAAAATCTCGCTATATCAAATGGATATTGCAAAATTCGCACAAAATCCACCGCACTTTTTTGATTTAATTGTATCTAATCCGCCCTATTTTGAACCTGCACAGGCTTGCAAAAACGCACAACGTGATCTTGCGCGCTATACCCTTGAACAAAGCCATAATGACTGGCTCAATGTGGCAGCACAATGCTTAAATGAACAGGGGAAAATTCAATTTATCCTGCCCTATGAAGCAGGAAAAATCTTACAAAAAAGCACCGCACTTTATTGCACAGAACAATGTGATGTGATCACCAAAATCGGCAAGCCCGCGCAACGCCTGCTGCTTACTTTCCGCAAACAGCCCGCGCCAATGCAACATTCACAACTGATTATTTATGACGAAAACAATCGATACCACCCTGACTTTGTGGCACTGACGAAAGGGTTTTATTTGAAATTTTGAATAAAAAACCTAGCACAAAAGTGCTAGGTTGGTGAGATTACCCCGCAAATTCGTCCAACATATCTAAGGTTGGGACGAAGAAAAGCGTGCCTGTGCGGGTGCGGCTGAAATCAAGCAAGCGGTCGTAATTGCCTGCTGGATTGCCGATAAACATATTGTTTAACATTGCTTGCACAGTGCTGAAGGTGTTGGCATAAGCAATGAAATAAGTTCCCACTTCGCCATTCGCGGAAAATGGCATATTGTCGCGAATGACTTTGCGATCATCGCCCACGTTAGCTAATGCGCTGTGGCTGTTAGCTGGTTTGGTATCATCATCCATTTCAATGTCATCTGCTTTAGAGCGGCCGAACACTTTTTCTTGCTCGCTTAATGGCAGCGCACGCCACGCTTGCATATCGTGAACATATTTTTGTACGAATAAATAGCTACCGCCTTGGTAAGCTGGGTCTTCTTCCCCTACGGTGCCGAATAAGATGCGGTCTTCTGGATCGTGTGGGTTTTCTGTGCCGTCCACAAAGCCAAGAATACTGCGTCCGTCCCAATAGCGGAAGCCTTGAATATCCACCACGCATTTTGCCACATCGTGTAATACATCGGTGATGTTTTGTGCAATATCAAAGCAGTAGCTTGGTTGATCACAACGGATATGGAAATGCAAATCACCACGAGTTGCCACGGCAGTATATTTCGTACCTTTAATTGGCTCAAAAGGGACAAGCTCTTTTGGCAACGGCTGTGGTAAATCAAGGCGTAGCCACGCATCGTATCCAATGCCCATTACTACGCTGGCTTTGGCATCAGGAAAACGGGTTTTCGCTGAATTATTCAGATTGCCAATTAATCCGCAAAGTTGTTGGAACGCGGGTTTTACGTCCACATCATCGTGAAAATTCCACACCATAAAAATGGTGTTTTTGTTTGGTTCATCAAGAACATTTTGTAAAGCAGCCATAATATTTCCTTTCGTTAGAGGCACTTTAATAAGTGCGGTTGTTTTTTATTTCGTTTTTAAATATTGCAAGCCGTCCACGCTCATCATTTTCCCTGCTGGTGCACCAATGGCGTTCGGCAAGTTATGAATAAGTGAATTGGCAAAATCACCTGTATATAATTTCGCCCCTTGGTGAGTGAGGTTAGATTGGCAATCAATATAAACTTTACCGCCCATTTTACGCCATAAATAGCAAAATCCGTAATCTTCAGAAAGATAGCGGTTGGTCTGCGGGTCGATCATTACGTCAAAAAAACGATAATGTAGCCCTAAATCTTGGTAACCAATACTGTCTGGCACATATTGCAATTCAGGATAATGCGCCATCATTTTTTCAAACACTTCGCGTTTAATGCACATAAACCCTGTTGGTGCTTCGTCCATTTCCATAAAGCCGTCTGGTTGAATGGCTAATTGCACTTTATCGCCTTCTACACGCCCTGTGTTTACCGTATATCTCGTGCTGGCAGATTCAAATTCTTGCTTTGTCATTCCAGCCGGAATTTCACTGGGAAATTGTTCGTATTTTAAGGGATAAACCCCTGCGGCGATGTCATAATCTGACAATAATAAACGCAAGGCGGCATCAACGGAGAAGCCAATATCGGAGTCAATCCAAAATAAATGTGTCCATTGTTTATTAGCTAAAAATTCTGCCACGGCATTATTTCTTGCTCGTGTAATTAGGCTTTCACCACGCTGTAAAGACACCTGTAAACGAAAACCAAGATTCGCTGCCGAATTTGTTAAATTAAGTAATGAAATCACATAATTATGAAAATATTTCCCGTCGTGGCTTGGCGTCATTATGACAGGGTACATGGTTTTTAATGCGTCAAGATTTAACATTGAGTTTCCTTATTATTCGATTAAACCTGATTTTACAAGAAAATTGTACACGCCATCTTCTTCAATATGATCCGTAACGTGATTAGCGAGAGCTTTCAAGGTATCGTGTCCGTTTCCCATTGCCACGCCAACCCCCACCAAGCTAAGCATTTCGATGTCATTTAAACCATCACCAAACGCCATCACATTTTCCATTGAAAAACCAAGATGACGTGCAATCGCGGCAATGCCTCTTGCTTTTGAGCCTTCAGCATCAAAAATATCCACTGAATTTTCGTGCCAACGTACCGTTTTCAGATCGTCTAAAATATGTGCTTGTGCAACCAATTCATCTTTATCTTCGGCATAAAATGCTAACACTTGGTACACATCATTTTGTTGATAATAGGTTTTATCAACTTGATAATCTGTGGTGATCGGATCAAGCGCGTGCTTTAACATTGGCGTAATTTCAGAAACACGAATTTTATCATTAGAAACAAAGGCATAGGCAATATTATGAAGATCGAAGAAATCCACTAACCGCTGAATTTTTTCTGTTGGAATCGGGTGCTTCTCAATCACCTCACCGTTATGTACGGCAAATTGTCCATTGGTAGTAACAAAGGTACGAATGCCTTCTTGCTCTACCATTTCATTAATTTTAGCCGGAAAACAGCAACGTGCGCGCCCTGTTGCAATTCCAACTAAAATGCCATTCACTTGCAATTTTTGAATAGCAAGTCTAGCGCTTTCTGGAAAATGTACTTTATTTTTCACAAATAAAGTTTCATCAATATCAAAAAAAACCGCTTTAATTTGCTTGCGATAATTCGGTACTGTCATTTTTATCCTCTTCTTATCTAAATTTTGAGCAAATATTACCATTTTTTGCGATCAAGATCGTAAAATTGATCAGAAAAAGTTTTTTTCTCAGAGAAATCAATTATAGTGAGTTCAACCAAAAGAGAAGTGCGGTGGAAAAATTGGTGAATTTTTTCGGTTTTCGTTGTGTATTATGCCAACAAGTTTTATCACAAGAGAAACAGGGTATATGCACAACTTGCAATAAAGCAATGAAACGTTACATCTATTGTGGTTGTTGCGGAATGCCAACCCCAAGTTACGTTAAACGTTGTGGACATTGCACAACAGTTACTCCTCGCTGGGATCAAATAGTTATCATAAGCAAATATGATCCTCCTATATCGGAATTAATTCAGCAATTCAAATTCCACCATCTCTTTTGGTTAGACAAAACCTTAGCACGCTTGCTTCTATTAGCGGTTTATGAAGCAAGAAGACAACATTCCCTACACTTTCCACAAGCGATTTTTCCCGTGCCATTGCACCATTTTCGTCAATGGAGGCGAGGTTATAATCAAGCTGATTTAATCGCTAAACATTTATCCAAATGGCTGAATATTCCTTGCCATTCGCACTTTATTCAACGGATAAAACGAACACCGCCTCAGCTTGGTTTAAACGCTAAGGCGCGCAGGCAAAATTTAAAACACGCCTTTAAGTTTGCTAATCAAGAGATAAATTATCGTTCCATTGCGTTAGTTGATGATGTAATCACCACAGGCTCAACCTTAAACGAAATTGCTAAACATTTTCGTCAATTAGGGGTGGAAAATATTCAAGTTTGGGGGCTCGCTCGGGCTTTCCATACTTAGCAATTCCTTGATTATAGAAAACACCGAATAAAAGAAAAGGTGGAAAAAAAGTCTATCTAGCGGTATGATGCCTGACTATCTAGCTCAAGTATTACTGAGGAATAAATAATGCAACAAATTACGATTTCTGACGCGGCACAAGCACATTTTCGCCGTTTATTAGATCAGCAAGAAGAAGGCACAAATATCCGCATTTTTGTGGTGAACCCCGGCACGCCAAGTGCGGAATGTGGGGTATCTTACTGTCCACCAAACAGTGTGGAAGCCACCGATACAGAAATGAAATATGATACGTTCTCCGCCTTTGTTGATGAAGTGAGCTTGCCATTTTTGGAAGACGCGGAAATTGATTATGTTACGGAAGAACTAGGCTCGCAGCTTACCCTTAAAGCGCCGAATGCGAAAATGCGTAAAGTGGCAGATGATGCACCTTTAATTGAGCGCGTGGAATATGTCATTCAAACCCAAATTAATCCGCAACTAGCAGGCCACGGTGGACATATCACCTTAATTGATCTGACTGAAGATGGCTATGCAATTTTACAATTTGGCGGCGGCTGTAACGGTTGTTCAATGGTCGATGTGACGCTAAAAGATGGTATTGAAAAACAACTGGTGAGTTTGTTCCCCGATGAATTAAAAGGGGCGAAAGACGTAACCGAACATCAACGCGGTGAACATTCTTATTATTAATCGTAAAACAACAAAAAGGCACGGATTATCCCGTGCCTTATTTGTTATAACTCTGGGTCAAAATTAATCGCCCCTGCATAATTAAGTTGTCGCCACGCTTCATAAACAGCCACTGCAACAGAATTAGATAAATTCATACTACGGCTATTTTCTGTCATTGGAATGCGAATTTTCTGTTCCATTGGCATTTCGTCTAAAATCGCCATTGGAATACCGCGGGTTTCCGGCCCAAACATCAAATAATCCCCTGCTTGAAAGGAAACTTGGCTATGTGCTAGCCGCCCTTTGGTTGTCATCGCAAACAAGCGTTTAGGCTGTTCTGCCGCAAGAAAATCGGCAAAGGTTTTGTGCTTTTTAATTTCTGCAAATTCGTGATAATCCAATCCTGAACGGCGTAACCGTTTGTCGTCCCAAGTAAAGCCAAGTGGCTCAATTAAATGTAAACGAAAGCCTGTATTTGCACAAAGACGGATAATATTCCCTGTATTTTGCGGAATTTCTGGCTCATATAGCACAATATCTAACATAATTTTTTCTCATTCAATTTCGGTGTGCGAATTTTACCGCTGAATAATGAAAGATCAAAATAATAAAAAAAACCACCGCACTTTAAAATTAAGCCCTCACAATGGAGGGCTTGGAAATTAGTCGGAAACTTTTTTTGCTTTAAACAAGGTGCATAACACAACCATTAGCAATGTTGGCAGTAACCAGGTTAAACCCTCTTGATGTAATGGCACTTTTTCTAATAGGCTTTGAATAAAGTGCGGTAATAATTCCATATTTTTTAGGCTATCTGTAATACTAAACAAGGCGGTAATTCCAATAATTAAGTTATAACCTGTGCGGCTAATGCCTAATTTTTCGCGTAACAGTTGCATTGCAACGAGCATAATGGCGATAGGGTAGATCAGCAATAACGCAGGAATTGTAACGCGTAATAAGGTGTTTAGCCCTGTTTCAGAAATAATAATGGTGCTGATGGTAAATAACACCACGAAGAACGTGTAATTTAAACGTGGGTGGAATTTTGAGAAATAGTCCGCACAAGCACTGGTTACGCCCACAAGGGTGGTTAAATTGGCTAAAAGCACGATACCGCTCATAATCCAAGAGCCTTCACGTCCAAACAATACGTTCACATATTGAGCGAAAAGCTGTCCGCCATTGCTTGAGGTTTTTGCAACTTGATCCCCTGTTGCACCTAAATAGAATAGGCACAAATAAAGCAAACTGAGTAGCACAACGGAAACCGTGCCTGCAATCAGCGTGTAGCGCACAATCGCTTTTTTATCTGACACGCCTTTCACTGCCAAAGCACGCGCCACAATACCACCAAATGCCATTGCAGAAAGTACGTCCATCGTTTGATAACCGCCGATCAAACCTGTGGCAACTGCTGAATGATCTTGATAAGCGCCACTTGGCTCAACGATCGGAGAAAGCGGATAATTGACCACTTCAAAGGCAACAATCACCAATAAAACAAGTAACGCTGGCGCCATAAATTTCCCAATACTGGAAATCATTGTGCTGCGCCCAAGCATAAATCCCATACCAATCAAATTAAAAATCGTTACAAAAATAATATGGGAATATTCGCCAGAGAATAAATTCAACGGCTGCCAAGCCATTTCATAAGCCACATTGGTTACCCTTGGCATTGCAAAGGTTGAACCAATCACTAAATACAAAATTGTCCAGAATGTAACGTGCGCCCATTTTGGCAAATCAACCGATAGCGCCTCACCACGCCCTTTTAAGGTAACAACAATCAAGGTGATGAAAGGCATTAACACACCGGTTAATAGAAAACCTAACGCGCCCCAAAACCATACATTCCCTGCGTGATAGCCTTCCATTGGTGGAAAAATAATGTTTCCTGCCCCTAAAAATAGGGAGAAAATCATCATTCCCAAAATAGCAATATCTTTTCCAGATAACATTTTATTAACCTCTAAAAATCAAGTATTTAATTTTATATGAATGAATAAACCAAATGATTTTTCACTAGAAAACCGAGAAGTTATAGGGTTTTATGATTTTTTTGTCAAGGTAGATTTAATTTTTTCAGGAATTATCGCAGAAAATCTGAAAATCACTTAAAAATAAGGGGAAAAATTGGACAATATTTAAAAATTTATCCATCACACAAGAAAAGTAAAAAAGGAATTATGTTTAACCATAATTCCTTTACTGAATAGAAAATATCAAAGGGTTTTCACAAATTTCTTCAAATAAGCACGAAACTCACTGCCCAGTTTAGGGTGATTTACGCCATATTCCACAAAGGCTTGCATATAGCCTAATTTGTCCCCACAATCAAAATTGCCACCTGTTTGGTAGAAGGCTTCAACGGTTTCTTTTTCAATTAACATATCAATGGCATCGGTGAGCTGAATTTCATCGCCCACGCCCACTGGCGTTTTTGCCAATAGATCCCAAATGCTTGCGGAGAACACATAGCGCCCCACTACAGCAAGATTAGACGGCGCATCTTCCACCGCTGGTTTTTCTACGATGCGTTTAATCTTCGCGCTTTCACCTGGGTTAAACTCCACGCCTTCGCAATCGACAATACCATAACTACTGATGTCTTGCTCAGATACTGGCTCAACCAAGATTTGGCTGGCATTGGTTTCTTTAAAGCGTTTGATCATTGCCGCCAAATTTTCTTTACGCTGATCAGCACTGAAATCGGTGAGTAACACATCAGGCAGCACCACCGCAAAAGGCTCTTTGCCCACAACAGGCAAGGCACATAGCACCGCGTGCCCTAAGCCTTTAGCATTACCCTGACGAACGTGCATAATGGTTACGTCTTTCGGGCAAATAGAACGCACTTCTTCTAATAATTGGCGTTTTACCCGCTTTTCCAACATTGTTTCCAATTCAAAAGAGGTATCAAAATGGTTTTCAATGGCATTTTTTGAAGAGTGGGTAACAAGGACAATTTCTTTTACCCCTGCTGCCGCGCACTCATTCACCACATACTGGATCAATGGCTTATCCACAAGGGTTAGCATTTCTTTAGGAATGGCTTTTGTCGCAGGTAACATTCGCGTCCCAAGACCTGCAACAGGAATAATGACTTTCATTGGTTTTCCTTTTGTAAAAATTTCTAAAAAAACAACCGCACTTTAATAATGGGGTCGTTGCAAAAATAGCAAAGCGGCTATCTCAGATAGCCACTTTGATAAGCGATGCCGCAAACAAAAGTGCGGTGCTTTTTTCGCAAATTATTGACGTAATAATGCCAGAATTTCTTCTGTTTTTTCCGCCATTAACTCTTTATCGCCACGCGTTTCAAGGTTTAAACGTACCACAGGTTCAGTGTTTGATGTACGCAAATTGAAACGCCAATTTGGATATTCAATGCTGATACCATCAATTTCATCTACTGAAATCGCCTCTTTTTCATAGGCGGCACGAACACGGGCGATTGCCGCTTTGGCATCGGTTAATTTACTATTAATTTCGCCCGGAGATGGGAAAGTATTAATACTTTCATTAACTAATTCGCCTAATGATTTGCCTGTGGTACACACAAGTTCCATCACTAATAACCAAGGGATCATTCCACTGTCGCAGTAGAAGAAATCACGGAAATAGTGGTGTGCGCTCATTTCCCCACCATAAATGGCATCAACGGCACGCATTTTTTCTTTAATGAAAGAGTGGCCTGATTTCGACATTACTGCCTCACCGCCATTTTCTTCCACCAATTTAACCGTATTCCAAATTAAACGTGGATCATAAATGATTTTCGCCCCTTTATTTTTTTGCAAGAAGGCTTGACCAAGTAACCCAACAATGTAGTAACCCTCAATAAAGTTACCATTTTCATCGAATAAGAAACAGCGGTCAAAATCACCGTCAAAGGCAATGCCCATATCCGCTTTATGCTCAAGTACGGCATCAATGGTATCTTGACGATTTTCGTGCAAGATTGGGTTTGGAATCCCATTTGGGAATGTACCATCTGGATTGTTATGCACTTTAATAAATTCCACCGGCACACGTTTTGCTCGGAATTGCGCTTCAATGGCATCAATAACGTGCCCTGCTGCGCCATTTCCTGAGTTAATCACCAATTTCATTGGTTTTAAATTATCTAAATTGATATAAGATAATAAATGCTCAACGTAATCACCTAACACGGAAAGTTGCTTATATTCACCACGTTGCGTAACAGGTGGAAAATTATTTTCCTCTGCTAAGCGTTGAATATCAGCAAGCCCAGTATCCGCACTAATTGGACGTGAACCCTCACGCACCAATTTTAAGCCATTGTAATCCATCGGATTATGGCTTGCGGTTACTTCAATTCCGCCATCGGCTTTAAGAAAAGAAGTGGCGAAGTAAACTTCCTCGGTTCCCGTTTCGCCTAAATCAATCACGTTTACCCCAGAGTCTAATAGACCGTTTGTTACGGCACTTTTTAATTCTTTACTGGTTAAACGCACATCACCACCAACAACGATAGTTTTAGGCTTTAAAAACTGTCCAAATGCTCGACCAATGCGATAGACAATATCCACATTCAATTCATCGCCCAAACGACCACGAATATCATACGCTTTAAAACAAGTTAATTTACCCATAACATCCACTTCCTTTTCTTAATTAAGATGATTGCTCATCTTTTGCTTCTCTAATACGTTGGTAAATTTCTTCTCGATAGACAGACACTTCTTTTGGGGCATTCACACCCACTTTGATCTGATTACCACGAACACTTAATATCGTAATAGAAATCTCATCACCAATGAGTAAGCTTTCGCCAACTTTTCTGGTTAAGATTAGCATACAACCTCCTCATTTCCTTTATTCGACATCCCTATCGATCATTTACCCCTTATATCCAAGGGTACATCACCCCTAAATATTACCGTACTTAAGCTCACAACGTGATGACTGAAATGCAAAGTTGTGAGCTACGGCACAAAATTTTTATTTTATAAGTGAGAATTTAACCAGTCAGCGCAAACGGCAAGGGCTTTTTCGACATTCTCAGGTTGTGAACCGCCTGCCATTGCCATATCAGGACGACCACCGCCTTTTCCGCCTACTTGCTGAGCCATCAGATTAACAAGCTCACCTGCTTTGACTTTTGCAGTTAAATCAGCAGTTATGCCTACCACTAAATTTACTTTACCTTCAAATACAGAAACAAAGGCAATCACCGCAGAGCCAAGTTGATTTTTCAAATCATCAACCATTACACGCAGCGATTTTGTTTCCACACCGTCAAGTTGCTGTAATACCACGGAAACACCGTTAATTTTCACCGCACTTTTTGCAATATCCGATCCAGCTTGCATCGCAGCTTTCTCTTTGAGTTGTTGCAATTCTTTTTCTGCTTTCTTCGCTTTGTCTTGTAATTGTTGGATTTTATCCGTCAGCGAAGAAACATCAGATTTTAATAAGTCTGCGCTTTGATTTAGCGCACCAAGCTGTTGGTGAAGCCAATCAATGGCAGTTTCGCCCGTTACTGCTTCAATACGGCGAATACCCGCCGCAATGGCGCTTTCACTGATGATTTTGAATAAACCAATCTCACCCGTATATTGGGCGTGAATTCCGCCACAAAGTTCAATGGAAAAGTCGCCCATTGTTAAAACTCGCACCTGTTCGGCGTATTTTTCACCAAATAATGCCATTGCGCCTTTTGCTTTCGCGGCATCTAAATCCATAATTTCTGTTTGAATAGGGTGATTAGCACGCACTTGTTGGTTGACTAATTTTTCCACTTCAAATAGTTGTTCTTTAGAAATGGCTTCAGGTTGTGCAAAGTCAAAACGCAATAAATTGTCTGATACCAATGAACCTTTTTGCGCAACGTGCTTGCCTAGCACTTGGCGTAATGCGGCGTGTAGCAAGTGCGTTGCACTGTGATTTAAGGAAATTTGTTTACGGCGTGCCACATCAACAACGGCATTCACCGATTGTCCAACACTTAATGTGCCTTCTGCAAGCGCACCAATATGCCCAAATACTTGACCATATTTTTGCGTATCGGTAACGTTGAACAAGAAGTTTTGCCCTTCTAAACGCCCTGTATCCCCCACTTGACCACCAGACTCCGCATAGAACGGCGTATTTTCCAAAATTACCACCGCACTTTGCCCTGCGCTGATTTGTTCTACCGGTTTGCCCTCATAGAAAAGTGCGGTGATTTTTGCGATACTTTCTGACTCGCTATAACCTTCAAATGCGGTTGAACCGTCCACACGAATGACATTGTTATAATCCATACCAAACTGGCTGGCTGATTGCGCGCGCTGGCGTTGCGCTTCCATTTCACGCTCAAAGCCTGCTTCATCAATAGTGATGCCACGTTCACGGCACACATCGGCAGTAAGATCCAGTGGGAAACCAAAGGTATCATAAAGTTTGAATGCCACTTCGCCAGAAAGCACGCCGTCTTTCACTTGGCTTAAGGCGTCATCTAATAGCGCTAAACCACGCTCTAAAGTGCGCGCAAATTGCTCTTCTTCTAAGCGTAAGATTTTTTCAATATGCGCTTGGTTTTCTTTGATCTCTTGACCAGCTTCCGCCATCACTTCTGCAAGGGTTGGCACAAGTTTGTAGAAAAAGGCTTCTTTCGCACCAAGTAAATGTCCGTGGCGTACGGCACGGCGGATAATACGGCGCAATACATAACCGCGCCCTTCGTTAGATGGCAATACGCCGTCTGCGATCAAATAGGCACAGGAACGAATATGGTCTGCAATTACACGCAAAGATTTATTGCCTAAATCTTTCTCGCCTGTTAATTCTGCTGCTTTTGCGATAAGTGTTTTAAAAATATCAATATCGTAGTTGGAATTAACGTGCTGTAACACAGCGGTGATACGCTCTAAGCCCATTCCCGTATCCACAGACGGTTTTGGTAATTTTTCCATTGTGCCATCTGCTTGGCGGTTGAACTGCATAAATACGATATTCCAGATCTCAATATAGCGATCGCCATCTTCTTCTGGTGAACCTGGTGGGCCGCCCCAAATATGATCGCCGTGATCATAGAAAATTTCGGTACAAGGACCACACGGGCCAGTATCACCCATTTGCCAGAAATTATCTGACGCATAAGGCGCGCCTTTATTATCGCCAATGCGAATAATGCGTTCTGCTGGCACGCCAACTTGGTTGTGCCAAATATCGTAGGCTTCATCATCAGTTTCATACACAGTTACCCAAAGTTTCTCTTTTGGTAAACCTAACCACGCATCGGATGTGAGATATTCCCACGCAAAATGAATGGCATCTTGTTTAAAATAATCACCAAAGCTGAAATTACCGAGCATTTCAAAGAAGGTGTGATGACGCGCGGTATAGCCCACATTTTCTAAATCGTTGTGTTTGCCGCCGGCACGAACGCAACGCTGTGCAGTGGTAGCACGGCTGTAAGAACGCTTGTCTAAACCAAGAAAAACATCTTTAAATTGGTTCATTCCCGCGTTGGTGAACAATAATGTTGGATCATTTTCAGGGACAAGCGAACTGCTTGGGACAATTTGGTGTCCTTTACTATGGAAAAAATCGAGAAAAGATTTTCTAATTTCTGCGGTTGTTTTCATTAAATTTTGCCTTATTCTATCTTCATTAAATTCGTTGTGAATTGTGCTATTTTGGCACATTTTTTGCAATTTAGAAAAAACATTTTTCAATCCTAAAAACAAAAAGGACCTGCACTTTTAGTGATGAAATTCTTCATCGCCAAAGTACAGATCACAAGTGAGAATAAATCAGCTAAATTGCTATTCTTCGCGTAATGGAACAACTAACATATCAACATTAATAGTATTCATTACTTGGCGAGTAGAAGACATCAATTTGCTCCAGAAATCTTGGTGGTGACCAGTTACTAATAAATCCACATCATATTTATCAATAGCGTCAGCCAAAACCTGTCCTAAATCACCGCTACCACTTAATTTCTCTGAAACAGGATAACTAGATTGCTCCGCTAATTGCACCAACGCTTGGTGAGTTTCAGTGGAAATACGATCTTGCATTGAAGACATATTCACATCAATTAACCCCGTATAAAGATCAGAGAAATTTACATCAACGTGGATAATGGATAATCTTGCCTCATTGCGTTTTGCAACACCCGCCGCTTTTTCCACTAAGAATGCACTTTCTTCAGAAAGATCAACAGCAACTAAAATGTGTTTGTACATAACTAACTCCTTATCTTTTTGAGAGGTTAATCAACTTCTTTTGTGGTAATACTAACACTAGTGCTATAAAAAAAATATGCACTGGATCACGTTTTAGAAAAAACATTTATTTTTATTTGTAAAAAAATAGCAATCCGCCATAAATTTTTACTCAAGCCCACTAAACATTATGCTATTATCGCCCCACTTCTTGCACGCCAACCGCAACAAATAAAGGATCAAAATGAACCATTCTATTCAAGATTTTGTACAACTCATTGCCAAGCTGCGCGATCCAAATGGAGGCTGTCCTTGGGATCTAGAGCAAACTTATCAATCAATGATCCCTTGCTTATTAGAAGAAAGCTATGAAGTGGTCGAAGCCATCGAACAGCAAAACACGGAAAATTTACGCGAAGAACTGGGCGACTTACTGCTCCAAGTGGTCTTTTTCAGCCAACTAGCCAAAGAAGATAACTTGTTCACCTTTGATGATGTGGTTAATGAAGTGGCAGAAAAAATTCTGCGCCGCCACCCACACGTTTTTGGTGAAGAAAAAGCACACAACGAACAAGAAGCGCTCAGCCATTGGAACAAGGTTAAAGCGGAAGAAAATAAAACCCGTCAATCCATTTTAGACAACATTCCCCACGCTTTCCCAGCCTTAATGCGCGCAGAAAAATTACAAAAACGCTGTGCCAAAGTGGGGTTTGATTGGGATAACGTGCAACCTGTAATCGCCAAAGTGCAAGAAGAATTACAAGAAGTGCAAGCTGAGCTTGCTCGCCCACAACAAGATCAAACAAAAATTGAAGAAGAAATCGGTGATTTGCTTTTTTCTGTCGTTAATTTAAGCCGACATTTAAAAACTGCGCCAGAAGAAGCCTTACGCAAAGCCAATCAAAAATTTGAACGCCGTTTTCGTCAACTAGAAACCTTAGCAAAACAGCAAGGAAAATCTTTACAAACCAGCACACTAGCAGAACTTGATCTATTGTGGGACGAAGTGAAAAAACAAGAAAATAAGTAAAAATTCCACCGCACTTTAATTTTTCTTCGTTCTTCTTTAATCTCCCGCTAACTTCCCTTTACAAAAACGGGAGATTATTTCTTTATTACATCAATCCTACAGATCATAAAAATAAAAAACGGCGTGTTGTTGAAACACACCGTTTATTTCAAACGCAATTCTTAAAGAAATTAGAAGCCGGCTTGTTTTTCTAATTGTTCAACTAAAGCATCATCAAGATTTAACGCCGTGGCAAGATTAGCAAGAAAAACAATTTCTTTACGATCTAACTCACCGCACACCACACGAGCCGCCAAATAAACTTGTGAAGCCAAGGCTGTGTCGTTGCCTACTTGTTGTGCAATTTGTGCGATAGAAATAGGTTGCTCAATTTGTTGCTGCAACCAGTGATAGACTTCAGGATCATTGCCCGCTTCAGTGATGATGAGTTGTTTTTCCTCATCGGTAATCGCCCCATCAGCAGCCGCCGCTGCAATCATCGTTTGCAAAATTAACTGCCCTGATGTTGGTTTTTCTGCGGTATCCACAAAGGTTTCTTCGCTAAGCGTGGAATCAAGTGCGGTAGAATTTTGTGAATTTTTTTGCTGATATTGTTGATAAGCCTGATAGGCTAAGCTACCTAGTGCCGCAAGAGAACCTAACTTTGTCAGACTTGCTCCACCGTTACGTCCAAAAATCATTGAAAGTAATCCAATCGCTGCCGCACCGCCACCTACTTTGGTAATTTTATCCGCGGTGGAATTGCCGTTCATTGTTTTGCCAAATTGATCTTTAGCCACGTTGAATACTTGATTTAAAATTTGATTAAAATCCATAGAAGTTTCCTCTCGTTATCATCTTTCTTAATATTGTCAATTTATTCACCAATTAGTTCATTTTATTTTGCCCATTAGAGAAAGTGCGGTGCATTTTTTGCAAATTTTTTATCAACAAAAAAGCCAGCAGTTATGCTGGCTTTCTATTTAAAACAAGTAATTAGCCTTGTGAAGAAATGCGTTTCATATCTGTCATATAACCACGCAATTCTTGACCGATTAGCTCAATTGGGTGGTTGCGGATTGCATCATTCACATCGCGTAAGGTGATGTTGTCTATTTCCACCGTTGGTGTTGGTTCACCTAAATCGCCGCGTTGTAAATGTTGCATTACCGTTTTGGCTAAAATTGGGGTTGCTACATTAGCGAATAAATAGTTACCGTATTCCGCTGTGTCTGAAATTACCACGTTCATTTCGTATAAGCGTTTACGCGCAATGGTGTTGGCGATTAATGGTAATTCATGTAAGGATTCATAATAAGCAGATTCTTCAAAAATACCTGCTGAAACCATTGTATCGAACGCCAATTCCACACCAGCTTTTACCATTGCCACCATTAATACGCCGTTATCAAAATATTCTTGTTCGCTGATTTTGATTCCGTCTGCTTTTGGGGCATTTTCAAAGCCAGTTTTGCCCGTTTCTTCACGCCATTTTAATAGGTTTGCATCGCCGTTTGCCCAGTCTTCCATCATCACACGAGAAAACTCGCCGCTGATAATGTCGTCCATATGTTTTTTGAATAAGAAGTCTAATTCTTGCTTAATTTCTTCCGCAAGTTCAAAGGCACGCAATTTTGCACTGTTAGATAAGCGATCCATCATTAACGTGATACCACCTTGTTTAAGCGCTTCGGTGATAGTTTCCCAACCGTATTGCACTAATTTTCCAGCATAAGCTGGGTCTTTGCCGTCTGCGACTAATTTGTCATAGCAAAGGATTGAACCTGCTTGCAACATACCACAAAGAATGGTTTGTTCACCCATTAAGTCAGATTTTACTTCTGCCACGAATGAAGACTCTAACACGCCGGCACGGTGTCCGCCTGTGGCTGCCGCCCAAGCCTTAGCAATCGCCATACCTTCGCCTTTCGGATCATTTTCAGGGTGAACCGCGATAAGCGTTGGCACACCAAAACCACGTTTATATTCTTCACGCACTTCTGTCCCTGGACATTTTGGCGCAACCATCACAACGGTAATATCAGGACGAATTTGCTCGCCAACTTCAACGATGTTTAAACCGTGCGAATAGCCCAACGCCGCCCCTTCTTTCATCAACCCCATCACATCAGCGATCACTTTGCTGTGCTGTTTATCTGGCGTTAAGTTAATCACCAAATCCGCAGTGGGGATTAATTCTTGATAAGTACCCACTTTGAAGCCATTTTCAGTAGCACGTTGGAAAGACGCACGTTTTTCTGCAATGGCTTCTGGGCGTAGCGCATAGCTGATGTCTAAGCCTGAATCACGCATATTTAAGCCTTGGTTTAATCCCTGAGCTCCACAGCCCACAATCACAATTTTTTTGCCTTTTAAGAAATTCGCTTCATCAGAAAACTCTTCACGATCCATAAAACGACAGCGACCTAATTGGTCTAACTGTTGGCGTAAATTTAATGTATTGAAATAATTAGCCATTTTTTTATCCTTTTGGTTAAGTTGGTTTACAAAATAATCAACGACAGATTATACCTTTCTAAAGATTGCGTAAATTGATATTATTGGAACTTAATGTTGCGTTTTTTGCAATTAAAATCTCCCCTAACTCCTCTTTACAAAAGATATGGGGTAATTTTTTACGAATTTTTGCAGCAACTGTATTCCGCTAAAAAGCAAAAATACAAATTCGTTAATTAAAGCGCGTGAGCATCCCATTGCGAGCCATCGCGGACAATCGCATTTAAAATGGTTAGAAGCTTACGCATACAGGCGTTAATCGCCACGTTGAACGCCTTACCATTAGCGCGTAAGCGTTCGTAAAATTGTTTGAGCTTAGGCTCAAAACGCACGCAAACAAATGTAGCCATATACAGTGCATTTCGCACGGCTTTGCGACCACCTGAAC
>NZ_PQVJ01000052.1 GCF_002921135.1 Avibacterium gallinarum | reverse complement strand
AACAGCGGCTTTTCCATTTGGTGTTACCGCTTTCTTTCGGATGTGGTGCCACACCAACAAGCGAAGCAATTTGTTTATGTGTATATTGACCTAACTCAGGCAACATTGACATCAAAACGGCTATCGTTTGTGTGCCTAACCCTTTGATGTCTTTAAACTTTTTTATTGTATCGTCAAAATGTTTGAGATGCTGTTCGATTTCACTATCCAGCTCATCAATACGCAGGCTGAGATAGTCGATATGCTGCTCAACACTGAGTCGTTGTGTGGAATGAACTTGTTCAAGGCGGTTTTTCTCCGCGGAACGCATTTCAACAAGCTGATTACAGCGTGAAACAAGGGTTTCAAGCTGTTCTTGCTCGGGAGTCGGTGGTATGTAAAGCTGTTGCGCTACATTATCACGCATTGCCAGCATCTGGGCGTAAAAAGCCAACATTTTGGCATCTTTATTATCGGTTTTTGCTAGTGACTGTGACATCGCAAACTGATTGGTTTGTCTCGGGTTGGCAATCACCACTCGAAAGCCTGCGCGGTGGAGTGCTTTAGCTAATGGAAGTTCAAGCCCACCGGTGCTTTCAAGGACAATTAAGTCCACACTGAAACTACGTAAATACTCAATGGTATGCGCAATCCCTTTCGGATTGTTGGTTCGGTCTTTGTTCGTTTTTGTACAGTTTTATGGCGGCTAAAAGCACCAATACTGATACGTTACGTTCTATAATTAGAAGAAAAATTATACTAATAAAGTTAAGAATTTCTGGAACAAAGAAAAATATGTAACTTAGAAAATGTAACAGAATTGATAAGAAATCTAGGACAACCTAATAAAACCCAATAAAAAAACTGTATCCGAAATTAAATCGCATACAGTTTTTACTCTATAATTTAGATTCTAACCAATAAACATAAGATTGCTGTTCAATCTTATTATTTCGCTGGATATTCCCACCAAATATCAAACAGTTGGCTGATTTCAATTTGTTGTAATCCATAGCTTTCTAACCAGTTTTTCACTAGCTCACGGTGGCTTTCATCACATTTTCCGATTTTTTCTAAGCAGACTAAACCTTCCCAATGTAAATAACCGCTACCTTCATAAGCTAAGCCATTTGGGCGAATGACTTCGTTGATAAAACGATCTACAACTTCATCAATTTTATCAATCGGAGTATTTTCTGCGAATTGCCAGTTTACTAAAAAGCCTAATTCTTGGAATTCTGCAAGGTGCATTTTTTTGCGTTGTCTTCTGTTACGTTGAATAGCCATCGTTTTCTCCTCGTATTTCTAGGCTGATATTTATTCAGTTTTAATAAAATATAAATCCCATACGCCGTGTCCCAAGCGATGACCGCGTTGTTCAAACTTAGTCAGTGGGCGGCTTTCAGGGCGTGGAATATAGTCCTTTGTATCAGAAGTATTGCGTAACTGTGGATTGTCTTGCAATACGTCTAACATTTGTTCCGCATAGTTTTCCCAGTCTGTTGCCATATGAATAAAGCCTTGGTTGGCGAGCTTTTGGCAGACAGTTTGCACAAAATGCGGCTGTACAATGCGGCGTTTATGATGCTTCGCTTTATGCCAAGGGTCGGGGAAAAAAAGCTGTAAACCAGCAAGGCTGCCATCGGCAATGCAATCGCGTAAAATTTCTGTGGCATCGTGGCAAATAACGCGTAGATTCTTTACCTTCTTTTCCACAGCATAAGCAATGCACGCACCTACACCGGGGGTATGCACTTCAATTCCTAGATAATTTTTATCTGGATTTTGCTCCGCCATTTCCACTAGGGATTTCCCCATTCCAAAACCAATTTCTAAAATAACAGGCTTGTCGTTGCCATAAATCTTTTTAAAATCAAAAGGTTCAGTTTGATGTGATAAGCCATAAATCGGCCAATATTCGTTCATCATATTACGTTGAAAATCGCTTAATCGCCCTGTACGCAACACGAAACTACGCACTTTACGTTTGTAGCGTCCATCTGCAGTAAATTCAGCGGTTTCAACGGTTTTGCGTTTTTGATCCGCAAAGCTAGTTTGTTGTTCTGTCATTGAAAATCTACTACTCAATATCGTTTATAAAATGAGCTATGCCATTTTTTAAAGGGCTATTCTATGTTTTAGGGCAAGATCGCGCAAGAAAAAAGTGCGGTAAAAAAATGGGAAAATTTCGATCAAAAATAATAAGAAATAAGGGCTTAAAAATGCCCTCTTTACATTTATTCGCTTACGACAATTCGAGCGTTAATTGGTTGTACAGGGCGATTATTATTCCCTAATGTATGTGATAATGATCGAATCTGCTCACTGCTTGCACTGATAGGTTGCTGTAAAACCACCCAATTTACCCCTTCGCTACAAGGCGGCGTGGTGAGCGAGCCATTAAGACGGTAATGTCCTTTACTTCGCGGCAGCAATTTTGTGATGTCTAATGGCTGTGCCAGTGCCATTTTTTCATTAACATTCAAAGGGTTATGCAGTAATTCTTCTAGCACAGAATTTGTTTTTCCTTCTTTCACCATTATCGCCAGCACAGCAAGCTCACCGGTTTCAGATTTATGGACAAAATGGATTTCTACAGGGAAATGCTTACCTTGAAATTGATGTTCACTTGGTGTATGGAAATGAAATTGCTGTAACGTAAAAGTTTTGTCATCAATCTTTAATTGATTATTTGCTGATTGTAGAGAGGCTTGTAAAGTATGTCCATTATTGGCTAGGCTAACGCTGCTTGGCTGATATTGATATTCTACGCTGTTATGCGAGGTTACTGCGTTGGTCAAATTAACAGGCGATTGATTTTTGCCTCGTTCACATAATTGGTAGTCTGCACTTAATTGCCCCCAATGTTGCGGAGCTCCCTCTCCACTATATCCCCAATAGGAATGGGGGTTTGCTTCGTGTGGAGTATGAGCACAACCTGCTAACAATACAGTCAAAAGACTTGGAAATATGAATTTTTTCATTTTTTACCTCAATTTTGATGAATATAAAACCATTTCGATTATACGCTTGATCGATTGTTAAACGCTTATCTATGTCATTTTTAGTTCATCAAAATGGATAAAAACAATCAAAAGAAGTAAGTGCGGTGCTTTTTTCGCAAATTTTAGACAAAAAAATTGGGCAGCTTTTGCCGCCCAACAACTTTATTTAGTATTTAATTTGTTGCTTCACAAATTCTACTAACTGATCTTTGTTGATCATCTGTTTTTCACCTGTTCGGCGATTTTTATATTCAATTTCGCCATTTTGTAGGTTTTTCTCACCGATAACTAACATATGCGGCACACCAATGAGTTCCATATCCGCAAACATTACCCCAGGGCGCTCTTTACGATCATCAAAAATCACTTCAATCCCTTCAGCGCTTAAAGTGCGGTATAAATTTTCGGCAAATTCTTGCACGTTTTCAGATTTGTGCATATTCATCGGCACGATTGCTACAGTAAATGGCGCAATGGCGTCCGTTGGCCAGATAATCCCGCGTTCATCGTGGCTTTGTTCGATCGCTGCGGCAACCACACGGCTCACACCGATACCGTAACAGCCCATAATCATTGTTTGTGGGCGACCATCTTCTCCTTGTACGGTGGCTTTCATTGCTTCAGAATATTTTGTGCCAAGTTGGAAAATATGTCCTACTTCAATACCACGTTTGATTAACAATGAACCTTTGCCGTCAGGGCTTGGATCGCCCTCTACCACATTGCGTAAATCTGCCACTTCTGGCATTGGCACATCACGTTCCCAGTTGATATTGAAATAATGCTTGCCGTCAATGTTTGCACCCGCTGAAAAATCGCTCATTAATGCGACGCTACGATCAATAATGGCTGGGATCGGCAAATTAACAGGCCCAAGAGAGCCAACGCCTGCGCCAATTTTTGCTTTGATTTCCGCTTCATCGGCAAATTCAAGCGGTTCAGCCACTTGCGCTAATTTTTGCGCTTTGATTTCATTCAAATTGTGATCGCCACGAATGATTAACGCAATTAATGGTTGCTCTTCATTTGCGCCTTTTACAATCAAGGTTTTCACGGTTTTTTCTACTGGCACATTGAATTGTTCCACCAATTCGTTAATGGTTTTGGCATTTGGCGTATCCACTAATTCCATTGACTGAGTTGGCGCGCCACGTTCGCCTTGTGCCACCGCTTCGGCAAGTTCAATATTCGCCGCAAAATCGGATTCTGTGGAAAACACAATATCATCTTCACCACTTTGTGCTAACACTTGGAATTCATGGGAAGCGCTGCCACCGATAGAACCAGTATCCGCCTGCACCGCGCGGAAATCTAAACCTAGACGGGTGAAAATATTGCTGTAGGTTTGGTACATTATGTCATAGGTTTCTTGCAAGCTTTCTTTTGTGGTGTGGAAAGAATAGGCATCTTTCATTAAAAATTCACGACCACGCATTACCCCAAACCGTGGGCGCACTTCATCACGGAATTTGGTTTGAATTTGGTATAAATTCAGTGGAAGTTGCTTATAAGAACTCACTTCACGGCGAACTAAATCCGTAATCACTTCTTCGTGTGTTGGACCAAGCACAAAATCACGTTGTCCGCGATCTTGGAAGCGTAATAATTCTGGGCCATATTGCTCCCAGCGTTGCGATTCTTGCCATAATTCAGCCGGTTGAACAACGGGCATTTCCACTTCGATC
Source organism: Avibacterium gallinarum (assembly GCF_002921135.1). Lineage (GTDB taxonomy): Bacteria > Pseudomonadota > Gammaproteobacteria > Enterobacterales > Pasteurellaceae > Avibacterium > Avibacterium gallinarum. The sequence goes on along the minus strand of NZ_PQVJ01000052.1, from coordinate 76,642 downwards.
GCACCGCTTTTATTCATTTCTTCACGCACAATATTTTCTACTTTTTTAAGTACGCGTAAGCCGGTTGGCAACCAGTTATAAAGCCCTGACGCTAAAGGACGCACCATTCCAGCACGCAACATTAATTGATGGCTCACCACCTGTGCATCATTCGGGGTTTCTTTTAAAGTAGCAAATAAATATCGACTCGCTCGCATTGTTGTTTCCTATATTAATTATTTAAGACAAAAATTGGCGTTAGTTTATCATTGAGTAGGGTTCACTCAAAGAAGAAAGGGCTATTTGTGCCAATATTTTCTGGAAAGCCTTGGAAAGCATAAATAAAGGGGCAGTAAATGCTGTGTCTTAGTAAAACTCGTTTTCGCCCGAGCCGACTAAATCGGCAAATTCTTCACTTTGAAAGCCGTGTGAAAGCATATAGCGCCAGATTTTTTGTTTCATTTTGAAATCTTGCTCTTGTGCATAATTGGGGAATTTCTTGCGTAACACGGAATGCGCAATCTCAAACCAATCAATGTCCATTTCTGCTAATACGTCTTCTACGACCTCTGAAGAAATACCTTTAAGTTGAAAAAGCTCTTGTTTAATTCGATTCAGTCCATAGCCTTTTTGTGATCGGTAATGTAAATAATTTTCTGTAAAACGGCGATCACTTTGCCAGTTTTTTTCCTGACAAATTGCTAAAGCCTGTTCAATTTCAGCTTCTGTGAAGGCTTTTTCTTGCATTTTACAACGCAATTCATATTCACTATATTCGCGGCGGGAGAGCAAATTCACCACATAATTTAATGCCAATGATGCCATTTTTTCTCACTGATTCCTAAATTGCTGTTAGAAAAAGTGCGGTCAAAAATTACCGCACTTTTTAGAGATGATTTAATCAAAGGGATTAAAATTCAGAATCCATTTCTGTAATGTCTTCATTTTGATCCGCTTCAATATCGGCAATGAGAGATTTGTCTGGATTTGCTAAAAGCTCTTCGCGTAATTTATTTTCTAATTCTTCGGCTTGTTCAGGGTGTTCTGCCAACCATTTCATTGCATTAGCTTTGCCTTGACCAATTTTTTCACCGTTATAAGAGAACCACGCACCAGATTTATCAACCAATTTATGTTTTACACCCAATTCAATTAATTCGCCGTTGCGTGAAATACCTTCACCGTAAAGAATTTGGAAATCAACTTGACGGAATGGCGGGGCAACTTTGTTTTTCACCACTTTCACACGGGTTTCATTACCGATGATTTCATCGCCGTTTTTCACCGCACCAGTACGACGAATATCTAAGCGCACTGAAGAATAGAATTTCAATGCGTTACCGCCAGTGGTGGTTTCTGGGTTACCAAACATTACGCCAATTTTCATACGAATTTGGTTGATGAAAATCACCAAGCAGTTTGAGTTTTTGATTTGTCCAGTGAGCTTACGCAAGGCTTGTGACATTAAACGCGCTTGCAAACCAACGTGTGCATCCCCCATATCCCCTTCAATTTCTGCTTTTGGTGTAAGCGCGGCTACGGAGTCCACAATCACCACGTCAATCGCACCAGAACGTACCAACGCATCACAAATTTCTAATGCTTCTTCACCGTTGTCAGGCTGAGAAACAAGCAATTCTTTGACATCAACGCCAAGTTTTGCCGCATAAATTGGATCTAAAGCGTGTTCTGCATCAATAAAGGCACAGGTTTTGCCTAATTTTTGTGCTTGCGCGATAACAGAAAGGGTTAATGTGGTTTTCCCTGAAGATTCTGGCCCGTAAATTTCTACTATACGTCCCATTGGCAAACCACCGATCCCTAAGGCAATGTCTAACCCCAGTGAACCTGTAGAAATAGATTCAATATCCAAATCTTGGGTTTCCCCTAATTTCATAATTGAACCTTTACCAAATTGTTTTTCAATTTGACCTAACGCCGCAGCAAGGGCTTTTTGTTTTTCTTCTTGATTGGTAATTTGCACTTTCTCACTTTTTTGCTTTTTTGCTTTTTTGCTTTTTTGCTTTATCTTCTTTCGCCATTTTGTTTGATCCTATAAAAAATGGGAAAGCCCCGTTTGTTTGATGATTTAATTGCTTTGCATAATATAAACTGTATTGATATACAGTATCAAGTGAAATTTTTATCTTTTTTAAATTTTTATAATTTGATTACTCTTATTTACTTCTTTTAGTCCCTATTTTTTGTTCATTACACAGTATCCTACAACAAATTTCTTGCAAATCTCATTCAATTCTTTTTGCTTTACCTCTCTTTTATTCTTGCTATGATTTTTTTGTCTTTAGAAATGAACTATTTTCTAAATTTTGCATAGATATTTAAGGAGAATATTTATGGCGATAGGATTATCATCTGATACGATTCGGATCTTACAAGTTATTGCTAAAACAGGGAGTTTTAGTGAAGCTGCCAAAGTGTTACATCGCGTTCCATCAGCAATTGGATATACAGCAAAGAAGATGGAAGATGATCTTGGCATTAAGTTATTCTCTCGAACTAATGGACATATTCAACTTACCCCAGCAGCAAGATATATTTTAGAAAAGGGAGACTGGATTTTACAAGGATTAAATGAATTAAAATGTAACGCCGCACAAATTGATAATGGCATAGAAAAACAGTTTACAATCGCCCTCAATTACATTGTTAATCCAGATCCAATTCCTAAACTTCTTTCCTCGCTTTCAGAAAAATTTCCAGCCACAGAATTTTCTATCCGTACCGAAGTTTATAACGGTGCTTGGGAGGCATTATATGAAAATAGAGCAAATATTGTGATTGGTGCTCCGCAGAATCCCCCATTTAATCAAGGAAATATCAGTACAGAATATTTAGGAGATATTGAATGGATATTCTTAGTCTCTCCTTGTCATCCTTTGGCAAAAGAAAACTCTATTTTACAAGCTTCTCAACTACGTCACTACCCTGCTATCGTTGTTCACGACTCATCTATAGCGTTACAGCAAAAGAAAACTTGGGCATTGAAAGGGCAAAAAGTTTTTTATGTGGCTGATTTAGAAATGGTACTTTCAATGATTGCTGAAGGGGTTGGTATAGGCTTTTTACCAGCACGAATAGCAATCCCTGCTTTAACCTCAGGCAAAGTGATAACAAAAGTCATTGCTGAGCATAAACAACCTGTGAGGGTTTACTACGCTTGGCAAAATCAACAACAAAGCCAAATTCTGAACTATCTATTACCCATACTCTGTACGGATGAATATCGTTCACAATGGTTAAATTAACTACAAATAAGGAGAAAAAATGAACGTTAAACTATTTACTGCCGCTGCCGAAGGCAATATTGAACAGCTTCGTTTACTACTTGAAAATGGTGCTGATATCAATGCAAGAGATAAAGGAAAACGAACCCCTATACTTATCGCAGCACAAAACAAGCAATATGATGCTGTGCGTTGGTTAGCGTCGAATGGAGCGGATATTAATACTCAAGATAACAAGTGTTTTAACCCTTTTATTCAGGGATGTATTCATAATGACTTAACGCTTGTCAAGCTTATGGTAGAACTAGGCTGTGATTTAACTTGTCTTACGCGATTCGGGGGAAATGGTTTAACCCCAGCGGCCGAAAAAGGACACGAAGAGATTGTACGTTTTCTGTTAGAAAATACGGATATTAATGTCAATCTGACAAATACTGTAGGTTGGACTGCTTTGATAGAAGCTATTATTTTGAATGATGGCGGTGAAAAAATGCAACGGATTGTTCGTTTATTATTAGACCATGATGCTGATCCAACTATGACTGATGAATGGGGGGTATCTCCTTTAGAACTCGCTTATCGTAAAGGCTATCACGAAATTGCGAAAATTATCGAAGAATATTTATAAATAAGGAGACGGCTATGCTACTACTTAATCAGTTAAAACCAAATACATACTTTGATTCCGTTACATTAATGGCAATTTCTACAAAAGTTAATCAATTAGAAGGGGTTATTCAAGCTCAAATTGCGATGGGCACACCAATGAATAAAGCAGTTTTAAAAGAAGCACATTTATTGGATAGCCAGTTAGAAAAAGCTGGGCCTTCAGACTTAATGATTGCATTATCTTTGGAAAAGGGGGCTAGCGAACAGAAAATACTATCAGAAGTTGAAAAATTATTAATTAGAAAGCCTTTTGATGATACACAGGTAGAAAATGATATTTTTCATAGTATTAATTCGGTTAATGAAAAACACCCAGAAACGAATTTAGCCATTATTTCTGTAAATGGTCTTTATGCTGCAAGAGAAGCTGAAAAAGCTTTAAATCTAAATAAAAATGTTATGTTATTTTCTGATAATGTTTCTATAGAGCAAGAATTGAAATTAAAGCAATTAGCTCATCAAAAAGGTTTATTAATGATGGGACCAGATTGTGGTACAGCCATAATTAATGGCGTTGGTTTAGGCTTTGCGAATAAAGTTCGAGGTGGCAATATTGGTATTGTCGCAGCTTCAGGGACTGGAGCTCAAGAAATTTCAGTAAGAATACACGAATTTGGAGGTGGCATTTCCCAATTAATTGGAACAGGAGGAAGAGATCTTAGCGAAGATATTGGGGGCATTATGATGTTAGATGGATTACAAATGCTTGCTGAAGATCCCAATACAGACATTATTATTATCGTATCAAAACCGCCAGCACCTACAATCGCGAGAAAAATCTTATCCACTTGTGAACATATTAATAAACCTATTTTTATTTGGTTTTTAGGCTATAAAGAGGAAACTAAAGCTGCACCGCATATTCATATTTATTCTCATAGCAAACCAGCTGCAATGGCGGCGGTCATTGCCTCTGGTATTCCAGAAGAAAGTATCGATAAACACGCATTAAATTTACCTTTAATTAAAGAGGTACAAAAAAACTTAACCCACAGCAACGCTACATTCGAGGTTTATTTTGTGGTGGAACCTTATGTGATGAAGCCCTATTTTCTGCTTTAGAAAAGTATCCTAACGTTTACTCGAATATTCAAACAAACCCAGCTTATAAATTACAAGCCAGCGATAAATCAATCGAACACACATTTATTGACTTTGGCGATGATTCTTTTACCAATGGTAAAGCACATCCAATGATTGATCCAAGCTATCGCATAGAACGAATTTTACAAGAGGGACGTGATCCTGAGGTTGGTGTTTTATTGCTTGATTTTGTTCTAGGCTTTGGTGCAAATCCTGATCCTATAGCAGAAACATTGCCTGCACTTCTACAAGTAAAAAGAGAAGCACAACAATCAGGACGGCATTTGGAAATCTTAGCTTATGTATTAGGAACTGAATTAGATCAGCCTTCTGTACAGAACCAGGTTGCACAACTTGAAGCGGCTGGCATTACTATCGCCTCTAGCTCAACTAACGCTGGTTTGTTAGCTAGGGAATTTGTAGCAAAAGGAGAATAATAATGAGTAACTTATTTAATCAACCATTAAATATTATCAATATAGGATTAGCACGTTTTGCTGAAGATTTAATAAAGCAATCAGCTAAGGTATATCAACTAGACTGGCAACCAGCAGGTGGGGGAAACTTACCATTAATTGAAACATTAACCTATTTAGAACAAACAGAAATTGCACAAAAAATAGATCTTGCAAATCAAGAAGCTTTTCAACGCATAACACAAGCAAGTCCCGTTTTAATTGGCTATGGAAAAGCCAAAGAGGTAATTCCTGGAATGCAAGACAAAATGCTTTTGCACGCAGGTCCTCCTATTAACTGGGAAAAAATGAATGGTCCTATGCGTGGTGCAATTACAGGTGCGATCGTCTTTGAAGGATGGGCTAAAAATCTTACTCAAGCTGAAGAGCTTGCTGCAAGTGGTGAAATAAAATTCTCACCTTGCCACGAACATCAAGCTGTTGGTTCAATGACAGGCGTAACTAGCCCATCAATGTATGTACATATTGTTGAAAATAAAACTCACGGTAATTTCGCATTTACTAATTTATCAGAACAACTGGCGAAAATCTTAAGAATGGGTGCGAATGATCAAAGTGTTATTGATCGCTTAAACTGGATGCGAGATATTCTTGGTCCGATGTTGGCAGAGGCGATGACATTTTGTGATGATGGGATTGATTTACGACTTATGCTTTCTCAGGCTTTGCATATGGGAGATGAATGTCATAACCGTAATATCGCTGGTACAGTGCTATTAAATCAAAAACTCACCCCCTATATTTTAGAAACTCATTTTAGTAACAAAGATAAAAAAGACGTTTTTAATTTTATCGCGTCATCAGACTATTTTTCAGGCCCAACTTGGATGGTGTGTTGTAAAGCGGCATTAGATGCAGCTCAAGGCATTCCTTATTCAACAGTCCTGACAACAATGGCAAGAAATGGCACGGAATTTGGTATTCGTGTTGCTGGATTGCAAAATCAATGGTTTACAGGGCCAGCTCAACAAGTTATAGGCCCAATGTTTGCGGGGTACAAACCCGAAGATTCAGGTTTAGATGTTGGTGACTCTGCAATTACAGAAACCTATGGAATAGGTGGCTTTGCTATGGCTGCGGCTCCTGCGATTGTATCTTTAGTAGGTGGAACGGTTAAAGATGCTATACGTTATAGTAAAACAATGAATCAGATTACGGTTGGAAACAATCCAAATATTACTATCCCTTCACTCAATTTTATGGGAATACCTACAGGGATTGATATTAGAAAAGTGGTGGAAAATAACCTATTACCCGTCATTAATACGGCAATAGCCCATAAAGATGCTGGTATCGGAATGATTGGAGCTGGAATTGTTCATCCGCCAATGGAGGCATTTCAAAAAGCCTTATTTGCCTTTGGTCAAACTTACGCAAAATAAAGGAGAGACGATATGAAAACGCAATTTTGGAAAAAAGGAGATTGGGCTGCCTTTTTTGGCTTATTTAGTAATAATCTTACCAATCTTCTTACGATGATTGCTTTACTTACTTTAGTTGTAGGTATTCCTTCAGAAATTGTTTTCGGCCGCGTTGTTCCTGCATTTGGTTTAGCTGTTCTTTGTGCTAGTATTTGTTATGTTATTTTTGCAAAAATATTAGCAAAACAGAGCAATCGGTCTGATGTTGTTGCCTTACCTTCGGGACCTAGTGCCCCCTCTATATTTACTGTCACTTTCTTAGTCCTTTTACCTGTTTATCAACAAACTCAAGACTATGAACTAGCATTAAAAATTGGTTTAGTGTGGGGATTTGTCGAAGGATTTATTCTCTTTGTTGGATCATTTATGGGAGACTGGTTAAGAAAAGCCGTTCCAAGAACTGTCTTACTTTCTTGTTTAGCTGGGTTAGGTTTATTGCTATTAGCAATGAATCCTATGCTGCAAGCATTTCATACACCTCTTGTCTCATTCGTTGTACTCGTTTTGATTTTTATCAATTGGTTTGGACGTTCACCCATCTTCAAACAAGTTCCAACAGGGTTACTCTTATTAATTGTTGGCACAACTTTAGCTTGGCTTTTTGGATTACAAGATCCAAGCAAAATTGGACAAGCCTTACACAGTGCGGGATTTAATCCACCAAAACTGCATCTATCTTCTTTTATTGAGGGATTAAGTATCGCCGCACCTTACCTAGCTTCGGCAGTTCCTTTAGCACTGGCAAATTATGTCTTCGACTTAGAGAATATCGAAAGTGCTCACGCTGCTGGTGACCCTTACCCAACTAGACGCGTAATGATTGCCAATGGTTGCTCAACAATGTTTGGCGCATTAATGGGAAATCCTTTCCCTGTTACCGTTTATGTTGGACATACAGCTTATAAAGAAATGGGGGCGGGTATTGGATATACTTTAGCAACAGGTATTGTTATGTTCCTCGTCTGCCTATTAGGATTAGGAGGTTTTTTACTCTCACTTATCCCGATGGCAGCGATCGCTCCTATTTTGATTTTTATTGGTATTGTTACAGCTAATCAAGTAGTAAGGGAAACTCCGAAATTAGAAGTCCCCGTGATTTTTGTATGTCTTTTTCCTTGGATTGGTGCTTGGGCATTGACAACCGTTAATAATACACTCAAAAGTGTTGGTACCAATGCTAATCAATTAGGTTGGTCAATCTTAGAAAAGAGCGGTGTAGATTTTACAGGATTATTTCATTTAGGTAGTGGGGCCCCCCTGTCATCTTTACTTTGGGGTTGTATTGCTATTTTTGCGATAACTAATCAACCAACAAAAGGTGCAATTAGTGCTGGTTTAGCTGCTATATTGGCATTTTTTGGTATTATCCATCAGGCCCACCCAGTTATTGGTGGTGATTCTCCTACGATATTCCTAATTTCCTATATAATGATTGCAGGATTATTTATTCTAAAATATCTATTAGATAGAAGAGAACAACCCATAGCAAATTAATTACTTTAACGTGATCTAATTGGTGAAAGAATTAGATCACGTATTTCACCCCACCTCCTTTATTTTCAATGCTATACTAAAAAAGAATTAGAAAAGGAGAACAGTATGCCCCTATCCCCCGATGTTTTAAAACTCATTCATACTATTGCGGAAACAGGAAATTTCTCCATTGCAGCAGAAAAATTATACAAAGTGCCTTCCGCAATTAGTTACACCATTAAAAAAGTTGAAGACGAACTCGGCGTTATTCTTTTTGATCGTTCAGGAAGGCAAGTCAAGCTTACTGAAGCGGGGAAATATTTTATTTGCCATAGCCAATGGTTACTACATTCTTATGAACATTTAATCACACAGACTAGAACCATTGAAAATGGCGTTGAACGGACGTTTACTATTGTGGTAAACAATATTATTAACTACGATGCTCTTGCAAAATTAACCGAAAAAATAACCGCACTTTTTCCAGCAACAGAACTTTCAATCCATACCGAAGTTTATAACGGGTGTTGGGAAGCCTTATATAAGAAAAAAGCCGATCTTGTTATTGGAGCACCACATACAGCCCCCAAAATCGAAAATATCGTTTATCATCCAATTGGAAAAATAGAATGGGATTTTGTAGTAGCTCCTCATCACCCTCTTGCCCCGTTCACAACGGTGCTGACTTCAGAACAATTACGTTTATATCCAGCTATCGTGGTAAAAGATACTGCTTTTAATATGAATAAGCAGGTTTCTTGGGCATTAGAAGGGCAGAAAGTGATTTACGTTTCCGAACTTTCAACGGCAATTAACCTTATTATTGCGGGATTAGGAATAGGATACATCCCTCATCATCGAGTAAAACTATTACTTGATCAAGGAAAAGTATTAAAAAACCAATTTCAGAACAAAAACAACCTACACAATTATTTTATGCTTGGAATAGTAGTGTACAAGGAAAAGTATTAACTTGGTGTCTAGATTATATTATGCAACCTCATATACAAAACATTTGGTGCCAGTAATTTTTTAATTAATAAATTTTGAATTTATTATTCAATTCTTTTGAATCATAAAAATATCTTGTGATTTCGTTCACAAAATATTTTTTTACTGCCGTCATATCACGCTATTTTCAATAAATTTCCCTTTAATTCATCAATTTATTTTTCTATGATTAAGGAGGTTTTCTTTATATTATCCCTTCAAGAAAAATAAATTGTTATCAACAAAAGGAGATATTCATTATGTTAAAACAATTCCAAGCTGAACCTTTCCCACTATCCTTTAATCCTCAAACAACAGCATTATTAATGATCGATATGCAACGCGATTTTGTTGAGCCAGGTGGATTTGGAGAAGCCTTAGGTAATGATGTCAATCTCGTTCGTTCAGCAATTCAACCTTGTAAAAGGATGTTATCTGCCGCTCGTCAAGCTGGGATATTTATTCTCCACACTCGTGAAGGGCATCGTGCTGATTTAAGTGATTGTCCTCCAGCAAAATTAACACGGGGCGGGAAAACCTTTATTGGCGAATGTGGACCAAAAGGGCGTATTCTTATTCGTGGAGAAGAAGGACACGATATTATTCCTGAACTCTATCCTATTGCAGGAGAGCCGATCATAGATAAACCAGGGAAAGGTGCATTTTATCAAACCGATCTACACTTAATCTTACAAAATCGTGGAATTAAAACACTTATTGTCTGTGGAGTAACCACCGAAGTTTGCGTAAACACGACGGTTCGCGAAGCAAATGATCGCGGTTATGAATGTATTATTCCTGAAGATTGTGTTGGCTCATATTTCCCTGAGTTTCAAGAATATGCACTGAAAATGATCAAAGCACAAGGGGCTATTTTCGGTTGGGTTTCAACATCAACAGAGATTATCAACGCATTAATGTCATAGGTGAGAAGATGGCTATCCAATATTCAATATTACCGAATCTTTACCAAGATTCCGTTTCTTTAATGCAAATTTCTGCCAAACTTTTACAAATAGAAGGAATTACGCAAGCTTCAGTAGTAATGGGGACACCCGCAAATTTGGCCCGTTTATTAGAAGCTGAATTTCCACCAATTAATGCAAAGCCCAATGACTTGATCATCGCAGTGAAAGGAAGGAAAGAGGAATGTGAAAAAGCAATTAATTTTGCCAAACAATCATTTTTTTCTTGCTCAGAAAAAACAACAAATAGTGCAAAGACACAAATAGTAAGCCTGTCAAATGCGGTGGAAAAAAACACCGCACTTAATTTAGCACTTATTTCTGTACCCGGTGAATATGCTGCAGCTGAGGCGATTAAAGCCCTCAATACTGGATTAAACGTTATGCTTTTTAGCGATAATGTTTCTCTTCAAGAAGAAAAACAGATAAAAAGGCTTGCACAACAAAAAGACAGATTGGTTATGGGACCAGATTGTGGTACAGCAATAATCAATGGCATCCCGCTAGGTTTTGCCAATATTGTTCGTAAAGGTCATATTGGTATTGTTGCTGCCTCAGGCACTGGGCTACAAGAAGTCACCTGTGGTATTGATAAACTTGGCGAAGGAATATCTCAAGCAATAGGTACAGGAGGGCAAGATTTGCACCAAGAAATTGGTGGACTTTCGATGCAATATGCAATGAACTTATTAGCACGGGATAGCTATACAGAAGTCATAGTATTGATCTCTAAACCACCTGCATCAGATATTGCAAATGTAATAAAAAAACAAGCAGAACAGATAAACAAGCCTGTTGTGATCCATTTCTTAGGACAAAGCCCTGATGCTAATAGTGGGAGTAATCTTTATTATGCTGAAACCCTAGCACATACAGCAGAAGTTGCGGTTGCTTTGTTAAGAAAACAACGTATTCCCTCTTATATCCCACCTAGTTTTCCAACGTATCAATATTCCTTAAAAAGAGAGCAAAAATATTTACGTGGTGTTTTCTCTGGCGGTACATTTTGTTTTGAAGCTCAACAAATTCTGCATAAAGCTGGGTTACCTTTGTATTCCAATATACCTATTGATGAAGCAACGATGTTGAAAGAGATAAATAGAAGTACACAACATACATTATTAGATCTTGGTGATGATTTCTTTACTCAAGGAAAACCTCATCCAATGATTGATCCAACGTTACGCAATCAACGCCTTTTACAAGAAGGTATGGATCCCGAAGTCGCGGTACTCCTTTTTGATCTCATTTTAGGCTATGGCTCAAATCTGAATCCAATGGAAACATTACTACCTATTCTTCAAAAAATTCGGCAACAGAACTCACCACCTTATCTCATTGCTCATATTTGTGGTACAGCTCAAGATGTCCAAGATAAATTCTTGATCCAAAAACAATTACAAGATATGGGCGTGCTTATTGCAAACAATAATGCAGAATCTGCTTATATGGCATTAGAAATCTTGCAAAGGAGAAATATCAATGAATAATCTTTTTCAGCAGCCTCTTTCAATCATTAATATTGGATTAGAAAACTTTGCACAAAATATTCAACAAGCTGGGGGAACAGTTCAGAACTTACATTGGCAACCTCCAGCTCAGGGAGATAAGCAAGCAGGATTAACTTTAGCAACGTTGATTAATTGCTCAGAAATCAATCAAGCCAATCAAATTGCACTCTCTCGTTATTTAGCTTCACAGCCTGTTTTAGTCGATATTTTACCAGCGGGAAAAGCAATTCCGCAGTTAATAGAGAAAAAGCGTATCCTCCATGCAGGTCCCCCTATACAATGGAATGCGATGTGTGGTCCAATGCAAGGTGCAATTATCGGAGCGATTTTATTTGAGGGATGGGCTAACACAAAAGAAGCTGCTAAATCACTGATTGAGCAAGGAGAAATTGTTTTTGAACCTTGCCATCACTATGACGCAGTTGCTCCAATGGCAGGAATTATTAGTCCTTCTATGCCTGTATGGGTTATCGAGGATATGGCACATAATCATCACCGCTGTTTTAGTAATTTTAATGAGGGATTGGGTAAAGTATTACGTTTTGGTGCTAATAATCCAGACGTGATAACACGATTAAACTGGATGAAAACGGAACTTGCCGAAACATTATCTGCCACACTTAAGTTAAGTGGTCCCATTGAGTTGAAACCTATAATGGCACAAGCTTTACATATGGGGGATGAAGTTCATAATCGTAATGCTGCAGCAACAGGATTATTTCTTAAAAAAATCCTACCGTTCTTACTTAAAATTAACCAACCTTTAGAACACATTGAACGTACTATCCAATTTATCACTAATAATGATCATTTTTTCCTCAACTTATCAATGGCAGCTTGTAAAACAATGTTGGTAGCAGCAGAAGGCATACCTCACAGCACAATGGTAACCGTAATGGCAAGAAATGGTGTTAATTTTGGTATCCAAATTTCGTCAATGAAGGGACAATGGTTTCAAGCTCCAGCAAATTCAGTCAATGGATTATTTTTCCCTAATTTTGATATAAACGATGCTGCCGCAGATCTTGGTGATAGTGCAATAACCGAAACTGCAGGCGTAGGAGGCTTTGCAATGGCATCCTCCCCAGCTATTGTCAAATTTGTAGGAGGAAGCACAAATGACGCACTTAATAATAGTGTGATGATGCAAAGCATTAGCTTAGGGCAAAATCCCGCATTTACCTTACCAACATTAAACTTCATACCAACCGCAGCAGGTATTGACATTCGAAAAGTGGTAGATACGGGAATTCTACCTATTATAAATACAGGCATTGCACACAAATTGGCAGGTATAGGGCAAATCGGTGCTGGAATTACAACTGCACCAATGCAATGTTTCACCCAAGCTTTAAATGCGTTTTATCAAAACTACTCTACTTATAGTGAATAAGGAGGCCAAAATGTGTGAACAAATTTTATTTGCAGTAAATGGAACATTAATGCGAGGGTTAGAGCTTAATCATAATTTACTTAATGTTGGAGCTCAATTTATACGTGAAGATAAAACTGATGAATACTATCGTTTATGGTCAATCAACGATATTCATCCAGCAATGCAAAGAACAACTCAAAAAGCTTATGCTGTTGAGCTTGAAATTTGGGCAATAAATCCAACCGCACTTGCTACTATTCTATTAAATGAGCCAAACGGATTAACCATAGGCAAAGTACACTTAGCTAATGGGGATCAAGTGTTAGGTGTTTTAGGTGAGAATTGGCTTACCCAAGGACAAATCGAGATTAGCCATATGGGAGGTTGGCGTTATTATCAGAATCAACATAAGGAGAAACACAATGGCTAACAAAAAGTGTTCTAATCCCACATCTTATGCCTCAGCTATTCAAATCTCAATGATTTTGCTGGGAATTCTAATTACGCCTGTATTATTAGCTTCTTCAAGTCTAGGGAGCCAACTCCCTTTTTCTAAAATGCTATTTGCTATTATTGTAGGAAGTTCAATATTAACATTGCTCGCAATAATCAATATGTCAATAGGTGTTAAAGCTCGCTTGCCCACTTACGGAATTATTAAATTTACTTTCGGTTCTCAAGGTGCGACTGCGATCAATATGTTAATGGCAATCAGTTTATTAGGTTGGATTATTGTTACGGCTAATATGTTTGGACATACCGTACAAGATTTTCTATTTACTCAATTTAATTTATATGTTCCTTTACCTATAATTGTTGTGTTTGGTTGTTTAATTTTCGTAAGTGCAACTACATTTGGTTTTGATTTTCTTAGCAAAGTTGCTCAATGGGCTGTTCCAATTATAGCTATGCTAATGTTTTTTATTCTATATCTTACTTTAAAAAGCAAGTTTTCTATAAATACAGCACTACACACAATGAATATTGGTGCAGCAATTTCTTCTGTTGTAGGAACAATTATTGTTTTAGTTACTACTTCTGTTGATTTTGGTAGTTTTACGCAAAATAAAAAACAAGCTATTACTGCTGGTATTTTAACCTTTAGTATTGCTTATCCTTTCCTTTTTATCATTGGTGCAACACCAAGTTCATTAACAGGAAAAAATACATTACTTGATGCAATGCTAATTATTGGTAGTTTATTACCAGCTTATATTGTACTTATATTTGCTTGCATAACAGGAAATGCTGGGAATATGTTTCAAGGAACATTAGTTTTTTCTACACTGTTCCCTCAGTTGAAAAAATGGAAAATTACAATTGTATTAGGTATCATTACCGCATTGATTGGTAGTATAGATATAATGGCTTTATTTATTCCATTTTTATTATTTCTTGGTATAACAACGCCTCCTATTTGTGGAATTTATATTACAGACTACTTTATAAATAGGAAAATGGGCTATGATGAGAATAGTATTAAAAACGAAGCGAAAGTTAAATATCCTGCATTTTTTGCTTGGCTTATTGGATCCCTAATAGGGTTTCTCACCGTAAAAGGCTTTTTTACATTAACTTTTATTCCATCTATTGATTCTATTTTGATGGCTTCACTATGTTATTTGTTACTCACAAAATATTCTAAAATATAATAATCAAAAGGTTTCGTAATGAAACCTTTTATATTTTATGAAAAAGATCTCTGTTATTAATATAATCAAAAATACCATATAATAGATCAATACCGGAAGAGGAACCAAAACTCATCATATTATTAATATACTCTCTATTTTCTATTTCTCTCATTAAGTCTAAAATCTCCTGTTTAAATAATCTACGGCTAGCATTTTCAATATAATTTGCACTAATCTCATTTGTACAATATTTAGCTAAGATTGCTATTTCTTCAAATGGCTTAAAAATTCCTTTATTTTCAGCATAATATGCTGCCATATAGCCAACAATATAATCATCTCCACTGGGCGTAAGTCCTCGCCCTAATCCCAACATTTCTTTGAGTTTTGCAGTTTTTCTTCTTTGTTGAAAAACAACTTCAAACATATCTTGAGGTCTTATAATTTCCTCTAAAAAAGTTGAGATGTTTTTTGCTGTTAATAGGTTATTTTGAGGAAATAGCGTACAATCAAATTCTTCTATAGAAAAATAAGGAATAAAAAGCGTGTTAGAAATATTATTTTTTATAGATAAGAATAATTCATTCTCTAATATTAAACTATAAGGTGCGGGCTTTATTTTTTGATTCATTATGGCATAAATTTTATTACCTTTTTTCAAATTAACCACTTGTTCGAAAACATTAATAACCTTATATGTACAATTTAATTCAAAATTTTTGTCTTTATAGTTCATATTTTTTCTCTGGAATTTGCATTAAATATAAGTATATTATTATGTTATTAAATAAATTAAAAGAAAAATCGTAGTTAAACATAGAAGGAGGAAAAAATGAAACCTAAAATTGTTATCGCCTTAGGCGGGAATGCCCTATTAAAACGAGGGCAAAATATTTCTTATAAAAATCAGCTAGACAATATAAAAATAGCAGCGAGAGTCATTGGAAAATTAGCACAAAAATACCAAATTGCTATTGTACATGGTAATGGTCCTCAAGTGGGCTTACTATCTCTACAAAATGAATCTTTCCAAGAAGAATCAAATTTCCCATTAAATAATTTAGTTGCTCAAACACAAGGAATGATTGCAACAGTTTTAACTCAAGAATTGCGTAAAATTGTTAGTGAACCTATTCTATCTTTTCTTACTCATGTTGAAGTAAAACAAAATGATTTTGCATTTTTAGAACCAACAAAATTTATTGGTGCTGTTTATTCACATCAAGAAGGAAACAAATTAGCGAGTAAATATGGTTGGAAACTCAAACAAGATGGGCAATATTATCGCCGCGTTGTAGCATCCCCCCAACCAATGTCAATCATAGAACATCAAGCTATAGAACTTGCATTACAAAATGGTTATCTTGTTATTTGTTGCGGTGGTGGAGGCATTCCAGTAACAAAACAAGAAGGCTCATTAACAAATATAGACTGCGTTATTGATAAAGATTCAACAGCGGCTCTATTAGCCCAACAAATTCAAGCAGATTATTTTATAATTCTTACTGATGGTGATGGAATTTATTTAAACTGGGGAAAAGAAAACCAACAGAAACTCGATCACATCACTATCGAGGAACTTTCAAACTATAAATTTGATAAAGGCTCAATGCAACCTAAAGTTGATGCAATTATCCGTTATCTTTCCCATCGTAGACAAGGTATAGGCATTATTGCAGATTTACATTTAGCACTAGAAGCGATTAAAGGGCAAGCTGGAACAAGAATTACTGCTAGATAAACCTAATGAGGGGCAATAAAAAGAAAGATATTGCTCCATTTTCCTCTTTTCCCTCTTTCCTCTAGCAATTACACCTTATACCCCCTAAAATACGCAACATTAATTGATGGCTCACCACCTGTGCATCATTCGGGGTTTCTTTTAAAGTAGCAAATAAATATCGACTCGCTCGCATTGTTGTTTCCTATATTAATTATTTAAGACAAAAATTGGCGTTAGTTTATCATTGAGTAGGGTTCACTCAAAGAAGAAAGGGCTATTTGTGCCAATATTTTGTGGAAAGCCTTGGAAAGCATATCTAAAGAAAGGGGGGTAAATGTTGTGTCTTAATAAAACTCGTTTTCACCCGAACCGACTAAATCGGCAAATTCTTCACTTTGAAAACCGTGTGAAAGCATATAGCGCCAGATTTTTTGTTTCATTTTGAAATCTTGCTCTTGCGCATAATGGGGGAATTTTTTGCGTAACACAGAATGCGCAATCTCAAACCAATCAATGTCCATTTCTGCTAATACATCTTCCACGATCTCTGAAGAAATGCCTTTAAGTTGAAAAAGCTCTTGTTTAATCCGATTCAATCCATAGCCTTTTTGTGATCGGTAATGTAAATAATTTTCTGTAAAACGGCGATCACTTTGCCAGTTTTTTTCCTGACAAAGCGCTAAAGCCTGTTCAATTTCAGCTTCTGCAAAGGCTTTTTCTTGCATTTTGCAACGCAATTCATATTCACTATATTCGCGGCGAGAGAGCAAGTTCACCACATAATTTAATGCCAATGATGCCATTTTTTCTCACTGATTCCTAAATTGCTGTTAGAAAAAGTGCGGTCAAAAATTACCGCACTTTTTTTAGAGATGATTTAATCAAAGGGATTAAAATTCAGAATCCATTTCTGCGATCTCTTTATTTTGATCCGCTTCAATATCCGCAATGAGAGATTTGTCTGGGTTTGCTAAAAGCTCTTCGCGTAATTTATTTTCTAATTCTTCGGCTTGTTCAGGGTGTTCTGCCAACCATTTCATTGCATTAGCTTTGCCTTGACCAATTTTTTCTCCGTTATAAGAGAACCACGCGCCTGATTTATCAACTAATTTATGTTTTACGCCTAATTCAATTAACTCACCATTACGTGAAATGCCTTCACCATAAAGAATTTGGAAATCAACTTGACGGAATGGTGGGGCAACTTTGTTTTTCACCACTTTCACACGGGTTTCGTTACCAATGATTTCATCACCATTTTTCACCGCACCTACACGGCGAATATCTAAACGCACTGAAGAATAGAATTTCAATGCATTACCGCCAGTGGTGGTTTCTGGGTTACCAAACATTACACCAATTTTCATACGAATTTGGTTGATGAAAATCACTAAACAGTTTGAGTTTTTGATTTGTCCAGTGAGTTTACGCAAGGCTTGTGACATTAAACGCGCTTGCAAACCAACGTGTGCATCACCCATATCCCCTTCAATTTCTGCTTTTGGCGTAAGAGCGGCTACGGAGTCCACAATCACCACGTCAATCGCGCCAGAACGAACTAAGGCATCACAAATTTCTAATGCTTCTTCACCGTTGTCAGGCTGAGAAACAAGCAATTCTTTGACATCAACGCCAAGTTTTGCAGCATAAATTGGATCTAAGGCGTGTTCCGCATCAATAAAGGCACAGGTTTTGCCTAATTTTTGTGCTTGTGCAATAACAGAAAGGGTTAATGTGGTTTTCCCTGAAGATTCTGGCCCGTAAATTTCTACGATACGTCCCATTGGCAAGCCACCGATACCCAAGGCAATGTCTAACCCCAGTGAACCTGTGGAAATAGATTCAATATCCAAATCTTGGGTTTCCCCCAATTTCATAATTGAACCTTTACCAAATTGTTTTTCAATTTGACCTAACGCCGCAGCAAGGGCTTTTTGTTTTTCTTCTTGAGTGGTAATTTGTGGTTTCTCACTTTTTTTTGCTTTATCTTCTTTAGCCATTTTGCTTGTCCTTATAAATTCATCATCAAAACTGCTGCATAATATAGCTGTATTGATATACAGTATCAAGTAAAATTTTGATCTTTTTTCTATTTTGTGAACTGTGTTCCAGATAATACGTTTATCCTTCAAATTAATGAGGCTAATAGGGGCGATCTGCTATTTCAACATACAAAGCTGATTAATGAGCTGATAGCAAAATAATTCCTACAGTATCAAATAAGAAAAATTTCGTTATAATTTGTCTAAATTGAAAATAACAGATTGAGCAAACCTGATGACTAATTTTGAACAACATACCCCAATGATGCAGCAGTACCTTCGATTGAAAGCAGAAAATCCTGAGATTTTGCTGTTTTATCGAATGGGGGATTTTTATGAATTATTTTATGATGATGCAAAAAAAGCGGCGGCATTGTTGGATATTTCCTTGACCAAACGTGGGCAGTCGGCAGGGCAGCCTATTCCTATGGCAGGTGTGCCCTATCACGCGGTAGAGGGCTATTTAGCGAAATTAGTTCAGCTTGGCGAAAGTGTGGCGATTTGCGAGCAAGTGGGCGATCCTGCCACGGCAAAAGGGCCAGTGGAACGCCAAATTGTGCGCATTGTTACCCCCGGAACAATCAGTGATGAAGCGTTATTGCCTGAGCGTCAGGATAATTTGATTGCCGCGGTTTATCAGGAAAAAGACAAATTTGGCTTGGCAACTTTGGATATGGCATCGGGGCGTTTTCAGTTGAGTGAGCCAGCCAGCAAAGAGAGTTTACAGGCGGAATTACAGCGTATTCAGCCTGTGGAATTGCTTTATTGTGAAGACTTTGAAGATCGTTATTTAATTGAAAATGCAAAGGGATTACGCCGCCGTCCCATTTGGGAATTTGAATTAAAAACTGCCATTGAGCAGCTTAATCGTCAATTTGGTACGCAAGATTTGCGCGCCTTTGGGGTAGAAAAATCCCTGCTTGGGCTTTGCGCTGCGGGATGTTTGTTACAATATGCCAAGGAAACTCAGCGCACCGCGTTGCCCCATATTCAAAGCATCAGTTTGGTACAAAATAATGAGAATATTCAATTAGATGCCACCACAAGACGGAATTTAGAACTCACCCAAAATTTAGCAGGTGGCACAGAGCATACCCTTGCTTCCGTGTTGGATAAATGCGTTACCCCGATGGGAAGCCGTTTGCTGAAACGTTGGATTCACCAGCCAATTCGCGATCGTGAGAAATTAACCTTACGCCAACAAACCATCAGTCAAATTTTGCAACAGGATTTAGTGGCAGAATTTCAACCGCACTTGCAACAAGTGGGGGATATGGAGCGGATTTTAGCGCGCGTGGCACTGCGTTCAGCGCGTCCACGGGATCTCACTCGTTTACGCACCGCACTCGCACAAATTCCTGCGATTCAACATTATCTTAATCAACAACATTGTCCGCAATTTGCTGCATTTTCTCAACAAATTGCCGATTTTTCAGCGCAATTAGATCTATTAGAACGTGCGATTATTGAAAATCCCCCTTTGTTGATTCGTGATGGTGGCGTGATTGCAGAAGGTTTTAACGCAGAACTTGATGAATGGCGCTCCCTTTCGGACGGCGCAACCCGTTATTTGGAAGAGCTAGAGCAAAGAGAACGAGAAACCACAGGCATTGATAGCCTGAAAATCGGCTTTAATGCGGTACACGGCTATTATATCCAGATCCCGCAAGGGCAAGCGCACAAAGCGCCTATTCATTATGTGCGCCGTCAAACTCTAAAAAATGCGGAACGTTACATTATTCCTGAATTAAAAACCTATGAAGATAAAGTGCTGAAAGCCAAAGGCGCGGCGCTTGCGCTGGAAAAGCAGCTTTATGAAGAAATTTTCGATGAATTATTACCGCACTTAGGCGCATTGCAGCTGGCAAGCCTTGCTTTGGCTGAATTAGATGTGCTGACCAACTTGGCAGAAAGGGCAGAAACCCTGAACTATGTTGCGCCAACCTTTAGTGATGAAATTGGCGTGGATATTCAAAATGGCCGCCACCCTGTGGTGGAACAGGTGTCCAAAAATCCGTTTATTGCCAACCCAGTCAAACTGAGTGCTGATCGCCATTTATTGATCATAACTGGCCCAAATATGGGAGGAAAAAGCACCTATATGCGTCAAACTGCATTGATCACGCTAATGGCTTATATAGGATCTTTTGTACCCGCAGAAAGTGCTATGATCGGCCCAATCGATCGCATTTTCACACGTATTGGCGCATCAGATGATCTGGCTTCAGGTCGTTCAACCTTTATGGTCGAAATGACGGAAATGGCGAATATTTTGCATCAAGCCACCGCAAACAGCTTAGTGCTTATTGATGAAATTGGGCGCGGCACGTCCACCTATGACGGGCTTTCCCTTGCTTGGGCTTGTGCGGAATGGCTTGCACAAAAAGTACTATCGCTTACCTTATTTGCCACGCATTATTTTGAGCTGACCGTCTTGCCTGAGCAGTTGAAAGGCATTGCCAATGTGCATTTAGATGCGGTGGAACATAACGATACCATCGCTTTTATGCACGCGGTGCAAGAAGGCGCGGCAAGTAAAAGTTACGGCTTGGCGGTGGCTGCACTGGCTGGCGTTCCGCAATCGGTGATTAAACTCGCTAAACAAAAACTGGCGCAGTTAGAGAAATTCTCCCAACAAAACAATCAGTTAAATTCGGAAGCCGTGCAACAACAGGGGCAAGGCGAGCTGTTGTTAATGGAAGAAAATGAGCAGAAAGATACGCTTTGGCAGATGATTGAAAATCTTGATCCTGATGAAATGAGTCCGAAGCAGGCGCTTTCTTATTTATATCAATTAAAGAAAATGCAACGCGGATAGTAAAACCGCTCTTTTATAAAGAGCGGTGGAAAAATTAATGATTTTTATGGCTGGTGCTATACAAGATTTTATCCGTATAAGCCATTGCGATGGCGGAAACCAAAAAGCCTAAATGAAGCAATAATTGCCACATCATCGTTTTTTCTGGCATATTTGCTGCATTGACGAAAGTTTGTAGCATATGAATAGACGAAATACTGATGATCGACATAGAAAGTTTCACTTTCAACACAGAAGCATTAACGTGGCTCAGCCATTCAGGTTCGTCTGGGTGGCCTTCGGTATGCAGCTTGGATACGAAAATCTCGTAACCGCCCACAATCACCATTACTAATAAATTGGCAATCATCACCACATCAATCAAATTTAGCACAGAAAGCATAATGGCGTTGGAATCCAGCTCTTGCAGGTTGATGATGAGTTCCCATAGGGATTTCATAAATTTGTAGGCGTAAATGCCTTGCACCACGATCAGGCCAAGATAAATCGGCAGTTGCAGCCAACGGCTGGCGAAAATAATCTGGCTAAATAATGTGGGGGTTTTGTATTTAGTTGAAGACGAATGTTGCATAAATGTCCTATTTTTCTATTGCTAATGTTGTTCTCTTTTCATTAATGGGCGCTGAAGTTACCTGTTTTTAGGCAAAATATCAATGCTTTTCCTGTTCAATTTGTTCTGCTGAAATGGCGCTTAATTTGGCTAAATCAAGGTCATTATGCAGCAATTCCACCTGTGGCATCACTTTGTTAGCTTTGGCAGAAAAATCTTTAAATCGTTCAATTTTTCCTGCCAAGCCTTGTTGCCCTGCAAAGGCGGTAACCGTGTGGTTGTAATGTCCGCTCACGGTGGCGAGGCTGTTACCCAATTTGGCTAGACGCTCCGCCACGAGGCACATTTGATTATAAATCTCCCCCGCTTTTCCGCTGATTTCACGAGCTTCAGCGTTGCCTCGTTCAATTCGCCATAAATTCGCCACGGTGCGTAAAATCGGCATTAAGGTGGTGTGGGAAACCAAAATCACGTTTTTTTCATAGGCATAATTAAACAAGTTGCTGTCCTGTTTCATCGCTTCAATATAAGCAGGCTCAACGGCAATGAACATCAGCACAAAATTCGGGCTATGCACACCAATTAAATTGCTGTAATCCTTGCGCGAAAGTTCATCAATATGATTTTTAATCGCCTTGTGATGCTCACGCAAAAATTGTTGCTGCGCTTGCTCATTGTCGGCACTCACCGCATTTTCATAGGCAACTAAGGACATTTTGCTGTCAATAATCAAATGTTTGTTGTCAGGCAAATACACCACAAAATCAGGATAATTGGATTTGCCCTCTGCATTACGGAAATGATCTTGCGCCTTATAATGATCATTTTCCACCAAGCCTGCTAACTGCAAGGCGCGCTCAAGCTGAATTTCACCCCAGTTGCCGAGGGTTTTCTTCTCCCCTTTTAAGGCTAAGGTGAGATTATTCGCTTCTTGCGACATCGCAAGCCCCACATCTAGCACTTTTTTGATTTCACTTTCAAGGCTAGCGTTGCCTTTTAAGGATTCCGAATGAATTTCATTCACGCGTTTTTGGAAGCCTTCGATTTGTTCACGGAATGGCTTTAACAAGGCATCAAGGCTAGCTTGATTAGTTTGATCGAATTTTTGGCTCTTTTCTTCCAAAATACGATTTGCCAAATTTTGAAATTCAACGCTAAGTTGTTGTTTCGTTTTAACAAAATCTTCTTGTTGCTGGGCAAAATGCTTTTCTTTTTCGCCAATGCTCGTTTTTAGCTCAGTGAGTTGCTGCAAAAGTGCGGTGGATTTTTCGCTTAAATCTGCATAATCCTGCTGCTTACTTTTTAATTCGGCACGGCTTTGATTAAGCTGATTTTGCAAGCTATGCACCTGTGCCGTGGCAATCCCAAATTGCTCTTTAAGACTGGTAATTTTCTCAGCAATATTGCTGTGGCGCGCTTGTTCTTCGTCCAATTCTTGTTGCAAATAATGGATTTTCTCATCGCGTTCATTCAGCCTTGTTTGCAAGCCTTCCGCGCGTGTTTGTGCTTTCACGCTTTCTTGTTCAAGCTGATAACGCAGCTGCGATAAGGTTTCATATTTTTCTAATAACTGGTTAAAATCATTGACATTTTTATTCAGTTCTTGCGCGAGTTGCTGTTTATCACGTTGATGTTTGGTGCTAATAAAAAACAGCACAAGGCATAAAATAAGCAATAGGACGGCAACGCCTAGCCATTGAGATTGAGTGAGTTCGATCATTGTTTTCCTTAAAATTAACAAAATTTACCCCGCACTTTCCGCTACATTTTCTCGTTCCAAAGTGCAGTGGCTCAAAGTGCGGTGGATTTTTCAGATGAAATCTTTGCGGAACTATAATAAAGTATAATGCAATTTTGGTTTAATCAGCGGAAAAAATGACAACACAACCACAACTTTATCTTGTTTCGCAAAGCCCACGCCGTTTACAGCTGTTACAACAGTTGGGGTTGAAAGTGGAAATCTTCAATGCGGATATTGATGAAACCCCGAAAGCTGATGAGCAGCCTGCAGATTATGTACGCAGAATGGCGCAAGAGAAAAATCATGCTGCCCGCCAACAGCTTGAAAAACTGGCCAATTTTGTACCGCACTTACCCATATTGTCCGCAGACACTAGCGTGGTATGCGATGGTCAAATTTTAGGCAAGCCACTAAATCACGCTCAAGCCGCGCAAATGCTGCGCTTGCTTTCCGACAGAACGCATCAAGTGCTAACTGCGGTGTGTGTCAGCTTGCCTGATCAAAAACATAGCCTTGTGCAAACCAGCCAAGTAACCTTTAAGCCTTTGACAGAACAAGAAATTTCCGCTTATATCCGCACCGGTGAGCCAATGGATAAAGCAGGCGCTTATGGCATTCAAGGTGTGGGCGGCATCTTTATTTCTCATATTGAAGGCAATTTCAGCGGTGTGATGGGCTTGCCCGTGTTTGAAACGGCGGAATTGCTGCGTCAAGTTGGGGTTGATTTATTCAGTTCAAGTGAGCAATGCAATGAGTAAAAGCCTATTCCAAGCCTCCAAGCACGAAGAACATTGCCCACAATGTGGCGCGTTGCTACAAATTAAAAAGGGCAAAAAAGGCTTATTTTTAGGCTGCAGTGCCTATCCGCAATGCGATTTTATCAAGCCATTACAACCCGCTCACGAAAGCAAAATATTGAAAGACTTAGATCAACATTGTCCAAAGTGCGGTCATTTTTTGCAATTAAAACAAGGGCAATTTGGTATGTTCATCGGATGCAGCGATTATCCGCACTGTGATTATATCGTTCACGAACAACTTGAACCCGAACAAGCGCATTTGCCTTGCCCTGCTTGTGGCAAAGGTCATCTTGTGCCGCGTCGTGGGCGACAAGGCAAGGTGTTTTACGGCTGCGATCAATTTCCGAAATGCAAATTTACCCTTGCCAGCCAGCCCTATGCCGAACCTTGTCCTCAATGTGCTTACCCCATTAGCACACTAAAAAAAGAAGAAAAAACCGACCGCACTTTGCATCGCACTTGGTTGTGTGCCAACAAAGCGTGCCGTCATCAATTTGAAACAGACAATGAATAACCAACAGAATGTGGCTCAACTGGTTGAGCAATTAAAACAAAATGAAGTTATCGCCTATCCCACCGAAGCGGTGTTTGGCTTGGGTTGTAATCCATTGAGTGAAAGTGCGGTGCAAAAATTATTAGTTTTAAAACAGCGCCCTGTGCAAAAAGGCTTGATTTTAATTGCGCCAAATTTGGATTTTCTGCGGCCTTTTATTGATGAACGCCAACTTTCCGAACAGCACTGGCAGCGCTTAAACGCCCATTATGATCGCCCGACCACTTGGGTTGTGCCAGCAAAAGCCGATACGCCGAAATTTCTCACGGGGCAATTTTCCACTATTGCCGTGCGCATCAGCGATCACCCTGCGGTAAAACTGCTTTGCGAACAGGCAGGCTTTGCGCTCACCTCCACCAGCGCTAATTTAACCGGCTTGCCACCTTGTCGCACGGCAGCGGAAGTGAAAGCACAATTTGGCGATCACTTTCCTGTGTTAGAAATGGTTATCGGCACGGCACAAAACCCTTCGGAAATACGCGATCTGTTTACCCAACAACTTTTTCGTCAAGGTTAATAAGGATTTTTATGAATAAGGCTATCAATAACAAAGGCAAAGATCTCTACGCTGTGTGGGGCAATCCCATTGTGCAGAGTAAATCGCCACAAATTCATCGCATTTTTGCTGAGCAAACGCAGCAAGATTTGGACTATGTCGCAATACTCGGTGATGAGCAACATTTTGAACAGCAACTGCTTGCCTTTTTTGCTGAAGGGGCGAAAGGTTGCAACATCACTGCGCCATTTAAAGAGCGCGCCTTTAGTCTTGCCGATCAACACAGCGAACGTTGCTTGCTGGCGGGTGCTTGTAATACGCTAAAAAGACTCACCAATGGTACGCTTTATGCGGATAACACGGACGGCGCGGGGCTGGTGAGCGATTTACAGCGTTTAGGCTGGCTCAAACCACAACAATCCGTGCTGATTTTAGGCGCAGGTGGCGCAACCAAAGGCGTGTTGTTTCCCTTATTGCAGGCAGAACAACATATTCTTGTGGCCAACCGCACCCTAGCCAAAGCCACGGAACTCGCCGAAAAATTCAGCACCTACGGCAATATTCAAGGCTGCACCCTTGCCGATATTCCCGTGAAAAAATTTGATCTTATCATCAATGCTACTTCGCTCGGCTTACAAGGCAAAACCGTGGCGATTGATCCCGACATTTTAAAACAAGCTGGCGCGGTGTACGATATGCAATACAGCAAAGGCACAGACACGCCATTTATTGCCCTCGCCAAACAACAAGGCGCACAACATTACAGCGATGGCTTCGGAATGCTAGTCGGCCAAGCCGCCCACGCCTTTTATTTATGGCGTGGCGTGATGCCTGATGTAGTACCTTTGTTTGATGAACTTTAATCCGATTTCATTCCAATAAAAAACCTAGCTTGATGGGCTAGGTTTATTTTTTATAGCTAAAAGTGCGGTGTTTTTTTACAAAATTTTTTGAAATTTTCTACTAGTTTTTTATGCCGTGATGCTACAAGGTTTTAGCACGATCATTTATAAACACAATCAAAACAGAGCATTATTCCAAAAATAATATTTTCAACAAAATTTAAAACTAAAAATTTTTAAAAATAACGGCTAAAATAGTATGTTTACAGCATTTTTATCTATTGACTAAAACTCATATTCCGTTATATTTCCTAGCCTTTACATTTATTTAACGTTTATAGGTGGTAATATGACACAGTCAGCAAAACGCGAAACCTTCTCAGGTAGCCGTGCATTTATTTTTGCCGCCATCGGATCTGCCGTGGGTTTGGGAAACATTTGGCGTTTTCCTTATACCACTTATGAAAACGGTGGTGGTGCATTCATTATTCCTTATCTTATTGCACTTTTAACTGCGGGAATTCCTTTACTTTTCTTAGATTATGCCATTGGACATCGCCACCGTGGGGGCGCGCCTTTGTCTTATCGCCGTTTTAACCGCCATTTTGAAACCTTTGGTTGGTGGCAAGTGATGGTGAATGTCATCATCGGGATTTACTATGCGGTGGTGCTAGGTTGGGCAGCAAGCTATACCTATTTTTCTTTCAATTCAGCTTGGGGAGCTCAACCCATTGACTTCTTCTTGCACGATTTCTTAAAAATGGGTGATATTACTCAGGGTGTAAGTTTTGAATTTGTCGGTATGGTAGTTGGCCCGTTAATCGCCGTATGGCTTGTGGCACTTGGCGTGTTGGCATTAGGCGTGCAAAAAGGGATCGCAAAATTATCCACCATTTTAATGCCGATACTTTTAATAATGTTTATGGTGCTTGTGGTTTCTTCTTTATTCTTACCGGGTGCAACAAAAGGGTTAGATGCCTTATTCACCCCAAATTGGTCAAAACTCTCTGATCCGAGTGTGTGGATTGCCGCTTATGGGCAGATTTTCTTCTCCCTTTCTATCGGCTTCGGGATTATGGTAACTTACGCCTCTTACTTGAAAAAAGAATCTGATTTAACCGGTAACGGCTTAGTAGTGGGCTTTGCCAATAGTAGTTTTGAATTATTAGCTGGTATCGGGGTGTTTGCCGCCCTTGGCTTTATGGCAACAGCGTCAGGGCAAGAAGTGAGCGAAGTCGCAAAAGGTGGTATTGGTTTAGCATTCTTTGCTTTCCCAACGATTATTAACGCCGCACCATTTGGCAATATTCTTGGTGTCTTATTCTTTGCTTCTTTAACCTTTGCTGCTTTAACCTCATTTATTTCCGTTATCGAAGTAATCATTTCGGCAATTCAAGATAAATTACGCATTCGCCGTGCTAAGGTAACCTTCCTTGTTGGTGTGCCAATGATGTTAATTTCAACCGTATTATTCGGTACAACTACAGGCTTACCAATGCTTGATGTATTAGATAAATTCGTCAACTATTTTGGTATTGTGGCGGTGGCGTTTGTTTCCTTGGTGGCTATCGTTACCAACGAAAAATTAGGCCTACTTGGCAAACATTTAAACGAAACCTCTTCTTTCAAAGTTGGCTTTTTATGGCGTTTATGTATCGTTTTAACCACAGGTATCCTTGCATTTATGTTATTAAGTGAAGGGGCGAAAGTGTTCACTGAAGGTTATGAGGGCTATCCATCTTGGTTCGTTAATACCTTTGGGTGGGGAATGGCGGCAAGCCTTGTGGTGATTAGCTTCCTAATCTCTCGCTTAAAATGGAAACACGAAGAGTTATTTAACCCAGAAGAACAGGCAAAAGAGGAACAATAAAATGAGTACTAGTGCAATTATTATGATGGCCGTTGCCTTGGTTATTATTTGGGGCGGATTACTTTTCTCCATCAAAAATCTGCCAAAAGATAAATAAAAACTCGCGGAAAAAGCACCGCACTTTATAAAATCAAACAGCCACCTGTGAGTGGCTGTTTTTTTATTAATATTATTGATCTTCTGCTAAATGAGCTGCTATTCCTAACCCAAGTGCGGTGCTTTTTTCTTGACTTTTTAAGGTTAAAATCCATACATAAAAAAGGGATAAATAACCATACAAAAATTATACCTATTAAATCTATAGAATTTGCCAATGAAATTTTTTGATTTCTATCAACATTCCTTTCTTAATAATTGTTAATACTGTGCGAGATGTTTCCTAACTTACTATTCTATAAAGGAGAATCTTATGAAACCTCAATCGTGGTTATTTACATTTATTGGCGCAAGTGTCGCCGCTTACCTAGGGACGGTGGCATATATCCACCACTTTGATAAACAAGAAACACAACGCCGTTTGCAAGAAAGCCAAATTACTGATCCGCAGCAACGTGCCGTTGAAACTGCGCTATATAATAATGGCTGTCAATATTGCCATAGTAACAATGCGAATATGCCATTTTATGCCAAATTGCCTATCGCTAGCAGTTTAATGGAAAAAGATATTCAGCAAGGACAAGCTCATTTTTTGCTGGATAATATCACGGATTATCTCAACCAACCGCAACGCATTTCCGCAGCAGATTTAGCGAAACTTGAAAGTGTCATTCAAAATAACGAAATGCCTATTCATTCTTTCAAAATGGTACATTGGGGATCAGGTTTAAACGATCAAGAGAAAGCAACCTTGCTTGATTGGATTCATAAAGTTCGCCAAGAATATCAACTTCCTGCAAACACCTCTGGCACATCGGCTGAACATTTTGTACGACCTGTGCCGCAAAGTTTACCCGTTAATCCTGCCAAGGTTGATTTGGGCAACACACTTTATCACAGCACTGCATTATCAGGCGATGGTACTATTGCTTGTGCCAGCTGCCACGGTTTGAATACAGGCGGTGTGGATAATCTTGCCACTTCTACTGGAATTAAAGGGCAGAAAGGAGGCATTAATGCGCCGACTGTCTATAACGCTGCTTTCAACTTTGTTCAATTCTGGGACGGTCGTGCTGCCAACCTAGCAGAACAAGCCGGTGGGCCACCGTTGAATCCTGTAGAAATGGGAGCAGAAAATTGGCAACAAATTGTTGATAATCTCAATAAAGATGAATCACTTAAACAAGCCTTTGAAAAAATCTATCCAGAAGGTTTTAATGAAAAAACTATTACAGATGCCATTGCTGAATTTGAGAAAACCTTAATTACCCCAAATAGTCCTTTCGATCGCTATTTGCAAGGTGATGAAAATGCCTTAACTGCAGCACAGAAAAATGGTTATGCGTTATTCCACCAATATAAATGTGATACTTGCCATACTGGTGTTAATTTAGGTGGTCAATCTTATGAATTAATGGGTTTGAAAGCAGATTATTTTGCTGATCGCAATAAACCATTAACCGAGGCTGATGATGGTCGCTTTGCACAAACGAAAAATCCTTATGATAAACATCGTTTTAAAGTGCCGACATTGCGTAATGTGGCGCTTACTGCCCCATATTTCCACGATGCGAATGCACAAGATTTAACCCAAGCAGTGGAAATGATGTTGAAATATCAAAGTGGCGTAAGTTTATCAAAAGAACAAGTTAGCGATATTGTTGATTTCTTATATAGCCTAACGGGAGAATACCAAGGCAAACCATTAACAAACGATAATATGAAAGAACAACCTTCAGCTAACTAGTAAAATACAAAAATGGGCAATTATATTTTGCCCATTTATCCCTTTCCCCCAATAAAAAAGCCACTGACATTTTGTAAGTGGCTTTTCTTCATTGAAGATAATTAAATATCTAGGTTTGCACGCAGCGCATTAGATTCAATAAATTCACGGCGTGGTTCGACTTCATCGCCCATTAAGGTGGTGAAGAGTTGATCTGCTGCCACGGCGTCTTTAATGGTAACTTGTAACATTGTACGGGTTTCAGGATCCATGGTAGTTTCCCAAAGCTGCTCTGGGTTCATTTCACCTAACCCTTTATAACGTTGAACCATTAAACCACGGCGCGATTCTTTCACCAGCCATTCTACCGCTTGCTCAAAGGAACTCACCGGGTGCTGGCGTTCGCCACGCGCGACATAAGCATCTGGTTCAAGTAAGCCGTTTAATTGTGAACCTAATTTCACAATGCGCGCATAATCATTGCCGTTGGCAAATTGGAAGCC
Organism: Avibacterium gallinarum; assembly: GCF_002921135.1. GTDB lineage: Bacteria > Pseudomonadota > Gammaproteobacteria > Enterobacterales > Pasteurellaceae > Avibacterium > Avibacterium gallinarum. Next base: position 46,061 of record NZ_PQVJ01000052.1, on the reverse strand, counting down.
GAGTACATATTCCGTATCCACGCCGTGAGTACGCACGGTGAGTACCACTTCGTGCAAATGGCGTTCGCTGTTGAAATGCAATTTATAGCTGTAATGATTACCGCTGCTTTCTTTTTCTATTAAGGTTTCCACCAAAGATTTTGCCCAAGATTCCACCGCACTTTCATTTTGCATCAGCTCGGTAGTTAATTCAGGTTGATAAATCAAGGTTTTAAGTACCGCTTCTGGATAATGGCGACTTAAACGTGCGATCATTTTTTGCACGCCGTTATATTCAGCCACCAATTTTTCCAAGGCAACACCGCTCATTGGTGGTGCATCTTTTGTGGTGTAAAGCGCGGCACCGTCCAAAGCCAAGTTGAGCTCATATTGCGCCATTGCTTCATCATCTTTGATATATTCTTCGTGTTTACCTTTTTTCACTTTATAAAGCGGTGGTTGCGCAATATAAATATGTCCACGCTCAATTAGCTCTGGCATTTGGCGATAGAAGAAGGTGAGTAACAGGGTGCTGATGTGCGCGCCGTCCACGTCCGCATCGGTCATAATAATAATGCTGTGGTAACGCAATTTATCAGGGTTATATTCATCACGTCCAATGCCGCAGCCAAGTGCGGTGATTAATGTTCCCACTTCTTGCGAAGAAAGCATTTTATCAAAACGGGCTTTTTCTACGTTTAGGATTTTCCCTTTTAATGGCAAAATCGCTTGGTTTTTACGGTTACGCCCTTGTTTGGCTGAACCGCCCGCAGAATCCCCCTCCACAAGGTAGAGTTCAGATAACGCAGGATCGCGCTCTTGGCAGTCGGCTAATTTACCTGGAAGCCCAGCAATATCTAACGCCCCTTTGCGGCGTGTCATTTCACGGGCTTTGCGTGCTGCTTCACGGGCGCGTGCAGCGTCAATAATTTTGCTCGCAATCATTTTGGCGTCATTTGGATTTTCTTCCAAATATTCTTGCAAACGCTCATTCATTGCCGATTCCACCGCACCTTTCACTTCAGAAGAAACCAATTTATCTTTGGTTTGTGATGAGAATTTTGGATCGGGCACTTTCACTGAAATAATCGCCACCAACCCTTCACGCGCATCATCACCTGAAGTTTCTACTTTATCGTTCTTGCCTTTTTTATTCAGCCCCGATTTTTCCATATAAGCATTTAAGGTACGCGTTAAGGCAGCGCGGAAGCCCGCTAAGTGCGTTCCCCCATCACGTTGTGGAATATTATTGGTGAAGCAATGAATATTCTCAGATTGATAGCCTTCGTTCCACTGCAACGCCACTTCAATGCCAATGCCATCACGTTCAGTAGAAAAGTAGAACGGTTTTTGGTGAATTGGATTTTTGTTTTTGTTGAGATATTCCACGAATGCTTGAATACCGCCTTCATAATGGAAGTGATCGCGTTTGTCTGTGCGTTCATCAATTAAATTAATGGATACGCCAGAGTTCAGGAAAGAAAGCTCACGCAGACGTTTTGCTAAAATATCGTATTCAAATTCAATATTGGTAAAAATGCTTGGGCTTGGCCAAAAACGCACGGTGGTTCCCGTTTGGCTGGTTTCGCCAATAATGGTTAATGGCGCTTGCGGATCACCTAAATTATAAAATTGTTCGTGAACGTGGCCTTGACGGCGAATGGTGAGCTGTAATTTATCGGATAAGGCATTCACCACCGACACACCCACGCCGTGCAAACCACCAGACACTTTATAAGAGTTATCATCAAATTTACCGCCCGCGTGCAATACGGTCATAATCACTTCCGCCGCAGAAACCCCTTCTTCAGGGTGAATGTCCACAGGAATACCACGACCGTCATCTTGCACTGAAACGGAATTATCAGAATGAATAATCACGTTAATGTCCGAGCAATAACCTGCAAGCGCTTCGTCAATGGCGTTATCCACCACTTCAAAAACCATATGATGTAACCCTGTTCCATCATCGGTATCACCAATGTACATACCGGGGCGTTTACGCACTGCATCAAGGCCTTTTAATACTTTGATACTACTTGCACCATAATTTTCTGGGACATTATTCGACATAACAATTCTCTGTTTTTATTGATAAAAAATTGGGCGGATTATAGCAAATTTTTGCGCTTTTGGCTAATTTCGCAAAAAATCTCAAATAAGCGATGGGAAGAGAAATAACAATTTGAAAAATAATGAAAAAAAGCACCGCACTTTGATCTGCGGTAATTAGCGTTAAAAACCCATTAGGCGGAAAATTTCCGCCTAATGGGAATAAAATAACTAAAAATTCAGTTACGCATCAATTAAACGGTAAAGTGCGGTGTCTTTTCTGTCTAAATAATGCACTGATTGAATACGGCGAATGGTGCGTGAACGGCCACGAATGAGCAAGGTTTCTGTGGTAGCAAGATTGCCACGGCGGTGAATACCTTTGAGTAAATCGCCATTAGTGATTCCTGTGGCGGAGAAAACAAGGTTATCATCACGCACTAAATCTTCTAATTTCAGCACTTGGTTCACTTCAATGCCCATTTCTTGGCATCGGCGGATTTCATCAGCGGCAATGGATTGATTTTCTGGCGAGCTGCCTTTGACTTGATGACGTGGAATTAAACGCGCCTGCATTTCGCCCCCTAAAGCACGAATGGCTGCGGCAGCCACCACCCCTTCAGGCGCACCGCCAATACCATAGAGCATATCTGCGCCACCGTCAGGCAAACAACATAAAATTGACGCGGCCACATCGCCATCGGGAATGGCTAAAACTTTCACGCCTAGCTGCTGCATTTTTTTGATCACTTCCGCGTGGCGTGGTTTATCTAAGGTGATCACCGTTAATTGAGAAAGCAATTTCCCCATTTTTGATGCCACACGGCGCAAGTTTTGTTCCAAGGGTAAGTTTAGGTCGATCATTCCTTTCGCTTCAGGGCCAACTACCAATTTTTCCATATACATATCAGGCACGCGTAAAAAGGTATCTTTTCCCCCTGCGGCTAACACTGAAAGAGCATTCGGTTGCCCCATTGCGGTCATTCTTGTGCCTTCAATGGGATCAACGGCAATAGACACTTCTTCGCCTGCGCCTGTACCAATTTTCTCACCAATATAGAGCATTGGCGCTTCATCAATTTCGCCTTCACCAATCACCACTTCGCCACGCATTTCAATTTGATTTAACATCAATCGCATCGCTTGCACCGCCGCATCATCGGCAGCATTTTTATCTCCACGCCCCAACCAAGCAAAACCAGCAAGTGCCGCGGCTTCAGTAACTCGAGAAAATTCAATGGCTAATGCTCTATTCATTTTTTTGATCCTTTGGTTGTTTAAAAATCGGCGTATTCTATCACTTTCGCAAACGATTGCGTTATAAAAAGATAAAATTTTTTGCGAAATCAATAAACTCAGGTAGAATAAGCACACATCTATGTTCATTAACCATTTTTTAAAAGGAATCCACTATGTCGTTAGAAATTTTAGACCAACTTGAAGCAAAAATTAAACAAGCAGTTGAAACCATTGAATTACTTCAATTAGAAGTTGAAGAATTAAAAGAAAAAAATAGCCAAGCGCAACAACAAAATGAATCATTACGCAATGAGAATGAACAACTTAAGAGCGAACATCAAAACTGGCAAGAACGTTTACGCTCTTTATTAGGTCGTATTGATAACGTTTAATTTTCAGAATAAAAATAAAGGCTTAGGTGATTATCTAAGCCTTATTTTTTAGGAGTAAAAATGACTAAAAAAGTATGTTTAATAACTGGCAGCACCCTCGGCGGCGCAGAATATGTGGCTGAACATTTACAACAAGTGTTAGAAACTCAGCAAATTTCCACCGCACTTTTACACGGACCTGATTTTGCTGAAGTGGCTGATGAAAATCTTTGGTTGGTAGTTACTTCCACCCACGGTGCTGGCGAATTGCCTGATAATCTTAAACCGTTGTTTGATGAAATTAGCGCACAAAAACCAGATTTATCTCATTTGCGCTTTGCGGTGATCGGGTTAGGAAATTCCGATTATGATACCTTCTGCAATGCGGTGAACATTGTACAAGAATGTTTAACCCAACAAAGTGCGGTGCAAATTTGCGATCCTTTAAAAATTGATGTCCTTGCAGTGGACGATCAAGAACAGTATGCCGAAAATTGGATCCCAACTTTTTTATCTCATCTTTAATCTTCAGATCTGATGATCATCTCATCAGATCGCCATACTCGCTTTTTATGATCCCTTATCTATCACCCTGTGGATAACTCAGTAAAAACTTGTCTAAAGATTGTATTTATTCTGTAAATAAAAATAATAAAAAGCTTCATTGTGGATAACTTTCACTTTTACTCACAGCATATACAGCTAGATCAATGGGTGATCTAAACAACTTAAAAAAGGATCTAACTCCTTTATTTTTAAGCGAAAATTTGCCTTATACACAAGGATCAACGATCCTAATAATTATCATAATAAGATCTTTATATATAAAAAGAGATCTTATATTAATAAGGCAAGGATCTTCTTTCTGATCCTTTGATCGAGAGAACAAAATTCATTGGATCTTCAATCTTCGATTTAAGCAACGATCAATTTGATGTAGAATACGCGGTTACTTTTATGAAGATCAAATTTATCACGCAATTAAGGTTATTATGTTTTATACGGAAAGTTATGATGTGATTGTGATTGGTGGTGGACACGCGGGTACAGAAGCAGCTCTTGCGCCAGCTCGAATGGGGTTAAAAACATTATTACTCACACACAATGTAGATACATTAGGGCAAATGTCTTGTAATCCTGCCATTGGTGGCATTGGTAAGGGGCATTTAGTTAAAGAAATTGATGCTATGGGTGGTCTAATGGCTACTGCGGCGGATCAAGCCGGTATTCAATTTCGTACTTTAAATAGCAGTAAAGGCCCTGCCGTACGTGCCACGCGTGCACAAGCGGATCGCGTGTTATACCGCCAAGCAGTAAGGATCGCTCTTGAAAATCAACCGAATTTAGATATTTTCCAACAAGAAGTAACAGATATTTTGATTGAACAAGATCGCGTTGCGGGGGTAGAAACCAAAATGGGATTAAAGTTTCGATCTAAATCGGTGATCTTAACCGCTGGGACATTTTTATCGGGTAAGATCCATATTGGTATGGAAAATTATGCAGGTGGGCGTGCTGGTGATCCTGCCTCAGTGAGTCTAGCTCATCGACTGCGCGATCTGAATTTGCGCGTGGATCGTTTAAAAACAGGCACCCCACCGCGTATTGATGCTCGCACGATCAATTTTGATGTGTTAGCCAAACAGCACGGTGATGAAAAACTCCCTGTATTTTCGTTTATGGGATCGGTGGATCAGCACCCTCGTCAGATCCCTTGTTATATTACCCATACCAACGAACAAACCCACGAATTGATCCGTAATAATTTGGATCGTAGTCCGATGTACGCAGGCGTGATCGAAGGAATTGGGCCGCGTTATTGTCCTTCCATTGAAGATAAAGTAATGCGTTTTGCTGAACGTAATTCGCACCAAATTTATCTTGAGCCTGAAGGTTTAACGTCTAATGAAGTTTATCCAAATGGTATTTCTACGAGTTTGCCATTTGATGTGCAAATGGGTATCGTCAATTCAATGAAAGGATTGGAAAATGCTCGCATTATCAAACCAGGTTATGCCATTGAGTATGATTATTTTGATCCCCGTGATTTAAAACCTACCTTAGAAACCAAAGCGATTAAAGGTTTATTCTTTGCTGGCCAAATTAACGGTACGACAGGTTATGAAGAAGCCGCGGCGCAAGGATTATTGGCCGGAATTAATGCAGGTCTTTATGTGCAAGATAAAGACAGCTGGTATCCGCATCGTGATCAAGCTTATATTGGCGTGTTGGTGGACGATCTTTGTACCTTAGGCACCAAAGAACCTTATCGCGTGTTTACCTCCCGTGCGGAATACCGTTTATTGTTGCGTGAAGATAATGCGGATATTCGTTTAACCCCAACGGCACATAAACTTGGCTTAATTGATGAAAAACGCTGGGCTCGTTTTAATCAAAAAATGGAAAATATTGAATTAGAACGTCAGCGTTTGCGTAGCATTTGGTTGCATCCGCGTTCTGAATATTTGGCCGAAGCTAATGAATTGCTGAATAGCCCATTAACCCGTGAGGCAAGTGGCGAAGATTTATTACGACGCCCAGAAGTGAATTATCAATCTCTTACTCAATTAACTCCATTTGAGCCTGCGATTGAAGATAAAGAAGCAGCAGAACAAGTGGAAATTGCGATTAAATATCAAGGCTATATTGAGCATCAGCAGGAAGAAATCGCACGCCAAAAACGTTATGAGAATACCGAAATTCCGGATAATTTTGATTATGATGCGGTATCTGGGCTATCTAATGAAGTGCGGTCGAAATTAATGCAACATCGTCCAACCTCAATTGGACAAGCAAGCCGTATTTCTGGCGTAACACCTGCGGCCATTTCCATTTTATTGGTGAATCTGAAAAAACAAGGTATGTTAAAGCGTGGTGAATAATGGCTAACATCGAACAACTCAAAGAAAAATTAAATTTTCTATTAAAAAGCACCGCACTTTCTGTGAGCGATCAGCAAAAAGATCAGCTTGTTAAGCTTGTGGCGTTGTTGGATAAATGGAATAAGGCTTACAACCTTACTTCAGTGCGTGATCCGCAGGAAATGCTAGTGAAACATATTATGGATAGCCTTGTTGTCAGTCCTTACTTACAAGGTGATCGTTTTATTGATGTGGGAACAGGGCCTGGCTTACCTGGCTTGCCTTTAGCCATTATTAATCCAGATAAAACCTTTGTGTTGTTAGATAGTTTAGGTAAACGCATTAGCTTTATCCGTAATGCCTTGCGTGAACTTGGCATTACCAATGTAATTCCAGTATTAAACCGAGTTGAAGATTATCAGCCTGAAGCGTTATTTGATGGCGTATTAAGCCGCGCTTTTGCATCATTAAAAGATATGACCGACTGGTGTCAGCACTTGGTTGATGAAAATGGCACTTTTTATGCCCTAAAAGGACAATATCATCAAGAGGAAGTGGAACAATTATCAGCCGATTTTGTGATAAAAAATGTGATCAACTTAACAGTTCCAGAATTAATTGGCGAAAGAAACCTTGTTTTGTTAAATAAAGGTTAAAATTTTTTGAGAATTTAACAAAAATATAATAAAATGAACGCTTTCTAGCTGGTTTTATAAGTTGAATACTGGCAAAACTGGCGTATAATAAATTTCACTCTTTCGAGTTAGTATTTTAAAAGTGGCAAATGTCAGCAGTTATTAAGAAAACAAAAAAGAAATATCAGCTTGCATTGAGTATTGAGTTACTCATTTTTATTACTGTTTTCTTGGTTTTATTGGCTGTACAGCCTTCAAATGCGGTGTCGTTTTTGCTCGGAACATTCGCCATTTTTGTTCCCTATTGTATGTTTGTTTTTTTGATGTTTTTTAAAACAGCGAAAAACACACATCAGCTAACGACCTTTTATCGTGGTGGTGCGATAAAGTTTATATGTACGATCATTCTTATTGTGGTAGCGTTTAAATTTTTTCCCACAATTAATTATGTCGTCTTTTTTATAGGTTATTTTTTAGCATTGCTGTTAAATAACCTGTTACCTGTAATGGTAACTAAAATGTTTAGAATTTAGTTTAAATTTCAAGGGATTAACTATGTCTGACCTTACAACCGCAGGGTATATTCAACACCATTTAGAATTTCTTAAAACAGGGGATTCTTTCTGGCACGTTCATTTAGATACGCTTTTCTTTTCAGCGGTATCTGCCGTTATTTTCCTTTTCGTTTTCTATAAGGTGGGTAAAAAAGCCACTTCTGGCGTACCGGGTAAATTGCAATGCTTTGTAGAAATGATCGTAGAATGGGTTGATGGCGTGGTAAAAGAAAATTTCCACGGGCCACGCAATGTTATTGCACCATTAGGGCTAACCATTTTCTGCTGGGTGTTCATTATGAATGCCATCGATTTAATCCCTGTGGATTTCTTACCACAAGTAGCAAATCTATTTGGCGTTCATTATTTAAGAGCGGTTCCAACGGCAGATATTAGCGCAACCCTTGGTATGGCTATTTGTGTATTCTTCCTCATTATTTTCTATACCATCAAATCTAAAGGATTGAGTGGTTTTGTTAAAGAATATACGCTCCACCCTTTCAATCACTGGGCTTTCATTCCAGTAAACTTAATTCTTGAATCTGTAACCTTGCTTGCTAAACCTATTTCATTAGGTTTCCGTTTGTTCGGGAATATGTACGCAGGTGAGCTTATCTTTATTTTGATTGCCGTAATGTATAGTGCCAATATGGCGATTGCTTCACTCGGCATTCCATTACATCTTGCGTGGGCGATTTTCCATATTTTGGTTATCACCTTACAAGCGTTTATCTTTATGATGCTAACGATTGTTTACTTAAGTATCGCTTACAACAAAGCGGAACATTAAACACAAATTATTTAATGATTTTTATTAACTAACCCAGCCAATTAGGCTGACTTTCTTAAATCTAACGGAGAAAACTATGGAAACTGTAATTACAGCTACGATTATTGGTGCATCAATCCTACTTGCTTTCGCAGCATTAGGTACTGCAATTGGCTTTGCGATTCTAGGCGGCAAATTCTTAGAATCTTCTGCGCGTCAGCCTGAATTAGCAAGTAGCTTACAAACTAAAATGTTTATCGTTGCTGGTCTTTTAGATGCTATCGCAATGATTGCAGTAGGTATTTCGTTACTTTTCATTTTCGCAAACCCATTCATCGGATTATTACAATAATTGTCAGCGTTGTTTGTACAACCAAGCTTTACCCTAAAAGGGTAACATTGATGACATTATTGAGGAGGGCGTTGTGAACTTAAATGCAACATTAATTGGTCAGCTTATTGCATTCGCACTATTTGTGTGGTTTTGTATGAAATATGTTTGGCCACCAATTATTAAAGCAATTGAAGAGCGTCAAAGCTCAATTGCTAATGCTTTAGCTGCAGCAGAAGTCGCACGAAAAGAGCAAGCTGAAACCAAAACATTGGTGGAGCAAGAAATTAATCAAGCGAAACTTCAAGCACAAGAAATTGTGGATTTAGCGAATAAACGTCGCAACGAAATCTTAGAAGAAGTGAAAGCTGAAGCGGAAGCATTAAAAGCAAGAATTATTGAACAAGGTCACGCTGAGATTGAAACAGAGCGTAAACGTGTTCAAGAAGAATTACGAGCGAAAGTAGCCTCTTTAGCGGTTGCAGGTGCTGAGAAAATTGTGGGTCGCACGGTTGATGAAGCGGCAAACAATGACATTATTGAAAAATTAGTTGCAGAACTATAAGAAGGTTGGGCTTATGTCAGAATTAACTACCATAGCTCGCCCTTATGCAAAAGCAGCATTTGATTTTGCTATCGAGCAACAAGCACAAAACAAAAGTGCGGTGGAAAAATGGGCAGAAATGCTAAATTTTGTTTCTCAAGTTGTTGAAAATAAAGAGATGCAAGATTTCCTAACAGGTGATTTATCTGCCAGCAAAGTTGCTGATACGGTGATTTCAATTTGTGGCGACCAACTTGATCAATATGGGCAAAATTTGATTCGGTTAATGGCTGAAAATAAGCGTTTAACTGTACTTCCAGCGGTATTTTCACTGTTCCAACATTATGTGAGTGAACACCAAGCGATTGCAGATGTGGAAGTCATCTCAGCTCAACCATTAAGTGCAGAGCAACAAGCTAAAATTGCAGCCGCAATGGAAAAGAAACTTGCTCGTAAAGTTAAATTAAATTGCAGCGTAGATAATGCACTGATTGCTGGTGTTATTATTCGTACAGATGATTTTGTCATTGACGGAAGTAGCCGTGGGCAACTGGCTCGTCTTGCAAATGAGTTGCAATTATAAGAGGAATAAAAGATGCAACTAAATTCGACTGAAATTAGTGAATTAATTAAAAAACGCATTGCCGAATTTAACGTGGTGAGCGAACCACGCAACACAGGAACCATTGTTTCTGTGAGCGATGGGGTTATTCGTATCCATGGTTTAAGCGATGTAATGCAAGGGGAAATGATTGCATTACCCGACAATCGTTATGCAATGGCACTTAACCTAGAGCGTGATTCGGTGGGTGCGGTTGTAATGGGGCCTTATACTGATCTTTCTGAAGGTATGGAAGTTCAATGTACAGGACGCATTCTTGAAGTGCCAGTAGGCCGCGGTTTATTAGGCCGTGTGGTGAATACTCTTGGTCAGCCAATTGATGGTAAAGGCGAAATTGAAAACGATGGTTATGCGCCCGTTGAAGTTATCGCTCCAGGGGTTATCGATCGTAAATCTGTTGATCAGCCTGTTCAAACTGGTTATAAAGCGGTGGACTCAATGGTGCCAATCGGTCGTGGTCAGCGTGAGTTAATTATCGGTGACCGTCAAACAGGTAAAACCGCATTAGCTATCGATGCCATCATCAACCAAAAAGATTCTGGCATTAAATGTATCTATGTAGCGATTGGTCAAAAAGCATCAACCATTGCTAACGTAGTGCGTAAATTAGAAGAACACGGCGCATTACAAAATACCATCGTGGTTGTAGCATCTGCATCAGAATCTGCCGCGTTACAATATTTAGCGCCTTATGCAGGTTGTACAATGGGTGAATATTTCCGTGATCGCGGTGAAGATGCACTCATCGTTTATGATGATTTATCTAAACAAGCAGTTGCTTATCGTCAAATTTCATTGTTATTACGCCGTCCACCAGGTCGTGAAGCTTTCCCAGGTGATGTATTCTATTTACACTCTCGTTTACTTGAGCGTGCTTCTCGTGTTAATGCAGAATATGTTGAACGTTTCACACAAGGTAAAGTAACAGGTAAAACAGGTTCTTTAACTGCCTTACCAATTATTGAAACCCAAGCAGGTGACGTATCGGCTTTCGTACCAACCAACGTAATTTCCATTACCGATGGTCAGATTTTCTTAGAATCTAACCTATTTAACTCAGGTATTCGTCCTGCGGTAAACCCAGGTATTTCGGTATCTCGTGTGGGTGGTGCAGCACAAACTAAAGTCATCAAAAAATTAGCGGGTGGTATTCGTACCGCACTTGCGCAATATCGTGAATTAGCAGCATTCGCACAATTTGCTTCAGATCTTGATGATGCAACACGCAAACAACTTTCTCACGGTCAGAAAGTAACAGAATTATTGAAACAAAAACAATATTCTCCATTAAGTGTTGCACAACAAGCATTAGTGTTATTTGCCGTTGAATTTGGTTATTTAGAAGATGTTGAATTAGATCGTATCGCTTCTTTTGAATCTGCCCTTTTAGAATATGCAGCACATAACTATGCTGATTTTATGGACGGATTAACCAAAACTGGCGATTACAATGATGAAATCAAAGCAACATTGCAAGCGATTTTAGACAATTTCAAAGCAAACAGTGCTTGGTAATTCACATTAACGGAGAACATCAATGGCAGGTGCAAAAGAGATAAGAACCAAAATTTCCAGTGTTCAAAGTACACAAAAAATTACTAAGGCAATGGAAATGGTTGCAGCATCGAAAATGCGTAAAACGCAGGATCGTATGTCATCTTCACGCCCGTATGCTCAAGCCATACGCCGCGTGATTAGCCACGTGTCAAAAGCCAGTATTGGTTACAAACATCCGTTTTTAGTGGAACGAGAAGTGAAAAAAGTAGGTATCCTACTTGTTTCAACAGATCGTGGATTATGTGGCGGTTTAAATATCAACTTATTTAAGACCGCACTTCAAGAAATCAAAGGTTGGAAAGAAAAACAAGTGGAAGTTTCACTGGGTTTAATCGGTGCAAAAGGTATCGGGTTTTTCCAATCTCTTGGCTTGAATATTGCTACACAAAATTCAGGAATGGGCGATACGCCTTCTGTTGAAGAATTAATTGGTACGGCAAATGAAATGTTTGATGCTTATAGAGAAGGCAAATTAGATGCGATCTACATTGCTTACAATAAGTTCATCAACACAATGTCGCAAAAACCTACTTTAGAAAAACTTGTTCCTTTACCTGAATTAGATAATGATGATTTAGGTGAAAGCGCACAATCTTGGGACTATATCTACGAACCTGATCCAAAAGTGTTGTTAGATAGTTTATTGGTTCGTTATTTAGAATCTCAAGTGTATCAAGCGGTAGTTGAAAATTTGGCTTCTGAGCAAGCGGCACGAATGGTGGCGATGAAAGCGGCAACTGATAATGCAGGAAACTTAATTAAAGACTTGCAATTAGTTTACAACAAAGCTCGCCAAACAAGTATTACAAATGAATTAAATGAAATTGTTGCTGGTGCAGCGGCAATTTAAGTAAAGAGGATCGATAATGGCAACTGGAAAAATTGTACAAATCATCGGTGCGGTTATTGACGTTGAATTTCCACAAGATGCAGTACCAAAAGTATATGATGCCTTAAACGTTGAAACAGGCTTAGTGCTTGAAGTTCAACAACAATTAGGCGGTGGAATCGTACGTTGTATCGCAATGGGTTCATCAGATGGTTTAAAACGTGGTTTATCCGTGTCTAACACGGGCAAACCAATTTCCGTTCCAGTGGGAACAAAAACCCTAGGACGTATTATGAACGTACTGGGTGAACCAATTGACGAACAAGGCCCAATTGGTGCAGAAGAAACTTGGTCAATTCACCGACCGGCACCAAGCTATGAAGATCAAGCAAACAGCACAGAATTGCTTGAAACAGGGATCAAAGTTATCGACTTAATCTGCCCATTTGCAAAAGGGGGTAAAGTTGGTTTATTCGGTGGTGCGGGTGTAGGTAAAACCGTAAATATGATGGAATTAATCCGTAATATTGCGATCGAACACTCAGGTTACTCCGTATTTGCAGGGGTTGGTGAACGTACCCGTGAAGGTAACGACTTCTACCACGAAATGACCGAATCTAACGTATTAGATAAAGTATCCCTTGTTTACGGACAAATGAACGAGCCACCAGGTAACCGTCTGCGTGTTGCATTAACCGGTTTAACTATGGCAGAAAAATTCCGTGATGAAGGCCGTGATGTATTATTCTTCGTGGATAATATTTATCGTTACACCCTAGCAGGGACGGAAGTATCCGCATTATTAGGTCGTATGCCATCTGCGGTAGGTTACCAACCAACCCTTGCAGAAGAAATGGGGGCATTACAAGAGCGTATCACCTCCACTAAAACAGGTTCTATCACCTCCGTACAAGCGGTTTATGTACCAGCCGATGACTTAACTGACCCATCACCAGCAACCACCTTTGCGCACTTAGACTCAACGGTAGTATTAAGCCGTCAAATTGCATCATTAGGTATTTACCCTGCGGTAGATCCTCTTGATTCAACTTCTCGCCAATTAGACCCATTAGTGGTTGGCCAAGAGCATTATGATGTAGCGCGTGGCGTACAAGGTATCTTACAACGCTACAAAGAGTTGAAAGACATCATCGCCATTCTTGGTATGGACGAGCTTTCTGAAGAAGATAAACTTGTGGTTGCGCGTGCGCGTAAAATCGAACGCTTCTTATCACAACCGTTCTTCGTTGCAGAAGTGTTCACAGGCTCACCGGGTAAATATGTTTCATTAAAAGACACTATTCGCGGTTTCAAAGGTATTTTAGAAGGTGAATATGACCATATTCCAGAACAAGCGTTCTATATGGTTGGTTCTATTGATGAAGTGCTAGAAAAAGCCAAAAATATGTAATCACTTCAAGCCTGATTAAACACTTGAAGGAGAATCACAATGGCAACATTAAATTTAACGGTTGTAAGTGCAGAAGAAAGCATTTTTACTGGTCAAGTAAAAAGCATTCAAGCCACAGGGATTGAAGGGGAGCTTGGTATCTTACCGGGCCACACCCCCTTATTAACGGCAATCAAACCGGGTATCGTCAAATTGACCTTAGAAAATGGCAATGAAGAAGTTATCTACGTTTCAGGTGGCTTTTTAGAAGTTCAACCCAATGTCGTTACCGTCCTTGCGGATGTCGCAATTCGTGGTAAAGAGCTTGATGGCGATCGCATTTTAGAAGCCAAACGCCGCGCAGAACAAAATATTGTATCTAGCGCGAAAGACGCAAACTACGAAATGCTCGCCTCTCAACTTGCTAAAGAATTAGCAAAACTACGCGCTTACGAACTGACAGAAAAATTAGTCAAAAATAAACGCTAATTTTACCGCACTTTCTTTACTGTATCTAAAAAACCACCTTCGGGTGGTTTTTCTTTTCCTAGTCAAAACTTGCCTAAAAATATTTTGTGAAACATCTCTCAAAACAAAAATTTTGACGTTTGTATATATTGAAATATATGTTCTAATTTTGTTGAGTATGAAACAAAAGGGGGACGTATGAATAGCCATATACAGCAACGTTATGTTTTTGCAAAAGATCTCATTAAGAATGTGGGGGAAATAGCACTCTCATTCTACTTAAATAGAGACAAACTTAACATTCAGCATAAAAAGGGAGAAGCGCAAGATTTAGTAAGCATCGCTGATCAAAATGTTGAAAAAGAGATAAAAACCGCATTAAAAGCCCACTTTCCTGACGATGGCTTCTTAGGTGAAGAATCAGGTGCCGATGGGCTTGATAAGGACTTTTGCTGGGTGGTTGATCCCATTGATGGCACAAGTCCTTTTTTATATGGCCTACAGGCTTGGTGTATTTCTATTGCCGTGCTTTACAAACAGGAAATTGTTATTGGGCTGATTTACGATCCATTGCATAAAGAGCTTTTTCATACGATGAAAGGTGAAGGTGCGTTTGTTAATGAAGCTCCTTTATCTGCATCAAAAGCGACTTCTTTGCAAGAGGGATTAGTTGGATTGGGAATGTCCCATCGTGTTCCACCGAGTACATTTGTGCCAGTTATTGATCAAGTATTAAAAGACGGAGGAATGTTTGTCCGTAACGGTTCAGGGGCATTAACCTTAGCTTATGTCGCGGCAGGCAGATTAATTGGTTATTTTGAACCGCATATCAATGCGTGGGATTGCCTTGCCGGTATTTTATTAGTTCAAGAGGCTGGTGGACAAACTAACGACTTTTTAGCAAATGATGGATTATTAAAAGGAAATTATATTCTTGCTAGCAGTCAAGGCATATTTAATCAGCTTGAAGCTATGCGATCCTTAACTTTATAGGAGGAAAATACAATGTCTATTTTAAATTTTTTCAAAGCAAGCCCTGCTATTCCACTTAAAGATTACACCGAGGCAATGTTTAAAAGCACAAGAATGAAAAGTTTTTGGGCATTCTCTTTTGCTTATGCTATTTATTATGTTTGTCGTTTATCTTTTAATGTCGCTAAGCCAGCCTTAGTCAATAATAATATTTTAACTCCAACAGAACTTGGGGTTATAGGTTCTGCTATTTTTATTACCTATGCAGTTGGTAAATTTGTTAATAGTGCAGTAGCAGATCACTCAAATATTGTACGTTACCTTTCGGTAGGATTATTTTTCTCCGCATTATGTAATTTTGCCATGGGAATGACGACTAGTGCTATTTTTCTTACTATCATTTGGGGATTTAACGGTTGGGTACAATCAATGGGCGTAGGTCCTTGTGTGGTAGCACTTTCACGTTGGTATGATGATAAAGAACGAGGTTCTTACTATGGATTTTGGTCAGTTGCTCATAATGTAGGTGAAGGGATAACCTTTGTCGTTACTGCTGCAATTATTACTACTTTCGGTTGGCGCTTTGGTTTTAGTTTTGCGGGTATTATGGGATTATTGGGCGTGTTAGTTGCAATAATGTTTATGAAAGACTCGCCAGCAGCTTGTGGCTTTAAACCGATTATTACAATGGATAAACAAACAGAGGAGTTAGATAATAAAGAAGTATTGAAACATCAATGGGACGTGATTAAAAATCCTGCCATTTGGGTGTTAGCAGTGGCTTCTTGCTGTATGTATATTGGTCGTTATGGTGTAAATAGCTGGGGCGTATTTTTCCTTGAAAATGGAAAAGGCTATACAACATTAGAAGCCGCATCGATCATTAGCGTAAACAGTATTGTTGGTATTTTAGGAACAATTGTTTCAGGCTGGTTGTCAGATCGTTTCTTGCAAGGTAAACGAAATATTATGACGGTAATAGTAAGTTTACTTAATGCACTTTCTCTTGCAGCATTCTTATTTGCCCCAGCAGGTAACACCTGGCTTGCTATTGGTGCACTTTCTGTTTTTGGTATTACTTTAGGTATTCAACTTTGCTTCTTAGGTGGGTTGTTAGCAACAGATATTTCCCACAAATCAGCATCGGGAATTGCCTTGGGAATGATGGGCGTATTTGGTTACGCGGGTGCAGCAGCGGGTGAATTTTTAACAGGTTTTATGATTGATAAAACAACGGTTATTGATTCGGCAGGTAATAAAATTTATGATTTTGATGCACTTGCTTATTTCTGGGTAGGTGCTGATTTACTCTCCGTTGTTGCAGCAATTATTTTCTCAATTTTAGTTGTATATCAAACTAGAAAATCAAAAAATGTAGCTTAGCTTTTAAATAAAAAATGCGGTAAAAAATCTCGAAATTTTTCACCGCACTTATGTTTTAATGTATTACTTCACTTCAGCTAAAATTCTGGTGAGTAATTGCCAGTAGGTTTGTACCGCGGGGATATGCACTTTTTCATCAGGGGAATGGGCGTTAATAATAGTTGGGCCGATAGAAACGACATCTAAATTAGGGTAGATTTTTTTCAGCAAGCCACATTCTAACCCTGCGTGAATCACTTTTATTTCAGGTTGATGGCCTAAAATATCTGCGTAAATTTGGCTGGTTAGGGCTAAGATTTTGCTGTCTGGGTGAGGTTCCCAACCTGGGTAATTGCCAGCGAAATTGACACTTGCACCACAAAGTGCGGTCAAAGATTTCAGCATTTCTTGCACATAATATTTGCCGCTTTCAATTAATGAGCGAATTAAAATCGTGGCGTTCACTTGATTGTCGGAGGTTTTTAGCACGCCTAAACTGAGCGAGGTTTCCACTACATTTTCTACCGCATCACTGTAACGAATTACTCCGTTTGGTAAGACATTAAATAGGTTAATGATGTTATTTTGTGAATGGCTATCAAAAATATGTGCTGGTTTTTCAACAGGTTGTAAGAACAAGCTCAGATTGGGTTCGGCAATGGCTAATTCGGTTTTTAATAAAACTTCAAAATTTTCCACCGCACTTTGTAATGGAGCGAGATCGCCATCAAAGCATAGGGTTACAAAGGCTTCACGCGGAATGGCATTGCGTACTGAGCCCCCCTTAATTTGGCTAATGGCGAAATCAATTTGTGGGTGATCTTGTTTGAGATGCGCAAGAAAACGAACCAGCGCTTTCACGGCATTAACTCGTCCTGTGTGAATATCCACGCCAGAATGCCCACCACGCAAGCCTTTTAATACTAGCTCGTAACTATGCGCATAAGGGTTGGCAATTTTTTGCACGGGAACACTGAGATCAGCATTCACGCCACCGGCACAGCCAATATAAATTTCGCCGTTTTCTTCGGTATCGGTGTTGATCATAATTTGGCTTTTCAGCCAGTTTGGACGTAAACCAATCGCCCCTTCCATTCCTTGCTCTTCGGTCATTGTGAGCAAGACTTCTAACTCTGGGTGAGCAAGGGTTTCATCTTCTAATGCGGCAAGGGCAGAAGCAAGGCCAATTCCATTATCCGCCCCTAGGGTTGTGCCTTTGGCGGTGACCCATTCGCCTTCAATATAAGGTTGAATAGGGTCTTTTTGGAAATCGTGTTGAGTGTCTTCATTGGCTTGTGGCACCATATCAAGATGAGCTTGCAGCACCACGGTAGGGCGATTTTCCATACCAACGCTTGCAGGCTTGCGAATTAAAATATTGCCGACTTCATCACGCTCGACAAAAAATTGTTTTTCTTTTGCCCAGTTTACGATGAAGTTAGCCAGTGCTTCTTCGTGATAAGATGGGTGAGGAATGGCACAGATTTGATCGAACCATTTCCACAACAAGGTAGGTTGGAGTTGTTGGATTTCAGACATAGTTTTTTCCTCAAATGAAAAAAATTCATCAAAATAATAGCATAAAAATTGGTTTCAAGTTATCCTAACGCAATTTTATTTATTGGGCGGTTTCCGCTCCTTTCTTAAGTTAAGGTGAGTTATGAGTGAAAAATATGTTGTGACTTGGGATATGTTCCATATGCACGCACGCAAATTATCTGAACATTTATTGCCAGCATCACAATGGAAAGGCATTATTGCAGTAAGCCGTGGGGGATTGTTTCCTGCTGCGGTATTGGCGCGTGAATTGAGCATTCGCCACGTTGAAACCGTGTGTATCGCAAGCTACGATCATAATCAGCAAGGCGAATTAAATGTGTTACACGCTGCGCAAGTGCCTAACGGCGGCGAAGGCTTTATCGTGGTCGATGATTTAGTGGATACTGGCAACACAGCGCGTGCCATTCGTGAACTTTATCCAAATGCCCGTTTTGTAACGGTTTTTGCAAAACCGGCTGGAGCAGATTTAGTGGACGATTATGTGATCGATATTCCACAAAACACTTGGATTGAACAGCCTTGGGATATGGGCATCACTTTCGTTCCACCATTGGCGAGAAAATAATTTGTGATAAACGCTGGGCTTGCCAGCGTTTTTTATAGAAGTAAAAAGATGAGTGCGTTTAATCATTATCTGGAAATGCAAGAGCATTTTCTTTATGTGCCTTATTACCATTACCACCGCCGTGTGCGCGTGTTGTTGCCAAAAGATTATCACAACGAACCTTGGCAGCATTACCCTGTGCTTTATATGCACGATGGGCAAAATGTGTTTTATAGCAAAGAATCCTATTCAGGCCATTCGTGGAAAATTATTCCTACCATTAAGCATTATCAACATTTGCCGAAACTCATTATTGTCGGCATTGATAATGCAGGGGCAGAACGGCTGAACGAATATGCCCCTTGGCGAACGGATGTGGGCAACAACGATGACGTGCGCAATGTGGGCGGACGTGGCGCAGAATATGCGCAATGGGTGGTTAATGAGGTTAAAACATTTATCGATAAAACCTACCGCACTTTGCCAAATTCAGAAAATACCTTGCTTGCTGGTAGCTCAATGGGTGGTATTATCACCGCTTATATGGGCGCGGCGTATCCGCACATTTTTGGCCATTTGGGCGTGTTTTCCCTTGCATCTTGGTTTAGTGAACCTGTTTTTATGCACTTTATTCATCACCACCCTTTACAAGCGCAAAGCCGTGTGTTTATCCAAGTTGGCACAAATGAAGGCGATGAAATGGATTCACAATTTATTTCTAATATGAATCAAGCCTACATTGATTGCACTCTGCGTTATTATCAGGCTTTGCTACGCACAGGGCATCCGCTCGATCATATCCGCTTACGCATTATGGCGAACGAAATCCATCACGAAATGCACTGGGCAGATCATTTTGTCGAGTTTTTGCATTTTGCGTTGTTGGGTAAATAGCTTCAATAAGTGAAAAAGCGGAATATCAATCCGCTTTTTCTATTTTAATAGCCCCTGTTCTTCCAATTTCCCTAAGAAATAAGGCATTTGTACGCGCCACCAAGGCCAGTCGTGATCCACATCTGTTCCCCAGAAGTCAAACCAAGCTGGAATATCTTTAGCTTGGAAGGCTTGTTGTAAGCGCGCTGTGTCGGCGATGTGTTGTTCTTCCCAAGCGCCTTGCCCAACGGCGATTATGTAATGGTTTTGGCGGTAGCGCTCTAAAAACCACGGATCGTTTTGATTCCATAAATAATCAATGGGGGAATTAAAATAGACTTCCGCGTTGCCGTGAAATTCTCCTGTGAAGAAACGGGCATCATACACGCCACTTAAGGCAATGGCGGTGTCAAAGAGATCGGGGTGGCGTAAGGCGAAATTTATGGTGTGGAATGCACCCATACTACAACCTGTGGCGATCATTGCGCCTTGCCATTGGGACTCAAAGCGAATTAATGGCACTAACTCATTGATAGTATAGCGATCATAGGCATTGTGAGCCTGCGCCATATCTTGCCCTGATTTGTAATCTGCGAGCCAAGATTCCTTATCAAAAGAATCTGGCGTGTAAAATTTAATTAAGCCACGTTCAATGAAAGAACGGCAGGCGTCAATCATTCCAAAATTGCCATATTCGTTTTCATTTCCCCCTGATGAAGGAAAAACAATCACAGGTTTGCCGCTGTGGCCATAAACATTAAAAGGCATTTCGCGACCGAGCTCTCCGCTCCAATGATGACGGCGTTCAAAAAACATTTTTCCTCCTAGTGTTTTTGATGGGCAAATTGAATAATTTCACGCATTTGTTCAAGGCTTGGCGTGCGTGCCAATATTCCTTCTTCGCCCATAATTTTGGCAAATACGCCCGGCACTTGCTGTACGCTAATGATATTGTGTGGGAATTTTTCGCACACTTCGGCAATGGAATGCGCATAATGCTGATTTGCCTTGCGAGAGATATACACCACATTCCAAGGATGTGAAATTTGCGCGTGGAATTGGTTGTCTTTCACAATATGCGCATATTCATTGAATACATCGAAATCATTGGCATAATTCCACATATCAATGGTTAAACCACCCGGTGGGCGACAATTCACTTCTAATGGTAATAATTCGTTGGTTTTCTTCACACGGAAAAACTCGAAATGAAAGAACCGCTCTTTGACATTAAAGGCTTTGACGCATTTTTGGCCGAGTTCCACCAATTTTGGCGAAATTTCACGGGGAACGTAATAGAACATATCGCCATCTTTTTCTACGGTATCCAGCACCGCTTCGGAATATTCAAGGCTAGAATAAAACACAATATTGCCATCGCGATCCGTTAAGCCGTCAAAGGTAACAATATCGCCGTCAATAAATTCTTCCATAATGTATTCCACGTTGGGATTTTTATGGCTGAAGAAGTTTTCCAATTCTTGCGCATTTTTAATCTTATAAGTATCGCTCGCGCCCACGCCAGAATTCGGTTTGATAATCACGGGATAATGCAATTCGTGCGCTAATTTTCTGGCATCTTCATCGCTTTCAAATACACGTCCTTTCGCCACTTTCAAGCCCGTTTGGCGGAAAATTTCTTTCATTTTTGATTTGGTTTTAATGGATTTCATATCTTCATTTTTATAACCAAATACATTGAAATCCGTGCGAAGTTTCGCATCTAGCTCAAGCCAATATTCATTGTGCGACTCAATGCGATCAATGCGTCCATATTTATGGGCAAAATAGCCCACCGCACGGTAAACCTGATCGTAATCTTCCATATTATCCACGCGATAATACTCCGTCAGCGCATTGCGCAGATTTTCACTTAGTTGCTCATAAGGCGTATCGGCAATGCCTAAGGTGTTGAAACCATTCTCCCGCAAGCGCACGGCAAAGGTTTCAAAATTGGTTGGGAAATGGGGTGAAATCATCACAAAGTTTAGTGGTCTTGACATAGACTATCCCTCAATCTAAAAAATAACGAAAACGATTGCATTATACAAAAAATCATCAAGTGATAAAAGTAACAACATATAAATTTGAATAAATTGGATTATTTATTCTTTATTTTTTAGACGTAAACAGAGGGGAATAAATTTAAATATCACTGCGATAAGTAATACGTTTACAATGATTTTTTCTATCTTATTTTTAGGCTGCTTATAAATATTTCATAGATTAAATCATAGGTTAAATTATTAGTATTAAGGATTTTATAAAACTCATATTACAATGATTATATCAAGGTTAGCTTTTATAGATTTATACATCGATCAGCACTTTCAATAGTAGATTGACGATGGGCAACTATTACTCTAGTTATTTTTAGTTTAGCTATTGCATCATTAATTTTTCTTTCATTTTCTTCATCAAGATGACTTGTTGCCTCATCCATAAAAAGAATTTTAGGTCTTTTATAGAGAGCTCGCGCAATAAATAATCTTTGTCTCTGCCCTCCTGAAAGGTTGTTTCCTAGTTCACCAAGCAATGTTTCATAATTCATTGGCATCTTCATTATTTCATTATGGATTTGAGCTTGTTTGGCGCATTGAATGGCAAATTCTTTATCATATTGATTATCAAAACAGACGATATTTTCTAAAATTGATCCAGAGAAAAACTTATCTTCTTGTAACACAGTTGCAATATGTTGGCGATAATGTGAAATATCTAAGTTTTTAATATCAATATTATTAATATAAATTTCTCCTTTTGTTGGTTTCAAGAGCACCGACATTAATTTTAGTAAGGTTGTTTTACCAGCACCTGATTTAGCGGAGATCGCTATGCTTTCTCCAGCATTAACTTCTAAATTTAAATTATCAATAATAGGTTGTGTAAATTGATCATATTGAAAAGTAAGGTTTTTCACTAAAATAGATAAACCTTTTTGTTCTTCTGATAAAGAAAATGGTGAGGAGTGTATGCTATTTTCAATTTCAGTTAAAGCAATATCGGCAATCCTTTCTCTGTGTAAAGAAAGCATTTTAAAATTAAAGAAAATATTAATTAGGTTTCCCATTCTGGAGGAAAATGAGCCTCTATAGGAATTAAATGCCATAAACATTCCAACTGTCATCATATTATCCATAACAATTGTTGCACCAATCCATAAGATCAAAATTTGTTCTAAGGTAGAAATAAAAGTATGAATGCCAGAAAAAAGCATATCTAACTTTGTTACTCTAATTGATGTATTAAAAGCATCAGCATTCAATGACATCCAATATTCTTCTCTCTTTTTATTTAATCCAAGAGATTTTATTGTTGCGATACCATAAAGTGTTTCCATAAAATGAGAAGTAGATTTTGCACTCTTAATAATTTGCTCTTCTGTAATCTGGCGGTAAGTAAAATAGGTTACAAACCGAAGTATTAAATAGATAATGGAAAAAGTTATCACTACCCAAGTTAGCCATCCTCCATAAAGGAACATCATAATAGTAACGCTGATAGTCATAATTAAATCAATAATTGTAGTTACTATGCTATTAGTAAGTGTATTTTGTATTTTTCTAAGTGAATCAAAACGTGATTGAATATCACCAACTTGACGTTTCTCAAAAAAATCTAAAGGAAGTTTTAACAAATGAGAAAAAAAGCTGCTTGTCCATTGAAAATCGATTAGATAATTCATTTTTAATGAAATCCAAGCTCTTGACATACTCACCGCGCTTCTAAAGAGCGTAAATAAAAAAAGACCTAAACAAATGATTAATAACAAGGATTGATCTTTAGCTTTTAAAACGTGATCTATCACTAATTGGGTGCCAATAGGCATTAATAGCGCAATTAATTCAATTAACAGAGAAAGAGAAAATATCTTTAATAATGCACCTTTTATACCAGAAATATTTTTAAATGTTTCATAAAGGCTAATTTTCTCATTATCCTTAGATTTTTCAAATTTTACCTCTGACCAAGCTTCTAAGGCTACCCCTGTAAAATGTTTTGAACACTCTGCAAAAGAGATGTTCTTTTTACCAAAAGCGGGATCAAAAATAACAACAGATTTATTTTTTACCTTGGTTAAAACAACAAAATGATTAAAATCCCAATGTAAAATACAAGGTAAACGTAACAATTTTAATTCATCAAGTTCAAGTGAAAGTGGGCGAGTAATTAATTTAAGATCTTGTGCAATATCAATTAAATTTTTTAATGTGGCACCTTTAGAAGAAATACCATATTTACTACGAAGTTGAAAAAGATTAGATTCTTCTCCATAAAAGCCAGCTATCATCGCTAGGCAAGCCAATCCGCATTCTGCCGATTCTGTTTGTAATACGAGAGGAACTTTTCTAAAGAATGAAAAATTAAGTTTATCTAACATATCCCTGTTTTCCTATATTTTTATTCTTTTTCCATATTTTTGGTTAAACCATAAAATGGTAAAAACATCCATTCATATAGCTTTCGTTTTTCTAAAAATAGGGTTGCCTCAGCTTTCATACCGCTTAAAAATGCTAATGAGGTATGGTTATAAGAGACATTTTGGTCAGGTATTTCTACAACAATTTTATATAATGGGTTATTAGGATCTGTACTAGGAACATTCTTATAAAAAGCAAGTTCTTGCAGAGAAGCAGGAACAGTCGAAATATATTTAATAGTGCCATCAAACTGTCCAAATTTTTCGAAAGGAAAAGCTTCGTAGCGAATACTGATTTTATTTTCAGGTTTAACAAAAGAAATTGCGCTATTAGGCACCCACATTACTAACTGATATTCGCCTTTATTAGCTGGTATTAGTTGAGCCAAAGCATCTCCTTCACGAATAATTTGCCCCACAGTTGCACTGATTGATTCAATTAACCCATCTAGCGGAGCATTAACAATCAGCTCTGAAACAGATTCAAATTCAAGTAAACGAATTTCAAGATCATTTTGTTGTAATTCATAACGAATAATCTGGTTTTGAAAATCGGTTCTACGACTCTCAATTTCATTTTCTAGCCCTATAATGACTGTTTCTTGTTGGATTAATTTTTCTTGTAAATTGTTGCGTAAAGATTTTTGATCGAAATAACGCGAACGTTGCAGAGCCACCTCATCATTAGAGGAATAGCCTTTTTTCATCAATTTTTCATATTTTTCTAATGTAATGCGGTATTCTTCTGTGCTTGCGGAAACTTCATTTAAATATATTTTTGTTTCATTATAGATTTTACGGTTTTTGTCAATTTGCTTTTGTAGGTTTGTTAAGGTTTCAGTCTGATTATTTTTAACTAATGTTATAATTTCACTAAGTTTTTTTAGCTGTGCCTTTATTGCATTAATTGAATTAATACCAACATTACCACTATCTGTGATACGATCTAATGTAATTTTAAATAGCGGGTCTCCTTTTTTTACTGGTTGATTTATTTTAATATAACTTTCTGAAATATAACCAGATTTAGATGCTGAAAGTATGATTGGGTGAGGTTGCATCACAACTTCACCATAAACAATTTCGCGGCGGGTATAACTACCAAAAGTAACGTATAAAATAAAAGAAGCCACAATGACAATGGAAATAGAAAAAACTAACCAACTTGGAATATTGGAAAACAATACAGCATTACTTTTCCATTTCTGATGTTCTAGGGCTTCTTTTCTAAACATAAATCTAATTTATAAAAATGATGAATAATAGATGCCTAGGAGAATAATGATAAAAGAATGTATTTTCCTATTAAAATCTAAATACTTACTAACATCATCTCCTCTATATATTATCTTTAATATATAGTTAACCAATATTAAACTAATATATGCAAGATTTATATAAAGAGGGAAAACTCCTAAATACAAAAATAAAATGTTTATAAAAACATTTGAGACAATAATATGCATCCAGCTTTTCATATCATTTTTTATCTGCAATACCGATAGCCGCTCCACTTAAAAATCCTACTCTTGGAGCTAAATATTTAGCTGCCGTAGAAGCCATAGGGCCTCCAATAATACCTGATACAGCTCCTGCAGCAATACTTGTTCCTAATCCAGACCATGTAAAATGACCTGATATAGCTGAATTTCCTAAATATCCAAGCCCACCAATAACTTTTTGCATATCTATATTATTGAAATTTCTCATAGCATTTTCGCCTTATTATGAGTTACCTATCATTTGATGACCTTGTGAAAGCCTTCTAAATATATTATTAATATACTAATAAAACATTTTACTATTTATTTCTTAATTCACTTTCCTAAAAAATAGTAGATAAATGCTCAAAGCAACTAGAGGATCTGCTATCCATCTATTTACTTCAAATGGAAATAAAGGATAAATAAAAGTTGATAAGAAAAAGAAAAAAAATGAAAACATAAGTGTTGGGAATATATATTTTTTCATAGTTTCTCCTAAGTAATAAAGCATCACATAAGCATATGATGCTTTATTTTCAATTAAAATTAATCTCCATAAAATGAAGTATTTTCTCTTATAAATTTGTCAGGATTAGAATTAAAACTATTTACTAGTTTCTCATTTTCCTTATTATAGTGTTTATATGTGGCATTCTTTAGAGGGTTAAGGAATATCTCATTTAAAGCCAAACCACCAAAAGCACTGGCTATATATCCCCACATCCCACCATGAATTGATTGTACTTCGTCAGTGTTTAATTTTTTCATAAAATTTCTCCTATTTTTTACTTTCTCATACATTCATTGTATCTAATTTCCTGTAAAACTGGATCAGAGAATTTAATTGTACCATTCTGATAATTCATTTCTATATGGCGTGAATAATTTAAACATTTACCTTTATTAAAATCATATTCTTCATTTTTCTTGGATAACATAGATGTACAAGAAATTAATAGAATACAACTGAGTAAAGTTAAGATGTTTCTAAGAATATTCATCATTAAAACCCTATAGATATATTAATACCACCTCCAGTAATTTTGGGTTTTTCACTTGGGAATTTGCTTACTGTTACACTTGGAGTAACAGAAATATTTGATGTTGGTTTAAAGGTATAGCCTCCCGAAACTCTCCCATAATTACCCCATCTTGAATGGGCACCAAAGCCAGAAAAGCTAAATGAACCGCCATTTATGTGATGTAATTCTTCATTATTTAAAGATTTCATAGTCTTTTCTCCTATGTAATTTTACTTATTTTCAAAGACCTTTATAAAAGGTCAAGTAAATGATAATGATTATCTTATTCATTATCAAATGTTTTATATGTGATCTAAATCACAAAATTAAGAAATTTTATTAAGGAAAATTAAACTTTATAGATGTGATGAAGAATATGGTTAGTTATATAGTAGAATAATTCAGTGTTAAAAATATTTTACTTTTGTTATTTTTATGTAAAAGAATTACAAGAAGCTAACCTTTTTCCAGTTAGCTCTCTTAGCTTGTCTATAGGAGGGCTAGTATTTATATGAGGCTATTACAGATGATCTTAAAACGATATTAATCGTTCATTTTTCATTAGATAATTTCAGCGGTTGGCTGTTTTTTGCGCTGAGCGATTTATGCTCTTGGATAATATGCAGGAATGCCTGTCCGAAGCGCTCTAATTTGGTTGCGCCCACGCCGTTGATTTGTAGCATTTCACGCTTGCTGGTGGGTTGATATTGTGCCATTTCTTGCAAGGTGGCATCGTTGAACACAATATAAGGGGGGATATTTTCTTTGTCGGCAATTTGTTTGCGTAAGAAACGTAGGCGGGCAAAGAGATCTTTGTCGTAATTTTGCACCGCACTTTTTTGTGCGCTTTGTGCGGTCATAATGGAAGAAACCCTTGGCATTGCCAGCTCTAAGGGCTGTTCACCACGCAAAATTGGGCGTGCGTTTTCCGTCAGTTGTAACACGGAGTGAAATTGATTCATCACTTGTTGCACAAGCCCAAGATGAATCAGCTGGCGGATCACTGATTGCCAATATTCTTTGCTTTTGTCTTTGCCAATGCCGTACACGCTGAGCTGATCGTGCTGATTATCTTTAATTTTTTGATTTTGCATTCCGCGCAGCACGCCGATCACATAATGCACACCGAACATTTGTCCCACACGATAAATGGTGGACATCACTTTTTGCGCGTCAATTAAGCCATCATATTTTTTCGGTGGATCAAGGCAAATATCGCAGTTTTTGCACGGCGCTTGGCGATGTTCGCCAAAATAATTCAGCAAAACTAAACGGCGGCAAGTTTGGCTTTCGGCAAATTCACCAATAGCTTCTAATTTATGCTGTTCAATTTGGCGCTGCGGGCTTTCTGGTTTTTCCAGCAGCATTTTTTGTAGCCACGCATAATCGGCAGGCTCGTAAAACAGCACGGCTTCAGCAGGTAAATCATCACGCCCTGCGCGCCCTGTTTCTTGGTAATACGCCTCGATACTGCGCGGCAAATCAAAATGGGCGACAAATCGCACGTTGGATTTGTTAATGCCCATTCCAAAGGCAACGGTTGCCACCACCACTTGCACATTATCACGCTGAAAGGCACGCTGCACTTGCTCGCGTTGGCTGGCTTCCATTCCTGCGTGATAGGCTTGCGCAGCCACGCCTTTTTTGCGCAAACTTTCTGCCAAGCGTTCCACCTTGTTGCGACTGTTGCAATAAACGATACCACTTTTGCCCTTCTGCCCTAGCACAAATTGGCATAGCTGCTCCATTGGTTTAAATTTTTCTACCAAGGTATAGCGAATATTTGGGCGATCAAAACTGCCGATATAAATATGCGGGTCGTTCAGTTGCAAATGGTGCAAAATATCTTGCCTTGTGGCACTGTCTGCGGTGGCGGTGAGTGCCATTATTGGAGCATTAGGAAAACAGCGTTTCAGCCCGCCAAGTTGAGTGTATTCAGGGCGGAAATCGTGTCCCCATTGGGAAATACAATGGGCTTCATCAATGGCAATAAAACTCACTTGGCAATGAGAAATAAATTGGAAAAAACTGGTTGTCATCGCCTTTTCGGGCGAAATATAAAGCAATTTGAGCTGCCCTGAAATCGCCTTATTTTGCACAATTTGCTGTTGCTCAAAGGTTTGTGTGGAATTGAGATAATCCACTTCAATACCGTTAGCAAGTAGTTGATCCACTTGATCTTTCATTAACGAAATCAGCGGCGAAATGACTAAGGTTAGCCCCGAAAAGCAAAGCGCAGGAATTTGATAGCAAAGGGATTTTCCGTTTCCCGTTGCCATAATCACAAGACTGTCTTGGTGTGAAAGGGCGGCGTTGATCACTTCTTCTTGTCCGTTGCGGAAAGATTGGTAACCAAAAACCTCGTTCAAAACCTTAAGTGCGGTGTTTTTTTCCATTATTTTTTGCGAAAAATTGGTTAAAAACGCACCGCACTTTGTTTATTGATGAAATGAACCATTAGGCGAAATGCACTTGCTCGCCGTGTACGCGACAGGCTTCTTCCAAGCATTGCCAGAATAATTTGCCATCATTAGCGATCCATTGTCCGTCTTTAAACGCAAAGTGAAAACCGCCTGCTTTGCTGGCAAGCCAGAGTTCAAGCAATGGCTCTTGCTTGTTTACCACCACTTGGCTGCGATCAGGGAAAGTAATAGTAAACACCGAACCTTGGGTGTCGCAATCCACATCGCAATCTTGCTCTTCTAATTGTTCTTCAATTTTGAGCCAAACTTGCTCAATATTTTGATGAAATTCTGTAACGTTCATAATTTTTCCATAAGCGAAATAGGTAAGGCGGAATTATAGAGAGTTTTTGCTATTTATACAAAGTGCAAAATGATGTAAAAAAGAATAGATCTTTCTATAAATATCGTTATTATGCGTAAGATTTCTAAGATAACCCAAGAGAATACAAGATGAAAAAACTAATTTTAATCCTCACCTTAGGGGCGATTACCCTTGCGGCTGCTGGTTGTGGGGTAAAAGGCCCGCTTTATTTCCCTGAACAAGACAATTCACAATCGCAACAAAAATAAGCATTAACAATAAGAAGTAAAGGACAATCCAATGGATTTTTTTCAATATAAAGATGATCAACTGATGGCGGAACAAGTACCGGTGCGTGAAATTGCCGCGCAGTTTGGCACGCCTGCTTATATTTATTCCCGAGCAACCCTTGAGCGCCATTGGCACGCCTTTGATAAGGCTTTGGGCGATCATCCGCATCTCATTTGCTTTGCGGTGAAGTCTAACCCCAATTTAGCGATTTTAAATATTATGGCAAAACTTGGCTCGGGCTTTGATATTGTGTCGCAAGGGGAATTAGAACGCGTGCTGGCCGCTGGGGGCGATGCTTCCAAAGTGGTGTTTTCTGGCGTGGCAAAATCTGAACAGGAAATTGAACGCGCGTTAAATGTGGGCATTCGTTGCTTTAATGTCGAAAGCCTTGCGGAGCTTTATCGCATTAATGAGGTGGCGGGGCGGTTAAATAAAATCGCGCCAATTTCTTTACGCGTGAACCCTGATGTGGACGCGCACACGCACCCTTATATTTCCACAGGACTGAAAGAAAATAAATTTGGCGTGAGCGTTGATGAAGCGCGTGAAGTGTATCGTATTGCGAGCCAATTAACACATATCAAAATCACCGGAATGGATTGCCATATTGGCTCACAACTCACAGAAATTCAGCCATTCCTTGATGCCACAGATCGCTTGATCGTGCTAATGCAGCAGCTTGCTCAAGATGGCATCGAACTAAAACATTTAGATTTAGGCGGCGGCTTAGGCGTAACCTATAAAGATGAAAATGCACCGCACCCAAGTGAATATGCAAAAGCCTTATTAGCTAAATTAAAAGATTATCCAAACTTGGAAATTATCCTTGAGCCGGGGCGTGCTATCACCGCCAATGCAGGGATTTTACTCACCAAAGTAGAATACCTAAAAAGCAATGAAAGCCGTAATTTCGCCATTGTGGATACGGGAATGAACGATATGATTCGCCCTGCGTTGTATCAAGCCTATATGAATATTATTGAAGTGGATCGCAGCCTACCGCGCGAAACAAAAGTTTATGATGTGGTCGGCCCAATTTGCGAAACCTCTGATTTCTTAGGCAAACAGCGTGAACTGGCAATTGCCCAAGGGGATCTCATCGCCCAGCGTTCTGCCGGTGCTTACGGTGCCAGTATGGCGTCCACTTACAACTCACGTCCAAGAGCGATTGAAGTGATGGTGGACGGCAATCAAGCGCATCTCATCAAACGCCGTGAAACCTACCCTGAGTTATGGCAGTTAGAAAGTGTATTGCCGTAAAAATAATAGAGATAACCCACCTTTTGTGGGTTATTTTTTAGGTTTTGATGAACGTTATATCGCTCAAAATAGAATGTAAAAATTTATATTGCTAAAATAAAGTGCGGTGCGATTTTGCTGAATTTTTCTTCCAAATAATTATTAAGGTAACGCAATGAAAAAACATTTAAAATGTCTAAATATGACAATAGTTGGGTTTGGTGGCACGATAGTT
Organism: Avibacterium gallinarum; assembly: GCF_002921135.1. GTDB lineage: Bacteria > Pseudomonadota > Gammaproteobacteria > Enterobacterales > Pasteurellaceae > Avibacterium > Avibacterium gallinarum. Next base: position 15,092 of record NZ_PQVJ01000052.1, on the reverse strand, counting down.
AGCCGCATTGAAAAGTCAGGCTGGATATCAGGCTATGAGCTTGAGTTTGTACTTTTATCACTCATCATTTTACTTTCTATTGTTTACTTTTCTACCTTATATATTAATAAAAATACCATTAAACCGAATAATCCATTTAATGGCTTAAATGCAAAAGGCCGTAATGTACTTTTGTTTTATTTTGCCTGTTGTTTAATGATTTTTTATTCCTGCTATTTTTGGAGTAAGAAATATAGTTTGGATACGTCTTTAGCCTTAATCTATTTTATTATTTTAGGTGTAATATTAAGCTTCTTTTATACTAAAATTCTCCGCTTTGTGAATAAAAATTATTCTTTAGATAAAAAGAAGGGGCTGTATTAGATTAACAGTTATGTTAGTTATATAAAAATAAAGATTATTTTTGTAAAATAAAGAAATTTATACAGAGAAAACTGCTAGAGTTTTTTGTGCTTGAAATGACAGCCCGTTCAGCAGCAAATTTACTAGAAATTACTCCTAATTCTGCCGCCTTATTTTATCGTAAGATCAGAGAGGTGATTAGCGACCATTTAGTTCAAGATGTCAATTTAGTAGATGTAAAAATCATATTAATAATAGGATTGAAAATTTTTGGAGTCAGTCTAAACGAGCACTAAGAAAATATAACGGAATTAACAAGAAATCTTTTCCGTTATCCTTGAAAGAATGTGAATTTCGGTTTAACTTTGGCACACCAAAAGAATTGCTAAAAACACTGCGGTTTTGGTGTGGAATTTAGGGTTAATATAGTACAATCCCAAAGATTTTTATAACGTTCCAATAAAAAGTAATGCCATCAATGTATAAGCAATAATATAAGGTAATTAAAGATAGTAAGAATTAGTAGTAGACTTAATAATGCTTATTTGATAGTAGCGCAGGTGAGAAGGAGTGAATACGACAAATTCTAATGTAATATTTAGATTTGTTTTATAAACTCCTTGAGAAGAAGAGCATAATTGATATAAAGAAAACAGATGCAGTGATGCTTTCCACATTATGGCAACTTAGGTTTTACAGGTGAAGCAGGTAATCTACGTTTATGGCGTGAGCGTTGATGCCAAAAATCAATTTGTTTTCTGCCTTGTGCGGAGATAGGTTCACCGCGTAAAAAGGCATCAATTTCTTGATAAGTTACGCCCATTTCTTGTTCGTCTGTTTGCCCTTCCCATAAGCCCGCACTGGGGGCTTTAGTGAGGATTTGTTGAGGCACATTCAATAGCCTTGCTAGCTCATAAACTTGTTCTTTGCGTAAGGCTAATAAAGGGGCAATATCCACACCGCCATCACCAAATTTGGTGAAATAGCCCGTAAACCATTCTGCAGCGTTATCTGTTCCCACTACAATGGCTTGGTGGCTTTGCGCGTAAGCATAAAGTGCAAGCATTCTCAAACGGGCTTGTACATTGCCTTTGATCACGGCTTGGTGTTGTGCATTTTGATTGAATAGTGGAGACATCGAATCCATAAAACATTCATACAGTGGTGTGATAGGAAGCGTTAATAAAGGGCATTTGGCACTTTCAGCAACTAATTTGGCATCTTCTACATCTTGCGTGCTGGTTGTGGCAGAAGGTAGTAATAGGCCTTGCACGGGCGCGCCTGTACGCATTAATAAATGGCTGACCACCGCAGAGTCAATTCCGCCGCTAATGCCGACCACATAGCCAAGGGCATTATAATCTTGTCGTTGTTGCTCAACCCATTGAATTAAATAGGCTAAATAATCTTTCATTGGACTTCTCCTTACTATAAATATTCATAACTGTTCCCAATGTTTGGGAGAGAAAAACGTGCTAAAAATGTACCGTACTTAAGCGTGGATTAACACGGTAGCGTCTCCCCGCTTTTGCTTGTGCTTTGCCGTTTAAACGCACACAATCTCCAGTAAAATCAATGGAGATTTTGAGCAAAGAGGCACCGATGCCATAGTAATCCACAGGGGCATTTTGTTGTTCAAAATGTTGTACTTTCTGTTGATTAAAACCACCACTCACCACAATTTTCACCCATGGAAAGCCTGCTTGATCTAGTTGATGACGCAGTTGTTTGATTAATGGCACATTAACGCCACGCAAATCCTCTTGTCCAAAGGTTTCTTGGTGGGTAAGGAAGTAGCGATCTACCATATTGGCGGAGGTATCAACGCGCACCGCATAGAGTTTTTCACCGAAGTGTTTTGCTACTTTTAAACTATCGGTAATCACATCATTGTTGTAATCAACCAAAGCGGTAAGGGGAGAATTAGGATAGACTTGCATATAGGCCTCGCAAGCCTGAATAAGGTTGCCATTAAACAGTTGAATAAGGGAATGTGGCATTGTGCCTACGCCTGTTCCGCCTTGGTATTGGTGCATTGCATCGGTGGCTTGCATTGTTGCCCCGCCAATATAGGCGGCGTAGCCATCAGTGGGTTGCAAGGTAAAATAATCATTGCGGTCGCCCATAAAAATAATGGGTTTTCCGTTGGTGGCGTTGAGCGTTTCCCGCACATTGGTGGCGATGGAGGTGCAACGACTTAGAATGCCATCAATAATCCCTTCGAGATAGGCAAAATCCTCATAAAATCCTTCAACAATTAATACGCTTTCAAAGGGGGAGATTACGTCGCCATCATTTAATGCCCAAATTTTCAATCCTTCAGGGTTCCGTGCAAAACGTTGTAGTAAGGCGATGGCTTCATCAACACCACATAAAATGGCCTGTTTTTTTTGGAAGAATTGCATTGTTACCCATTGTTTTGGCCTCTTTTGTTCCGCAATGTGCTTTGCTTTTAGAAAATAGCTCGCGGAAAAGTACCCTTCTCCTATCTTTTCATCAAAATTAAAGGTTTGAGATGGTCGTCTTGTGATATTTACTTTCTCTTTTTTAAGTGTTTTTTCTTTGCTCATAGTAAAATGGATAGTAAGTTATTTGTTATGTATATTGTGTGCTACATTTTTGCGATTTACAACAAAAATATTTCATAGAAAAGAGCATTTTGATAAGCAGAGATAACACTTGGGGGCTGGTTGTGGTCTTGAATGATAAAAAATGGTTGGATAGTAACTTTTGTTATATTGCTTGTTTCATTTTAGGAGGGGGGGGATGACGAGAGTGAACAAAAAGATTGACAATCGTTTTTTTAAGTTTCAAGAGATAGAAATATATGCATAGTAATAGATAGATAAGGGCTATAAATCATAAGTATTATGCAAATCCATGATAAAAAGCTATCTTATTCCTATAAGATAGCTTTAGATTAGTCTATTTTTCTAGCAGCGATTTACTGATTCTATTACATGGTTCACAGTGACTTTCATAGATTTTATTTTTTGAGTGGTTGTATTCTTTTTCATCTTTCTCTTCTGTGTCGGTTAAATCGCGATAAGAGTTTGTTTGCAAAACAAGCTTTTTTGTCATTTCTGAAATTAAAATGGTTGTCAAGAGGTTTTTATGAAAAAATGCAGCTTAAGAAGGATGTAATTTTGAAGTACTCTAATAGTACATGTTTTTCGTTATATGGAAATAGATTGTACAGTATAGACGATCTAGAAAAATATTATTTTAATATTTTATCTAATAGGTTTTTTGATATATCTATACTTGATGATGAAATATAGATTTTTTTTGAGATTTATTATTTTTTACTTAAAGAAAAGAGTTTACTCCAATAGATTTTTATAAAGGTGTAAATTGTAACAGGGGGGGGATGCTTCTTTTGGAAAATTTTCCCGCTTGAGTATCAAGACTTTTCTGCTAAATGTATGTTATTTTGTTTATATTGACACTTTTTTAAAATATAAAAATGAAAAGGAGTATAATAGTTATTATATTCAAAAAATTATGTGATAGATAATATGGTATTACTTGGGGTTAAGAAAGGTATATAATGATCTAATTATTGGTGTTATTTCTTATAGGAATCCATATAGTAAAGAGGAAGAAGATAGTCTTGTTTATATTAATAAAAAATACTTTTATGTAGAGTCTGCATTAGCTAATTATATTTATTTGTTTTTAATGTTGCATATATCAAATCTGATAATGGCATTTAGTGCTTTTATTATTTTTTGTTTTGCGCTTGCATTAATTTCTGGCGCTGATCGTGCTTTGCTATATGATGATTTACACTATCAAAATAAGCAACAACATTATCATAAAATCTTCGGATTATATAATGCACTTTCTATTGGTGCTTTGGCTTTCAGTTCTTTCATTGGGGGCTGGATTGCGGATCAACAATATTGGTTTTTTTATTTAGGTATTGCCGCACAATTTATTGCTTTTGGGCTAATGATGACGGTGGGGGATGTTTATCAGGTGAAAAAAACGCAAGGTGAAACCGTGGTGGTGGCTGATGGATCAGTTGATCTTCAAGAAACAGAAGTGCGGTCGAAAAAAGCGTTATTTTTTATGCTCATTGCACACCCCGTTGCTTTACTGATTATAGTTATCGGGATTTTACAAGACGTATTCAGCTCCATTGTGTTGTACTACCAAGAAATATTAGCAGAGTTTTCCATTAATATGGCATTAATTGGATTAGTGTACTCGGGGTCATTTATTTTTAGTGCTTTTTCATCGGTCATTTCAGGGCATATTGCAGAAAAGATTACGGAGCAGAAATCCATTATCATTTTCTTAGTAATGCTATGTTTAATGTTAATGGTGAGTTATGTTTTCCCTTCTGCCTCAATGATGATAATTCAATTTGTATTCTTATTAATTTGTTATGAAATTATTGATACCTCTTTAAATGTCATTTTAAATCATCGTATTGCCTCTGATCAGCGCAGCTTTTTACAGTCTGTAGCAAATTCTTTAGGTTCTTTAATTATGGTGGGTACTTTTGGACTTATCGGCTATTTTTCTGAGCAATATGTGTTAAGCAAATTGATTACGCTGTATGCTATTTTGGCGGCAGTCATTGCTTTGGGATTGTTTATATATTATTTGCGTAGGGAAAGAAAATCCATAACCATTCATGAAGAATGAAGTAAAATGTGTGAAGTAAAAAAGCCACCCTAAGGTGGCTTTTTTATGTGCTTTTACATAATAGCTGAAATATATTTCAACATTACCCCAGCTGCGATGGCAGATCCAATAACGCCTGCGACGTTTGGCCCCATTGCGTGCATTAGTAGGAAGTTTTGGTGATCGGCTTCTAAACCAATTTTATTGGCAACGCGTGCGGCCATTGGTACGGCAGAAACCCCCGCTGCGCCAATTAATGGGTTAATTGGATTTTTGCTAAAGCGGTTCATTAATTTCGCCATTAATACGCCAGATGCAGTACCGATAGCAAAGGCGATCATTCCTAATAATAAAATTCCGAGGGTTTGTGGTTGGAGGAATTTATCCGCCACCAATTTCGCACCAACGGAAAGCCCTAGGAAAATGGTAACGATGTTGATCAGCGAATTTTGTGCGGTGTCGTTTAGGCGTTCCACCACGCCACTGACGCGCATTAAATTACCAAAACAGAACATTCCCAATAATGGTGCGGCATCAGGCAAGAGCAACGCCACCAGCACTAATAGCACAATCGGGAAAAGAATTTTTTCGCGGTTGCTTACGGTACGCAGTTGCACCATTCGGATTTTGCGTTCTTGCTGTGAAGTGAGCGCTTTCATAATCGGTGGCTGAATTAATGGCACGAGCGCCATATAAGAATAGGCTGCCACGGCGATCGCACCTAATAATTCAGGGGCGAGTTTGCTCGCAAGATAAATGGCAGTTGGGCCGTCTGCTCCACCAATAATGCCGATTGCGGCAGCTTGTGGCAGGGTGAAGTCGATAATACCCAGCCAGTTTAAACCTAATGCACCTAACACCGTAGCAAAGATGCCAAACTGTGCTGCTGCGCCCAATAAGAGCGTGCGTGGGTTGGCGAGCAATGGGCCGAAATCGGTCATTGCCCCTACGCCCATAAAGATAATCAGCGGTGCAACGCCATAGCCAATCGCCACTTTATAGAATAACGCTAACACGCCTGCGGAATAGCCCATATCCCCTGCCATTACTTCCAATTCATTTTGTACAGAGGGCAGCGCATTGTTAAGTACGGTCTTAATTGATGCAGGATCAGCAATGGTACCGAGTTTGCTTGCTACAATGGCAAGTTGCTCAGCTGTGCCGTTATGCAAAAGGTTATCCAATGCCGTCATTGCTAAGCCTGCTTCAGGGATATTAGAGAGCAATCCACCAAAGCCAATGGGTAACAATAACAGGGGTTCAAATTTGCGTGCGATGGCAAGCCACAAGAGTAGCAGGCTGACGGCAATCATCACCGCCTGCCCCCACTCTAGGTGCATAATGCCCATTCCACGCAGTAAAGACAAAATACTTTCCATTTTTCCACCGCACTTAGACTAAGGTTAATAAGGTATCGCCCACGGCAACGGCATCACCAGCTTTCACGCGGATATTTTGCACCGTTCCCGCTTGCGAAGCACGGATTTCCGTTTCCATTTTCATCGCCTCAAGAATGAGCAACACATCGCCCTCAGCCACTTGTTGCCCCTCATTTGCCACCACTTTCCAAATAGTGCCTGCCATTGGAGCGGTTACGGGCTTGCCTGTTTGGGGTGCTGAAGCCGATGGTGTCGGTGCAGGTGTTGGCGTAGAAACAGGCTGAGCGGTTTGCGGTGCAGTTGGGGTAATTTGATCAATATCGCCGCCTTCGCTCACTTTCACCACAAAGGCTTTGCCCTCTAATTCCACCGTATAAACTGCTGAGCCAGTTTTGGCTTGAGAGGAAAGTGCGGTGCTTTTTTGCGATATTTTTTCGCTCGCACTTTCTACACTTGGAGCAGGTTCAAAGGCATCAGGGTTGCCACGATTTTCAAGGAATTTCAGCCCCACTTGTGGGAATAACGCTACAATAAGCACATCATCAATTTCATTATCAGAAAGTTTGATACCTTTTTCTGTAGCTTGTTGTTTGATTTCGAGCGTGAGTTTCTCCATTTCTGGCTCAAGGTGATCTGCTGGGCGTGAAGTGATTGGCTCTGCACCTTCTAACACGCGAGCTTGCAATTCAGCATTTACTGACGCTGGAGTGCGGCCGTATTCGCCTTTCAGAATTCCTGCGGTTTCTTTAGCAATGGTTTTGTAGCGTTCACCCATTAATACGTTGATCACCGCTTGCGTTCCAACGATTTGTGAAGTTGGTGTAACTAATGGAATATAGCCCAAATCTTCCCGCACTTTTGGAATTTCTTGCAACACTAAATCCAATTTGTCAGAAGCATTTTGCTGTTTTAATTGGCTTTCAAGGTTAGTGAGCATTCCGCCCGGCACTTGTGCCACTAAAATACGGCTATCTACGCCTTTTAATTGGCCTTCAAATTTATGGTATTTTTTCCGCACATTACGGAAATAAGCGGCAATTTTCTCTAATTTTTGAATATCTAAGCCTGTATCGTAAGGTGTACCTTTTAAGGTGGCAACTAAAGCTTCCGTGGCTGGGTGTCCGTATGTGCCACTCATTGAAGAAATGGCGGTATCTACGCCGTCCACGCCCGCTTCAATGGCTTTCAACAATGCCATTTCTGCCATTCCCGTGGTGGCGTGGCAATGAAGATGAAGTTGCACATCAAAGCGTTTTTTGATTTCGCTAACTAAGTGATAGGCTTCGTTTGGTGTGAGAATGCCCGACATATCTTTGATTACAAGGGAATCAATACCAATTTCTAACAGCTGTTCTGTGGTATCAAGCCAAGTTTGTAAAGTATGCACGGGGCTTGTGGTATAGCTTAGTGTGCCTTGTGCGTGGCCGCCATTTTTGCGTACCGCTTTCAGTGCTTGTTGCATATTACGCGGATCGTTCATTGCGTCAAACACACGGAACACGCTCATTCCGTTATGTACAGCACGTTCCACAAAGCGATCTACCACATCATCAGCATAATGACGATAGCCTAGCAAATTTTGCCCACGCAATAACATTTGTAATGGCGTTTTTGGCATTGCTTTTTTGAGTTCACGCAAACGCACCCAAGGATCTTCCCCTAAAAAACGAATACAAGCGTCAAAGGTTGCACCGCCCCAAGCTTCAAGCGACCAATAGCCAATTTCATCAAGTTCAGCAGCAATAGGTAACATATCATCAAGGCGTAAACGGGTCGCAAAAAGGGATTGGTGCGCATCACGCAACACAACATCAGTTACGGCAATTTTTTTCTTTTCAACAGTCATTGTATTTTCTCCAAATTAATCAATTTAAAGCCCTTGATTACGGCGATGATGAGCAATCGCCGCCACAATAATTGGGCGTAATCTTTCTAAATCATCTGTTTGAGTGGATTGTGCTTTTATCGGGGAAGGCTGGGTGAGAACAGGCTCAGGAAAAAAGCGGTTTACCAGTTTCGACATTAATCCAATGGCAAAAATTAGGATTAACAAGAAAACCAGCACGAACCCCATTCCTGAAAGCATCAGGTTTATGCCTTCTTGCATAAGTTCAGCGTTTGTCATTTTTATACCTCAAAGATGTAAAACAGCGTTTCGTATCATAGCCTGTTTTTCATTGAAAAAAATTGAACTAGATCACATTGTTGAAAAGGTTTTTTAAAAATTTTCCAATAAAAATTTGGAATAATTGGCAATTTTTATAAAAACGTGGAAAATAACCCCTTTGCTGATCAGAGATAAACCGAAATTTAATGATTTTATTTACCAATCTTTCGTTAAAACGTGGGCAAACGACCTTGCTAGAAAATGCCAACGCCACCATTAATCCTAAGCAAAAAGTGGGCTTGGTGGGCAAAAATGGCTGTGGAAAATCTTCGCTACTCGCCTTATTAAAAAAAGAAATTAGTGCCGAGGGCGGTGAAGTGAGTTACCCCACAAACTGGCAACTGGCTTGGGTAAACCAAGAAACGCCAGCCCTTGCTATTTCTGCCTTGGATTATGTGATTTTAGGTGATCGCCAATATGTGGCATTACAGCAACAGTTAGAGCAAGCCAATCAAAATAATGATGGCAATGCTATTGCGCGTATTCACGAACAATTAGATACCATTGATGCGTGGACAATCCAAGCTCGCGCGGCGGCCTTGTTAAACGGATTAGGCTTTAGCCAAGAAGAACTTAGCCAGCCGGTGAGTGCGTTTTCTGGCGGTTGGCGTATGCGTCTTAATTTGGCACAAGCCTTGCTATGTCCTTCGGATTTACTGCTACTTGATGAACCTACTAACCACTTGGATTTAGATGCGGTGATCTGGCTTGAACGTTGGTTGCAACAATATCAAGGCACGTTGGTGTTGATTTCACACGATCGCGATTTTCTTGATCCTGTGGTGGACAAAATTCTGCACATTGAAAATCAAAAAATAAATGAATACACTGGAGATTATTCTTCTTTTGAAAAACAACGGGCGGAAAAATTAGCTCAACAAACGGCGTTATACCGTCAGCAACAGCAAAAAATCTCGCATTTACAAAAATATATTGACCGCTTTAAAGCCAAAGCGAGCAAAGCAAAACAAGCACAAAGCCGTGTTAAGGCGTTGGCGAAAATGGAACTCATCGCCCCTGCTTATGTGGATAATCCATTCACTTTTGAATTTCGTGAGCCGCTGGCATTGCCTAACCCATTGCTTTCAATGGAGAAAGTCAGTGCAGGTTATGAAAATAATGGGCAAATCACGGAAATTCTGAAACAAATCAAATTAAATCTCGTCCCTGGTTCACGCATTGGTTTGCTGGGTAAAAATGGTGCAGGGAAATCCACGCTGATCAAATTATTAGCGGGAGAAATCACCGCACTTTCTGGTCATATTCAGCTCGCAAAAGGCGTACAGCTTGGTTATTTTGCGCAACATCAGCTGGATACCTTGCGCGCGGAAGAAAGCGCCCTTTGGCATATGCAGCAGCTTGCTCCACAACAAACGGAGCAACAATTACGCACCTATCTCGGCAGTTTCGCCTTTCACGGCGATAAAGTGAATGAGTCTGTTGCCACCTTTTCAGGTGGCGAAAAGGCACGTTTGGTGTTGGCATTAATCGTTTGGCAGCGACCAAATTTATTGTTATTAGATGAACCGACCAACCATTTAGATTTAGATATGCGCCAAGCCCTAACCGAAGCCTTGGTGGATTATCAAGGTTCATTAGTAATTGTTTCCCACGACCGCCATTTATTACGCAATACCGTTGATGAGTTTTATTTGGTTCACGATGGGCAAGTGGAAGAGTTTAAAGGCGATTTAGACGATTATCAAAAATGGCTCAACGAACAAAATAGCCAAAACCAACCCTCAGGCAAAACAGAAAGCAATAAAGAAAGCAGCAGCCAAAATCGGAAAGAGCAAAAACGCAAAGAAGCGGAACTTCGCCAACAGCTCGCACCATTGCGAAAATCCCTTGCACAATGGGAAAGCAAAATGGAAACCCTATCAAAAAAACTGGTAGACATTGAACAACAACTCGCCAACGGTGATCTGTACCAAGCAGAAATGAAAGAAAATCTCACCGCACTTTTAAAAGACCAAGCGGAATACAAAAAACAGCTAGACGAAGTTGAAATAGAATGGTTTGCTGTGCAGGAAGAGATTGAAACGATATTAGGCAGTTAAGCTAAAACAAAAGTGCGGTGCTTTTTTAGGATTTTTTGGGGCGAATGATTCGCCCTTTTGTTTCTTCTATTAAGGATAGCCTGTTGCGATAAAAACTCCGCAAAATTCCACCGCACTTTATATTTCCTTTTGTATGGAAAATATGAGGGCGTTTAGGAAATGGGGGGAACTGTTTTTCGTTGCATTGCTCGTAATCCATCAATGATGATCAGCCCCATACCGATCATTAAAGATAAAAAGAGCGGGTAATTTTTGGCGTCAATATTTTCTCCGATGAATAGGGAAACGGCGAGCATCATTATGGGTTCAGCATAGCCGAGTAATCCTAGCACGTTGATAGGCAATAGGCTGCTTGCAACAATGTAAGCATTAAAGGCAATGCCGCTGAGTAAGCCGAGCAGAAATAATAACGATAAAATATTCGGATTAACCAACCGCACTTCTGCGATGTTTACTTGTGCGGCGAAATAGATACACACGGGTAAAGTCAATACCATTTCAATGGCAAAACTGGTGATGTCGTTAAAGCCGAACCATTTGCGAACCATAAAATAAACGGCGTAAGTGCAAACGGCAATGCTTTCCCAAGAAAGTCCGCCCTTTGCGCTAATGTTAAAGGCGATGCCAATGGCAGCGATGATGATGGCAAGAAATTTCAGCGAGGAAATGCGTTCTTTAAAGAAAATTCGCCCTGCCGCCACTAAAACAAGGGGCAGTAGCAAATAACCAAGGGAAACGCTCAATGCACCGCCGTTGTTTGGTGCCCATAAAAAAAGCCACATTTGAAAGCCCATAATGCTGCCGTTAAACAAAAAAACCAGCAATAACCAAGGTTGTGCTTTGATGCGTTTTAGGTGAGCGATCAACATATATTTTTGGCGGAAAATGAACACGGCGGCAATCACAAAAGGTGCTGTAAAAACAACACGATAGCCAAAAATATCTTCGCCGCTTAATGGCAATAATAATGTGGAAAAATAATAAATATAGCCAAACAACATTGAGGCCAAAAGAGAAAAACCGATACCTTTTACCATAATCCACCTAAAATTCACCAAATTCTTACCGCACTTTACCCCAACATTTGCCAAAATGCACGAACTAAGGGCAAATTGAGTAAGTTCTTTTGTACGCAAATCCCTAAATCGAATGGCTGTACAGGAATATCAATCTCCAAAGTGGAAACCTGTAAATTAAGCGGGCTATTTTGGATCACAATATCAGGCAATAACGCTACGCCGCAACCAAGTGCGACCATTGACACAATCCCTTCGTGTCCTGATACGGTGGCGTAAATTTTCGGGTGTTTGATTTTTTTCTGTTGAAACCACTGATCAATCCGCTGTCGAGCAGGCCCCTCCACAGGCAAAATAAAAGGGATTTTTTGCCAATCAATGGGGGGGTGTTGCAATAATTGCGTGGTGGCACAGGCAACTCGTGGCGCAATGAGGGAAAGGGTTATATCATCAATATGATGAAACATCACATTTTGCGGTAAGTGCGCTGGCCGCCCCGCAAGAGCCAAATCCACTTGTTGGCTTTGAATCATCTCTAACGCCATCGCAGGATCGCCCGTTGTGAGCTGAATTTCTACTTTAGGATAACGCAAACGGAATTTTTCTAACATTTGCGGCAAATGGCTATAAGCCGCCGTTACTGAGCAAAACAGGCGTAGCTCCCCTTGTAGTTCCTGCTGATTAGAACGAAATTGCTGCTTTAAAGATTGCCATTGTTGCCATTGCGGATAAGCAAATTGCAAAAATAGCTCGCCTGCTGGGGTGAGCGAAACCTTGCGGTTATCACGCAATAACAACGGCTCACCCAGTTCTTCTTCAAGCCGTTTAATTTGCCGTGAAAGGGTGGAGGGCGACATATAATGCTGCCCCGCAGTTTTAGCGAAATTTTTATTTTCCGCTAGGTCGATGAAGAGTTTGAGATCTTGGAATTCCATTGGTTTTTCTCAATAAAAAGAAATTTTATTGTAGCAACTGTATTCCGCTAAAAAGCAAAAATACAAATTCGTTAATTAAAGCGCGTGAGCGTCCCATTGCGAGCCATCGCGGACAATCGCATTTAAAATGGTTAGAAGCTTACGCATACAGGCGTTAATCGCCACTTTGAACGCCTTACCATTAGCGCGTAAGCGTTCGTAAAATTGTTTGAGTTTAGGCTCAAAACGCACACAAACAAATGTGGCCATATACAGCGCATTTCGCACGGCTTTGCGACCACCTGAACAGCGGCTTTTCCATTTGGTGTTACCGCTTTCTTTCGGATGTGGCGCAACACCAACAAGCGAAGCAATTTGTTTATGTGTGTATTGACCTAACTCAGGCAACATTGACATCAAAACGGCTATTGTTTGTGTGCCTAACCCTTTGATGTCTTTAAACTTTTTTACTTTATCGTCAAAATGTTTGAGATGCTGTTCGATTTCACTATCCAGCTCATCAATACGCAGGCTGAGATAGTCGATATGCTGCTCAACACTGAGTCGTTGTGTGGAGTGAACTTGTTCAAGGCGGTTTTTCTCCGCGGAACGCATTTCAACAAGCTGATTACGGCGTGAAACAAGGGCTTCAAGCTGTTCCTGCTCGGGCGTTGGTGGTATGTAAAGCTGTTGCGCTACATTATCACGCATTGCGAGCATCTGCGCGTAAAAAGCCAACATTTTGGCATCTTTATTATCGGTTTTTGCTAGTGACTGTGACATCGCAAACTGATTGGTTTGTCGCGGGTTGGCAATCACCACACGAAAGCCTGCACGGTGGAGTGCTTTAGCTAATGGAAGTTCAAGCCCACCGGTGCTTTCAAGGACAATTAAGTCCACATTGAAACTACGTAAATACTCAATGGTATGCGCAATCCCTTTCGGGTTGTTGGTTTCAGTCTTTGTTCGTTTTTGGGTAGAAAGCCCAATGACGAAATGACGTTTAGCAACATCAATACCACAATAAGTTTGTTCATTCATCATTAACCTGCCTTGCATTCGGGTTTAAGTCTGGCAACTGTTCGGTTTTTTGGTGAAATGTTATCTGCCTCATTGCTACAACTCGGTTTGTTGCCTGGGGCGAGCGCGAGATGCAGATAACGGGGTTTTGTTGCTATTTTATATTAATTTTAATATACAAGGGGCGAACCTATGTGTTAGGCCAATGATAGAAATTATAAGTTCATATTAAGCGGGTAGATGCATAGGTCTGCCCCTACCAAAATTCGTAAAAAAATTACCTTCTATAGTGTATTACTATACATATTTGTTATACCCTGCGCAGAAAAAATTAGTCAGGACTAGATAGCTCATCGAGCTGTACTATCTTATGTAACATACTAATTTCTTTAACAATACCGTCAGATTTTACTTGTTCGCAAGAATTGGTAGCCATGCTATTGCTTTGTGTATTAATACTGTCTCTATATGTTTTTCTTGTGAGTAGATGTTTTAAGAGCAAGCTGGAAATTTTATGTAATGTTGACTTAAGACTTAATGTTTCTAAAAACTTTGGAGAGCATAGTCAAAATTAATTAGAAAATCCTATCAGGATAAATGATAAAAAAGGGAGTTATTTTATCGTGTTTTGGACTCTAAAAGGGGAATGACATTGTGGATTTACGATCATCGTCGCAAAAATAATAATTGGTCAAAAATATCAAGTAAAAAGAGTGATTTTATGTGGTATAACTTTAAGCACCTGATAACTAACCTAGCGAGGAGAACTATGATGAGTATTACTAACACTCTAACGTTTGAAATTAGAAAAGAACTAAGTGAACTTATTGGCGATGTCTCAGCAAAAGGCGTTTTTAATAGTTATGGAATTTTCCAAGAAAAATCAATGTTTGGTTTATTTCAAGATAACTATTTTTATCTAAGGGCTGTTGGGAAATTAGCACAATATTTGGAAAGCCAAGGGGCGATACCTTATATGGAACATTCTGAAAAGCCAGTTTCTTGTGGTATAAATTTTTATCTTCTTCCTGATAAGATTAGAGAAAATAAAGATTTATATAAATCCGTTGTTCTGTGGTCAATTGAGCAAATAGAAGAAGATAGAAATCAGAAAGAAATGGCAAAAGTTGATCTAATTCGAGGTCGAGTGAACTTGTCTGTTAGACACGAACGCCTTCTGAATAAAATTGGAATTCGTTCTTTTGATGATTTTTTAAAGGCAGGAGCAGAATACTGTTATATTGCACTTAAGAAAGCAGGCGTGAGTGTTAATTTGAGCTTTTTCTGGAACTTAAAAGCAGCTTCTTTGAAAAAGCATTCTATGATGTTAACGCAAGAGGAAAAGGAAAAAGCATTAGAGGCGTTAAATACTGTGCTTGCTAAAGAGGGGATGAGAGCAATTGATCCTATCAAGGATTAATAAGTAGCATATTACGGTGGAACACAAACAAAAGTGTAAATTTTTTCACCGCACTTTGTTTTCTAAATAATCACTTGCAATGTTTTTTAAATTTTTTGTAAAAAATTGTCAAAAAAACACTTGCAAAGATTTTTAAGAT
>NZ_PQVJ01000051.1 GCF_002921135.1 Avibacterium gallinarum | reverse complement strand
ATACTTTCTATGACCTCGCCGTCTTGCACTCAACGGGTCAGTCATTCGGCACGCTTCCGGATTGATAAGGCGGCAAGTGTGAGTGTGAGGGTCCGAGCCGGTCACAAGATCGGGAACTGTTGACCCTTATGCCGGCCATCCTTTTGGATTATCAAAAATGGGTCACTTGAACCTCGAAATTATTTGACTAGTAGCACGCCACGTAGCCCACGTGGGATATCGGCATTTACGGGCTTCCCAATTAGGGTTGAATTCCCTGAGAATGTTCCATGTTGAATCTGCCCGAAGTTCATCACTATCGGCCTCTTCTGTAGGGCGCCCAGCTACCTGCTTTGACTGAGTAGTCCTTCGGTCCGTCCGAGAGCCAAGCAAA
>NZ_PQVJ01000050.1 GCF_002921135.1 Avibacterium gallinarum | reverse complement strand
AGATGGCAGCCGCGGTCTCAGATGCTGGACCTGCGTGGAGAACCTGGAGATGAGAGGGGAGCTTTTGGCCATTCCATCCATGGGCTCGGCCTTGCTCGTCCGCATCGGAGACGTCAATTCGAAAAACTGGTCATGAGGGAGGCTCATCGTCAGCTGGACCTGGATATCGGACCAGGTTTCCAATTCCATCGAGCGCAGCATCAACCGACAGCGATGACGATATCTACCGTTGCAACTGCCAGTAGCCCATGACCCTGAGGGCGACAAGGGGAATGCCGATATTCGCAACAGGTCAAGCTTGACGGGCGATGCTTGGAGAAGGATCCGTGCCACCGCAAGCACCCCATGCTTCAACCCGTGATGCACACCAATGA
>NZ_PQVJ01000049.1 GCF_002921135.1 Avibacterium gallinarum | reverse complement strand
GCGCTGTTGCGTATAGCTCTGGCTCTCCAGCAGCTCTTGGCTCATCTTGTGCCTTTGTGGTTAAGTAGAGAAGCTCGATGAAAGCCTGCAGAGTAGCCATGCCAGTGATGTAGGTTGGATATCGGGACTTGAAGTCGTCCATGTAGGCAAGCAGGGATGCTTCATCCTGTATATGCGCGACCGAAGCCACAGAATCTATCCGAGTCCCAGTTACAAAAAAGACTCTCACCCTGTACAAGAGGGTATGTGCCCTTGTCGCCATAAAAGCCGGCCACGTCCCAGTCAGCTTCGCCCCAGACGGGGGGTTGGAACCGGAAGTTGGCGGGCTTCCGCAGATTTCGAGTCCATGAAGAGAATCCGTCTTGATGGC
>NZ_PQVJ01000048.1 GCF_002921135.1 Avibacterium gallinarum | reverse complement strand
TTACTGCCTTTTTTGCCGTTTAATCACTGGGCGGTAAGGATTTTTTGATTTTCCGCGGTTACAGATTGCGATCCTCAATTTTCTCTGCCTTGTCATCGGCTGGATCGTTTTGCGTTGGAACCGAAAAGGGGTTTTGAAATTTCAAAACCCCTTTTCGGGTTCCAACGCGCGCAATAAGGTAGATTTGCCCGCACCATTCGGGCCAATAATGGCGGTATGTTTGCCTTGTGGAATAGTTAACCGTTCGGTTTGTAAAATCACCCGTTCATTGGCTTGCAAAGATAAGGGCTGTAGTTCAAAAAGTGCTTGCATACGGCGAGTCCTTACACTTTACGTTGAGTTGATTGGATAAAGATCCAAAAGAAGAAGGGACCACCGAGT
>NZ_PQVJ01000047.1 GCF_002921135.1 Avibacterium gallinarum | reverse complement strand
GGACTTCGTAAAAGAAGGCCTGAACGAAGGGTTTAAATTCACCAACCCGAACGTCAAAGATGAGTGTGGTTGCGGCGAAAGCTTCCACGTTTGATGCGCATACCGATAACCCCACCGTGGTCGCCTGCGCGTGGGGTTTGTTTACCTGATTCGCCGTTATCGCGGCGGATCGCAGCCCTGAGAATGTTATGGATTACTTCACCCTCTTTGGCTTGCCTGCCCGCTATCAACTCGATACCCAGGCGCTGAGCCTGCGTTTTCAGGATCTACAACGTCAGTATCATCCTGATAAATTCGCCAGCGGAAGCCAGGCGGAACAACTCGCCGCCGTACAGCAATCTGCAACCATTAACCAGGCCTGGCAAACGTTGGAACTTATTA
>NZ_PQVJ01000046.1 GCF_002921135.1 Avibacterium gallinarum | reverse complement strand
GGCAGCTGCGGTAAAGCTCATCAGCGTGGTCGTGAAGCGATTCACAGATGTCTGCCTGTTCATCCGCGTCCAGCTCGTTGAGTTTCTCCAGAAGCGTTAATGTCTGGCTTCTGATAAAGCGGGCCATGTTAAGGGCGGTTTTTTCCTGTTTGGTCACTGATGCCTCCGTGTAAGGGGGATTTCTGTTCATGGGGGTAATGATACCGATGAAACGAGAGAGGATGCTCACGATACGGGTTACTGATGATGAACATGCCCGGTTACTGGAACGTTGTGAGGGTAAACAACTGGCGGTATGGATGCGGCGGGACCAGAGAAAAATCACTCAGGGTCAATGCCAGCGCTTCGTTAATACAGATGTAGGTGTTCCACAGGGTAGCCAGCAGCATCCTGCGATGCAGATCCGGAACATAATGGTGCAGGGCGCTGACTTCCGCGTTTCCAGACTTTACGAAACACGGAAACCGAAGACCATTCATGTTGTTGCTCAGGTCGCAGACGTTTTGCAGCAGCAGTCGCTTCACGTTCGCTCGCGTATCGGTGATTCATTCTGCTAACCAGTAAGGCAACCCCGCCAGCCTAGCCGGGTCCTCAACGACAGGAGCACGATCATGCGCACCCGTGGCCAGGACCCAACGCTGCCCGAGATGCGCCGCGTGCGGCTGCTGGAGATGGCGGACGCGATGGATATGTTCTGCCAAGGGTTGG
>NZ_PQVJ01000045.1 GCF_002921135.1 Avibacterium gallinarum | reverse complement strand
GTCCGAGTATCGTGCGGGCAGTCTCGACCTGAAGCAAGCATACAGTCAGCAAAGAGGTCGGTTTTAAGCATGGGGACGAATATGAAAGGTGCACGATACCTTGCGAAGCTGGGGTCATTGTGAATGAGGTAGTCGGCGAGCTCGCCCATGATGGAGTCGGGCAGGCTCAGTTACGCAAAAGGTGACGTCGGGAACACGAGGAGAGAATGATGGTGTTGCCAGGAATATTTGTTCATAAATCGCAGCCTCTATTTGTTAAAGAAGAGAGTTGAGGCTGCCGTCCAAAGGGTGAAGGATGACGACACATGTGACGGCGTGAATGCCCGTTTGTTGGTGGTGGGATGAAAGTGGCTTGTCGTCAGGGACAATGGCTGATGGGGTTTAGTGGCTTGACAGCGG
>NZ_PQVJ01000044.1 GCF_002921135.1 Avibacterium gallinarum | reverse complement strand
GTGATGATTTTGAAAAGCGGCACCACCAGCAAAATGCCAGAGAACATATACGCCGTGTAAAAGCTGGCGTTGATGGTCATCCGACCTTTAAAGCGCAGGCGGGAAAGCGCGTAAGCCCCAAGAATGCCGAGGAATACCGCCACCACGGATGAAACCACAGACACCACCAGACTGTTACGGAAGTAGTCGACAAACGGGAAAATCATCGGGTTAAAAATGTCGACGTAATGCTCCAGCGTCCACTGCTGCGGCAGCAGCGTAGGATGCAGTGAGATCGCCTCTTTCGCGCCCTTGAACGAGGTCATCAGCATCACAAAAAATGGAAACAGCGTGATGATGAGAAACAGCGCCAGCCCGCAGTAAAAACCGATGCGACTGAGTGTGCGTTTATTTGTTGCCATTGAGGTTCACCCGTTTCCTGGTCAG
>NZ_PQVJ01000043.1 GCF_002921135.1 Avibacterium gallinarum | reverse complement strand
CCAAAGGATGGAAGCCAGCATGAAGATGGTCGGCCAGTTCTTCATCTTCTCACCGCTGTAGACACCAGAGTACAGAGCAGAGAGCTCCTCCAGGATATCCTTCTGCAACTCGCGCCACATATCGGCAAGGGCACACTTGACCTGGAAGTTGATCATGACGGGAGCGACGGTGCGGCCGTAGTACTTGGAGTCCTCGTCATCGATCCGACCATCCAAGTTGACCTCATCGCTCTGGTTCTCAATCATGGTGATGTGCATGGTGAGGTTGTAGGCCAGAACGAGCTTGAGGGCCTTGCGGATGGCGGGCATCTTCTCCTTGACGAGGTAGCGATGCGCAGTCTTGAGAATCTCAGTGATGAAGGGGGTGCCCTCAAAGTGGTCATCAATGAAGTCCTCGAAGGGACCGTCAATGTGCTTATCAAGGTACTCGG
>NZ_PQVJ01000042.1 GCF_002921135.1 Avibacterium gallinarum | reverse complement strand
CAAGCCCAAGAGCAAGGGCAAGGGCAAGGGCAAGGCCGTCGAGGAGGAGTCTGAGGACGAGGAGGAGATCGACAGCGACCTCGAGAGTGAGGGTGCCGACCTTGAGAACTTTGTCATTTGCACTCTGGACACCGAGCGAGTAAGTCGGCAGTTCTGTCCTCCCATGAAAGCAGTCAGCTAATACTTTCCCTCCAGAACTACCAGCAGCCTCTTGACATCACCGTGAACCACGGTGAGAAGGTCTTCTTCGTCGTCACCGGTAGCCACACTGTCTACCTCACCGGCAACTACATCATGGATGATGGTGAGGATGAGGACGATGAGGACGATGAGGACGATGAGGACGACTACGACTTTGACCCCGAGCAGCTCGAGTACGAGCTTGGTGGCGAGAGCGACGAGAGCGACGAGCTCGATGGTCTTGAGGACCCTC
>NZ_PQVJ01000041.1 GCF_002921135.1 Avibacterium gallinarum | reverse complement strand
GGAAGCCACATCTTCGGTTCCGCTTGGTGGTGATACTCCTGTGAGAATCTGATACAGAGTTTCAACCACGTTGAGTTTGAACAGTTCAGCGGAGAGGCGGGGGCTTGCCCGCGCAGTGAAGGCCAGGACTCGCAGGAACTGGGTGTGAATGCTGGATCCAATCATGTTGGTCGTACCGGGGACGAGAAGGCGCAGTACACCTCGGAGGAGATCCACGCTGACCAGTTCCTCAAGCTTGGATGGATGGTATTTAAAGCTCTCGACAATGCCCGAGACGCAGAGGGACGCTTGCTCCACAACACGCTGATCGTTGCTATTGAGGACGTTGAGGAGTGTTGGCATGACATCGCGAACCACCGGGAAAGAATCCTCGGGGATGTTGCGGCAACAGTTTGCTGCGGTGGTGACGGCAGTCCTCTGCGTGCCTGTGGCAA
>NZ_PQVJ01000040.1 GCF_002921135.1 Avibacterium gallinarum | reverse complement strand
CGGCGGCGATCATAATGATCAACAGCGTCACCGCCGCGCCGAGACTGCCTGCAGGTAACAGCCAGCCAAAGGCATTACCCGGCACCAGAAACAGCATCAACACCACGCCAAACGCCGCGCCGGAGCTAATCCCCAGCACTTCCGGGCTTGCCATCGGGTTTCCGGTCAGTCGCTGAATAATACAGCCCGCCACCGCCAGCATGACGCCCGCAAACAGCGCCGCCATAATTCGCGGCCAGCGCCAGGGCATTAAATCCTCGAGCAACGCCCCGCTCGCCCACGTCCAGCCGTGCGCACCACGACCAAACGACAGCGCCACCACCACAGCCATCAACAGCAGCACGCCGCCCGCGAGGGCAAACGCCAGCACATGTTGGCGTTCAGCCGCGACACGATCGTTGACCTTCATATCCGG
>NZ_PQVJ01000039.1 GCF_002921135.1 Avibacterium gallinarum | reverse complement strand
CGGGATAAAGCAGCGATGTTATCATCAATGACAATCACGCCAAAATGGGCGTTTTCGCCCTGCACATAAACCTGTTCGAGGTTTAACGCTTGTTTTAAAATTCGTTCGATTTCTTGCGTTTCCATTCAATGTTTCCACTACAATAAAAAAGGCTTAAGCCAATGGGATAAGCCGAAAAGATCAGCCAATGTCAAGAGTTGCTTAGGCACATTCACCAACTGCTGAGGTTGCCCTTGCTTTTGCATTTGATACAAATAATCACAAAATAAGGCAAAACCCGCACTATCAATACGCGTTAAAGTCTGAAGTTCCCAAATAATCGGTTGCGAGCCAAGAGCGATTTTCGATAAAAAGAAGAACGTTGCTCCCATAATGGTAACAAAGTATCCCTTGTTAATACCCCGCCTAAGCGGAGTATTATCTTATCATCAT
>NZ_PQVJ01000038.1 GCF_002921135.1 Avibacterium gallinarum | reverse complement strand
GCCTCAACACCACCACCACCAAGCACCCCATTCGTGAGCCGACAAGAAGCCATTTGCTTCATCGAGATCGCAAGCGCCTGTATTCGACCTTATTCTCTTTTTTGAACACGACCTCCCGTGAGAGCTGTAATAACCGCATACTCGCCATGCTTGTAAGTTGGGCCTCGTCGCATCGCATCACATCACATCTCATGCGACAGTCACTCCCCTCGCCCATCATTTCGGTCACTGACATGCCTCCCCCAGATCAACGCTGCACTCATGGCCCTTGGGGCCACGGTAGTCAGTGCCGTCACACCCCTCGAGATCCAGGGAACCGACTTCATCAACCCCGAGACTGGCAACAAGTTCCAGATCGTCGGAATGGCCTACCAGCCTGGCGGCAGCGCTGGCTACGACCCTACCACTGGAAAGGATCCTCTGAGCCACAAGGAGGAGTGTCTGCG
>NZ_PQVJ01000037.1 GCF_002921135.1 Avibacterium gallinarum | reverse complement strand
CACCAACGCCATCTCCGTTGGAGTCTTTGAAGGATGAAGGGTAGATTTGGTAGACCGAGGCTTCCTTCCACCAGGCCTCGGCGACGGGGCTGGCGGTTAGTGGAGATGTGGCTGCAGGCATTGTCGCGTGTGTGGGATGAGCTGGAGAAGAGGCCAGGGATGGAGATGGAGGGGCTCTTTTAACCTAGGAGGCACGTCTCTTGATTTCAAATCACCAGCCCAATGGTACTACGTGCAGGACAGGAGGTCAAATGGGGAAACAGAGGGACTCTTTTATCCCAAAGAGCACGTCTCTTGATTTTCAAGCGTCAATCTCATGTCGTACAGCGTCTAAATCACACTACATCGTTTAAAAAACCTCCCGTAAATCTCCCCGGTAAATCTCCCGGTAATCCTCCCGAGAAACGTCCCGAGAATCTTGCCGCCAATCACTCCTCACCCCTCGACC
>NZ_PQVJ01000036.1 GCF_002921135.1 Avibacterium gallinarum | reverse complement strand
GGCATGCATGTAGCATTCTCGCCGCAGCAGGCAGACGGAGCCCGGGCACCGCTTGTTGCTGGTCCATTGGCTTCCGTCCACACCCCAGCAGATGCCGTCCTGGGCAAGGGCTGGTTGGTGGAACAGAGCCAGAGTGACAATGACCCAAAGATGCATGGTTGCTTGAGGATATGAAAAAAAAGAGTGGCAGTGCAAGTCAAGAAGAAGGGAAGATTAGGGAGGAACGGGAGCGAAGATCAGAGTGTGAGAGAGCCCACCAGCCTTTAAGCAAGACCCAAGACCAACAGCCCAGAGTACGGTGTGGGGGCGGCGAGATGCATTTCCATCCTCACCGTCCGTAATTGGCTAGGATGGGATGATATTGCGGTGGCTGCGGTTACAGATTTCGCCCAAAGCTGCTAGATCAGGGACCTGCATGTCCAGCTCCTACCCTTACAGGACGGATAAGCGTCTC
>NZ_PQVJ01000035.1 GCF_002921135.1 Avibacterium gallinarum | reverse complement strand
AAGAAGAGTGAGGTGGTGGAAGGTCAAGGTCACGGACAAAGTCAATTCATGTTACTATTTTTTTCTAACTCCTCCATCTCTATTAGAAAGTTTTTCTCCGTATATCATGCATCAACGTGCAAATAATCATTCCATCCAAAGAAACAACAGGATACAGCCGTGTTCCTCTATGGCCCCAGGCATGCAGCCTCAAGTCGAGGAACTCTTGCTAAACTGATCTCCAAGACCAATAAGAAAGGAAGGATCGTTCACACACAAATCATGAGCCTTGAATGATTCTTCACAATTAATATTATTTGGCCGTCGTAGGTGATCTCTGTCTGGCTCGCATGTCATGCTTGAGACGCTTTGTGTTTGAGGTGCATTCGTATTTGCCC
>NZ_PQVJ01000034.1 GCF_002921135.1 Avibacterium gallinarum | reverse complement strand
CGAAGCGTCCAACCTCAACTACACCTATCCTCCCCCCACGATGTGCGCGGCGTCGGTCGCAGCGACGATCGAGTCGAGAATATCCGCCTCGACCACTCTGTCCTGTTCGAAACCTGCCGAAAACGAAACCCCTCATACTTTGCGCTCGTCGAGGACGATGTTATAGCCTCGCGCGACTGGTACACACGATTCAAGAAGGGTGTTGCCCACATCGAGAAGCAAGCCAAGGCCACGGGCACAGACTGGATCTACCTGCGCCTGTTCTACTCTGAGCTGTTCATGGGATGGAACAACGAGGAGATCTTTGACTACCTCAAGGTGGTCATCCTGGCCTACACCTCTGTCATTGTCTGCCTACTGGTCGCGCTGCGCTGTCGCCGGCACCGCCACTCTGGCTCTTTCGCCAGCAAGGACTTTGCACAGACCGTCGCCCTGCTCCTCGGTCTCTGGATCCCGGCGTGCATAGCCCTGG
>NZ_PQVJ01000033.1 GCF_002921135.1 Avibacterium gallinarum | reverse complement strand
CCGTTGCTGTCGGCTTATCCGTACTCGTCCCCTATATTGGTGCGGTGTTGGTCACCATTCCCATTGCACTCGTTGCTGTCGCCCAATTTGGGATCAGTCCAACCTTTTTGGTACCTGATTAGTGCTTATGTCATCAGTCAGATTTTAGATGGTAACTTATTAGTCCCCTTCCTGTTTTCGGAAGCTGTTAATTTACATCCATTAATCATCATTATTGCCGTATTAATTTTTGGTGGTTTATGGGGATTTTGGGGTGTTTTCTTCGCAATTCCCCTCGCGACTTTAGTTAAAGCCGTTGTGAACGCGTGGCCATCAACAGAACAAAATCCCCTTTGACGAATGAATGAAAAAAGACAGAAAAAAATACCGCACTTTTGTGCGGTATTTTTTATGCTTGAAATTAATGTGAACTGTTATCCGTTAACGGTTTTTATGCTTTCATCAAA
>NZ_PQVJ01000032.1 GCF_002921135.1 Avibacterium gallinarum | reverse complement strand
TTTATTTTGTTAATTTATTTTTGTTTAAGTAAATTAACAAAATAAAATTTTTTGGCAGCTATAGTGTAGCGGACCCACCTAATTCCATGCCGAACTTAGAAGTGAAACGCTATAACGCCGATGGTAGTGTGGGGAATCCCCATGTGAGAGTAGGTCACTGCCAATTATCAATTTTGCGGAGCGGTAGTTCAGCTGGTTAGAATACCTGCCTGTCACGCAGGGGGTCGCGGGTTCGAGTCCCGTCCGTTCCGCCACTTCATTTAGGGGCGTAGTTCAATTGGTAGAGCACCGGTCTCCAAAACCGGGTGTTGGGAGTTCGAGCCTCTCCGCCCCTGCCATCAGATATCAAATTTTTCTTATTGCTCCAATTTTTTCATTATTATATTTTAAGTTTAGTTTAGTTTAGTTTTCTTTTCTTTTG
The DNA here is from genome assembly GCF_002921135.1 of Avibacterium gallinarum. Taxonomy (GTDB): domain Bacteria; phylum Pseudomonadota; class Gammaproteobacteria; order Enterobacterales; family Pasteurellaceae; genus Avibacterium; species Avibacterium gallinarum. Next base: position 10,035 of record NZ_PQVJ01000032.1, on the reverse strand, counting down.
CTTTTCTGAAATTATCATAATTGAAAAGAATGATGGTTATCAGAGTTTTTGTATTCCTATGCTTCCATATTTTTTTGCTTTTAGTATGAAAAACCTATTAAAGGGCTGTATTTTGTACATTGTAAATGCTAAGCGCAATTACAAGAGTAAAACTTGATGAGAAAATCAGATTAATGAGAGAACGAGTAAAAAAAGCAAAGCATAATGTCAGAGAGCTTGCGAGTACAAGCTTAAGGACAAGGCTTTGGAAGATAAAATAAGTAATGCATTCCCCTCCCAAGAATAACCAAAGGCAATGATAGAAATACCATTATCTTTTCTTTTTTAAACAATCTAAGCCGAACGTGTTTATTATGGCTTGTTAAGCTATCAAAAATAGATTTCACTTTTTTATTTTTTGCACTTTCTTATATCAAATTGCCTTATTTATTCTGTTTATTTTTACGATCGTGATCGCAAAAGTGCGGTGCTTTTCTTGCGAGTTTTTGTATTGGAATGCAAAGTATCACTGCTGATTTATTCAGTATTTATACTTTTTTGTTTCTATGAATAAGGAAAACCGTAATGAAAATTAAGACAGTTCTATCTTCTTTATTGTTATCAATAGGCTTGTTAAGTAGCTTTTCTGTTGTGGCTCAGTCTCAACTAAATGAAAAAGTCAGTTCTAGTACCGATCAAGTTTTGACGGATACAATCAAAGAGAAATCTTTCGTTGGCGAAAAATTGAATATCAATACCTCTACAGCGAGTGATATTCAACGTTCGTTGGTTGGTATTGGTGCGAAAAAAGCTGAAGCGATTGTTGAATATCGAGAGAAACACGGCAAATTTACCGCAGTAGAACAGCTGTTAGAGGTTCAAGGCATTGGGAAAGCAACATTAGAAAAAAACAGAGAACGTATCGATCCTTTATCATTTAGTGAAGATAGCAAATAGAGATCACAATTAAAATGCACTATACTAATCACACTAAGTATATGGCATAAACATATTATAGCTGAATGGAGATCATTATCTGGTTTCCTCTCAATGAGTGTTACAAGGGCGACTTAGTGGTCGCCTTTTTTATTTTATAAGGATCAACAATGAAACAAAAAATTGTGCTGGCTACGGGTAATCAAGGCAAAGTGCGCGAAATGGCCGATGTGCTAGCAGATTTTGGCTTTGAGGTGATCGCACAAACGGATTTAGGCATTGAAAGCCCCGAAGAAACAGGCTTAACTTTTGTGGAAAATGCCTTGTTGAAAGCGCGTTATGCGGCCAAAATGTCAGGTTTGCCCGCCATTGCTGATGATAGCGGATTAGTTGTGAATGCACTCAATGGTGAACCAGGGCTATATTCCGCTCGTTACGCAGGTGTTGATGGCGAGCAAGCCGATGCTGAAAATCGTAAAAAGTTATTACAAAAATTAGCTAACGTGCCAGCTGACGAACGCCAAGCGAAGTTTGTGAGCTGTATTGTATTATTGCAACACGAAACCGATCCTTCGCCAATTATTGCGGAGGGGGAATGCGCAGGTGAAATCACTTTTGAAGAAAAAGGTGAGAATGGCTTTGGCTATGACAGTCTATTTTTCTATCCTGAAAAAGACCGCACTTTTGCTGAGCTTGATACCCCAGAGAAGAAACAAATCTCACATCGCGCACGCGCATTAGGCGTGTTAAAAGCACGCTTACAAGCCAAAGAGCGGTCAAAATAATGCAAGTTTTTCCGCCGCTTTTTCCGCCATTGAGCCTTTATGTGCATATCCCTTGGTGCGTGCAAAAATGCCCTTATTGTGATTTTAATTCCCACGCGCAAAAAGGCGGTATTCCCGAACAGGAATATATCGCGCATTTGTTGTCTGATTTACGCCAAGATCTGGCGCGCTATCAAGCAAGCATTGGTGGGCGAACGCTACATTCCATTTTTATTGGTGGTGGCACGCCAAGCTTATTTTCAGCACAAGGCATCGCGCAATTATTGCAAGGCATTGAACAGCAAATTCCCTTTGCGCCAAATATTGAAATCACCTTAGAAGCCAACCCTGGAACGGCAGAAGCGAGCCGTTTTGCAGGCTATGTGGAAGCTGGGGTGAATCGCCTTTCTTTAGGCATACAAAGTTTTGATGATGAAAAATTGCAACGCTTAGGACGCATTCATAATTCTGAGGAAGCCAAAAGCGCGGTGCAAATGGCAAAAGATGCGGGTTTTAAACGCATTAATTTAGATTTAATGCACGGCTTACCAAATCAGACTCTTACGCAAGCGCTAGATGATTTACGCCAAGCTATTGCCCTTGAGCCGAGCCACCTTTCTTGGTATCAGCTCACCATTGAGCCAAATACAATGTTCGCCTATCGTCCGCCTACATTGCCTGATGATGATGCGCTATGGGATATTTTCGAGCAAGGTCATCAGCTTTTAAGCCAAGCAGGCTATGGGCAATATGAAACCTCTGCCTATGCCAAAGCCGGTGATCAGTGTCGCCATAACCTGAATTATTGGCGCTTTGGCGATTATTTGGCGATAGGCTGTGGTGCGCACGGAAAATTGACTTTCCCGAATGGCGATATTTTGCGTTTTTCCAAAACTAAGCACCCGAAAGGCTATATGCGTGGGGAATATTTATATGAAGAAAAGCCAATCCCCCTTGATGAGCGTCCTTTTGAATTCTTTATGAATCGTTTTCGCTTGCTTGAGCCAGTGCCAAAAATCGAGTTTGAGAATTTGACGGGATTATCTTGTGATGTGATTGCAAAACAAATTGATTGGGCGAAATCACAAAAATACATTCAAGAAAACCACCGCACTTGGCAAATCACCGAGCAAGGTAAGTTGTTTTTAAACGAATTGTTAACAGAGTTTTTACCCGAATAGGGCTTGTATCTGCCCGTGAATGGGATTAAAGTAGATGCCTTGTTCGCAAACGTTTACTTATAGCAAATTTGAACACAGATTTTATCAATGAAGGGAAAGAATATGGATCAACTCGCAATGAAAAAGCAAGCTGCACAAGCGGCATTGCAATATGTTAAACCTGATACGATTGTGGGCGTGGGCAGTGGCTCAACGGTAAATTGTTTTATTGAGGCCCTTGGCGCAATGAAAGATGAAATTAAAGGGGCTGTGGCGGCATCTAAAGCATCAGAAGAATTATTGAGAAAACAAGGCATTGAAGTATTTAGCGCCAATGAAGTGTCAAGTTTAGATATTTATGTTGATGGCGCTGATGAAATCAACCCACAAAAAATGATGATCAAAGGGGGCGGCGCGGCATTAACGCGAGAAAAAATTGTTGCCGCACTGGCGAAAAAATTTATCTGCATTGTGGATCAAAGCAAACAAGTGGACGTGCTAGGTTCAACCTTTGCTTTGCCGGTGGAAGTGATCCCAATGGCGCGCTCGCAGGTGGGGCGTAAATTGGTCAGCCTTGGTGGCGCACCAGAATACCGTGAAGGCGTGGTAACCGATAACGGCAACGTGATTTTAGATGTGTATAATTTCCCAATTTTAAATCCAATCGAAATGGAAAAAACCTTAAATAACGTGGCAGGTGTGGTTACCAACGGAATTTTTGCCTTGCGTGGTGCGGATATTGTGATTGTCGGCACACCACAAGGCGCAGAAATTATTGAATAATTTTTTTGATTATGGAGAGCAAAATGTCAGCAAAAGTATCACTGGATAAGTCTAAAATTAAATTTGTACTGCTCGAGGGCGTACATAAAAATGCCGTTGATGTGTTAAATGCCGCAGGCTACACCAATATTGAATATCATAAAAAAGCCCTTGAGCCAGAAGAATTAAAAGAAGTGATCAAAGATGCGCATTTCTTAGGTATTCGTTCCCGCACACACTTAACTGCTGATGTATTAGAATGTGCGAACAAACTCATCGCCGTGGGCTGTTTTTGTATTGGCACCAACCAAGTGGATCTTGAAGCGGCAAAAATGCGTGGTATCCCTGTGTTTAATGCACCATTCTCTAACACTCGCTCGGTGGCTGAGCTGGTATTAGGCGAAATTTTGCTCTTAATGCGTAATGTCCCGCAAGCCAATGCCGAAGTGCATCGTGGTTTATGGAACAAATCTGCCACAGGCTCACACGAAGTGCGGGGCAAAAAATTAGGGATTGTTGGCTACGGACACATTGGCTCACAGCTCAGTATCATTGCGGAATCGCTAGGTATGAATGTCTATTTTTATGATGTTGAAACCAAATTGCCATTAGGTAACGCACAGCAGGTAGGCTCATTAAAAGAATTACTTGCCAGCAGCGATGTGATTTCTTTGCACGTGCCTGAAAATGCCTCTACGAAAAATTTAATGAATGCCGAGCGTATCGCCCAGCTTAAAGAAGGGAGCATTTTAATTAACGCCGCCCGTGGTACGGTGGTGGACATTGATGCCTTAGCCGCTGCAATTAAAGCAGGCAAAGTGCGTGGTGCCGCCCTTGATGTGTTCCCAACAGAACCTGCTTCGATCAATGAAGAATTTGTTTCGCCATTGCGTGGTTTGGATAACGTGATTCTCACCCCGCATATCGGTGGTTCAACGGCGGAAGCACAAGAAAATATCGGCACTGAAGTGGCGAGCAAATTCGTGAAATATTCAGATAACGGCTCAACACTTTCTGCGGTGAACTTCCCAGAAGTGTCTTTACCAGAACACAGCAGAACCAAGCGTTTATTGCACATTCACGAAAATCGCCCAGGCGTGTTAAACCAAATCAACCAACTTTTTGTCGGCGCAAATATCAACATTGCCGCCCAGTACCTACAAACCGATCCGAAAATTGGTTATGTGGTTATTGATGTGGAAACCGATGACTGCTCACAACTTTTACAACAACTGCGTGAAATCGACGGCACGATTCGTGCAAGGGTGTTGTATTAAGCATTTGTTAGGGTTTGGATTTTAAGCTTAACGAAAAAAGAAAAGTGCGGTGGAAATTTTATGAATTTTTTCACCGCACTTTGTTTTTAGATAAGTTGTGATTTTTGCGTTAATTATTCAATTTCTAATTTTGGTAAACTTTGTACAATTTCTCTGGTACGTAAACTCACCGTAATCACACGTAAGAATAATTCCAATGGATATTTTGGATTGTGCATTGTTTCTTTTGCCCAATCGTTAGCATCGTTGATTAAACCACTGTCTTTATCCACTTTAACGGATTGACGTTCCATTACCCATTCTAAGGCGGATTTACCGTTTACAATATAATCAAAGGCTTCTAGTGGGATATTTTCAATGGTGAATTTCTCGTTATATTTCACTTTGCTTTTATCTGCTTTTTTCACAAATTTCATTTTTTCTACATAGAAATCTTCAGGTTTAAAAGCAATACCGCCACCGGTGAGCTTATCTTCAATAATTTTTAATCCACCAGAAAATAGTACGCCATCATACATTGGCACTTGATCATAATGTAAATGAAGTTCTGCTAATGCGCGTCCGGCTTGTACAAACAGCCAAAAATCTTTGATGTTTTTCACGCGTGGAATACGAGGAAGTTGTTTTTTCAAATTATCGGCATAACGCTCACGATATTCTTCACTGTGTAATAGGCCGTAAATATAGTAGAAAATATCCTCTTTTTGAATATTAAAATCAGCATAATATTCGGTGAAATAAGTCAATCCTTGATCGGTAATAGCATCAGTGCGATGATATTTCCCTTGCTCTTTTTTATCTTCTTCGTATAAATAAAGCGGAAAGCATTGACCATTTGCTAATAATTGCACATCAGGAATTATACTTGAGATAATTGCAGAGAATGCTTTTGTAACACCTAATCCAGTAACACAAATCACCTTATTTTCCGCAGTTGGGGTTGGGAATATTTTAAGCATTTGGTAAGTTCTTTCATTAAATACTTTATCATAATAAAAATTAGTTTTTGTAAATGGTCTATATAACGATATAGAGAGTTTTTCTGGCTTAATTGATGCTTTTTCTAATCTAATAAGTTTAGCCTTGAGAGTATCACTCCAACTTATCTTTTTACTATCAAGTGTAATAATCTTATTAACACTCAAATTAGGATTTTCCTTATGTTTACGTTGATATATTATAACTTCTTGATTATAAACATTAATCATTGAGGTCATATTATAAATAAGCTTTTCTTTTGCAAAGTTATATACCCAAACATCTCGATTAGTTTTTACTCCATTAGAGTAGTTATCAAATATTACAGATGGTTCATTACCTGTTTTATCACCAATAGCTATATTTTTAGTGAAAATGGTATCACGTTGATTTAACCAATCATTAAATTCATCGGGAATAATTTCTTGCCAAGCATTTTGTTGGGAAATGCCTTTAATGCCTTTAAATTCAATGATTTTATCCAGCTTTTCTTGTTTTTGAAGATAATCACCGATATCACAAAAATAGATTTTGCCATTTTTTGTACTATCAGGGTTTTTTACCAAAATAGAGATAGCTGTTGGCGTACGAATATCGAAAATATTTCCGCCTTCTTTTTTGGCTTCTTCACCAGAAGTACGAGAGTTTCCACGCATATGAAAAATATATAAACTTGAAAATTCTTCAGCGAGGCATTTACGCACCCCTGTTGCAGCATTACTATCAATAAAGCTTGCATTAGTGATAAAACCAACTACACCTTTATTTTTAATGCGATCAGAAGCCCAACGAATCGCGCGGATATAGCTGTCGTAAAGGCTGTTTTTGTTGGCGGAATTAGAAAATTTTGCATAAGTATCACTAATGCGTTGATCTAACAATGGATAAGCAACATTTGCATTGTTATCGTTAGCATTAGTTTGCCTGGCTGAATAAGGCGGATTACCGATGATCACCTGAATATCCAGTTTTTTCTGGCGTTTACGGCGAGCGGAGTTTTCTTCCAAAATGGCATCAACCAAATCTTCTTTTTCATAGAGTTGGAAGGTATCGGTTAAGCAGATGCCTTTAAAAGGTTGATAGCCTTGTTTTTTAGCTTCATCGGGTTCTTCATTTTGTGCTAATAAGGCGTGATAAACCGATTCAATATTAATTGCCGCAATGTAATAAGCCAGCAACACTATTTCATTGGCGTGAATTTGCTGATATTTATTCGGCAGTTTATCGATTGGAATTAAGCCACTTTGCAATAAGCGGGTGATAAAAGTACCAGTTCCTGTAAAGGGATCAAGAATTTGTACGCCATCATCAGCAAGAGAGGCGTTAAATTCTTGTTGTAGCACATCTTCAACACTATGCAGGATAAAATCCACTACTTCAATAGGCGTATAAACAATGCCAAGACGTTCTTGCATTTTAGGGAATGCGTTATTAAAGAAAGATTCATAAAGTTCTTTGATAATGCGTTGTTTGCCTTCTGGGGATTGAATATTACTGACTCGGAGCTGAATGCTTTCATAAAACTCTTGTAAGCGTTTGGTTTCCGCATTGGCAATATTTTGCCCTTGTAATTTATCAATGGTGTTCTGCAGTGCCATTGACATTGGATTATGCGCACTAAAGTTATCATTGGCGAACAAGGCATCAAATACTGGTTTGGTAATTAAATGCTGTGCCAGCATTTCTACCACATCGCTGTCGCTAATGGCATTGTTGAGATCATCGCGTAATTCATTTGCAAAAGCATTAAAGGCTTCACGTTGTGCTGTGTTCTGTGGATTTTCTAAAATGGCATTAATGCGGTCAATATGAGTTTGTGCAATTTTTGCCACGTCCGCTGCCCAATCTTCCCAATGGGTTCGATTGCCACATTTTTTTACGATTTTTGCCACTAAAGCCCGTTCAATTTCACCCACTTCAAATTGGAAGTCAAGTTGCTGACCAGCAAAGTCATCATTACTTTTGTTGCCAATATTGTGTTGTCCACGCCCTGATTTATCATATTTTTTCTTATTTGATTGCTGTTTTTTAGTTTGTTTTCTAAAGATTTCACTAATGACTGAAACCACTTCAATTTTGTCTTTTGCTGCACCATCAAATTCCATTTTGTTGAGCATTGCATCAAAGCGGTCATCGTGTGAACGTAACGCATTTAATACTTGCCAGACCACACGATAATTTTCATTGTCATTCAAGGCTTCTTCTGGGGTTTTATTGGCAGGAATTACCACAGGTAAAATAACATAGCCACGTTTTTTGCCTTCCGCTTTTCGCATTACGCGGCCTACGGATTGCACAACATCTACTTGTGAATTTCGAGCGGTTAAAAAGAGTACAGCGTCCAAGGCTGGGACATCCACCCCTTCAGATAAACAACGGACATTAGATAAAATTCGGCAAGTTTTTTCACCAGAATCCGCTTTTAACCAATTAATTTTACTGGATTTTTCACTGGCATTCATTGAGCCATCAACGTGTTCTGCTTCGCATTTTAAGGTGAGCGATTGATTCAGACTTAATTCTGGATTAATTTCATTAAGCGCTTCAATTTCTTGTTCTTGATAAGCAGTTACTACGGTATCAAACATTTCAGCAATGGCTTTGGAGCTGACTTTATGTTTTGACCCTTTATAATCTTTTTCAATAACTTGACAAAAAGCTACCGCCCTTTTCATTGGTTGGCTATCGTCAGCAAGTTCATCTTCAACCCCATATTTAGATAAGGCTTTCCAACAACCCACAATTTTTGCAGCATCATCTACTTGAATTTCATTATTTTCTCGATTTAGTAAATATTCTAAACGGCGATTAATATGACTTTCTTCTACGGCTAAAACGAGAACTTTGTAATCTACAAGTAATCCTCTTTTTACCGCGCTTGAAAAGTTAATGGTGTAAAGTTCATCTCCAAATAGATTTTTATCATCCATTGAATAAACGATAACACCTTCAGTTTTTTTAGCATCTTCGGTATAAATGCGAGGGGTTGCTGTCATATAAAGACGTTTATGGGCATTGATATAATCGTTGTTGTGAATGCGTACGAATGCAGATTCATTTTCGTCATCATCAAAACTTGCGCCCGTTGTACGGTGCGCCTCATCACAAATAACTAAATCGAAAGGAGCTAGCCCTTTTTGTTGGGCTTGATGAATAACATCTATGGAATGATAGGTCGAAAAAACAACGCTCATAGCCTCATCATTATGCCGAAATGTTACGGCTTTAAATAGGCTATCAGCATTTGTAGTTGCGGGGTATTGCAATTCGTGAATTTGTGTTTGCACTAAGTCATTGTTATCTTTATTCTGCTTTCCTACATCGCTGTCAGAGCATACTGCAAAACTATGTAATGGAATATCAGCTTCTTGCGTCCATTCTGTTAAGCTTTGAGAAAGTAAGGCAAGGCTAGGTACTAAAAAAAGTACACTTTTTCCTTTTCCAGCAATCTCTTCGGCAATTTTTAAAGAGGTGAAGGTTTTCCCCGTACCGCACGCCATAATTAATTTTCCGCGATCAGCGGTTTTTAATCCGTCTTTTACAGCATTTAATGCAGAAATTTGATGTTCTCGTAACGTTTTTTTCTCACGAGTTTTTAGCTCTTGGCTTGGTTGGAATGATGACCAGTCAATTAAGCTATTTTCTAAAGCGGAACGATCAATAACGGTTACTGGTGGTTGCTGATCATTCAGGGATTCAGCCGCATTTTCAGACCAGTGATCTGTGGTAGTAACAATCAAGCGATGAGAAAAGATTTTTTTGCCTGAAGCCGTGAAAAAACTATCAATATCACTTTTTTGAATGCGGTGATCTGGAGAGTAATTTTTACATTGAATTGCAGTGAATTTTCCTTCAAAATCAATAGCAACTAAATCAATGCCGGTATCGGTTTTTCTTGTTCCTTCAGGTTGATATTTTTCCACCCAGTCGGCAAAGGTGAGAACTTCTTGGTATAAATCGCGGTAAGCTGGTTCGTGAGTGAGATACTGAATAGTCAAATACTCAAAATAAGTACCTTTTTCACGTTCAGTTAAAGAAATGTCTTGATAGGTTTTTAATAGATGGGATAATCCTGCTGGCTGGCTGGCTGGCTGGCTGGCTGGCTGGCTGGCTGGCTGGCTGGCTGGCTGGCTGGCTGGCTGGCTGGCTGGCTGGCTGGCTGGCTGGCTGGCTGGCTGG
>NZ_PQVJ01000031.1 GCF_002921135.1 Avibacterium gallinarum | reverse complement strand
CTGCTGGCTGGCTGGCTGGCTGGCTGGCTGGCTGGCTGGCTGGCTGGCTGGCTGGCTGGCTGGCTGGCTGGCTGGCTGGCTGGCTGGCTGGCTGGCTGGCTGGCTGGCTGGTATTATGATCTAAATTTTTCATTTCACAATCCTTATTTTTAATTTAATGATCTAGATGAACTAAAATTTTCTGATTATATCAGGTTATGACAGTTTTCATAGTTCAATAAAACAGAGAGGTTTAATTTGTTGATGGCAAGTGCGGTGGAAATTTTATGAATTTTTTCACCGCACTTTGTTTTTACCCTATTCTTGTTTTTTCATAACATTCTGAAAATTTGCCTGTCTGTGATACACTTGCCATCAATTTTTTGATGATGGATCGACGATGAAAAAATTTTTCCTTTTTCTTTTGTTTTTGCTGCTCTTGATTTGTGGTGTGGCACTTTGGGGTTATCAGCATTTAACGCAATGGGTGCAGCACCCTGTGAATGTGCAAGCGGATCAGTTATTAACGGTGGATCGTGGCACAACGGGGGCGAAATTAGCCAAGCTGTTGGAGCAAGAAAAGCTGGTTGATGATGCTACCTATTTGCCGTGGTTGTTAAAGCTCAAGCCCGAGTTAAACAAAATCAAGGCGGGAACCTATTCCCTTGAGGGGGTGAAGACGGTGGCGGATTTGTTGCAACGTTTAAACAGCGGTAAAGAAGTGCAACTGAATGTGCGTTTTTTAGAAGGGGATACCTTCAAAACGTGGCGTAAAACGTTGGCGAAAGCTCCTTATTTACAACAAGAATTAGCAGATAAGAGCGAAGAGCAGATTTATCAATTATTAAATTTACCCGCGGATTTACCACATAAAATTGAAGGCTGGTTGTATCCTGATACATACAGCTATACGCCGAAGTCGAGCGATTTAGCCTTATTGAAACGGGCGGCAGATCGTATGAAAGCCCTATTAGAAAAAATGTGGGCAGCGCGCGATGCTAATTTGCCGCTAAAAAATGCCTATGAAATGCTGATTTTGGCTTCTATTGTTGAGCGTGAAACCGCGTTGAATGATGAGCGTGGCAAAGTGGCGTCTGTGTTCATTAACCGCTTGAATAAAAAGATGAAATTGCAAACCGACCCAACCGTGATTTACGGAATGGGTGAGCGTTATAATGGCAATATTCGCCGTAAGGATTTGGAAGAAGCCACGCCATACAACACCTATGTGATTGACGGCTTGCCGCCTACGCCAATTGCAATGCCAACAGAAAGCGCCTTGCAGGCCGTGGCGCACCCTGAGAAAACGGAATTTTTATATTTCGTGGCCGATGGCACGGGCGGACATAAATTCAGCAAAAACTTACAACAGCACAATCAAGCAGTGCAAGAATATCTGCGTTGGTATCGCCAACAAAAAAGTGGGAAATAATATGACTGGCAAATTTATTGTGATCGAAGGGCTAGAAGGGGCTGGCAAAACCACCGCGCGTGATGCCATTGTGGAAGTACTAACTCGCGAAGGCATTGACGATGTAGTGTTTACCCGTGAACCTGGTGGCACGCCGTTGGCGGAGAAATTACGCCATTTGATCAAATATGAAACGGAAGAACCGGTAACCGATAAGGCGGAACTGTTAATGCTTTATGCCGCGCGTATTCAGCTGGTGGAAAATGTGATTAAACCCGCTCTTGCTACAGGTAAATGGGTGGTGGCCGATCGCCACGATTTATCTTCCCAAGCCTATCAAGGGGGCGGGCGACAAATTGATGCACAGTTGTTGCAAACCTTAAAGCACGCGGTGCTAGGAGATTTTAGCCCTGATCTCACGCTATATTTAGATCTCGATCCCGAAATTGGTTTGGCTCGAGCCAGAGGGCGTGGCGAGTTGGATCGTATTGAACAGCAGGAAATCGCTTTTTTCCAACGCACGCGAGATCGTTATTTAGCTTTAGTGAAAGATGATCCGAAAGCAGTTATCATCAATGCGGAACAGCCCATTGAACAAGTGCGTGCCGATATTCAAAGTGCGGTGCAAAATTTTGTTAAAAATCATCAATAAAACTTATGTTACGTTATCCTTGGCTGCAACCTTATTACGACAAAATCATCAACGCCTTTGAACAGGGCTATGGTCATCACGCCTTGCTGTTTAAAACAGAGCAGGGCATCGGTGGCGATGAACTGGTGCGAGGCGTGGCGGAATGGTTAATGTGCCAATCGCCAAAGGGCAACCAACCTTGTGGTGCGTGCCATAGCTGTCAGCTGTTTAATGCAGGCAATCACCCTGATTTTTATCTGCTTGAACCTATTGAAAATAAGGATATTGGTATTGACCAAGTGCGTGAAGTGAATGAAAAAGTCGCGCAGCGTTCACAGCAGGGTGGCAATAAAGTTGTTATGATTAAACAGGTGGATCGCCTGACGGAATCTGCGGCGAATGCGTTGCTGAAAACCTTGGAAGAACCCACTGAGCAAACTTATTTCCTGCTTCAAGCGGATCTTTCTGCCAGTTTGTTGGCGACAATTTATAGCCGTAGCCAACCTTGGCTTATTCCAAATCCGCCTGAAGCGGAAGCTTTGGCTTGGCTAGAAACTCAGAATGTAGGAAAAAATGTAGGAAAAATCGAAGAAATTCGCACCGCACTTGAGGTTTCGCACGGTCGCCCCCTTTCTGCTTTGGATATGTTACAGCAAGGATTATTGGAAAAACGCAAGCAGTTGCTGCGTCAATTTTGGCAGTTTTATATGCGCCGTTCGCCGCTGGAATTATTACCGCACTTTGAAAAAGAGATTTTATTTCAGCAGTTAGACTGGCTCAGTGCCTTTTTGCGTGATGCGTTGAAGATGAAGCTGAACGTGCCTGAACACTGGGTACAGGCGGATTTTCTGCAAGCCATTGCCCGATTTAATCAAAGGCAGAGCGCGCAAGGGTTGCTAAAAGCCAGCCAAATTATGCAGCAAGTGCGGTCGGATTTATTACAAATTAATGGCGTGAATCAAGAAATTATCTTGCTTGATGGCTTAACCCGTTTAATTACTGAGGTGTTTGAACCCGAACAAAATTATTAGGAAAGTAAAATGTTTATTGTAGATAGTCATTGTCATTTAGACGCATTAGATTATGAAAACTTACACCAAAATGTCGCCGATGTGGTGCAAAAAGCCAAGCAACGTGGCGTTCAGCATTTGCTTGCGGTGGGGGTAACCTTAAAACGTTTTGAGCAAATGTACGATACCTTAAAGCCATTTTCTGAAATTTCGCTGGCTTGCGGTGTTCACCCATTAGATTTAGATGATGAACCCTTTGACGCTGAGCGTCTATTAAAATTGGCGCAAGACGATAAAGTTATCGCCATTGGGGAAATGGGCTTGGATTATTATTACAGTGTAGAAAATAAAGCTAAACAGCAATCGGTGTTTGCCGCGCAAATTGGCGTGGCGAATGCGTTAAACAAGCCGATTATTGTGCATACGCGCGCCGCAAGAGAAGATACCATTGCGCTGTTGAAAGAAAATAATGCACAAAAGTGCGGTGGTGTTTTGCATTGTTTTACGGAAAATTGGGAAATGGCAAAACAAGCCCTTGATCTCGGGTTTTACATTTCCATTTCAGGCATTATTACCTTTAGAAATGCGGAAGCATTGCGTGATGTGGTGCGTCAAGTGCCGTTAGATCGCCTGCTGGTGGAAACCGACAGCCCTTATCTTGCGCCCGTACCTTATCGTGGTAAACAAAATCAACCAGCTTATACTCGCGAAGTATGCGATTATGTGGCGACCTTAAAAGGGCTTTCTAGCGAGGAATTTGCTCAAATCACCACACAAAATTTTGAGCGTTTGTTCAAAATTCAGGTACAATAAAGCATCACTAAAGTAGGAGGAAGAAACAATGCGCCGCTTTTTTAAATATTTTTTCATTTTGATCATCTTTTTATTCCACGGTTTTTTGTTCGCCCTTGTGAACTACGTTACCCCACATTATGACGTAACCCGCGTTACTGGGGTGGAAGTAAAACGTGTGGACAAAGATGGCCCGATTACCAAATCAAATCCAGCAGACGGCCCAACTCGTGATGTGTATTACATTTATACTCAAAAACCGAATGAAGATAAGGTAATGGTGTACCGCAATGAAGATACACGCTGGGGCTTCCCGTTCTATTTCAAATTTGGTTCGGCAGATTTACAAGCCAAAGCGCAAAGTTTTGCGGTGGAACATAAATTGGTGCAAGTGAAATATTATGGTTGGCGTTTGGTGTTATTTGATGAGTTCCGTAATGCCACATCAATCAAAGAAGTAACCTTAGATGAAGGCGCGTCTTACCCGATTTTGTCTTATGTGTTTTACTTCTTCTTGTTGATTACGCTGTTTTTCTCAATCCAATTCGTACGCGGTTGGTTTGATAGCGAACGATAAGCATCAAAAGTAAGGTGAAAGTGGTGTATCTTGTGATGCACCATTTTTTGTCTAAGGATAATAAAAATGGGATTATTTGAAGCAATATTAAGTTTGGCTGCCTTAATTGGCATAAGTGCGGTGATTTCTTCCGCAGAAATTTCCCTCGCAGGAGCAAGAAAATTAAAGCTACAAAGCCTTGAAAATGAAGGTGATGAGCGAGCAAGATTAGTGCTACAACTACAAGCGCAACCAGGGCGATTTATCACCGTGGTGCAAATTGGCTTGAATATGGTGGCAATTTTAGGTGGGGTGATTGGCGAAAGCGCCATTAGTCCTGTACTGGAAAAATTACTTGCCCAATATAGCCACGCAGAATGGCTGCAAAGTGCCGCATCTTGGTTGTCTTTTGCCATTGTAACCATTGCGTTTATTTTACTGGCAGATCTGATTCCTAAACGTCTTGCAATGACCAATCCAGAAGCTGTCGCATTGCGTACTGTGCGCATTATGCTGTTCTGCATTTTCTTATTTAAGCCTATCGTGTGGCTGTTTGACACCATTGCCAATGGCGTATTTCGCTTATTGCGTATTTCTACTGTGCGAGAAGATAACCTGACCCCTGAAGATATTGTGGCGCTGATGGACGCAGGGGCAGAGGCAGGCGTGTTAAAAGCGCAAGAACATTATTTGATTGAAAATATTTTCGATATGCAAGAACGCACGGTGACTTCCACAATGACCACGCGTGAAAATATTGTTTTTTTAGACCGCACTTTTGATCGCGAAAAAGTGATAGCAACCATTAAATCTAACCCTCATTCTAAATTGCTGATTTGCGATAATGGGCTAGATAAAATTTTAGGCTATATTGAATCGCACAGTTTGCTCACCTTGTATTTGCAAGAACAGCAGGTTTCTCTCACAGACCAACGGATTTTGCGTAAAGCATTATTTATTCCTGACACCTTATCCTTATTTGAAGTGTTGGAATTATTTAAGTCTTCTGGCGAAGATTTTGCCGTGATCGTCAATGAGTATGCCTTAGTGGTGGGCATTGTTACCTTAAATGATGTGATGAGCATCGTAATGGGCGAATTGGTGTCGAGTGAAGAAGAGCAAATCGTCCGCCGTGACGAAAGCTCGTGGCTGATTGACGGCGCAACCCCTTTAGAAGATGTAATGCGCGCCTTAGAAATCGAAACCTTCCCTGATGCGGAAAACTACGAAACCATCGGCGGATTTATGATGTATATGCTACGCAAAATCCCGAAAAAAACCGATTTTGTGCTATACGACAAATATAAATTTGAAATTATCGATACCGAGAATTTTAAAATCGACCAGCTGATGGTGTCTTTAAGAAAGGATATATAGGATTAAGGCTAGATAAGGTAGTGAGCTGAAAAGAACGTGATCGGTAAGCTGCCTGTGTTTGCTCAATCCATATTTTTACTCAACAAAAAACCCTACTTGCGTAGGGTTTTTTATCATCAACAATCTTATTTTGTGCTTGGAATGCTGAAGCGTTTGTTGAAGCGTTCAACACGACCACCAGTATCAACAACACGTTGTTTACCAGTGTAGAATGGGTGGCAGTTGCTGCACACATCTAAGTTCAAATCTTTACCTAAAGTTGAACGCGTTTTGATTACGTTACCGCAAGAACAAGTTGCAGTAATTTCTTTATATTCTGGGTGAATACCTTGTTTCATAGAAAACCTCAATTTGAAGCCACTCCGCTCTCTAAAACTGAATTTAGCACCGAGTGTGGTTAATATTACGCTTATAGCACATCGCCATAAGCAGGATCTTTCATTTAAGCCCGCAGATTATACCGAAAAAAAAGGAATATTCAAGGGGCGAGATTATTCCGCTATAATAAGGGCAATTTTTGTTTGTTAAGGCTCGCATAATGAAACTTGTTCGTGTGGCGCTGGCTGTGCCGTTGTTCCAATTTTTTGATTATCTTCTACCCGAGGGTTTAAGTCCTGTGGTGGGTGGGCGTGTGGTTGTGCCATTTGGAATGCAAAAACGAGTGGGGATCGTGGTGGACTTTCCCACGGAAAGTGAGATCGAACCACAACAGCTCAAAGAGATCTTGGGCGTGCTAGATGAACAAAATTTATTTAACGAACCTGTGTGGCAGCTCATTCACTGGGCAGCGAATTATTATCAAGCGCCCTTGGGAGAAGCCTTATTCCAAGCCTTGCCAGTGAAATTGCGACAGGGCGAAAGTGCGGTGCAAAATTCTCAAGTTTTTTTCCATATTACAGAATTAGGCGCGCAAGCTTTGCGTGAGAGTTTGCTGAAACGCGCGAAGAGACAGCAAGAAGCCTTGCAATTATTGGCCGCGCAGCCTATGGAAAAAGGGCAGAATTCCTTTGCTGCGAGCATTTGGCAGAGTCTGAAAGAAAAAGGCTATGTGGTAGAAAAAGAACAGCTAGCGGAAATTCGCCCTTGGCAAGATATTGAACAGCCGATTGTAAATGAGCAAAATAAACATCGCTTAAATAAAGAACAAGCGTTGGCGCTAGGGCAGATTTTATTTCACCAAGGCTTTGCGGCGTGGCTGATTGATGGTGTAACGGGTTCGGGCAAAACGGAAATTTATTTACAAAGCATTGAAGAAACCTTGAAAAAAGGGCGACAAGTGCTGGTGCTAGTGCCGGAGATTGGCTTAACCCCGCAAACTGTACAGCGCTTTAAGGCGCGTTTTAATGTGGAAATTGATGTTCTACATTCTAATTTGAACGATACACAACGCTTGCAGGCTTGGCAACGAGCAAAATCGGGGCAAAGTGCGGTGGTAATTGGTACGAGATCGGCGCTGTTTACCCAATTTGCCGATCTTGGCTTGATCGTGATTGATGAAGAACACGACAGTTCTTTCAAGCAGCAAGAGGGCTGGCGTTATCACGCGCGGGATCTCGCCGTGGTGTATGCCAAACAGCTGGATATTCCCATTTTATTAGGATCGGCAACGCCAAGCCTTGAGAGCTTAAATAACGTGAAGTTGGGCAAATACCAGCACATTATTTTGCAAAAAAGAGCAGGAAATAGCACCGCACTTCAGCAATTTGTTATCGATCTGAAACATCAGCGTATGCAAAATGGCTTGTCAGATGCCCTTGCCAACAAAATGCAGGAACATTTACAGCAAGGCAATCAAGTGTTGTTATTTTTAAACCGCCGTGGTTTTGCGCCCGTGTTGTTTTGCCACGAATGCGGTTGGATTGCCGAATGTCAGCATTGCGAAAAACCTTATACTTATCATCAACATCAACGCGTGTTGCGCTGTCATCATTGTAACTCACAAAAGCCCATTCCAATGCAATGTGGCCATTGTGGCTCAACCCATTTGATGACCACAGGGCTTGGCACCGAACAGCTGGAAGAAACCCTCAAACAACGCTTTCCTGATTATGTGGTAACCCGTATTGACCGCGATAGTACCGCGCGCAAAGGCAAGCTAGAACAGCATTTGCAAGATATTCAACAAGGCAAAAGCCAGATCTTAATCGGCACGCAAATGCTCGCAAAAGGCCATCATTTTCCTAATGTTACCTTAGTGGGCTTAATGAATGTGGATAACGCCTTGTTTTCTTTGGATTTTCGTGCAGAAGAACGGCTTGCTCAGCTTTATGTACAAGTGTCAGGGCGCGCGGGGCGCGGTGAAAAACACGGACAAGTAGTGCTGCAAACGCACTATCCTGATCACCCCTTATTACGTACCTTGTTAAAAGATGGCTATGGCGAATTTGCTCAGCAAGCCTTGCAGTTACGCCAACAAATGGTGCTGCCACCTTATAGCGCACAGGCATTGTTTCGCGCGCAGAGCCGACATAGCGAAGAAGCGGAGCAATTTTTACAACACATTGCCGAACAGCTACAACAACAAAATGTCGCAGGCTTGCAAATTTACGGCCCATTGCCTGCGCCCTTTAGTAAAAAAGCAGGGTTTTACCGCTGGCAATTATTGCTACAACATTCTTCCAAAGCGAAATTACAACAAGTGTTAAGCCAGTTTAAATCGCATATTCCGCAAAAATCTCACCAAGTGCGGTGGATTTTAGACATCGATCCTTTAGATCTAAGTTAGCGCTAGCCATTCCCCTTATTTTTCAGTAGAATTGGGATAATTTTTATCGGACGAAATTAGGGGAAATTTATTTTCTAATCCGTTTTATTGAATAATGATCTTGAGTTTTTATTCATCATTCAATTTAATCGCAATCTTCCATAGCTAATAATTAAGCTATTTCCGAAAGCAAATTTAGCGTAAATTTCCACCGCACTTTTAAATATAAGGTTTTATTGTGGCTCAACGTGATTATGCTCGCCGTACAGGCAAACCAAAGAAAAAAGCAAAAAAAGTAAATAAATCGCTGATTTTAGGCATTGCAGCATTAGTGATCGGTGTTTTCGTGGCGGGATTATTCTTGTTAAAAGAAAAATCTAATGAAATTGCACCCGTGTTGGTAACACCAGAGAAAAAAGCGCCAAAAAGCGTCTTACCAACGCCACCCGAAGAAGTGTGGAGTTACATTAAGGCCTTGGAAACCCGCACCGTGCCTGTGGACGATAATCCAAAATCTTTGGAAAAAAATATGCGTCTAACAGAAGAGCAGAAAAAAGTGCTAATCGAAATGGAGAAAGAGCAAAAAGCGGCAGAAGCGGCTCGCTTAAAACAGGTCGAGGAACGCAAGAAAGCAGAAGAACAAGCCGCTAGAGAAACTGCGAAAAAACCAGATCAAGCCAAAGCCAACGTGGTGGAAAGCAAGCCTACGGTGGTAGAAACAAAACCTGTTGTGAAAGTAAAAGAAGAAAGCAAAAAAGCGGAAACGGTGAAAAAAGAAGAAGCGCCGAAGAAAGTGGAAGCTGCAGTCGCAAAAAACACCAATGGAGAGAAAAAATATGGCTTGCAATGTGGCGCATTTAAAAATCGCCAACAAGCAGAAAATATTCAAGCCAAACTTGTGTTAGCTGGGTTTAATGCGCGTGTAAATAGCAGTGCAGATTGGAATCGTGTGGTAATTGGTCCGGTGGGGGATCGCACAACAACGCAAAAGACGCTTGAAAAGGCGAAGTCAATCACCACTTGTGTGTTGATTGGAATGTAAAATTTAAAATACTAAATCTCATCAGCCACCTTTCAAAAGGTGGCTTTTTTTCGCTTATTTTTTGATTTATTTATTGCGTTAAAATAAAAAATCATTAAAATGAACGAACGTTCATTCAGTCCATTCTTTTTACTGTTTGTACTTCTTTTTCTCAATTTTTTTAAGGTTATTTCAATGCGTCAATCTGAAAATGAGATGACCGAGCAAATCTTTTTGGCCACAGAACGGCTGATAGCAGCAGGTGGATTGCACAATTTGTCGATGCACAAAATTGCCAAAGAAGCCAATATTTCTGCGGGAACAATTTATATTTACTTCAAAAGTAAAGAAGAATTACTAAAGGAATTTGCTCGCAGGGTGTTCACCCTTTTTTCTAAGGAATTAGAAAAAAATTACGATGAAAACCAACCGCACTTTGAACAATATCGTCAAATGTGGTGGAACATTTGGCATTATTTACAAGACAATCCAATGATTGTGGTGAATATGAGCCAATATCTATCCTTACCTGATTTCTATCAAATTTGTATGGAACAGGAAAAACAAACCCTATGGTATGCGTTTTGCCAAAAAGCAAATCAAGCCGGAGTATTATGTGATTTACCGCCGAAAATATTATTTTCATTAGGTTTAGAAAGTGCGATTAACTTAGCATACGATCATGCTTTTATAAAAACTGAAGTTGAAAATGATATTTTAGAGGAAGTTATTATAAGAACTTGGCGATCAATGCAAAAATAGTTTAGTTATAGTTATTATGGAGTTTTTTTATGAGTCTTAATACTCAACCCGTTCAGCCTAAAACACAAAAGCGTTCGCACGTTTTTTGGGTGAAGTTGATCCTCATCGTGGCGGCATTAATTTTTATTGCAATGATTGCGGCAAATATCTTTAAAGGAAAAATGATTGGTCAATATTTGGCAAGTATGCCAGAAACTGCCAACCCAGTTACGGCAATGAAAGTAGAAGCGAGAGAATGGACGCCAGTGATTGAAACCACAGGTTTGGTTCGTCCAAATCAAGGGGCAATGCTAAGCGCACAAACCGCAGGTATGGTATCTAAAGTATTGGTGCAATCAGGCCAAACTGTGAAAAAAGGCGATGTGTTAGTGCAGTTAGACAGCTCAGTGGAACAGGCAAATTTATCGGCTTCGCAAGCGCAGCTTTCTTCGGTGAAACAAACCTATCAACGCTATCTCAATCTTTATAAAACCAAAAGTGTGTCGCAACAGGAATTGGATAATGCCAAAGCCAGTTACGATGCCTTAGTTGCGAATATTGATGCGTTAAAAGCCACCATTGAACGCCGCCAAATTGTTGCGCCTTTTGATGGCGTAGCGGGGATTGTGAAAGTCAACGTAGGACAATACGTTACTTTAGGCAGCCCAATTGTCCGCGTGGAAGATCGTAGTCAAATGAAAGTGGATTTCTCCGTAGCACAAAATTCCTTAGAGCAATTACACTTAGATCAAAAAGTTACTGCAACGGCGGACGCCTTGTTAGGGGAAACCTTTGGGGCAAAAATCACCGCAATTGAGCCAGCAATTAATGGTTCAACAGGCTTAATTGATGTGCAAGCGACCTTTGATCAGCCTGAGGGCGAAAAATTATTATCAGGAATGTTCACCCGTTTACGCATTGCTTTGCCAACAGAGCGCAACCAAGTTGTCGTGCCACAAGTGGCGGTGAGCTACAATATGTATGGAGAAATCGCCTACGTTTTAACCGCACTTTCTGATGAAGATAAACAGAAGCTATTAGATAACGATAAATTCCCGCACAAAGATGATATTGATAAAGTCTATCGAGCCAAACAAATCACTGTATTCACCAAAGATCGCCAAGGTATTTATGCCCAATTAAAAGGCGATGATGTGAAAGTGGGTGATTTAATCATCACAGGCGGTCAGCAACGCATCGGTAACGGCAGCTTAGTGTTTGTTACTGATAAAGCAGGCGTGGGAACAAGCGAACCTGTGAAGAAAACCAATCTTTAATTAGGAAATAGCGAATGAAATTTACAGATATATTTATTCGTCGCCCCATTTTAGCGGTTTCGATTAGCTTGCTGATTGTGATTTTAGGTCTGCAAGCCATTTCGAAATTGACGGTGCGTGAATATCCTAAAATGACCACCACGGTAATTAATGTTACCACCACTTACCCCGGGGCAGATGCCAATCTGATCCAAGCGTTTATTACGTCAAAATTAGAAGAAGCAGTGGCGCAGGCGGATAATATTGATTATATGTCCTCTGAAAGCCGTCCAAATGTATCTTCTATTACGGTAAAAATGAAACTGAATACCGATCCAAACGCCGCACTAGCTGATGTATTAGCGAAGGTGAACTCGGTACGTTCTGCTTTACCAAGTGGTATTGATGATCCTGCGATTACGTCTTCCACTGGGGGATCGGGGATTATGTACATCAGTTTCCGTTCTAACAAATTAGATGCAAGCCAAGTTACCGACTATATTGAACGTGTGGTGAAACCGCAGTTCTTTACCGTAGAAGGGGTGGCAAAAGTGTCAATTTTCGGGGCATCACAATATGCAATGCGCATTTGGTTAGATCCACAAAAAATGGCATCACAAAATCTTTCAGCGCCAGAAGTTATGGCGGCGTTATCAGCAAATAACGTGCAAACCGCCGCGGGGAATGATAACGGTTATTTCACGGTGTATAAAAACAAAGTGGAAACTACCACCAAAACCGTAGAGCAGTTACAAAATCTGATCGTGTATTCAAAAGGTGATAATCTCGTGCGTTTGCGTGATATTGCCGATGTGGAATTAAACAAAGAAAGCGATGACAGCCGTGCCGTGGCAAATGGTTCAGATTCTGTGGTGTTAGCCATTGATCCTGCCTCAACGGCAAACCCATTAACGGTGGCAGAAAATATTCGTCCGTTATACGAAAGCATTAAACGCAATTTGCCAGATAGCATTGAAACGGACATTCTTTATGACCGCACGATTGCGATTAACAGCTCCATTGATGAAGTGGTAAAAACCATTTTAGAAGCAACCATTATCGTATTGGTTGTGATCACGTTATTTATCGGTTCATTCCGTGCGATTTTGATCCCAGTTATTACTATTCCGATTTCCTTGATCGGGGTAATAATGATGTTACAAGCCTTTGATTTCTCCATCAACTTGATGACCTTGCTGGCTTTAATTCTGGCTATCGGCTTGGTGGTGGACGATGCCATTGTGGTGCTAGAAAATGTGGATCGCCATATCAAACTGGGTGAAACCCCATTCCGCGCAGCAATCATCGGTACAAGAGAAATTGCAACGCCAGTTATTTCAATGACTATTGCCTTGATTGCAGTATATTCCCCAATGGCATTAATGAGTGGGATTACCGGTTCATTGTTTAAAGAATTCGCCCTCACTCTTGCAGGTGCGGTATTTATTTCAGGGATTGTGGCATTAACCCTTTCGCCAATGATGAGTAGTAAATTACTCAAACCGCATACCGAGCCATCAAAACTTGAGCAACGTATTGAAAATACCTTAGGAAAATTGACCCGCACTTATGAATATGTGCTTGGTATCGTGATGAATAGCCGTAAATTCGTGCTAGCCTTTGCCGTAGTGATTTTTGCCACCTTGCCAATGTTGTTTAATTCTCTTTCTAGTGAATTAACCCCTGCGGAAGATAAAGGTGCATTCCTTGCCTTGGGTACAGCGCCGGCAAATGTCAATGTGGATTATGTACAAGGGGCAATGAAAGGCTATGAAGAGATCTTAAAAAATACTGATGAAGTTGCCTTTTCTATGGTTATTTCGGGCGCGCCAGCCTCTAACCAATCACTTAACGTAGTTACCTTGAAAGATTGGAAAGAGCGTAGCCGAAAACAAAGCGAAGTGTTAGCAGAGCTAAACAAAAAAGCACAAGCGATTCCAGAAATTTCGGTCAGTGGTTTCGCCTTCCCTGAAATTGAAACAGGGGAACAAGGCCCGCCAGTAAGTTTTGTGATTAGCACTGCGAAAGATTACAAAGAGTTGGCTGAAGTGGCAGGCGCTTTCCTTGATAAAATGAAAAACTCTGGACAGTTTGTGTACACGACTTTAGCGTTGAAGTTTGATACTGCGCAAATGAAAATCACCATTGATAAAGAGAAAGCGGGAACTTACGGCATATCAATGCAACAAATTAGCCAGACTTTAGGCAGCTATCTTTCTGCAGCCACCATCACTCGTGTGGACATTGATGGCCGTGCGTATAAAGTGATCTCACAAGTAAAACGCAAAGATCGCCTTGCACCAGAAAGTATGGATAACTACTTCGTGAAAGCAAGCAATGGTGAATCTGTGCCGTTAAGCAGTTTCTTAACCGTAACCCTTGAATCACAACCAAGTTCATTACCGCGCTTTAGCCAGTTAAATTCGGCGATTATCGGCGCTGTGCCGTCACCAACCACCAGTATTGGTGATGTGGTGAAATGGTTACAAGACACCGCAAATCAGGATTTACCACAAGGCTATAACTACGACTTCAAAGGCGAAGCCCGTCAGTTAGTACAAGAAGGAAATGCTTTAGCGGTAACCTTTGCCCTTGCGGTGATTATCATTTTCTTAGTGTTAGCGATTCAATTTGAATCTATCCGCGATCCATTAGTGATTATGATTTCCGTACCGCTTGCGGTGAGTGGGGCATTATTTGCCTTGAATTTATTCAGCTTGCTTGGCGTGGCAGGGGCAACCTTGAACATTTATTCGCAAGTGGGATTAATTACCCTTGTGGGCCTAATCACCAAGCACGGTATCTTAATGTGTGAAGTAGCAAAAGAAGAGCAGCTTTATCACCACAAAAACCGCCGTGAAGCGATTATGGCCGCCGCAACAGTGCGTTTACGTCCAATTTTGATGACCACCGCAGCAATGATCGCAGGTTTAATCCCATTGCTCTACGCCACAGGCGCAGGTGCGGTTTCTCGCTTTAGTATCGGGATTGTGATCGTAGCAGGGCTAGCAATCGGTACGCTATTTACCTTGTTCATCTTGCCAGTTATTTATACTTACATCGCAAGCGAACACAAACCATTGCCAGAGTTTGATGAAAATCAGCCCGCATTAGAAAATAATGCACAGCATTAATTAAGCATTAAAAATCAAAAGCTACCTTCGGGTAGCTTTTTTATTGACAGAACACAAGTGCAAGTGCGGTGAGATTTTATGAAAGATTTATAAAAATCTGAGAAAAAACCACCGCACTTTAAAAATAAAAAATCTGCCTCAATGATTGAGTTAAATTGCCCTTTGCTGTAAACTAACGTCCCGTCTTATTACAATGATTATCAACTTTCATCTCAAACAAATTAGGTTCAATTATGGCTACCAATTATATTTTTGTAACGGGCGGTGTTGTTTCTTCCCTAGGTAAAGGTATTGCTGCGGCATCTCTTGCGGCAATTTTAGAAGCCCGTGGTTTGAATGTAACCATTATGAAGCTGGATCCTTATATTAATGTGGATCCCGGCACAATGAGTCCAACCCAACACGGCGAAGTGTTTGTAACCCAAGACGGTGCAGAAACCGATCTCGATTTAGGACATTATGAGCGTTTTATTCGCACCAAAATGACCAAACGCAACAATTTCACCACCGGTAAAATTTATTCTGAAGTGCTACGCAAAGAACGCCGTGGTGATTATCTTGGTGCGACCATTCAAGTGATCCCACATATTACCAACGAAATTAAAGCCCGTGTGATTGACGGTGCTGCTGGCCACGATGTCGCGATTGTCGAAGTGGGTGGCACAGTGGGGGATATTGAATCCTTACCTTTCTTAGAAGCCTTGCGTCAGCTTGCTGTACAAGTGGGCCGTGAGCGTACGATCTTTATGCACTTAACCCTTGTGCCTTATATTCCAACGGCAGGGGAAGTGAAAACCAAACCAACACAACACTCAGTGAAAGAATTGCTATCTATTGGTATTCAGCCTGATGTGTTAATTTGCCGTTCTGATCGTATGGTTCCACCGAATGAGCGCGCCAAAATCGCCTTGTTCTGTAATGTGCCAGAGCGCGCGGTGATTTCGTTAAAAGACGTGAACTCCATTTATCAAATTCCAGCCTTACTGAAATCGCAAGGCTTAGATGAGTTTATTTGTCAGCGTTTCCATTTAGATTGCCCTGAAGCAGATTTAAGCGAATGGGAACAAGTGCTTTACCAACAAGCCAACCCAACTGGCGAAGTAACCATCGGTATGGTGGGCAAATATACCGAATTACCTGATGCCTATAAATCGGTGAACGAAGCGTTAAAACACGGTGGCTTGAAAAACCGTTTAAACGTGAATATCAAATACATTGATTCCGAAGATGTCGAAACCAAAGGTACCGATGTGCTGAAAGGCTTAGACGGTATTTTAGTCCCAGGTGGCTTTGGCTATCGTGGCGTAGAAGGCAAAATTCGCACCGCGCAATATGCGCGTGAAAATAACATTCCTTACTTAGGTATTTGTTTAGGAATGCAAGTGGCGTTAATTGAATACGCGCGTCATAAAGCGGGATTAACCGAAGCCAACTCTACTGAATTTGATAAAGACTGCAAACAGCCTGTGGTTGGTTTGATTACCGAATGGCAAGATGCAGAAGGAAATATTGAAACTCGTAACGATCAATCTGATCTTGGTGGCACAATGCGTTTAGGTGCGCAACAATGTCATCTCGCAGAAGGTAGCCGTGCGCGTGAACTCTATGGTGCGGAAACCATTGAAGAGCGTCATCGTCATCGTTACGAAGTAAACAATACTCTACTGCCACAAATTGAAAAAGCAGGCTTAAAAGTAACGGGATTATCTGCGGATAAAAAACTGGTGGAAATTATTGAAGTGCCTGAACACCCTTGGTTTGTGGCTTGTCAATTCCACCCTGAATTTACTTCAACCCCACGCGATGGACACCCATTGTTTGAAGGTTTTGTGAAGGCGGCAAAGGAATATCAACAGAAATAATTTTGTTATGCAAAAGATAAATAGCCACAACTATTATATAGCTGTGGCTATTTTTTTATTTATTGAGGCTTTATTTTCTTTTACAACATACCACAATATGATATATTGGCAAAACAAAATGGATCGGGGGAGCTCGGTCGGCGTTATAGCCTTGGTGAGTTTCATCGAGGCTTTTCGCTTTTTAGTATTTATGGAAAATGTTTTAGACCCTTCTGATCAAAGCCTGCTCCAACAGCGTTTCTTCCACCTTCACAGTAAAATTTCACTTTTAATAACTCAAAGGCTTTATTTTGTTGATTAGGTAGTAAGATATGTTGCCCTATCGGTCTTGCGACAAGATCGGCAAGTTGTAACCCTGCTGAGTTGGTACTTTTAGAGATTATCTTTATAGAAAAAGGGAGCTTTTGCTTGAACTTATTTTCACCATCGCAGATGCGCCGAAATTCAATTTCTAATTCTTTATCCTCTTTTTTACCACGGCTTTCTACGGCAACAAATGTTATCTTATCAGCCTGCTCCTTTTCTTGCATAAATTCAAATAAAGTTTCTAGGCAATGAGTGAGAGAAAAATGGTAAGGGTGGATTGTTTTCTGATTGTTTTGTAATCGATGCTTTTCTATGACACAAGCTGCGAGAACAAAGTTATGCTGATCAATAATATCCGATAATTGGTTGAGAAACTGATTTTTTTCTTCTTTAGATTTAAAAATCTTGAAATCACCTAGCTCTTTCCTGATTTCGCGCTCGTGTAAGATCACGAGGTCGTGTCCAAAATAGTCAAATTTAAGTTTTTGAATTGCTGGAACAATTTTTGAACGATAATGTTCTTTATAAAAAATGCAAAAAGCTAAGACGAAAACAGGATAATTCTTATCAATTGAAGTTAAACTATGATCGCCACTCTCATCAACATAGACAATAAAATCACTGAACTCACTTCTTGTCAGAAGCATTTTCTCCCTCCATTTTCTAAAAAGAATGTTACATTTTATGAGCAAATCTTGATATTGCAATGTAATTTTTAGGAAAGACCGATAAAATTTTTTAGAGTGATAGATTAAAATCAAATAAATGTCATTTTTTACAAGACAAAAGACTGAAATAGCTTTACTATAAGCCCGATTTTTCAAGAATTCATTTTGAACTTAAAAGAGGAAAATAAAATGGCGAAAATCGTTAAAATTATTGGTCGTGAAATCATCGACTCTCGCGGTAACCCAACTGTGGAAGCAGAAGTTCACCTTGAAGGTGGTTTTGTAGGTCTTGCAGCTGCGCCATCTGGTGCATCAACAGGTTCTCGCGAAGCGTTAGAATTACGCGATGGCGATAAATCTCGTTTCTTAGGTAAAGGTGTATTAAAAGCGGTTGAAGCGGTAAATGGCCCAATCGCACAAGCTTTAGTGGGTAAAGATGCCACTAACCAAGCTGAAATCGACCAAATTATGATCGACTTAGACGGCACTGAAAACAAATCTAAATTCGGTGCAAACGCAATTTTAGCGGTTTCTCTTGCTAACGCCAAAGCAGCGGCAGCATCTAAAGGTTTGCCACTTTACGCGTGGATCGCAGAACTTAACGGTACTCCAGGCGTTTATTCAATGCCATTGCCAATGATGAACATCATCAACGGTGGTGAACACGCAGATAACAACGTGGATATCCAAGAATTTATGATCCAACCAGTGGGTGCGAAAACATTAAAAGAAGCACTACGCATTGGTGCTGAAGTGTTCCACAACCTTGCTAAAGTATTAAAATCTAAAGGTTTAAGCACAGCAGTAGGCGATGAAGGTGGTTTTGCACCAAACTTAGAATCAAATGCAGCAGCCCTTGCTTGTATCAAAGAAGCGGTAGAAAAAGCAGGCTATGTATTAGGTAAAGATGTTACCCTTGCAATGGACTGTGCATCATCTGAGTTCTACAACAAAGAAAATGGTATGTACGAAATGAAAGGTGAAGGTAAATCATTCACTTCTCAAGAATTCACGCACTACCTTGAAGAGCTTTGCAAAGAATACCCAATCGTTTCTATCGAAGATGGTCAAGATGAATCAGACTGGGAAGGTTTTGCTTACCAAACTAAAGTGTTAGGCGACAAAGTTCAATTAGTGGGCGACGATTTATTCGTAACTAACACCAAAATCTTAAAAGAAGGGATTGAACGCGGTATCGCAAACTCAATCTTAATCAAATTCAATCAAATCGGTTCATTAACTGAAACTTTAGCGGCAATCAAAATGGCGAAAGATGCAGGTTATACTGCAGTAATCTCTCACCGTTCTGGTGAAACTGAAGATGCAACTATCGCAGATTTAGCGGTGGGTACAGCGGCAGGCCAAATCAAAACTGGTTCAATGAGCCGTTCTGACCGTATCGCGAAATACAACCAATTAATCCGTATCGAAGAAGCATTAGGCGACAAAGCGCCATTCTTAGGATTAAAAGCGGTTAAAGGTCAAGCGTAATTTGAATTGAAATTTAACTTAAAAATAGACCGCACTGATTTAAAGTGCGGTTTTTTTATGGGAAAGATCAAAGTATTTTAACTTTTTTGTTTTAATCTATATTGATATAACCAATAAATAAATTCTTCCGTTGTTCTTGTAATATTCAAACGAAGATAGGTCGAAAAATGCAAATTGGCGGAAAATAAATAGCCAGGGGCAAGTAAATAGCCTTCTTTTCTCGCTTCAATCGCCATCTTCTGCGTATCACATTTTGTATCAAGCCAAATAAAAATACCACAGGCATTTTCTTCTGAGTAATCAAAACCGAGTTTTTGAAGAAGTGAGATGATCATTTCTCTTTTTCTTATCAGTTTGAGTTTCATCTTTTCAATATGTTTATGATATTCCGAATGAAGCCAAATATGATACACACTACGTTCGGTTAATTCTGTACTCGTCATATTAGAAAGCATTTTTTGTCTAAGTATTGGTTCAAGAAATTGTTTGGGAGGACATAAAAAGCCAACTCGCCAATTTGCACCTAAAACTTTTGATACTCCCGTAATATAAAAAACACGCTCTAATCCATCAAGTGTTGCATACCTTAATATGTGTTGATTATTTGCTAATTCGCCATAGACATCATCTTCTAATAAATAACAATCATAAGAGTTTAACAGATTTAATGTTTTATAAATCATTGAGGGAGAGACATTAAAAGAGGTAGGATTATTTAAGACGCTATTTGTGATATAAATTTTGGGACGATATTGTACTAATATTTCTTCTAATTTTATTAAATCAGCTCCGTCTTTATTTCTTGGAATACTGAGTACCTTTAAACCCAATTGATGTAGGCAACCTAATAGCCAGAACCAACTGGGATCATCAACGACAACATAATCACCTGCATTTGTAATACATTTCAGCACGGTTTGAATAGCAGAAGAAACGCCTGGCATTGTAATGACGAAATCTTTTGTGGTCTTTATGCCTATATCATCAAGTTTTTTAATAAATAATTCTCTTAATAAAGGATAACCCTGTATATGTCCGTAAGAATAAATAAATTCGTTAGCGGATTTTGTTGCTTTTCTAATCGCATTTCTGATTGTATCCTCATCTATTAACCAATCATTAGGTAATAATCCACTTCCTGAAGTTTTATCGTTGGGTAGTTCATCAAATAAATGGCTCATCAGCCAGCCTGTATCTAATACATTCTTAATTAATGCAGAAGAAATATCAAGATTTTCATTGTGATTTTCTCTTTCACAAACAAAATAGCCCGATCCTGATGAAGCGTTTAAATATCCCATTGAAACAAGACGATCATAACCTTGTGAAATCGTAAAAGTCGAACAGCTAAGTTTACTCGCTAAACTACGTATTGATGGTACTTTATGATTAGGCAAATAAATCTTCCGTTCGATTTTATCCACAACCCAATCATAAACTTGTTGCACTTTGGTATTCTCTTTCATTATTAACCCCAAACTGTATTGGTGTGCTGACATAACAGTTATTGAATAATTCGCTAAACTGTATAGGTATTCTATGTGTTTTATCTTTTATAGTAAATACATAGTAAACATACATTTTATCAAAAGGCATAAACTATGCATAAACTAAATTGTTATATGGAAGATACTCCCTTAATTAAAATAAAGAATATCTTCGGTGAGAACTATGCAAATGTATATGTAAAACTAGAAGAATTTAATCCGGCAGGAAGTATAAAATCTAGGGTTGCTAATCAGATGATATAGATGCGTTTTCTTTAAAAGATCCTGCTTCAAAAAATAATCCTAGAAATATTTTATATGGATATACATCATTTAATGCAGTTTTTTATTATAGAATATCTAATTATTTGCTTAATATGAATATTAATAATTTAGATTTTATAAAAAATAAGTATCAATATGCACTTATTTTATCTTCTAAAGGTAAATTACTATCAGGAGCAGAAATTAACCCTTATGCCAAAATTGGGAAAAGATTTATTTTGGATCACGGGATTGGCACGGTTATTGGCGAAACAGCAGAAATTGGTGATGATTGCTATATGCTTGGTGGAGTTATTTTAGGTGCAAAGGGAATTTCTAATAACCCAGAAGGAATTAGACATCCAAGGATAGGAAATAATGTTCAGATAGGATCATTTTCTAAGTTATTCGGGGCAATAACGATAGGAAATAATGTTTTTATTGGTTCGGGTTGTGTAATAACTGAGAATATACCAGATAATTATATGGTATATGTTAAAACTGAAAATCAATTAATAAAAGGAAACTCATAATGCGTTATATTTTATATATCATGTTTTCAATATCTTGTTTAGCACTAGGCGGTATTTTTGTAAAGTTAAGTGTGCTTCCTCCAATAACAACAGGAATGTATCGAGTGTTATTTTCTCTGCCAATATTCTTTTTATTAAATAAGTTTTCAAATAGTGAAAATAAAATGAATAGAAAAGAAATTGTAATTTCGATTCTGGCAGGGGCTTTTTTAGCATTAGATTTAATTTTATGGAATATTTCTTTTCATTATACCACCGTGGCAAATGCGAATTTATTAGCAAATTTGGTTCCCTTTACAGTAGTGCCTATTTCCTATTTTGTTTATAAAGAAAAAATAAATCTGAATTTTATTATTGGTGCGGCTATAATTATTTTAGGTGTTTTGTTTCTTTTATATGGAAAAGTTTCACCAAGTATAAATAATTTTAAAGGGGATTTTTTGGCAGGATTAACTTCCGTATTCTATGGTTTATTTATTGTTTCAATTTATAAATTAAGAAATCTATTTTCAACAATTCAAATTATGACTTATGCAAGTATAGGCTGTTTATTTGTATTGCTACCTGTTTCTTTAGTTGTAGAAGGATTTTTTATTCCAGTGAGTTTCCAACAACTTTATCCATTATTAGGGCTAGCATTATTATCCCAAATTTTAGGACAAGGGGGATTAAGTTATTGTTTAGGCAAAGTAAAAGCGAGTTATGCATCTTTATTGGTATTAACGCAACCATTAATTTCTGCTTTATACGCGTATATTATTTTTAATGAGGCATTATCTCAATTAGAAGTAATGAGTATGTTTGTTGTTTTATTTGGTTTATATATTGCAAATAAAAAGTCAGTTTAAATAAACTACGTATCTTCAATACAATAGCCTATGCTAGTATAGGCTATTATGCCATTTCCAATCAGCTTCAGATTTTCTTATAATAGGCGCTATGAGCTCTCTCCTTTTTACATTAATGAAAAAAATAGCGATAATTTCCACCGCACTTTTATTATTAAGCGGTTGTGGCACGGTGGTAAAATTAGTTGATCCTACCGAACCTTATGAAAGTTATGCTGGCACGAAATACGATTGGGAAATGACCCAAAAGTGGGGGCTGCCAATTTTAGATTTGCCGTTATCTTTTTTATTAGACACCGCATTATTGCCCTATGCGTGGGCGGAAGAATCAAAATGAAATTAAACGCACAGCAACAACAAGCCGTTCATTATGTGTCTGGGCCTTGCTTGGTTTTGGCGGGCGCAGGCTCTGGCAAAACTCGGGTGATCATTAATAAAATTGCCCATTTGATCGCAAATTGTGGTTATTCCGCCAAGCATATTGCAGCGGTAACCTTTACCAATAAAGCCGCACGCGAAATGAAAGAGCGGGTGGCACATTCCATCGGTAAAGATCAAAGCCGCGGCTTGACGATCTCCACTTTTCATACCCTTGGTTTCGATATTGTAAAGCGCGAACACAAGCATTTAGGGCTAAAATCGGCTATTACGTTGTTTGATGATTCCGATCAAATGGCGTTATTGAAAGAATTGACTAAGGATTTGTTACAAGAAGATAAAGATCTGCTGAAAGCCTTGATGACACGGATTTCGCGTTGGAAAAATGATCTTATTTTGCCTGCGCAAGCCCTTGCCACCGCACGAGATCCGCAAGAGCAGACCTTTGCGCAATGCTATCAGCGTTATGCCACGCAGTTGCGCGCTTATAATGCCCTAGATTTTGATGATTTAATTATGCAGCCAACCTTGTTGTTACGCGCAAATGCAGAAGTGCGGTCAAAATGGCAGGCAAAAATTCGCTATTTGCTGGTGGACGAATATCAAGACACCAACACCAGTCAATATGAATTAATCAAATTGTTGGTGGGCGAAGCGGCACGATTTACCGTGGTGGGTGATGATGATCAGTCTATCTATTCTTGGCGTGGGGCAAAACCGCAAAATATGGCGCGCCTGAAAAATGATTTTCCGCAACTAGAAGTGATTAAACTTGAGCAGAATTACCGTTCCACAGGACGCATTTTGCATTGCGCCAATATTTTGATTGCCAATAACGATCACGTTTTTGACAAAAAATTATTTTCCACCTTAGGCGAAGGGGAAAAATTGCAGGTGATCGAAGCAAAAAATGAAGAACACGAAGCCGAGCGCGTGGTGGGTGAACTCATCGCCCATCGCTTTATGCGTAAAACCAAATACCGTGATTACGCCATTTTGTATCGTGGCAACCACCAATCGCGCTTATTTGAAAAAGTGCTAATGCAAAACCGTATTCCTTATAAAATTTCGGGCGGCACGTCTTTTTTCTCAAGGGCAGAAATTAAAGATATGATGGCGTATCTGCGCGTGTTAGTGAACCAAGACGACGATGCCGCGCTGTTACGCATTATCAATACGCCAAAGCGCGAAATCGGCACGGCAACCCTTGAAAAGCTCGGTTCGTTGGCATCGGAAAAACATATTAGTTTATTTGAAGCTATTTTTGATTTTGAGTTAATTCAACGTGTTACCCCAAAAGCCTATAACGCTTTACAGCATTTTGCTCGCTGGATTGTGGAACTCAACGATGAAATTTTGCGCGCTGAGCCAGAAGATGCAATTCGCCGAATGTTGAGCCAATTGCATTATGAAGAATATCTTTACGAAACCGCTACTTCACCAAGAATGGCGGAAGTGCAAAGTAAAAATGTGGCAACCTTATTCCAATGGGTGGCAGAAATGCTCAAAGGCGATGAATTTAATGAGCCAATGACGCTCAACCAAGTAGTCGCGCGCTTAACTTTGCGTGATATGCTAGAACGTGGTGAAGAAGATGATGAAAGCGATCAGGTGCAACTGATGACGCTGCACGCGTCAAAAGGGTTGGAATTTCCCCACGTTTTCTTAGTGGGAATGGAAGAAAATATCCTGCCACATCAAACTAGCATTGATGAAGATAATGTGGAGGAAGAGCGCCGTTTAGCCTATGTCGGCATTACACGCGCGCAACAAACGCTGACCTTTTCCTTATGCAAAGAGCGGCGACAATTTGGCGAAATTTTTAAACCAACACCAAGTCGCTTTTTAGAGGAATTACCGCCAGATGATGTGCAATGGGAAAAAGACAAACCTGCAATGACCGCAGAAGAAAAGCAAACCCAAACAAAGAAAAATCTTGCTAATTTACGAGCGATTTTGAAAGGCTAGTTGATATTTATTCTTTGTTGTAGATAAATCATTCAAACAAACGATTATTTTCAAAAAATCGTTTGACTTATGTGAGGGCAATCCGTATTATACCGCCCACAAACCGATTGCGGTGAGATGGCCGAGAGGCTGAAGGCGCACCCCTGCTAAGGGTGTATAGGGGAAACTCTATCGAGGGTTCGAATCCCTCTCTCACCGCCATTTACTCAGGGCACCCGTAGCTCAGCTGGATAGAGTACTCGGCTACGAACCGAGCGGTCAGAGGTTCGAATCCTCTCGGGTGCGCCATTTTGTTGAACTCTACAACAAAATTAAAATGATTAAATGATTGGTAAGTAACATTCAAATACGCACCCGTAGCTCAGCTGGATAGAGTACTCGGCTACGAACCGAGCGGTCAAAGGTTCGAATCCTTTCGGGTGCGCCATCCTACTTTAATTCCTTTTATATTTTTTCAATCTTATT
This sequence comes from Avibacterium gallinarum, assembly GCF_002921135.1. Classification (GTDB taxonomy): domain Bacteria; phylum Pseudomonadota; class Gammaproteobacteria; order Enterobacterales; family Pasteurellaceae; genus Avibacterium; species Avibacterium gallinarum. The sequence continues at coordinate 91,492 of NZ_PQVJ01000031.1, read as the reverse complement.
TCAAACAATTCTATTACTTTTGTTTATTTTCTATTGTTTTTTAATCTAGAATCTGTGGCTGACTTAATGATAGAGCATAAATATTGGCAATAAAATGGGTTTGTTCGCTTTCTGGAATAGGGATTGGCAGCAAGGATACTAATTCTGAATAGCGCTGAAAAACTTGCGGAAAAACCACCGCACTTTGCATTTCAGCCAAAATTTCTTGGGCTAAAGGGTGGGCGGCATAACCGCGTTTAATTCGCCCTAACGCCATTGCAAAATGATTAAACAGCATAAAGACTTGCGGGCTTTCCACATCAGCGTGCCACTGTGTGTGCAAATGATCTCGGATATGCAACATCCATTGCACGATTTCTTCATCGATCAATTTTCGTTGTAATAAAAACGTTAATTGTTGTTGCAGCCTCATTGCCACCTCGACATCATTTTCAGGTTAGAAAGTGCGGTGATTTTTTGCGATAAATTTTATTTACGCTTAACTTTACCGAAATCTCATTAAATAAAACAGTGCAGGGATCACAAATTTGTAGCAAAATACACAAAATTTTAAAAAAGGTAGTAATGAATGACGGATTTAGAGTTTTTTGCCGATTATGACGGCTTAATTTTTGATATGGACGGCACGGTGATTGACACAATGCCAAGCCATAAAAAAGCGTGGGATAAAGTGGGCGAAACCTTAGGTTATCCTCTTGATGGCAACATTATTTATAAATTGGGTGGTGCGCCCGTGAAAGTTGTTGCCCAAGAGATGATGAAAAAAGCCGCAATGCCAATGGAATTGTTTGATGAAGTGATCCAGCTAAAACGCCAATATGGAATTGAATTGATTATGCAGCATTCCACTTTGTTGCCAGCAGCGCAGGTGGTGAAGAAATTTGCTGGACAAAAACCTTTGGCGCTGGGAACAGGCTCGCACCGCAATGTGACCAATTTATTACTCGATAAATTTGATTTACATGCTTATTTTGATGCCGTGGTAACCGCAGAAGATGTGGCAAAACACAAGCCAGAACCCGATACATTTTTGCGTTGCGCAGAATTAATCAAGGTGAATCCACAACGTTGCGTGGTGTTTGAAGATGCGGATCTTGGCGTGCAAGCAGGGCTTGCAGCAGGTATGGACGTGTTTGATGTGCGTATCAATCAATTGATTAAGGGAGATTAAATGTTATCGAATAAGCAAAAAATGCTCGCGGGGCTGGCACATAAACCGAATGATCCCGAATTAGCGCAACTTCGCATTGAAAATAAAAAGCGCCTTTTTCAATACAATACGCAAATTTGCCCTTCTGAAACAGAAAAAAGAGCGGTGCTAATTCAGCAAATTTTAGGCAAATGCAAAAATGAGCCCATATTAACGCGCCGTTTTTTTGCGATTACGGCTGTTTTATTGAAGTGGGCGAAAACTTTTTTGCCAACTATAACTGCACAATGTTGGATAACGGTGGCATCACCATCGGGGATAATGTTATGCTCGCGCCGAATGTGAGCCTTTATACCGTAGGCCACCCCCTTGATGCGGAATTACGCAGCCAAGATTGGGAACAAGCGCTGCCGATCACCATTGGCAATAATGTATGGATTGGGGGAAATGCTATTATCTTAGGTGGCGTAACCATTGGCGACAACGTGGTGATTGGTGCAGGTGCAGTGGTGAGCAAAGATATTCCTGCTAATAGCCTTGTGGTGGGCAATCCAGCCAAAGTGCTTCGCCAAATTACCGAGCAAGATAGGCTTAATTACATCAACAAATATATGGCAGACTATGCTTGATTGGCTGACCGATGGGCTATTGGGATCGCAAAATAGCCTATGGATAATGTTTAGCAGCGCCTTTCTTAGCGCCACGTTATTGCCCGGCAATTCGGAAATTATTTTCCTTTTTCTCACAGCACCTTTTATTGGTGCAATGTTTTCTCACGATGTATTAAGCCTGATTGCAGTCGCTACCGCAGGTAACACCCTTGGTAGTATGACCACCTATGTTATTGGGCGTTGGTTTCCCAAATTAGAACAAAAAAATCTACAACGCAGCTGGGCATTGAACAACATTCAGCGCTATGGCATTTGGACATTATTATTAAGCTGGCTGCCTATTGTGGGCGATGCCTTTTGCGCTCTGGCAGGCTGGTTGCGCTTTAACTGGTTGAAATCATTATTGTTAATGATGGTTGGGAAATTGTTTCGTTATATGTTGTTATTATTAATTAGCCAAATTTAAGTAAAAAAATGCCACCTCGAAAGGTGGCTAATAACCTAAGGAACCAATTTTTATTTAACAACTGTGAGTTGCTATTTATTATGAGCGGCTATACTAACATAAATTTAAGAAAATTTACAAAAAATTACAAAAAAACAATTCAGGTTGCTCGCTTTTTGCACTTTACTTATACTAGGTTGGTGTATAGCAAGAAGTTTAGCTGATCAAGGAAAGAAAAAGCCACCCATAAAGAGTGGCAAAAATAACTTAAGGAATCAAATTTATTAAAACAACTGCAAGTTGCTATACTGTCAGACCGAATAATAACAGAAAAGTTCACGATAAGTTGAATTTTTTTTACAAAAATTTACATTTTATTCAGGAAAAGGAAAAAAATTATGCCATTACTCGATAGCTTTAAAGTGGATCACACCAAAATGAACGCCCCCGCAGTGCGTGTTGCCAAAACAATGCGTACCCCAAAAGGCGATGATATTACGATTTTCGATTTGCGTTTTTGTATCCCAAACAAAGAAATTCTGCCACCAAAGGGCATTCACACCTTGGAACACCTTTTCGCTGGCTTTATGCGCGATCACTTAAACAGCGAAAATGTAGAAATTATTGATATTTCACCAATGGGTTGCCGCACTGGATTTTATATGTCTCTCATCGGCACACCAAACGAACAACAAGTGGCACAGGCGTGGCTCGCCTCAATGAAAGATATTTTACAAGTGCAAGATCAAAAAGAGATTCCAGAATTAAACGAATATCAATGCGGTACTTACACCGAACATTCCCTGCCCGAAGCCCATCAAATCGCGCAACACATTCTTGAACGCGGCGTAGGCGTAAACAAAAATGAAGATTTGCTACTCGATGAAAGTTTGTTAGCACAGTAAATTCTCACTGATAGAAGGAAAACACAATGACAACATTAGGTACTGCACTGACACCAAAAGCCACCAAAGTGATGATGTTAGGTTCTGGTGAGCTGGGTAAAGAAGTGGTAATTGAATTGCAACGCTTAGGTGTGGAAGTGATTGCGGTGGATCGTTATGAAAATGCGCCAGCGCAGCAAGTGGCACACCGTGCTTATACCATTTCAATGCTTGATGGCGAGGCATTGAAAGCCTTGGTTGAAAAAGAACAACCTGATTATATCGTGCCAGAAGTGGAAGCGATTGCCACAGAAACCTTGGTGGAATTAGAACAAGCGGGCTTTAATGTTGTGCCTACGGCGAAAGCCACACGCTTAACAATGAACCGCGAAGGCATTCGCCGTTTGGCAGCGGAAGAGTTAGGGCTGCCGACTTCGCCTTATCAATTTGTGGATAACTTTGCAGATTTTCAAAGTGCGGTGGAAAAAATTGGCATTCCTTGTGTGGTGAAGCCGATTATGTCTTCTTCAGGACACGGGCAAAGTATCGTGAAATCGTTTGATCAGCTACAAGCCGCGTGGGATTATGCCCAACAAGGTGGACGCGCGGGAGCTGGGCGTGTGATTGTGGAAGGTTTTGTCAAATTTGATTATGAAATCACCTTGCTTACTGTTCGCCATATTGGGGGCACTTCGTTCCTTGCACCGATTGGTCATCGTCAAGAAAACGGCGATTATCGTGAATCTTGGCAGCCACAAGCAATGTCAGCGGCGGCATTAGCCAAAGCGCAGCAAATTGCGGAAAAAATTACCACCGCACTTGGCGGACGTGGGATTTTTGGCGTGGAAATGTTTGTGGCGGGGGACGATGTGATTTTTAATGAAGTTTCACCGCGTCCGCACGATACAGGAATGGTTACCCTTATCTCGCAAGAGCTGTCTGAGTTTGCCTTGCACGCCCGTGCGATTTTGGGTTTGCCCATTCCGCAAATTAATCTCATTAGCCCAGCGGCCTCTAAAGCTATTGTGGTGGAAGGCCATTCCAACCAAGTACAATTTGCAGGTTTAGAAAAGGTGTTGGCTGAACCCAATACGGATATTCGTTTATTTGGTAAGGGGGAAGTACAAGGTCATCGCCGAATGGGTGTGGTGCTCGCTCGCGATGAAAGTGTGGAAAAAGCCTTGCAAAAAGTGCAACGCGCTTACAACGAACTAGACATTATTTTATAACGAGTAGGCGAACAGGGTTCGCCTTTCTTACCTATTTAAGAATCAGTGCGGTGGAATATGAGCATAGATTTTAGAACGCTAATGGCAGAATTGCCCCCAGAGCAACAAGAAAAGGTAAAAGCAATGGCAGAAAAAATGCGTAAACAATTAACGCCTATGCAACCCGAAATCCCACCATTGTCACATAGCCTAAAATAGCGTAAAAAATCACCGCACTTAGGATAAGCAAGGCTTTGCCTTGTTGGGCATTGCGTTGATGAATGAGGTAAAGTATTCTTGCACTAATGCCTAAAATAAAAGGATAAACCCAGAAAAAAATCGACATCAAGGTGGTTTGCAAATCACTTAAACTGGGGTTTTTTAGTAAATTTGGCGAGATAAGTAGCGCCAAGGGCCAAAGCAAAATAGGCAGGCAAAAAATAGCGAGCGCCCAAGCGAAAGGGCTAAAGCCAGTGGGCATTTTTTGTTTGTTCATATCAATCATTTATTCAATTTTTCAGGAGAAAGGAATATAACAAATGAAGCGTCTATTTGGTAGTGAAATCAGTAATTTTGCTTTTTACTTTCGTGATTATATTGCACAGAAATATCAAGTTCCGCTTGAAGTAAGAGAGGAGCAAACAAAATATGGCATTATGCTTGCGGTGTATGTGGCAGAAGATTGTCCATTATTAAACCAAATAGAGCAAGAACGCGATGAGTTTCTGCGCCGTCCTTTTGATGCGATGTATCAACAAGCCAGCTGGGAAACAGGCAAAATTGAACAAGTTGATGAAAATAAAGTGCGGTGGAAATTTCCTCATTTTTCCCAGTGGAAACAACAAAAATTCACCGTTTTTTTAACCGCACTTTGCCTGATTATTTACCTTTTTCAGCTACTTGGTTTTAACCAAGACATTTTGCTAGCTACCCATTATCCAGAGAGCTATGCGGAGCAATCCGAGCTCTGGCGCTATTTCACGCATAGCCTTGTCCACCTTTCCCCTTGGCATATTACCTTTAATTTAGTGTGGTGGTGGATTTTCGCTGGGAAAATTGAACAGAAATTTGGCACAGTAACGCTGGTGTTGCTGTATCTGCTTTCTGCGTTTATCAGTGGTTTTGCGCAAAATATGGCATCAGGGCCAGCATTTTTTGGCTTATCTGGCGTGGTGTATGCGGTGCTAGGCTATGTTCTGGTATTGGATAAATTTAGTCGTCAGCACCCCTTTCATTTACCGCAAGGCTTTTTTACAATGCTTGTTGTTGGTATCGCCTTTGGTTTTGTTAGCCCCTTGATTGGCGTTTCTATGGGAAACACTGCGCACATCACGGGCTTATTAACGGGCGTTGTATTAGCTGGGGTAAAAATCTTGTTTGCCAAGCCACAAAAAACAATTTAAAAATAAACACAACATCAGGAAGAAGCAATGAAACAATCCCTTCGTCATAAAAAGATCATTTCGCTGGTGAAACAGAATGGTTATTTAAGCACGGAAGATTTAGTTAGCCTGCTTGGGGTTAGTCCACAGACCATTCGTCGCGATTTGAATGAACTGGCAGAAAATAATTTAATCAGCCGTCATCACGGTGGTGCGGCTTCCCCTTCCACATCAGAAAATTCTGATTATGTGGAACGTAAGCACTTCTTTTCAACAGAGAAAAGACGCATTGCCGAAGAAGTGGCGAAAATTATTCCCAATGGTTCATCGTTATTTATGGACATCGGCACAACCCCTGAAGCGGTGGCGAATGCCTTGTTAAATCACAAAAATTTACGCATTGTAACCAACAATCTGAACGCCGCTTATATTCTGATGCAAAATAAAAGTTTTGACATCACAATGGCGGGCGGATCGCTACGTCAAGACGGCGGCATTATCGGTGAAGCCACAGTGGCGTTTATCAAACAATTCCGCTTAGATTTTGGTATTCTCGGCATTAGCGCCATTGATAGCGATGGCACATTGTTGGACTATGATTATCACGAAGTGCAGGTAAAACGTGCGATTATGGAAAGCTCGCGTAGCACTATTTTAGCAACGGATCATTCCAAGTTTAACCGCCGCGCAATGGTATGTTTGGGATCACTCACCGAGCTGAGCCATTTGTTTACCGATACCCCACCGTCAGAGAGCATTATTCAGCTGTTAGAAGCAAGTAATACGTTAGTGCATATTTGTGAATAAAAAATTGGGCAATTAGCCCAATTTTTTTATCACTGGCGTGAAGATTAAATCGCCTTCGCCAACAACGTGATCGGGTGCAGGCAGGTTAGGCTGGTGGACATATCAATTTGCCATTTGCAGGTTTCGCACTCTGAAATCACAAAATCAAATTGGCCTTCTTCAATATGCTCAAACAGGGTTTTACCAATGGCTTGAGAAACTTCATAGTTTTCTGCTTTAAAGCCGTAAGTGCCTGCGATACCACAACATTGACTTGGTAGCATTACCACCTCTAAATCAGGAATCAGTTTTAGTAGCACAAGCGTATAAGGCGCCCAACCTGCTTTATCAACGTGGCAAGCGGTGTGATACGCCACTTTTAACGGCATTGATTTAAACTGCGGTGAATTTTGGCGTTGGAATAGCTGATATAAATATTTGGTTACAATATTGATATGCGGACGCACTTTGGCGTTATCCATACCTAAAATATGATGATATTCATCACGCAAATTCATTGTACAGCTAGATGAGGTGCCAACCACATCAAGCTCTTGATTAATAATGGTATTTTTTAGCTGAGCAAGGTTAAATTCGGCGAGTTGTCTAGCACGTTTTGGAAATCCGTTCACGCTTAATGGCAAGCCGCAACATTTTTCTTTCTCTAGCAACATTACGCCAATATCTAAGGCGTTGAAAACTTTGATTAAATCCTTACCGAGTTGTGGATTATTATAATTCACATAACAACCGTGATAGTACGCCACTTTGTCTTTGTAATAAAGCTGACGCTCAAGGGCATTATTTTTATACCATTGACGGAATGAGCCGAAGGAATATTTCGGCAGGCTGCGATGCTGGCTAACTTGCAAGGTTTTTTCCAGTAGGAATTTTGTCGCTTTCAAGCCTGTAATGGTGTTCACCACTGGGGCAAAAGGCGTGTTGAGTTTGCCCATTATGTCGGTGTTACTTAGCACCGCATCGCGTAATTTATGAATGAGCGATTTTTTCTGCTCTTTCAAATGGTTATTACGCGCACGAACGATCAAATCCCCAATTTTTACATCAGAAGGACAAGCCACTTCACAGCGTTTGCAGTTGGTGCAATATTTCAGTGCTTCATCATAAAAGACGGCACTTTTTAGGCGAAAACGTTCCCCATCTGGGCCAGCTTGTTTTGGGCCGGGGTAGAGCGGGTTTTGTTTTGATACGGGGCAAACCGCCGTACAAGCCGTACATTTTATGCAGCTTTCAAAACTGTTATCCACATATTGATGGCTTGGTGGCAAGGTGGCGTTTTGTTTTGCGTTTTCGATTAATTGTTGAATGTTCATTATTTGCCCCCTGCAAGAATCTGTTCTGCCACGGTGAGCGCGGTAACTACCGCTACGCCGGAGCTACAACCGAGTTCTAAATTATTGTAACCGCCAATAACCGAGCCTACGGCGTATAAATTAGTTAAAATCTCACCGCGCTTTTGTACTTGGCATTTTTCGTTAATTTTTACCCCCGCACTTTGATAAGGCTGTGGTGCAGAGAAACGATCTTTCGTCCAAGAAAGGCGCTTGTCATTGTCAAAATCGCCATAGCCGATAATATCTAAATCAAAAATCGGCTCTAAAATGCGATCGAAATCGGCCACAATGCCTGAGCTAAAATAATGCCCCGAAGCCAGCACAAAATGCTCAGCATAAAGCGCATCATCTTGATGTAATTGCGTGTAAAGGGCTTTCACTTGGTGATCGACAATTTCTGCACGCAAGGCTTTGTCGCCATTGAGCATTACACCGCCCAACTTTTCAAAATGATCTCGCAGGGCTTTTCGCTGACGCATTCCCAGTAAAGAAGGCGGTAGTGTTGGTAGTTCAAATAAATTTAGCCCTGTCGCCTGTTTGAGGCTGTTGAAGAAATGATTGTCGCTCATTCCAAAACAGGCGGGTAAAAACACCGCACTTGCGTTTCCTGCGGCTTGTTGGATCTCTCGCACTAACTCGCCGAACGCCAGTTTATGCTCCAGTACTTGGGAAATATTGACGCTACGAAATTCCCGTGCGTTGTTGCGCAGTTGGTCTAGCTGTGGAATATGCAGGTAGCCGATTTTAACTTCGCAATGGGCAAATTGCGGATTTTGTTTTAGGTTATCCGCCAATAATTGCGGCTGGAAATCGTGATAGCCTTCAATGCCTAGCACCGCAATGCGTTTATGGGGAAATTCCATTTGTGATAACGGCAAGGTTGGCACGCTGTTGGCAGATAACCAAGTACGGCGCAAGCCACCCAGTGGGGTAACACGGAAATGATTTTCTTTGCTTGAACCAAGCAGATCCAAATTGAGTGATTGGGCTAATTGCTCAAAGCGCTCGGCCTTGGCGAGTACCTGTTCTTTGCCTAACAATGTATAAGGGTGGTGCGGCAGCAGCTTGGCAAAGTGCGGGTAAATTTCAGCGAAATTTTCCACCGCACTATTTTCTGCCGCACTTTTTTCCACATCACTTCCGTTTGGTAGCTGACTAAGTAAATCTAATGAGCCAGAGGAAAAATCCATTGCCGCTTGCCCATTATTGACAATTGCGCACTGTTTGCCTTGTTGTTGCAGCGCAATGGCGCAGGTTAAGCCTGCTAAGCCACCGCCGATAATAATTACATCAAATTTCATTGCTATCTGTCCCCTGTGTGGCTTGTTCATCAAGTGGTTTAACATCATTTAAACCGAGTAAACTGTAATAAATCCAGCTGGTAAACTCTGCTTCGCGCACCGCTTCTCCCCACGCAATAGGCTGAATGCCGCGCCAACGTTCTTCCATAAAAGATGCTAGTTGAGTGGTGGATTGGCGTGGTGTGGCAACATTAAAGCGTGCCATTAAGCCTGCTGCACGACAGGCGCAAAGTTCCGCTTGGCAGGTTCCCATTCCTACACGGGTACGGCGGCGTAAATCCACCAAATTATTCACCTTGAGTTCATCAACGGCATAACGAATTTCCCCTGCGCTCACCGCTTCACATTCACAAACCAAGGAACGATCTAAGCGTTCTTGATCGAGCAATTTGGTGGCGCGCTGGCCGTGGCGATATACCGCAGAAATTTTAATTGGTGTTGGCAGTGAAATAATTTGTTTGTAGGTTTCTTCTTGTGTTGCGCCTGAACCCGGTAAAGGTTGGCTCGCGGTGGTACAAGTGGCGGATTTATTGAGTTTTTTGCACACCAAATCTGTTGCCCATTCCGCCATTAGGCGATAGGTCATTAATTTCCCACCTGTGATGGTAACGAAGCCCTCTAAACCATCACGCTCAGCGTGATCCAGCAACACAATGCCACGGCTCACATTTCGCCCTGAGGGATCATCATCAGTGGCAACCAGTGGGCGTACCCCAGCATAAGCACGCAGCACGCGGGTATGACGTAGGGAAGGGGCGAGTTTTTCCCCTTCACGGAATAAAATATCCACTTCTTCTGGCGTTACCACCATATTATCAATTTGATCATAAGGAATACGGCTCGAGGTTGTGCCGATCACACAAATGGTATCCCCTGGCACGAGAATATCCGCATCGGCAGGCTTGCGACAACGGTTAATCACCAAATTATTAATGCGATGCCCCATAATCAGCAACGCCCCTTTAGCGGGGAACATTCGGATTTTAAGATCCGCATATTCGGCAATACCTTGTCCCCAAATTCCGCCAGCATTCACCACAACAGGAGCGAAAAACAAACGTTCTACTTTATTTTTATGATCGTAAACTTTTGTTCCAATTACGCGATCGCCCTCGCGGATTAGCCCTTTTACTTCGCAATAGGTAAAAATTTTCGCCCCATTTTCACTGGCATCAAGCATATTTGCCGCGGTTAAGCGAAACGGATCGATAGCACCGTCAGGCACCACCACCGCGCCCACTAAATTCGGATTGACCGAAGGCTCTAAGCGTCTGGCTAAATCAGGTTCAATCGCCACCGCTTCAATACCAGCATTATCGCAAGCGGTAAGAAAGGTTTTTTGATAGGCCAAATCATCTTCAGGCAGCGTGATAAATAGCCCTTTGGTGTCTTCAATACAATGGCGCGCGATATTTTTTAAAATGAGATTTTCTTGGATACATTCGCGCGCAGATTCTTCATCATTCACCGCATAACGGGCGCCACTGTGCAACAGCCCGTGGTTACGCCCCGTTGCCCCTGTGGCAATATCACGGCGTTCCAATAACACACAATTAATGCCACGCAACGCACAATCTCGTGCAATACCTGCACCCGTAGCCCCGCCGCCAATGATGATTACGTCTGTATTAATAGGCGAAAAGTCCTGTGCATTTTGATAAAAGTGCGGTGATTTTTTCATCGCTTTTCCCCCACATTAAATTTGTAAATAAAAAGATAAGATTAACAGCTCTATCATACGATAAATGTTCGTTTTAGAAAATAAAATGAGCGAATTTGTATTAAATTATGTGAGGTAGATCACTATTTATCCGTCATTGAAAAGTTTTTGTTATTTTTTTGTGATAAACATCACATCTTAAACTTTATCTGCTTTTCGTTTTTTATTTTCTCGCTATGATATGTTGGAAATGTTCGTAAAAGAACGTCTTTCATCTATAAAAAATAACAACTTGGAGAATTTCTATGTTTGGACCGTTTAAACCAGCTCCCCATATTGCGGAGCTGCCAAAAGAGAAAATTGATTCCACTTATAAACGCTTACGTTGGCAAGTGTTTGCAGGGATCTTCTTTGGTTACGCCGCGTATTATTTCGTGCGTGCCAATTTCGATTTAGCACAAAAAGGGTTGATTGAAGCAGGGCTTTATAACAAAGCTGAACTGGGTATTATCGGGACTGGTGCAGGTTTAGCCTATGGCTTATCAAAATTCTTTATGGCGAGTATTTCTGACCGCTCAAATCCGAAAGTTTTCTTGCCTTGTGGTTTGTTGCTGTCAGGTTTATGTATGACCCTAATGGGCTTAATGCCTTGGGCGACATCAGGCATTTTAGTGATGTTTGTGATGATTTTCCTTAATGGTTGGTTCCAAGGTATGGGGTGGCCACCGTGCGGACGTACAATGGTACACTGGTGGTCAAAAAATGAACGCGGAACAATCGTGTCTATCTGGAATACCGCACACAATCTCGGGGGAATGGTGCCGGGCGCAATGGTGTTATTAGCCAGTGCGATTTATTTCAGTGAACACGGCGTGCAAGCCACCGCAAAAGATGTATGGCAACAAGCGCTTTACTATCCAGGTATTGCGGCAATGCTTGCGGCGATCCCTGTATTCTTTGTAATGAAAGATACACCACAATCTTGCGGTTTACCAGCCATTGAAAAATGGCGTAATGATTACCCAGATGATTACAACGAAAAAACCTACGAAAACGATCTCAGCACCAAAGATATTTTCGTTACTTATGTCTTAAAAAACAAATTGTTATGGTACATCGCCATTGCTAACGTGTTCGTTTATCTCATTCGTTATGGTGTATTAAAATGGTCGCCAGTGTATTTGGGTGAAGTAAAACACTTCAATATCAAAGGTACAGCGTGGGCTTATACCATTTATGAATTAGCGGCGATTCCAGGAACGCTTATCTGTGGTTGGGTATCCGATCACTTATTTAAAGGTAAACGTGGTTTAACTGGTTTCATCTTTATGATCTTAACCACCATTGCGGTAGTAGCATTATGGTTAAACCCAGCAACACCAGAATCTGAACTTGCGCAATATGCAGGCAAAGCTTGGTATGAAAACCCATATCAATTAACTGACTTTATCTTAATGACCACTATCGGTTTCTTAATTTATGGTCCAGTAATGTTGATTGGTTTACACGCTCTTGAACTTGCACCGAAGAAAGCCGCAGGTACAGCAGCAGGTTTCACAGGCTTATTTGGTTATCTCGGTGGTACCGTTTCCGCTTCAGCCGTTGTGGGTTGGGCTGCGGAATACTACGGCTGGGACGGTGGTTTCTATGTAATGATCACTGGCGGTATCTTGGCAGTATTGTTACTCTTAATCGTAACTATTCAAGAAGCAAAACATAAAGCCACATTAGGCGATCACTACGGTAAATAGTGAATAATTAGAAAGGAAGTGCAGCAATGCCCTTCCTTTTTTATTCGCAAAAATTTGGTGAAAAATCACCGCACTTTAATAAAAGGAGTTCTTATGACATTCAAATTAAAAAAATTAGCTCAAGTTGTTGCCTTATCCACCTTAGCGTTCACTTGTGTGCAAGCAGCAAACGCAATGCCAACAATGAATAATAATGAAAAACTTGTTATCGCTCACCGTGGTGCAAGTGGTTACTTACCCGAGCATACGCTAGAAAGTAAAGCCCTTGCCTTTGGACAAAAAGCGGATTATTTAGAGCAAGATTTAGTGATGACAAAAGACGATCATCTTATTGTCATTCACGACCATTTCTTAGATGGATTAACGGATGTTGCCAAAAAATTCCCAGACCGTAAACGGGAAGACGGACGTTATTATGTGGTAGATTTCACCCTTGCAGAAATTCAATCTTTGAATATGACAGAAAATTTTGAAGTGAAAGATGGCAAACAAGTTCAGGTTTATCCAGATCGTTTTCCAATGTGGAAATCCCATTTCAAAATTCACACTTTTGAAGATGAAATTGAATTTATTCAAGGGCTAGAAAAATCCACAGGGAAAAAAATTGGGATTTATCCTGAAATCAAAGCGCCTTGGCTACACCATAAAGAAGGTAAGGACATTGCTAAAGCGACCTTAGAAGTGCTGAAAAAATATGGTTATATCCAAAAATCTGACCGCGTTTATTTGCAAACCTTTGATTTTAATGAACTTAAACGCATCAAAACAGAATTGTTGCCACAATTAGGTATGGATCTGAAATTAGTTCAACTTGTGGCTTACACCGATTGGCACGAAACGGAAGAAAAAAATCCGCAGGGTGAATGGGTAAACTATGATTATGGCTGGATGTTCAAAGATGGCGCAATGGCAGAAGTAGCAAAATATGCAGACGGCGTAGGGCCGGGTTGGTATATGTTGATCGATAAAGATCAATCTACAAAAGACAAAGTGGTTTACACCCCACTTGTGCAAGAATTGAAAAAATACAATATGGAATTACACCCTTACACCGTACGCAAAGATGCCTTACCAACATTTTTTACTAACGTAAACCAAATGTACGATGCCCTATTAAACCAAGCCGGCGCAACAGGCATTTTCACCGATTTCCCGGATACCGCGGTGGAGTTTTTGGGGAAAGAGAAGTAAGTTTGAATTACTTATGAAAGTTAAAATAAAAAATCGGAAAGGTAACTTTCCGATTTTTTTTAGTTAATGATGTTCTGTTTCAGTATTAAACAACGCCTCAATAAATTCTTCTGCTTGGAATGGACGCAGATCTTCAATTTTTTCGCCGATACCAATATAACGAATCGGTAATTTGAATTGATCGGCGATGGCGAAAATCACGCCGCCTTTGGCTGTGCCGTCTAATTTGGTTAAGCTAATTCCTGTTAAGCCCACTGCTTCATTGAATAATTTGGCTTGGCTAATGGCGTTTTGCCCAGTGCCCGCATCAAGGGTAAGCATAATTTCGTGCGGCGCAGTTTCATCGTATTTTTTCATTACACGAACGATTTTTTTCAGCTCGTCCATTAAATTATTTTTATTTTGCAGACGCCCTGCGGTATCGGCAATCAAAATATCAATATTACGCGCAGCCGCCGATTGCATTGCATCATAGATCACCGAAGCAGAATCTGCTCCCGTGCTTTGTGCCACCACAGGAATATTATTACGCTCTCCCCACACTTGAAGCTGCTCCACCGCGGCGGCACGGAAAGTATCGCCAGCCGCCAACATCACCGATTTACCTTGCATTTGGAATTGGCGTGCGAGTTTACCAATGGTGGTGGTTTTCCCTACGCCATTGACGCCCACCATCAAAATCACATAAGGCTTTTTGCTGGTATCAATTTCTAAAGGCTGCGCCACAGGCTTGATAATCTCTGCGAGTTCTAATTTTAATTGTTGATACAGTAAATCCGCATCTTTTAGCTGCTTGCGGCTGGCGTGCTGCGTTAAGTTATTGATAATTTTCGTAGTTGTTGGCATACCAATATCAGCGATGAGCAACTGTTCTTCTAATTCTTCAAACAGATCATCATCAATTTTTTTGCCCGAAAATAGCCCGAAAAAGCTCGAACCGATATTTTGTTTGGTACGAATTAAACCTCTCACCAAACGGCTAAAAAAGCCGCCTTCGCTTGGTTTTTCTTGCGTTGAAACTTCTGGATTTTCTGCCGCACTTAATTCTTGCGGAAGTTCTGTTTGCTCTACAATTTCTGTTTCTTGTGCTAAAACTTCGGGATTTTCCACCGAGCTTGGTTCTTGCGGAAGTTCTGCTTGCTCTATGATTTCTGTTTCTTGCACTAAAACTTCTGGATTTTCCACCGCACTTGGTTCTTGCGGAAGCTCTGCTTGCTCGGTAATTTCTGTTTCTTGCGCTAAAACATCAGTATTTTCTACCGCTCTTTGCTCTTGCGGAAGTTCCGTTTGCTCGGTGATTTCTGTTTCTTGCACTAAAACTTCTGGATTTTCTACCGCACTTGGTTCTTGCGGTAGTTCTGTTTGCTCGGCGATCTCTGTTTCTTGTACTAAAACTTCTGGATTTTCCACCGCACTTGGCTCTTGCGGAAGCTCGGCTTGCTCTACAATTTCTGTTTCTTGTGCTAAAACGTCAGAATTTTCCACCGCACTTTGTTCTTGCGGAAGGTCTGTTTGCTCTACAGTTTCTGTTTCTTGTACCTCAGCTTGGTTCGATGTTTCTTCTTTCTTTTTTCCTAATCCAAACCAAGACCAAAAACCACCTTTTTTATTTTTTTCTGCCATAAATTACTCGCTATTATGAAAAAATTACTGATTTTCTGAATTTTATACTAAACTATGCCACCTAATTTTATTCTGTTACCGAATGCAAAAGTCGGCTGAAAATGGGCATTAAGTTCAGCGAAAAGTTTGCATAGTTTATCATAATTTGGCGAATCCCTATGAAAAAAAATCCTGCGACACGCAAGCAACATACTAATCTGGCAAAAGGTGAAGTCCGTATTATTGCGGGGCTTTGGCGTGGGCGGAAATTGCCTGTGCTGAATGCGGAAGGCTTGCGTCCAACAGGTGATCGGGTGAAAGAAACGCTATTTAACTGGCTGATGCCTTATATTGTGGACGCGACTTGTTTAGATTGTTTTGCTGGCAGTGGTTCATTGGGGTTAGAAGCCCTTTCACGCCAAGCTAAGCAAGTAACCTTTTTAGAACTCAATAAGCAGGTGGCAAAGCAACTCACGCAAAATCTACAACAGCTAAAATGTACGCCACAGCAAGGACGTGTGATTAACCAAGATAGCTTGCATTATTTACAGCAACCAGAGCAAGAACCCGTGTTTGACTTGGTGTTTCTCGATCCGCCTTTTCATTTTGATCTCGCACAGCAAGCCGTTGATTTGCTGATTAAATTTAATTGGCTTAAGCCCAATGCGCTAATTTATGTGGAAACGGAAAAAAACAAAACTCTAAGCCTGCCTGATAATTGGCAAATATTAAAAGAAAAAACCACCGGGCAAGTGAGTTATCGGTTGTATCAATATTTGCTGGGCGAATAATACTTCTTTAACTCCTTCGATATAAGCCATTTTCGCTCACCACCAAACCTTGCAATTCCAAACTTAATAATTGTGTAAGTAGTGCATCAATGGGCAAAGATAAGCGGGCGGAAAGCTCGTCAAGGCTGATGGCAATATGGCTAAGTTGGGCGTAAAGTTCGGGGTGGCTTGGCGGCTCAGCTTGTTGTGGGGTAACTCTTTTAGTTTGGGAACTAGCTGGATCAAATGGGAGCGCTTGCTGTTTTGGCTGTGCATAAAATGATGTGGAATAGCCATAATTCGGCAGATTATCCACAATATCCTGCACGTTTTCCACCAGTGTAGCGCCTTGTTTAATCAATTTATGGCAGCCTTCACTAAAGCCATTTTGGATATTACCGGGGAGCGCAAAGATTTCTCGGTTTTGCTCAAGGGCGTAGCGTGCAGTGATTAATGAGCCACTTCGTTCTGTGGCTTCGATGATCAATGTGCCAAGAGAAAGTCCGCTGATAATACGATTGCGGCGTGGAAAATTTTCTGCCACGGGCGGTTGGTTGGGCAAAAATTCAGAAACCAATGCCCCATTATTCTCAATAATTTGTTGCGCTAAACCACGGTGTTTAGAGGGATAAACCGCATTCAGTCCACTGCCTAATACGGCAATAGTCTGCCCTTTTTGCGCTACCACTGCTTGATGACAAAAGCCGTCAATGCCTAGCGCCAAGCCACTGGTAATGACAAAACCTGCCTGATTTAATTCTTGGGCAAAAAACTTCGCCCAATATTCCCCATAATTAGAGCAATAACGGCTGCCCACAATGGCAATTTGTGGCTGCGAAAGTGCGGTTAAATTTCCTTGTAAAAATAACAGCGGCGGCGCTGACGGAATTTGTTTTAACAAATAAGGATAATCTTGCTCAGTAAAATTAAGCAAAAAATTGCCCGCACTTTGCGCCCAATCTAACGCAGGATCGATAAATTTACGCTCAGGATTAAACCAGCGCTGAATTTGTTTTCCCGCCCACCCCATTTGTTTGAAAGCAATCGAGTCATAGTCTAAAAGCTGTTCAGGGCTAATTTCAGCCAGTATTTTTTGAATTGTATTCGCGCCAAGTTTTGGCACTTGTAATAAGCGGAGTAAGATCTCGTTTTTTAGCATTGATATTTTAGAAATTGGCAAAATAGAGGAGTAGCTTAAAAGAAAGGGAAGAAGGAAAGTAAACTTTGTTTGCGTTTTGCGACAGTGATCGAGAATTTAATTCATATTTGGGGAATTAGAAAAGTAATAACGCCCTTGAGTTGAGGGCGTTATTTCAGCATTATGGTTTAGCCTGATGTTTTTCCAACCACTGTTGCATAAATTGGATTTCACTCTGTTGTGCTTTGATGATATTTTCTGCTAGCTGACGTAACTCAGGATCTTTGCCATATTTCAATTCTATCTCAGCCATTTTCACAGCACCTTCGTGATGTGGCAGCATACTGGCCGCGAACGCGACATCAGCATCTTGATATTGCATTCCTTTTTCCATATCCGCGTGCATTGCAGACATACTTGCCATTAATTCACTTTGCATTGCATTAGGTTGATGTGCAGTGTGATGATGTTGCATTTCAGCCATCGCAGTGCTAGAAACTAAACCGATTAAAATCAATAGTGCTTTTTTCATTGTGAGTACCTTATTTTTGTATGATTAAATGAGCCAAAATAATAAACCTTACCCTTAGGGTAAGGTCAAGAAAAAAAGCAAAACTTCTTCTTATACATTTCTTTGATAAATTTATAGTTATCTTATTGATATATAAGTGAAAATAATAAGGCCTGTCAATCCTCGATATTTTATGCTATAATCTATCTGTTTTTGAGAATTTCATATCGAGAAAGTATGATTTTTTCGTCTTTTTGTACTGTGATGTACAACTCAATGCGTTGCATAAACGTTTATTGCTAAGAAAGGTGTAATGAACGTCTTTTTTAGCTCAAATTTGAAGCAATTTCATTCATCAATTTGTTTTGTATTCTTTATTTAAGCGAGCTATTTAGCGGCTATTTCAATTTATTTGTTGAGATTGATATGTGCACAAAACATTAACTTAAAGGAGAATCATTGTTGTGTCTTTTTCTGCTTTTATTCATAAAAGATCATCGTTTAACCCCTTTGTTATAGGGGCAACTTTATTACTGGTTATTTTGTTGCTCACTGCAACGTTAATTTTACCAGAAAAAACCACCGCACTTTTAAACTGGGCGAAAGCGGGCGTGTTTGCGAATTTTAGCTGGTTTTATATTTTAGCCTTTTCCATTTTTCTTTGTTTCTTATTTGTGTTGTCGGTTAGTAGCTTGGGTAACATTAAGCTCGGAACGAATGAAGAAGAACCTGAATTTTCTTTCCTTTCTTGGTTGGCAATGCTGTTCGCTGCAGGAATGGGGGTAGGGTTAATGTTCTTCGGCGTGGCTGAACCGCTCACCCATTATTTTTCCGCCATCACCACAGGATCGCCCGAACATAAACAGCAAGAAGCCTTGTTGCACACCTTTTTCCACTGGGGCATTCACGCTTGGGCAGTGTATGGGGTGATCGCCTTAGCACTCGCTTATTTTGGCTTCCGCTATAAATTGCCGTTGGCGTTGCGTTCTTGCTTTTATCCTTTATTGAAAGATCGTATTAACGGCAAGATTGGCGATGTGATTGATATTATGGCGTTAGTCGCCACCCTATTCGGGATTATCACCACCCTTGGTTTTGGGGCTGCGCAGCTTGGTGCGGGGCTAACGGAACTTGGCGTGGTGCAAGAAAATAGCTTCGGCTTACAAACTATTATCATCGTTGTGGTGATGTCCATTGCTGTGTTTTCCGCCATTTCAGGGGTGGGCAAAGGGGTGAAATTACTCAGCGAAATCAATCTAGGTTTAGCCTTAACCTTGATGCTGTTTATTTTAGTTACAGGCCCAACGCTTTACTTATTAACCACATTCAGCGATAACATTGGTATTTATTTAAGCAATTTAGTGCGTTTAAGTTTTAAAACCTATGCTTACGAAACAGAAAACACCTCGTGGTTTACGGGCTGGACGGTGCTTTATTGGGCGTGGTGGTGTTCTTGGGCGCCGTTTGTGGGCTTGTTTATCGCGCGTATTTCCCGTGGTCGCACCATTCGTGAATTTATCTTCGGCGTGCTAGCCGTGCCAAGTTTATTCAGTATTCTATGGTTTACCGTGTTCGGTGACAGTGCGATTTGGTTAGAATTAAACGTTGCCAACGGCGCATTGCACGAATTTACTTCTGCGCCAGAAAAATTATTGTTTAAATTCTTAGATTATTTACCGCTCTCTGCCCTTACTGGCACCTTAGCCTTAGTGATTATTTCACTCTTTTTCATCACGTCAGCAGATTCCGGCATTTATGTGCTGAATAATATGGCATCGCGCGATAAAAGCCTTTCCGCACCGCGTTGGCAAGCCATAATGTGGGGTGCGGTGATGATGGTATTAGCTATTGTGTTAATGCGTGAGGGCGGTTTAGGCACGTTGCAAACAATGACTTTATTGGTCGCGCTTCCTTTTGCAATGCTAATGTTGGTGATGTGCGTGAGTTTATGGAAAGGCTTGAACGCGGATCAAAAATATTTCGCCGCCAAAGTTACCCCAACCAGCCTGTTATGGACAGGGGAAAAATGGCGAGAGCGTTTGGGGCAAATGCTTAATCAAACGCAAGAAAAGGATATTTTAAAATTCCTTAACCGCACTGCTTTGCCTGCGATGCGCGAGTTGCGTCAAGAATTGGTTAATGTGCATAATTTGAACGTGGAGGTGGCGCAAGCCTTGGATTCTGACGAACCAAGCGTTGAGCTTATCATCAAGAAAGAATCAATGCGTGATTTTATGTATGGAGTGAAATCCGTAAGCCACGAAATTGCCTCGCAGTTGGTTGATGATGAAAACCTCCCGCATATTCAGCATTCCGTAACCTACCAGCCGATGACTTACTTCGCTGACGGTCGTACGGGCTATGATGTGCAATATATGACACGTAACGAACTCATCGCCGATATGTTGCGTCAATATGAACGCTATCTCAGCTTGCTAGAAGACGTGGGGCAAGAGCTAATGTCGCACGAGCAAACGGAGCTGGCGGAATAATTTAAGCGATAGCAATGAATAAAAACAAAGTGCGGTCAAAAAAATGATAGAATTTTGCACCGCACTTTTTACGCGAGCTTTTCTCGCTTTTGATGTTTATGGAGAACTTATGGATACCGCATTTATTTTATCTGCCATTGTGGGCTTAGGGATTGTGGCGCAATGGCTCGCTTGGTATTTGAAACAGCCCTCAATTTTATTTTTATTGCTGATTGGGATTATTGTCGGTCCTGTGCTGAACTTGTTTAATCCCGATGTGATTTTAGGCGATTTGCTCTTTCCGTTTATTTCCCTTGGCGTTGCCGTGATTCTTTTTGAAGGGGCGCTCACGCTGGAGTTTGACGAAATAAAACAACACGGCAAGGTGGTACAGCTTTTGGTTTCGCTCGGAATGCTCATCACCGTCAGCGTGATTTCTGTTGCCACTTATTTCCTATTTGATGTGGATTGGCGTATCGCCTTGCTGTTCGGTACATTGGTGTGCGTAACTGGGCCAACGGTGATTGTGCCATTGTTGCGCAGCGTTCGCCCCAACAGTAACATCGCTAATATTCTCAAATGGGAAGGTATTATCATTGACCCCATCGGTGCGATCGCCGTGGTGTTGGTGTATGAATACATCATTTCAGGCGGGCAAGCCAGTGAAATCGGCACCTTTGCCAAAATCATTGCCGTAGCAGGCGTGATTGGAATGGCTGGTGCGTGGTTGCTGGCTAATCTGATTAAACGCCATATGATCCCTGAATATTTGCGCAACGTGTTCGTGCTTGCTTACATTTTGCTGTTATTCACTGCGTCAAACCATTTCGCCCACGAATCAGGGTTATTAACGGTTACCGTGCTAGGCGTGGCGTTGGCGAACTGGAAAGGCTTCCCGAAAGATCATATTTTAGAATTTAAAGAATCCCTGACCGTTTTGCTGATTTCCACCTTGTTTATTATTCTTGCCGCACGAGTGAATTTAGCACATTTGGTCGGCGTAGGAATGGCAGGTATTTTGCTGTTATTCGTAGCAATGTTTATCGCTCGTCCACTTGCTATTTGGTTTTCGTCTATTGGCTCAAGTTTAACCTTAAATGAAAAGTTGATGATTAGTTGGATTGGCCCGCGCGGGATTGTCGCCGCAGCCATTTCTTCTCTGTTCGCAATTAAATTGCAAGAAACCCAAATTCAAGGTGTGGAATTGCTCGTGCCGTTAGTATTCACGATTATTATTGGTACAGTGCTAATTCAAGGCTTAGGGGCAAAAACCATTGCAAAATTGTTGAATGTGCAAGAATCGGTGTACAAAGGCGTGTTGATTATTGGTTCAAACCCTGTAGCGCTAGCCATTGCGAAATCCTTAAAAGATCAAAATGTGGACGTATTGGTGGCAAGCCGCCATTATAACGAAGTAGCGAAAGCCAGAATGTTGGGGTTGCGCACTTACTACGGCAACCCAGTTTCCACCCACGCCGATGGGCATTTAGATCTTATCGGGTTGGGCAATATGTTCGCTATTAGTACGGACAAAGAACTCAACACCTTGTCGGAAATTCATTATCGCCACGAATTTGATAAAGAAAACATTTACCGCATTCGTTTCAGCGATGATAACAATCCAACGGAACGTTATGATATTCAAGACAACTACCGTTCCAACTGGCTTTTCGGTAAAAATGTAACTTACGCAAAATTAGCCAGTATGCTGGCGAAAAATGCACGCGTTAAGGTAACCAATCTTACTGATAGCTACACTTATCAAGATTACAAAACCACCAACAAACAATTTGTCCCGCTCTATACCATTGATGATAAAGGCTTTATTTCTATTATCAATGATGAACAAACGATCCCAACTAACTGCCGTATTGTAGCGTTAGTAGCGGAAGAAGAAACGGCGAAAAGCGCATAAAAATAAGTGCGGTGGAAAAAATGGAAATTTTTCACCGCACTTTGTTTTTCTGATTGCACGCTTATCAATGCGAATTAATGGGCTTCGTCCCAGTTATTACCCACGCCCACATCCACAATCAACGGCACAACAAGCTCTGCGGCATTTTCCATTAGGGATTGAATGAGATCGCTGTAATGGGCAATCTGCGCTGCGTTCACTTCAAACACCAATTCATCGTGAACCTGCATAATCATTGCGATATTCGGATCTTGTGCAATGGCGCTGTCAATGGTGATCATCGCACGTTTAATAATATCCGCCGCCGTGCCTTGCATTGGAGCGTTGATCGCCACACGCTCTGCGCCTTTTCTGCGCATTGCGTTGCTCGATTGAATCTCAGGCAAATACAAACGGCGTCCGAACAAGGTTTCCACATAGCCTTGCTGTTTGGCTTTTTCGCGAATATCGGTCATAAAGGTTTGCACACCAGGGTAGCGTTGGAAGTACAAATCCATATATTTTTGTGCATCACCACGGGGAATACCAAGCTGGCGAGAAAGCCCAAAGGCGCTCATTCCATAAATAAGTCCAAAGTTAATGGCTTTCGCACTGCGGCGTTGTTCGCTGGTAACCTCATCAAGTGGCACGCCAAAAATCTCTGCAGCGGTGGAACGGTGAATATCTTTGCCTTGCTGGAATGCACTAATCAAGCCTTGATCTTGCGATAAATGCGCCATTATGCGCAGTTCGATTTGAGAATAATCCGCCGCGATAATTTTATACCCTTCGCGCGCAATAAAGGCTTGGCGAATGCGGCGTCCCTCTTCATTACGAATAGGGATATTCTGCAAGTTTGGATCGCTAGACGAAAGTCGCCCCGTTGCTGTTACCGCTTGATGATAAGAGGTGTGAATCCGCCCCGTGCGTGGATTAATCATCAGCGGAAGTTTGTCCGTATAAGTGGATTTCAACTTCGCTAAACCACGGTGTTCAATAAGCAATTTCGGCACAATATGCCCTT
This sequence comes from Avibacterium gallinarum, assembly GCF_002921135.1. Taxonomy (GTDB): domain Bacteria; phylum Pseudomonadota; class Gammaproteobacteria; order Enterobacterales; family Pasteurellaceae; genus Avibacterium; species Avibacterium gallinarum. Next base: position 68,358 of record NZ_PQVJ01000031.1, on the reverse strand, counting down.
GTTGCGCCAACTCTTCCAGCACTTCTTCATTGGTGGAAGGCGCGCCTTTTGGCGTTTTGGCAATAATCGGTAAACCAAGCTTTTCAAACAGGATTTCTTGTAATTGTTTGGTGGACGCAAGGTTGAAATTTTCCCCTGCCGCCTGATGCACTTGGCTTTCAAGTGCGGTCAATTTTTCGCTAATTTCTTGCGATTGTGCGAGCAAGGTTTGGCTGTCCACCAACACCCCGTTGCGTTCAATGCGTGATAACACGCCCACTAACGGCATTTCGATGTCATCAAATAACTTCACCAAACTTTCCGTTTGTGCCAATTCTGACCATAGAGTTTGGTGCAATTTCATTGTGATGTCCGCATCTTCCGCGGCATATTCACTAGCTTGTTCGATAGCAATTTTATCAAAAGTGAGCTGCTTTTTGCCCTTGCCAGCAATGGCTTCAAATTCAATGGTTTGATGATCTAAATGGCGTTTGGCAAGCTCGTCCATATTGTGTCGCCCTGTGCTGTTTAGCACATAGGATTCCAACATGGTGTCGAAACGCACGCCTTGCAGCGCAATGCCGTGATTGGCGAACACGGTGAGATCGTATTTGATATTTTGTCCCACTTTTTCAATCTGCGGATTTTCCAATAAAGGCTTGAGTGCTGCCAAACATTGCTGCTTGTCTAACTGGCTAGGCACACGTTCAAAATAGGTTTCCGTTGCGTCTGCGCTGCCGAATAAATCCCCTTGCGATTGACTTTCACGCGCCACTTCGTACAAATGATCAAGGGGGATATAGCAGGCTTCGCCATTTTCTAAGGCAAAAGAAATGCCCACCAAGTTCGCTTGCATTACATCTAAATTATCGGTTTCCGTATCCACTGCAATGAGTTTGGCGTGCTGAATTTTATTCAGCCATTCATCGAGCTTGGCTTGGCTATCCACGGTTTCATACAAAGTGCGGTCGATTTTTACCGAATTTTTCACCGCACTTTTTGTCGCCGTTTCATTTTGTGCTGTCGGCGTGGCAAATTTAGCGCTTTGCAAATCCCCTTTGGTTAAACCGCTTTCGCCGTCCATCACTTCATTTAGCCAGCGCTTAAACTCATAGCGCGCGAAATATTCCACTAATTCATCGCGCTGATTTTGCCCAAGCGTGAGTTCTTCTGGCTTCACCGCTAAGGGCACATCGGTTTTGATGGTCGCAAGAATGTAAGACAAATCAGCATCAGCTTTGGCGGCAAGCAATTTTTCGCCTAATTTTTTCGCGCCACGAATAGGCAGCTCCGCCACCTTTTCCAAATTGGCATAAATCTCAGCCATACTGCCAATGCCTTGCAAAAGCCCAAGCGCGGTTTTTTCGCCCACGCCAGCCACACCGGGGATATTGTCCGCACTGTCGCCCATTAAGGCTAAATAATCAATGATCAATTCAGGCGGAATACCATATTTTTCAATCACGCCCTCGCGATCCAGCAGGCTGTTATTCATTGTGTTGATGAGCATAATGTTATCGTCCACCAACTGCGCCATATCCTTATCGCCCGTGCTAATCAACACTTTTTGGCCTGCCTGAGAAGCCTGCACCGCAAGCGTGCCGATAACATCGTCCGCTTCCACCCCTTCAATGGATAAAAGCGGAATGCCAAGGGCTTTGATAATGGCGTGCAAGGGCTGAATTTGCTTGCGCAAATCATCAGGCATCGGCGGACGGTGCGATTTATATTGCTCAAATAATTCATCACGGAAGGTTTTCCCTTTGGCATCAAACACCACCGCAATATGGCTCGGCTGCACCTGCGCAATCAAACTTTTCAGCATATTCAACACGCCATACATCGCCCCCGTTGGCTCGCCAAGGGAGTTGGTGAGCGGTGGAAACGCGTGAAACGCACGATACAAATAAGACGATCCGTCAACTAACACAAGCGGATTTTCTGCAATTTTAGCCATAAGATTCTCGATAACTGTGATGAAAAATGGGGGATATTATAGCGGAAAGTGCGGTGGGATTTTGAAAAATTTTGCAAGAATAAGCTGACAATACACAACGCACCCCATTATAATCCCCCGAATTAATTCATTGAACGCAGAAAAGTTAAGCACAAACTATGAATATCATCACCGTAACAGACCGCGAAACCTTGCCCTTAGACCACTTGCTGAATCTCTGGCAAGTCAGCGTGGAAGCCACTCATCACTTCTTATCTAAGGAAGAAATCGCCGCCATTCGCCCCTATGTGCCAGAAGCCCTCAAAGGCGTGGAGCATTTATTATTGGCGGAAAAAGACGGTGAAATCATCGGCTTTATGGGTATCAACGGCACAAAATTAGAAATGCTTTTCATCGCCCCTGAACAACGCGGCAAAAGCATCGGCAAAACCTTATTACAACACGGCATCACGGAATTGGGAGTGAATAGCCTAACCGTCAATGAACAAAACCCGCAAGCGGTGGGCTTTTATCAGCATATGGGCTTTCAAACGGTGGAACGTCACGAGTTGGACGAACAGGGGAATCCGTATCCAATTTTGGTGATGGGGAAGTGAAAAAAGTGTATACATCCTAATGGACTATGAAGCTAATCCCCAATGACTTGAATAGGTGTGTTTTTGTAAGTAATGGAGCTGACTAAGAAATAGTCATCAGTTCAGAAATTAACATTGCGACCATTCAGAATATCTAGCCAACAATTTTAAATCTTGAAAACAATAAAATAATAGACTGGGCTGAGCCAATAAAATTGGTAAACTGTTTGAGCAGATAATCCAGCCAACGCCTAACCATTTTCCTAATTAGCAAGAGTATAATACTTAATTTACACCAATTTATTATCTTTTAGAAAACTCAAGAATTTATCCTTTCTAATTAGTATACTTTTTTGGAATTTGTCATTGATCTGAGGATTAAAATAGATTAAATTATCTCACAGGTCAATCCAATAACCATCTTTAATGCAATTTCGCATTCTCATCCCATGATAAATTATTGGGGTGGGCGCATAAAATGAAATACCATTATTACCATAAGTAGCTTCCCAAATATGGGAGTCTACACTAGGTATCACTTTAAATGAAGCTTGTTTAAGCTCTCCATATCTAGAAATTTCTTGCCATTCACTCAAAGTATTTTTATTAAAGAATTGATTAATATCAATTTCATAATATTCATTACCTTCTGACATCCATCTTCCCATAACATCTTGTTGTTTCAGCCATGTTTTTGCTTTTGAATATTAATACTCTTTAACTAAATAACTACGTATTTGTAACCACTGTTGAATATCACAGTTTCTTTTTTTCCAAATTTTTGAAGCTCACGGAAATCATCATTTCTTTCTAAAACAAGCCATTTTTCACCATCTATCGTCAATTCCAATAAACTACTAATGTCAGGAACATCATTCATTCTTCTGTACCCAATTATCAATCACCTCATTATCTTGAATAATAAAATAATGATTTGTTTTACACTGTTCTTGATTTGTGTATTGAGAAAATACGTTACTTCAGGAAAAGAGCTTTTGTACGGTGGCGTTATTCTTGCTTTGATTAATTGAATATCATCGGGTAAGTAGTCATCTTTTTGCAGAGAGTATTCAATAATATGTCGTGCATAATCACGAACCAAAACATTGGGGTAAATTTCTTTTGCTTCAGATTTATTAAATATTTGATTGTCTATCTCTAATGCAAGCTCCTTTAAATGACCTAAGCTCTCCGAATAAACAGCTGCGCCATGAATTGCTGATAAAATACCCTCCATCACATAATAATCATCAATTATATTAAATTCTTTAAACAATTCAAATGCGATTTCTAATATATTACAAAATAAGTTAGCACGTGTATTGATATAATTTTTTCTACTCTGTCTGTCAGCAGAAGTGAATAACCAGCTTACAGCGATCACACCCAACAATAGCGTTTCATATTCAATATTTTTCTGACCATTTTATTTATGATACCAAGATAATAGCCTTAATTTCTGGACATTGATCAGCTTCCAAAGAAATAAAATTTGTCCATATTGCCTCTCTATCTGCTAAAGATAAAGAATGAAGTTTGCCATGTAAATATCTTATATTTAGTGGATGGTCAATTTCGGTAGCGAGTTGATATAAAGCATTGATCTAATTTACTTGATTAAAATATTGATTGTTTTTTTAGAAAGTATTGTGGTTTTTGTATATTGATTTGGAATTTTATCCAGAAAATATTCTCTGCAATAATTTCAAACCAAAATCAATCTTTTGAGAAGTCAACCACTTCAAATATTTAAAAATTAAATTTTTCTGGCAATAATACACTTATCGCTTCCCATATACCTCTATCAAAACTATAGCTCTACTATATAAGTTTTTTCTTGTTCTGTATTTAGCAATTGAATGTAGTCATCTTTATTTTGAATATATTTTCAATATTAATTGGCTTTTTAGTTGTATTGTTGACACCATGTGTCAGATAATTCATTTTCATTAAACAAAAAGAATTTTTTACCTGCATTTTCTGGCTTTTATAGTAAATCAGATAACTCAAAATTTCGCCTAAAATTCAAACTCTGTTAAACGACCTTGTGACCTAGCAAATTCTTTCCATTTTTGGACATTCTCTTCCCACTTGACAAGAAAAGATTTATTTCTAGATGTATTGGAATTTGCCCTATCAGTTGCAACACAAACATAATATTTAGTAAGGTTTGGAAAATATTTTGGTGTTGGGAGGCTTTGATGAAGAAATAATTTTGCTGATGAAGTTAGTAGTATTTATTGCTACGTACGAATCCTTAATTCTTGAGAGAAAGGTTTAATACTGTAATCAATAATATTGAATAAAAATCAGGAATACCAGTTCTCTTATTAATAAACAAAGTAGGATATTCCTCATTTGTGAAAAAGAAGAGAACCTTTATTATTAAAAGGTTCTCCTTATTTGAGACTTTATATTACTGTGATTAAAACACTATTTACTATTCTTTAAAGACAACTCAAAATTCGTTTGAGGAATATCTCAAATTTGTCTCAATGGTGTTTTGCTTGCTTCCAGAAATTCTCAATTTTGTTATTTTCCCAGCTGCATCACTCCTCCCTCGTTTGTCTTTGCTAAGCGATGGGAAGTAATAAGTGGCTGAGTTTTGTTTACGTTAACCAACCCGTTAGCGATTCAGGTAGTAACCCACTATAAACAGTTTAATGAGTTTGTTTTTTATTGAGTATTTAGACGACCTTTTCTTATAGGGTTATTCTAAGCTAAATGGGGATTTTCGGCGTTATCTAGCACAGCTGCTAATCACTTACTCGTTTTATAAATCGCCACTGCCTCTGGCATTAGGCGAAGGAGATTTTGTTGGCGATCTTTATCACTTGGGTGAGTGGAAGAAAGTGCGGCAAGTACACCTTGTGAACCAGATGATGCTTTTTGCATTTTTTCCCATAATCTAGGTGCGGCTTCTGGGTTGTAGCCCGCTTTTGCCATTAATAATAAGCCTACTTCATCGGCTTCGGTTTCCGCACTGCGGGAATAAGGTTTATCGAGCGCCCAGTCTTTGGTAATTCCGATAATAAGTCCGCTACCTTCTGAACCAATTTGAGTGGAAAGTGCAACGTGAGCTACTTGTGCGACAACATTGGTAAATGCTCCCATATTTACTTTTTTCTTTCCGTGTTCTTTGAGTGCGTGCGCCATTTCGTGTCCCATTACAGTAGCGATTTCATCATCACTGAGCTGCAATTTATTCACTAGTCCGGTATAAAATGCCATTTTTCCGCCTGGCATTGCCCACGCGTTTAGCTCATCGGATTTAATCACCGTAATTTGCCAGTTGAACGGTTGCCCTGTGTGGTTTTCTTGATTCGCATAAGGGTACATTTTGTTAAAGACTTTATGAATGCGTTTTGCGGTGGTGGAAGTGCTATCCACAGCCCCTTGCTGTTGTGCTTGATTCACCGTTTGGCGGTAATTTGCTGCGGCCTGTTGGTTAATGCTCGCAGAATCCGCACAGGCATTGAGCATTAATGCCAATACAGAAAGTGCAGTGATTTTTTTCAAGGTTTTTAACATTTTCACTCCTTAAGTTTACACATAGAAAAATACCGCCCTACGAAAAGGCGGTATTAAAAGTAAAGGAAAAATTATTTTTTCGCGCGCTCAAAAGACTCTAAAATCTCTTGACGAGCGGCTTCAACACCTTCCCAACCATCAACTTTCACCCATTTACCTGCTTCAAGAGCTTTGTAGCTTTCAAAGAAGTGTTGGATTTGGGCTTTTAATAAAGCTGGTAAATCGCCAACATCTTTAATGTGATCGTATTCTTTGCTTAATTTTGTGTGTGGCACAGCGATCACTTTCGCATCTTGACCTGATTCGTCCGTCATTTTTAACACACCCACTGGGCGACAACGGATCACAGAACCTGGTTGTAATGGATAAGGAGTTGGGACTAATACATCAACAGGATCGCCATCTAAAGATAAGGTGTGGTTAATGTAACCATAGTTCGCTGGGTAGAACATTGCGGTTGCCATAAAGCGATCAACGAATAATGTCCCAGTTTCTTTATCCACTTCATATTTGATTGGATCTGAATTAGCTGGGATTTCAATAACAACATAAATATCATCAGGAAGTTCTTTTCCTGCTGGAACGATTTCTAAGCCCATTTGGTCTTTCCTTCTAGTTAATGAATGGTAATAAAACCCTTGAATTATAGCTTGATTTTTTTGCTTTTGCCAAGTTAAACGAGCAATTTAGCCATTGTATTTTTATTTTGTACTATTATAATAGTTCATCGATACCAGTATTAAACTTATAGGTGAATTTATGAAAAAAAATCCTTCCTTATTCGGCGGCGCAATGATTATCGCTGGTGGCACCATTGGTGCAGGAATGTTGGCAAACCCCATTGCCACTTCTGGCGTGTGGTTTATCGGTTCTATTTTGATCCTTTGCTACACGTGGTTTTGTATGACCATATCGGGCTTAATGCTGCTTGAAGCCAACTTGCATTATCCCACAGGGGCAAGTTTTGACACCATTGTGAAAGACTTGCTCGGCAAAGGCTGGAACGTGATTAATGGACTGTCCGTTGCATTTGTGTTGTACATTCTCACCTATGCCTATATCACCTCTGGCGGTGGTTTAACGGAAAGTTTTCTGAATCAATTATTTAGCAGCGAACAAAGTGCGGTGGAAATTGGACGCATTTCTGGCTCGCTGATTTTCTGTGCAGTACTCGCCTTTTTCGTGTGGTTTTCCACCAAAGCTGTGGATCGCTTTAGTACCGTTTTAATCGCGGGAATGGTAGTCGCCTTTTTGCTTTCTGTAACCAATTTATTAGGAATGGTAAACACCGATATTTTGCTTGATAGCCTAGCCACAGAAGATAGCCAATATCTACCATTCGCTCTTGCTGCTTTACCAGTTTGTTTAGTGTCTTTCGGTTTCCACCAAAATGTGCCGAGCTTAGTGAAATATTATGATCGTGATAGCAGCAAAGTGACCAAATCTATTATTTACGGCACATTCATCGCATTAATCATCTATATGCTATGGCAGCTTGCCATTCAGGGCAATTTGCCGCGTAATGAATTTATCCCTGTGATCCAAAAAGGCGGCGACATTGCAGCATTACTTGAAGCCTTGAATAGCCAAATCCAAACCAATTTTGTGGGCTTAATGTTGCGTTTCTTTGCCTATATGGCGATCGCCAGCTCATTCCTTGGCGTAACCCTTGGCTTATTTGATTACATTGCAGATTTATTCAAATTCGATAACAGCAGCGCAGGCAGAACAAAAACCGCATTAATCACCTTCTTACCGCCGTTGATTTTAAGTCTGCTTTTCCCTTATGGCTTTGTGATCGCCATTGGCTACGCAGGACTTGCAGCGACCATTTGGGCGGTGATCATTCCTGCGCTTCTTGCCAAGGCTTGCCGCGCGAAATATCCAAACCAAACCTACCAAGTTTATGGTGGCAACGGAATGATTTACTTCGTTATCCTGTTCGGTCTGCTCAATATCTTTATTCAACTGCCTGATCTCTTTGGCTTGTTACCGGTATTTGGCAGATAAACCTAAATCGCTTAAAATAGGCTTAAATTTCAACCATTAGCACGGGAAACCGTGCTAATTTTTTCCCATAACGATAATGAAAACCTCCGTTTACGATAAAGAAGGCTTTTTTGAGCTTTACCAAAAATTACGTCAAAACCCTATTAGCCTGAATGAAATTGTGGAAAAACCCACAATGCTAAGTTTACTGCCTGATTTAACAGGCAAAAAGCTGCTCGATCTGGGTTGTGGAATGGGCGAGCATTTGCAGCTTTATTTACAAAAAGGTGCAGCATTTGTGGTGGGAATGGATTTATCTCAAGCAATGTTGCAGCAGGCAGCAAAAAATCTCGCCGAAAAACAACCGCACTTTGCATTGCACCAGCTTGCGATGGAACAGTTAAATACCTTGCCTGATGATAATTTTGATGTGATTACCAGCTCTTTCGCCTTTCATTATGTGCAGGATTTTCCCCAACTGCTCGCGGATATTTATGCCAAGCTCAACACTAACGGCACGCTTATTTTCTCACAAGAACACCCCATTGTAACTTGCTATCAAGGTGGCGAGCGTTGGGAAAAAGATCAGCATAAACAACAACTTGCTTATCGTCTAAATTATTATCGTGATGAAGGGGAGCGGGATCGAAATTGGTTCAAACAACCTTTTAAAACCTATCATCGCACCCTTTCTACCATTGTAAATGATCTGATTCGCGCAGGTTTTCAAATCGAAAAAATGGTTGAGCCAATGCTGGCAGATCGCCCCGAATGGCAGCAAGAATTCAAGGATTTGCAGCATCGCCCCGTGTTACTTTTCATTAAAGCGAAAAAAAGTTGAAAATTTTGCTTGCATAAAAAAGTTTTTTTGCATAGATTAGTAGGCAGTTATTTTTTGGAGAAACACAAAATGAATTTTAATCGCAATACTCATCATCACCATCACCCTGAATAATCTTTCGGGCGATGGCGATTGCTTGGAAGATAAGACTTCCGAGTGAGTACTGCAAATCACAACCCTAAAAACCTCTCGGAAGCCAACTTTCGAGAGGTTTTTTTATAGCTTAATTTTAATAACATTAATAAAGGAAAAACAAATGGCAAACACAACAAGATTACGCATTGCGTTACAAAAAAAAGGTCGCCTCAGCAAAGATTGCGCCGAGCTGCTCAAACAATGTGGCGTAAAAATTAACTGGAACGAACAACGTTTAATCGCTTATGCGGAAAATATGCCCATTGAAATTCTGCGTGTGCGTGATGACGATATTCCCGGCTTAATTTTTGACGGCATTGTAGATCTCGGTATTATCGGCGAAAACGTGCTGGAAGAGGAAGAACTCGGTCGCCTTGCCACAGGCGAAAGCGTGGCTTACAAAAAATTACGCACCTTAGATTTTGGCGGCTGCCGTTTATCCTTAGCCATTGATCGCGATCGCACTTACAACGGCGTGCAAGACTTCACCAACTGCCGCATTGCCACCTCCTACCCTAATTTACTCAAACGCTATATGAACGAACAAGGCGTTGCCTTCAAAAGCACCCTGCTCAATGGTTCGGTGGAAGTTGCTCCGTCTGCAGGTTTAGCTGATGCTATTTGTGATTTAGTGTCATCGGGCGCAACCCTTGAAGCAAACGGCTTAAAAGAAGTGGAAGTGATTTATCGCTCCACCGCCTGCTTGATTCAACGCAAAGAACCGTTATCAAACGAAAAACAAGCCCTTGTGGACAAACTCCTCACCCGCATTCAAGGCGTGCAACAGGCAGGAGAATCGAAATACATTATGCTCCACGCCCCTAAAGCACAGCTCGAACGCATTATCGCCCTACTGCCGGGCGTAGAAAACCCAACCATTCTGCCCCTTGCGCACGATGAAAGCAAAGTAGCACTACACGCAGTTAGCCAAGAAACCCTGTTCTGGGAAACAATGGAACAGCTCAAAGCCGAAGGCGCAAGCTCCGTGTTAGTGCTGCCAATTGAAAAAATGCTGGCATAAAGTGCGGTGAAAATTTGCGAAATTTTAAGGAAAAATAAGGAACAATTATGCAAACGCTTATTTGGAAAAACTTAACAGAACAAGAGAAACAACAAGCCCTAATGCGCCCAGCCCTTTCCGCCGCAAAAAGCATTAAAGACGCAGTAAACGCTATTCGTGAAAATGTGCAAGGTAATGGTGATAAGGCGTTATTTGAACTCAGTAAAAAGTTCGACAAGGTGAAGTTAGACAGCCTGATTGTGCCGCAACAAGCCATTCAAGCCGCCACAGCACGTTTACCCGAAGCGCTCAAAACCGCTATTCAAAATGCGAAAGCCAATATTGAACGCTTTCACCAAGCACAAATTCCACAACCGGTGGATATTGAAACGCAGGCTGGCGTGCGTTGTCAGGTGGTTACTCGCCCGATTAATCGCGTTGGATTGTATATTCCGGGGGGATCAGCGCCACTTTTTTCTACCGTGTTAATGCTTGCTATTCCAGCCAAAATTGCGGGCTGTAAAAAAATCGTGCTTTGCTCTCCCCCGCCGATTGCCGATGAAATTTTATATACAGCAAATTTATGTGGCGTAGAAACCATTTATGCAGTAGGTGGCGCGCAAGCTATTGTAGCAATGGCATTTGGCACGGAAACAGTGGCGAAAGTGGATAAAATTTTCGGCCCCGGCAACGCCTTTGTTACTGAAGCCAAACGTCAAGTGAGCCAAGCGCTGAACGGTGCTGCTATTGATATGCAAGCAGGCCCTTCTGAAGTGCTGGTCTTGGCAGACGAAAATGCTGATCCCGATTTTGTCGCCAGCGATCTGCTCTCTCAAGCGGAACACGGTGCTGATAGCCAAGTGATTTTGGTTACCCCGAGCAAAACGTTAGCAAAAAACACCGCACTTGCCATCGAACGCCAACTTGCCCTATTACCCCGTGCTGAAACCGCACGGCAAGCCTTGGCTCACAGTCGTATTTTTATTGCCGAAGACTTAGCGCAAGCAGTAGAAATCAGCAATCAATACGCCCCAGAGCATTTGGTAGTACAAGTGGAAAACGCCCGCGCATTGCTCGATCAACTAGATAACGCAGGATCCATTTTTCTCGGCGCATACAGCCCTGAAAGTATGGGCGATTACGCCAGCGGCACCAACCACGTTCTGCCCACTTACGGCTACACTCGCACCACGTCCAGCCTAGGTTTAGCGGATTTCAGCAAACGAATGACCGTACAAGAACTCAGTCCACAAGGCTTCCAAGATCTCGCACCAACAGTGATCCAAATGGCCACCGCTGAACAGCTCGACGCACATAAAAATGCGGTGTTAATTCGGTTAGAAAAGTTGCAAAATTCGCTCAAATAATAAATAATTAACTGGTTTTATATACAGTTAATTCACGGAGAGAATATGCAAAATCAAATTGAAATTTATCAATCGCAAGATGGTTCAACTCAGGTTGAAGTGCAGTTTAATCAAGAAACGGTTTGGCTTAGCTTACAGCAAATGGCAGATATATTCGGGCGTGATAAATCCGTTATTTCACGCCATTTGCGTAATATTTTCAAAGAAGGAGAATTAGATCCAACTTCAACTGTTGCAAAAAATGCAACAGTTCAAAAAGAAGGGGAGCGACTAGTTGAACGTAATATTGAGTTCTACAATCTTGACGCAATTATTTCTGTAGGCTACCGAGTTAATTCAAAAGCTGGCACGCAATTTCGTATTTGGGCAACTCAACGCCTTAAAGAATATCTTGTTCAAGGTTATACGTTAAATCAAAAACGTTTAGCTGAAAAAGGTGTAGAGTTTGGTCAAGTTATCGCCCTGCTGGATCGTACATTAAGTAATCAAACGTTAGTGAATGAAGAAGGAAAAGCTGTGCTTGCCGTGGTGCAAGAATACTCACGCAGCTGGAGCTTATTGCAGGCTTATGACGAGCAAAATCTAAATTCCAATCAGCAAAAACAAAATGAAATGCGCCCATTATTAATACCAGACGTCGAAAACGCGATAGCACAATTAAAGCAAACGCTCATCGAAAAAGGCGAAGCCACACCATTATTTGCCAACCCTCGCAATGACGGACTGGCGTCTGCTATTCATACCATTGAACAAGGTTTTGGTGAGGAGTTATTTTATCCAAATATCGCTAGCCGTGCGGCACATTTGTTATATTTTATCATTAAAAATCATCCACTTACTGATGGAAATAAACGAACTGGCGCATTTCTATTTCTTTGGTATTTAAGATTAAATCAACATTTGCTTGCCAAGCCAGTAGAACAACTGATTAATGATAATACCTTGGTGGCGCTTGCTCTGCTTGTGGCAGAAAGTTTGCCAGAACAGAAAGAATTGATGATAAAACTTATTGAGCATTTTATTTTAATCAAATAAAACTGCGGTCAAAAAAACAAAAATTTTTAGAGAGAACAAAAATGACAATCACAACATTATCACGCAAAAATATTCAAGCCTTAACCCCTTACCAATCGGCGCGCCGTTTGGGGGGCAATGGCGATGTGTGGCTTAATGCCAATGAATACCCGCTTTCCCCTGATTTGAATTTGCAGCAGCGCCAATTTAATCGTTACCCTGAAGCTCAGCCTGAAAAACTACTGAATGCTTATGCTGCTTATGCGGGGGTAGCACCTGAAAATGTGTTAGTTACTCGTGGGGGCGATGAAGGCATTGAGCTGATTATTCGCGCCTTTTGCGAAGCGGACGATCAGGTGCTTTATTGTCCGCCAACTTATGGAATGTATGCCGTGAGCGCAGAAACCTGCGGTATCACAGCAAAAACCGTGCCATTAACGGCAGATTTTCAGTTAGATTTAGCTAATATTGCAAATAATCTTGCCAAGATGAAAGTTATTTTCGTTTGTAGCCCAAATAACCCCACTGGCAATCTTTTGCGCCGTGCGGATTTAATCCAATTATTAGAAATGGCCAAAAACCGTGCGATCGTAGTGGTGGACGAAGCCTATATTGAGTTTTGCCCTGAAAGCACGATAGTACAAATGCTGACAAACTACCCGCATCTTGCCATCATTCGCACCCTTTCCAAGGCCTTTGCTTTAGCTGGGTTACGTTGCGGTTTTACACTTGCCAATCAAGAACTTATCGGCATATTACAAAAAGTTATCGCCCCTTACCCTATTCCCGTGCCTGTTTCGGATCTTGCCACGCAAGCCTTGTCTGCACAGGGTTTGAACGAAATGCAAAATAATGTCGAGCAAGTAAAAGCCCAACGCCAATGGCTAATTGAACAATTACAACGCTTACCACAAGTACAAGATATTTTCCCGAGCGAAGCCAATTATATTTTAGTGAAATTTAAAAATGGTAACGACATATTTAAATCACTTTGGGAACAAGGCATTATTTTACGCAATCAAAATAACGCCTTAGGGCTAGAAAATTGTATCCGAATTACAGTTGGAACAGCCGAGGAAAATTTACAGGTGGTTGAGGCGATTAGCTCGCAAAAATAATGAAAAAAACCACCGCACTTATTTATTAAAAATAAAAGGAAAACTAAAATGACACAGCAATCAATCTTATTTATCGACCGTGATGGTACATTAATTGACGAACCGAAAACAGATTTTCAAATTGATCGTTTAGAGAAATTAAAATTTGAAAAAAATGTGATTCCTGCGCTATTAAAATTGAAAAAAAATATCGTTTTGTGATGGTTTCAAATCAAGATGGCTTAGGCACGGATTCCTTTCCTAAAGAGGATTTTGATAAACCGCATAATGCAATGCTTGATCTTTTCCGTTCACAAGGCATTGAATTTGATGATATTTTAATTTGTCCGCACAAGCCTGAAGACAATTGCCAATGCCGTAAACCCAAAACGAAATTGCTGAAAAAATATATTGAAAAGCAGTTATTTGATCCTGCCACCAGCTTTGTGATTGGCGATCGCGCTACCGATGTGCAATTGGCAGAAAACTTAGGCATTCAAGCCCTGCAATATCACCCAGAAAAACTCAATTGGGAGCTGATTGCTGAAAAACTTTTGAACGAGCCTGTAACCAATATTGGCGAGCGCCAACCGCGCTATGCTGAAGTGGTACGCAAAACCAAGGAAACCGACATTAAAGTACAAGTTTGGCTAGATGAAACAGGCATAAATCAAATTCAAACTGGCGTGGGATTTTTCGATCATATGCTTGATCAAATTGCTACCCACGGCGGTTTTAGAATGAACGTAAACTGCAAAGGGGATTTACACATTGACGAACACCACACCGTGGAAGACACCGCACTTGCGCTCGGCACCGCGTTGAAACAAGCCATTGGCGATAAACGCGGCATTGCGCGCTTTGGTTTCGTGTTACCAATGGACGAATGCAAAGCAGAATGTGCGTTGGATCTTTCAGGGCGTCCTTATTTCAAATTCAAAGCCAAATTTAAACGTGAAAAAGTGGGCGATTTCAGCACGGAAATGACGGAACATTTTTTCCAATCCCTTGCATTTACAATGCTCGCCACCTTACACTTAAAAGCCAGCGGCGACAACGATCACCATAAAACCGAAAGCCTGTTTAAAGTGTTCGGACGTACATTAAGACAAGCTATTCGCATTGAAGGGAATGAAATGCCGAGTAGTAAGGGTGTTCTTTAATTATTACCTTAAATTTCAAGGGATTAGAAATGCTAACCAACACAACCATCATTACTGATATTAAACAGATCATCGCACAATCCCGTGAAAATGCGGTGAGAGCGGTGGATTTTCAGCGCGTGCTGATGTATTGGCACATTGGCAAGCGTATTTTTGAAGAAGAACAGCAAGGACAAGAGCGGGCAGATTATGGAGTTTATTTGATTAAATCTCTCGCGAAGCAATTACAACCGGAGTTTGGCACCGGATTTTCAGCTCGTCAGTTAGAACGCTATCGTCAATTTTATCGCACATTTCCAATTGCGTCCGCACTGCGGACGCAATTAAACTGGACGCAATATAAAAGTTTAATTTCAATTAACGATCCCGATAAACGCGAGTTTTATATTGGTGAAAGTATCAAAAATAATTGGAGTTCTCGCCAGTTAGAACGCCAAATCAACAGCAGTTTATACGAACGTTTATTATTGAGTAACGATAAAGAAACCGTGCTTGCGGTGGCGAATAATCAGCTTATCCCTAGTGATCCGAAACAGATTATCAAAGATCCGATGGTATTGGAATTTCTTGGTCTGCAACGTGAAAGCGCCTATTACGAAAAAGATCTTGAACAAGCCATTATTACTCACTTGCAAGAATTTTTACTTGAATTAGGCAACGGTTTTTCTTTTGTAGCCCGTCAGAAACGTTTACATCTTGATGGCGATGATTTTTTCGTGGATCTCGTTTTATACAATCGCTTGCTGCAATGCTTTGTGATTATTGAAATCAAAACCCACAAATTAACTCATCAGGATTTGGGGCAGTTGCAAATGTATGTGAATTATTTTGATCGGGTTGAAAAACTGCCACGAGAAAATCCAACCATTGGCATCTTATTATGTGCAGATAAAAATGATAGCGTGGTGAAATTTTCTTTACCTGAAAATCAACAGCAAATTTTTGCCAGCCAATATCAACTTTATCTACCATCAGAAGAATTATTACTGACAGAAATACGCAAAGAAATCGAAAACTTTGAACAAAAACAACAAGAAAGCTAGGAAATTCAGAAAACGATGCAAACCATTACTATCATCAACACAGGCTGCGCTAATCTTTCTTCGGTGAAATTTGCGTTTGAGCGTTTGGGCTATCAGGCGGAAATTACCGATGATTTAGCCAAAATTCAAAGTGCAGAAAAACTTATTTTGCCGGGGGTGGGGACTGCGTCAGCCGCAATGCAAAGTATGCAATCTCGACAATTAATTGAAACAATTCAACAGCTCACTCAGCCTGTATTAGGCATTTGTTTGGGAATGCAACTAATGACCGATTTTTCCGCTGAAGGTGAAATAGAAACCCTTAAACTGATTAACGGCAACACGCAACGCTTGCCAAATAAAGGGCTGCCATTGCCGCATATGGGTTGGAATAAGGTGCATTATCAGGATAATCACCCGCTCTTTAGCGATATTCCGCAAGATAGTTATTTCTATTTCGTGCATAGCTATGCGGTGTTGCCGAATGAAAATACCATTGCCATCTGCGATTATGGCGTGCCATTTTCTGCGGCGATTGCAAGAAATAACTTCTACGGCGTGCAATTTCACCCCGAGCGTTCAGGCAAGGTGGGCGAGCAGTTATTGCGGAATTTTATGGAAAATCTGTAATGAATAAAATCAAAAGTGCGGTGAAAAATTTACTTGTTTTTTCCCTGCTCGTTACGGCATTATCTTTTGCGGTGGATTATTGGCGGCGACCGAATGCCCCAGAAAATGCTTTGCAACAGACTTTGCTTGCATTGAATGGGGAAAGCGTTCAATTAGCTAAGCTCAGCAAAGAGAAACCTGTCCTACTCTACTTTTGGGGCAGTTGGTGCAGCATTTGCTCGCTCACATCACCAAGCATTGCAAGCCTTGCCAATGATGGCGTGCAATGCTTGGTGAGCGTGGCGTTAAAATCAGGCAATGATCAGGCTGTACAAGACTATCTACAGCAACATCAATATGATTTTTTGACCGTAAATGATCCACAGGGGACGCTTTCCGCCCAATGGCACATTCAGGTTACGCCAAGCATTATCATTATAAAAAACGGCAAAATCGTTCACACTACCACAGGCTTAAGCAGCCCATGGGGCTTGAAATTACGTTTATGGCTTAGTTAATAAAAACAAAAGAGAACACAACAATGAAAAAAACATCACAAATTATCCCCGCACTTGATCTGATTGACGGCAAGGTCGTGCGCTTATACCAAGGGGATTACGCACAGCAAACACAATACAGCGACAACCCCATTGCACAATTTCAACATTATTTATCGCAAGGGGCAAAGCAGTTGCATTTGGTGGATTTAACAGGGGCGAAAGATCCAAGCCAACGCCAAACTAAACTTATTGGCGAAATCATTGCCGCCACACAAGCTAATATTCAAGTGGGCGGTGGTATTCGCACAGAGCAAGATGTGGCAAATTTATTATCCGTTGGGGCAAATCGTGTGGTGGTTGGTTCAACGGCGGTCAAACAACCTGAAATGGTGAAACAATGGTTCGCTAACTATGGTGCGGAAAAATTTGTTCTCGCCTTAGATATTCATATTGTGAACGGTGAAAAACACATCGCCATTCACGGCTGGCAAGAAACTAGCTCGCTGACGTTAGAGCAAGTGATTGACGATTTCCGCCAAGTGGGCTTGCAGCACGTTTTATGCACTGATATTTCTCGTGATGGCACATTGCAAGGCTCAAATGTCGCCTTATACCAAGAAATTTGTGCTGCTTTTCCACAGATTGAATTTCAGTCTTCAGGCGGCATTGGCTCACTGGCCGATATTGCGGCATTAAAAGAAACTGGCGTGGCTGGCGTGATTGTCGGACGCGCTTTATTAGAAGGAAAATTTGATGTAGCGGAGGCAATTCAATGTTGGCAAAACGCATAATTCCTTGCTTAGACGTTCGTGATGGGCAGGTGGTGAAAGGCGTGCAATTTCGCAATCACGAAATTATTGGCGATATTGTTCCCTTAGCGAAACGCTATGCGGAAGAAGGCGCGGACGAACTGGTGTTTTACGACATCACCGCCTCATCAGACGGACGCACGGTGGATAAAAGCTGGGTAGAACGTGTGGCGAAAGAAATCAATATTCCGTTCTGTGTGGCGGGTGGCATCAAAACCATTGCGGATGCCGAGCAAATTTTCACCTTTGGCGCAGATAAAATTTCGATAAATTCCCCCGCACTTGCCGATCCCGAGTTAATCTCTCGCTTAGCGGATCGCTTTGGCGTGCAAGCCATTGTGGTGGGGATCGACACTTGGTATGATGCCGAACAAGATAAATATTGGGTGAACCAATACACTGGCGATGAAAAACGCACCCGCCAAACCCACTGGCAAACGCTGGATTGGGTGCAAGAAGTGCAAAAACGCGGGGCAGGTGAAATCGTGCTAAATATGATGAACCAAGACGGCGTGCGTCAAGGCTATGATTTAGCGCAGCTCAAAAAAGTGCGTGATGTGTGCAACGTGCCACTCATTGCATCAGGCGGCGCAGGCGAAATGGTGCATTTCCGCGATGCCTTTATTGAAGCCAATGTGGACGGTGCGCTAGCAGCGAGCGTGTTTCATAAGCGGATTATTGATATTGGGGAACTAAAATGCTATTTACAACAGCAACAAATTAACGTGAGGCTATGATGCAAAGTAGTTATTTTGCAATAATTGGGGGCATTTGGGCTTTTGTATTTGCTCTTTTTTCAGTAGCTTTAATTCTAAAAATCATTTTTAAACCTACAAAACGATATAAAGCAGACTTTACTTCCCATTCTGCTTTAGCCTTGATTGAAAAAGCAGATTTTAAGAAAAAATGCTTGATGAATAAGTGCGAATATTCCTTATTTCGTCGTTTGGAATCGTTATTGGAAAAACATCATCAAGGACAATATTTTCGTTTATTTAGTCAGGTATCAATGGGCGAATTTATTTGCTCAAATGATAATAACGCCTTTGCAAAAATTAATAGTAAAAGAGTAGATTTCCTCATTATTAACCGCAAAGGTATGCCAACAGTGGTAATTGAATATCAAGGTTCAGGACATTTTCAAAATAATGCGATTGAACGAGATGCTGTTAAAAAAGAGGTTTGCCGTAAAGCGGAAATTGACTACTTAGAATTTATGCAAGATTACGATGAATTAGATTTAGAAAAAGTTTCTAAAATTTTGCATAAAGAAAATATTAAAATGAAACAAGAAGGACGATGTAATGATTACCATATCTGAAATTAATTGGCAAAAAGTAGGTGGTTTGCTGCCTGTTATTGTGCAAAATGCCCGCACTTGTGAAGTGTTAATGTTGGGTTATATGAATTCAGAAGCCCTTAAAAAAACGCTTGCAGAACAACGTGTTACTTTTTATTCACGCACCAAACAACGTTTATGGACGAAAGGGGAAAGTTCGGGACATTTCCTTAATGTGGTGGATATGAGTTTGGATTGCGATAATGATACCCTATTGATTCTGGCCGATCCCATTGGCGAAACTTGTCATACTGGCGAGGAAAGTTGTTTTCATCAATTTGAAAAATCAAGCCAGCCTGATTGGATCTTTTTTAGCAAATTAGAACGTTTAATTGCTAGCCGCAAAGGCGCAGATCCTGAAAGTTCTTACACCGCGCATTTGTATTCCCGCGGTACGAAACGCATTGCGCAGAAAGTGGGCGAAGAAGGCGTGGAAACTGCGCTGGCGGCAACCGTAAAAGATCGCGAAGAAACCATTTGCGAGGCGGCGGATTTGGCCTATCACTTAACCGTATTATTGCAAGATGCCGACTTGAGCTGGGCGGATATTATCGCTAAGCTGAAAGAACGTCATCAAAAATAAGTCTAAAAAATGGATTTTGAACGTTATCGTGAATTACTCGCTCGCCCTGATTGGCAAACATCAGGGCATTTTGCTGCACCTGAAATTGCCCAATGGGTGCAACATCAAGGTTCGCTAACGCAGAAATTGCAGCAAGCCTGCCAGCAACTTAGTGTAGAAGTAATTCACCAAGGCTGGCAAGAAAATTTAAGCGAAAAAATTTCGCCAAAAAGCACCGCACTTGAGCAAATTTGGTTACGCGAAGTGTTGCTGAAAGGCGATGGCACGCCGTGGATTTTTGCGCAAACGACACTTCCTGAAACCACTGTGCAGAATGTCGCGCAATATGTGCTTCAACTGGGTGAACAGCCCATTGGTTTGTGGTTATTTAAACAACCTATGCAGCGTGTTTCGCTATATTGGCGACAAGATCCTGAAACGGGGCTTTATGCGCGCTATTCTGATTTTGATCTCAAAGGCTATCCTTTACAAATCAAAGAGTTATTTCTCGCAGAATTTCCTTTTCCTGCCTAATTTTTCCTTTATATAAAAAAATCAGTGAAAACGCACCGCACTTTTTTCACTAATTTTGCATAATTTCGCTGTTCATTTTCATCACTTTGATTTAGAATTTGTCGATTTTATTTTTACGGGTCGAAATAAGGGGTTACAGATGAAAATTGTTGAAGTCAAACATCCATTAGTCAAACACAAACTCGGTTTAATGCGTGCCGCTGATGTTAGCACCAAAGATTTCCGTGAATTAGCCACGGAAGTGGGTAGCTTACTCACTTATGAAGCAACGGCAGATTTAGAAACGGAAAAAGTCATCATTGACGGCTGGTGCGGTCCGGTGGAAGTGGATCGCATTAAAGGTAAGAAAGTAACCGTTGTACCAATTCTGCGTGCTGGTCTAGGAATGATGGACGGCGTATTAGAGCATATCCCAAGTGCAAGAATTAGCGTGGTGGGAATGTACCGTGATGAAGAAACCCTTCAACCTGTGCCTTACTTCCAAAAACTCGCCAGTGATTTAGAAGAACGCTTGGCTATAGTGGTAGATCCAATGCTGGCAACAGGCGGTTCAATGATTGCAACCATTGATTTGTTAAAAGAAAAAGGCTGTAATCAAATCAAAGTATTAGTGTTAGTGGCAGCTCCTGAAGGGATTGCCGCGTTAGAAAAAGCGCACCCTGATGTGGAATTATACACTGCTTCTATCGATCAAAAATTAAATGAGCAAGGCTACATTATCCCGGGCTTGGGTGATGCAGGCGATAAGATTTTTGGTACAAAATAACCTTTTTTAGAAACGGCATTTATGCCGTTTTTTTCCGTGCGTTTTATGCAAATAAAGCGTTTTTTAAAGTTAATTCAGACAGAGAGTTGAAACTTAAAATGACAAAAACCAATCCAAATGCACCTGTCGAGGTGGAAAGTAAAGCGAAGCAAGCTTTTGTCGGCTTGCAAATGTTGTTTGTGGCCTTTGGTGCGTTAGTGCTTGTGCCGTTAATTACCGGGCTAGATGCCAACACCGCCTTATTAACCGCAGGCGTGGGAACATTGCTTTTCCAATTATGCACGGGAAAACAAGTGCCAATTTTTCTGGCATCTTCTTTTGCTTTCATCGCACCAATCCAATATGGCGTGGCTACTTGGGGCATTGCGGTAACCATGGGCGGGCTGGCCTGCACGGGCTTAGTGTATTTCGCACTGAGTACCTTAGTTAAATTAAGAGGCGCAGAAGCATTGCAAAAAGTGTTCCCGCCTGTGGTGGTTGGCCCTGTGATCATTATTATCGGTATGGGTTTAGCGCCTGTGGCGGTGGATATGGCATTAGGTAAAGGTTCCGCCTATGAATACAATGATGCGGTACTCGTTTCAATGGTTACCTTGCTGACTACCCTTTCTGTTGCGGTGTTTGCGAAAGGCATTATGAAATTAATCCCGATTATGTTTGGGATCACCGCAGGTTATGTGCTGTGCTTATTTTTAGGCTTAATCAATTTCCAACCTGTACTAGATGCACCTTGGTTCAGCCTGCCAAATATCACCACGCCAGAATTTAAACTTGAAGCGATTTTATATCTCTTACCTATCGCTATTGCCCCTGCCGTTGAACACGTTGGCGGCATTATGGCGATTAGCTCGGTAACAGGCAAAGATTTCCTAAAAAAACCAGGGTTACACCGCACGTTATTGGGTGATGGCGTGGCAACCACTGCGGCTTCATTATTAGGCGGCCCACCAAATACCACTTATGCTGAAGTGACTGGCGCGGTGATGCTAACACGTAACTTCAATCCAAATATTATGACTTGGGCTGCGGTATGGGCGATTGCTATTTCTTTCTGCGGAAAAGTGGGCGCATTCCTTTCCACCATTCCAACTATCGTGATGGGCGGCATTATGATGTTGGTGTTCGGCTCGATTGCCGTGGTGGGAATGAGTACCTTAATCCGTGGTAAAGTTGATGTTACCGAAGCGCGCAATCTGTGCATTATTTCCGTGGTGATGACCTTTGGGATCGGTGGAATGTTCGTGAACTTCGGCGAAATTTCACTAAAAGGCATTAGTTTGTGTGCGGTTGTGGCGATTATTCTTAACTTGATTTTACCGAAAGCGAAAGATCAGGTCGAAATTCAAGAATAAAATTCCACCAAATTCAACGCAGAAAATAGGGGTAGGCTTTATTTATCCCTATTTTTTTTGTATATTCTTACCGCACTTTAGTTTACGAACACATTGGTTATTAGATTTGCAGTTACCGCTTCCCATTCATCAAATTGATGAAGAAACCCTTGAGAATTTTTATGCCGACAATAATTTATTGTTGCTGGATTCCTTGCATAAAAATTTTGCTGATCCGAAACAGCAGTTTTTCTACGTTTGGGGATCGGAAAGTAGCGGAAAAACCCACTTGCTAAAAGCCTGCTCCAATGAATTTTTAGTGCAGCAACGCCCTTCTATTTATGTGCCATTGAGCAAATCGCAATATTTCTCCCCAGAAGTGCTGGAAAATTTAGAACAGCAAGATTTAGTTTGCTTAGACGATATTCAAGCAGTGATCGGCAATGATGAATGGGAACTGGCCATTTTTGATCTGATTAACCGTATGCGCGAACAAGGGCGCGGCATTTTGCTCATCAGCGCTAACCAATCGCCAAACGCCTTGCCAGTGAAATTGCCTGACTTGGCTTCACGCTTATCTTGGGGGGAAAGTTACCAGCTTGCCTCATTAACGGATGAACAAAAAATTAATGTATTACAACAAAAAGCTCATTCTCGTGGCATTGAATTGCCTGATGAAACGGCTAACTTTCTGCTTAAACGCCTTGATCGCGATATGCACACCCTATTCCAAGCGTTGGCAGATTTAGACAAAGCTTCTTTGCAGGCGCAACGTAAACTCACCATTCCTTTCGTGAAAGAGATTTTGCAGCTATAAAAAAGGGAAGTAATCATACTTCCCTTTCATCTTTCAATCATTTTATCGACAAATTGTTTTTTTCAGCATTTCTGAATTTTTTGCAATATTTTGTGTTGCCACTTGTTTACCGTATTTATTTTCTTCATCTTGCACTTGCTGGGCAAGTTTTTCATCTTGAATGTTAAATACTGGCACATATTGCACATTTTCTGGCGCATTTTTAGAATAAATGGTTGCGCCCGCAATGCTTGCATAATATTCATTATTGGCTTGATCAACATAATAAGTGCGAGAATCTGTCAGATCCACGCCATAATGCGATTTAAACCCACGACAAATCCCAGCGCCAGATTTGAATACCGTGTGAGCAACACGATTTTCGCCAACTTCATACACTTCAAACTCAATGCTTTTTGCTAGCTTTTCCGCATCGCTCATTTTCTTTGGATTAAGTTGTTTTGATTCTTCCTTGCTCACATAAGTTTGATTTTCTGGCTCACTTTCAGAAAAACGAAAAACTTCCACATAACCAGAAGGCTCTGCCGTTTCTTCAACAGCCATAATAGTATGGCTAAAAAAGCTAAGGAAGATAGCCGTTGCTATATTTAACTTTTTCATTTTGTTACCAAATATTTTATTCAATTTCATATAGTTCCAAAGGCAAACCATCAGGATCTTGAAAAAAGGTAAATCGCTTACCCGTTAATTCGTCCACTCTGATAGGTTCACAAAAAATGTTATGTTGGGCTAAATATGCCACAACTTGATGAATATTTTTTACTTTAAATGCCAAATGGCGTAAACCGCAAGCCTCTGGTCTTGTTGGTCTAGCTGGCGGATTTGGAAAGGAAAACAGCTCAATTTGACTGCCATCGGGCAAGGCAAGATCCAACTTATAGCTTTCTCGCTCCGCCCGATAGGTTTCTTGAAGCACCTTTGCCTGCAAAATCTGCGTGTAAAAATGTTTAGATTTCGCATAATCTGACGCAATAATTGCAATATGATGAAAACCTAAAAATAATGAATTCATTTTTCACACAAAGTTAAAAGTCTAAAATTTGCAAGCCAATGAATTATTTTGTTTTTAAACTTTTTTCTAAGGTAACAGCAAGTAGCACGCACAGTGCTGCCATAATACCAAGCCCAATTGTAAATGCCATTTACTCCTCCTTTTCTGTTATCAATTTCTCTAAATTCTTACGCATAAAATCTGCACTAAATAAACAAGCATAGGCAAATAACAAGAAATAGACAATTTAGTACTTTATAGCCGATCGCATTCTCTCCATATAGTACTACAGAGGCGGCTAAAATCGCAACTTTTGCAATATCATCAAGGATTTTACACCACGATTGTAAACTTTCTTTATTTACTGGTCTTTTAAAAATATTAAACATTACTTGCTCTTTTAATTACACATTAATCTTAAGTAAGAAGATTATTTTTTCTGCTCCGCCTTTTCCTTTTCTTCTTGTGCATCGCGGGCGGCGCGGATGCTTTTTTCAAGCAGGGCGACTCTTGGATCGTTTTCGGGGATTAGGCGTAACATCATCGCCCAAGTTACTGCGGCCATTTTGTATTCTTCGCTTTCAAAATATTGGAATGCGAGTAAACCGAGGGCTTGTAGGTTGCTGTGATCTTTGCGCAGAACGCCTTTGAGCAAATCCATTCCTTTGTTTTTATCCGTTTGATCATCGGAAAACATTAAAATGCGCGCATAAGAAAGCTGGTATTCGATATTTTCGGGATCTAATTTTACCGCGCGGGCGTAGCTGTCATAGGCTAAACGTGCCTTATCCAGATTCATTGCAATTTGCCCAAGCGTCCACCAGTCCGCCGCGTTGTTAGGTTCTTTTTGCAATTTTAAGCGTAATGCGGTGGCGAATTGTTGCAATTCTTGATCGCTCATTGGATTACTTTCTTCTTCCTTTAAACGCTCATAAAAGTGCGGTAGTTTTTGGTAGGTTTTTTCGAGCATAGCTTCTTGCTGCCAAGCGCCTGCTTGCATATAGCCTAGCCCCGCTAAAATCGCTAAGGTTAAAAAGCCCGATACAAACCAGATTTTGCCGTAGCGTTTGCCATCTTGCTGAAGTTGTTCATTTTCAGGAATATCTTGCAATAAGGTTTGCTGTAATTCCGTGCGTAACTGCGAGGCGTTTTCAATTAAACCTTGCTGTTCATCTTCTTCAATTTCTTTCAAGCGATTGAAATAAAAGGCTTTATTTAGTTTGTTACGCTTGTTGCTGTCAAGCGCTTGTTTGCCTGAAAATAATAAGGGATAAAAACAAATTAGCGCCACAATAAGGGTGATCGCAAAACTGATGAGCCAAAAATTCATTGTTTATTCCTTATCCTTTAATAATTGTTGTAAACGTTGCTGTTCCGCTTGGGTTAAATTTTCATCATTAATTTGCACCGCACTTTGTTTTGCCTGTGGTTGTTTTTTCGGTTTACGGCGTAACACTAAAATGCCGCCGAACAGCACAAGGCAAACTGGCACAGCCCAAAGTAACACCGTAGCCGGTGTGAGCGGTGGGTTGTAGGTAACAAAATTGCCGTAACGTTGTACCATATAATCCACCACTTGCTGTTTGCTTTGCCCTTGGCTGAGCAATTCATACACTTTCTCGCGCATATCCACGGCAATGGTGGCGTTGGAATCGGCAATATTATTGTTCTGACATTGCGGGCAACGTAGCTCTTGGGTTAGGCTTTGGTAATCCTGTTCCTGCTGCGCTGAAGCAAAATTTCGCACTTCAATGGCTGCCTTTGCCGTGATGGCACAAAATAAAAGTGCGGTGAAAAAATAAGGAATTTTTCGCATTATTTTTGTTCCATTAATTTTTGATAAATCGGCTGCAAGGTGCTTTGCCATACTTTTTCGTTCACGTCCCCTGCATAGCGATAATGAATGATACCTTTGCCATCAATAATGAAGGTTTCTGGCGCACCATATACGCCCAAATCCAGCCCGAAAGCTCCTTTTTCATCTTTAATCACAAGCTGATAAGGATTGCCCAAATCTTTCAACCATTTAATGGCTTTGTCCGTTTTGTCTTTGTAATCCACACCGATAATGGTTACCCCTTGTGAATGGAGCTGATTCAAATATTGATGCTCTGCATAGCAAGTGGGACACCAAGTCGCCCACACATTCAATAAGATCGGTTTACCTTGTTGGAAAATGCCGTGATCGTGCGTTTTATTCTCAAACAGATCTTGCAAAGTTGCCGCTGGCACGGGCTTACCCACTAAAGCACTTTCCAAGGCTTTGGGATCATCGCCGTTGGAATTTCGTTGTAATTGCACGAAAAAGGCGATGGTTAGCGCTAAAAATAAAATCAAAGGAATAGCATATTTTTTATTCATCACGACCTTCTTATTCTGTTTGAGCTTTGGTTAATAACTGTTTGAAACGGTAGCGTCTGTCAAACATACAGAGCAAGCCGCCTAACGCCATAAATACGCCGCCGAACCAAATCCAACGGATAAAGGGTTTGTAGTATAAACGCAATGCCCACGCGCCATTGCCAAGGCTTTCGCCTAATGCCACATAAAGATCGCGACTAAAGCCCCAGTCAATTGCCGCTTCTGTCATTGACATTTTACTCACGGTATAAAAACGTTTTTCAGCATACAACGTGGTTTCGTATTTGCCGTTTTTGCTGATTTCAATTTCCGCTTTGCCACCGAGATAATTCGGGCCATTGGCATCACTAATACCTTGGAATTTGAAATCATAACCCGCAATATCAATGCTATCGCCCACGTTCATTCGCACATCACGTTCAATGCTGTAATTTTGGCTAAAGGCAATGCCCCAAACGGTCATCGCAACGCCAAGATGCGCCAACACCATTCCCCAATGGGAGCGAGAAAGTTTGCTTAGCCCCACAAAGAAATTGTGGCGGTGCGTAGCGCGCTGTTGTAATTCATATAATGCCAATACAGTGATAATCACCGACATCATCACGCCAAGCACGGAGGTTGCAGTGATGCGATCTTGTAACCAATAAGGCAGTACAAAGCCAGCAATTAGCATCAAAATTAGGCTGATAATCACTGGCGTTCTAATGGCAGAAAATTGATCTCTGCGCCATTTCACCAAAGGCCCAATGCCAAGCAATAAGGCAAAAGGGATCATAATGTATAGGAACATTTGATCGAAGAACGGCGCGCCAATAGAAATGCTGCCCAAGCCAAGTTGTTTATGCACCAACGGCAATAATGTACCTAAAAAGACCACTGCAAGTGCGGTCATTAATAAGATATTATTGAGCAATAGCATTGTTTCACGGGAATAACGCTCGGCGTTATCTCTTGAGCGAATTCGGTTGCCTTTGTAAGCATACAGGGTGAGCGAGCCGCCAATCACCACGATCAAATAAGCCAAAATATAAAGCCCACGGGTTGGATCGGAAGCAAAGGCGTGAACAGAAACCAAAATGCCTGAACGCACAAGGAATGTGCCGAGCAAGCAAAGGGAAAAGGCTAAAATCGCAAGCAATACTGTCCAAGCTTTAAACGAGCCACGCTTTTCGGTTACCGCAAGAGAATGCAATAACGCCGTTCCTGCCAACCAAGGCATTAATGACGCGTTTTCTACGGGATCCCAGAACCACCAGCCGCCCCAGCCGAGTTCGTAATACGCCCACCAAGAGCCGAGAACAATCCCTAAGGTTAAGAAAACCCAAGCCGCCATTGTCCAAGGGCGCGACCATCTTGCCCAGGCGGTGTCTAGTTTGCCTGTCATTAATGACGCAATAGAAAAAGCAAACGCCACGGAAAAGCCCACATAGCCCATATAAAGTAGCGGTGGGTGGAAAATCAAGCCGACATCTTGTAACAGCGGATTTAACTCTCGCCCTTCCACAGGGAAATCAGGGAAGGTGCGATCAAATGGATTGGAGGTGAATAAGACAAAAATTAAGAAACCAATGGTAATCACGCCCATTACCCCCAGCACGCGCGCGACCGCTTCTTGCGGTAACGGCTTGCTGAAAAAGGCAACCGCCGCACTCCATAAGGTGAGCAACCAAATCCATAGCAATAACGATCCTTCGTGCGAACCCCACACGGCGGATAAGCGGTAAGCCAACGGCAAGTTGGTATTGGAATTATTCACCACATATTGCACGGAAAAATCGTTGGTGGCAAATAAATAAAATAAACTGGCAAAAGCTAAAGTTAGGCTGAAAAATAACCCATACGTCATTGGGCGCGCCAATGCCATTAGCTGCGCGTTATTTTTTTCTGCGCCATATAAAGGGAAAAACGCCAATAGCAGGGAAACGCCCAAACTCAAGGCTAACGCATAGTTTCCTAATTCTGCGATCATTATTTACCTTCTTGTTTTTCTTGACGATCACGCTCGCTTTCGCCCGTTAAATCTGAAATACCCATTGGTTTATGCACTTTTTTCATTTGCTCACCTAATTCTGGCGGCACATAATTTTCATCGTGTTTCGCTAACACTTCACTTGCTTCCAACAGCGTTGGTGTTTTTAGCACGCCTTGTGCCACAATGCCCTGCCCTTCACGGAATAAATCGGGCAAAATGCCTTCATATTCCACGGTGATCGAAGGCCCAATATCGTTGAGATCAAACACCACTTTCAGGCTTTTGTCATCACGTTTCACCGTGCCTGCCACCACCATTCCGCCCACACGGATACGTTGCCCTACTTTCGGTTTGGTTTCCGCATCGTCATTTTTACCGTAGATCACTTCCGTTGGTGTGTAAAATAAATCAATATTTTGACGCAACGCATACAGCACCAATGATGACGCCACCGCCACGCCAATTAACACAAATAACACAATGGTTAAGCGCGATTTACGTCTTGGGTTCATAGGCTTTCTCCTGTTCTGCGGTTTTGTTCATATTGCGCGCGTTGTTGTTCGCGTTTAATTTCATTGATAAGCTTTTTCTTGCTCATCACGCCTTGCAAGATCAAGCCTGCAATGGCTAAGAAAGAAATGCCATAAGAAAGCCAAACGTAAAAACCGTAGCCTCCCATATTCAGAAAATCACTCACAGATTCAAAAAACATCATCTTATCCTTATAAAATTAAAAATTCTTGAAAAAACCACCGTACTTTATTTTTTACGAAAACGAAAATGCGGTGCAAATTGGTTAAATTTTTTGCTGACTGACTAACGCTTTCACCCAAGGGCGTTTTTTCTCATCATTTAATAACGCTAAACGGTAACGCACTAGGGTTAAGCAAATGGTTAATGCCATAAAACCGAAAATCGATAAAATTAATGGAATTAACATTGGCGTAGCGATAGACGGCTTTTCAAATTTCGTGATGCTCGCCCCTTGGTGCAAGGTGTTCCACCATTCCACTGAAAAGTGAATAATTGGAATATTGATCACACCGACAATCGATAAAATCGCCGCCGCTTTCATTCCCGTTGTGCGATCTTGGAATGCGGAATACAGCGCAATCACGCCTAAATATAAGAAAAATAAGATTAATGATGCAGTGAGGCGTGCGTCCCACACCCACCAAGTTCCCCACATTGGCTTGCCCCAAATTGCGCCTGTTGCCAAGGCGATAAAGGTGAATACTGTGCCAATCGGTGCCATTGCGATAATAGAAAGATGCGCTTGGCGAATTTGCCACACCAAACCAATCACGCCCGCAATCGCCATTGAAACATAAATGCTCATTGACCAAATCGCCGCTGGAACGTGGATATACATAATGCGAAAGCTGTTGCCTTGCTGATAATCTGCTGGCGCATACGCCAAGCCCCAAACTAAGGCGGTGCCAATTAATAAGGTTGAAAGCGCCACAAACCAAGGAATAAATTTTCCGCATAAATGGTATTGGGTTTCTGATTTGGCATAAGGGTGAAGCCATTTCCACATAATCAATCTTTCCTTTAATCAAAAAATAAAAACTTGTGCCTATTCAAGGCTAATTCGTAATGCCCCCGCAATGGCAAAAGGCGATAAGGTCAGTGCCGCACATAACATTGCGCCCAAAATAGCAAGTTGCCCGTTATAAGGCAAGGCAAGTGCTGCTGCTTCAAGGACGGACGCAGAAAAAATTAGCACTGGAATAAATAAAGGTAACACTAATAAACTCAACAACACGCCGCCTTTGCGCAGCCCAACAGTGAGCGCCACGCCAATCGCGCCAAGGCTGCTTAAAATTGGTGTGCCGAGCAATAAAGTTAGCACCAACGCCCACCAAATATGGCTATCCAAAGAAAGCAATAACGCCGCAATGGGTGAAAGTAAAATGAGCGGCAAGCCTGTTAATAACCAATGCGCCACTACTTTTGCCAAGGCGGTCAAGGCTAAATGTTGTGAGCTGAGCATTAATTGCTCCAGCGAGCCGTCAATAAAATCATCGCGAAACAAACGTTCAAAAGAAAGCAAGGCAGAAAGCAATGCTGCTACCCAAGCCACGCCGGGGGCGATTTCTGCCAGCAATTTCGGTTCAGGGCCAATCACTAACGGAAACAGGGTGATAATAATCAAAAAGAACCATAACGGATTGAGAATCTCCGTTTGTTTTCGCATCGCAATGCGTAATTCCCGTTTGATGATTTGCGCAAATATCTGCATAAAAAATTCTCTAATTTTGCACCGCACTTTATCTATGATGAAGCTATTCGCGGTGTGGATAACATTTATATTTCTCTAAATCTAACACTTGTAATTGTTCGCTTGGAATTTCTTGGTGGCTAGTTAAAATCACCATTCCGCCTTTTTCCACTTGCTGTTCAAATAAACGCGTTAAAATGCATACGCCATTTTTGTCAATGGCGGTAAAAGGCTCATCTAAAATCCATAATGGC
Source organism: Avibacterium gallinarum (assembly GCF_002921135.1). GTDB lineage: Bacteria > Pseudomonadota > Gammaproteobacteria > Enterobacterales > Pasteurellaceae > Avibacterium > Avibacterium gallinarum. The sequence goes on along the minus strand of NZ_PQVJ01000031.1, from coordinate 37,619 downwards.
GCTTGGGAAAGCCACAGACGCGCAAGGGCAATTCGCCGTTGTTGCCCTGCGGAAAGTTGCCCTGAAATAATGTCTTCGCGCCCAATTAAGCCCACTTTTTCCAGCGCTTGCCAAAGGGCTTCTTCCCCCTGCTGACATTGACTAATGGCTTGATAAAACTTCAAATTTTCCCACGGTGTCAGCTCTGGCTTAATGCCTGCGTGATGACCCAAATACAACAGTTGGTAATAATAATCTTCACGGCATTGTTTGATCGCCTGCCCATTCCAACACACTTGCCCTGCCAAAGGTGGCGCAAGACCAACTAAAATGCGTAACAAGCTTGTTTTGCCAATACCATTATGTCCTTCAATCTGCACAAAATCACCGCTTTGCCAAGTGAGCGATAAATCCGTAAACAGGGTTTTATCACCACGCTGGCAGGCAATTTGTTCGAGCTGTAATTGATTGATTATTGACATAAAATCTACCTTTGACGAAAAATGCCCTGATTTTATCACAAGGGCATAGGTGAGCGTAGTTATTCCACAAAAGAAAAACTAACTCTTTTGTAGTATTTGTGGGGGATTGTTGATTTAACGCAAAAATTGCTTTTTGCTGTTTTGAGAAAAAAATGTAATAAATTTTATCCACGCCATTTCTAAAAAAGTGCGGTATAAAAAAGTAAACTTTTTAGCCAGATCAAAATATTTATCTTTTTATCGGTAAAATAATAGTTTATTAATCTATCTCAAATTCTTGTAAATCGTTTACCTTGGATAAAAATGCTAAAATTTTGTTTGACAGTTTGTTTTTAACGAGTAAGATAAAACTCGTTTTCAAGAAGGATTATGTTTTATGTTTACTCGTGTTTTGCTCTCACTCCACCTGCTTCTCTCACAGTTTTTGTGCGGCTAGCTTGTGGATGAAAAACACCAAGGTAAAAACTTCCCAAATTTGACCCGCACTTTTTAGGCGGGTTTTTTTATATCTTCAAAATGAAAGGACAGATTATGCAAGATCAAGTGATTATCTTTGACACCACCTTACGCGATGGTGAACAAGCGTTGAAAGCCAGTTTGACAGTAAAAGAAAAATTACAAATCGCTTTTGCCCTTGAGCGTCTTGGCGTGGACGTAATGGAAGTGGGCTTCCCTGTGTCTTCCGCGGGGGATTTTGAATCCGTCCGCACCATTGCGGAAAACATTAAAAATAGCCGAGTCTGTGCCTTATCACGTGCAGTAGATAAAGATATTGATGTGGCAGCAGAAGCGTTAAAAGTGGCAGAAGCCTTTCGTATTCATACTTTCATTGCCACTTCTGCCTTGCACGTTGAAGCTAAATTACGCCGCACTTTTGATGATGTGGTAGAAATGGTGATCAACGCCGTAAAACGCGCGCGCCGTTATACCGATGATGTGGAATTTTCTTGCGAAGATGCAGGGCGTACGGGCATCGATAATATTTGCCGCATTGTAGAAGCTGCCATTAACGCTGGGGCGACCACAGTGAATATTCCTGATACCGTGGGTTATTGCTTGCCGATGGAATATGGCAATATTATCGCCAATGTAATGAACCGCGTGCCGAATATTGATAAAGCGGTGATTTCTGTGCATTGCCACAATGATTTGGGTATGGCAACAGCAAATTCGTTAACTGCGGTGCAAAATGGTGCGCGACAAATTGAATGTACGGTAAATGGAATCGGCGAGCGTGCGGGTAATACGGCGTTGGAAGAAGTGGTGATGGCGATTAAAACGCGTCAAGCCTTGTTTGGCGTGGATACGCGCATTAATACGCAAGAAATCCACCGCGTCAGCCAAATGGTTAGCCAATTATGTAATATGCCAATTCAGCCAAATAAAGCCATTGTCGGCTCGAATGCTTTCGCCCATTCTTCGGGCATTCACCAAGACGGTATGGTGAAAAATAAAAACACCTATGAAATTATGTCGCCAGAAACCATTGGCTTGAAGAAAGAAAAATTGAATTTGACTGCCCGCTCTGGCCGTGCCGCGGTAAAAAATCATATGGATTCAATGGGTTATCAAGAAAATGAATATGATTTGGATAAATTATACGAAGCTTTCTTGAAACTTGCCGATAAAAAAGGTCAAGTGTTCGATTATGACTTAGAAGCTCTTGCCTTTATTGATATGCAACAAGGTGATGAAGATCGCTTAACCTTAGACGTAATTACTTCACAAATGATCAGCCATTTACCAGCTTCCGCCTTTGTGCAAGTGGAACTAGACGGTGAGAAATTAAGCCAAGTATCTAGCGGCGGTAATGGCCCTGTGGACGCAGTGTTTAATGCTATCTTGAAAATCACCAATATTGATTTAAAAATGTTGAACTATAACTTAACCGCGAAAGGGGAAGGCGCAGAAGCGCTCGGTCAAGTGGATATTGTGGTAGAACATAAAGGACGCCGTTTCCACGGTGTGGGCTTGGCAACGGATATTGTGGAATCTTCAGCGCGTGCGCTTATCCACGCCATTAATGCAATCTACCGCTCACATAAAGTAGAAAATTTAAAATTAAGCAAAAATGCAATCAATTAAGGAGTGATGTGATGAAAAATTATAATGTCGCCGTATTAAGTGGCGATGGCATTGGCCCAGAAATTATGGCTGAAGCCATTAAAGTGCTTGGTGCTGTACAGAAAAAATACGGTTTTCAGCTTAACTTTCGCCATTTTGATGTGGGCGGTATCGCCATTGATAAACACGGCACGCCATTGCCAGCAGAAACCTTAAAAGGCTGCGAAGAAAGCGATGCAATTTTATTTGGTTCAGTGGGTGGACCTAAATGGGAAAACTTACCACCAAATCAACAACCTGAACGTGGCGCGTTATTACCGTTGCGTAAACACTTTGCTCTATTTTGTAACTTACGCCCTGCAACCCTATACAAAGGATTAGAAAAATTCTGCCCATTGCGTGCAGATATTGCAGCGAAAGGCTTTGATATGGTAACGGTGCGTGAATTAACCGGTGGGATCTATTTCGGTCAGCCTAAAGGCCGTGAGGGCGAAGGAAAAAACGAAAAAGCCTATGATACGGAAATCTATCACCGCTATGAAATCGAGCGTATCGCCAAAGTGGCCTTTGAAACCGCAATGAAACGCACTAAACACGTTACTTCGGTGGATAAAGCCAACGTGTTGATCAGCTCTACCCTATGGCGTGATGTGGTGGAAGAAGTAGCAAAAAGCTATCCTGAAGTGAGATTGGATCATATCTATATTGATAACGCCACAATGCAATTAATCAAACAGCCTGAGTTTTTTGATGTGTTGCTCTGCTCAAATATTTTCGGCGACATTATTTCTGATGAATGTGCAATGATCACAGGATCAATGGGAATGCTTCCTTCCGCCAGTCTAAACGAACAAGGTTTCGGTTTATACGAACCCGCAGGCGGCTCAGCCCCTGACATCGCTGGCAAAGGCATCGCCAACCCAATTGCACAAATTCTTTCCGCCGCAATGATGTTGCGTTATAGCTTCAACCTCAACGAGGCTGCCCGTGAAATTGAAAGTGCGGTGCAAAAAGTGCTTGAAAATGGTTATCGCACTGCAGATTTAGCTGATGAAAACAAACCTGTTTCGACTAAGGAAATGGGGGATCTTATCGCAAAAGCGATTTAAATCTCCCCCTAGCCACCTCTTTATCAAAGAGGAGAAAATGAGATACTCACTCTCTTTTAATTTAACCAAAATAAGAATGGCGCACCTTCGGGTTCCCTTCTGTTTTGCCCGAGTGTGAATGAATTTTTAGGAAAATTTAGTTTGTCTGAGGCACAAAGTGCCGAGTTCTAAATTTTCCGTTAAGAAAATTCATTCTAAGCGAGGAAAAGCAAAACAGCAGGGTGTGCTTTTTTGCCTACTTTTTTGCACAAGCAAAAAAGTAGGTTCACAAAACGAGTAATAAATATGAAAAAAACCCTATACGACAAATTATTCGATGCTCACATCGTTTACGAATCAGAAGGCGAAACGCCGATTTTATACATCAATCGCCACTTAATTCACGAAGTAACCAGCCCGCAAGCCTTTGACGGATTGTGTGTTGCCAATCGCCAAGTGCGTCAAGTGGGTAAAACTTTCGGTACAATGGATCACAGCATTTCAACACAAGTGCGTGATGTAAATAAATTAGAAGGACAAGCCAAAATCCAAGTGCTAGAACTTGCCAAAAACTGTGCCAATACAGGGATTGAATTGTTCGATATGAACACCAAACAACAAGGTATCGTTCACGTTATGGGGCCAGAGCAAGGTTTAACCTTACCGGGAATGACTATCGTATGTGGGGATTCCCACACTGCCACGCACGGCGCATTTGGCGCATTAGCGTTTGGGATTGGTACATCAGAAGTGGAACACGTTCTTGCTACCCAAACCTTAAAACAAAGCCGTGCTAAAAATATGAAAATTGAAGTGCGTGGCAAAGTTGCCCCAGGGATTACGGCAAAAGACATAGTGCTTGCTATTATCGGCAAAACCACAATGGCAGGTGGCACAGGACACGTTGTAGAATTTTGCGGTGAAGCCATTCGTGATCTTTCTATGGAAGGAAGAATGACCGTCTGCAATATGGCCATTGAACTTGGTGCAAAAGCAGGATTAATCGCGCCAGACGAAACGACTTTTGAATACTTGAAAGACCGTCCTTATGCACCGAAAGGCAAAGATTGGGACGATGCGGTGGCTTATTGGAAAACCTTGAAAACCGATGAGGGCGCAGAATTTGACACGGTGATCGTATTAGATGCAAAAGATATTTCACCGCAGGTAACTTGGGGAACAAACCCGGGGCAAGTGATCGGCATTGATCAAACCGTGCCAAATCCCGCTGAAATGAATGATCCTGTGGTACGCGCTTCTGCCGAAAAAGCCTTAGCTTATATTGGGTTAGAACCGAATGCAGATTTAACTCAAATCCCTGTTGATCAAGTCTTTATCGGCTCTTGCACTAACTCGCGTATTGAAGACTTACGCGCTGCCGCCGCGGTGATGAAAGGGCGTAAAGTTGCCGATAACGTAAAACGCGTATTGGTCGTTCCGGGATCAGGTCTTGTGAAAGAACAGGCCGAAAAAGAGGGCTTAGATAAAATCTTTATCGAAGCCGGTGCTGAATGGCGTAACCCCGGTTGTTCAATGTGTTTAGGAATGAATGATGACCAATTAGGCGAATGGGAACGTTGTGCCTCCACCAGCAACCGTAACTTTGAAGGTCGCCAAGGGCGTAATGGCCGCACGCATCTTGTTAGCCCAGCAATGGCTGCAGCAGCTGCGGTGTTTGGTAAATTTGTTGATATTCGCCAAGTGGAATTATATTAAGGAGAAATTATGGCAGGCTTTAAACAACATTCAGGCATTGTTATGCCATTAGATGTGGCAAATGTGGATACCGATGCCATTATTCCAAAACAATTTTTACAAGCCATCACACGTGTTGGCTTTGGCAAACATTTATTCCACGAATGGCGTTATCTTGATGCAGAGGGCAAGCAACCCAATCCTGAATTTGTCCTCAACTTCCCACAATATCAAGGGGCAAGTATTTTGCTCGCACGTAAAAATTTAGGCTGCGGCTCATCTCGCGAACACGCTCCTTGGGCATTGGCAGATTATGGTTTCAAAGTGATGATTGCACCAAGTTTCGCGGATATTTTCTATAACAACAGCTTAAACAACCATATGTTACCCATCCGTTTAAGTGAAGAAGAAATCGAAGAAATCTTCCAATGGGTGTGGGCAAATCAAGGGGCGACCATTGATGTGAACTTAGAAAAAATGACCGTCACCGTAGGCGAAAAAGTCTATCCCTTTGAGCTAGACGAATTCCGCCGCCACTGCCTATTAAACGGCTTAGACAACATCGGACTCACCCTCCAACACGAAAACGCCATTGCAGAATACGAGAAAAATATTCCTGCGTTTTTGAGATAAACTTAAGGCTGACACAACGTCAGCCTAATTTTTATCTAAATACTAGTAATTTTGATCGTTTTAACGCATACTTAGCACCCAATTTCTCATTTTGGTATGATTTATGCTTAATAAAAATTATTCTTTTGGTTATCTATTTGTAAATACTGCTGTTTCAATTTATTTTTTATCCATCTTTCTTTTTAAGCGTAGTTATAACATTGCACCCGCTTTACTTATTTTAGCAGCACTGATTCTTTTTATAATAAATAAAGAAAGAAAAAATATCTTTAAATTTAATAACGAACAAAATACATTAGCGTTCAGTTATTTTTTCTACTTTGCAACACTTGTATTTTCTGTATTATTCCATCACGGAAAATTAAACGAATTAGATAATCCTAGTCGCATTTTACTATTCTTACCAATCATTCCATTATTAGTTAATTACAAACTTAGCTTTCATATTTTAATAAAAGTTATCCCTTTCTCTGCCTTATTAGCTGGAATTATTGCACTTATTCAGCGTTTTTATCTTGGGTATGAACAAGCATACAGCAATGTTATGCATATTCAAGGCGGTGATATGGCTATGAGTTTAGGTGTATTTTCAATTTGTATTAGCTTATATTATTTGGACAAATAAAAATAAGAAATTTGCTCTACTCGTATTATTCTGTGCCTTAATGGGAATGTTAGGAAGCATTTTATCTACCGCTCGTGGTGGCTGGATTGGTGTACCATTTATATTGGTTTTCACCTTATATATTTATCGCAAAAAACTGCCTAAATATTTCTTTCCTATCCTATTTTCTACAATTTCAACATTTGTTATTATTGTTTCTCTCACCAACACGGGGGGCATTATTGATCGCATCAATGCCGCTAAAGCAGATATTACACAATATGTCAGTAGCGAAAACACGTCTACTTCTGTTGGTGCACGTTTCGATATGTGGAAAGCTTCTTTTGCTATTCAAGAAAAACCTATTTTAGGTTGGGGAAAACAAGGTATTTATGATAAAAAGCAAGAGCTTGCAAAAGAAGGCATTATTAGTGAGTATGCAGCAAGTTTCGTGCATAATCATAATCAATTTATTGATGACACAGTAAAAAAAGGATTAATTGGACTTATAGCCTTATTATTTGTTTTTATTGTTCCTTTACGATTTTTTATTAGCAACTTAAAAACAGATAATCCAGAGTTATTATGCCTTTCTAGTTTGGGGATCATTCACGTTACATCTACAATGTTTTATAATTTTTCACAAAGTTTCTTTAGCCATAACTCAGGAAATATTTTCTATTTCTTTTTGATTGTAATTTTTTATGCTGCCATTAAAGTGGTAAAGAATAAAAGTTAAGACATAAAAATAATGTCCTATCATAAGGGCATTATTTTAAAAGTACGGTGCTTTTTTCTGGTATTTTTTATTTATTATCGGCTAAATACTTTTCATAAGCATACAACGTATTAAACATTAACATCGCAACGGTCATTGGGCCAACGCCGCCTGGTACTGGGGTGATGTAACCAGCTCTTTCTTTTGCTTTGTCAAATTCCACATCACCAGAAAGTTTGCCGTCCACACGGTTAATTCCTACATCAATCACCACTGCGCCTTCTTTAATCCATTCGCCGGGTATAAATTGTGGTTTTCCTACGGCAACCACTAAAATATCCGCTTGTTTAACGTGGTGTTCTAAATCTTTTGTGAAACGATGCGTTACCGTAACAGTGCAGCCCGCAAGTAATAATTCTAACGCCATTGGACGCCCTACGATGTTGGACGCTCCCACAATCACGGCGTGCTGACCATAAAAATCAATGCCTGTAGTTTCTAATAGTTTAATGACACCATAGGGAGTACAAGCACGCAGTGTAGGAATACGCTGGCATAAACGCCCCACATTATATGGGTGGAAGCCATCTACATCTTTGTTCGGTGAAATACGTTCAATAACAGAAGTGCTATTAATATGAGCAGGTAAAGGCAGCTGAACTAAAATACCATCAATTAGTGGATCTGCATTTAGCTCATCGATTAAAGCAAGCAATTCTTGTTCGGTTGTACTTTCAGGCAAGTCATAAGACTTAGAAAACATTCCTATTTCTTCGCAGCTTTTACGTTTGCTGGCAACATAAACTTGCGAGGCAGGAACAGTGCCGACTAAAATCACCGCTAACCCCGGCGCACGTTTGCCTTGTTGGGTATATTGTTGAATTTTTTCAGCAATTTCTGATTTGATTTCTTTAGAGAGAGCTGTGCCAGAGATGATTTGTGCCGTCATTACGTTTTCCTTAAAATGAAATACTGAGAAAGTAAACGTTTGCTATTTTCTCAAAAAAAACATTCCAATGTAAGCCTAATTGAGATAATTTTGAGCGATTAAATAAAAAATAGAAAAAATTCATTGACTGATAATGAAAGCTACTTATAATGCTACACATCTGTCGGCGAGTAGCGCAGCTTGGTAGCGCAACTGGTTTGGGACCAGTGGGTCGTAGGTTCAAATCCTATCTCGCCGACCACTTCTTTTTTATCTATATCCATTTGAAATGCGCCCTTAGCTCAGCTGGATAGAGCAACGGCCTTCTAAGCCGTAGGTCATTGGTTCGAATCCAATAGGGCGTGCCATTATAATTATTTCTTCTTAACAAACTTTTGTTTATTCTTGTTTTATATTTATTTTTCTAAAAAATATCCGTACTTTTTGACAAAACAAGCAATCGTAACTCATTTTCTAACTTGTTCTTCTTTTATACTGATGATTTTTCTCTAACGTATTATTCCAATGATAAAAAAATCCCCGTAGCTAAAACTACGGGGAGTTGTGCAATAGAAATCTAAAAATCAGAAAAATTTCCACCGCACTTTAAAAAATGAGGCTTCGGGACGAATTACATCATACCGCCCATTCCACCCATACCGCCCATACCAGCGCCTAGGTCTGCTTTATCTTCTTTTGGAATTTCGGTTACCATCGCTTCAGTGGTAATCATTAATCCTGCGATAGAAGCAGCGAATTGAAGGGCTGAACGGGTTACTTTAGTTGGATCTAAGATACCCATTTCAAGCATATCGCCATATTGCTCAGAACCTGCGTTGTAACCGAAGTTTCCTTCACCCGATTTCACCGCACTTGCTACCACAGAGGCTTCTTCCCCTGCGTTGGTAACGATTTGGCGTAATGGCGCTTCCATTGCACGCAAGGCAAGTTTGATACCCACGTTTTGCTCTTCGTTGTCACCTTTTAAGCTGGCTGCCACTTTGGTTGCCGCACGGATTAAGGCAACACCACCACCGGCGACGATACCTTCTTCCACAGCTGCACGAGTTGCGTGTAAGGCATCTTCAACGCGATCTTTTTTCTCTTTCATTTCAACTTCAGTTGCCGCACCCACTTTAATTACAGCCACACCGCCAGCTAACTTAGCCACGCGTTCTTGTAATTTTTCTTTGTCGTAATCTGAAGTGCTTTCTTCAATTTGCTGACGAATTTGTGCTACACGGCCTTTGATTTGCGCTTCTTCGCCCACGCCATCAATAATTGTGGTGTTGTCTTTGTTGATAACCACGCGTTTTGCTTGGCCTAAATCTTCTAATGTCGCTTTTTCTAGCTCCATTCCGATTTCTTCAGAAATCACTGTACCCGCAGTTAAAATCGCAATATCTTGTAACATTGCTTTACGGCGATCACCAAAGCCTGGGGCTTTTACCGCAGCCACTTTCACGATACCACGCATTGTGTTTACTACAAGGGTCGCAAGGGCTTCGCCTTCCACATCTTCCGCGATGATTAACAATGGTTTACCTGCTTTCGCAACGGCTTCTAACACAGGCAATAATTCACGAATGTTAGAGATTTTTTTGTCCACTAAAAGAATGAACGGATTGTCAAATTCTACGGTTGCAGATTCTGGTTTGTTGATGAAATAAGGTGAAAGGTAACCGCGATCGAATTGCATACCTTCAACCACTGCTAATTCATCTTCTAAACCTGTGCCGTCTTCTACGGTGATCACGCCTTCTTTGCCCACTTTTTCCATTGCCTCAGCAATAAGTTTACCCACTACATTGTCTGAGTTTGCTGAGATTGTTCCCACTTGCTCAATTTCTTTTGAGCTTTCGCACGGTTTAGAAAGGGCTTTTAATTCTGCCACCACAGCACTCACGGCTTTATCAATACCGCGTTTTAAATCCATCGGGTTCATTCCCGCAGCCACCGCTTTTAAGCCTTCGTTTACGATAGCTTGGGCTAATACGGTTGCCGTTGTTGTACCGTCCCCAGCGGCGTCATTGGCTTTAGAGGCCACTTCTTTCACCATTTGTGCACCCATATTTTCGAATTTATCTTCTAATTCGATTTCACGCGCAACGGATACGCCGTCTTTTGTGATCGTTGGTGCGCCAAAGGCTTTGTCTAAAATTACATTACGACCTTTCGGGCCAAGGGTGACTTTCACTGCGTCTGCAAGAATGTTTACACCGTTAAGCATTTTTACGCGAGCATCATTGCCAAATTTAACGTCTTTTGCTGCCATTTTTTATTCCTTCTTAATAATGTGTTTTGCTAAAAGTGCGGTGAAAAATAACCGCACTTTTTGATGATTGATTTGGGATTATTCTACGATAGCTAAAATATCGCTTTCAGAAATGATTAACACTTCTTCGCCATCAATTTTTTCCGCTTTCACGCCGTAGCCATCATTGAAGATAATGGTGTCGCCAACTTTTACATCTAAAGGCAATACAGTACCATTTTCTAAAATGCGCCCTTTACCCACGGCAAGCACTTTTGCACGGGTTGATTTAGTCGCCGCAGAACCAGTTAAAACAATTCCGCCAGCAGAAAGGGTTTCCACTTCTTCACGTTTGATGATCACACGATCGTGTAATGGACGAATATTCATTGTAATTTCCTTCTTAAGTTGAGGTTTTAAAACAAAAAAGTATCTTCAATATGGGGTAGGATTTTTTCCTTTCAAGAGAATAACAAAAAATTTTTTGCAAAAATAGGTAAAAAAGCCCCGCACTTTAGAGATAAAGATGAGAATAATTTTTATTTACTTGGTGAGTTTTTTTCGGTAAAATCAAGGCTAGCTAAAACAAAGCTTGGCTAAAAAGTTTCAGCTAAACGTAAAAGGCGTTTTTCACTGAATTCAACAGGAAATATTCCATTTTCTACGCAAAGTGCGGTGCAAAAAAAACGCTCAAATTTTAACCAATCACTCAACTTTAACCACGGAGAACGTGCAATGAAAAAAACATTATCTGCTTTGGCCTTATTAACCACATTTGCAGCACCTGCTTTCGCCGCCAACGAAGTGAATGTCTATTCTTATCGCCAACCTTATTTGATCGAACCTATCTTGAAACAATTTGAGCAAGAAACAGGCGTGAAAGTGAATTTTATTTTTGCCGATAAAGGCTTAGTTGAGCGGGTAAAACGTGAAGGTGAGCTTAGCCCGGCAGATGTGCTATTAACCGTGGACATTAGCCGTGTGATGGAAATTGTTAATGCAGGGTTGGCGCAGTCGATCCAATCTTCCGTATTGGAAAGTAATATTCCTGCGCAATTCCGTGATAGCCAAGGCAAATGGTTTGCGCTGACTAGCCGCGCGCGCGTGGTGTATTCATCGAAAGATCGCGTGGGTAAATTGCCAGCAAGCTTCACTTACTACGATTTAGCTAAACCTGAATTAAAAGGCAAAGTTTGTGTGCGTTCAGGCAAACATTCTTACAATGTTTCGTTAATTGCTTCAATGATTGCTCACGATGGCGTAGAAAAAGCCAAAGATTTCTTAACAGGATTAAAAGCGAACTTGGCACAAAAACCACAGGGTGGCGACCGTGATCAAGTGAAAGCGATTAAAGAAGGCGTGTGTGATTATTCATTAGGCAATAGCTATTATTACGGCAAAATGCTGGAAGATGAAAAACAAAAAAGCTGGGCGGAAGCGGCTTATATCAACTATCCAAACCAAGAAACCGTGGGTACACATATGAATATCAGCGGTGTGGTAGTGGCAAAATATGCACCAAATAAAGACAATGCGGTGAAATTAGTGGAATTTTTAAGTGGCGACCAAGCACAGCATCTTTATGCTGAATTGAACCACGAATATCCAGTAAAACCGTCTGTACAAAAATCTAAATTGGTGCAATCTTGGGGTGAATTTAAACAAGATAATCTGCCATTAGAAAAAATCGCAGAAAACTATGAAAATGCGTTGAAATTAATCGATGAAGTAAAATTTGATCTGTAATAGATCCAATCTATGCTAGCCTATACCCATCAGGGATAGGCTAGTTTTATTTTGATTATGGATAATTCCGCAAAACATAAAAATTTTTTGGCAAAAAGCACCGCACTTATCGCATTGTTGGCGGTATTGGGGTTCTTCTTGCTGCCGATTATCGCCTTGTTGCTTTCGGCGTTTGAAGGCTCATTGCACAGTTTGCAACATTTATGGCAAACGGTGTTTACCGACTATTTATTCAATTCTCTAAGCTTGGTATTCGGCACAACTGCGCTCAGTTTATGCTTTGCCTTGCCCTGCGCATTTTTGGTGTCGCGCTATCATTTTGTTGGCAAAACGCTGTTGCAATGGTTGCTTTGCCTGCCCCTTGCCATTCCTGCGTATTTATCTGCCTATCTTTACACGGATTTTTTAGACTATCCTGGCATCGTGCAACAAAGTTTACGCACTTGGTTTGATTGGCAAAGCAAGCAAGATTATTGGTTTCCTTCCATTCGCAGCCTAGGCGGCGCTTGCTTTATTTTGTCGCTGTCGTTGTATCCTTATATTTTCTTATTAGTCAGAATGGCGTTGATGGAGCAAGGCGATAATTTGCAGCAAAGTGCCAAACTATTGGGCGCAAGCCGTTGGCGTGTGTTTTACAAAATTACCTTTGCTCTCATACGCCCAGCTATTGCGGTGGGTTGTGCTTTGGTGGCAATGGAAACCTTGGGTGATTTTGGCACGGTGGCGTTTTTTGCCATTCCTTCACTCACTACGGCGATTTACGACACTTGGCTCGGCTTTGGCGATTTGCAAGCCGCGGCGCAGATTTCTTTGTTTATGCTCGGATTGTTAGTGCTATTTATCAGCATTGAGCGTTATGCACGCCGCCAGCAGCGCTATTATCAACGTTCAGGACAGCGTCCTGCACAAACCCAACGGCTCAATGGACTAGGCTGGGGATTATTGTTATTCAGTACCCTGTTAATTATTCTTGCGTTTTTTATCCCGCTCTTTCAGCTGAGTTATTGGTCAATTATCTATTTTGAACAAGCGTGGACAGCGGATTTCTGGCAATATAGCCAAAACAGCTTGCTAGTTTCTGGGCTAGCAATGATCATCTGCGTATGCTTAGCCTTATTAATGCACTTTTGGGCAAGGTTACGCCCAACGCCTTTGGCAAAAATAGCCGTGCGCTTTTCTGCGCTAGGTTACGCTATTCCCGGAACAGTTTTGGCAATCGGCTTGTTAATTCCTTTTACTTTTGCCGATCATCAACTTAACCGCTTGTTAAAATGGCTTGATTGGCCAATGCTTGGCTTGGTGTTTTCAGGCTCAATTTTCGCCTTGGTGTCCGCTTATGTGATCCGCTTTTCGGCAATGGCTTTGGGCAGCTTAGAAACCAGCTTGAGTCAAATTCCGCCGTCTTTAGATATGGCAGGCAGAATGTTAGGCTATAAATCTTGGGGAATTTGGCGCAAAATCCACTTACCCCTAATGCGCAAAGGCATTTTCACCGCATTATTGCTGGTTTTTATTGAAAGTATGAAAGAACTCAATGCGTCTTTATTGTTGCGCCCGTTTAATTTTGATACGCTTGCTACCCACGTTTTCACCTTTACTTCAGATGAACAGCTTGAACGCGCCGCCTTACCCGCCTTAGTGCTTATTTTAGTGGGGATTATTCCCGTGTTGATTTTAACTCGATCTTTACTGCAATCAGGGAAAAAAGCTTAATAATGAATACTTTAGATATTACCCATTTAACCTGCTGCTATAACAATCAGCCCATTTTGCAAGATCTTAATTTATCCATAGAAAATGATGATATTGTGTGTTTGCTCGGCGCAAGTGGCTGCGGAAAAACCACCTTGCTCAAAGCCGTTGCAGGATTAATCCCACTGAGTGCAGGTAATATTCGTTTGCAAGACAAAGAAATTCAACATCTTGAGGCGAATGAGCGAGAAATAGGGCTGATCTTTCAAGATTATGCCCTTTTCCCCCATTTAACCGTGGCAGAAAATATTTTATTTGGTTTGCATCAAATAAATAAAAGCGAGCAAACAAAAACCTTACAAAAAATGACCGCACTTGTGCATTTACAAGGGTTGGAAAAACGCTATCCCCACGAGCTTTCAGGTGGTCAGCAACAGCGCGTTGCCATTGCCCGCGTGCTAGCTTGTCAGCCCAAATTATTATTGCTTGATGAGCCTTTTTCTAACATTGACAGCCAAGTTCGCCATCAAATGATCGAAGAAATTCGCCATATTCTAAAACAACAGCATATTCCCGCTATTTTTGTTACCCATAGCAAAGAAGAAGCCTTTCTCTTTGCGGATAAATTAGCGGTAATGAACCAAGGGAAAATCTGCCAAATCGGCACGCCAAGCACGGTTTACCAACAGCCAAACAGCCCTTTTGTCGCCAACTTTTTGGGAGAAATGAATTATCTGCCTTGCCACCCTATTGATGATCAGCATTGCCAATCGCTACTTGGCGTGCATTTGTGTTCCCCCCCTCAATCACAACAAACACCGAACTATCTCGCAATCCGCCCAGAACAACTACAATTACGCGTGGCAGATACCCCAACACAAGCCAACGGCATTATTCGCCAACAGCGTTTTCTAGGTGCTTATTATAAATATCAAGTGGAAGTGGCAGGACAGTCTTTGAATGTGATTAGCCAACACGAATTTCCCTTACATAGTGCGGTGCAAATTGACTTAAAAAATGGCGTTACACCGTTGTTATTTAGCGAAATGCTAGAGGGATAATTGTCGATAAAAATGCCATAAATGTATCCTTCATAATACATAAGCCTTTTGAGGCGGAAAAATTCCCTTACAAATTATTTACTCTTATTCGAGAGAGGCGATTTTTTATCTATCATACCTTCATACCTTTGCGAAAAGGGGCAAGGTAATAAAAAAATTGTTGTAAGCATATATAGCAGCAATCTTACTGAATATTGAAATTTTGTATTAATCCATATATAGGTTGATTATCATACAATATTCCAATTGTGACTTTATTCAAGTTAGCTTATATTATCATCAATAAAAAGCGAATATTTAATAAGGGATAAACAATGAACACCCTAAAATTCCCCGATTTTTCTGTTTCCAAAGGCCTCCACTTCACCCTTGAAGTGGCACAACTGCCACCTGACACCTTCCGTGTTGTCAAATTCGATTTCGAAGAAGGCTATAATTCCCTCTTTAAACTCTCCATTGTCGCGGCAACACAACATAACCAGCTTCCATTTGGTTCACTACTCGACTGCGCCGCAACTCTTTCTATCTGGCAAGATGGTGAGCGACAACGTAATATCTCCGGTATCGTCACACAAATCAAACTCGGTAAAACCGGTGAACGCTATACCTTTTATCACTTTACCCTCTCCCCTCATCTCTGGCGATCAACCCAAAAAAGACGCTCGCGCATTTTCCAACATACCAGTATTGAAGCTATCTTAAAAACCCTGCTAAGCGATTCCGATGTGCTTTTTCACACCATTGATATCGCCTACCGTACAAGACGGGAATATTGTGTGCAATACCGCGAAACCGATTATGAATTTTTCCAACGGATTATCGGTGAAGAAGGCTTGTTTTTCTTTTGTACAGAAGATGAACATAATCAAATTGACCGGCTCTTTATTTACGATGATGCCCATCGTTTATCCAAGGAAGATACCCTCTCCCTTGACTATAATGCCAATCCTACCGTATTACGCCGAGCCCCTCATCTCCGCACCTTCCAATGGACCGAACAAATCCGTCCTTCTGAAGTGTTATTAAAAGATTACACCTTCAAAAAACCAAACTGGAATGCGGAATATGGCTTACAAGGCACACAAGAAGAGATTCAATTCCAAGGAGACTACCCTTACTACGACTACCCTGGTCGCTATAAAAATGACAGTGGCGAACGTTTTGCCCAATATCGTCTCGACAGTTTACGCCGTGATGCTCATACAGGCGAGGGAGAAAGCAATCACCCAGCTTTAAGAATAGGCCAACTCTTACACATTCATCGCCATCCTCGTGCTGACTTCAATCAGCCTTGGCAATTAACTTACATTCAACATCATGGCGAACAACCGCAAGCCTTAGAAGAGGAAAGCCATTTTAGCCAACGTGAAAACACCACCTTTATCACTAATCGTTTTGAATGTCTTTCTCCGGAGAAAACTTTCCGTAGTAATTTCCCTCAAAAACCACAAATCTGTGGCACACAAACTGCGGTAGTCACTGGCCCCAAAGGGGAAGAAATCTTCACGGATTACCAAGGCCGAGTGAAAGTGAAATTTCATTGGGATAAAGGGGAATTCAACGATTCCAGAAGTTCTTGCTGGGTGCGTGTTGCTCAACCTTGGGCAGGGCAAAACTGGGGAATGCTCACTATTCCACGTGTTGGGCAAGAAGTGGTGGTGAGTTTTTTAGAAGGCGACCCTGACCAACCGCTGATTATTGGACGCGTGTATAATGAGCTACAAATCCCTCCGGGTAATCTGCCTGCCACCTATACCCAAATGCACATTAAATCGAAAACCTACAAAGGAGAGGGTTACAACAGCATTCTCTTTGAGGATGCCGCGAACCGAGAATTATTTGAAATGCATGCCCAGCGGGATATGACCACACTGGTTGAACATGACCAAAAAAATCACATCAAAAACCACCGCACTTTAACAGTTAACGGTAGCCAACGTACTCAAATTGACCAAGGCAGAACCACCCAAATCACCACCGGTAATGACATCAAAACCGTCTTAACGGGAAATAATCTTGAAACCATCAGCTTACTTAAAGCTATCCAAGCGAAAGAGATTTTCAACGCGGCACACGACCGCATTGAGCTTGAAGTGGGCAAACAAACCAGCCTGACGATGGACAATGAAAAGATTCTCCTTCGTTTTGGTAAAAACACGATTTTGATGAATGAAGAAGGCATTTGGTTGGATGGCGTGCATATTGGAATGCAGGAGAAGGAGTTGCAAGTGCCGGATAATACTGGAGAGCCAAAACCAGATGGAGAAATTATTCAATTATATTGGTCTTATGGCGAGGAGTTAATTAAGTTAGAGGATCTTTCTCGTCATTATACGGACTTAAATTTACATATAGTCAAAGAGAATGGCAGAGCGGGCGATAAAGTCGAAGCCATAATTGAATATGAAACAGAAAATGGAAAAGAAAATGTGATTGTAAGCGGTATTATTGGCAATAATAGCGAAGCAGTCATAAGAAATGTTTTTGAAAAAAGAAATCTAAGTTTTAATAAGGAATAATTATGGCAACAATTACTGCTCGGGCAGGAAACAGAAAGCGCTCTATAAAGGTGAGAAGACCGCCTTGGGATAAGGTATATGAGGGATATCCTAAACGAGAAGATCCCACTTCAATAACAAATGAAAATGATGAATATGCTGAATTAGTATTTATATCAATAATGGGGGAGAATTATGACAGAAATATCTTTATAAATGCCTGTGCTACAAGATTATCCCTCGCTTTATTAAATGGAGGAATGAAACCACCTAGGAACTACCCAATTATAAAAGGAAAATTTGCAGGTAAAGGTGTGATTGTCAGTGCGGCAAAAATGATCGAATGGTTAAAAAAGCAGTTTGGTTCTCCGGAGGTTTTTATAAGATATCCAGAATCCTTGCAAGAAATACAAAATGCAATTGGAAACCGTAAAGGTATTTATGGCATGATAGCTAAAGACCCTAAATGGGCTAGTGGACATGTTACTCTATGGCATAAAAATAATGCAATTGGAGGACATAATTATTTTTTAGAAGCAAAAGAAATATATTTCTGGGAGTTAAAATAAATGAAGAAATTAAATGTAATAATATTTTCACTACTCAGTAGTTTATCTGCGTCAGGAAATTTAGAAAATATAAAAAAAGATTATGCCTCAGATGGCGAATTATATGGCCAGTTTTTAGACTTAGGAAATAGCGTCTGCCTAGATAATGTTTTATATTCACAAGGTTTTTATAAAAAAATAACCATTACTTTTTTAAAAAACATTCTCAAACATTAAATGGTTTAAACTCTAAGTTTGACTATTACTATAAGTGGAGTGATATAAAAATAATTTTAAATAAATACTACAATGAAAACATTAACAACACTATTAAAAAATATAAATTAAAGGATGAATATTTTAAGTTGGAATATAGCTCTCCAACATTTATCTGTAAGGATCTATTTACTGACAATAAAAAACTAAAGAAGTTGTATAAGGATTTTATATATAAATATAATTTATCTGACTTAAAATAATTTTAAGTTTTAAAAGCGCGACTATAATAATTGAAATAGGAAATTACATATTGAAATTGACCAAGGCAGAACCACCCAAATCACCACCGGTAATGACACAAAAGTAAAAGTTATAAAATATATAAAATCAATGATGTCTCATTAGATAAAAACATAACTTTCTTTGAGGACTTATGATAATAGTAATGAACCACCTAATAATTTCAACAAAAAAGAGATATGTAAAAAATATGGAAAGGTTATAAACAAATATAATTTGTTTTATAGAAACTGCACAAAAGTTACTAATGACTCATTAAAGCATGCTGGCAAAAACATATTTAACATTGAATTAAAAGACTCTTCCGATAATATAGAATATAGATACAAAATAGAAGGAATCATTGCACCATTAGAATTAGGAAACTTTATGGAGACTAGAAAAATATCCTCAATTAACATTAGTGACTTCACATCACAAATAAAGTCCTATTTCAACTAAAAAGAGATGAAATATGAAATACATACTATTTACAATCCTTACCATTCTTTTTGTATTAATAATAATCGATATTAACCTAAATATAAAATATAGTATATTCGTTGATGAAACTATGGATCATATCCTTTACAAGAGGATATTTTCTTTTTTATTCTTGCAATCATCTTCTGTCAATTCACTTTCTTTTGAGTTTTTTTTCAAAAAGAAGAAAATATTTTATTTTCTTATCTTTAATCATGCTCTCTCTATTAATTGGCGGATGGGCTTTCATAAATACCACTAACTCATTTAAATCGAACATAGAAAGAGAGGTTATTTCGATATATCTTGAATATTTTTTATTATTTTTTATCTCTGTTTTGTTATTTATATCGAAGACTTATATTAAAATAAAAAATTGAAACTATATAAACAACATACATTCAGAAATGTCTATTCTCAGATTCCTAAAGGAGTAATATTATAGAAAGGAGTTAAAATGAGACTTATTCTATTATTTTTGTTTTTTAAGCGTATCCTGCTTTGCTAAAGAAAAAGAGGTATTTTTAGACTTTAGAGATTATGCCTTAAAACTATGCTTAACTATAAACTACAAAGAACTTGGCATTGAATTAAATGACGCCTCTAAATTATCCGAAAATTTACCCCTAGATGTGAGGGTTCAAGTATTATGAGAAAGAAAGTGGGGTAATCTTTGCTGAAAAATAATGCGTTAAAAATTGGAATGTTATGTAGGCTATAAAAAGTAAAAGCCTTGAAATTTCTTTCAAGGCTTTAAAATCTGGTGGAGATAATCGGGATCGAACCGACGACCTCTTGAATGCCATTCAAGCGCTCTCCCAACTGAGCTATATCCCCGTAAATGTGTTGCTTATAATAATTAGCAGAATGAATGCTGTCAATATTAAATTCACTGCATTCATTCGCTAGATTAAATATTAAACGCTTTGCATTAGGCGTTTTGTGCCTTGATAAAATCAATGGCTTTTTGAATGCGGGCGAGGGAGCGATCACGTCCGATGCCAACTAGAGTAACGTCCATAGACGGAGATTGCCCTGCGCCTGTTACGGCAACACGCAATGGCATTCCCACTTTGCCCATTCCTACACCGAGTTCTTCCGCTGTTTGTTCAATAGCTTGGTGAATTGGCTCAGCCGTCCATTGAGAAAGAGCGGTCAATTTTTCTTTGACTTTTTCAAGTGCTTCAGCCGCCCCAGATTTAAAGTGTTTTTTCACCGCACTTTCGTCAAAATGATCAAAATCCTCAAAGAAGTAACGGCTTGCAGTTGCCATTTCTTTTAACGTCTTACAGCGCTCACCGAGCATTACAACAATCTCACTTAATGCTGGCCCATTGCTGGTATCAATGCCTTGATGTTGATAATGCCAGGCAAGGTGTTTAGCCACATATTCAGGTGGTAATTCGCGAATATAATGATGATTTAACCATAACAATTTTTCTGTGTTAAATGCGCTCGCAGATTTGCTTACCTGAGTTAATTCAAACAACTTGATCATTTCTTCTACGGAGAAAATCTCTTGGTCGCCGTGTCCCCAGCCTAAGCGTACTAAATAGTTGAGCAACGCTTCAGGAAGAAAGCCATCATCGCGATATTGCATTACGCTCACTGCACCGTGGCGTTTAGACAATTTCTGTCCGTCATCACCTAGGATCATTGAAACGTGTGCATAAGTCGGAATTGGCGCATTTAACGCTTTCAAAATATTAATTTGACGAGGAGTATTATTGATATGATCTTCACCGCGTACAACGTGTGTAATGCCCATATCCCAGTCGTCAATCACTACGCAGAAGTTATATGTTGGTGAACCATCAGTACGGCGGATAATTAAATCATCAAGCTCACTGTTGCTGATCTCAATGCGTCCACGCACGGCATCATCAAATACTACGGAACCTTCTTGTGGGTTTTTGAAACGCACAACG
Source organism: Avibacterium gallinarum (assembly GCF_002921135.1). GTDB lineage: Bacteria > Pseudomonadota > Gammaproteobacteria > Enterobacterales > Pasteurellaceae > Avibacterium > Avibacterium gallinarum. Next base: position 16,720 of record NZ_PQVJ01000031.1, on the reverse strand, counting down.
TGAGGAGCATCTGGATTCTCTGGCGCGTGATGTAAGCAATAGCCATCATAACGTGGTTTTTCTTTATTTTTTCTTGCTCGTTGCGTAAATTTTCTAAACGCTCTTTGGAACAATAACAACGATAAGCCAAGCCCTGTTCAAGCATTTGATCAATCACTTGATTATAACGATCAAAGCGCTTCGTTTGGTAATAAGGGCCGTGATCCCAAGCTAAGTTAAGCCATTCCATTCCTTCTAAAATCGCTTGCGTGGCTTCTGGCGTAGAACGTTCTAAATCAGTATCTTCAATGCGTAATACAAATTCACCTTGGTTATGTTTTGCAAATAGCCAAGAATATAATGCGGTTCTCGCACCGCCAACGTGCAAATAGCCAGTTGGGCTAGGCGCAAAGCGAGTACGAACTTTCACGGACGGATCTAAATTAAATAGCGGTTCTGCTTTCATTTTATTTATAACCTTTGTTTACAGTAAAATTAAATCGGCGGTATTGTACTATGAGTTCATCTAATTCACGATAAAAAAAGCAAGTTTATGTTTATTTTTACAACACTTAAACAAAAATATGCAAAAACTTATTGACTGTGTTTTGAGAACACTTATAATGCCAACCCACAACACAAGGGCGATTAGCTCAGTTGGGAGAGCACCTCCCTTACAAGGAGGGGGTCACTGGTTCGAGACCGGTATCGCCCACCACTTTTTTAAGGACTTGTGTTGTAATGCTTAAACTAACGTGGGCGATTAGCTCAGTTGGGAGAGCACCTCCCTTACAAGGAGGGGGTCACTGGTTCGAGACCGGTATCGCCCACCACGCCAGTTTAAGTTCCCAGTTTAACTTTTCACAAAGTTAAATCCGATAGCTAGAAATAGCATTCTGTCGGGCGATTAGCTCAGTTGGGAGAGCACCTCCCTTACAAGGAGGGGGTCACTGGTTCGAGACCGGTATCGCCCACCACTCTTTTTCTTTTATAACTCTATTACATCTAAAAACTTTACTGGTTTTTGTTATATTTCTTATTCAACAACAAAAATCTCTTTCAATTTAATTTACTAATTAAGTTTATCCAATTAAAAGAGATCTAAATTATTTCTAATTCATTAGCAGTATTATCCAATATGGAATTGCTTTGCTACTTTTCTCAATAATAAGAATATCCAAGGCCATAATACGCCAGTGGTAATTGCGCCAAAAATCTCTTGCCAATTAAAGACTGCACTATGCAAGAATAGCTCAACGATAAAAATTCCTATTCTGACACCAAAAACAGCAAGAATAACAAATATTCCTTGCATCCATAAAGATAAATTCCAAATTAATACGCTATTCACTGCAAGCAAATAAGCAAAAACAGAAAGCACTAACGCGTGGATTCCCAAGGTTGAACCGAGTACAAGATCCCAAGCAATTCCCATAAGAAATGCTGTGCCGACACTAATTTTTGAAGGCATTGCTAAGATCCAATAAGTTAAGACCAGCAATAACCACGCTGGCTTGAAATTATGCAGGCTAGTTGGCCAAGGTGCAATTTCTAACACCATTGCAATTAAAAAGGTGGATACAATAAACAATAATTGTAAAACAGCACGACCTCGCATTAATCTTCCTCTCGATAATGTTGCAATTCAGGATCAACAGGTTCAGAAGGAATTTCCATTTGTTCCGTATGAATCTCCTCTAAAGTTGGAGTTGATGGCTTTTCTTCTGGCTCTTCCGCTGTCATCGACGGTTGCACAATTTTTTGCTTTTTCTGAGTTTCAAGACGCTGACGAACGGCTTTGCGCACATCTTCTGGCGTACTAGAATTTACTTTACGCATATCTTCATTGGTTGGCCATAAAAGTAAGACATAACGTAAACGCTCAATCGATGCGAGTGGTTTTGCCGTGATAGTGGCGAAATAATTTTTTCCATCGCGCGATACATTTTCCACAATGGCGACAGGGTAGCCTTCAAGGAAACGCCCACCTAACCCTGATGTAACCAATAAATCCCCTTTCACAATATCCACTGAGCGTGGTACGTTGTCTAGGGTGAGCTCATCACTGTGTCCCGTGCCACTTGCAATTACGCGTACATCATTACGCAATACTTGCACAGGAATGGAATGGGTAACGTCCGTTAGTAACAGCACACGACTGGTGTTGCTTCCTACAGAAATAATCTGCCCAACTACACCTTTTTCATCAATAACGGGTTGTCCCACATAGGCACCGTCATTTTCCCCTTGGTTAATGACCACTTGCTGCCGATAAACATCAGTTTCTGCGGTTAAAACTTCAGCGATTTTTTTATATTCATCGGTGCGTAATGGCGAATTTAGCAATAAACGTAAGCGTTGGTTCTCTACTTTCAGTTGATCCAATAACAATAAGTCGGCGTTTTTTTCGCGCAGTTGTTCTCTTAGGACTTTGTTTTCGATTTGTAATTTGTTGGTATCAACAAGATTGTAAGACACACCGTCTAATACGGTTCTTGGGGTGTTGGCAAGATAATAAACGCCACCAATTGCTGTTTCCATTATGCTACGTGCTTTTATCATTGTGTTGGTTTGTCCATCAAATAAAATCAGCACAATAGAAGCAATCACGGCAAAAATTAAACGAATGCCAAGGTAGGGAGCTTTTCCAAAGATCGGTTTCATTAATATGGCTCAGAAAGAAGTGCGGTCAAATTTTTCGCATTTTTTGACCGCACTTTTATAACATTGCAAATTAAATATCGTCGCTGAAAATATCAGCACCGTGCATATCTAATGCTTCGCCACCGCCACGAGCAACACAGGTCAGTGGATCATCAGCAACAATCACAGGTACGCCAGTTTCTTTCGATAATAAAATATCAATATTACGCAATAACGCACCACCACCAGTTAGCACGATACCGCGTTCAAAAATATCCGCTGCGTGTTCTGGTTGACATTCTTCGAGCGCAGTACGCACCGCAGTAACAATACCGTTTAATGGCTGTTGGATAGCTTCCAACACATCGCGTGAATTTAAGGTAAAGGTTCTTGGCGCACCTTCTGCAAGGTTGTGTCCGTGAACTTCTAGCTCTTTAATTTCATCACCTTCTTGAATATAGGCTGTACCAATTTCTTCTTTGATGCGCTCTGCGGTTGGTTCGCCAATGATAGAACCAAAAGTACGGCGTACATAGGCGATAATGGCTTCATCAAAACGGTCGCCACCAATGCGCACAGAAGAAGAATAAACGATGCCGTTTAAAGAAATCACCGCGACTTCAGTTGTTCCGCCACCGATATCAATCACCATTGATCCTGTTGCGGTGGAAACAGGCAATTTTGCCCCGATTGCCGCAGCCATTGGCTCTTCAATTAAGTACACTTCGCGCGCGCCTGCACCTAAGGCAGATTCTTTAATTGCACGGCGTTCCACTTGGGTTGCGCCTGCTGGTACGCAGACTAAAACCCGTGGACTTGGGCGCATAAAGTTGCCGCTATGTACTTGTTTAATGAAGTATTGCAACATTTTTTCGGTTACCGAGAAATCCGCGATAACGCCATCTTTCATTGGGCGAATGGCTAAAATGCTTTTCGGTGTACGGCCGAGCATTAATTTTGCTTCTTTTCCTACTGCCGCAATGCTTTTCATCGATCCTGCACGGCCTTGACGAATTGCCACCACAGAAGGTTCATTTAGCACGATTCCTTGCCCTTTCACATAAATTAATGTGTTCGCTGTACCTAAATCAATAGAAAGATCGTTTGAGAATAAACCACGAATTTTTTTAAATAACATAAGAATTCCGTTAAAGTAACTGTATAAAAAACACTCACGCGTAAGTGTGAGAAAAATTGCGCTAAATGTATCAAAAAATCAGCATTGATAACAGAAATTTTTTATCAAATCTGCTGAAAAAATTACCGCACTTTTATTTTGTTCTTTTTACTTTGCAAGAATTTGTTTTAAAAACCGTGCGGTGTGCGAACCTTTCACTTTCGCCACTTGCTCTGGCGTTCCTGTAGCAATAATTTCACCACCGCCACTTCCTCCTTCAGGGCCAAGATCCACAATCCAATCCGCGGTTTTAATCACATCTAAATTATGTTCAATCACCACAATGGTGTTGCCCTGATCACGCAAGCGGTGTAGCACTTCAAGGAGCTGTTTAATGTCCGCAAAATGTAAGCCAGTTGTCGGTTCATCAAGAATATACAAGGTTTTTCCTGTATCGCGTTTTGATAACTCGGTCGCCAATTTCACTCGTTGCGCTTCACCGCCAGATAGGGTGGTGGAAGATTGCCCTAGGCGAATATAGGATAACCCTACGTCCATCAAGGTTTGCAATTTGCGCGCAATTTGTGGAATGGCATCGAAAAATTCACGCGCTTCTTCCACCGTCATATCCAACACTTGGTTAATGGTTTTGCCTTTGTAGCGAATTTCCAAGGTTTCACGATTGTAGCGTTTGCCTTTACACTGATCGCAAGGCACATACACATCGGGTAGGAAGTGCATTTCTACTTTGATCACCCCGTCCCCTTGGCAGGCTTCGCAACGTCCGCCACGCACATTGAAACTAAAGCGCCCTGGGTTATAGCCACGCGCACGGGATTCTGGCACGCCTGCGAACAATTCGCGAATTGGCGTGAATAATCCTGTGTAAGTAGCAGGATTAGAGCGTGGCGTGCGTCCAATTGGGCTTTGATCAATATCGATCACCTTGTCAAAAAATTCTAATCCTTGAATGGATTTATGCGGCGCGGCTTGCGCATTTTCCGCACGGTTTAAAGCACTTTGCGCCAGTGGGAATAGGGTATCGTTAATCAGCGTAGATTTGCCCGACCCTGAAACTCCTGTAACACAAGTAAACAAGCCCACAGGGATTTCTAAATTGACATTTTTCAGATTATTGCCCGAAGCGCCTTTGAGTTTTAAGATTTTTTCTTTATCAAGTGCGGTGCGTTTTTTGGGAATTTCTATTTTTTCTTTGCCTGATAAGAATTTCCCCGTCAATGAATTTGGATTTTGCATAATTTCTTGTGCTGTACCTTGCGCCACCACACTACCGCCGTGCACGCCAGCACCTGGGCCAATATCAATAATGTGATCCGCGCTCAAAATGGCATCTTCATCGTGTTCCACCACAATCACTGTGTTACCTAAATTTCTTAAGTGAATCAAGGTGTTAAGTAAGCGTTCATTATCTCGTTGATGCAAACCAATAGAAGGTTCATCAAGCACATACATCACGCCAACCAAACCAGCGCCAATTTGGCTAGCTAGACGAATACGCTGCGCTTCACCGCCAGAAAGGGTTTCGGCAGAACGAGAAAGAGAAAGATAATTCAGCCCCACATTGACCAAAAATTGCAAGCGCTCTTTGATTTCTTTGAGAATTTTATCGGCAATTTGCGCGCGCTGCCCGCTTAGGGTGAGGCTATCCACAAAGTTAAAAGCTTCACCAATGCTCTTTTCGGAAACCTCAGGCAGATTTGTTTCGCCAATAAAAACATTACGCGCTTCAGGGCGTAAACGCGAGCCACCGCAATCCTTACAAGGACGCGTGCTGATATTTTTCGCCAATTCTTCACGCACAGACATTGATTCTGTTTCTTTATAACGGCGCGCCATATTATTGAGAATACCTTCAAAACTATGGCGGCGTAGCACCACATCGCCACGGTCGTTCATATATTGGAATTCAATTTCTTCTTTACCTGAACCGTGTAAAATAATGTGCTGAATTTTTTTCGGTAAATCTTCAAACGGGCTTTCCACGTCAAAGCCATAATGTTTGGCGAGAGAAGTCAGCATTTGGTAATAATAGAAATTACGTCGATCCCAACCTTTAATCGCCCCACCAGCTAAGGAAATGCTTGGATTTTGCACCACGCGTTTTTCATCAAAATATTGCTGAACCCCCAAGCCATCACAAGTCGGGCAAGCCCCCGCAGGGTTATTAAAGGAAAACAAGCGTGGCTCAAGTTCAGGCACGGAATAACCACAATGCGGACAAGCAAAGTTTGCGGAAAACAGCAATTCTTCCGCTTTCGGATCGTCCATATTCGCCACCACTGCCGTGCCGCCAGAAAGTTCTAACGCAGTTTCAAAGGATTCCGCTAAGCGGGTTGCCAAATCTGGACGGACTTTAAAGCGATCCACCACCACTTCAATGGTATGCTTTTTCTGTAATTCCAATTTTGGTGGATCAGAAAGATCGCAAATTTCGCCATCAATTCTGGCGCGGATATAACCTTGCGCGGCAATATGCTCTAAAATTTTAATATGTTCCCCTTTGCGATCTTTCACCACTGGGGCAAGCAACATCATTCGGCTTTCTTCCGGCAATGCCAGCACCTTATCCACCATCTGACTAATGGTTTGCGCCGCCAACGGAATATGATGATTTGGGCAGCGTGGTTCGCCCACACGAGCAAATAGCAAACGCAAATAGTCGTGAATTTCCGTGATCGTCCCCACCGTAGAACGTGGATTGTGCGAGGTGGATTTTTGTTCAATGGAAATCGCAGGGGATAGCCCTTCAATATGATCCACATCTGGCTTTTCCATTAACGATAAAAACTGGCGCGCATACGCAGAAAGGGATTCGACATAACGGCGTTGCCCTTCGGCATAAAGGGTATCAAAGGCCAGTGAAGATTTCCCCGAGCCAGAAAGCCCTGTAATCACAATCAATTTATCCCGCGGAATCGTCAGATTAATATTTTTTAAATTATGGGTTCTCGCCCCACGCACTTCTATTTTTTCCATAATCTTTTCGTCTGTTCAAGCAATTTAAGGTTATTTTGCGATCATTATCGCATAATCTGAAATAACTGTGCAAATATCCAGTTAATTTGTCTGGAATTAATAGCTTTTTCTCTTTTTTTAGGGCAAAATAACAAAAATTTTTACCGCACTTTAGGGGTTGTTGATAACTCATTGTACATTTGAGTTATCGTTTAAAATTAGCGCAATCGCGGCGCTGTTCGAAATCAAGAGTGGTTCTCTTGGTGAGAACGGCAACAAAGAGTGTGCTAATTTTAAACATAACCCGAAGGGCTGGGGCTATTTTTTGTGATAACTGTGTTGAATGTGGTTCATTTAGAGTGGCTAAACTTCACCACATTCGCCTTGTTCTCACCAAAAATAGCCGCCAGCTCAAATGTACAATGAGTTATCAACAGACCCTAACAGACAGAGGAATTTATGGCTGGAGTAAACAAAGTTATTATCGTAGGAAACCTAGGAAACGACCCTGAAATTCGCACAATGCCAAATGGCGAAGCTGTGGCGAACATTAGCGTAGCAACCAGTGAAAGCTGGATGGATAAAAACACTGGTGAACGCCGTGAGATCACTGAATGGCATCGCATTGTGTTCTATCGCCGCCAAGCGGAAGTGGCGGGCGAATATTTGCGCAAAGGCTCAAAAGTTTATGTTGAAGGGCGTTTAAGAACGCGCAAATGGCAAGATCAAAATGGTCAAGATCGCTACACCACAGAAATCCAAGGCGATGTGCTACAAATGTTAGACAGCCGCGCAGAACGTAGCCAAGGCGGCTATGCACCGCAAGGCGGGGGATATGCCCAACAAGGTGGTGGCTATGCAGCTCAACAAGGGGGCAATCAATATGCTCAACCTACACAGCCTGCATATCAAGCACAAAGAGCCGCACCACAAGGAACACCTGCGCCACAGCCAGTGATTGATGACGTGCCATTAGATGATGATATTCCTTTCTAATTCATTCCAAACTGCTTGGTGAATACCAAGCAGTTTTTGTTTTTCTTTGTAAAATCTCAATCCCCCTTTTTACCTATTTTATTTCTCAATATCACACTGATGAAAGAAATCCTTTTCTACACTTAATTTATATGATCAATTTATGTGATATAGATCATATAAAATTCCACCATAAAATAAAATTATTTTGGAAGGAATTGATTTAGTTATTTAGCTAGTATAGTCTCAATAATTATTTATAGATAAACGAAACAAAGTGCGGTGGAAAATTCAGAAATTTTACACCGCACTTATTTTTACCTTTTCAAATAACCAGTTGGTTTTCTCAGTTCCCAGCCTGTTGGGGTTTTGATTAAATAAAGGCTTTTATCTTTTGCCGCATAGCCACCTTTTACTGCATCTAAAATTAAATTTTGCGCTAAATTCGCTGAGAAGACTTCGGCTTTGCCTTGTTCTTCGGCAAGAATGACATATACCGCAAGGGTTGGGTTTTCAGGATCGGTTAAACGAATATCGGCAATGGAAAAAGGTTGTACGCATTGCTGTTTGAGTTCTGACCAAGTGTAGCCTGCTGAAGGAATGCAGCCTTTTTCATCGCGGTCTGCGCCTACTAAAGGCATTGACGAAGGGGAAGTACAGCCCATTATCAGGGCTGTACTGAGCAAGGATAACGTGATAGTTTTTTTCATCTTAGCGTCTTGGTAAATAGTTTACAGGATCAACGGATTTACCTTTGTAACGAATTTCAAAGTGAAGTTTTACACTATTTGTGCCAGAGCTTCCCATTTTGGCAATTTGCTGACCTGCGCGTACTTCTTGCTGATCTTTCACTAAAATGCTCTCGTTATGCGCATAGGCACTGAGGAAATCATCATTATGTTTGATGATGATAAGATTTCCGTAACCGCGCAATGCGTTTCCAGCATAAACGACACGACCCGCAGCGGCTGCATTAACCGCTTGACCACGCGAACCGCTGATGTCGATCCCTTTGTTCCCACCATCAGAAGTGGAGAACCCTTGCACGATTTTACCACTGGTTGGCCATTGCCACGCCACATTTGATACAGCTGGTGCTTGAGTTTGCACAGGTTTTGCTACAACTGGTGCAGTTGGGGTTACCGTTACAGGCGCTTGTGCAGCGGCTTGTGCTGGTGTACCAGTATTTGATTTGACTGGGCCAATAATTGAGCCGTCAGAGCCATATTGTGTGCCATTAGGGCCTGGTGTATAGGTTACCGCTGGCTCAACAGGTTTAGCTGGTTTTTCCACAGGTTTTGCTGTGCTAGTGGTATTCACTGGTGTTGGCGCTGGTGCGGTTTCGTTAGACACTTTCAAAGTTTGTCCCACGCTTAAGGTGTAAGGCTCAGACATATTATTCATTGCCGCAAGCTCTTTGACATCAATGCCGCAAATATAAGCGATTAAGAACATCGTATCGCCTTTGCGCACTTTATAGGTGTTCCCTTTATAAAAGCCTTTGTCGATTTTGCTGTAATCTGGCGCATTGGTTTCAGGATTACGCGGAATCTCAAAATTTTGCGAAACCTGTTGTACTTTGGCTTCTGTATTAGTCGCAGTTTTTTTAGTTTGTTGAACCACTTGATTTGTTTGTTGTTGCACTTGATTTGTTTGTCGCTGCACTTGGGCCACCTGCGGAGCTTGCACTTGTGGCGTTTGTACTTGCGGTGCTTGATAAGCAGGTTGCGCCGTTGGTGCAGTCATTGTGGCAGGCATACTTTGTTGTTGAATTTGTGGTTCCCAAGTATTGCCTGCGTTGCTATCTACGGGCTGCATTGTGCCTGGTGGTAATGCGCCATCAGCACTTTCTACAGGCGCTGGTGCGCTAGATGAACAAGCGGATAGCACTGCCACGCTAATAGGTAAAAGTAAAAATGATTTTTTCATTGGAGTTCCTCTATTAATTCATTGATTCTGGCATAGGTTGTTTTTCAATAATCGGTTGCCATTGGGCATCTTCCGTTGCGCCAGTGCCAAGCACAGGCTGCATCATTCCCGGTGGAAGGGCGTTTTCATCTTGCTGTTGTGGTTCTGATGAACAAGCCCCTAACAGAGAAAAGCAAGCAAATAAGATTAAAAATTTCTGCATTTTTGACCGCACTTTTATTTGAAAATGAAATAAATAATCACAGCAAGAAGCATCACCGCCCAGCCAATCCACTCAATGGATTGACGTAGCCGATGGGCAAATTTCTGCCCGCCCCAAGCGGATAATTTCGCCACCAAGATAAACCTTGCCAGCCGTGAAACGAGGGAAATGAGCAAAAAAGGCACAAATGCCATATGCATTACACCCGCACAGATAGTAAAAAGTTTATAGGGCAACGGCGTAAAGCCCGCAAGAAACATCACCATAACGCCCCAACGTTGAAACCAACTGAGCAGGGTGTCAAATTGTGCTTGATAACCAAGGCTAACGAGATAATGCTGAATACTATCAAAGGCATAATAGCCCAGTGCGTAGCCCACAATCCCGCCAATTGGGGAAGCGACGCCAGCATAAACGCCAAAACGCACAGCACGTTTGGGCTGAGAAATCGCCATTGGGATCAGCATTACATCGGTCGGAACGGGGAAAAAAATGGATTCAATAAAGCTAGTAAAAATCAGCCAACCCGTTGCATAGCGGTGGGTTGACCATTGCATCACTTTATCGTACAGCGTACCAAAAATTTTCAATCGACTATCCTCAAGCTGTTGTAAAACATTGCATTATTCACTTTTTAACCAATCTTGTAAAGATTGAAGTGAGTGATAAGCGGTCATATCTGCTTGGATTGGCGTAATGGAAACATAGCCATTTTTCACCGCGTGAAAATCCGTGCCTTCTTGCTCATATTCCGCCAAGCCTGCAGGGCCAATCCAATAGATTGTGTCGCCACGAGGATCTTGTTGTTTAATCACTTCCGCAGCCGCAGCACGATAGCCTAAATGGCAAACTTTGATGCCTTTAATTTCTTCATAAGGCAAATCTGGCACGTTAATATTAATGATTTCGCGGCTTTTCAGTAACTGATTATGCAATTTCGGCACAAGTTCGCACACAATGCGTGCAGCGGTTTCATAATGCTGACGCCCATCAAGGGATACCGCAATGGCAGGCAAGCCAAGATGACGGCCTTCAAAGGCGGCGGCAACCGTTCCTGAATAAAGCACATCATCGCCTAAATTTACCCCAGCGTTAATGCCAGATACCACTAAATCAATTTGCCCTGAAAGAAAACCATTTAACGCCAAATGCACGCAATCTGCAGGCGTACCATTAATGCAGTAATCCCCATTGTCTAATTTCATCGGGCGTAACGGCTCCACTAAGGTGAGCGAGCTGGACGCCGCGCTGCGATTACGATCAGGCGCAACCACCGTAACTTGTGCGATTTTACGCAATTCTTTGGCAAGGGCTTTGATGCCTTCGGCGTGAATGCCATCATCATTAGAGAGTAAAATATTCATTGCATTTCCTATTCAATAATCTGTACTAATTCGCGAACGAGCGCTGTGGCATAACTGCCAGCAGGCAGATAAAACGCCAGTTTTAGCCCTTCGGGTAAAAATTCCCAGTGCAAATGCTGTGCTTGCATTAAGAGCGGGCGGCGGCTTGGTTTCATTCGTTCTTTTTGCATTAAATTTAAAATATCTTGATGTTGCTGCACAATCGCCATTTCGCGCGGATTGGCAGACTGAATGCGTTCCCCAACTAAAGGCGCGGTGAGCAAAATATCTTGATTTTCTAACCGCTCTTTTAAGGCGTTTAAATCTTCATTTTCATCAACTTGAAACCAACTGTGCGAACCATTGAGCTGCACAATGTCGCCCAGTAAAATTTGCTGTGTGAGCTGTGCTTGAATGCGATCAGACACCACCAAATTAAAAATCTCACTGCGCGCGGCGGAAAGATAAAAACTCCGCTTTTTGCGATCTTTCACCTTAATTTCACCTTGCGCCCAACGCATCGCTTGGGTGAGATTATGCCCATCACGGCCAAAACGTTGTTCAGTAAAATAATTAGGAAAACCGAAATTTTTCAGCTTTTCCAACCGCACTTTGAGATCGTCTGTTTCTTTCGCATCACGCAATAAAATCTCAAAATGATTGCCATCTAGGCTGCCTGTACGAATTTTGCGGTTATGCCGTGTCACCTTGAGAATTTCCACACCCTCTAGCTGAAACTGGCTGAAATCAGGGGTGGGCTGGCCTGCCATATGTAGGCAAAACCACTGCTCAGTAACCGCCTTGCGATCTTTTAATCCCGCATAACTCATATTGCGCGCTGGAACGCCCGCAAACTCCGCTAATTTTTCGCCGACAAACAGCGTATTGGCATCGGTTTTTCGCACATAAAGGGCAACAAATTCCCCTTCGCCTGCCATTTCATAGCCTAATTCTTCTTTGACCATAAAATCCGCGCATTCTGCTTTTAAACGTGCTTGCTGTGTAGGTTGGGATTGTAAAAAGGCTAATTCTTGCATTGTTTTTTCTTGCATTTTAAGCCTTCACCAAAAGTGCCACCGCTTCACAAGCGATCCCTTCGCCACGCCCAGTAAAACCGAGCTTTTCGCTCGTGGTGGCTTTCACATTCACCTGTTCCACATCGCAATCTAACACCTGCGCAATGGCTGCACGCATATTATCAATATGCGGACGCATTTTTGGCGCTTGCGCAATGATGGTTACGTCCACATTGCCGATTTTATAGCCCTTGCCTTGCACTTGACGATAAGCCTCTTGCAGCAAGCCCTTGCTGTCCGCCCCTTTATATTGCGGATCGGTGTCTGGGAATAATTTACCAATATCCCCCAGCGCCACCGCACCTAGCAAGGCATCAGTTAGAGCGTGCAACGCCACATCGCCATCACTATGAGCCAGCAAACCTTTCTCATAAGGCACTGCCACCCCGCCAATCACAATCGGCCCATCACCGCCAAAGGCGTGTACATCAAACCCATGCCCAATTCGTATCATATTCTTTCCTAATTGCTGATCAAAAATAGTGCAAGATTATAGCATCACAAGCCCTATTCAAAAATGGATAATTTAAATGCGGTGGGATTTTTGTGGATTTTTTGTTGCTACCTTCAATTTTTGTTGCACAGCTTGGCTGAGCTTTTAACTGATTTATCGATAATAACTTTTTTTGCTTTATCATTATTCTAGCTACAAGGCTCATTTTTATATTTTAGGATTTGGTAACCATCAAAATTATCTATAACAATTCGGCCATAATCCGAACAATAGCGTAATTCAGATTTCCAAAATCCTAAAAAATGCAGATCGCTATCATTAAGCTTGCCGTTTATTCTTATTTTTATTGTGTAATATTTTAAATTGTATAGTATATTTATGTCATATTTTTTCTTTAAAAAGATAACTATCTTTTGTCCATTCTGTAGATCTTTGTATGGTTTAACAAAGCCACCTGTAAATACTGAATATAAAAATATTATAAATAAGCTAACAAGAAATGACACCTTAAATATTTTCAACTTTTTATCCTATAGGAAGTTTAAGTTCATCTATATCATAATAAAAACTTACTATCAAAAAAATCATTGCGCATTTATACACTTTTCTGAGTTATATCTATATTTTAACAAGGTATTGTTTTTATTAGATTTTAACTCAATCAGATTTTTATCTTTACAATAATCTCCATTATTTATCTCAAAGTAATTATTTCTTTCTAAAAAAGACTGATAGATTTCTTTATCCCCAGATAAGGTGACCTCTATCCTATAATACTTAAATCCATTTATTTCTTTTATATTCTTTGAAAGTCCTTCTTTATTAAGTTGATATAATAATCTTTGTCCACCTTGAGATTTATATGTGGAGTCTTTACCTTCTTTGCTACAGGTATGAAAAGCTGTAACTGTAAAAAAACACCCCCATAATGAATAAACCAAGAGATTTTCTTATCTCCATCTTTATATCCTCAAAACTATATTAGTTACAACGCTCGTCTTTTACATAGTATAAGAAAAATACTCCATCATTTTTACTTCTAATAACTTGAATAGATGATTTATCATAACAGTAAATATTATTAACTTTTCTAAATCCAAGAGATGTTAATTTTTTTTCATAATTTTTTATGCTGTCTTCAAACCATAAAGAGTATGAACTATGTACAGCGTTGCCATACTTTTTATTCTGTAGCTCTCCAAATTCTGATTTCAAAATAGAAATAATATGATTTGCTTTCTCTATATTTCTTTCCTTAGATCTCATTCCACTATAATGTATATAAACTAGAAACAATGGCATCATTATCATAAGTGGAAAAAAGTATTTTTCAATTGGTCTTTTTAAGAGCATATATTTTCCTCCTGTTTTTTAATCTATCTGTTCCAGCGATACCGCCTAGATGTATTATTATGGCATTTCTAAGAACTTATGATCTTCATACTCCCATCTAAATAACTCTCTTAATATTTTTAATATATCTTCCCAGAAATTACCCTCTATAGAAGATATAATTTCTCTTATTTGATTCTCAAGCTCATCAAAATCATCCAAAGAACAAACAATAGATTTACTCCCTAAAAATACCTTCTTTTTTTCTATATATTCTAAACTATATACATCTACATAAAAATAATCTGAGCCATCAACATCTTTTTCACCGATAGCTAAACATAAAGGTAGATAATATTCTGGATTGCACATTAATAATTGAGCATCTTCTTTTGTTGCTATATTTCCATTAAAGTCTATAAATTTTAGCTCTGCTCTCATAACTAATCCTTTTTAATATTTAAATGTAAATTGCTTTGAGGAATAAACTTACCTGAATTATCTGTATATTTACGCTTTCAATATTATTCTTATGAAACAGTTTGTATTTTCATTTATCTATTTTTCATTTCTATATTTATATCTCAACCAAGCCAGTAAAAGATATACCCAAGATATTGCCAAAGTAGTCTTTAAATTATCATATAAAAATGACCAGTCCCAGAAAAAAAATATCTTTTTCTACATATACTCTAATCATAAAAAGGATATACTTTAAGAAGAAAAGACAGTATAAACAAACAAAATATATAACACAGGAGATATAAAAATCATTTTTTTTCATATTCCACCTTATAAATGTTGTTAAACTGTTTTTTTAACAGGTCTGAATCACTTAATACCTCACTTGTAAATCCTGATGAAAGAGAATTTAAAAACGGATTTTTTAAACCAACTTTATTTGTTGCAGGATTCCACAGTGTTCCTGTTATTTCGCTAAATACATTCCAACTATAACCCTCCATGTTTTTAGTTGTTATTATGTTCACCACTACATTCACATCTTACTTCTTGTTTTTTCCATATTTATATTTTAACCAATTTAGGAGTAGAGTAAGAGGTGCTATACAAATCCATGCTTTGAATGCTTTTTTAAAAGAGAGGTTTATATAAAAATCATATTTAATATATGCATATATAGTTATAAGCAAATCATAAACCAGAAAAAGCACATATGATAAGATGGCAAAAATTAAGCAGTCTAAATAGAATTTATTTTTTTCTTTCATTAATATGTTCCTCTGCTTTATCTAAGGTGTTTTTTATGTTTTTATACTCTCCAAAATACTCACTGGCGTAATTAGAATAAATAGAGGTGTAAATTAGATTGTTATATTTTCCTCCAATCTGACCAATAAATTTTGAACTCAACGTTCCCGTTACAGCCCCTAACGCGTTTTTACCATAATCCTCAGGTTTCTCTGTCGTTACTGTATTGAGAATAATATTTGTGCTAAGTTGTTGACCTAACGTTCTCCCTCTTGTCAAAACCGTTGATAATTCCGATTTTATTAAGCTATTCACATCATAATCATTTTCATGAATGAGTTGATAGGCTGTATTCTCATTTATTGTATTTCTCACTCTCATACTTATATAAAACCCAATATATAATTAAGTAGGGAATATAGATAGATAATGTTATTATTAAAGCTTCATAGAAGAAAGTATTTTTAAAAAACAATACATTATCCTTTATATAAATATAAGCCATAAAAAATATATATTTAGAGAAAATTATACAATACATCAAACAGAAAATCTTAATGGTAGATAAATAAAAAATCTTATTCTTTGACATCTTCAATTTTGATCTCCTTTATGTTCTCATATTGATTTCTTAAATTATTAGGATCTCCTATCCATTCAGAAAATGTTCCAGAGGCAATCGATTTCATTACATTATTCTTTTTAAGAATATTAATTTTTTCCACGCCTCTACCACCTAATGTTCCAACTGCAGCTCCCAAAGCATTCCAACCATAATCCTCAGGTTTTTCAGTAGCCATTGTGCTTATTCCCACATTGATGCTTAATTGTTGCCCTACACTCTTTCCTCTAGTCAAAATCGTTGATAATTCAGATTGCAACAAATTATAAGGATCATATGGCTTATTTTGAGTTAATTGATAGCCTGTATTCACGATTGCCGTCGTACTTACATCTGTCAATAATGGATATTTCTCTGCGCTTACCACAATTTGCTTACCAACTGGACCTAGCTTATTCACAATATTTAATGCCGAACCAGTTAATATATTTCCAGTATAAAATGTTGCAGCCAACTCCAATCCGTCTTTCGTAGATTCTGCTACTCTTCCATTAAAGGATTCACTTAATGTTTTGGGGTTTTGAATATATTTTGCATTAAGGCGTTCATATATTCTTTCTTCTTCAGATTTATCTGAATCGGAAATAAACCAGCGACTTGGCAAAGATGAGCGATATTTTTCATCTAACGCATAGGCGTAGCCATAGCCTTTATAGTAATTTCCCGTAAGAATTTCTTTGAGATTGCGCTCAATATCTTGAGGAATTTCTCGGTTTTGTATGCTTTCTGAAACGTAACGTTTTGCGTAATTTTCATATTCAGCCCATTCTTGCGGTGTCATTTCCTCTGGGCGATAACGCGCTTTATCCACTAAATAATCACTTGTTTGATCATCTTTTTCATATTGAAGATATTCTACGATC
>NZ_PQVJ01000030.1 GCF_002921135.1 Avibacterium gallinarum | reverse complement strand
ACTTTGCTCTTGTGCAAGCTCTTGTTGCAAGCGGTCAGCTTCGAGCTGTGCAGCTTTGGCTTGGTTCGCTGCATAAGTGGAGGCGGCCGATTGTAACTGGCTTACCGCTTCTCTCACGATTTTCTGCTCTTTTAGCTGCGCTTGGGTATCCCTTGGTTTTTCCACCTGTGGATTGGCATTATCAAGTGCGGTGCTAATCGGTAAGGTTTTTGCAAGCGCCTCTACCGTGGTATGAACAGGTTGGCTATCCTTATTTAAGGTAATCTTGCCTGCCGTAATCGTGGCTTTGGTAACACTGCTGTCATGATGGCTTTCATACATCGGCATACTTGGGTTAAAACCACTTGAATTTTTCTCCTCCACCCATCTGAGGTTATCGGCAGTTTGGTTATTCGCAGGAGCTTCAACCACTTTGCCTGTGCCTTTTTCCTCAAAATGCCCCTCTTGATGACTAAAGCCATAGCTTAATCCGCCACTCATCGCTTGGCTTGAGGAATGGTTTTGAAGATGCTCTGCGGTCAGTTGATTGACGGCAAGTTCACTGTTGTTGCCATTCGTGCTTGCAATCGCTGCACCTTTTAAGTGAACCTGATTTGCCTCAACGTGATAGCCGCCCTCTTCTGCAAACAAGCTTGCTTGTTCGGTAACCTGACGATAATTTTCACTGCCACTGTCAGCACTAAAGCCGATATTACCACCCCACGCATTACCAAGGCTCACACTCACACTTAAGCCTGCTTGGCTGCTTTTGCTTTTGAGTGTTTGCACATCTTGGAGGCTTTCAATATGTAGTTTTCCGCCTACATTGGCATCAATACGGTTGGCTTTTGCCGTTGCCCCTTTGAGTGTCAGGTCGTTTTGGTTATTAAAGGTTATCTGGGCACTGTCTAAATGGCTGTTGTGATACATTGTGCGTTCCGCATCCATTTTCTGGCTGCCGCCGCCCACGGTGGCATATACCCCCACGCCCGTTTGTGGCCCTGCTTGGGCGAACATACCCACTTCAACCCCCACATTTTGACCGCGCATTTTTTCTTTGCTATGGCTTTTACCTGCTTGTAATTGCGTGTCATACGCCGTCAAATTAATATGGCTATCGGCAAGGCGTTTGCCTTGTTCATCGTGGCTGGTTAAATCACTGTGTGTCAAATGAATATTACCTAACTTTTGTTCCCCATTGGCGAGGGTTTCCCCTGTGCCTGTGGCCGTCAAGTCAATCTGTTTGGCATTAAAGACATTACCTTGACTGATTTGCGCTTGACGTTCTTGAGACTGACGACTATGTGCCACGCCCGTGCCTGATTCTGCGCGAATTAAATACGCTAAGCCATCTTGCTGGGTAACTGTTTTTGCAATCTTTATCATTTCTGTGTTTATCTTGAACAATAAAGAAGCTCATAAAATTAAATGCAATATTAAATATACGCAATAGCAAATATAATGAGCGCAACTAAAGTTTTAAATATTTCTTTGAACTAGGAAAGTAAGACCAGAGAAAAAGCATTAACCATATAAAACAGTAAAAAAAATACTAAATACTAAATATTTAGGCTGAAAAAAAAATTCAGTTTGATCAATTTTATTTGTATTTGAATATAATCTCATCCATATCATTCCTTGAAAAGAACATATTAGATTAAATGCGTATAGTGAAATTTTTAATAATTTTTTTGCGGTTCTCACTTTTTATTATCCTTATCTTTATGGTGACTTAGTACTTCTCCAGAAAAAATATTTAATCCAATGCCGATAGGGGAGTTTTGTATATTTGATGGCAATGACCTTTGGATTAACTCCCCTACGGCTTGATTTTTTAAATAATTAGATTGGTCATTTAAGTATGAATTACTATTAGATAATTTTGAATCAACTGCTGTTGACATTGAGCCTAATACAAATGAAGTCCCCATTGGGGTATAAATTAAATAAGGTGTGGTTAGACCTGATTTAATAGCTTCTTTATAATTAATTGTACCTGTATTGATATACTGAGCCCCCATATTCGCACTCATACCTATCATTGTTCCTGTTACATACTGTTTAGGTGTGATTTTTGAAATACTATCAATACTATTACCAATATTTCTAGCAACAGAATTCGCATAAGGATTATAAGAATGATAAATACCTTCTGAGAGCGTTTTATCTATAAAACCAATAGTAGGTTTTTCAAGACGAATTGCAGTTGAAACTATTTTATTCCCTCCTACCTTAGTTACCAATTCAACTGTCTTTATAACTTTTGGTATGTTAGAAATATATCCAAAAGAAGCTAACTCTAATCCCTCTTTTACTGATAAGGCTAATCTTCCTTCAAAAGACTCTCTAAATACTTTTGGGTTTTGAATATATTTTGCATTAAAGCGCTCATATATTCTTTCTTCTTCAGATTTATCTGAATCAGAAATAAACCAACGGCTTGGCAAAGATGAACGATATTTTTCATCTAGCGCATACGCATAACCATAACCTTTATAATAATTTCCTGAAAGAATATTATTTAAATCACGTTTGAAATCCGCGGGAATCTCGCGATTTTGGATGCTTTCTGAAATATAACGTTTAGCATAATCCTCATACTCTTTCCATTCTAAAGATGTCATTTTCTCTGGGTGATGAAGGGCTTTATCCACTAAATAATCACTTGTATGATCATCTTTTTCATATTGAAGATATTGCATGAT
>NZ_PQVJ01000029.1 GCF_002921135.1 Avibacterium gallinarum | reverse complement strand
GTTTTGCTCTTGGGCTATTTCTTGTTGCAAGCGGTCTGCTTCAAGCTGTGCGGCTTTGGCTTGGTTCGCTGCATAAGTCGAAGCAGCTGACTGTAACTGGCTTACCGCTTCTCTCACGACTTTTTGCTCTTTTAGCTGCCCTTGGGTATCCCTTGGTTTTTCCACCTGTGGATTGGCATTATCAAGTACGGTGCTAATCGGTAAGGTTTTTGCAAGTGCCTCTACCGTGGTATGAACAGGTTGACTATCCTTATTTAAGGTAATCTTGCCTGCCGTAATCGTGGCTTTGGTAACACTGCTGTCATGATGGCTTTCATACATCGGCATACTTGGGTTAAAGCCACTTGAATTTTTCTCATCCACCCATCTTAAATTATTGCCGTTATTTGCACTTTCGCTATTGGTTGGTGTCTCAACCACTTTGCCTGTGCCTTTTTCTTCATAATGCCCCTCTTGATGACTAAAGCCATAGCTTAATCCGCCACTCATTGCTTGGCTTGAGGAATGGTTTTGAAGATGCTCGACAGTCAGTTGATTAGTCGCAAGTTCACTGTTATTGGCATTTTGGCTTGCAATCGCAGCGCCTTTTAAGTGAACTTGATTTGCCTTAACGTGATAGCCTCCTTCTTCCGCAAACAAGCCCGATTGTTCGGTAACCTGACGATAATTTTCACTGCCACTGTCTGCATTAAAGCCGATATTGCCACCCCATGCATTACCAAAGCTCACACTCACACTTAAGCCTGCTTGATTGCTTTTACTTTTGAGTTTTTGCTCATCTTGCACACTTTCAATCTGTAACTTACCCCCCACATTGGCATCAATACGGTTGGCTTTTGCCGTTGCCCCTTTGAGTGTCAGGTCGTTTTGGTTATTAAAGGTTATCTGGGCACTGTCTAAATGGCTGTTGTGATACATTGTGCGTTCCGCATCCATTTTTTGGCTGCCACCACCTACGGTCGCATACACCCCAACACCCGTTTGTGGCCCTGCTTGGGCGAACATACCCACTTCAACACCCACATTTTGACCGCGCATTTTTTCTTTGCTATGGCTTTTACCTGCTTGTAATTGCGTGTCATACGCCGTCAAATTAATATGGCTATCGGCAAGGCGTTTGCCTTGTTCATCGTGGCTGGTTAAATCACTGTGCTCAAGATGAATATTACCTAACTTTTGTTCTCCATTGGCGAGGGTTTCCCCTGTGCCTGTAGCTGTCAAGTCAATCTGTTTGGCATTAAAGATATTACCTTGACTGATTTGCGCTTGACGTTCTTGAGACTGACGACTATGTGCCACTCCCGTGCCTGATTCTGCGCGAATTAAATACGCCAAGCCATCTTGCTGGGTAACCGTTTTTGCAATGGTATCTGCCACCTGATAACCTTGCGCGGCAAGGGTAACCGCATTGGCGGCATTTACACGGTCTGACGCATTTTTATTTTTAACCGTGCGCTCCACGGTTTGGATTAAATCAATAATCGGCGATTTAACACGGGTAAATTGTCCGATTTTTAAATCGCTTTGGCTTTGAGATTGATTGTCGGTATTTAACGCCGCGTCCGCATAAATGTTTTGGGCTGTAATTCGTAGCTTGTCTTTAGCTAACACCGCACTGCTGGTTTGGTGGTAATCCTTACCTGCCTCAATCTCAACGTTGCCTTGCAAACTCACGATACGGCTACCTGTATGCGTGGTATTTTCCCCTGACTGATTGTTACGCTCACGGTGATAACCAAAAAATCGCTCCGTATCGGAGGTGGCCACTTCACCAATGGAATGGCTCATTGCTTTTCGGCTCTGGTTATAAATGGTTTTTGCCGTATCCAGCACCACATTACCTTTGGCGGCAAACTGGGTATTGCCCTCATTAATCAGCGTTAAGCCTTTGCCTGTAATATCACCACCTTGCGCAATGACACGCGTATCTGCCCCTGTGGTTATCAACGTACCTCGCTCTTCGCTGCGCGTTTGATTGCCGTCTTCAAAGCTTACCCCTACACCTGCAACATATTTATTTAAGCCGTTGAGTTCAAAGCCATGAGCTCGTTTGTCTGCACGTTGGGAATACGTATCGGTTGCCACATCAAAATTCACTGAACCGCTGGCAATAAATTCCGCCCCTTTTTCCGCATTAATTTGACTGCCTTGTGTGGTAATATCCCCCTCGCTAGCAATAACCTGCAATTTCCCTTCCGTATTAATGGAAGCGGTTTTCGCTAATTTTTGATGCGTATTTTTATATGCCTCATTTTGTTGATGTTTGAGATAAGGGCTTACACCACGCCCTACCATTTCAGCGGTGTCGGCAATGGATTCAGCACGAGAAATATCATCACCTACAACGGTATCCGCCACGCCAGAATCTTTACGGCTTTGGTATTTATTACGTCCCACGGTTAATGGGTCATAAACCATATTAATCCCCACACCTGACATTTTGCGAGCGTATTCAGATTCACCACTATGCAGCTCATCTGCAGCATTAATCTCCACTTGTTTGGCTTGTAGGGTAGTGTCTTTACCACTTTGGATTTCTACCGCCGTGGCAGTTAAACGTTCCCCAGCGTTAAGTATCACATCACCTTGTTGGGTTTTAATGCTTGCGCCTTTTACCGTTTCATCATAGCTCGTATTCTGCTGACGCACTTTCTCTTTATGGTAGCCCACCGCCGCAATGCCTCCCTCAAGGCTGCCTGTGATACCTGATTTTTTGTGTTTTTCCCATTGGGTATGAGCATAAGTATCTGTAACGGTATTTGTATTCAGTTCATTTCCAGCACGAGCAATCACAGATTGATCAGCATTTATTTGTGTACCTTCGAATGTAATATCGTGATTGGCATTTACCTCAATTTGCCCAGCTGCTAAATGTGTAACTTTGTGTGTATTTGCGAGATGATGGGAATACTTCTCAGAAGCTTTTGATGACAAAACACCTCGCCGCTGAACTTTATGATATTCCTCAACTTCTCGCGCTGTATTTGCACTGCTTAGCACAATGTTATTTTCTGCCAATGCCATAAGCTTTGCCTCGCTTTCTAGCTGAGCACCTTCTGCGGTAATATCTCGCCCACTTAACAGTACATTTCCTTTGCCTTTTATAGTGCTTACCACAGCATCTTGCACTTTTTCATTACGGTAATGATTGTCTTTGCCCATCTTTTCATCAAAGCCTACCGAAAGTGCGGTCAGATTTAGTTCATTTTTTGCTTTAACAATCGTGTCGCCTTGTCCCTCGTTAATAATATCTGCTCCTTGGCTCAAGATATTATTGGCACTTAAGTGTAATACCCCTTCTTTATCCTTGACATGAAGTAGCGCTTTACGAGCAAGTGCAGTTTCATTGCGTTTAAAATGAGAGAGGTTTACTTCTGTAGTATGGGTCGTACTTTGATGTGTAAAATCCTTGCCCACATCAATAAATAACTGGCGTTCAGCCTCTACCTTTCCGCCAATATTGTCAAAATTTCCTGTGGTTTTAATACCAACGTTTTCCCCTTGAATAATTCCCTCATTGTGTAAAGTATCACTGTTTAGCAAGGCAATTTTTCGCCCAGCAATGGTGCCAAGGTTGTTTAAATGTGATGTGCGTAAATCAACGACATTTCCGGAAATTAATGCTCCTTCACCGTTTAAATCCCCTTCTTTCGCAACAACGTAAACACGAGGAGCGATCACGTCAACAGTTTTACCGCTTGGTAAGGTTACAGTTTGCGGTTCAAACCAGACAATATCTGAGGTAAGCGCAGCAACTTGTTCCGCATTTAGGGCAATACCTGGGGTTAAGTGAAATTGCTGTGCAAAGGAAATCCCTTTATCCATCAAATCCTTATATTGATTTTCCAAATCTTGATGGTTGCCCAAGAACATTCTCCCTGTGAGTTGGTTAATTTGATCACGAACTAAACGCTGTTCATAATATCCATCGCCTAAGCGTTTGAAGATATTTTGCGAATCACTGCGTAGTGCATTGAACATATAATCTGAGCTCAGCCATTTTTTGCGATCGGTAAATTGGGGATCCGTTTCAATTAATGGGTTGTGCCCCTCTGGATTAATCCGATAAAGGCTTGAAGTTGGCAGATTTGTATTAGCTTGAATATGTCGAATTTCATTCTCATTTTGTTGAAGCGATGTATGTCGAGCCGCATTACCAATTTGCTGATGATCAGCCAACGAAGCAAGAGTTAATCTGATATTGGCACTTTCGGCTTCGGGAATAAATGTTGTATAGGCTTGCACACTTGCCTGATTTAAAGGAAGTGGGGTTTCTGTTCGCCGCATATGAGCATGACGTCCAGTCCATTCTCTTTGGTGGTAACGTTTAAATCCACCACGCCAACGAGAATATGTCCATTCTTGATTACCAATATCATCAATTTGAGTGATCCCCACTTCTTCAATATTATTGATGTGTTTCGCAGGATTCTCGGTGTTTTGGATTGCTCTCGCCGCAATGATTTGGCTACGATTATTTTCTACCTCACCAGAAAAACCAATATCGCCACTGCTGAGTATTTTCCCTGGGTGAGTTTCTTTCACTTTGGTTTGTCGCTCAATGCGTTGAGTTACATAAACGTCCCAGAAATCCGCAAATTCTCGTCCAAGTAGGGCAGCATTATGTTTTTGGATTGCGGCATCAAGTTGTTCAAATTTTTCAGCATTAGCATTGACCCAGTCAATATAAGGCTTCATCTCTGCAGAATAGGCGATGAGTTTAGCTTCATATTCCGCCATCTCTTTGCGATATATCACCATTTTCTCTTCATATTCTTTGAGTTCCTGCGCATAACGCTGGCGATTAAAAATACGTCTACGAGGTTTGATTGGCTCAATGGGTTCTTTTAAGGTTGGATCAAGCCCTGATAAATCAGGTAATTCGGGCGCAGGCATTTCTGGCGGGGTGATATTAAATGCCGCCCAAACTGGATCTTGGTGGGTATAAATTCCTTGGGGGACAGGCGCGCAGCCTGTGCGTGTTTGTTCATTCGCACAGGCTTCTTCATTAGGCGCAGGCAATACATAGCCTGCGATACTGCCATCTTTAGGACGTGGTCGGAATTTTTGATTTTTATAAACCACTCTACCTGCTCGGCTGAAAGAACGCCAACGAAGCTGATCGAAATTAATCCGTTCTCCAACTTTAGGATCATCAACAATTAAGTAATGTTCATTAACAGCTTGATTACTGACTTCCTCAAGATTGGTACGTAAGCGAGCATTTTCATTTTTCAGTTGTTTTATGCCAAAATGAATCCCTTTTCCCTCAATTAATCCACCGCGGTTGATCAAAACATCGCTTAAACCTTGGGCTTGATTATTGGCATCAAGGGTTCTACCGAAGGCAATTTTCCCCTCCGATGCTAATGTACCGCCTATGCCATTAAATGCCCAATCTTGCGTAAAAACATTTTTGGTATTTTCAATCACTGGCGCAGCAATGTCTAAACGTTGAGTAGCAGCAATCACCGCAGATTTTATCGAGCCATCCGCTTGTAATTCATCACTATTTATGATTTTGTTTGTTTGCAGTGCGGTATGACCACCATAGATACGCCCTGTACCAATATTACTCAGGGTTTGACCTACTTTTATCATATTGACTTCACGGCCTTTAATTAGACCACGATTAGTTAAATTTGCCGAAATATTAAGTGCGGTGGATTTTCCTTGAATTTCTGCGTTTACTTGGTTGTCAATATTTTCCGCTTGAATAACAGTATCCCCTTCAGAATAAAGTCCTGCCTGATTGGTAAGACGACCTAATGTTGAGAGACTGAGGCTTGAACGCCCTATAATATCCTGCTCGGCATGAAAATCTTGTTTTACGCTAAGGTTGGTATGATTTGCCTCAATATGACCATCACCGGATAACCTCGTTGCATCAATGGCTAAAGTAGCAGAAGCTGCTATCACTCCCGCCGTATTTTCAATCGTCGCATTTGCGCCATTAATAGCTAAATGCCCCATTGAGAGGATTTCACCTTGTTGGTTGAGCAACTGTTGGGCGAGATTTAATGTCGTATTCTCTATACTATAAATGCCGCCTTGCTGATTATTAAGTGTTTGCGTGTTCAACACAATATTTTTGGCAATCACGCCTTGCTGTGGCATTGCGTTATCTGCAGGTTTTGTATTCGTATTGTCAAAAGACGCTGTAGTCACACTTAAATTATTTTTAGCCTGAATTACAGAACCTGTTTCGCCAATTTTCTGATTTTGGAGCGCTGTTTTTATGGTTAATGTGATATCTTTTTCGGCACTCAATACACCGGCTTGATTATCTAATTGCTGTGCGTCAATCTGTAATGATCCTGCACTTAATAACCGTCCTTGTTGGTTATTCAACGCTGCCGATGGCTGATTAATGCTAAAATCCCCACCAATCAACATTAATCCTGATTGATTGTTTAAGCCTTTATTGAGCAACAGATTTACTGAGCGCGAGCCTAAACTTGCCCAACGTCCTTGCTGATTATTAATTTGTATGGCACGCGTATTAATCCAATTGGCTTTCACATTAGCTTGTTCGGTAGAAAGCAAAGCAGGCGTATGCCATTGCAGACCTTCTGTTACAGTAATGGTTGAAAAATCAGCATTAATACCTTGCTGTTTAGCATCAATATTAAGAGTATGTCCTGCAGTTTGACTGTGGCTAATATCTACTTCACTGGCATCAATTTGAATCTTTCCCGCAGCAAGGTTTTGTCCTTGTAGCGTTGTTTTTCCACGGCTTGTGATTTGAATTGAGCTACCTTGTTCAGCATTTTTTTCAAGTGTACGAACTTCTTTGCCTTTCTCCTCTGAGATCAGAGCACCCGCTACAATAATTGACTTTTTACTTGCATTAACGCGTGCTGACTTATACTGAATATGCCCTTTGGCAAGGGTTTCACCATTCTGAGTTATAGCCTCTTTCGCGGTAACTTGAATATTTCCCTGGCGTGCCACCATTGCACCTTGTTGCGTAATATTTCGTTGAGAAGCAAGTTTTATATCGCCTTGTTTAGTTTCAATTTTTCCCTTATTCTCAATGGTATCCTGTGCATTAATGCCAGCAGATTGTGCTGCACTGATGGTCCCCGCATTGATGATACGCCCTTGGCTATCAATTTGAACTTCCCCAACAGAAGCACCAATATGCCCTGCATTTCGCACACCAAGTCCTGAGCCGTTGTCCACTAATTGAATACGTTCAGCATACATTCCACCCAGTTCACTCACATCAACACGGTATTCTGAATTAGCTAAAGTGCGGTCATTTTTTTCATTATTTTTATTGCCCACATAAACCACGGCGTCATTAGTGCGATTTACCTTATTTTTACCTGTGGTTACTTTAAGTTGTTTTGCCCAAACGCCACCCTCAAGCTGCACTTTTTCAGCGATAATATCGGTATAATCCGCTTGGCGATTATCTAAGCCTTTGCCGCTTACGCGAACTTTTCCGCCTTTAACTTGATAGCCTTTGAGTTCACCATTGGCTATTTCGGGTTTCCCTGTGGTGAATGTTGAACGCCCAGCATTAATTACGCCACAGCCTTCGCAATGAATACCAGAAGGGTTGGCGATCACCACATCGGCTTTTTTACCTGCAACTTCAATATAACCTTTTAGGTGGCTCGGATTGTTGGAGTTCACTTCGTTAAGAATGACTTTGGCTTCACCCGTGGCTAAATTAGGGTTGCCTTGTACCCAGCCTGCAAGTTGAGTTGAAGTGGCTTTGCGTGCATTATTCAGTACAGCGCCTTTCTCGGCGACATCAAATTGAGAATACGTATTACGAGAAACGCCTGCTTGACTTGGTGTTTGGATATTGACTTGTGGAAGACCATTAGCAGTTTTCAAAATGGTTGCTTGTTGATTAGCTGGCGCTGATTTATCGGCACGAATTGCCATTTCGTTGGCAAAAGCAGGGGTTGCAAAATAGACATAACCCAACGCTACCATCATACTAAATTGCACAGGCTTCATTACCCAGTTAAATCGAGAACAAAGTGCGGTGAGATTTTGAACTATTTTTTCAGCAACCACATTTTCGCTTGTGGCTTTACCCTGTGTTCTCGCTAATTCGGATACAACTATAAGTTGATTAAGTGTTTTACTAAAAATGACGCGGTAAGATTTCTTATTCATTGTTGCTTCCTTAGATTATTATTCTAAATAACGATTTTTATAAATATTTTAATGACTACTCTTTCTCATTCTAAAAACGATAACTTAAAGAAAAGCCCGTCGTTAAATGGCTTGTTCTAAATCCTTCAGGTTTTCTAATCGGGAGGCCAATAAAATAATCATAGTTTAGTCCCCATAAACTCCCTCGTAAACCCAGTACACCGCCAGTGAGGCTATCTCCGAGTTGTAATTCCTCTTGGGAGGATCTGACAATGCCTCTATCAATGCCGAGATATAATTCTTGTCCTTTATTGGCAATGTTCCAAGCAAGTTCATTACGCCATACCCAACCACGCTCACCTGAAAGCGATAATTCACCATCAAATCCTCGTACGGTATAACGTCCACCAATGCTTAATTTATCCTGTTGAACCAATGGCGTTTGATTCCATTGTGCATTCCAATGGGTGTTGAAACGAAAAGGTTGAGAACCTAAGGTAAAGGGATAATTTAGGTCAATAGAGGCGGTGATGATCTGCATTCTGGAGGTGCCTTCATCAAATTTTTCCTCAGGGGCTGGTAAGGCTCGATTGGCACCTGTACCACGTTTATAATGCGCCTCAAGTTGTAGTGTGGCATTGCCGATATAGTGAATGTGGTTAATTCCAGCTTCCCAGCCTGCGGTACGGCGGCGTTGTACCTGTATTTCTGTATCGTTAATATAGTTGGACGATTGTCTTGTCCATAGCGAAACATTGAGATAAGTTTTAGAGCGGCTATTGCGCCATAGCAAACGACTTAAATTAGCATGCATTTGGCGGCTTTCCCCCGAATATTCATAGGACTCAAATGCTCCTGCAATCTTTTGGTGATATTGGTATTTTGAACCTGATAATGTTAATAAATAGTTTTTCCACGGAATTGAATAATAAAGGCTGTAATTTTTACTGCCATAATCCCCTTCCATATCATCACTATGGCGCTTAAAACTTCTTGTTGCACTGAAATAAAACATATCATTCAGTGTGGTCATATTATCCCAAGAAAAGGTGGCAGAACCCTGTAAACGCCCTGTGGCTTTTGTCCCTGAATCGTCTAATCCTAAGGTTAAATGAAAAGGTAACGTTTGTTTATAGGCGATGATAATATCTGATTCACCGAGATTTTCTGTCGCTTGTAATTCAATATTCGCATCAGCGCTTGGTACACGTTTGAAGTTTTCTAATCCTTGCTCAATATCTCTCACATTCAAAATATCCCCTTGTGCCATTGGCATTGCAAACCAAAGTGTGCCTCTTGTGGCAAAGGGAATTGCACTTTGATCTTGTATTTGAATATGCCCGACTTTACCGGGGATCACAGTCAAAACCAACATTCCAGAACGCAAATCTTGCGGTTGGACAACAACACGTGTGGTGATATAGCCAAAATCAATTAAACGATTTTGAATGCGGCGTAAGAGCGTATTAATCCCTTGTGAACCAATGCAAGCAGGTAGGGTAAAATCACCTTGCGCATAAACGGCGTTTAAAGCCCAAGAAAACTGACTCGGTTGAATAAACTCAGGATTTTCTTCGTTAGCATTAATATCAGTTAGCACAATTTGCTGAATAGGAAAACATTGCTCTTCATTGTGCGGGAAACTTCGTTGTTCAATTTTATCGCTTTCTAAACGGACATTGGGTTGCGAAACTTGTTGGGATTGAATCGCAGAATTGAGATCACTTTGTTGTTGCTGTTGTCTGCTATTAATTTGTTTTTCTTCTGCTGTTAAAGGCCGTTCTGTTGCAGCCCAAAGCGAAGATGAAAAACAATAAACAACAAAAAGGGTTAAATAGGAATATTTACGCATAGGATTGATTACAAACAGAATAAATAATTGCACTAAAGCCTAACGAATTGAAAAGCGTTTTGCAAGCTAACCTATTTAAAGTTATGCAAGTATTTGTAGATAGAATTAACAGTTTTATTCCTTTTAAAAATTGGTTATTGTATAGACTTTGTTTTCTAAAATTACTAGAGATTATGAAAAACCTCTCCCTTATTCCCGGTTTATTATTAACTGTTTTAATTAGTGTGCTGGCGAGCTGGGTTACGCAAACTCAGTTGGCGGTGCAGTGGCATATTAGCGCCTTGACCTTAGCTATCGTGTTGGGGATTTTGGGCGGTAATACGTTTTACCCTTATATTGAGCCGCAAA
The DNA here is from genome assembly GCF_002921135.1 of Avibacterium gallinarum. Classification (GTDB taxonomy): domain Bacteria; phylum Pseudomonadota; class Gammaproteobacteria; order Enterobacterales; family Pasteurellaceae; genus Avibacterium; species Avibacterium gallinarum. Next base: position 32,625 of record NZ_PQVJ01000029.1, on the reverse strand, counting down.
TGAAAGCTGGCGTGTTGTTTGCGAAAGGGATTTTATTGCGTTGCGGTATTGTGTTGTTTGGCTTTCGTTTAACCTTTCAGGATATTAGCCAAGTGGGATTAAGTGCGCTGTTTGCCGATGCCACCGTGCTGATTTTAACCTTTTTGCTTACTTGTTGGGTGGGCATAAAATGGCTGAAGATCGATCGCCAAATCGTACAGCTCACTGCGTCAGGTTGTAGCATTTGTGGGGCGGCGGCGATTATGGCGACAGAGCCGATCGTAAAAGCGCCATCTTATAAAGTTTCTGTGGCGGTGGCGTTGATCGTGATTTTCGGCACGCTGAGTATGTTTCTTTACCCTGTGTTGTATCCTTATTTGCAAGCCTATTTGCCTGATCAGGCGTTTGGAATTTATATTGGCTCAACAATTCACGAAGTGGCGCAAGTTTATGCTGCGGGTGCGAATATTGGCTCACAAGTGGCGGATACTGCGGTGATTTCTAAAATGTTGCGTGTGATGATGCTCGCACCGCTTTTGCTTGCGTTGTCCTATTTTTTACGCAAAGAAAGCGGGGAGCAACAAGGCAAAATCGTGATTCCTTATTTTGCGTTATTATTTATTGGCGTAGCCATTTTTAATTCTTTCAATTTATTACCACAAGCTGTGGTGAGTTTTTTGGTTCAGCTTGATAGCATTTTATTAATGATGGTAATGGCAGCATTAGGACTTACCACCAATATTAACTCTCTCAAACAAGCAGGAACAAAACCGTTATTATTAGGCGCGATCATTTGGATTTGGTTAATTGTGGGGGGATTAGGGATTAATCTCGTTTTCACTTATCTTTTAGGATAAATTCAGGTTGAACTAAGCAAGCCAAAAACATTGAGAAAAAGCACCGCACTTTATTTCTTGCTAATCCTGATTAAGGTCTCTAAAATACGGCAATTTTCTGTACTAAAAACAACGATTAAAAACTCAAGGTTGATAATTTATGCAAAGATTTTCTCTACCAATACGAGTTTATTATGAAGATACCGATGCAGGTGGTGTGGTTTATCACGCCCGTTATCTGCATTTTTTTGAGCGAGCAAGAACCGATTATCTGCGTGAATTAGGCTTTTCTCAACAAGCATTGCTTGATGAACATAATCTCGCATTTGTTGTCAAAACAATGCAGATTGATTATCGTCTTGCCGCAAAGCTAGATGATTTATTAACGGTGGAAACAGAAGTAAGCGGTATTAAAGGCGCAACAATTTTGTTTTCGCAGCAAATAAAACGTAATGATGTGCTGATTTGTACGGCTGAAGTAAAAGTGGCCTGTGTGGATCTCACAAAAATGAAACCTGTTGCTATTCCACAAGAAATTAAAGCAGCATTTAACGGGTAAATAAGCACTTACCTATTTTACTATCCTATTTTTTGGAGCTATGTAATGACCAGTGAATTGAACTTTTTGGAACTGTTTTTAAAAGCCAGTGTAGTGGTTCAAATTGTAATTGTAATCCTGATCGCCTTTTCCATTATGTCTTGGGCGATCATTATCCAACGCAGCCGCGTATTAACCAAAGCCTTAAAAGATTCCTCCGCGTTTGAAGATCGTTTTTGGTCTGGAGAAGAACTAAATAAATTATACGAAGGTCTATCTAACCGCCGCGATGGCTTAACAGGTAGCGAACAAATTTTCTATGTCGGCTTTAAAGAGTTCTCACGCTTGAAAAAAGCCAACCCAGATGCACCAGAAGCGATTATTCAAGGCAGCACGCGAGCAATGAATTTGGCAATGAACCGTGAAATTGAAGATGTGGAAACACGAGTACCATTCCTAGCTACGGTTGCATCAATCAGCCCATATATCGGCTTATTCGGTACGGTTTGGGGAATTATGCACGCCTTTATGGCGCTAAGCGGGGCAAAACAAGCCACCTTGCAAATGGTTGCTCCGGGGATCGCAGAAGCCTTGATCGCAACAGCAATTGGTCTATTTGCCGCAATTCCTGCGGTAATGGCGTATAACCGTTTAAGTTTACGCGTCAATAAACTTGAGCAAAATTATGGTAACTTTATTGATGAATTTACCACCATCTTGCATCGTCAAGTTTTCGGTCGTCATCAATAGTATGTCGCACAAAGTGCGGTGATTTTTAGCAAAGTTTTTAGAGGCAATAATGTCTTATCGTCGTAAACGTCGTGATATAAAATCTGAAATCAATATAGTGCCATTTTTAGATGTGTTATTAGTGCTATTGCTTATTTTTATGGCAACCGCACCGATCATTTCACAAAGTGTGCAAGTGGAATTACCAGATGCGGTGGAAAGCCAATCCGTATCCAATGAAGACAAAGTGCCCGTTATTTTAGAAGTTTCAGGCATTGGTCAATATAGCCTTTCCATTGGCGGCGAACGCAGTGAAAATCTCACAGAAGAAATGGTTACGCAAATGGCTAAACAAGAATATGACAAAGACAACAACACAATGTTCTTGGTTGGCGGAGCGAAAGATGTGCCTTATGAAGAAGTGATTAAAGCACTCAATTTACTGCATCTAGCAGGAATAAAATCTGTTGGATTAATGACAAACCCAATTTAAGGTAAGTAGGTCTATTGTGCGTAATAATCAACGAAATAACGGAATTGGCGCCTTTGCCATTTCAATTATTCTGCACATTATTCTATTTGGCTTGTTAATTCTTGGCTCGCTTTATTACAAAGTAGAAATAATGGGCGGCGGTGAAGGTGATGGCGATGTGATCAGCGCCGTGATGGTCGATACAGGATCTGCCGCACAGGAATGGGGACGTTTGCAACAACAGAAAAAAGGGCAGGTGGATAAACCTACTCAACCACAGCAGAAAGAACCCGATCCACAAGAACAAAAACAAGCACAGTTAGAAGAACAAAAACGTCAGCAAGAATTGGAACGCCAAAAGCAGCTTGAAAAACAGCGTGAGCAAGAGCGTCAAAAACAGTTTGAACTGAAAAAACAGCAAGAACAGTTGGCAGAGCAACAAAGGCAGCGTGAAGAACAAGCTCGCATCGCCTTAGAAAAACAGAAGTTGCAAGAAGCAAAGGCGAAACAACAAGCGGAAGCGGCAAAGCTGAAAGCAGAAGCCGAAGCAAAACGTTTAGCCGCGCAGGCCAAAAAAGCCGAAGAAGAAGCTAAAGCAAAAGCCGCTGAGCAAGCAAAAAAAGCCAAAGAACAAGCTGAAAAAGAAGCCAAGTTAAAAGCCGAAAAAGCAGCGGCGGAAGCAAAGGCTAAAGCGGACGCAGAGAAAAAAGCTCAAGCAGAAAAAGCAAAAGCGGAAGCTGCTGCAAAAGCCAAAGCAGAGGCAGAAGCTAAAGCGAAAGCTGAAGCCAAGGCAAAAGCAGACAAAGCTAAAGCCGAAGCAAAAGCCAAGGCAGAAGCAGATAAACGCCGCGCACAGCAATCGGCACTAGATAATTTCATCAATGGCGGTGATATTGGTGGCGGCAGTGCCAAAGTTGGCGGTAATGCGAATAAAGCAGGCAGCCAAGGCAGTGGCGCAGGTTTAGGCGCAGGCGATGGCAAAAAAGAAGGTGATCGCTATGCAGGCGTCATTAAGAAAGAAATTCAACGCCGTTTCTTAAAAGATCCGAGCTTTGCAGGGAAAGTCTGTCGCATTCGTATTCAATTGCAACGTGATGGCACGATCTCAAGTTATCAAAGAATTTCTGGCCCTGATGATATTTGTTCTGCGGCAATGAGTGCCGTGGCAAGAACGAAGAAAGTGCCGGCAGCACCATCAGATGCTATTTATAGTAAATATAAATCACCAGTTATTGATTTTGATTTGAAGTAATTGGTTTAACAATCTAAGGTGAATTTTATGAAAGTAATGATTCGTATCACACAGTTTTTAACGATGCTATGGGTGCTATTGGCAAATGTCGCCCTAGCAGATGATGAAGTTCGTATTGTGATTGACGAAGGGGTTGATAGCGCGCGCCCTATCGCCGTTGTGCCATTTAAATGGAATGGCGCCGGTGCAATGCCAACTGATGTGGCAGAGATTATTTCTGCAGATTTACGCAATAGCGGTAAATTCAATCCCATTTCGCCAGCAAAAATGCCACAACAACCTACTTCAGCTTCAGAAGTGAATGCTGATGCGTGGTCATCTTTAGGTATTGATGCTATCGTGGTTGGGCAAGTTACACCAAATGGCAATGGATACAGCATTGCTTATCAACTTGTGGATACCATTGGTGCATCAGGCACAGCAGGGGCGGTATTAGCGCAAAATCAATATGCCGTTCCAGCCAGCGCAATTCGCTTAGGCGCGCATACGGTAAGTGATGAAGTGTTTGAAAAACTCACAGGCATTCGTGGGGCATTTAGAACAAAAATCGCCTATGTGGTGCAAAAAAATGGTGGCTCAAAGCCTTATCAAGTGCGTGTCGCTGATTATGACGGACATAACCAATTTATCGTTACCCAAAGCGCACAGCCATTAATGTCGCCAGCTTGGTCACCAGATGGTAATAAACTTGCGTATGTTTCTTTTGAAAACCGTAAATCTCAGCTCGTAGTGCAAGATTTACGTTCAGGCGCGCGCCGCGTGGTCGCTTCTTTTAAAGGACATAATGGTGCACCAGCGTTTTCGCCTGATGGTTCAAGATTAGCCTTTGCTTCATCAAAAGATGGTGTGTTAAATATTTATGTGATGAATTTAGCCAGCGGCAGCGTTTCACAATTAACGAGCGGTTCAGGTAACAACACTGAGCCTGCGTGGTCGCCAGATGGTCAATCCATTATTTTTACTTCTGATAGAGCAGGTTCGCCGCAGGTGTATCAAATGAGCGCAAGCGGTGGCGGCGCAACCTTACTAAGCTCTGGTGGTCGTACTTATAGCGGACAAATTTCTACTGATGGTAGTACATTAATTATGATTGCCGCAGATCATATTATGAAAAAAGATCTTGCGACAGGTGAAACAGAAATGTTGAGTTCGACTTTCTTAGATGAAAGTCCAAGCATCTCTCCAAATGGAATTATGATTATTTATAGCTCTACACAAGGGTTAGGAAAGGTGCTACAATTGGTTTCTGCTGATGGGCGTTTTAAAGCACGCCTACCGGGAAGTGATGGGCAAGTTAAATTTCCAGCTTGGTCCCCATATTTAACTAAAAACTAGGAGAAAGTTAATGAAAAACTTTGCAAAATTATTAGTTGTAGCTGGCTCAGTAGCTGTATTAGCAGCTTGTAGTTCTTCAAAAAATGAAAGTGCTGCAGAAACAACAACTGCCCAAACTTTTGGCGGTTACTCAGTTCAAGATTTACAACAACGTTATAACACTGTTTACTTCGCATTCGATAAATACAACATCGAAGGTGAATACCAACAAATCTTAGATGCGCACGCTGCATATTTAACAGCAACTCCAGCATCTAAAGTGGTTGTTGAAGGTAACACTGACGAACGTGGTACGCCAGAGTACAACATCGCATTAGGTCAACGCCGTGCTGACGCAGTAGCGCACTACTTATCTGCTAAAGGTGTTCAAGCAGGTCAGCTTTCAACAGTTTCTTACGGTGAAGAAAAACCAGCTGAGTTAGGTCACACTGAAGCTGCATATTCTAAAAACCGTCGTGCAGTGTTAGCATACTAATCTGCCTTATTGACGAAACAAAAAAACCGAGCCTTGAATGCTCGGTTTTTTATTTATCTGCGTGGTAAAGGGTGATGTAGTTGTTGTTTATTCGTGCAAACAAACAAAAAATAGAAAATTTTTATTGATTATTAAAATAAAAACAGTATTATAAGCCTCCGTTACGCAATGATACCTGTTCGGGTCGTTAGCTCAGTCGGTAGAGCAGCGGACTTTTAATCCGTTGGTCGAAGGTTCGAATCCTTCACGACCCACCAATCAAACGTAACAGCCTAAATATATTTAGGGTCGTTAGCTCAGTCGGTAGAGCAGCGGACTTTTAATCCGTTGGTCGAAGGTTCGAATCCTTCACGACCCACCACTTCAAAGCCATTAAATATACTTAGGGTCGTTAGCTCAGTCGGTAGAGCAGCGGACTTTTAATCCGTTGGTCGAAGGTTCGAATCCTTCACGACCCACCATCATCAATTTATCCCTAAATTTTTATAATAATCTATCTTCCACCTTATTATTTTTCATCTATTACATTCTTAGGTTTTATTCTCGTTTTCTGATTATTTTTGCGATCTCGATTCCAAAACTTTCTTCATTTCCTACTAAAAAATCACCGCACTTGTTAGGCTTGCGTATAGAAAATCACCGATAAACAAAGGCAAAAGTGCGGTTGAAAAATCCGCGTTTTTATTATGGCTAAAATGAAAGGTTTCACGCTATTAGAGTTTCTTATTGTGCTATTGATTTCCAGTATGCTATTGCTTACGGCCTTGCCCGTATGGCAACAGAATCAGGAACAATGGGTGTTAAGCAAAGAGCAACAGCGCTTATATTTATTTTTCCGTACCATTCAACGGCGCGTAGAAAATTCTAATCAAGTATGGTTTTTAGTGGCAAATCGTGATTTGACAAGTCAAAAATGGTGCATTGCCGCTCAAGTTAAAAGTGAAAAAATATGCAACTGTTTACAACCGCACTTATGTGCAGAGGAGCTAATGGCGAATATTTATCAACCCTTGTTTCCAACGCAAACAATGATTAGCAGTAAACATTATTTTCCGCAAGAAATGGCTAGATTCAGCGGTATCCGCAACACCATTCAAGCGGACTGTTTCTTATTGCAAGCGGGGCAAGCGAAAACCTTATTTTCTTTTTTAATGTGGGTAGCCTAAAGCTAAAACAGGCGAATTCGCTCAGTGCGTGCGGAGAGTCTTAGATGAACCGCTATTTAAAAGGGCAAAGTTTGCTAGGTTTGATGATCGCCTTGTCAGTATCTAGCTTGTTATTAATCGCCATCGTGAAATTTTATCAACATAGCCAATGGCAAATTCAGCAAATGAATGCACGGCTGTTTTTACAAGCCGAAATAGAAAGAACCCTGCAATTAATCGGCAAAGATTTACGCCGAACGGGATTTCGTGCAGCCGTTGGAAAGCGTAAAGTGGATAATCTTGCCTTGTTCGAGCAAGACAGCCAAGGCACAAGTCTTGTTGTTAGCCAAGCCACGGGAGAAAAGCCGAATAGCTGTGTGCTATTTTTCTATGATTTGGATAATTCAGGTTGTATTGGCTCTACTTACACCAAAGGATTATGCGTTGAAAATGGTAAAAATCGAGCAAAAGAAATTGAACGTGAATTGTTTGGTTATCGCCTAAAGCAAAAAATGCTAGAAACGCGTTTAACTTACAAAAACACCGTTAAGCAAAAATGCACAAAAGACGAATGCCAAACTTACATTCAGCAACCTGCTTGTGAGAAAGGCGGCTGGGTGGATCTGTTTGATGATCGTGAAATTGCGATCACCCATTTTGCTTTGCAGTGGCTAAAAGAACCTTTGTTGCTTGTAGCACAGTTAAAAGGGCAACTCGTCAAACAACCGCATATTGAATATGAAAGCGAAACGGTGATTCCTTTACTCAATCAAGGCGGGGCAGAATGAAAGCACAAAAAGGCATTGTTACCCTAACCTTATTGTTGTTGCTTAGCTCATTATTGATGATCGCAATGTTGTTTAATCAAGAAGAACTGCATTTTTATCGTGCAATGAATGCGCAGCAAAAATATTATGCGGAAAATGACGTGGCGCTCTTGCCAATAAGCCGCCAAAATCTGCAGCAAGAATGTGAAAAATTACCCTTAGATTATGCCGATTCCGTCTATCGTCTTGAGTTTAAAAATCCGACAAAAAAACACCGCACTTTTGACGAGCCAGCGCATTTTGCTTGGTGTGAGCGAATAAGCCTATTTCAAAAAATGCCAAGTCGTGGCATAAGTGCGGGGGAATTTTCGCAATATTTTGATCCTGCGATCACACTTTTGTTTGCTAAATTTTTACAGCAAGAAAATATCAGCCAATATCCCCTTTATTGGTTTTCTGAACGCGAGAAACATTGGGAAATCAACGGCAATATTTATGCGGTGATTGTAGCAGAAGGTGATTTAACTTTATCTGGCAAAGGTGAAATTCGCGGCGCAGTGATTACGCAAGGGCTATTACATCAAGGGGAAAATGTGAAATTGGTTTATAATAAGAAAACGCTACAAGAGGTGGTTCAGGCTTATCGTTTTTGGCGGCTAGCAAAAAGGAGTTGGTATGATTTCGAGCCTTTATAGACCGCTAAAATACAAAGGAATGAATTTATTTTCTTTGCTAATGACTTTAACCCTATTTAGTGGTATTTTTCTGTCCATTAATCAATGGCTCACGCATCAGCGGCAAAGTGCGGTGAAAATTTATCAAGATTTACAAGCCATTTCTATTGCGCATAATCAGCAGCAACGCCTGTTTATGGGGCTGAGTTGTCAAACTCAAATTGAACAAAATCAGCTTATTTTTCATCTTCATTGTCATAAAAATAAAGTTACTGTGCGTTATCCCACAGGGGAAACCAGCTTATAAAAGGAAATTCTGTGCTAACCGTTTATTATTCCAATTTGCTTGAAACACAAAAAGAGATCCTACTGTATTTAATGAAAACAATGCCGTTGGACGATCCGTTGCAGTCGGAAATTATTTTGGTACAAAGCCCCGGAATGGCACAGTGGCTGCAATGGCAAATTGCAGAAAAGCAAGGAATCTCAGCGAATCTACAATTTCCTATGCCAGCGACCTTCATTTGGCAGCTCTATCGCGATAATTTGTTTAATGTAACGCAGCAGAATCAATTTACCAAAGAACAGATTGTATGGCGCTTAATGCGATTGATTCCGCAATATTTAGCACAACCTGCCTTTGCACCATTGCGAGATTATCTCAATTCTGCGCCGCAATCGGCACAGCAAAAATTGTATCAATTAGCAGAAAAAGTGGCAGATTTATTTGACCAATATCTAGTGTATCGTCCAGATTGGATTAGTGCGTGGGAAAAAAATGCAGACAGCAGCATCGCACAACAAATTGCGGCACAGAAAAGTGAAGATAGACAACAGTTAGCCGATCAAATTACACGCCATATTGAATGGCAAGGTATTTTGTGGCGTGCGTTAGTGGCTGAAATTCAACAGCAAAATGGCAGTGAAGAAGTTTGGCACAGGGCGCATTTACACCAACAATTTCTTCAGCTATTGGGCGAAAAAGCGCCATTAAAACTGCCGAAACGCATTTTTGTGTTTGGTATTTCAGCCCTGCCAAAAGTGTATTTGGAAATTCTCAACGGCATCAGCGAGTTTTGTGATGTGCATTTATTTTTTACCAATCCTTGCCGTGAGTATTGGGGCGATATTGTCGATAAGCAATATTGGCAAAAATTACAACAGCGTTCCCGCACTGATCAACAAAGCCAACAAGCTAGCCCATTATTTTCTCATCAGCAAATTGTACGATTAGAACAAGAGCAGTACGAGCGCACCGCCGAGCAAGAAATGTTGCAAGTGGGCAATCCGTTACTTTCTTCTTGGGGCAAGCAAGGGCGTGATTTCCTTTATCTGCTCACCGATCTGCAAAGTAATGAAATTAATGCCTATGTAGAATTGGCAGAAGACAGCCTATTACACCAAATTCAGCAACGCATTTTAACGCTTACCCCAACAGGCATTGAGCCGCTGCATTTTGCACCGCAAGATCCGTCTTTTTCCATTCACGCCTGTTATAGCGCAATGAGAGAAGTGGAAGCCTTGCAGGATTATTTACTGCATTTGTTTAATCAAGATCCGAGCCTAACGCCAAAAGATGTGGTGGTAATGGTGGCCGATATTGATAAATATACCCCTTATATTCGTGCTGTTTTTGAGCAAGGTAAGCCTTACATTCCATTTTCCATTTCGGATAATAAATTGTCGGAAAATGATGTGATTGTGTCGGCTTTCATCAAATTGTTAAACCTGAAAGAAAGTCTGTTTAGCACGCAAGATGTGCTGGATTTTCTCGATATTCCAAGTATTCGTGCGCGTTTTCATATTGAGCTTGAAGATCTGCCTTATATTCATCATTGGGTTGAACATTCAGGCATTCGCTTTGGCTTGGAAAAATATCAGGGTGTGGCGCAAGAAAATTATAATGCGTGGAAAGCAGGGCTGGAACGAATGTTGCTCGGCTATGCAATGCGTGAAGAAAATGGCATTTGGCAAGACAGCCTAGGTTTTGATAATAGTTACGGCTTAAAAGGGCAATTAGCAGGCTATTTAGCAGAATTTATTGAACAACTTTATCAATGGTATCAAACACTTTGCGGCGAACATTCTATTGAACAATGGCAACAAGCTTTATTCCAACTGGTGGAAACCTTTTTCCAATTTGATGAAACGAGCCAAGAAACTCAATGGTATCTTAATGATTGCATTGAAACCTTTGCCGAGCCTTTAATCAATGTGCAATTTGAACAACCACTTGGTGCAGAAGTGGTAGCGGAAGTGATGAGTGGCTATTTGCAAGAAAATCCGCATAACTTACGGTTTTTGGCGGGGAAAGTGAATTTTTGCACCTTATTGCCAATGCGCTCAATCCCATTCCGCGTGGTGTGTTTGCTAGGAATGAATGAAGGAGAATACCCACGCCAAAGCACACCAAATAGCTTTGATCTTATGCAATATCATCAGCAAAAAGGCGATCGTTTCAAACGAGATGATGATCGCTATCTCTTCCTTGAAGCGCTCGTTTCTGCACAAGATTATTTCTATCTCAGTTATGTCGGGCATTCAATCATTGATGATGAGCCGAAAGAACCCTCCGTACTGGTAAATCAATTATTGGATTATGTGGCAGAAAACTTGCCATTGCCTGAGAATGATGAGGGCGAAAATCCGAATGAATATTGGCGTAAAAAATTGGTGATACATCACCCAATGACCGCTTTTAGCGAGAAAAATTTCAGTAAAAACCACCGCACTTTTGCGCGCAAATGGTTGCCATTAGTGAATAAAACCGCGCAGCAAGAACAGGGATTTATTCAGCCATTGAATAATGATTATCGGGCGCAAACAGTGGCGTTAAGCCAGCTTATCTCCTTTGTGCAGCACCCGATCCGATTTTTCCTAGAGCAGATTTTAGGTATTCACCTGCAAAATGAAGAAAGCGCCTTAAGGGATACAGAAAATTTCGATTTCGATAATTTAGAACGCTATGCCATTAACCAGCAACTGCTCTATCTCAACGATGATGAATTTAGCCAATTTTTCCGCCAGTTACAAATCAAAGGCATAATGCCAAGGGGCGCTTTTGCCGAAGTACAAGGGCAAAAACTTAGCCAAGATATTCGTGATCTGAAAAAAGAGGTGGCAGACTATTTAACACAAGAAAGCCAAAGCGTGGCGGTGGAGCTAGATTTCACCCTGCCAACTCAAACCTTGTGTTTAACAGGCGTAATCAATCAGCTTTATCCTTTGCTTGATGGCACAGCGGAAAGAGTTACTTGGCGTGTGGGTGGGAAAATCCGCGATAAAGATCTGATTGAAAACTGGATCTATTATTTAGTGCAATGTGCAACACAAGAAAATGTCGCTCCTGCTTATAGTTACGCTAAAGGTGAACAAGTGCGGTTTAAAATTCTGCAAAAAAGCACCGCACTTACCCAATTACAATGTTATCTAGAAGCCTATGTTCAAGCCCAACAATCCCCTTGCTTAGTGCTAACAACGAATCTGAGCCGTTATTTCAAAGCACTCAAAAATGAAAAAGGCACAGATGATGAAGGAGCCATTCAACAAAAATGCTTTGCCATCTTGTACGAAAGCATTTACGGTAACGATTATGGTTTTAAGCAAGAAGATAAATACTGGCAACGCGTGCTAAGCGAACAAGAATTAGCACAACTGGACTTAAACGCAATGACCAGCATAATGCAGGATTGGTTTGGGTTGATGTTAGAAAGCTGTAAATAAAAGAAAACCGCTGATCATTCTCAGCGGTTTTGTTTTAGCGTTTGAAATATTCGGCTAATACTTGAGCAATGCCAGCTTCATCATTGCTTGTGGTTGTGAGCTTGGCTTGCTGTTTTACTTCATCTTCCGCATTGCCCATCGCCACGCCTAATCCCACGGCGGTGAGCATACTGATGTCATTGTGGTTATCGCCAAACGCAATCACCTGTTGCGGTGCAATTTGCCATTGATTTAATACTTCTAGCAATCTTGCCCCTTTGGTATTGCCTGCGTTGGCAATATCTACACGATCCACCCAAGACCATTCACAGCTAAATTGCTCAATTGGCAATTCAGCCACCACTTGGTTCATAATGTCTTTGTTTTGCGCGCTAATCACGCATTTCCAAATTGGTGTGTCGTGATCGATCACATCTTGAATACTTTCTACTTTTCGCACTAAAGGACGGACATTTTCAGGACAACTGGCCACCCATTTCAGAAATTTTTCCATATGCGGATTTAGCTCCGCATAATTCATCGCATTGCGAGAATACATTAATAAATGGCAATGGTGCTTGGTTGCCGTATCATAAATTTGCTGCGCTTGTTGTTGCGAAAGCGGATTGGCCGCCAGCACCTTGTCATTTTGTACATCATAAACATAGGTTCCGTTGCAACAAATAATCGGCGTGGTTAAACCCAGTTCCATATAATAAGGAATCACCGCCGTATGATGTCGCCCTGTTACCAACAACACTTTAATGCCTTGCTGTTGTAACTTAGCGATCGCCTGTTTATTTTCCGCAAGAATCTGCCCCTGTGAATTGAGCAATGTGCCATCTAAATCAAAAGCGACTGCTTGGTAGTTCATATTGTATTCCTTGTACTAGATTGATTATTGCCCATAATACGCATTCTTACCGTGTTTGCGGAGATAATGCTTATCCAATAATTCTTGCTGCATTGGCGTTAAATTCGGGTTGAGTTGGCGGCTGAATAAATTCATATAACCAATTTCTTCTAACACCACCGCATTATGCACGGCATTATCTGCATCAGTTCCCCAAGCAAAAGGGCCATGGGAATGGACTAATACAGCAGGGACATCTTTCGCCTCAATTTTGCGATTACGGAAGGTTTCAACAATCACCTTGCCAGTTTCTAATTCATACTCGCCAGCAATTTCTTCTGGCGTCATTTTTCTTGTACAAGGAATACTGCCATAGAAATAATCGGCATGTGTGGTACCCGCAGCAATTAAATCTAACCCTGCTTGCGCCCAAATGGTGGCGTGGCGTGAATGGGTATGCACAATGCCACCAATTTCAGGAAATTGGCGATATAATTCCAAATGCGTTGCCGTATCAGAGGACGGTTTTTTCGTTCCCCACACGCGTTCGCCTGTATTCACATCCACAATCACAATATCATCGGCGGTCATGGTTTCATACTCTACGCCCGAAGGTTTAATCGCTACCAATCCAGAAGTGCGGTCAATTTCACTGACATTTCCCCAAGTGAAGGTGACTAAGTGGTGTTTTGGTAAAGCCAAATTGGCTTGTAAGACTTTTTCGCGTAATTCCGCTAGCATGAGAACCCTCCTTCTTGCATTTTTTGTTCAATAAAACGGCGTGCTTTAATAATTTCTTCAATCGGCTCTTGGGCTTTTTCTGTCCACATTTCAATCAAGAAAGCACCTCGGTAATTGAGTTCAGTAAGGGTTTTAAAGCAGGTCACAAAATCCACACAGCCCTCACCAAATGGCACATCACGAAATTGCCCTGCGCAGGTTTCAGTGACTTTATAAGTATCTTTCAAATGAATCGCAGAAATCTTGTCGATGCTTAATTTCAATTCCTCTACCACATTGTCGTTCCAGGCAGACAGGTTGCCGAGGTCTGGATACACGGTAAACCAAGGGGAGCGGATAATGTCATCCCATTTTTTCCAACGCGTAATGGAGCTCATAAATTGCGTATCCATAATTTCCATAGAGAGGGTTACTTGATTACTTGCCGCCAACTCAACCGCCCATTCCATCCCTTGCTGAAAGCGCTCAAGCGTACTTTCATCTTGCTCTTCGTAATACACATCATAGCCTGCCAGTTGAATGGTGCGAATGCCTACATCTACCGCCAGCTGAATGGCTTTTTCCATGATTTCATAGGCTTTTTGGCGTGTGGCTTCATCGTGGCTGCCAAAGGGAAAGCGGCGATGCCCTGAAAGGCACATGGAGGGAATCGTCACGCCGGTATTGATGATAGCTTGCACCAGTTCAAGGCGCTGTGCTTTTGTCCAATCTAAGCGGCTGAGGCGTTCATCGCTTTCATCAATGGAGATTTCCACAAAATCAAAGCCACAGGCTTTGGCGATGGAAAGTCTATCTTGCCAGCTGATATGTTTAGGTAAGGCTTTTTCATAAATGCCTAATTTGTGTTTTCTCATTTTGTTTTCCTAATAAAATTAGTGAAATTTTGACCGCACTTATGTTTATTACGCAAGAATAACTTCAAGGCCTAATAAGGTTAGCTGTTCAATAATTTGTGGTTCGGCTTCTTTACCCGTAATGAGTAAATCTATATCTTGTAATTGGGTAAATAACATCCCTACTTGTTTGCCTAATTTCGAGCTATCTAGTAGTACAACGTATTTTTCTGCTTTTGAGGAAAGTTGTTGCTCTGAGTTGGCAATAATCATATCTGTTTTGAATAGACCATCACGCGTAAAACCTTTACCGCTAGTAAACATAATATGTGCAGAGTAATTGGTTTCATTTTGTTGGTTAAGAGAGAGTGTTATTGCTTTTTCCTTATTATATTGTCCTCCCATAATCACTAGATCAGAGTGTTGACATTCAATTAGGTAATTAGCTAGAGGAATGTAGTTCGTTATGATTTGGACATCTTTTCTACTTAGTTGCTTACCTAATAATTGCATTGTTGAACCACAGGTTAAAATGACACTTTCCCCGTTCTTACATAGCTGCGCGGCTGCTTTCGCAATACGTTGTTTTTCATCAAAGTGATTGATAGTTGTTTTTTCAATAAGGGGAATGGTTCCTTTGATTGCTTCTGCCCCATTACGAATTTTTTTTAGTTTGCCTTGTTGATCGAGTTTGCTAATATCTCTACGCGCTGTTGCTGGAGAGATATTTAATAATTGCATAATTTCAACAGTAGACAGTACATTTCGTTCTTCAAGTAAATTGAGCAATGCTTTATGTCGATAGTTTTCGTTCATTATATTTCCTTAATGATCACTAGAAGTTACTGCAATAATGAGCGAAATCCCCTGCTTTCACAGGGGATGACCAATTTTAAAGCATGGCTTTAAATTGGATATTCGGCTCTTGCTCAAAGCAGTCATCAAAACCTCTAGGATGATGGTATTCAATGAGGTCTTTATCCCTTGGATAAACATATTTTCCGCCAACTTCCCAAATGAACGGATGGAATGTATATTGTAAACGTTCTTTGCGCATTTTCCATAAGGCAATGATCTCATCTGTGCTTGCCATAAAGTTCGTCCAGATATCATGATGGACAGGGATGATGACTTTACAACGAAGACTTTCTGCCATTCTAAGTAGATCAATGGATGTCATTTTATCGGCAATACCGACAGGATTTTCGCCATAGTTATTTAATGCAACGTCAATATCAAATTCTTTGCCATGTTTAGCAAATTGGATAGAGAAGTGGGAGTCCGCACCGTGATAAATTGTGCCACCAGGAGTTTTGAATACATAGTTAACCGCTTTGCGTCCCATTTCTTCATCACTCGGACATAGCCCTTTCAATTCTCCACCCTGTTCTTCAGCACCTTCCACTGGAAGGGTAACAAGGCAAGTTCTATCAAAAGAATCTAAGGCGTGAATTTCAACATCCTTAATTTTCACTACGTCTCCCGGTTTTACTGTAATTAGACGATCTTCTGGTACGCCCCATTTTTTCCATAATTCTGTGCAATGCCACGGACCTACAAATTTAACATGGTCTAATTTAGGATTGTTCACAATAGCGGCGGCCACATTTACATCAATATGATCGCTGTGGTAGTGGGAGGCGAGAATAAAATCCACTTCATTAATAGCAAAAGGATCAATAACCATTGGTGCTGCACGTAAATTGGGCTGTAATTTACGCACGCCAGCCATATTTGCCATTTGGTGACCTCGAACCATATCTTTTACTTTTTTGGTTGATTTACCGCGGCTACACCATAAATCCATACATAAATTTGCTCCACCGGGTGTTTTAATCCAGACGCCAACGCAGCCTAGCCACCACATAGCAAAGTTACCTTCTGGGACAACTTCTTGCTCTATTTCTTCATTTAACCAAGTTCCCCATTCTGGAAAGGTTGATAAGATCCAGCTTTCGCGGGTGATTTCATTTACATTTGGCATAATCGACTCCTATAAGGTTTGTTATCTTCTTTAATCTTTTTTAATCATAAATAATCATCTAGGGTAAATAAAGATGATTTTCATCGAATTGTGACATAGATCACATTTTATCTAATTATATCCTTCTGTTTACGGATATCTTTCCTTATTTTTATTAGTTGTGATTTTACTTTATATGATTATTTTTGTGACTTTACTCACATATTGTCAAAAATAATCTTTTTATCCGATTGTAATTGAGTATTATAGTCACGATTTTTGTCGTGTTAGATAAAAACATCTTTTCATAATCATTGTTTATTCAAGGGGATAAATTATGGATACAATAATGCACTATTTCGGTATTTTTAATACGCAAGTCTTATCTAAGGCACCTTTCTTGTTAGGGATTGTTGCGTGTTTGGGATATATTCTTTTAAAGAAAGATACAACTACGGTTATTAAAGGTACGATCAAAACTATTGTGGGTTTTATGATCGTGCAGGCGGGGTCAGGGTTCTTAGTTACAAACTTCAAACCTGTAATTGAAGGACTTTCTAAATTTCATAATCTGACAGGGGCTGTTATCGATCCTTATACCAGTATGCAGGCAACCATTCAAACTATGGCGGACAATTATGGTTGGGTTGGTTATGCTGTTATTGGCGCATTATTTTTAAACATCTTATTAGTTGTATTTAGACGTTTCACGGGCATTCGCACCATTATGCTAACTGGACACATTATGTTCCAACAAGCTGGTTTAGTTGCGGTATTTTATATGATCATTGGCGCTTCAATGTGGGAGACAGTCATTTATACTTCGGTATTAATGGCGTTATATTGGGGGATTTCGTCAAATATTATGTATAAACCAACTCAAGCAGTTACTGGTGGAGCAGGTTTTTCCATTGGACATCAACAACAAATTGCTTCTTGGATCGCAACCAAAGTTGCGCCAAAACTGGGGGATAAGACTGACAGTGTTGATAATATGAAGTTGCCAAAATGGCTACATATTTTCCACGATAGTATTTCTGCAACAGCATTAGTTATGACGGTATTCTTTGGGATTATCTTGCTCTCTTTTGGTTTAGATAATTTGCAAGCAATGGCGGGCAAAACCCATTGGTCTATGTATATTTTAGAAATGGGACTAAAATTTGCTGTTGCAATCCAAATTATTGTAACTGGTGTTCGTATGTTCGTGGCTGAATTGTCTGAGGCTTTCAAGGGAATTTCTGAACGTCTTATTCCTAATTCTGTGTTAGCGATTGACTGTGCTGCCATTTATGCCTTCTCGCCAAATGCGATGGTATTTGGTTTTATTTGGGGGGCGATTGGTCAATTTGTTGCAGTTGGATTGTTACTTGGGTTTAATTCTCCGATCTTAATTATTCCTGGTTTTATTCCAATGTTTTTCTCTAATGCGACTATTGGTGTATTTGCAAACCAATTTGGTGGCTGGAAAGCAGTGATGAAAATTTGTTTTGTGATGGGGATTGTCGAGGTAATGGGGTCAGCGTGGGTAATCCAACTTTTGGCTACGCAAGGTGCGGAGTTTAATGGTTGGATGGGAATGGCTGACTGGGCATTATTTTTCCCACCAATTTTACAAGGTATTGTAAGTGTGCCAGGATTCTTCTTTGTTATTCTTGCGCTTGCTATGGTCTATATGTTCTTTGCTTCTCGTAAATTGCGAGCTGATGAAGCAGCAGCGGCTGCGGCAGGGAAAACATTGGAACAAATGGATGGCTACGGCAATGATGATGTGGTTGAGCAAGAGTTAGGTGCAGAAGTGCAAGCAGAAAGCTCAATGGGAGAAAATCCAGTACGCATTTTGGCGGTATGTGGCTCCGGGCAAGGTTCATCAATGATGATGAAAATGAAAATTAAAGGTTATTTAGATAAACAAGGAATTGCCAATATTATGGATTCTTGCGCTGTGACTGATTACAAAGGAAAATTAGATGGCGTGGATATCATTGTGTGCTCTAAACATCTTGCCGATGAAATCAATGGCGGTGAGCGCGTTTCCGTACTAGGCGTACAAAATATGCTTAACCCAAATTCCTTTGGCGATGAATTAAAAGCGTTAATTAAGAAGTATCAGTAATTCGTGTATCCTGCCCCATTTTATCTAAGTGCGGTAGGAATTTTGGAGATTTTTATATGTTAAAGCAATCATTAATTGAAAATAATTCAATCAAGTTACATCAGAAAGCGGAAAATTGGGAAGAGGCGATTAAACTTGGAACAGATATGCTTGTTGCTTCAGGCGCAATAGAGCCTCGTTACTATGATTCCATCATCAATATGATCAAACAAATGGGGCCTTATATTATTTTATCACCTGGTTTAGCTATGCCGCACGCAAGACCCGAAGATGGTGTAAATCGCACAGCCTTTGCTTTAGTTACATTGGACACGCCTGTGCAATTTGAAGGAGAAGAAGAACCAATTAGTGTATTAATTACTCTCGCAGGAAGCGACTCTGATCAGCATATGCAAGGGATTATGGAAATAACTCAAGTATTAGAAGACAATGATCCAAATAGTGAAACAGGTGTTGATTTAGAAAAAATACTTCAGTGTCAGCGTGCCGAAGATATCTATCTCGTTATTGATCAAGCATTATCAAATTAATTGTTAATTAGAAGGAAGAAATTATGTCAAAACCTTTACTACAAATTGCGTTAGATTCTCTTTCATTAGAAAAAGCTGTTGCAGATGCTAAACAAGCTGAAGCTTTAGTGGATATTATTGAAATTGGCACAATTCTCGCTTGTGCTGAGGGAATGAAAGCTGTTAGCACACTACGTGCCTTACATCCCAATCACATTCTAGTCTGTGATCTTAAAACAACAGACGGTGGAGCGATTTTAGCAAAAATGTCTTTTGAAGCTGGGGCTGATTGGCTAACAGTTTCTGCTGCCGCGCATCCTGCAACTAAAGCAGCTTGTAAAAAAGTGGCAGATGAATTTAACCAAGCTCATCCAGAGCTCAAAGTGAGAAAAGAAATTCAAATTGAGATTTACGGCAACTGGACACTTGAAGACGCTAAACAGTGGGTTGATCTTGGTGTCACTCAAGCGATTTATCACCGTTCTCGTGATGCCGAATTAGCAGGTAAAGGCTGGACAGTGGAAGATATTGAAAAAATGAAAGCACTAGAATCTTTAGGGTTACAACTTTCCATTACAGGTGGGATTGTGCCTGAGGATATTCATTTATTCAAAGATATCAAAAACGCAAAAGCCTTTATTGCTGGGCGTGCGTTAGTGGGAGAAAAAGGTCAAGCTACAGCGCAAGCTATCCGAAATGAAATTGATAAATATTGGTCTAAGTAAATTTTTAAATCTAAATAGAGAAATGGCACTTTGAATAGTGCCATTCTGGATTTTGTCTAGATACAACAATTGTATGCTTTGCGTATGTAATTAACATATTTAAGCAAGTAAGACAAAATTTTTCTATATAACGGATAAGTTTGTCAAGCAAAATTAAATCGTATTTGCATTTTATATGCGTTATCAATAGCATGTAGCTATTATGATAAAAATTATCCACTCAGAATTAAAACCGAAAAGAATGGGGGGAATTTTTATGTTTTTATTTGCTTAGACTTCTATTTAGCTTGATTTTCTAAGTAAATCCACTCTGCCACTTGTTTGGCGAAATAGGTGAGAATGCCGTCTGCGCCTGCGCGTTTAAAGCACAGCAGACTTTCCATAATACATTCTTTTTCTTTCAACCAGCCGTTTTGAATAGCCGCCATATGCATTGCGTATTCACCCGATACTTGGTAAGCAAAAGTTGGCACGCCAAAGTGTTGTTTCACGCGGTACACCATATCCAAATAAGGCATTCCCGGTTTTACCATCACCATATCTGCGCCCTCTTGAATGTCTAATGCCACTTCTTGCAGACCTTCATCGCTGTTGGCGGGATCGAGCTGGTAGGTTTTCTTATCGCCGCCTTTCAGATTGGCTGAGGATCCTACCGCATCACGGAATGGGCCATAATAATTCGAGGCATATTTGGCAGAATACGCCATAATTTGCGTGTTTATAAAGCCTTTCTCTTCAAGTGCGGTGCGAATTTTGCCAATTCTTCCGTCCATCATATCACTTGGTGCGACAATATCTGCCCCTGCTTCTGCGTGGGAAAGGGCTTGTTTTACCAACACTTCCGTGGTGATGTCATTGAGAACATAGCCGTCATCATCAATAATGCCATCTTGTCCGTGTACCGTGTAAGGATCGAGCGCCACGTCTGTTAGCACGCCCAATTCTGGATATGCCGTTTTCAGCGCTTTGACCGCACGTTGTACTAAGCCATTCGGATTGTAGGCCTCTTCCGCCATCAGGGATTTTTTACTCTGATCAATCACAGGGAACAAGGCGATCACTGGCACGCCATATTTCACTAATAATCCCGCTTCAATAAGCAACTGATCTAAGGTTAAACGCTCTACTTTAGGCATTGACGGCACAGGTTCGCGGTAATTTTCACCTTCAATAATAAACACCGGATAAATTAAATCATCTGCCGTGAGCTTGTTTTCTGCCATTAAGCGGCGGCTGAAATCGTGCTTACGCATACGGCGTAAACGGCGTGCAGGAAAGCCTGTGAAAATTTGTTGAGTCATCATTATTCTCCAAAATCTTTTCGTTATAAGGATAAGGGGCGAACACATTGGTTCGCCCTAAAACTGGTTGGAAAGAAATTATTCTTTGTGTTGTTGTGCTTCACTCTCGCTGCTGTCGGTGTCGCTGCTCGTGTCGTCATTATCTTCTTTCGGGCGATAAAAACGCGCAAATAATAACCCCACTTCAAACAATAGACACATTGGAATGGCAAGCAAGGTTTGCGAAAAAATATCTGGCGGTGTAAGCAACATTCCCACCACAAAGGCGGCAACGATGATGTAAGGGCGTTTTTTCTTCAAATCGTCAATAGTGGTAACCCCAGACCAACAAAGCAAAATAATCGCTACTGGCACTTCAAAACACACACCAAAAGCAAGAAATAAGGTAAGAACGAAATCTAAGTAACTACTAATATCCGTGGCAATGGCAACCCCTTCTGGTGCGGTTTTGGTGAGAAAACCAAACACGAGTGGAAACACCACATAATAGGCGAACGCTACGCCTAAATAAAACAGCACAGTGCTAGAAAATAACAGCGGATAAATTAAGCGTTTTTCGTGCTGATACAGTGCTGGCGCGATAAATGCCCACACTTGGTAAAGCAAGAACGGTACAGAAATAAACACCGCAACAACACCCGTTAATTTCAATGGGGTAAAGAAAGGCGTCGCGATATTAGTTGCAATCATACTCGCCCCTGACGGCATTACACTGAGTAATGGCGAGGCGACAAAATTATAAATATCGTTGGCAAAATAAACCAAGCCTAAAAAGACCAGCGCCACCACGAACACGCAACGCAACAAACGATCACGCAATTCAAGTAAATGGCTAATTAAAGGTTGGGTTTCTTCAACAGTCATAAAATGCCTTTATGCTTTTTCTGATTGGGATTTTGTTGAAGGGGCAACATCAGCAAGGGTATCATCTTCAGGATAGTACGCACTGGTCAGCTCCAGTTGAGATTCATCTTGCTCGGCAAGCTCTGCCATATCCGCAGGGGAAAGTGCGTTTTCTGGCGATGTATCACTTTGAGTGCTGTCGTGATGTGCGGTTTCTTGCGGAGAAATTTGTTCAGAATTTTGCACCGCACTTTTTAATTCTTGCACTTGATGCTCAAAGGACGTTTGCGTGCTTGCCGCTTTTTCTTCTAAATTGGCTTTAATTTTTTCCGCAGAAGCCTTTAACTCTTCCACCGTTTGGCTCAATTCAGGAGAAAGTTGCTGTAAATTAAGGTGTTCGGCTTTTTTGATGCTTTCCTGTAATTCCTGCAATTTTAATTCTTGGCTTAATTCATTTTGTACATTCGCCGCTAAACCGCGAATGGTGCGAACCCAGCCCATCACGGTACGAATCGCCACGGGCAAGCGTTTAGGGCCTAGCACCACTAAGCCCACAATAGAAATTAACAGTAATTCAGAAAAACCTATATCAAACACGGATTATGCCTGTTCTTTGTCTTTTACAGTTTCCGTTTTCGCTTGTTGTGCGTCATCGGCAATTTTTTTCGGCTCTGCTGTTTCATCATCTTTCATTGCGTTTTTAAAGCCTTTCACTGCAGTTCCTAAATCTGAACCCACATTACGCAATTTTTTTGTGCCGAAGAAAACTAATACAATTAACAAAACAATGAGTAATTGCCAAATACTTACGCCACCTAAACCCATTTTTTTACTCCTATAACTAACTGAATGAAATCGTGCCAAAATATAACTTTTTTATTCATCTTGAACAATAGACAATTTGCATTATTTCACATTTTATTGATTTATCGCCACATTTTGCCTGTAACTAAAGGCTATGGCATTATCAACGCCATAAGCCAAAGCAGCCCACCGCCTGTTAATAAACCGATATTTGCCCATAACGGCAAGGCGGAAAATTGCCATAATGTCCCTAAAAACAGCACTGTTCCCATTATCAGCGCAAGGGCTTTTTTCTGCCAGCGTTGCTGTTTTGCCAACTTTTTATTGATCTCGTGTAACTGTTGGCGAATTTGCGTTTGCTGTTTTAACGCGTCCATCAAAGTCGCGGGGAATTGCGGTAAATGCTCGGTAATATAAGGCAGGCTAGCCTTTAAATTTTTCGCCAAGGCTTTCACGCCCATTTGTTCGTCCAACCAATTTTGTAAGAAAGGTTTGGCGGTGTCCCATAAATCTAACTGCGGATAAAGCTGACGCCCCAATCCTTCAATGTAAAGCAAGGTTTTTTGTAATAACACTAACTGCGGTTGCACCTGCATATTAAATTCGCGCGCCACATTGAATAAGTTGAGCAATACCTGCCCGAAGGAAATTTCCGATAAGGGCTTGGCGAAAATCGGCTCGCACACTTCACGGAAAGCCTGTTCAAATTCATCAATATTGGTATCTTTCGGCGTCCAACCTGCATCAACGTGCATTTGCGCCACTCTGCGATAATCACGATTAAAAAAGGCGACAAAACTTTCCGCTAAATAGCGTTTATCGTTATCGTTCAAACGCCCAACAATGCCACAATCAATGCCAATATATTGTGGGTTTTCAGGGTGTTGTGGATTAACAAAAATATTCCCTGGGTGCATATCCGCGTGGAAAAAGCTATCGCGGAACACTTGGGTAAAAAACACTTGCACGCCACGTTCTGCCAGTAATTTCATATCCGTGCCGTTGGCTTTTAGGGTTTCCACATCAGAAACGGGAATGCCGTAAATACGCTCCATGGTGATCACATTGCGATAGCAAAATTCTTGATACATTTCAGGAATATACAACATTGGGCTATCGGCAAAGTTAGCTTTGAGCTTAATAGCATTGGCCATTTCGGTGCGTAAATCCAGTTCATCACGCAAGGTTTTTTCATATTCGCGAATCACTTCCACCGCGCGCAGACGATGCCCTTCACTTGATAAACGTGGAATCCAACTGGCGAGTTTATACATCCAGCTTAAATCTGCTTCAATTTGTGGCTGAATATTCGGGCGTAGCACTTTCAGCACCACTTCTTTCCCTGCAAGGGGCTGTGCAGCGTTAAATTTTGCTGTATGCACTTGTGCGATAGACGCAGAAGCAAGCGCGGTTTCATCAAAATCATCAAACCAAGTTTCTAATTTACCGCCAAAAGCTTGTTCAATTTGTTCGCGCGCTAGCTTGCCATCAAAGGGTTCAACTTGATCTTGCAATAATGCCAATTCATCAGCAATATCAGGGGGGAATAAATCTCGTCTGGTGGAAAGCATTTGCCCGAGCTTGATCCAAACTGGCCCAAGTTCTTGTAACGCAAGGCGTAAACGCAAGCCAAAGGCGAGATCTTTATGCTGATTGCGTAGCCAAAATAAGGTTTTCCGCCAACAGCGCAAAGGTCGCGTGTAGGCGTTGTGGGGCAAGGCTTCATCAATGCCGTAAATTAAAAAAGTGCGGATAATTTTGTATAAACGTTTGAAATCTTTAAAAGTCATCAGATTAAATTCGGTTCTTTTCAAGTTGAGCTAATTTTTGTTCCACAAGTGCGGTGTGTTTTTCCAGCGTTTTTACTTGTTCGCAAAAATCTGCAATGGCAAGGCTTGGCGAAATTACCGCCCATTCTTCCGTTAAACGCTCCCCCCAATATTGCTGGCTTTGTTGCAATTTTCTTTTTGCCATTTGGGCAAAATTACGCAAAAAATTCACCGCACTTTGTGCCACCACATCACCCACAAAAGGGGAAAGCAATTCGGCAGGATCTTTTTCTAAAAACTCCAACAAGGCAGTGAAATCTTGCAAGACTTGCAAATCCCCTTGTAGCTGAATGGATTGATCGTTTAAATGGGCGGATAATTGATGCTTGCTCGGCATTTGTAACAATAGCTGTGCTTTGAGATTCACCGCACAATCCACTTCACCCTCATATTGATTGAGCAGATCAATGCGCTGTGGCGAGAACACAAAATAAATCGGAAAATCAATTTGTTGCACATTGATTTTTAGCACTTTGCCGTTAAGTTTGCGTAAATAAATTTCGCTATGTGCGGTGCGTTTTAACAAATAATTTAGCAAGGATTCCAGCGCCCCGTTGAGCCATTGTGGCAGCATTAATTGTTGCAGAAAGTTCATTTTTTACTCGCTTAAAATTTATAGCCACGGTGCAACGCCACAATGCCCGCGCTGAGATTGTAGTAACTCACTTGCTCGAACCGCGCTTGCTCCATCATTGTTTTAAGATCTTCTTGTTTCGGGTGCATTCGGATCGATTCGGCTAAATAACGGTAACTATCGCCGTCATTCACCACCACTTCGCCGATTTTCGGCAAAATATTGAAAGAATAAAAATTATAGATTTTGCTTAACGGATCTAAAATCGGTTTGGAAAATTCCAACACTAACAAACGTCCACCGGGTTTTAGCACGCGAAACATTGAACGCAATGCTTTGTCTTTGTCTGTAACATTACGCAACCCAAAACTGATAATCACGCAATCAAAGGTGTTATCGGCAAAAGGCAAGGTTTCCGCATTGGCTTGCACATAATTGATGTTGCCAATCACGCCAAGGTTACGCAATTTTTCTCGCCCTACATTGAGCATAGAAGAATTAATATCCGCCAAAATCACTTGCCCAGTTTCCCCCACAATACGAGAAAACTTGGCGCTGAAATCCCCTGTTCCCCCTGCCAGATCAAGCACTTTCTGCCCTTTGCGTACGCCGCTGCAATCAATGGTAAAGCGTTTCCAAACACGGTGAATGCCAAAAGAAAGCAAATCATTCATCAAATCATATTTGCCTGCCACAGAATGGAATACGTTGGCTACGAGCTTTTGTTTTTCTGCTTTCGCCACGGTTTGGAAGCCAAAATGGGTGGTTTCTTGCTCGTTATCAATAGGAACTGCGTTAGACTGTTCTACGTCAGTTTGCGCAAAGTGCGGTGCATTTTCTTGCTGTTTTTTGTGGGTATTGTTGTGGGAAGTCATAACCTTGTCCGAAAATAATCTGAATGTTACTTAGGATAACAAAAAATAGCGGATTTCTCCGCTATTTTTATTCGATGTGAAAAAGAAAATAAGGGCGAAAGCTTGCTTTCATCTTATCATTTTAAAACCATAATAAATAAGCCACTGTACCAATCACAAATACGCTAATGAGATTGAGCAAGATACCTGCGCGGATCATTTCACGTTGTTTCACTTCGCCAGTACCAAATACAATCGCGTTTGGCGGTGTGGCGACTGGTAACATAAAGGCACAAGATGCCCCTAAACCGATGATTAATGCAAGGCCAAGCTCTGGCATTCCTAAAGATTGTGCAATGGAGATAAAAATCGGTACTAATAAGGCCGCACTTGCGGTGTTGGAAGTAAATTCCGTTAAGAAGATGATAAATGCTGCCACCAACAAGCCGATGAGATAGAAATGTCCGCCTTCAATTAAGAATACGATACCATCAGCCAAAATGCGGCTCGCGCCTGAATCACGCAATACGGAACTTAGGGTTAAACCACCACCAAACAGCATTAACACACCCCAGTCCGTGTTGTTTTGTAATTGTTTCCAAGAAGCAACGCCTGTGGCACAAATCACCACGGCAGCGAAGAGCGCAATCACGCTATCAAAGCTGGCAATTTTTTTCTCAAGCCCTAGCAAAGAAGAAAGCATTGGGTTAATTTTGCTGCTGAACACCCAGCATAGCGCGATTAAAACGAAAATCGCAAGGGTAATAATGCGTTTAGAATTAAACTCAATTTTTTCAAAATCTTGTTTGAAATGGAGGTTTAGTTTCGGGCGGAATACCATATATAGCGTACCAATCATAATTGGCATTAATAGAATCATCACCGGTAAACCGTAACTTAACCAATCGGAGAAAGTGAGTTTAAGTTGAGTTGCCACAATGTTATTTGGTGGGCTACCTACGAGCGTTCCCATACCGCCGATACTTGCACTATAAGCAATCCCTAATAGTACGAAAACATAGGTATTATGCTCACGCTCTTTATCCATTTGGCTTAAAATTCCCATTGCTAATGGTAACATCATTGCCGCGGTTGCGGTGTTACTCATCCACATTGATAAAAATGCGGTAATGGTGAAGAGATAAAGCACCGCCACCAATAAACGCCCGCCGGCTAATGCCATAATTTTGTTGGCAATCATACGGTCAATATTTTGTTGGTGTAAGGCTGTGGCAAGCGCAAATCCCCCAAAGAATAGGAAGATATTTGGATCAGCAAAGGCCACCAGCGCCTGCTTGGTGGTAACCAAATCCAACACAATGGCCAATAGCGGCACTAAAAGCGCAGTGATGGTAACGTGCAAAGCTTCGGTGAGCCATAACACAGCGATAAATGCCAGCATCGCTAAGCCTTTGTTCGCTTTAGCATCAAAAGGTAAAAAATGTAATAAAACAAAGAAAAGCACCATATCCACAAGGAGAATAATTCCATTGCGATGTGATGTAGAATTGTTTGTTGCTGCGTTCATAATAATCCCTCTTTATGAAGACGTGGATACTAACTTTTTTGGGTTAGTCATAAAGACAAGCTAACGTTATCAACTTGTTAATAAAAAGCAACAAAAAATTTGTGGTTTTGTGAGGCAGGTCAGAAAAATAATTGGGGAAATCGTACAAAGGGATAAGAAAAGGAAAAACAAGGAGAAAAAAATAATGGCAAGAAAACCTTGCCATTATGTTAATCCTTAATCAAATTATTCTTCTTCGACATCTTCTAACTCTAACGGCTCTTGCGAAAGAATAATGCCAGTTAAATCTGCATACACATAGTCTTCTGGGTAGAAAGTAACGCCACCAAAATTCACTGGCACATCAACTTCCCCTTGCGTATCATCACTTGCGCCCACTGGAATTGGCGCAAGAGCTTGAATACCAATATCTAAATTTTCTAATTGTTGAATTTGGCGAACTGCACCGTAAACAATAATTCCTTCCCAGCCATTATCTAGGGCAAGCTGAGCAAGATCCGCATCAATCAAGGCTTGGCGCACTGCACCACCACCATCAACTAATAATACGCGACCTTCACCGTTTTCTTCTAAAATCTCGGCAATTAAGCCATTGCTTTCAAAGCATTTTACCGTGGTAACCTTGCCGTAAAATGAGGTCAATCCACCAAAATTAGAAAAGATCGGTTCAACAACATCAACTTGATCTAAATAAACATCGCACAATGTGGAAGTATCAATACACATAAGTTCACCTTTTTACGCTGAAAATGATTGTTCTAGTATATGCCTATTGCTAGCCCACTAGCAAGCCGAAACTAAAAAGTAAGTTGGTTAAAAGCGCTAACATTGACATTTGCCCGAGCATTGGACGCAATAACAGGGGATCTTGGCTGCGATAAACATACAAGGCGTGCTTCACCAATAAAGGATACGCCAAAAGAAAAATAAAGCTCAATAAATGGTGGAAATTCGCTAAGGCAAAAATCACATAACACAACGCCCCTACAGCTAATAAAGTGCAGTGATAAATTCGCCCATTTTTCGCCCCAAGACGAACGGCAAGGGTATTTTTACCTGCTTTTCTATCTTGCTCAATATCGCGTAAATTATTGATATTTAATACCGCAGTAGCAAAAAGCCCGGTTGCAAGTGCGGGTAAAAAAATCATTAAATTTAGTTGGTGAGTTTGCAAATAATACGTACCGCATACGCCCAAAATACCAAAAAACAGCAGCACGGAAATATCGCCTAATCCCATATAACCATAGGGCTTTGCGCCTACGGTATAAGTAATCGCGGCAATAATGGCAAGCCCGCCTAAAAGAGAAAATGCCAAGAGATCCGCATAACTTTGATACGCAATGCCAATTAACAGGAAACCGAAAAATAAACTTGCTAAGATCACCGCAATAAGCCCTTTTTTCAGCTGCTGCGCACTAATCACGCCGTGCTGAATGCCACGCAATGGGCCAATACGCTCTGCAGTATCACTGCCTTTTTGATGATCGCCATAATCATTGGCAAAGTTCGAAAGAATTTGTAGCAACAAGGTGGTAATCAAACATAACAGACTGATTTGCCAGCTAAATTTATGATCCCAATAGGCAAGTGCTGCCCCCATAACAATCGAAGCGGCGGCTAAAGGCAGGGTTTTTGGTCTTGCGGTTTCCACCCACATTTTAACAACTTGTTTATCCATATTTTTCACTTATCTTTCTAAATCCTGATTTTGGCGTAAAATATCCCAAAGAATGGGCTATTGTACTCATTTATTTTCGCCATTTTAACTGTTTAAGGAAAATATGTCGCAACTTAATTTAACCCTTTCCCCCATCGGGATTATTCACACGCCTTATAAAGAGAAATTTTCCGTGCCACGCCAGCCCAACTTAGTGCAAGACGGCATTGGCACAATCCGCTTACTCGCGCCTTATAACCAACCTGAAGCTGTGCGTGGCTTGGATCAATTTTCTCACTTATGGCTTATTTTCCAGTTTGATAAAATCCCCACAGGCAAATGGCAGCCTACCGTGCGTCCGCCACGCCTTGGCGGTAATCAACGCATTGGCGTATTTGCTTCACGCGCCACACATCGCCCCAATCCCTTAGGGCTTTCCAAAGTAGAATTGAAACGCATTGAAATCAATCAAGGTGAAGTGTTGTTGCATTTAGGCTCGGTCGATTTGGTGGACGGCACCCCTATTTTTGACATCAAACCCTATATTGCCTATGCCGACAGCGAACCCAATGCCAATTCAGGCTTTGCCCAACAGCCACCCGAAGCAAAGCTACAAGTGCGCTTTTCCCCACAGGCTCAAGGGCAATTAATCAAGTGCGGTGCAAAATATCCAAATTTTCAGCGTTTTATCACAGAAGTGCTGCAACAAGATCCCCGCCCTGCTTATCAACAAGGAAAAACATCTGATCGTATTTATGGAATGAAATTGTATGAATTTAATGTTCGGTGGTGGGTGGAAAATGATGAGTGGGTGGAGGTGATTGAGATTGCAGAAGAATAGGGCTAGCCCACATAAAAAAGCGTTCAAATATCCCCACTTTGAACGCTTTCCTTTTTCCTATCCATTCTTACATTAAGGCGTTGTACAGCAAACCTGCCAACACAGCCCCTGTAACTGGGCCTAATACAGGCACCCAGCTGTATTGCCAATCTGCACCTGTATTTAAGGTTTTACCTAGTAAACCAAGGGTTAGACGAGGGCCAAGATCACGGGCAGGATTGATGGCATAACCTGTTGTACCGCCTAAGCTCAAGCCGATTGCCCACACTAAGATCGCCACTGGTAATGCACCAAGCGAACCTAAACCAATTGGGGTTGGGCTTCCTTCTGGAAAATTCAGGCTTGCGCCAGTGATGTAGAAAATCACGAATAATAAAACAAAGGTGCCAATCACTTCGCTAATAAAATTGCTAGCATAGTTGCGAATGGCTGGTTCTGTACAGAAACACGCGCGTTTTGCGCCTTGATCTTCAGTAGCTGCAAAATGATCTTTATAGAAAATATACACTAGTAGCGCGCCGAACATTCCTCCTGCAATTTGCGCTGCAATATAGCCTAAAATCATTGAAGGGTCGAAACTGCCAATGACCGCTAAGCCAAGGGTTACCGCTGGGTTAAGATGTGCGCCACTATAAGGCCCTGTTACGACCACCGCCACATAAACCGCAAACGCCCAAGCGGTGGTGATCACAATCCACCCTGAACTTTGCCCTTTGGTTTTATTTAAGCAGACATTTGCAACGACACCATTCCCCATTAAAATTAGTAATGCCGTACCAATAAATTCAGCCAGATAAGCATTCATAATGCACTCCTTTTTAATCCATTTTATGAGATCTGTAATTTTCTTTCGTTTAGATCCAAAAAGTGTTCTTTTGAATATTATTGGTGCGTATTTCATTATTAATAGAAAATCTTATAAAGCAATACTTTTTGTAAGGATTTATCTACTTTTTCTCCAATTTGCTAACTGGATCACATTTTTAATTTATTGATTATTATTGAAATATAGTAAATAACCCATAATAGGGGGCGGTAAAAATATTTTGTGAAGTGGATCAAAAATTTGAATATTGCTCATTTTAAATTTGAGCGTTTTCGATTATTTTCTTTTAAGTAATTCTTTCGTTTTAGCTCAAAATTAATGTTCTCGTGAGTAAAAAGGTGCAATATTTTACTTATCTAACAAACAAAAGAGGATCGATTATGACAGAGAAAAAATATATCATCGCTTTAGATCAAGGCACAACCAGTTCTAGAGCGGTATTGCTCGATCATAATGCCAATGTTGTTGAAATTGCGCAGCGTGAATTTACCCAAATTTACCCACAAGCAGGCTGGGTAGAGCATAATCCAATGGAAATTTGGGCAACACAAAGTTCCACCTTAAACGAAGTGGTGGCGAAAGCCGGCATTTCTTCTGATAGCATTGCCGCGATAGGGATCACGAATCAACGCGAAACTACTATCGTATGGGAAAAAGAAAGTGGCAAACCAGTTTATAATGCCATTGTGTGGCAATGCCGCCGTACTGCGGATATTACCGATAAACTTAAAGCAGACGGCCACGAAGATTATATTCGTAAGACCACTGGATTGGTGGTAGATCCTTACTTTTCTGGCACTAAAGTGAAATGGATTTTGGATAATGTAGAAGGCGCAAGAGAAAAAGCTGAACGTGGCGAATTGCTTTTTGGTACGGTGGATACTTGGCTTGTGTGGAAACTCACCCAAGGACGTGTACACGTTACGGATTATACCAATGCTTCTCGCACAATGTTATTTAACATTCATACCAAACAATGGGATGACAAAATGCTCGAAATTTTGGACATTCCAAAATCAATGCTACCTGAAGTGCGTAATTCTTCGGAAATCTACGGACAAACCAATATCGGCGGAAAAGGCGGAGTGCGTATTCCAGTAGCGGGTATTGCAGGCGACCAGCAAGCCGCCCTTTATGGACATCTTTGCGTTCACGCAGGGCAAGCTAAAAATACCTATGGTACAGGTTGCTTTATGTTAATGCACACAGGCGATAAAGCCGTACAATCGCAAAACGGCTTGCTCACCACCATTGCTTGCAATGCCAAAGGTGAACCTGAATATGCCTTAGAAGGCTCAATTTTTATGGGGGGCGCATCAATTCAATGGCTGCGTGATGAACTCAAAATTGTCCACGATAGTTTCGACAGTGAATATTTCGCACAGAAAGTGCCTGATTGTAACGGTGTTTATGTTGTTCCCGCCTTTACAGGTTTAGGCGCACCTTATTGGGATCCTTACGCCCGTGGCGCAATTTTAGGCTTATCCCGTGGCGCAAACCGCAACCACATTGTGCGCGCTACCCTTGAATCTATTGCCTATCAAACTCGTGATGTGTTAGAAGCAATGCAATCTGATTCAGGGGAAAAACTTAAATCCTTACGCGTGGACGGCGGCGCAACAGCTAATAATTTCCTAATGCAATTCCAAGCCGATATTCTCAACACCCCAGTTGAACGCCCCGTGGTGAAAGAAGTTACCGCACTAGGCGCAGCTTATCTCGCTGGGCTTGCCACCGGATTCTGGAAAGATTTAGACGAATTGCGTGATAAAGCCGATGTTGAACGCACTTTCCTACCTGATGACGATGAAGCCAAACGCATTAAACGTTACAAAGGCTGGAAAAAAGCCGTGAAACGTGCATTAGAATGGGAAAAAGATGAAGATTAATATTCCTTGTTAGAAAAAGTGCGGTGAAAAAT
>NZ_PQVJ01000028.1 GCF_002921135.1 Avibacterium gallinarum | reverse complement strand
ATATGGCACGTTTACGCAATGGGATTTTTATATAGCCCTATCTTTTGTGGTACTATAAGCAGGCTTATTTATGTAAACACGATTATTTTTATCATAAGCTAAGGATAAACCAATGAAAAAATTTTCACCAAAACTTACTTTAGGGGCAATATTAGTTGCCTGCTATTCACAAGCGAATGCGATTGATTTGACTTGTTCTAATGGGTATGGTTGTAATTTTACGACTCATATTTCTAAATCTAGTGCTTATCAAATTTACGAACCTCAATTTTCAAGAGAAGATACGCGTCTTTTATTGGAAGGAGAATTTCCTTCTGATGATAAAGCCTTCAACATTACCGTTCTAAAAGGAAATTATAAAAATAGAGCTGTAACTTCTAATGGAATAAATAAAGATGGAGAGAAGGTTGGTGGTTCACTATTTATGGTAATGGATATTTCTAAGAAAAATCGTATTACTTTAAAAGAGGGGGTATTCGCCACTTTAGATCGTTATCCTAGTGAGGGCAGTGCTATTCTTGGGCTTGGGCAAGGTGATACGGGAGTGATTGAACAAGGCGTAACATTGACAGTTGGTTCAAGCATTGAGCAAATTAATGGAGAAGATGAGTACGGCGGTATAGCAATTAATCTGCATCGAGGAGATTTAATCGCAAAAGGGGGAAAAATTATTTTAAATGGTTATGGCAGCGAGGGGATCAATGCCTATAATTCCAATATTCAGCTAGATAATTTATCTATTTTGATGAATGCAGATAGAGCAAATGCAATATCAAATTTTGGAGGGATAAATTTTAAAGGGAATAATTTATCAATAACAGGAAATCAAGATGGGCAATTTGCGTTTAGTCTTTCCAAAGAAGTTGAAGATCAAATTACTTTGAATTTAACGAATAGCCAAATTTCTTTAAATAATAAAAGCAAAGTTCTTGATTTAGAAGGTCCAACACGGGGGGATGAAACTAAGCTATTAGTTTCTAAAATGACCTTTAAAGATAACCGTATTTCAGCTGGTACTTTCTTTCATTATATTACTGAGAATGCAAGAAAAGATGCCATTGATCTTCAAATTAATGGTGGTGAAATTAAAGCAGATCGATTAATTAATATTAATGATCAGCATATCATTGATATGATTAGAGAAGAAGAACCTGATGCTCCTGAAATCACCAACAACCTATCCCTAAAAATCCAAGCCGATCAAGGCGCAAAATTGCAAGGTGTTAGCTATATTAACCCTAATTACGAACACGGCACGGTGGATTTAACCTTAAATGGCAATAGCCATTGGAAATTTAAAGGAGATAGCACCTTAGATAATCTCAGCGTCAATAATTCAACCGTTGAGTTTGAGCCAGATTCTGCATTCCACACCTTAACAATTAACCAAGATTTATCGGGCAACGGTGAATTTATTCTAAATTCCGATCTCGCTTCTGAAAAAGCTGATCAAATTATTGTCAAAGGTAGCGTAACAGGTGATCATCGTTTACAAGTACGAAACTCTCGCAACGAACCGAAAAAAGAAAATGGCAAAGTCATTTTAGTGAAAACCAATTCAGGTGATGGAACATTCAGCTTAAAAGATAAACCTTATGTCGATGCAGGAATTTATCGCTATGAATTAGCGAAAGATAATAATAACTGGGTATTGGCACATAAAGGAAAATCAGCCGATACTGAAGAACCGCAACCGCAACCGCAACCGCAACCGCAACCGCAACCGCAACCGCAACCGCAACCGCAACCGCAACCGCAACCGCAACCG
>NZ_PQVJ01000027.1 GCF_002921135.1 Avibacterium gallinarum | reverse complement strand
CGCAACCGCAACCGCAACCGCAACCGCAACCGCAACCGCAACCGCAACCGCAACCGCAACCGCAACCGCAACCGCAACCGCAAGGCGATGATGAGGGGGCGAGAACATTTAGTCAATATGCCAATAATGTGATTTCAATCCAGCAAGCGGCGCGCGCTTATTTATATACACAAGGGGAAACAGTAAGCGAACGCGTTGGTTTCTTGCATAACACAGAACGTTTAAGTGGGTTCTGGGTGCAAAATAGCAATAATTGGAGCGAAGTGGATTCTTATCAAACACTCTTAGCCAACACATCAGGCTTTAAACAGCGTAACCATTTGCTAAGCGTTGGTTATGATACGCATTTTGTCAATCAAGATACCTATTACTATGCAGGGCTTTATACGGGGCTTGGCCAAGGCAAAATTGATTTCGACAAAGATTATGGCAGCGCGAAAATCAAAGGCAACCATATCGGTATTTATGGCGGAATGCAGTGGCAAAATGGCTTATTCCTTGATGCTGATTACAGCTACAACCGCTTACGCTTAAGTGGTGATGAAGTTGATAAACAAAGCTTCAATGCGCATAGCTTACGCCTTGGTACAGGCATTAAATTGCCAATGTCTGCTAATTGGAGTGTTGTGCCACAAGCGAGCATATCGGCAACCAAATTCAATGGTAACACAACTTATCGCAGCAAATTGGGCGCTCAATTTATGGGAAATATTGCATTTTCATCGCTTAGCCTAAAACCTTATGCCGGAATTTATTGGCTAAATGATTTTGGCTCAAGCGATATTGTTATCAATCAACATAAAGCCGATATTCAATCATTCGGCAACCGCGCTCAGTTTGAATTAGGTACAGCACTGCAAACCACATTGGGTTCTTTCGATGTATCAGTGAAAAATCAAATGGGAAGCCGTTATAGAGAGAATGTACAGCTAAATTTGGGGTATAGCTATCAATGGTAATGAGCTAAAAATAAAAGTGCGGTGCTTTTTTATTAAATTTTTAAACCGCATATAAGAGAAAAGGCAGCGTATCAATATTTACTTGAATGCTGCCTTTTTAGTACGAAATATATTAAGCCTTATTTCACAAATTCACTAAACGTTAATTCATAATGATCGCCATCTTTATCGTAGGAAATATAACGTGGGAATTGTTCGCCAGCGTATTTTTTCACTACAAAAGATTTTTCACCCGTGCGGAATTGATAGGTGATTTCAGTGTGCGATTGATTATCCCGCGTTACTTTTCGTTCGCTTTTTTTCACCAATACATTTTTCATTGGATACAATTTTTTGCCGTTAGTAATTTGGAAATTTTGCGGCAATTTATCGTAATAGCTAAGCTGGAACGCGACTGTGAATAAATCAAAGGTTGGCATTTCAAGTGGCTCGCTTTTCAAACCGTTTTTCACTTTACCATACGCAATTTCATTGCCTTTGATGATCGTTTTGGCATAAGGCTTACCATTACGCACATCTTGGTAATTGGTCATTTTAAAATCCGTTTTGCTTTGCGTCCCAACGGATTTAAATTCAATGTTATACAGCGGAATATTGATCTTAGCATCAACGCGATATTGCGATCCGTTGGCGTTAAAATGCACATAAGCAGGCATTAAATAATTTGAGCTGTATTTGATATTGGTATCTAAATTTGCCCACGCATTAGGCAAAGCAAACAAGCTAAGCAAAAGCACTTTGAATAGTTTCATTAAAATTCCTTCTAATACTAATTAAATGAAGTGTTTATTTAGATTGCATTGCAGAACAATAGTTCATTGCAAAAGAAAGTGCGGTGAAAATTAGGCGAATTTTTCGCCTAATTTATGATTAAAATGAAATCGCGATAAGCATTAAGGCGCAACAAAACCGATAGCTTTGTACACCGCATCTAATGTGGCTTTCGCGCGTGCTTGTGCTTTTTTCGCCCCTTCTGCAGCGATTTTATGCAATAAAGCTTCATCATTACGGAAATGGTGATAGCGCTCTTGCAACTGGGTGAGCATTGCAGACACTTCATCGGCCACGGCGGTTTTTAAATGACCGTACATTTTGCCTTCAAATTCTGCTTCTAATTCAGCAATGCTTTTGCCGGTAATCCCCGCCAAAATATCTAACAAGTTAGACACGCCCGCTTTATTTTTTACGTCATAACGAATTACAGGTGGCTCGTCAGAATCCGTTACCGCACGTTTAATTTTTTTCACCACGGCTTTGGGATCTTCTAACAGACCAATCACGTTGTTGCGATTTTCGTCTGATTTCGACATTTTTTTCTCAGGCTCAAGTAAGGACATCACGCGCGCGCCCGCTTTCGGAATAAACACTTCTGGAATAGCAAAATGCTCACCATAAAGGGCGTTGAAACGCTGTGCAATATCACGGGTGATTTCTAAATGTTGTTTTTGATCTTCCCCCACTGGCACTTGATTGGTTTGGTAAAGCAAAATATCTGCTGCCATCAAAACAGGATAGGTAAATAATCCAACATTCACATTTTCGGCGTGGCGTGCGGATTTATCCTTAAATTGGGTCATACGCCCCATTTCGCCAAAATAGGTGTAACAATTTAGCACCCACGCAAGCTGAGCGTGTTCTGGAACGTGCGATTGAATAAAAATCGTGCTTTTTTCAGGATCAATGCCGCAAGCTAAATACAACGCTAGCACATCAAGGGTGGCAGAATGTAATTTTTGCGGATCTTGACGTACTGTGATGGCGTGCTGATCCACGATACAAAACAGGCATTCATAATCATCTTGCATTTTCACCCATTGGCGTAACGCGCCAAGGTAGTTACCAATAGTCAATTCACCAGAAGGCTGAACGCCACTAAATACGATAGGTTTGGTCATTGTTATATCCTTTTTAATTCATATTAAACAATTTGCAGAATTTGCGCGAAATCATCAAAAACCCAGTCAGGGTGCGCTTCTGCAATAGGAATATTGTAGTTGTAGCCGTAGGTTAATCCCACCACAGGGCAGCCTGCGGAAGTGGCGGCAATGATGTCATTTCTTGAATCACCCACAAATAAAATTTGTTTTGGGTATAAGCCAAATTTACCGCATAAGTAATACAATGGCGCAGGGTGCGGTTTGATTTGCGGTAAGGATTGTCCCCCCAAGGTTTCGCTAAATAAATGATCAATGCCAAAGGCTTTTAGCACAGGGAGAACGTGTTGCGTTGGCTTATTGGTTACCACGGCTAAAATAAAGCCACGTTCTTTTAACGCGGTCAGCGTTTCTTTCACATTAGGATATAAACGGCTGAGATTACACAGGTTTTCGCCATAATAAAAATTAAAGCGCGTTTTTACTTGCTCAATTTCCACCGCACTTAATGTTTTGCCTGTTTGTGCGGCCGCCCATTCCAATGCGCGCCCAATCAATACGCCTGCGCCATTGCCGATCCAAGTTAGCACCAATTCTTCAGGCGCTGGCGGCAAATCCACTTCACTTAACGCAGAATTCACGGAAAGGGCTAAATCAGGCAGGCTGTTTACTAGAGTGCCGTCTAAATCGAAACCAATAAGTTTAAATTGTGATGTCATTATTTGCTTACCTTACTTAATTCTTGACGCATTTCGTCAATCACTTTTTGATAATCTGGTTGATCGAAAATTGCCGATCCAGCCACAAAGGTATCTGCCCCTGCGCGCGCAATTTCCGCAATATTATTCACTTTCACCCCGCCATCAACTTCTAAACGAATATCCAAACCGCTTTCATCAATGCGTTGGCGTGCTTGTTTTAATTTTTCCAGCGTTGCAGGAATAAAAGATTGACCGCCAAAGCCCGGGTTTACCGACATCAGCAAAATCATATCCACTTTATCCATCACATAATCCAAATAGCTCAATGGCGTGGCGGGATTAAACACCAAGCCTGCTTTGCAGCCATTATCACGAATAAGTTGCAGCGAGCGATCAATATGCTCTGTGGCTTCTGGGTGGAAGGTGATGTAATTCGCCCCAGCTTTGGCAAAATCAGGGATTAAACGATCCACCGGTTTCACCATTAAATGCACATCAATGGGCGCGTTAATGCCATAATCACGCAGGGCTTTGCATACCGCAGGGCCAAAGGTTAAATTCGGCACATAATGATTATCCATTACATCAAAATGAATTAAATCTGCACCGCACTTTAGCACGTTTTCCACGTCTTCGCCCAAGCGGGCTAAATCCGCTGATAAAATAGATGGCGCAATTAAAAAAGGTTTCATTTTATCCCTCTAAATAGGCTGAAAATAAGTGTCGATAGTGTACTACTTAATAAGGCAAAGTTTAAGGAAATTTGCCCTTTGCGATTGATTATTTTCACCTGTGGCTTTTATAATCGCCATTTTGAATCATTAGGGGATCACAAAGGGAAAGCAATGGAATTTTATCTACAAGGCTTTTTAATGTGCTTTGGGCTTATCGCCACCATTGGCGCACAAAACACATTTTTACTTAAACAAGGCTTGCTCAAACAGCACGTTTTCGTGCTTTGTGTACTATTTTTTCTCTGTGATTGCTTGTTATTTTCCCTTGGCGTGTTTGGTTTAGGGCATTTCATCAGCCAAGAAAAAATCGCCAGTGTGGTATTAGCCTTAGTGGGGGGATTATTTTTGCTGGTTTATGGTGGCCGCGCTTTCCTTTCCGCTTATCGCAACAACACCGCGCTCGCCTTAGAACAAGGGGCAAGCTTATCCCTTAAAAGAACGGTGGCGATCGCCCTCGCACTCACTTTTCTTAATCCACACGTTTACTTGGATACCATTGTTATCGTAGGCGGTATTGCTGGCACCTTAAGTATTGAGCATAAAACCGCGTTTCTAATCGGCACGATTTCCGCGTCAGGATTATGGTTTTTCAGTGTGGGCTATGGCGCAAGATTGCTGATCCCCTTTTTCCAAAAAGCAATCACTTGGCGTTTGTTGGATTGCTCAACTGGGATCATTATGTGGTTTATTGCCTTTAGCTTGATTAAATATGCTTTGGCATAAAATAGAAAGAACAAAAATGAAAAAGGGCGATAGCATTCGCCCTTATTTGGGAGGGATTATTT
Source organism: Avibacterium gallinarum (assembly GCF_002921135.1). Lineage (GTDB taxonomy): Bacteria > Pseudomonadota > Gammaproteobacteria > Enterobacterales > Pasteurellaceae > Avibacterium > Avibacterium gallinarum. The sequence goes on along the minus strand of NZ_PQVJ01000027.1, from coordinate 14,534 downwards.
TCTTACGGCAATCGCTTCAATCTCTAAACCCACATCTTTTGGCAATCGAGCCACTTCTACGCAAGAACGCGCAGGGAAATTAGGGTGATTATTTTCTTTAAAGAAACGTTCATATTCTGCATTTACTGTAGCAAAATCATTCAAGTCTTTAACAAAAACTGTCGTTTTCACAATATCAGCCACAGTTAAACCCGCTTGTTCAATAATAGCTTTCACATTTTCTAAAGATTGGCGTGCTTGAGCCACAATATCCACCGGCACTTCACCTGTTGCAGGATTTACCGGAATTTGCCCAGAAGTTAGCACTAAATTGCCTAAATCCACCGCTTGTACATAGGGCCCAATCGCCACTGGCGCTTTTTCGGTATGAATAATTTTTGTCATTTTATTTCCTTTTATTGAATGAAAAGATGGTTTTATTCTATGCAATCTTGCCGAAAACTGAAAGGAAAATCTATTTATAATGGGAGATTAATCTCCCATTATATTTGATATTTTGGTATCAAAAATCTTCTTCATGTCCCCTTACACACCATTTTCCCCATTAAAAACTCAATTACCGCCGCTACGCGTTTAATCTTTTGGCTAGCCTGTGGGTAATACAAATACACAGGCGGATAGTTACGCCAATAATCGGTTAATACAGGGATAAAATCATTTTTATCGGGTAATTGCTGATGAATTGGGGTGAATAAACGCCCAATGCCCAAGCCAGCACGCACGCCGTCTGCGATAGTGTCGATGTCATTGCAGATGATTGGTGTAGGCATTTCCACGCTTACGCTTTCGCCGCCTTGTTCTAAAATCAGCGGTAGGATTTGCCCTGTGGTGATGAAGCGGTAGCCGATCAGACGGTGTTGATGCAGATTCTCTCTTTGCGGTTCGCCGTAAGTTTTCACGTAGCCTTTGGATACGTATAAACCCTCTTGGAAAGATGGCAATAATTGCCGCGCCACCATATTTTCATCAATTTTATCACCAAAGCGAATACCCAAATCATAGCCTGCTTGCACTAAATCCACCGTGCCATCATAGACGGAAATATCCAAGCAAATATGCGGATAACGCTGGTTAAACTCGGCCAAATAAGGCTGAATAATCAAGCGGTAAGCAAAACGAGAAAGGGTGATTTTCACCAAGCCTGCGGGTTTGTGTTCTTCGCTGATCAGCGCGTCAAAGCTGTGTTCCAGCTGTGCCATTAATGAACCCGTTTGGCTCAATAATCGTTGCCCTGCGTCCGTTAGCACCACACGCCGAGTGTTTCGCCAAAACAAGGGCATATCCATTTTTTGTTCCAGCAATTTCAATGCCTGACTAGCAGAAGGCGTGGTCATTCCCAATGTGCGTGCCGCTTCGCTGATGCTGCCTGTACGGGCAATGGCGTGGAAAATACGCAGTTGTTGGTAGGTTGAGCCATCCATTGTTAGTTTTTACCTAATTCTGTTTTAGTTATTGTTAGTCTAGCTTAATCAATGACGCAAGTCTATACTACGCATCAAATTCATTCAGAACGCAATAAGGAACAAAAATGAACTCAGTATTAATTATTTCAGGACACCCTAATTTAGATCATTCCGTAGCAAATCGTGAAATTCTCGCTCAACTCGAAAAAGCCTTACCACAGGCAGAAATTGTGCGTTTGGACTTGGTTTATCCAAATTACCAAATCGATGTAGCGGCGGAGCAAAACCGCTTGCTCAATGCGGACACCATCGTGTTGCAGTTTCCTTTTTATTGGTATAGCTATCCTGCGCTGTTGAAAAAATGGGTGGACGATGTGTTTGTGTACGGCTTTGCGCACGGTAGCACGGGCGGCAAATTGGCGGGCAAAAAATTGCTTATCTCTTTCACCACGGGCGCAGCGGCGGAGCAATATCAGCCTGACGGCGCAATGCACCATACCGTAGAACAATTTTTACCTGCATTTCAACAGCTTGCGAACCTTTGCCAAATGCAGTGGCTGCCGCCTGAGTATTCCAATGGAATGATGACAATCCCGAATGTCAGCACAGCAGAACAGCTTGCAGCGGTGCGTGAAAAAGCCCTTGATCACGCAACACGCTTAGTTAAAACCATTCAAGATTAAGGAAAGTGCGGTATGTTTTTAGTACAAATTTCATTAGATCCCACAAATAACGCTGTGAACGCCTTGTTAGAAGACCATCGCGCTTGGCTGAAAAAGTATGCCGAGGCGGGCGTATTCCTGCTATTTGGGCCATACGCAGATCACAAAGGCGGTTTGATTATCGCCCAAGCGGAAAATGAAGCCACCTTGCAAGCGATTTTGGCGGAAGATGTGTATTTTCATAAACAGTTAGCGGATTATCAGGTTCGTGAGTTTGCCGCCAAATTTATCGCAAATGATTTAATAGAAATGGCAAATTAAGCGAAATCACGGAAAACTAAGTCTTTCAGACGGCCTTATAAAATGCTTATGCCGTCTGAAAAAAGAAATAAAAATCTCATAAAATTTGACCGCACTTAATATTTGGCCAAATCTTTCTCTCACACAAAATAGGAGCAAAAAATGCAAAATATTCAAGATAAAGTGGTTATCATCACAGGCGCATCTTCAGGCATTGGAGAAGCCACCGCCTATAAACTGGCCGCAGCAGGCGCAAAAATCGTCTTAGGCGCACGCCGTGAAGACAAGCTCAAAGCCATTGCCGACAAAATCGCGCAAAACGGCGGTGAAGCCGCTTACCGCGTGACGGACGTAGTCAAAGCCGAAGACAATCAAGCCCTTGTACAGCTTGCCAAAGACCGTTTCGGCAAAGTCGATGCCATCTTCCTCAACGCAGGACTCATGCCCAGCTCGCCACTTTCCGCATTGGAAACCGACAATTGGAATGCCATGGTGGACGTGAACATCAAAGGCGTATTGAACGGCATTGCCGCCGTCTTGCCCACTTTTGAAGCGCAAAAATCAGGGCATGTGTTAAGCACCTCCTCAGTGGCAGGGCTGAAAGTCTATGCAGGCGCGGCGGTATATTGCGGCACCAAATGGGCAGTGAAAGCCATCATGGAAGCCTTGCGGATGGAATCCGCCCAAGCTGGCACCCATATCCGCACCACCACCCTCTATCCTGCTGCCGTGCAGTCAGAATTGGTCGCAGGCATCACCAACGAACAGGTTTCCAAAGGCTATCGCGAACTGTACGACACGTACGAAATCCCCGCCGACCGTGTCGCCAACGCCGTACTGTTTGCCTTAAGCCAGCCAGCAGACACCGACATCAGCGAAATCACCATTGGCCCAACCACCCAGCCTTGGTAATTCAATCAATCGCATGAAAGACGGCGGAAAGCATGCGTTTTTCGCCGTTTTTTGAGGAAAAACTATGAAACAAATCATGACCGCCCTTGCCCTTTCTGCCAGTCTCAGCGTTCAGGCAGCCCCCATCATGAACTTCTTTGAACTTGGCATTGCCGAAGGCCAAAACGCCGTCTATCAACAAGTGGCACAGCACAATATTCAAACCTCCCTCAAAAACGAAAAAGGCACATTGGCGATGATTGCCTTGCAATCCCAAGATAATCCGCAAATAGGCTATATGCTGGAGTTATACGCTGATGAAACCGCCTACCAAGCCCACCGCCAAACACCCCATTTCCAAGCTTACCTCAAAGACACCGCGGCAATGCTGGAAAGCAAAGATTATCGAACCGTTCAACCGCTGTATCTTGGCAATCAAGGCGGGGTGAGTTGGACGGCGAGATAGGTGGCTGCCTGAAAATAGGTATTTTTCACAAGATTTTTAGCTATCATTCAATACAGAAGAGCAAATAAAGATAGAGCGATATGCTTGGATTTTGTAATCCATCCTGCAATTATTTATGTTTAAAAATGATTGAGATCTTCTAAAATAACTTTCATTTTATTGGCTAATTGGCTCAATTCGGTGAAAGTGTCATAAATACCGTCTTCAGATAAAACGTGATAGTGATTATTCGTTTCAATGGGAAAGTCCGCCATTTTTTCGTGTAATGCGAGCCATTGTTGAGAGGAATAAAAGGTTTGAAGCGTTTTGGCAAGATGGGCGGCTTGTTGCCATTTGGCGATGTCTTTTTGAAAAACGTCGATTAAATCAACCAGTTGATTGTATTGATTTTGTAGGTGTTGAAGATCTTCTGATGTCATAAGAATTCCTTAAGTTGTTCCTTCAGGGAGGATAATCAAATTGTAGAAGGGGAATCCCTTCTCATTCAGGGCAATACGTTTATTATATACAAAACACCTTATTTTTGGGGAAATAGCCCTATTCTTCCTCCTGCAACACCTCCACCAACGCTTTAAATAGCGGTGAATGCTGGCGGCGGTGGGGGTAGTAGAGGTATAAGCCATCGTAGTGAATGGCGGTTTCGGGGAGTGAATGGTTTTAGGGCAGTTTTTTTGAGGAAAAACCATGAAAAAATCATGACCGCCCTTGCTCTTTCTGCCAGTCTCAGCGTTCAGGCAGCCCCCATCATGAACTTCTTTGAACTTGGCATTGCCGAAGGGCAAAACACCGTCTATCACCAAGTGGCACAGCACAATATCCAAACCTCCCTCAAAAACGAAAAAGGCACATTGGCGATGATTGCCTTGCAATCCCAAGATGATCCGCAAATAGGCTATATGCTGGAGTTATACGCCGATGAAGCCGCCTACCAAACCCATAAAAACTCACCGCAATATCAATATTTTTTGCAAGAATCGCCGAAAATTCTCACCGACCATAAAAAATTCACCCCCATTAACCCTGCAATTTTGGGCAGACAAAACCTTTACGACCAGCGAAACCATGCAGACAAATTTGGTGAAAGTCCGCATCAAACCCGAGTATCAAGCCGAGTTTGCCCAAATCGTGAAAAATGAAATGCAAATCGCAATGAACAAAGAAAACGGCGTTTGGCTGATGGCAGCAGGCACGGAGAAAAACGCTCCGAATCATTGGCTATTTTTTGAAATCTATGCTGATGCCAAAGCCTATGAACAACACCGCCAAACCCCGCATTTTCAGGAATATTTGAGCAAGACTGCGGAGATGGTGGAAGAAAAAGAAATGGTGAAGGTTAGGGCAGAAGTGGTGGGGAGTCAGGGAGGTTTTCGGTATTAAAAGGCTGTCGCTGCTTTTTACTCTAGGTGAATCAGCTTGCACTCTAAGCCCAAAATTCACACTTACCTATCTTGCTACTACAAGATGGCAATCAGCCTGAAAAGCTATGAGAATAGAGATATCTATTCTCATATAAGAAAAAATATCAAACCTCGTAATGAATAGTGTTGATAATATTTATCTTTTTATACGCTTATCAAGCTCAAATAAAACATACCCAATATAAGATATAGATCGTTGTAGATTATGGATTAGCTGTTCTCCTTGTCTTAAGTAAGAGAGATTTTCATCAATCCCTGCTAATTTAATTGCTGCATCAATTTTTGAGCTAGTTGGATGCGCATCTCCAAGCCTCATATCATAAATACCAACAATATGAGAGAATAACTCTCTTGCCTTTTCATCTCCTATTTTTTGAGAAACAATATCTTGAAATAATTTAATTGAACCTAGGTTATCTTTATCTTTGTTTTGGGAAATCTCTTTTAATGTTTTTACATTCAGCCTATCAGTAAAAATTCTCACTAAATCTTTAGCCAATCTTAATAAGGATGGTTTATCTACGCTATGGAAGCGAGAAATTTTTTGAATAGCTTGTTCATCAATAGAGTGAGAAAATAATGGTTTATTATATTTTTTAAAGAAATCTCGCTCCAATAAACTCAAATACTTGATTAATAAGTCTTCCACAGCATAAGTATTAGCTGGTTTAACCTTTACTTGTGAATCAAGTAATTCTGATGAAACTTTTCCATCAGGAGAAACATTATGTCCAGCCCAAAGATGTTGTTCCCAAGAATCAAGTTTTGCAATATCATAGGCATAAACCGTAATTAAATCTGAATTATTAATACCAAAATGGGTTTTATATCCAGAGGTAGAATGAATAGCTCCCGTTTGTGCTGTATACCAGTAGAGTTTAAACCCTCGACAGTTTAAAAGTTCATTAATAATACTTGGTCTAAACCATAGCCATCTGCCAATATCTTCATTATTCAATTCTGACGAAGGCATTCGTGAACCATCTGTTTCTACAATAAAATTTGGTAAATTAACATCAACATCGCCTCGGACACGTATACTTTGTCCTTTATGTTCAATCCATTCATTCCGCCAAAACTCACTTTCTACCCTAACGCCAGTATAGTCATTACCCATAGTTCCTTCTTTTTGTTCATATTGTGTATTTTCGTTAGTTTCTTCTGGCATAATAGGGGCGTCGTCATTTTCATCAATATCTGTTCTCCATATGCGCATCAAATACCAGCTGCCGCCATAAACATCTTTCAAATTACGGATTAGAATTTCAAATCTACCACCATCTCGAAATTCTTGTATATTTTGAAGAGAATAATATGGACTGGCAGATAAATCATCAATATTTTCCACTCTTTGTCGATAATATGATAAACGAAGAAATAAACCTCTTGCCGCTAAATAATCTAATAAAAATTCCTTTTTAATTTTAATTGAAATGTAATCTCCTTCTAAATCTAATTCTTCTTTAATAACAATGGCAAAATTTTCTTCTGGTCTTACCCAATTATTTCCTTCTTTTACTAGGCGTAAAGCTACAATTAAATCAGGATTAATAATCCATTTCTTTCCACCAATAACAGGCTGCGGATGGTCAAACACTAAATTTACTCCTATTGGTTCTTTATCAATAAGTTCATATGTTTCAATAGGAGAATAATATCCATCATTATGTGCGTAAGGCAAAACTTCCATTCCACCAAATTCAGACCAAGTTAAATACTCATCTTCCTTTTTGTATGAGGGAGGAAATGCAACAGAATAACAACCAAAGTATTCTTCAATAAATCCTATCTCTTCATGGTTACCTTGTTTATGTGTATTAGATTCTCGTAAAGTTACCCAAGTGCTTTTTGCAAAAAATTGTCGAGTTTCTTTAGTCTGCAACATCCATTCCAATTTATCATTTTCTTTTACCATAATAACTCCGCAAGCTAAAAAATTTATATACTTACCGCAATTTAAAATTGGATAAGTATTTTTTAAAACTTCTATCTTATATGGAAATGGTATATCTATTTTTCAATCCTTATTTTGAAATTTTGACTGAAATTTAATATCAACATAACAATACAGCAAAATAAGAGACCTGAAAACATCTCCTTAAACCTACCGTCTATCTTTCCGCCCTTGATTTAGTCTGAAAATTGACTACAATGGCTGTTTTAGTCAATTTTCTGACTTTTTTATGCACAATTATCTGAAACAGCTTGCCCAACAAATGGGCAGTATCGAACATTTATATGACCGCTGGCTGCAAAAGCAGGGCATTCCCTACAACCGTTTTGCCGTACTGTATGGCATTGCGGTGTCAGAAGGGCAGCGTTTGACGCAGAAAAACATCAGCGAGGCATGGCAGCTGTCCAAGCAGACGGTGTTTAGTCTGTGCAAACAATTGCAGGAACAGGGCTTGATTGCCATTCAGGACAGCGAGAAGGACAGACGGGAAAAATGGTTGGTTTTAACCGAAAAAGGCCAAGCACAGGCGGACGGTTTGGTGCAGGCCTTTGAGCAATTGAGCCAGACGGTTTTTGAGCAGTTTGGTGCGGAAAATACGCGCCAGCTGTGTCAGCTATTACAGCAGTTTGAGCAAGTATTTGCCCAGCATGTGGAGCAGGCATCATGTGGCAAAGCCTGAAAAATATCGGTCAAAACCATTTCCGCTTATTACTGGCAACTTTTGCCTTGGTCGGTGCGGAAAATTTGCTGTTTCTTTGCTATCCCTTATTTGGCGGTTTTGCCGTCAATGCGGTGATGAATGGGCAAGTGTGGCAGTCGCTGACTTATGGCCTGTTGGTGCTGTTGATGTGGGGCATTGGCGGATTGCGCCGTTCGGTGGATACCCGTGCGTTTACCCATATTTATACGCAAATCGCCGTCCCTGTGATTTTGAAACAGCGGGCGCAGGCGGTTTCTGTTTCTGCCATTACCGCAAGAGTGGCTTTGTCGCGGGAGTTTGTGAATTTCTTTGAGGAACATTTGCCGCAGTCCATCACCTCTATTTTGTCGATTGCGGGGGCGTGTCTGATGTTAATGGTGTTGGAATGGCCGATTGGTCTGTTCTCTTTGTTGATTTTATTGCTGTTTCTGTCGCTGCTGCCGTGGTTTTCCCGAATGAGTGAGGGGCTTTATGGCCGTCTGAATAACCGTCTGGAGCAGGATAATCACCATATCCGCCAAAGTGATGCCAACCGTCTTTGGCGGCATTATCGTTTGGTGGCGCGTTTGCGCGTGCTGATTTCTAATCGTGAGGCTTTGGGCTATTTTCTGATTGGGACGGCGATGAGTGTGCTGTTTGGCTTTAGCTTTGTTTATTTAAGCCTGCACGGCTATCAAAGCGCTGGGCATGTTTATTCGATAACGACTTATTTGTGGATGTTCGCCATGGCGCTGGATGATGCGCCGCGTTTGGTGGAAAACTACAGTAATTTGAAAGACATTGCGCAAAGGGTGCAGGTGGGGTGAGGAAAAACCGTCTTGATAAAAACCCGAGTTTAAATAGTGAACTCGGGTTTTTCTTTTTGGCTGCCTGAAAACCCGTCTTTCAGCCAGCTTTTTTATGTCACCTTCTCCACAAACCACCCATTGGGGACGTTTATTTTTCTAATGATGTTTTGGGCAAAAAACTGCTGGAGGTAGGGCAGCAGGGCCTGTGTATCGGGCAAGGCAAAGGCGTATTGCACTTCTATCGGGGATATCAGCGGATGTTTGTCTATCAGTGCCAGCAAGGCGGTTTTGCTCAGGGCAGGGGTTTGGGGGCGGATTTTGCCTTGGCTGATTTGGGCGATGATGGGGAAGAATTCGTGGTCGGTCAGCACGCCTTGATAGCAGGCGGTTTGGTTTTGGTAGCGAAAGACGTAGGCGGGCAGACGGTGGATGTGCAGGCGTTCTTTTTCGGCGAAGTCTTGTGCCAGCAGGGTTTGGGTCTGGGGGCTGTGGTAGCTTTGGCGGAAGTCGCTGGGGGCAATGCCGCATTGTTTGGCCACGCGTTCCAGTTCGGGCAGTTGGGTGGTGGGACGCTGTTCGGCAATGGTGGCGAAACGCAGGCGGTAGAGGAAGGGGGCGGCTTTTTCAGGGGCGATGGCTTGCACGGCTTTGTAGGCGAGGTTTAGCGGCAGGCTGGAGGGCTGTTCTTCGGAAAATAGGCGTAAGTCGGTCATGGCGATGGGCATGCCGCTGATGTTTTGTTCGGCGTTGTAGATGGCCATGAGTTTGGGCAGGTATTGTTTGATGGCATAGGCTTTGCCGATGGCGAGGTCTTGCGGGTCAACAAAGTCGTAAACGCTGCGCACCAGTCCTGCCATGATGGGCTGGAAATGGATTTGGCGGCCAAAGTGGGTTTCTAGTTGGCGTAAGTAGGGTTCACTTTCATAGGATAGCCCCATCATGGGGTCAGTAAACATCATGATTTCCAGCATTTAGGCGTTCTCCGAGAAGGTGTGCCCTGCCACGCTCCATGCGGGCAGGTCTTCGTATTTGAGGTAGATGTTTTGCGGGGCGATGTGCAGCTGTTCGCTGATGGCTTGGGTCGCGCTTTGGGCAAATTCGGCATAGCCTTGGTGGCTGCGGTTGGCAAAGACGGAGACGGTCAGCAATGCCATGGGGCTGTTTTTTTCGCCTTTGAGGTAAAGGCAGGTGTTTGCTTGCAGGGCTATCATCAGGCTTTGTTCGCTTTTATGGGGGATGTGGGCGATGGCTTTGCCCAGTGCGGTTTTGATGGCGGTTTCTTGGGCTGCGCTGATGTTTTGGTTGGTTTGTAGTTGGATAAAAGGCATAAGGCCGTGTCCTCAATTGGAATATGTGAGCATGTAATGGGCAAAAATCGGCTAAATCTGGCCAAACTTCGTTGGTTTGCTTGCCAATATCGGCTTATTGCCTGCGCAAACCGCCTTATTTGGCTGGCGATTTCGCCCGATTTTTGCCTCATTATCCAATTCAGGACACGCCCAGTCCGCCTGCCATGTTTGAATGAGGTGCAATAGTCGGTCGGCCAATTCTTGTTCTTTTTGTTGATAGGTATGCCCTGTTTTTTCAATAAATATCAATGTGTTTTCCTCGCTATGGGGAAAGTTGATATTGATGTTTTGCAGAAAACGTTTGGGGTCGCCGTAGGTAAATCTGTCCAGTGTGCCAATGAGCAATGCGCCGCGGTGTTGAATGGAGCGGATTTGGGAAAAGTCGCCGTCTGTTTCAACGTGAACGTTGTTGAGCAGGTCGGAATAGAGCCATTGGTAGGCGGTGTCGGCCAGTGCAGGCAGCCAGCCAAAGAGTTCAAAGGGCAAGAGTCGCTGTCCTTGCCCGTTTTGCACTTGTTGGCGGATGTATTGGCGTTCGTTTTCGCTGATGGCGTTGGTTAAATGGGTAATATTGGCAGGGCTTAATAGGATAAAGCGGTCAATGCGGCTGTCTTGGGTTTGTGAGAGGTAGTAGATGACTTTGTTCGCACCGAGGGAATGTCCTGCCAAGAGGATGCGCTGATAGCCTGCCTGTTCGGCGTAATCGATATAGGCTTGCACGTCATCAATGGCATCGGCGAAGTTTTCGTTAAATGAACCGATGGTTTCTTTTTGTCCGCTTTGTTGGTTGATGATGTCTATTTTGCCAAAGGCATCGCGGGTTTGGGCGTAGATAAAGTCAATGCCGTGCTGGCTGAGGGTGTCGCCAATGGTGTAATAAAAGGGGTTGGAGTAGAAGTTGCCGTGTATGCCTGTGATGGCGATGACCACGGTATCGGCAGGGCGTTCGGAGAATAAAGCACCGTGTAATACCGTGCCTGTTTTGGTTGGAATATTGAGTGTTTTCATGGGTTTTCTCTCTCATATCGCACCGTCTTTCAGGCTGCCTGAAAGTGCGGTGCTTTTTTTATGGGTTTTTAAAAGTGGTTGCTGATGTAACGCACGCCGTTTTGTTTGGACGGCGGATAGAAATCCGTTCCCATTTGCGTGCCGTGCAGCATGGCAGGGGTGTAGCGGTATTTCTCGGCTTGTTCCCAATCAAAGGCGGTTTCAATTTCATTTTCACGGCCGTTTTCAATCAGCTTAATGAGCTGCGGATTGAGCATGATGCTTTTGCCAATGGAAACGCTTTCCACCCAGCCCGTTTGATAGGCTTTGAGCATGTCGTCAGCGGTGTAAAGATTGCCCGACCCGAAAAAGGGCAGACGGCCGTTGATGCGGTCATGCACCACTTGCATTCGGGTTAAACTCGGGTCGGCACCGCGGCGGACTTTTTTGTAAAAATCCCATAGAGAGATGTGCAGGTATTGCAGCGGCTTTGCTAATAAGGCATCCACCAGCGCCAAGGTTTCTTTCATGGTAATGCCGTCTGCCCCTGGTTCTTCAGGCGAAAAACGGTAGCCAATGATGAAGTCAGGACGCTGATGTTTTTGCCGCATGGCATCAATGGCATCGACAATGGCAAGGGGAAAACGCATTCTTTTTTCTAAACTGCCGCCCCATTCATCTTGGCGTAAATTGGTGGCAGCGGAAAAAAATTGCTGAATCTGCCAGCCATTAGCCCCGTGAATTTCCACGCCGTCAAAACCTGCCCGCAGCACCAATTCGGCGGCATAGGCATAATGCCCGACCATGTCGGTGATTTCTTGTGCCGTCATGGTGCGGATACGGCCAAACACATCACCGGTGGGGGCAATCACCTCATGCCCCTGTGTCATACTGGGGTCGGCACGCAAACCGCTGTGGGCAATTTGCACCACCGCTTTCGCCCCTTGTGCGTGTGCCATATCGGCGTATTCGCGCAAAGTCGGCAAATGGCGTTCGTCAAAGGCATTGGGCGATTCAAAGCCAATGCCGCTGGGGTGAACATTGGTGAACGGCATGATGTATAAGCCAAAACCTTCAAAACGGTCGTGCCAAAAACGGCGGCCAGCGTCCGTCATCTCACCGTCTGGCCCTGAGTCATAAATGGTCAAAGGGGCAACGGTAAAACGGTTTTTAATGGTTACACCATTGTTTAAGGTGTAAGGCTGAAAAAGGGGTTGATATTTCGGATTCATCGAATGACTCCATCAAAAAAAGATGGAATCATTATATTGATTCTTTTTAGTTGATAAAGATGATAAAATTCCAAAGACTATAGAATAAAATTTCACAATGAGGCAAAAATGGACGAACGGTTTTCAGGTATCCGAGAATTTTTAGCCGCAGCAGAGGCAGGCAGCTTCACCGCCGCGGCCGACAGGCTCAACCTCACGGGGTCAGCGGTTGGCAAAAGCATTGCCCGCTTGGAACAGCGGCTCAACACCCAGCTTTTTCACCGCACCACCCGCAAAATCATCCTCACCGTCGAAGGCGAGTTATATCGGCAAAGCTGTTTGCGTGTGATGGAAGAATTGACACAGGCAGAAGCCCTGCTTTCGCGCGAACAAAGCCAGCCCATTGGCACCGTCCGCATCGACATGCCCACCGTCTTTGGACGCGAATGCCTGCTGCCCAAGCTCATGACTTTGGCGAAACGTTACCCCAAGCTGCATCTGCACCTGAGTTTTCAAGACCGCAAAGTGGACATGATTGGCGAACAAGTGGACATTGCCGTGCGTTTTGGCGAACTGGACGATTTAAGCGACATCATCGCCCAGCCCATTGGCGAAACACAAAATCTGCTGTGTGCCAGCCCCGAATTTTTACGCGGCAACGGCTGCCCGACATCGCCCGCAGACCTGCGCCAATTTCTCTGCATATCAGGCAGTGGCAAAGCATGGCGGCTATACAACGCCGAAAAAATCCCCACGGATTACCCCATCGCCCTGCAGCACCAAAGCAATGACGGTGATGCCATGCTCAAACTGGCACTCAACCATCTGGGCATCGCCTACCTGCCCAACTGGCTGATTGCCCCGTACCTGCAAACGGGACAGCTGACGGTGATTCTGCCCGAAACCGCCTTATCGCCCGTACCGATTTATGTGCTGTGGCAGAAGAAAATGAATTTACAGCCGAAGATTAAAGTGGTGGTGGAGGGGTTAAGGGAGAGTATGGGGGAAGATATTCAGGCAGATTGGAAGTGATGTAAAAAGTATGAAACCAAGTTTAAATAAGCTTGGCTTTTTTAAAGCTGGGCATTTCTTCGTCATACTTCCGCAAAATGCCTTTCAGTTACTCAAAATCTCACTCTACCTTAAACCGATAAATCACCTGATTTGCTGAACCACGCCAAATAAGCGCAGGATCGGCTTGTTCTTTGATAAATTTGCCGTCAATGAGAACATCAATATAAGGTAGCATTTGGCGTTGAAGATCGTTAAGTTCAGCGAGTTTGTAGCCTGTCCAAAGCCAAATGTCTTTATCTGGACATTCCCTTTTGACGCGTTTGACTAAGGCGAGTAAGGTCGGCACGTTGCGGGGATGTAAGGGATCACCGCCTGATAAGCTAAGCCCTTGCCGTTTAATGCGTTGATCTTGTAGATCACGAATAATTTGATCTTCCATTGCTTTATCAAAGAGAATGCCCGCACTGAATGACCAGCTTTTTTGGTTGTAACAGCCTTTGCAAGCGTGTTCGCAGCCGCTCACAAATAAAGTACAACGCGTGCCTTCGCCGTTTACGATGTCAACGGGGTAATATTGGAGGTAGTTCATAAATATTTATTTTTATTCAGGTTAATTTCTTGTTTCTTTGTGATTAATAACGGGTTTCGCCGTTGGCGACTTGCTTTCTTTTGCGTTCCCGATTGAAGAAAAGTAAAGTTTTTGTTTTCTCGTTAAATCGCTTTTCTATTTGTAATTAAGAACGAGTTTCGCTCGTTGAGCGACCTACTTTCTTTTGCTTGCTCAAAAGAAAGTAGGCAAAGAAAAAAGCACCCGACTAAATTGCTGATCTTCATTTTTAACAAATTTTCTTAACGAAAAGTAAGCCCATACTCGCTTCGCTGCGTTCAGGCGTTACTTTTCTAAAAATTTGCTAAAAATGAAGGCAATTTACACGGGAAATTAATTCTTTCTCTCTTCTACATTTTGTTTGAAAATTAGAGCAAAGTAGAATTTTCCTATTTTGTAAGATCAAAAGCGCGGTCATTTTTCACAAAATTTTAAAAATTTCAAAAAAACCACCGCCCTTAAAATTTAGCGTTACATTCCCCGTCCAAACCGCCCGAATGAAGATAAAATTTTTAGAAAAATCACGCCGAGCGAGAGCGTAGCGAACATCAGGCTGATTTTTCGTTAAGAAAATTTTATTGGAATGAGGAAAAGCGGTTTGATCGGGGTTCCCTTTTCTTTGCTTCCTTTCTTTTGGGTAAGCAAAAGAAAGGAAGTCGCCAACGGCGAAATCCGTTAATAATCTCAAAGAAAAAAGCAACTAATAAAGTGCGGTCATTTTCCTCAGAATTTTAAAAAATCCCAAAATTTCCACCGCACTTTAAAATTAGCCCTAACCGAATTT
>NZ_PQVJ01000026.1 GCF_002921135.1 Avibacterium gallinarum | reverse complement strand
CGATTTGACGATAAAACAAAATTTAACCCCAAAATAAAACGCCATTCCCCATCTATAAATGCTTCACTCTTCTTTTCACCTCTTCCTGCTTCCCTGCATTAAACGGTCTGGCGTCTGGGCTGCCTAGGTAGCCGCAGACTCGGCGGGTGACGGAAACTTTTTCGCTGTCGTGGTTGCCGCATTTAGGGCAGGTGAAGCCTTTGTTGGTGCAGTGAAATTCGCCAGTGAAACCACATTCATAACATTCATCAATCGGTGTATTGGTGCCGTAGTAAGGCACGCGGTCGTAGCTGTAATCCCAAACATCTTCTAAGGCTTTGAGATTGTGCTGAATATTAGGGTATTCGCCGTAGCAAATAAATCCGCCGTTCGCCAGTGGTGGGTAAGGCATTTCAAAATCCAGTTTGTCGTAAGGATTGACCTTTTTCTCCACATCTAAATGATAGCTGTTGGTGTAGTAGCCTTTGTCGGTTACGCCAGTTATCACGCCAAATTGTTTGGTGTCTAAACGACAGAAACGGTCGCATAAATTTTCGCTTGGGGTGGAATAAAGGCTAAACGCGTAGCCAGTTTCTTGTCGCCATTGTTTGGTAGCTTGGGCTAAATATTCCACAATCGCAATGCCTTTTTGTCGCAATTGTTCATCATCATAAATATGATGTTGCGGATAAAGCGCGTTAATGGTTTCGTGAATGCCAATATAGCCAAGGGAAATGGAAGCACGGCCATTTTTGAAGATCTCCGCTACGTTGTCATCAGCTTTCAATCGCACGCCACACGCACCCTCCATATATAAAATAGGGGCAACCCGTGCTTTGGTGTTTTCAAGGCGAGCAATGCGCGTCATTAAGGCTTTTTTCGCGATGGCAAGGCGTTCATCAAGTAAGGCATAAAAACGCTGCTCATCGCCTTTGGCTTCAAGCGCGATACGCGGTAAATTCAGGCTAACCACGCCAAGGTTATTGCGTCCATCGTGCTGTAATTCGCCCTCTTGTTCATACGCGCCTAAAAAACTGCGGCAACCCATTGGGGCTTTAAAAGAGCCTGTTACTTTGACCACTTGTTCATAATTGAGTATATCGGGATACATTCGTTTAGAAGCACATTCCAACGCCAGTTGTTTGATGTCGTAATTAGGATCGCCAGCTTGTTGGTTTACGCCTTTTTTAATGGTAAAGACCAATTTCGGGAAGACGGGCGTTTTGTGATTTTTGCCTAAGCCACGAATGCGGTTGCGTAAAATGGCTTGCTGAATTAAACGTGCTTGCCAGCTCGTGCCTAAACCAAAACCAAAGGTAACAAAAGGGGTTTGCCCATTGGACGTGTGAAGCGTATTCACTTCATATTCCAAGGATTGGAACGCGTCAAAACAATCCTTTTCAATCAACGCCTTAGCATAATTTTCAGGCTCAGGTACATTCCATTGTTGGGCAGTTTTTAAATGCTTTTCATAACTCAGTTGCACATAGGGCGCAAGCACTTCATCAATGCGATTAATGGTTGTGCCACCGTAAATATGGCTCGCAACTTGGGCAATAATCTGCGCGGTAACTGCCGTTGCCGTCCCGATGGATTTTGGTGGTTCAATTTCTGCATTGCCCATTTTAAAACCTTGGGTGAGCATTCCTTTGAGATCCACCAACATACAATTAAACATTGGGAAGAATGGGGCGTAATCCAAATCGTGATAATGAATTTCCCCTTTTTCGTGCGCTTCCACCACATCACGCGGCAGAATGTAACGTTTAGCATAATGTTTCGCCACAATGCCTGCCAGTAAATCCCGCTGCGTTGGGATCACTTTCGCGTCTTTGTTGGCATTTTCATTAAGCAACTCCACGTTGCTTTGCTCAATCAGCCCTTCAATTTCACGCGTGAGCTGGCTACGCTTTTCTCGCGCTAAATCACGATCGTGGCGATATTCAATATAGGCGCGTGCTACTTGCGGATAATCACTCACCATTAACTGGTTTTCAACCAGCCGCTGAATATCGTGAATGTCAATTTCCTGCTGATACTTGGCAAAAATGCCATTGGCAACCTGTTGCCCCATTTTTTGCCAATAATCGTCCTGTTCAATGCCAACCGCCAATGCCGCTTTACGAATAGCATTAACGATACGCTGAATATCGAATTGTGCGCGTGAACCATCGCGTTTAATCACAAAAAACGAACTCATTGTACAACCCCTATATCTTGTGTCTTTATAATTCTGAAAGCACTATATATAGATGTTTTGCTAAATTCAACAGACAAAAATTAGGGTTTTTTAGCTTGTTTTTTGAACGAAATGGGGTGAATGAGTTGATTTTACTGGGCTATTTTTATCTTTGTTGATGAGAATTGTTCTCAATAAATGTTTTGTTTTATTGATTTAGATCAAAGTTTATAAAAATAAAAGTGCGGTGGAAAATTCAGCAATTTTTGCGGTTAGGGGAAAAGTTGATAATAAAAATGCGGTGAAAAATCACCGCACTTTATTATTTATACATTTTTTCAATTTGCGCTTTATAACGTTCTAAAATCACTTTGCGGCGTAGTTTTAAGGTTGGAGTAATTTCGTTCATTGCGGTGGTGAAAGCCTGTGGTAGCAGGGTGAATTTCTTCACTTGCTCAAAGCTCGCCAGCTCTTTTTGCAATTCATTTAAGCGTTTTTCAAACAGCTGAATAATTTCGGAATGTTTGATCAATTCCATACGATCTTGATATTTGATATTGAGCTTTTTCGCATATTCTTCTAAAGAAGCAAAACAAGGCACGATCAAGGCGGAAACATATTTTTTCGCATCAGCGATCACGGCAATTTGCTCAATAAATTTATCTTTGCCGATTTTGCCTTCAATGTGCTGTGGCGCAATATATTTGCCGTTTGAGGTTTTCATTAGCTCTTTGATGCGATCGGTGATGTAAAGATGGCCTTGTTCATCTAATTGACCGGCATCACCAGTTTTTAAGAAACCATCAGCAGTAAAAGCGGCGGCCGTTTCTTCTGGTTTTTTGTAATAACCACGCATTACCATTTCGCCACGCACTAAGATTTCGTCATTTTCGCCAATTTTTACTTCCGCACCCGGCATTAGCTTGCCGATAGAATTTGGCTCGAAATGATCATCTTCCCAGCACGAAACGGTGGCGGTAGTTTCCGTCATACCATAACCTAGCTTAATATTAATGCCAATGCTGTGAAAAAATAGCCCAATGGTAGGTTCTAATTTTGCCCCGCCGCACGGCATCATACGAATACGTCCACCGAGTAGGTTGCGTAATTTGCTCAGCACCAATTTATCCGCTAAGAAAAATTGCTGTTTAAGCCAAAATGGAATGGGTTGTTTTTGGCTTTTACGATCAAAATAACGATGTCCCACTTTCATCGCCCAGTTAAATAAGGCACGGCGCAGTTTTGGCGCTTGCTGCACTTTATCGTGGATCCCAGTGTAAATTTTTTCGTAAAAACGTGGTACGGCGCACATTAATGTCGGACGGATTTCACTTAACGCTGCACGCACTTGATCGGTGTTTTCAATATAACAATTCACCGCGCCACGGTGTAGCACATAGGCCACCCACGCACGTTCAAAAATATGGGAGAACGGCAGGAAAGAAAGGGAAACGTCTTGTTCTGTAATCGGTTTTAATGCCTGATCGTGAGCTTTTAGCTGATGAGCAAGGTTGGCATAATCCAACATTACGCCTTTTGGCTCGCCTGTGGTACCAGAAGTATAAATCAGGGTAAATAGATCATTGAGTTGTTTTTCATCAAGACGCTGTTGTAATTCTGCGGAATTAGTTTGCGAGCCTGTGGCGACAAAGTCTGCCCAACGGTAAGCCAGTGGGTGATTGTGCAGCTGAATGCTATCTTTCATCGCAACAATATGTTGTAACTGCGGGCAATCTGCAACGATTTGTAGGGCTTGATCGTACTGTTCTTGATCGCCAACAAACAGAATTTTAATATCGGCATCATTAATGATAAATGCCGCTTGTTGCGCGGTGTTTGTGGCGTAAATAGGCACGGTAACAGCACGAATTTGCAAAGTGGCAATATCAGCGACTGTCCAGCGTGGCATATTGTGTGCAAAAATACCAATTTTATCTTGTACATCAATATGATGGGCAAGCAACGCAAGAGAAAGGGCGTTTACTTGCTGCTGAAAGTCAGCCCAAGAAATATCGTGCCATTGTTGATTTTCAAAATAACGAAGTGCGGTGTTATTTTTTAATGTTTTTGCCTGCTGTTGAAAGCGGCTAACAAAATGAAAATCAAGGGTGTTTGTCATTCTTCTTTTTCCTATTTAACAAATCGTTTTTAATAAATTACTGCATTTTAGCGTACAGTTGTAAGGCTAAATATAATCGTTAATCAAAGAAAAAGCGAGAAAAATCCGTTGAAAACTACGGATAATCAGTGATTTTGTGAGCAATATAACAGTTTTAGCGAGCGAACAGTTGTTCATTTTTATGTGAAAAAGCAGGATATTCTTAGCAAAAAGCAGGCAGGGAAATCAGAGATAATCAATCACAGCAATAAAAATGTGGCGAAAAAAACCGCACTTTAAAAGTGCGGCTTAATTTTAAAGGGTTTTTAATTAGCCTTTGTAGTTGTGAATGTGAGCTACTAAGTCTAATACTTTGTTTGAATAACCTGTTTCGTTATCGTACCAAGATACTAATTTAACGAAAGTATCAGTTAATGCGATACCTGCTTCTGCATCGAATACAGAAGTTAATGCACAACCGTTGAAGTCTGTTGATACTACTGCATCTTCAGTGTAGCCTAAAACGCCTTTTAATTCGTTTTCAGAAGCACGTTTGATTTCTGCACAGATTTCAGCGTAAGTTGCTGGTTTTTCAAGGTTTACAGTTAAATCAACTACAGATACGTTTGGTGTAGGAACACGGAACGCCATACCAGTTAATTTACCATTTAATTCAGGAATTACTTTACCTACTGCTTTCGCTGCACCTGTTGAAGATGGAATGATGTTTTGAGAAGCACCACGACCACCACGCCAGTCTTTCGCTGAAGGACCATCAACTGTTTTTTGAGTTGCAGTTGTTGCGTGAACAGTTGTCATTAAACCGTCTTTGATACCCCATTTGTCGTTAATTACTTTCGCTAATGGTGCTAAACAGTTTGTTGTACAAGATGCGTTTGAAACGATGTCTTGACCAGCATAAGTATCAAAGTTTACGCCGTTTACGAACATTGGAGTTGCATCTTTAGAAGGACCGGTTAAAACAACTTTTTTCGCGCCTGCTTCAATGTGTTTACGAGCAGTTTCATCTGTTAAGAAGATACCTGTTGCTTCAACTGCGATATCAACACCGATTTCGTTCCATTTAAGGTTTGCAGGATCACGCTCAGAAGTTACACGGATTGTTTTACCGTTCACCACTAAATGACCGTCTTTCACTTCAACAGTGCCATCGAAACGACCGTGAGTTGAATCATATTTCAACATATAAGCCATATATTCAACGTCAATTAAGTCGTTGATACCTACAACTTCGATGTCATCGCGTTGTTGTGCTGCGCGGAATACGATACGACCGATACGGCCGAAACCATTGATACCAATTTTAATAGCCATAAGTTTTTCACCTATAATTTAAGTTAAACAAAAGGGTTACGGTGCATAGAAATCATTCTATTTTCCGTTCGCGGTCGATTATAGCACGCTTTTTAGGTAGGGTGAAACTAACTCGCAAGAAAACCGTAAAACATTTGTGATCTACATCAAAACTTTGCGGATCAGCCAGTTAGCTTGTTTTTATTTTGTTAAAATTAAATGAAAAAACACCGCACTTCTAATGATTTTTTTCCGATTTATCGGCATAATGAACGAAATTTGATGAAAATTAAGGATAAACAATGAGCCAAGGTAACCTTTATATTATTTCAGCCCCAAGCGGCGCGGGGAAATCATCTTTAATCGCCGCCTTATTGGCGAAAGATAATGGGCGTGAAATGATGGTTTCTGTTTCCCATACCACGCGTGCGCCACGCCCCGGTGAAGTGGACGGTGTGCATTATCATTTTGTCAGTAAAGAAGAATTTGAACGTCTAATCGAACAAGATTTGTTCTTGGAATATGCCAAAGTGTTTGGCGGCAATTATTATGGCACGTCCTTGCCGACCATTGAAAAAAGTTTGGCGCAAGGCATTGATGTTTTTTTAGATATTGATTGGCAAGGGGCGCAACAAATTCGCGCTAAATTGCCACAGGTTAAAAGTATTTTTATTTTGCCCCCATCGGTTGAAGAATTGGAGCGCCGTTTAATTGGACGCGGGCAGGATAGCGCAGAAGTCATTGCTGATCGTATGGCAAAAGCTACCAGTGAAATGTCCCACTATGACGAATATGATTATGTGATTATTAATGATAATTTCGAGCAAGCAGTGGCGGATTTACAGCATATTTTGCGTGCGGAATGTTTAACGAAAAGCTATCAACAAGCGCAAAATATCGCTTTAATTCATCAATTACTGGCAAAATAATTGACATTTTAGTATCATTAGATCTCTTTTATTTATTGAAGAATTTTAACTGATTGGAGTAAATTTATGGCTCGTGTAACAGTGCAAGATGCGGTAGAGCAAATTGGTAACCGTTTCGATTTAATTTTAACCGCAGCACGCCGTGCAAGAGAATTACAATTACATTTGCGTGAACCTTTAGTTCCAGAAGATAACGATAAACCAACGGTAATCGCCTTGCGTGAAATTGAAAAAGGCTTGATTAATAACGAAATTATGAATGCGCACGAGCGCCAAGATACTTTAGAGCAAGAAGCAACAGAGCATCACGCAGTGTCTTTATTATCTTCATAAGCGATAAAAGTGCGGTTGTTTTTTGTTCCATTTTTATCATTGGCAATAAAATTTGAATAAAAAGTTAGGTGTCCTTTGTACTTATTTGAACGTTTAGAGCATATTATCCGAGGCTATTTACCGCCTGAACAAATTGAATTAGTAAGACGAGCATACGTTATCGCACGAGATGCACACGAAGGACAATCTCGCTCCAGCGGCGAGCCGTACATTACTCACCCTGTTGCGGTGGCATCAATTATTGCAGAAATGCGTTTAGATCACGAAGCCGTGATGGGCGCATTGTTGCACGATGTGATTGAAGACACCCCTTACACCGAAGAACAGCTCAAAGAAGAATTTGGCGCAAGTGTTGCTGAAATTGTGGAAGGCGTATCTAAATTAGATAAGCTCAAATTCCGTACCCGCCAAGAAGCCCAAGTGGAAAATTTCCGCAAAATGATTTTGGCGATGACCAAAGACATTCGCGTTGTTCTGATCAAACTGGCTGACCGCACCCACAATATGCGTACCCTTGGCGCATTACGCCCTGACAAACGGCGTAGAATTGCGAAAGAAACCTTGGAAATTTACGCCCCACTTGCCCATCGTTTAGGGATCGAACATATTAAAAATGAGCTAGAAGATCTCGGCTTTGAAGCAATGCACCCACAGCGTTATGCTGTGTTACAAAAAGTCATTCAAATTGCGCGTGGTAACCGCAAAGATATGATCGAACGGATTTCTGATGAAATCAAAGGGCGTTTAGCAGATGTGGGCATTGAAGCACGTGTATTTGGGCGAGAAAAACACCTTTATGCCATTTATCAAAAAATGCGCTTAAAAGATCAGCAATTTCATTCCATTATGGATATTTATGCGTTCCGTGCAGTGGTGAAAGATGTGGACACTTGCTACCGAGTGCTAGGACAAATGCACGGTTTGTATAAGCCACGTCCGGGGCGTGTGAAAGATTATATCGCTGTGCCAAAAGCAAATGGCTATCAATCCCTGCATACTTCGATGATTGGCCCACACGGCGTTCCGGTGGAAGTGCAAATTCGCACGGAAGAAATGGATCAAACTGCGGAAATGGGCGTAGCAGCGCATTGGGCGTATAAACAAGGTGGTAAGAATGATAGCACCACCGCACAAATTCGCGCGCAGCGCTGGTTGCAAAGTCTGATTGAATTGCAACAAAGTGCGGGTAATTCTTTTGAATTTATTGAAAGTGTCAAATCAGAATTTTTCCCGAAAGAGATTTATGTGTTCACCCCGAAAGGGCGTATTGTGGAATTGCCAGTGGGCGCCACCCCAGTAGATTTTGCTTATGCGGTGCATTCTGGCATTGGCAATGCTTGTATTGCAGCCAATGTGGATCGCAAACCTTATCCCCTTTCACAACCATTGCAATCAGGGCAAACCATTGAAATTATCACCGCACCGACAGCACAACCTGATGTGGGCTGGCTGAATTTTGTGGTAACTGCAAAAGCCCGTTCTAATATTCGCCACTCCTTGAAAAATCTGCGTTCAGATACGGCGATCGTTCTTGGTAAACGCCAACTTACTAATGCGTTATTACCACATAAATTAGAACAAATTTCTGAGCAACGTATTGATGAATTATTAAGCGATCTAAAACTTAATCGTTTTGAAGATTTATTGGCGGAAATTGGTTTAGGTAACCAAATGAGCGCCGTGATTGCTTATCGCTTATTAGGTGAAAGTATTGAAATTGATACAGACGGCGATCTCAGCAACAACAAAAATATTTTTGCCATTAACGGCAATGAAAGCCTGCTTACCACTTTTGCGCAATGTTGCCACCCAATTCCGGGTGATCCGATTGTGGCATACGCAAGCCCAGGGAAAGGCCTAGTGGTGCATCACGAGGCTTGTGCAAACCTGCGTAATCGAAAAGAAAATCCAGAGCATTTCACCCCAGTAACCTGGGAGAAAAGCGATAACAAAGTGGAATTTGAAACCGAATTACGCATTGAAATGATTAATCAGCAAGGGGCGCTGCCGAATTTAACCTCTAATATTTCCGCGATGGATAGCAATATTCATAGCATTTGGACGGAAGAACAAGACGGTCGTTTATATCAAATCGTGGTGTTACTGACGGCAAGAGATACCCATCATTTAAGTCAAATTATGCGGAAAATCAAAACCTTACCCGGTTTTGTCAGCATTGAACGTAATATAAATCGCTAATGGCTACGGAAATTCTTGGTGCAGTTCCGCTGACCACGCTTTCTGGTGTGGGGGCAGCGGTTTCGGCAAAATTGAGTCGAATTGGCATTAATAATCTGCAAGATTTACTTTTTCATCTGCCTAGCCGTTATGAAGACCGCACAAGAATTACGCCCATAATCGATCTTCGCCCTGAACAATATGCCACAATTAGCGCCACGGTTCAGCTTTGCGAAGTCCAGTTTGGACGCCGCCCAATTTTAACTGTAGTAGTGTCGGACGGCACATCAAAATTAACCTTACGTTTTTTCAACTTTAACGCAGCAATGCGCAATAGCTTCCAAGTGGGCGCGAGAGTCAAAGCCTTCGGCGAAGTGAAGCTCGGTCGTTTTATGGCGGAAATTCATCACCCTGAATATCAAATTATTCGTGATGATGCTCCTTTGGTAATGGCCGAAACCCTGACGCCAATTTATCCCACCACAGAAGGCTTAAAGCAAAATTCTTTACGCAAATTAACGGATCAAGCGCTGGCTTTGCTTGATAAAATTCAGTTGCCAGAAATTCTGCCTGATGAATTCAATCCTTATCCTTATAGCTTAAAAGAGGCGATCCGATTTTTGCACCGCCCACCGCCTGATGTTTCTTTAGAAATGCTGGAAAAAGGACAGCACCCTGCACAAGTGCGGTTAATTTTTGAAGAATTATTAGCGCATAATTTAGCAATGCAAAAAGTGCGGTCGAATATTCAACAATTTTTTGCCTTGCCATTGCAGTATCAAACCGATCTAAAACAGCAATTTTTACAGCGTTTGCCATTTAGCCCGACTAATGCGCAAAGCCGCGTTGTGCAGGATATTGAGCAAGATCTGCAAAAGCCTTATCCAATGATGCGATTAGTGCAGGGCGATGTGGGATCGGGGAAAACCTTGGTCGCGGCATTAGCTGCACTGGTGGCAATTGACAATCAAAAGCAAGTGGCACTTATGGCGCCGACAGAAATTTTGGCGGAACAGCATTTTGCCAATTTCCAAAATTGGTTTGAGCCTTTAGGCATCAAAGTCGGTTGGCTGGCAGGAAAAGTCAAAGGCAAGGCTCGCCAAGCGGTGCTAGAACAGATGAAAACAGGCGAAGTGCAGATGATTGTGGGAACGCACGCCTTGTTTCAACAGGACGTAGAATTTAATGATCTCGCCTTAGTGATTATTGATGAACAGCACCGATTTGGCGTACATCAACGCTTAATGTTACGCGAAAAAGGCGAAAAGTCGGGAAATTATCCACATCAGCTGATTATGACCGCCACCCCAATTCCGCGAACCTTAGCGATGACGGTTTATGCAGATTTGGATACTTCTATTATTGATGAATTACCCCCAGGACGAACGCCGATCACCACTATTGCCATTTCAGAAGAGCGCCGTGCAGAAATTGTCGCGCGCGTGTATCAGGCCTGCGTGAATGAAAAACGGCAGGCGTACTGGGTTTGCACGCTCATTGATGAAAGCGAAGTGTTGGAAGCGCAAGCAGCGGAAGCCATTTGGGAAGATTTAACCAAAGCGCTGCCAAATTTACGCATTGGCTTAGTTCACGGGCGAATGAAACCGACTGAAAAACAAGAGATTATGGCAAGTTTCAAAGCCGCCGAGTTAGATGTGTTAGTAGCAACCACCGTGATTGAAGTGGGCGTAGATGTGCCTAATGCCAGCTTGATGATTATTGAAAATGCTGAACGCCTTGGGCTATCTCAACTTCACCAATTGCGTGGACGAGTAGGGCGCGGAAGTACGGCTTCTTTTTGCGTGCTAATGTACAAACCGCCATTGGGCAAGGTGTCGAAAAAACGTCTGCAAGTACTGCGTGAAAGCCAAGACGGCTTTTACATTTCAGAAAAAGATCTGGAAATTCGCGGGCCGGGTGAAGTGTTAGGCACAAAACAAACTGGTGTGGCGGAATTTAAAGTGGCGAATTTAATGCGCGATCGCAAAATGATCCCAACAGTTCAGCATTATGCCAGAGCAATGATCAGCAAATATCCACAACTTTCTGAGGCCTTGATTCAGCGTTGGCTTGATGAGAAAACCATTTATTCCAATGCGTAAACTTTACCTTGAGATGTGCTGAACGAAGGTATAAGATCATCTCAATATCAATGAATTTCCTACAAAAATGACAGCACCAACCATCTTATTTTTTGATTCAGGCATTGGCGGCTTAAGCGTTTATCGTGAAGTGAAAGCCTTGTTACCAGACTGCCACTATCTTTATTGTTTGGATAATGCTTTTTTCCCTTATTCTGAAAAAGCTGAACAGGCAATCATTGAGCGTTGCGTGGCAATTTGTCAGAAAATCGCGCAGCAACAGCCACTCGATTTAATTGTGATTGCCTGCAATACCGCAAGCACCGTGGTTCTGCCTGCCTTGCGCGAAAAATTTTCTTGCCCTGTTGTAGGAACGGTTCCTGCTATCAAACCTGCTGCTCAACAAACACAAACAGGCGTCATCGGCTTACTCGCCACCAAAGGCACCGTAAAACGCCCTTATGTAGATAAATTGATCCAAGACTACGCAAGCCATTGCAAAGTAGAAAAGTTGGGCAGTACAGAATTAGTTAAAATTGCAGAAGAAAAATTGCAAGGCTATCCCGTTGATCCCATTAGGCTTTTACGCGAGGTCAAAGATTGGCAACGAAATTTAACTTTGGATACGGTGATTTTAGGTTGCACACATTTTCCATTCTTAAAAGCAGAATTAAAAGCTTGCTTACCACAAGTGAAATATTTTTTAGATCCTAGCAAAGCCATCGCCAAGCGCGTGAAAGATTTACTTGGTGAATCGCAGCAAAAATCAGCTAAAGATAATCTGGTTTATTGCACAAAAGAAAGCAAAGAACAGCTCGCTTTATTAAAGGTATTTAAACAATTTGGTTTTGCAGAATTGCACGCGCTCACTTTAGGTGAATAAGAATATGTGAAATAAATCAAGTGCGGTAAAAATTTTGCTAATTTTCCACCGCACTTTGCCTGATAATTCATCGGTGTGATTTCAAAATAATCAGTTGAGATGGTTTTTCGCATTTTTTGCCATTTTTTTGCAAAAATGGGTTGCAAAGATTTTTCAGAAGCCTATAATACGTCGCACACAACGACGCGACGTTGTAGAAATTGAAAGATACACATCGCGTCGTTGT
>NZ_PQVJ01000025.1 GCF_002921135.1 Avibacterium gallinarum | reverse complement strand
AAACCGCAGGCAACGCAAGATAAACAAAAAATTGCGGAAAAAACCACCGCACTTGCTAATACGCTAGAAAGACAAGAGAAATGGAGTGAAAAGGGCGAATACAAACGTAACCTTGATAACCTCACCACTATCGCAGGCGGGATATTGGCAGGGCAAAGTGGCACACAGATTGCTACTACCCTTGCCTCGCCGACTTTAAATGAAAAAATCAAGGCACTCACCACCGACAGCAATGGCGAGGTGAATGTTCTTACCAACACCCTTGCTCACGCCATGCTTGGTGCGGTAGAGGCGGCGGCAGCTAAAGGCAATATCACCGCAGGCGCACTTGCTGCTTCAGCTAGTGAACTCGCTGCCCCTGCCATCACCAAAGCCCTTGGCAAGGACAACCCGAACCAACTCAGCACCGAGGAACGCCAAACTGTGACCGCCTTAAGCGCCTTAGCTGGCAGCCTCACCGCAGGCTTAACCGCCCAACAAAACGGCTCAGCGACTAATACGGTTAGCACGCTTAATGTCGCGACATTAGGAGGTGAGATTGGGAAACGGGCGGTGGAGAATAATTATCTCAGTGTACTTTCTCAAAAAAGACGTGATGACATTAGAGAGAAAATTAAAAATGGCAAGGCGACTAAAAAAGA
>NZ_PQVJ01000024.1 GCF_002921135.1 Avibacterium gallinarum | reverse complement strand
GTGGTCGGCGAGATAGGATTTGAACCTACGACCAACTGGTCCCAAACCAGTTGCGCTACCAAGCTGCGCTACTCGCCGACAGAAATTGGGGTGGCTAATGGGACTTGAACCCACGACAACCGGAATCACAATCCGGGGCTCTACCAACTGAGCTATAGCCACCATTGTTGTATTGCATTGACTCTGGCGCGCTCGACAAGATTCGAACTTGCGACCTTTGGCTCCGGAGGCCAACGCTCTATCCAACTGAGCTACGAACGCGTTTTATATCTCACTGCGTCGTTGCGGGGCGTATATTAAGAGTTTCCAAATAGCTTGTCTAGTATTTTTTTATTTTTTTATCGCAAGATAGTTTTTTGTTCAATTTGTTTATAAAACATAAAATACTTGTCTATCTTTTATAAAACTCTTAAAAATCCAACCGCTCTTCTATTCTTCCACACTTTCTTTTTTAGTCTTTCTTGTGAATGTATTTGCTAGGAACATTCCAACAACTAACCCCAATCCTCCCACACACAACACCCAATATAACACCGAACGTTCAGGATTGAGTGGCTGGGTTGGGGATTTAAGGTAACGGTAAGCAGTCAAATTATTATCAAGGGGATTAACTGATTTCATCATATTCAATTTTCCTTGCCAATCTTGTGTACCAAGTGCGTTACCCTGCAAGGTTGCCCCTAACTTTAATTGGGCAGCACTATTTACCTGATTAAATAAATTTTTCCACTGCCCTATCAATTCATTATAAATGACCTCTCTTGCAGCAAGATTGCTTTGTGCTATAAATGCATTGAGCATTTCCAAAGCTTGCTTAGGATTATCTAACTGTATAGAAAGCGTTTCAGCCTGTCCTTTAAGTGCGGTGGAAAATTTTACTGTTTTTACTAACTGCTCAAGCAATGCCTCATCATTTTGTACATTCCCTGTTTCTCTTTGTTTATAGTAAGAGCTTTCTAGCCAAAATTGACGAATATTATCGTAAGCAGAAAGCTGACGTTTAAATTCATCATACACTTTATTCACTAACAATGTTTCAGGCTCGTTTTTACCTTGGATAAATTGATACATTGAAGCTAAGGCATAATAGTTGCCTAATTGATTTGTGGTTGGCTGATAGATCTTTGCTTCTGCTTTCCATTGTGGCTTTTGCAAGAAACTTGCGCCATACCCAGCTAAAGCAAAAATGATCGTCACTAAAATAATGATAAAAGATTTCTTTGCTGCATTTTGTGATTGCATTCCTTTCTCCTATTGTTGTGCTAAACGGCGATGACGGCGTTTTATTCTTCTTACCCAACGGGTGATGCGCCATGCTCTGGCGATAGAAAAAACATAAATGAAAAATAATAGAATAAAGCCGACAAACATTATCCATTCATTGATGTAATAAACTTCGCCTAAAATACCAAAACCTGCGCATAGCGCGGCGATAAAGGTGATTAATAAAAAGGCTTGGCGTGAGCTTAGCCCTGCGCGCACCATTAAATGGTGAATATGCAGCCTGTCTGGGCGGAATGGGCTTTTGCCTTTGCGTAAGCGGCGGTAAATAATGGCGATCATATCAATCACGGGAATGGCGATAATCCATAGTGCGGTGATTGGGTTCATTGGGTGACCTTTGCCCTGCGTGCTAAGTAGCAAGATCCAAATAATGGTAAAGCCGATCAACGTGCTGCCTGCATCACCCATAAACACTTTAAATCTTGTGCCAAAAGGAATACCAAGATTGAGCATTAAATAAGGCAAAATAGCGATGATTAAGGCGAAACTCCAATAGGCGAGATCCATTTGGTTATCCATTATCAGCAAGATGCCAATCGCACCAAACGCCACGCTGGATAAGCCGCCGAGCAAGCCGTCTATGCCGTCTATCATATTGAACGCGTTGATCACTGCGATGGTGGCGAACACCGTGATCATCAAGCCGATTGAGCCGAGCGTTAATTGGAACGGGCCTAAAATTTGTCCAAGATGATCGAGATAAATATTGCCCATATCGATCATTAAAATAGCGAGAAAGGCTTGGATTCCTGCGCGAATGAATGGGCTGATGTCAAAGCGATCGTCTAAAATACCAATGGCTAACAGCACAAAAATGCTGAAAAGATAGAGCGCTGGCAGCCGCATTTGATCCCATTCTAAAAAATAGAACACGCAGTTACCGATAAATAGCGAAATGCCCCCAATCAGGGGGATTGCCCCTTTGTGGCGTTTGCGGTAATTTGGTTTATCCACTAAACCGATTTTTTGCGCAATCGGACGCATAGCAAATAAAGAGAGCAGTGCGCCGAGAAATGTGAGCAGAAAACTCAACAACATAATGAATAATTTCAGTAAAAAATGAGTGGCGAAAGCATACCATAAAGGCAAAAGTGCGCATAAATATTTTTATAAATTTACTTAGTTTTACAGTACAATACTCCACAATTTTGACCCATTTTTGATAAAACCAAATTAAGGACAAACAATGAACCATTCAGAAAATTTCTTTTCCCAAGCACAAAAAGTGATCCCTGGTGGGGTGAATTCCCCTGTTCGTGCGTTTAATGGGGTTGGCGGCACGCCAGTATTTATTGATCGCGCTGAGGGTGCTTATATTTTTGATGCAGACGGCAAGCAGTACATTGATTATGTAGGATCTTGGGGGCCTATGATTTTAGGCCATAACCACCCAGCCATTTTAAGTGCGGTGTTAAAAACCGCAGAAAAAGGCTTGAGCTTTGGTGCACCTACGCCGTTAGAAATTGACTTGGCAGAGCTGGTTTGTCAGCTTGTGCCTTCGATCGAAATGGTGCGAATGGTGAGTTCAGGAACAGAGGCCACAATGTCGGCCATTCGTTTGGCGCGCGGTTATACCAAACGAGATAAAATCATCAAGTTTGAAGGTTGCTACCACGGCCATTCTGATAGTTTGCTAGTGAAAGCAGGCTCAGGCGCGCTAACCCTTGGTCAGCCAAGTTCCCCTGGTGTGCCTGCTGATTTTGCTAAACACACCTTAACTTGCGAATACAACAATATTGATTCTGTTAAGCAAGCCTTTGAGCAATATCCTGATGACATCGCTTGTGTGATCATTGAGCCAGTGGCGGGCAATATGAACTGTATTCCACCAAAAGCAGGCTTTTTACAACAACTGCGTGAACTTTGTGATCAATATGGCGCATTGTTAATTATTGACGAAGTGATGACAGGCTTTCGCGTGGCATTAGGCGGTGCGCAGCAATATTATGGCGTAACCCCTGATTTAACCACCCTTGGTAAAGTGATCGGTGGTGGAATGCCAGTGGGCGCATTTGGCGGTAAAAAAGAAATTATGCAATATATCGCGCCAACTGGTCCTGTTTATCAGGCAGGAACGCTTTCAGGCAACCCAATCGCAATGGCGGCAGGGCTTGCTTGTTTAACCGAGCTGAAAAAAGCCGGCAATGAACAGCGTCTGGCTGAGCAAACAGAAAAATTAGCCCTTGGCTTAAAAGCACTCGCCGATAAACACGGCATTCCATTTGTGGTGAATTATGTGGGCGGAATGTTTGGTATTTTTTTCACCGATCAGCCTGAAGTTAGCACTTATCAGCAAGTGATGAAATGTGATGCGGAAAAATTCAAACAGTTTTTCCATAAGATGCTTGAACAAGGTGTGTATCTTGCGCCATCTGCTTATGAGGCGGGATTTATGTCTTTAGCGCATAGCGATGAAGATATTGAACGCACCTTGCAAGCCGCCGATAAGGCTTTCGCTGCAATGAAAACGGCGTAACGAAAAATAGCAACGGGCATAGGGGGGAAAGTGGAAAACGCGAACAAACAATATCAGCTGGCTTTGCTCAAAGTGCATAGCACCGCGGTGTTATTTGGTTTAACTGGCGTGCTAGGCGTGCTTATTGAAAGCAGCGCAGGCGTGTTGGTGTTAGGGCGCGTTTTTATCGCACTAGCGGCGCTTTCCCTCTTCTTCCTGTATAAGAAAATGCCCTTAACCAAACTTTCCACACAAGGCATTTTGTTGCAATTTGTGCTAGGCAGTTTGCTCACCGCCCATTGGGTTACCTTTTATATTGCGGTGAAAGTAGGCGGTGTGGCAGTGGGAACGCTGGGCTTTGCCAGTTTCCCTGCCTTTGTGTGCTTATTTGAAATGCTGATTTTCAAAGTGCGGTTGAAATTGCGCGAGTTTTTCTTATTACTCGCCATTACGCTTGGTTTAATCCTTGTTACGCCCGCTTTTGAATTTGGTAACCAATCCACACAAGGGCTGTTATGGGGCATTTTTTCCGGTGCAATTTACGGCTTGCTTGCGGTGCTAAACCGCAAAAATCGCGGCACACTTTCAGGCAGCCAAGCCAGCTGGTGGCAATATTTGGTGGGCGTTATCGTGCTTTTACCGTTTTATGCCAACGAATTACCGAGCGTATCGTTGCAAGATTGGTTTTGGATCGCCTGCATTGGCTTGCTCTGCACCAGCCTTGCGTACACCCTGTTTGTATCCAGCCTTGATGTACTCAGCGCCAGAACCGCCGCAATGATTATTTCCCTTGAGCCCGTTTACGCCATTTTAATCGCGTGGCTGTGGCTCAATGAAGTCCCAACACTCACAATGCTACTCGGCGGCGCAATCATCATCACCGCCGTAGCCTTAGAAAATTTGCGTAAATAATAAGCAAAAAAAAAATCCGCAAAAAAGCACCGCTCTTTCAAAAAGCGGTGTTTAATTATATAGATGCTAAAATCTGCTGTTCTAACACTTCCCTTTCCTGTTCCGACAAAGCCTTGCCATAGCGATTAGTTAAAATAAAGAAATCTTCTGCTTTTTCGCCAATGGTGGTGATTTTGGCATTTTGAATATTAAGCTGAAGGGCGGTGAAAATTTGGCTGATTTCTGCCAAAAGCCCTGCTTTATCCAAGGCGAATAGCTCCATTTCTGTGTGCGTGGTTTTGGCCAAATGCAAGAATCGCACTTCGGTTTTTACCCGAAATGGTTTAAGTTGATGATTTTTCATCGTGCTGACTTTGGCAATTTTGTTTGCGTTCAAGGCTTTTTGCAGGGCGTGTTCTAGCTCACGGCGGCGATCAAATTTGGCAAGCGAGCCGTCTAATTCGGTTACAATAAAACTATCGAACACTTTGCCGTCTTCTGCTGTGAGAATTTGCGCATCGTGAATGCTAAAACATTTCGCGCCAATAGTACTCACCACTTTATGGAACAAGTTGGCTTGATCTTCACAATGAATAAACACTTCCGTGCCACCTGAGGAAAAACGGTTGCTAATTTTTACCACATTTTGCCCCGCACTTTGCTTGCGGCTTTCGGCGATTAGCCCAGTATGCCAGCAAATTTGTTGTGGATTGTTGCGTAAAAAATAATCTGGCGGGAAAGTTTGCCATAATTGGTGAATGGCGTCTTGCGCAAGATCGGGCTGGGCTTTTTGTAATAAAACCAAAGCCTGATTTTTATGCTGGGCGATTTTATCTTGATTATCCAACAAGCTGGCCATTCCTAAATTAAATTGTGCCGTGGTGGATTGATAAAGCCTTGTTAATAAAGAGCGTTTCCAGCTATTCCAAAGGGTTTCGTTGGTGGCACAAATATCTGCCACGGTTAAACAAGTGAGTAAATCAAGGCGTTGCTGGGTTTTCACTTCTTCGGCAAAGGCAAGGACAATATTGGGATCGTCAATATCGCGCCGTTGTGCCGTAACGGACATCAATAAATGCTGCGCCACAAGCCATTGCATTAATTCACTCTCTTGGCTTGAAAAGCCGTGTAGCCGAGCAAAATCCGCCATATCTTGCGCGCCAAGTTCAGCGTGATCACCACCACGCCCTTTGGCAATATCGTGGAATAATCCAGCGAGATAAAGCAACGTGCGCTGTGATAATTGGGCAAAAATGGAATAACAAATCGGGTGCGCCGTTTGGCTTTCTGGCTGAGTAAAACTTTCTAATTTTTGCATTACGCGCAAGCTATGTTCATCAACAGTATAGCTATGAAATAAATCAAATTGCATCAGCCCTTCAATGTGCTGCCATTGCGGTAAATAGATGCGTAACACGCCGTATTGGTGCATTGGTAAAAAAGCCCGTTGCACGCAATGAGGCTGTTCAAATAAGCGTAAAAATTTTGCTCTACCTTGTGCATTTTCGCTTAAATAGCCGTGAAATGTTTCAATCGTGCGGATTAATTGGCGTAACGTGCTGGAATGAATTTCCGCCGTTGGATATTGTGTAAGATAGAAAAACAAATCGAGCATACTGTCAGGCTGTTGCTGAAAACAGTCTTTTTGCGTTAAGCAAATGGCGTTATTGGCAAGGTGAAAATGGCGATCCAGCGGAAAACAAGTTTGCTGGCTTGGCTTATCGATAAAATGTTCCCGATAATGCTTGGTTAAAATGTGAGTGAGCGTGGCAATGGTTTGTAAGGCTTGGAAAAAAGCTTTCATCATTTTTTCCACTGCTTGGTTGCCCTCCCCTTGATAGCCGAGCAATTCGCTCACTTTCACTTGGCGATCAAATAACAATCGGTTGTCGTAACGCTTTAAAATTAAATGTAAAGCGAACCGCACTTTAAACAGAAACTGTTGTTTTTCTTGTAATAAATCGTATTCTTCAGGATAAATAAAACCAGTTTGCAAAATATCTTGCAAGTTTTTTGCCCCTGTGTGGCGCAGGGCAAGCCAATACAACAAATGCAGATCACGCAAACCACCAGGGCTATATTTTATATCGGGTTCAAGATTATAGCTGGTGTTGTGATAGCGTTGATAGCGCGCATTTTTTTCGGCGATTTTGGCTTGATAAAAATCCGCCAGACGCCAAAAATCAGGTTGCATTAAAAGTGCGGTGAGTTTTTCAAATAATTTTTCATTACCGCATAAATAACGGCTTTCAAGCAAATTGGTGGCGATAGAAATATCTTCTCGCCCAGCTTGTTCGCATTCAGCCAAGGTGCGAACGGAATGCCCCACTTCAAAACCGCAATCCCATAAAAATTGCACAAATTCACGGATTTGTTGTTGAATTTCTTCGCTAGTCTGTGATTTTGTTAAAATCAAAAAATCCAAATCCGACAAAGGAAACATTTCCCCACGCCCATAACCGCCCACTGCAATCAGGCTAAGATCCTGATATTGATCCAGCCTAAAGTGCGCCCAAAGATGTCGCAATAAATCATCATAAAACTGTGTACGATTTTCTAGTAATTGATAGACGGAAGATTGCTGGAACTCAGCAAGCTCAAGGTTTTTCAGCTGATCTTTTTGCTGTTTGACGGATTGAATACTAAGTGGGGTTGTGGGCGAGTAGGTAAACATTTGGGCTTGTTCCTTTGGGGCTATTCAGCTTCAGGCAGACACACAGGTCTGTCCCTACATGGCATTGGTAATTTAACAAAACCATAGGGGCGAACCTATGTGTTCGCCCATTTCTATTTTCCGCTTGCTGTTCAGAACACCTTATTCGGACAGACACACAGGTCTGTCCCTACATTATGCATTGGTAATTTAACAAAACCGTAGGGGCGAACCTATGTGTTCGCCCGTTTCTATTTTACCGCTTGCTGTTCAGAACACCTTATTCGGACAGACACGCAGGTCTGTCCCTACATTGCATTGGTAATTTAACAAAACCGTAGGGGCGAACCTATGTGTTCGCCCATTTCTATTTTGCCACTTGCTGTTCAGAACATCTTATTCGGACAGACACACAGGTCTGTCCCTACATTGCATTAATCATTCAATGAAATTGTAGGGGAGATTATGCATTCACCATAAAACGCTGAATGCGTCCTGCTTTTTCTTCTTCCTCGCGGATAGTCATTACTTCACAGCCATCAGCGGTAACAACAATTTGATGCTCAAATTGTGCGGAATGGCTGCGATCTTTGGTTTTTACTGTCCAACCATCGCCCATTAGGCGCACTTCACGTTTGCCCGCGTTGATCATCGGTTCAATGGTGAACACCATTCCTTCTTTCAGGATCACGCCGCCGTCATCACCGTCATAATGTAGCACTTGTGGATCGTTGTGAAATTCCGTGCCGATACCGTGTCCGCAATATTCACGCACCACGCTAAAGCCTTGTGATTCTGCATATTTTTGGATCGCTTTGCCGATTTCTCTTAAGCGAATCCCTGGTTTGACCGTGCGTAAACCTATATATAGAGCTTCTTGGGTGGCGTCCACTAATTTTTTGCTGCGAATGCTTGGTTCGCCAACGATAAACATTTTGGAATTATCGCCGTAGTAGCCATCTTTGATCACGGTAACATCAATGTTCACAATATCACCGTTTTTTAGCTGTTTTCCTTCACTTGGAATGCCGTGGCACACTACTTCGTTAATGGAAATACAAGTGGCTTTCGGGAAGCCGTGATAGCCTAAGCAAGCTGGGATCACTTTTTGTTGTTCTACCATATACTCGTGGCAAATGCGATCTAATTCCCCAGTAGTTACGCCTGCTTTCACATAGGGTTCGATCATTACTAACACGTCTGAAGCCAATTTGCAGGCTTCGCGCAGTTTTTCGATTTCTTGTTCTGTTCTAATTGGAATTGCCATAACTTCTCCTTGACAAAAATTTGTGTGGTATTTTACCACCTTTCCGTTGAAAAATCCTTGATAAATTCTTGAATGGTTTACTTGGTTATTAGATAATAGCCAACTTAAAATTTACAAGGATACAAGCGAGATAAATTATGACAGATATGGCAATCCCTTTAACTTTTACCGATGCGGCTGCCAATAAAGTAAAAGCCTTGATTACAGAAGAAGAAAATAGCGAGCTTAAATTACGTGTTTATATCACAGGCGGCGGTTGTAGCGGTTTCCAATATGGTTTTACTTTTGATGAAAAAGTAAACGAAGGCGATCTCACCATTGAAAATTCCGGTGTGCAGTTAGTGATTGATCCAATGAGTTTGCAATATTTAATTGGCGGCACGGTGGATTATACCGAAGGGCTAGAAGGCTCGCGTTTTGTAGTCAATAACCCTAACGCCACCACCACTTGCGGTTGCGGTTCATCTTTCAGTATCTAACCCAATTCGCAAAATGGATTATCAATTTTTTGCCCAAGGCGGACAGATTTCAGCCAAATGTTCAATGGGACACGAAGCCTTGGCAAATTGGCTTAATACAGAAGTGCGGTCAAATTCTCAGCTAATTTCCACCGCACTTTCTCTTATCAATCAAGCACGCCAAGCGCCAATGCAGGATTTTAAATTGCTCGGTGCAGAATACAGTGTATTTATCAGCGCAGATGAAGTGATGGTGCGCGCGAATAATCTTTCTATCGATGAACAGCAAGAACTTGAGCAAGATTTCCATTATTATGATGAAGAAAGTTTAGCTTTTTGTGGTTTGGAAGATTTTGAGCAGTTTTTACAATCTTATTTATCCTTTAACCGCTAAGGTTCGGGCCAGATAACTAGGTATAACAGAGCAATGTCAGAAAGTAACTCAACGCCAGAAACACAACCAACGGCTGAAACAAATAAAACGGGCAAGCCCTCACGCAAAAAGCGTTTGCGTAATTTTTTGCTAAAAGTTGCGTTTGTCGTGGTGTGTTACATCATTTTTTACGGCATTTATTTAGACGGGCAAATTCGCTCCAAAATGGACGGACAAATCTGGCAGCTGCCAGCGGAAGTGTATAGCCGTATTGAATCCATTCGTTTAAGTGATGATCTTAGCCTTGAACAAGTGAAGCAACGTCTGCTCGAAAATGATTATCGCCAAACCACAATGGTGGCTGCACCGGGGGATTTCAAAATTGAAGATAACACCATTGTTTTGTTGCGTGGCGCTTTTCCATTTCCTGTTCAACCTGAAGCTCAGCGTGTTTTTCGCTTACGCTTTAAAGACAATAAATTAGCGGTGATCGAAGATTTGGTGAATGTGAAAGCCATTGATGAGTTTCCGCTCGCGCCAAAATTAATCGCAATGTTGCAATCAGAAAAAGAAGAGCGCTTAACCCTTTCTTTGCAAAATTACCCAAGATTATTGATTGATACCTTACTTTTAACCGAAGATCGCCGCTTTTATGAACACGAAGGCATAAGCCCTTTGGGCATTGCAAGGGCAATGGTGGCAAACTTTCAGGCAGGCCATCGTGTGCAGGGCGGAAGTACCTTAACGCAGCAGTTGGTTAAAAATCTTTTCCTTTCTAACGAACGCACCTTTACAAGAAAAATCAACGAAGCCTTGATGGCGTTGATTTTAGATTGGCGTTATGACAAAAACCGCATTTTAGAAACCTATCTCAACGAAATTTATCTCGGGCAAAACGGCAACACGCAAATTCACGGTTTTGAATTAGCGAGCCATTTTTATTTTGGTCGCTCAATTCGTGAAATTAATTTGGATCAAATCGCCTTATTGGTGGGAATGGTGAAAGGGCCTTCGCTCTATAATCCTTGGCGTAATCCTGAAAATGCCCTTGAACGCCGTAATGTGGTGTTGCGTTTATTGCTTGAACACAAAGTGATTGGGCAAGAACTTTACGATATGTTAAGTAAACGTCCTCTTGGCGTGCAAAAGCGTGGGCAAATTAATCGTAAATATCCAGCCTTTATTCAAACCTTACAGGCAGAGCTTCGCCAACAATTAGGTGAAAATCGGGCAAGCAGTTTATCTGGCACGCGCATTTTTTCTACCTTGGATATTAAACAGCAGCACTATGCAGAACAAGCGGTGATTAATGCGGTTTCTGAATTGCAGTTAAAATATAAAAATCCTTATTTAGAATCAGCAATGATCGTGGCAGATTATCGCAATGGTGAAATCAAAGCCATTGTGGGCGGTCTGCAAACCAACTATGCTGGCTTTAACCGTGCGTTAAATGCCAGACGACAAATTGGATCATTAGTAAAACCTTCAATTTATTTGACCGCACTTACTGAACCGAGCGAATTTCGTTTAAATACGCCAATTCAAAATCAGCCGATTACCATTCGCACCAAAGGCAGCCCACCTTGGCAGCCGCGCAACTACGATCGCCGTTATAGTGGCTCGGTGATGCTAATGGACGCGCTCGCTCGCTCATTAAACATTCCAACGGTAAATATCGGAATGAAAGTGGGCTTAAGCAAAGTGATTGAAACTCAAAAAGCGATGGGCTGGGATAAAGTGAAAATTCCAAAAGTGCCAGCGATGTTGTTGGGATCTTATTCGATCTCTCCTTATGAAGTAACGAAATTGTTCCAAACTATTGCAAACCAAGGGGCAAATATTCCTCTTGCCACCATTGATAGCATTACTAATCAGCAAGGGGAACTTATTTATCAGCGCCCAATGCAACCAGAACAAGTTGTGCCAGCGCAAGCCGCTTATGAAACCCTTTTTGCAATGCAACAAACCGTAGAACGCGGTACGGCGCGCAGTTTGCAAAATCAATTTGCTCATTTACGTCTAGCAGGTAAAACCGGGACGACAAACTCTGCGCGCGATACTTGGTTTGTGGGAATT
The DNA here is from genome assembly GCF_002921135.1 of Avibacterium gallinarum. GTDB lineage: Bacteria > Pseudomonadota > Gammaproteobacteria > Enterobacterales > Pasteurellaceae > Avibacterium > Avibacterium gallinarum. The sequence continues at coordinate 11,056 of NZ_PQVJ01000024.1, read as the reverse complement.
GACGGCGAAAATGTTGCCACCGTTTGGCTTGGCCGTGATGACAATGGTGAAACGCGATTAACAGGCGCAACAGGCGCATTGCAGGTGTATAAAAACTATCTTCAACGCACGCAAGCGAAAACCTTACGCCCATCAACCCCAGCAGGCATTAAATGGGTTGGCATTAATAGCTATGGCGGTTGGGATTGCAGCAGTGCAAGGCAAATCCCAGTGTGGGCAGAGCGTAACCAATCTTTCTGCTCCGCACCAAGAGAAGCTGCGCCAGAACCGAAACGACAAAGCTTATGGGACGTGTTAAAACCCTCCACCTTAGGCGCTCAGCCTGCTCCAGTGGAAGAGGCAGTACCAGCCAATTAAGTATTAGCTAAGCAATAAAAAACCGCCGAAAGGCGGTTTTTTTGATATACTTCTTAACGGTTGGTCGGGTGTTGTAGCAAACCCGACTGGCACTCGGGTTAGCTACATCCTCCTAAATTTGACTAATCTAAGGAGGTGATTATGCGTGAGGTTATATAGGTTAATTTTAATCCTATTGATCATTCTGCTGCTGACCGCAGATACCACTATCGCAAGATAGACAACCAACCAAAGAGGTGGGCGAATTGCTCGCCTCTTTTTTGTATTGTAAGTCTATTCAAGGCATTTTTCAATGTCTTAATTTTCTTGTTTCACATCTTTACTATAAATCACATTAGTCGGATTTTGTTTATCAATGCCTTGTAAGTTGGGATTAAGATAAATTGGGGTTGTGTACTGAAAAACCGGTAAAACCACATTATCTTGCTGCAATAATTGGCTAACTTGTTGATAAAGTGCGGTGCGTTTTTGCGTAGAAATTGGTTGCAAACTTTGCTCTAGTAGTGCGTCCACTTTTTCATTGTGATAAGCGGATTTATTGTCTGGGCTTTTGGAATAAAAATTCATCAAAAATGCAGAAGGATCGTTATAATCGGCGCACCAGCCAGAGCGAATAATTTGAAAATCCCCTTTGGCGCGTTTTTCCAATAGGGTTTGCCAAGGCACGGGATCAGCCTGAATATGAATGAGATCTGATTGCGACCACATTTGCACTAAACGTTGTCCAATGGTGTGATTAAAGCCTTCTTGATCAAAGGTTAAACGCAACACCAGTGGGGATTTTTCAGTGATACCATTTTGCTGTAAAAGCTGTTCCACTAACACTGGCGACCACGCATTTTCAGGTTCGCCTTGCATTGATTGGGGCAGAAAATGATTGCTAGCAAGACGTGCCTGCTGTTCGCCACGCACTAAATTTCGTGCAGAAGCGAGAAAAACTAAGGATTTTCGCACCGCACTTTTGGCTAGCCTTGGATCGTTAAAATTAAATTCGTAGTAATAAGTACAAAGTTTTGGTAAATAGGCGACTTGCGCATTGCTTTGTTTGGGATTGGCAACAATATCAATGCCCGTTAAGTCTTGATTTGGTGTGAGTTTTTTATAATCAACCAAGGAAAAGGCGACCTTTTCAGCTTGCCAATAGTAAGGATTTTGCGCTAGATGAATCTCATCACCTTGCTGATTTTTCACATAATACGCGCCATTGCTCACAAAGCCTTGCTGTTCGCCAAAATACTGCGGTAATAAGGCAGGGTGCGCGAGCATTGCAGGCAGATGAGGCGTGGCTTTTTCTAAGCGGATTTGTAATTGCTGTTGGGATAAGGTTTGTACGCCGAGCTGTTCCACATCGGCTTGACCTTGCAGAACTTCCGCGGCCTGTTGAAGATTAATAAAGGCTAAGTATTCTTTTAGCGGACTGTTTGATGTGGCTAATTTTCGCCAGCTTTGCACGAAATCATCGGCTGTTACAGGCAAGCCATTTGACCATTTTGCCGATTCACGCAAGGTGAATGTCCAAACTTTGTTATCTTTCGTTTGCCAGCTCTGCGCAACGGCAGGGATCACGTTACCGTGCGGATCGTAAATTACCAAGCCTTCTAAAATATCACGCAAAAAATTCGCTTGTTCATCATTTTGCAATTTTTCTGGAGAAATCACTAAATCGCCATAAACACCGCGTACTAAGTGGGGAATACGCACTTCAGGCTCAGTGGTAGGCGTTTGTGTTGGTGCGGAATTAGGGATCGCAACCTGCTTTGGCTGATCGCAACTGGTTAAGGAAAAAATTGCGCAAAAAAGCACCGCACTTGGCAAAATAGTAGGACATTTAAATGATGGCATTGGCTTAAAGGCTGATGTAAAAATAGGGGCATTATACAAAAACGCCCCTTGATTACCAATTATTCTTTCCTTTCGTGTGCATTATTCTTTCAGGGTTTTAATCCAAAAGAAGAACACCCAATAATGAATCAGCAAGCCAAGCAAAATCGCCACTTTGCCAAACATTGTCGGCGTGAAATAAAAGCCGATCGCCAGCATTGTGGTGGATAAAATAAGGATACGGATTTTGGTTTTTAAGGTTAAAGCCCGTTGTTCGCTAAAAGATTGCAAATGTTTTTTATATAGCTCCGTTTGAATAATCCAGTTATGCAAGCGTTCAGAGCCTTGCGCAAAGCAAAACACGGTGAGCAATAAAAAAGGCGTGGTCGGCAGCAGGGGCAAAAATGCGCCAATAATGCCAAGCGCCAGTGAAATAAATCCTAAAATGATGTAAATTGCTTTCATTTTTCTTTCCAAATAAAAATTATTCTCAATTATCCATATTTTTTTAGATTTCTCAACCTTGATATTATAAAATCTCCCCTTATTTGTTAGCTTAATACTTTCTTTTAAAAGCAAGGAGCTTTTATGTCAAATCCATTGTTAGGCGAAACTCTCTTACCGCAGTTTTCGCAAATTAAACCTGAACATATTCAACCTGCAATTAGTCAATTAATTCAAGAAAATCGAGATACTGTAGAACAGGTTTTAAAACAACCGCACTTAACTTGGCAGAATTTTATTGAACCGCTTACTGAAAGTGGTGATCGCCTAAGCAAAGCTTGGTCGCCAGTGAGCCACTTAAATGCAGTAAAAAACAGCCCTGAATTGCGTGAGGCCTATCAAGCTTGCTTGCCATTGCTTTCTGAATATAGCACTTGGTTAGGGCAACACGAAGGCTTATATCAAGCCTATTTACAGCTTAAAAATAGCCCAGAATATGAAACCTACAGCGTGGCGCAGAAAAAGGCCATTGATAATGCGTTGCGCGATTTCAAATTGTCTGGTATTTCTTTGCCAGCCGAAAAACAAAAACGCTATGGTGAAATCGTAGCGCGTTTATCCGAATTAAGCTCACAATTTAGCAATAATGTGCTAGATGCCACAATGGGCTGGGATAAGGTTATCACGGATAAAAATGAATTAGCAGGCTTGCCAGAAAGCGCCTTGCAAGCGGCAAAACAATCCGCAGAAAGCAAAGGGATAGAAGGTTATCGCTTCACTCTCGAGTTTCCAAGTTATTTGCCGGTGATGACCTATTGTGAAAACCGTCAATTGCGTGAAGAAATGTACCGCGCTTTTGTAACTCGAGCTTCAGAACAAGGCCCGAATGCAGGGAAATGGGATAATTCCGCCATTATGCAAGAGAGCTTAACCTTGCGCGTTGAATTGGCGAAATTGCTTGATTTTGAGCATTACACTGAGCTTTCCCTTGCCACTAAAATGGCTGAAAATCCGCAACAAGTGTTGAATTTCCTCGATAATTTGGCAAGCCGTTCCAAAGCACAAGGACAACAAGAATTAGCGGAATTAGAAGCGTTTTGTAAAACGCACTTTAATATTACCGCACTTGAGCCTTGGGATATTGCGTTTTACAGCGAAAAACAAAAACAACATTTATACGCCATTAATGATGAAGAACTTCGCCCTTATTTCCCAGAAGATCGCGTACTTTCAGGCTTATTTGAGCTAATCAAGCGCCTATTTAATATGCGCGCCGTGGAACGTTTTGATGTGGATACTTGGCATAAAGATGTGCGTTTCTTTGATTTGATTGATAGCCAAGATCAAGTGCGCGGTAGTTTTTATTTAGACTTATACGCCCGTGAAAATAAACGTGGCGGTGCGTGGATGGACGACTGTGTTGGTCGCCGCCGTAAGGCCGATGGCACAATTCAACAACCAGTGGCTTATCTCACTTGTAACTTTAACGCACCAGTGGGTGATAAACCCGCATTATTCACTCACGATGAAGTCACCACCTTATTCCACGAGTTTGGACACGGCATTCATCATATGCTCACACAAATTGATGTCGCAGATGTGGCTGGCATTAATGGTGTGCCTTGGGACGCAGTGGAATTACCAAGCCAATTCTTAGAAAACTGGTGTTGGGAAGAAGACGCGCTTGCCTTTATTTCAGGGCATTATGAAACTGGCGAACCACTACCAAAAGAAAAATTGCAACAGTTGCTTAAAGTGAAAAACTTCCAAGCGGCAATGTTCGTGTTACGTCAGCTTGAATTTGGGTTATTTGATTTCCGTTTGCACCATTATTTTGATGCGAACCAGCCAAATCAAATTTTAGACACCTTAAAACAAGTGAAAGAAGATGTGGCAGTGATTAAAGGTGTGGATTGGGCCAGAAATCCGCATAGCTTTAGCCATATTTTTGCCGGCGGTTATGCAGCGGGCTATTACAGCTATTTATGGGCAGAAGTGCTATCGGCAGATGCATTCTCGCGTTTTGAAGAAGAAGGCATTTTCAACCCCGTAACCGGGCAATCTTTTCTTGATGAAATTCTCACCCGTGGCGGTTCAGAAGAGCCAATGGCGTTATTCAAACGCTTCCGCGGCAGAGAACCACAATTAGATGCCTTGTTAAAACATAAGGGAATTTCAACTCAATAGCATTCACTTCTCCTCAGGGTGCATAGCTAAGATCTATGCACCTCATTCATCATATCTATAAATATCACCACTAAGCATTATTGAAATAGCATTTCATAGAATCTTCCTCATTCTTAAAATATTTTTTGATAATAATTCTTATTTATAATAAAATTAATGAGAATTATTACTAATAAGGAGATATTTTATGGAAATGAAGAAAACTATTCTATGCACGCTCAGTTCATTATTCTGCATAAGCTGTGCTTCTGGCGGCGGTGGATTTGAAGTGGAGAATGCTAACCCACCTAATGTTATTACTGATAATCAGCCTGCTAAACCTAGTTATGTCAATGAAAATAACGGCAAAAAACTAGAATCTCCTGCACCAGAGGATCTAAGTGAAATGGCTTGGGTAGCCACAACCCCTTGGGGAGCTGGCGGAGGCGGAGATGTTTTTGTAATGAATAGTGATTATGAATATGTAAAAACCCAAAAACGCATCATTAGCGATACACGCACTAACCTTAATCCAGCAGATTATGATGTTCTATTATTTAAAGGGGATTATCCTCTCACTCAAGATCATCAAGCCCATTCAGAGTCTATTCAAGTTATTGATGAAAATGGCAAAAAAGTATGGAAAAGAGCGGTGAAAGATATTTCACAAGTCTTTCCTATAGAGGACAAAGAGAAAGGCACAACCTTGGTTTTTTATTCTACAGAAGATCGTGTTAATTACATTTATCTCAAAATTACAGAGTATGGTGATGCAAAAGTCGGTTTTATTGAATTAATTGAACAAGATCCCAAAACCGTTCTTCCTAGAGGGCAAAGCTATAACAATATTTTTTATGCCATTCGCGAAAAAACAATGGATATGCCGGTGAAAGGAAAAGTAACTTATAACGGTGTTTGGGAATATGCAACCTATACCCCAGAAAAAAGTAGTGGTAGTGGTTCATACCACGAAACTGGCCAGCAAGCTGGCGGAACATCAAAACAAAACAAAGCTGTTTTTACTGTTGACTTTTCAAGTAAAACAGTAAGCGGACAACTTGATGCCATTGATGAAAATAATAAACGAATTGTTTATGATATTAATGCAACAATTACAGAAAATGGTTTCCGTGGTAATGCTACAAAAAATAGTCAGACCACCCTCTTTGCGAATGAAGGAAATAGCAATCCCCCATTACCAGAAAACGCAAAAGTATTAGGCTCCTTTGCAGGTAAAAAGGCAAAACAATTAGCTGGACGAGTATGGTCGGAAGACAATCATTTCGCTGGCGTTTTTGCGGCCAAGCAAAATTCAGAAGAGGGGGTTGAAACTGACGGTAAGCGTCTAAATGCTCAAACCTTGCCTTTCACCAATGAAGGAGATAGAAGCACCTTTGCTGAAAATAAACCACAATCACAAAATTTTTCTGGCGATATTAATACGCTTCAAATTGATGGCATTTTGGTTAATTTAGATACCACTAAAACAGACAATATATGCTGCGGAAATTTTAGCTTTTTACGTTTTGGCGTTGAAAACCACGAAATAAAACAAGTAGATAATCAAACTGATAAGAGAGGTAATCTATTTGTACAAGGCTATGTTACGCCTATTTCTGAAATTCCTTCAACTGGTGAAGTAAAATACCTCGGGCATTGGTATGGATTTGGTAAAGGTCAAGCTACTAATGTATCAAGACGTTATCAAGATGCTGAATTTACAGCAAATTTTGCTACTCGCCAAGTATCGGGCGAATTGAAAAATAATGGCGAAACGCCAGCCGTAAAATTTGAAAACCTCGCTATAACAGACAATGGCTTTACTGGAAAAGCAAATCTCGCCGTACACGATGGTAATACTACGGGATCTGGTTCTGTTATTACTGGTGAAGCAAATGTCGTTGGTCATTTTTACGGTACAAACGCCAATGAAATTGGGGGAACTGTAATCAAAGAAGACAAAACTTTCGGTGCCGTTTTTGGTGGGAAACAAATTCAACAATAAAAGGAAATGACAATGTCAGCAAATAACACTATTTTTCTAATAAACAGAATAAATCTCGTTTTTTGTCTTTTTTGTACCGCACTTTATGCTCAAGCTAATAATCAACAAAATGTTTTAGAAGAGCCTGATTCCACAACACTAGAGACAATTTATGTTAAAGAAAAATTTGAAAAACAGAAACAAAACGTTTCAGGCTTAGGAGAGGTACGCAAGAATCAGGCTCAAATACAAAATGAGCAAATAGAAAACATTCGCGATATCACCCGCTACGATCCCGGCATCTCCATTACTGAAGCAGGAGGACGAGGAACAACGCGGGGATTCTCTATACGCGGTGTTGACCAAGATCGCGTAGCCATTGATCTAGATGGATTAGGTGCTTCATCAACCTTAAAAAGACATGATGCGAGCGGTACATTTTCAATGTTATCAGCCTCTTCAAAAAATGATGTTGAATATGAAGATCTTCGACTTCTTGATCTGCGAAAAGGGGCATCATCTGCAGAATCGGGTAGTGGCGCATTAGGCGGTGCGGTATCAATGGAAACAAAAAATGTTGATGATTTTTTACAGCCCGATCAATCCATAGGTGGCCGTTTTAAAGCCGACTATACCTCTAAAGATAAGCGTAAATTATACAGTGGTGGACTCGCTTTCCGAGCTGGGAAATTCGATGGATTTGTGCAATATTCTCATCGTAATGGTCATGAAGTTCAAGCTCATAAAGATCTTTATAAAGGAAGCCTTTTCATTGCTAATTACGCCGATCCTGTCGATCCTATTATGAATAAAAAAGGACGTTGGGTGAGTATGGAAGAAGTTAGTGGAGTACGTCGCCGTATCCCGAATCCACTCGATTATGAAAGTGATTCATTACTCAGTAAATTTGGCTGGCATTTTACCCCACAACATTACTTAGGTATCGTAATAAATCGGACTAAACAACAATATAAAATGCGCGAAATGCAGCGCCCAAACTATTATAATGGTCGAGAGAAGCATCTGATTAATGGCGTACTCTACCCTGAATCCCCTTTCTATGATGAAATCTCAACAAAACGGATTCAATATACCCCTTCGCAATTTTATTTTGATACTCATCAAAATAATAGAATTGGATTAGAGTACCGTTTTGATGCAAAAGATGAAGCAGCTTGGGTAAACTCTGCGGTGGTTCGTTTTGATAAGCGTGATCTGATTATGCAATCAGAAGTGAAGCGGTTAAATTGTGCTAAGTGGCCTTCAGTCGATGCGAATTGCTGGGCAACTGAAGAAGGGCAAAAATCTTGGCATCATATCGTTAATAGCAAACAAACAGACTATCGCTTCGATCTCAATTTGAATAAACTCTGGGAATGGGGAGAAACAGGACATGATACCCGAGTGGTTCTCGGCACAATATTGAGTAAGCATCATTTTTATGATTACGATCGTTTTAGTGACATCATTTATAAACGTGTCGGCTCAGGATCTCGTGAATTTGCTGGTAAACACCATATTGATTTTCACCCAATTAGTCCAATAAAAAGTCGCCATTATTTTATAGGTATAAGCGACTCTATCACGCTAGGACAAAAATGGTTTATCTCTAGTGCATTACGTTATGATCACTATCAATTTAAAGGTAACCCTACCCTTGAGGAACAGCAACGCTCTATTCAATTCAAACAAAGTAAATACCAAAACCTCTCTTGGGATCTGGGTATAAAATATCAAATTATCGAACCATTAGCCCTTACTTACCGTAATAGTAGTGGATTTAGAATCCCTTCTGTGTATGAACAGCTAGGTCCTGATCTCAATGCCTATGGACATTCAATCCAAGGAAAATTAGACAAAGAGTACTCACGCAATCAAGAAATTGGTGCAGAATTTGAATACAAAGCATTACGCCTAAAAAGCAGTTATTTCTGGGCAACCTATAAAAATATGATCGCTCTTGCCTCTTTAAAAAAACCTACAGGGCAAGGACGAGGTGATCTATTCTATTACAATACGCAAGATATCAAAGTACGTGGCTATGATATTAGTGCCAATTTAGATCTATATAGTTTATGGGAACGCTTTCCTGAAGGAATTAATCTCTTTGCTAAAATTAGTAAAACGCAGCAAATTGGCGGACCAGCCAAAATGCCTGAAGGATATGAAGGAAGGGCATACTCCCTTGATTCTATTCAACCATTACGCGTGGTCTATGGAATCTCTTACCTCTCACCAGAAGAAAAATGGGGGCTTAACTTCGTTACAACCTATTCCAAAGGCAAAGATAGTGGAGAATTGGTTGCCCAAGATAGTTCACCTTTAGGCGTGATAGAAGAAAGCCGTTCTCATATTAAAACAAAATCTTGGATCATTGCCGATCTCACTGGGCATTATCGATTTAATAAATATATGACATTCCGAGCAGGGATCTATAATTTATTTAATTACCGCTATGTGACTTGGGAATCCGCTCGACAAACAGTATGGAATGGCAGTTTAGAAACTAATTTAGATACCCCAAACTACTCTGTCGTAGCCGCCCCTGGACGTAACTTTTTTGCAGGACTAGAAATTAAATTTTAATAAGTGATTAAATGCGGTATGCCATAGGCATACTGCATTTTATTGAGTAATGAGCAATGAAAAAAATAATATTCCTAACTCTTCCCCTTACTCTATCGAGTAAAATATGGGCTTTACCACAAGATATGGCCATAAAAGAAGCCCCTGAATTAAATTACGAGGCTATCAATATTCATCATTCTTCCTCTTATTGGCAAGACACCCCAAAATCCTCTTCAGAACCCCGTAAAATTAAGGCAGAGCAATTGCGTTATGCGCCAGAATTGCTACAAAGAGTAATAAACATTGCAGTTCAGCAAGAATATATTCCACTACTGACAAAAATTCTTCCTATCTATGAAACAAGTGCTAACCCAAGCCCAATTATCATCGCTTATGCAAAAGGGTTAATAGCAAAATCAACACAACAATATCCCTTAGCCATAAACCAATTTACAAAAGTAGAAAAACTCCAGCCTAATTCAGAAAAAGCCATTTTTCATCATATTGACAGCCTACTGCTAGATCAACAAATCTGGCTGGCCTCAAAACTTGTTCAGCAACATCTATCAACACCCTCTCTACCATTCCGTCTTCAACTAGAGAAAATAGATCAATATCTCCAATCTCGTAAAGAATGGAAATACTATCTTAGAATCGAATTTCTCAATGATAAGAATATTAATAATGCACCAGATAAAGCAAAAGTTGGCTCATTTTCATTCGAAAAGCCCCTTGCAGATAAAGGGTTAAGCTATCAATTTGGCAGTCAAAAAACTTTTTTTATGCCAAATGGTTTTTATACTCAATGGCAAACTGATTTTATCGGAAAAATATACCGCACTTATCACCAATACAATGATTTTTATGGGCGAATAACGATGCCTTTCGGCTATGCCAATTATCATCATCAATTTACACTAGAGCCTTATACAGGACTACGCATTTTTGCCGAGAAACCTTACACTAACCATTTTGGTATAACAACCAGCTGGCAATATCAATGGACGAACAATTTTCGCAGTAAAATTGCATTTAATTATGCAACTGAACGGTATCGGCAGAAACAATATAAACATCTCACAAACTACACACAAAATCTATCGTTGAGTGGCACTTGGACAATTAACTCAAAATGGTATGCTGGCATCTCTGCTGAGATAGGTAAAAAATATGCCACCGATTATCCACAAGATCGATATATAAAATATCGGGCCAATATCAATATAGGCTATCAAAACCAAAATATTGGCGCTCGTTTACGCCTTGCTCGCGAACAGAAAAACTACCAAGCACCATTCTACTGGGGATTAAGTGGTAATGCCAAACGGCAGGATCGCGAAACACAATTTTCAGCATCAATCTGGTCCCCTCATATTCAATTTATGGGGATAATGCCAACATTAGGTTATAACTATCAACGTGTAAACAGTAACAGCTTAAATATTCCTTATCACAAACATAGCATCACATTTGAAATACAAAAAATATTTTAATGTGAATTCTCCTCTTAGCTTCTATGAGTCTTGGCGTTAATTAAGATAGTAAAAATCCCAAAGGAGAGCATTTGAGCTAGAAATTTAGGCCTATGCTCTCCTAAATAAGTAAAATTTATATTCAATGTAAAAGTATAAAAGTGCGGTTGTTTTTTCCTACATTTTAGGCTAACAAGGAATTACCTGATATTTATCACGTTATGACAATAATGGGATAAATTAA
>NZ_PQVJ01000023.1 GCF_002921135.1 Avibacterium gallinarum | reverse complement strand
CGTTATCTTCATTTTTGTAGTATAGCATTGTTGCTAATCTACTACAGCTCCAATAAAAATTATTCTCAATTATCCATATTTTTTTAGATTTCTCAACCTTGATATTATAAAATCTTCCCTTATTTGTTAGCTTAATACTTTCTTTTAAAAGCAAGGAGCTTTTATGTCAAATCCATTGTTAAGGGAAACACACTTACCGCAGTTTTCGCAAATTAAACCAGAACATATTCAACCTGCAATTAGTCAATTAATTCAAGAAAATCGAGATACTGTAGAACAGGTTTTAAAACAACCGCACTTAACTTGGCAGAATTTTATTGAACCGCTTACTGAAAGTGGCGATCGCTTAAGCAAAGCCTGGTCGCCTGTGAGCCACTTAAATGCGGTGAAAAATAGCCCTGAATTGCGTGAAGCCTATCAAGCTTGCTTGCCATTGCTTTCTGAATATAGCACTTGGTTAGGGCAACACGAAGGCTTATACCAAGCCTATTTACAGCTGAAAAATAGCCCAGAATATGAAACCTACAGCGTGGCACAGAAGAAAGCCATTGATAATGCGTTGCGCGATTTCAAACTCTCAGGCATTTCTTTACCAGCCGAAAAACAAAAACGCTATGGCGAAATCGTGGCGCGTTTATCCGAGCTAAGTTCACAATTTAGCAACAATGTGCTAGATGCTACAATGGGCTGGGATAAGGTAATTACGGATAAAAATGAATTAGCAGGCTTACCAGAAAGTGCTTTACAAGCGGCAAAACAATCTGCAGAAAGCAAAGGGCTAGAAGGTTATCGCTTCACTCTTGAGTTTCCAAGCTATTTGCCGGTGATGACCTATTGTGAAAACCGTCAATTGCGTGAAGAAATGTATCGCGCTTTTGTAACTCGTGCTTCAGAACAAGGCCCGAATGCAGGGAAATGGGATAATTCCGTCATTATGCAAGAGATCTTAACTTTGCGCGTTGAGTTGGCGAAATTGCTTGATTTTGAGCATTACACCGAACTTTCTCTTGCCACTAAAATGGCTGAAAATCCGCAACAAGTGTTGGATTTCCTCGATAATTTGGCAAGCCGTTCCAAAGCACAAGGACAACAAGAATTAGCGGAATTAGAAGCGTTTTGTAAAACTCACTTTAATATTACCGCACTTGAGCCTTGGGATATTGCGTTTTACAGCGAAAAACAAAAACAACATTTATACGCCATTAATGATGAAGAACTTCGCCCTTATTTTCCCGAAGATCGCGTACTTTCAGGCTTATTTGAGCTGATTAAACGCTTATTCAACATTCGTGCTGTTGAACGTTTTGATGTGGACACTTGGCATAAAGATGTACGTTTCTTTGATTTGATTGATAGCCAAGATCAAGTGCGCGGTAGTTTTTATTTAGACTTATACGCCCGTGAAAATAAACGTGGCGGTGCGTGGATGGACGATTGTGTTGGTCGCCGCCGTAAAGTCGATGGCACAATTCAACAGCCAGTGGCTTATCTCACTTGTAACTTTAACGCACCAGTGGGTGATAAACCTGCGCTTTTCACTCACGATGAAGTCACCACCTTATTCCACGAATTTGGACACGGTATTCATCATATGCTCACGCAAATTGATATCGCAGATGTGGCGGGCATTAATGGCGTGCCTTGGGACGCAGTGGAATTACCAAGCCAATTCTTAGAAAACTGGTGTTGGGAAGAAGAGGCGCTTGCCTTTATTTCAGGGCATTATGAAACGGGCGAACCACTACCAAAAGAAAAATTGCAACAGTTGCTTAAAGCGAAAAACTTCCAAGCGGCAATGTTCGTATTACGTCAGCTTGAATTTGGGTTATTTGATTTCCGTTTGCATCATTATTTTGATGCGAACCAACCCAACCAAATTTTAGACACCTTAAAACAGGTAAAAGATGACGTTGCCGTCATCAAAGGTGTGGATTGGGCAAGAAATCCGCATAGCTTTAGCCATATTTTTGCCGGCGGTTATGCAGCGGGCTATTACAGCTATTTATGGGCGGAAGTGCTATCGGCAGATGCGTTCTCGCGTTTTGAAGAAGAAGGCATTTTCAACCCAGTAACCGGGCAATCTTTCCTTGATGAAATTCTCACCCGTGGCGGTTCAGAAGAGCCAATGGCGTTATTCAAACGCTTCCGCGGCAGAGAACCGCAATTAGATGCCTTGTTAAGACACAAAGGCATTGCATAAAATTCTGCGAAAAAAAGACCGCACTTTAAAAGTGCGGCTTTTTTTATCAATATTTTTTAGTTTATCCAACCAAAATGTGAAGCAATAAATAACAATGTGAAACCAGCAAGGTAAACCAATCCGACTAAAGATAACCATAATAGGAAACCTCTTACACAATGTTCACCTTTCATCACCAACGATAGGTTCAACCACGCAAATACAGGAGTTGAAACAAAAGAACCTATCATTGCCAATTTTAACATTGGTCCTACGGCATCACTGAAACAGAAAATAATCACTAAAACTGCGATTGTTGAACATAAGATAGATAAATTTAAAAAACTTACACGGCTTTCTTTTTTGCCCGCTAGTAATCTCAAACTTTCAAGATTAGTGCGAGAATAACCATCTAGCATTGATAATGTCGTACCGAAAATACACATAAATGCGATAAAAGCAATGAGGTCTTTTGCCCATTCACCAATGGTTGAAGAATACATATTGATAAGCTGTGCAATATATTTCCCCCCTACCATTTCAACGGTTTCGTTGGAGCCAAATTGCACTAGCGCCCCCAATGCAAGAAACACTAACGCTAAAATCGCAGTGCTAACATAGCCAACATTAAAATCAAAAATCCCATCTTTATAAGATACTTTGGTTAAACGGCGTTTTGCCACCACCCACATTGAATTAATGACGGAAAGTTCAATGGGTGCTGGCATCCACCCCATTAGCGCCACAATAAAAGCTAATGCGCTTAAATTCCAAGGTGATGGGGAAATGTAATCATCGGCTGCAATTCCTTGCACGCCATTACGCATCAGTGCGATTACCACAGCGGCAACGGTCGTTACCGTTAATGCAATCATAATCACTTTCGCTAAACCATCTAATAAGCGATACTTCCCAAAAAGTAAAATCGCAGCAGCGGAAGAAATCATTATTGCGCTTAAGACAGACATATTAACTGGTGTAGGTAACACGAAATTAAGAATAACCGCACACAGCAAGGAAATCGCCGTCATATTAATGGCGGTTGAGAAAATATTAAGTAAAAAGAAAACCCATAAATATAATTTTCCTTTTTGGCGATAACCGTCAAGTAAGGTATTGCCTGTATCTAGCGTGTATTGCACACCGAAACGGAAAAAAGGATATTTAAAAAAGTTTGCAAGAATAATGATAATTGCGAGTTGCCAACCATAAATTGCTCCTGCTTGAGTAGAAGCAATAATATGCGATCCGCCGATGGCGGCTGATGCCATTAAAATCCCCGGCCCTAGGGAGCTAAACTTAGTTGTCCAGCCTGTTTTTGTTGTGTTTGTGGTCATAGTTATTCCTTATGAAAAAAGGAAATGATTATAATTGATATAAATGCAAAAAACATAAGTGCGGTGTAATTTTTTGCAACTTTTTTACACTATAAAAACAAGAATAAAGGAAAATCTATTAGGAAAGATAATGGCTGGGGTACTAGGACTCGAACCTAGGAATGCCGAGATCAAAACCCGGTGCCTTACCGCTTGGCGATACCCCAATAGAAAATTCTTTAAGAAAAGAAGATTGAAATGTTAGATAGTATGGCTGGGGTACTAGGATTCGAACCTAGGGATGCCGAGATCAAAACCCGGTGCCTTACCGCTTGGCGATACCCCACCTACTAAAGAACTGCAAGCTAATGAATGGTGCGGGACGAGGGACTTGAACCCACACACCTCGCGGCGCCAGAACCTAAATCTGGTGCGTCTACCAATTTCGCCAGTCCCGCAATATGGTGGCTATGACGGGATTCGAACCTGTGACCCCAACATTATGAGTGTTGTGCTCTAACCAACTGAGCTACATAGCCAAACATTTTGCATTCACCTCATCGGCTTTGCGGGGCTAATTATGCTGATCTGACTCCCCTTCGTCAACTCTTTTTTTATGCTTTTTTCTAAATTCTTTCTCATTCGCATAGAGATTATACAAATCGGCGTAAAAGCGACCGCACTTTACTCGGCCAATAAATGTTGTAGCAATCTACCATCTAATAAGGCTTGTTTAATCAACGCAAATGCGCCAATCACATCTTCATTTTTTAATTCAGATGCCACCAGTGGCGTGCTTTTCACAAACGCGGGTAAAGCCAAGTTGTCTAAGGTTCGGCGGATAGCTGCAAACAGCACGCTTTGCGCTTGCGTAATCTCCCCTGAAATAACAATTTTTTCAGGATTAAACATATTCACACTCATAGCCAACACGCGCCCAATCTGCACACCAACGTGTTCGATCAAATCAACCGCTACGGCATCTTGCTTATTTACCGCTTTGCAAATCGCTTCAATATCGTGGCTTTCTAAAGAAATCCACTTGCTTTGATAACCATCTTCCAGCAAACCCTGCATTTTTTCTTCAATTGCGGCATTGCTCACCACCGTTTCCAAGCACCCCACATTGCCGCATAAACAACGTTTACCCAAAGGATCCACCTGAATATGCCCAATTTCCCCCACATTATTTTTATAACCGAGAAAGACTTCGTGATTAATCACAATGCCTGCGCCAACGCCACGATGAATACGCAATAATAAGGAATCATAGCAATCTTTGGTGATACCAAAATAATGCTCCGCTAAAGCTAAACTTCGCACATCGTGGCCAATAAAAGTCATTAATTGGAAGTGTTCTGCAAGGTGATTCGCCAGCGCCCAAGGTTCATCAAGGGATAAATGCGGTAAATATTGAATGTCGTTGGTTTTTACATCTACAAAGCCCGGCACAGTAATGCCAATGGCAATAAATTCGGCATTTTTACGCTGATGCTGTTCGATAAACTGTGCAAGGTGCATTATTAAAAATTGCTCAATTTGCACCGCACTTTGATGCTCCGGCAAATCCACAATTTCTCTTTTCAAGAGCTTCGCAGAAAGATCCATAATGGCAAAGGTTACCTGCTTACGCCCTAAATGAATGAGAATGGTGCGAAAAGCTTTATGCTCCGCAATAATAGACGTGGCACGCCGCCCGCCGGTGGACTGTTGCTGCTCCACCTCTTTAATTAGCCCACGCCCTAACAGGTTACGCGCGATTTTGGTCACACTCGCCGGTGCGAGCTGGCTTAGTTCAGAAATTTGAATACGAGAAATCGGCCCTTGCTGGTCA
Source organism: Avibacterium gallinarum (assembly GCF_002921135.1). Taxonomy (GTDB): domain Bacteria; phylum Pseudomonadota; class Gammaproteobacteria; order Enterobacterales; family Pasteurellaceae; genus Avibacterium; species Avibacterium gallinarum. Next base: position 6,362 of record NZ_PQVJ01000023.1, on the reverse strand, counting down.
ATTAATTTATAAACCACCGCACTATTCATCTGTTTAACAAAATCAACATTCGCGATTTGATGATTATCCCGCATTCTTTTTCCCACACATAAAATACATAAAACGAATAATGCTGTATTTTAAAATGAATTGGGCAAAATGCCTAGACTAGAAAATGGCTAAACAAAAAGGCAGCCGAAGCTGCCTTTATTTCGTATTTAAATAGCACTCAAAGTGCGGTGATTTTTTGGCTAATTTTTATACCACGTCCACTGCCCATTTACCGCGCTGCATAGCACATCAAAATCATTGTTAAACACCGTCAAATTGGCGATTTTTCCTTCTGCAATATCGCCTAAATGATCATCAACACCAATGGCTTTGGCTGGGTAGTAGTTGCACATTCTTAGGGTTTCATCAAGTGGAATGCCCACTTGTTTCACCGCATTTTCTACCGATTCAATCATTGTGATTGCAGAACCGCCGAGCGTGCCGTTGGCGTCATAGCATTTACCATTACGCACATACACAGTTTTGCCGACAAAGTCGAAAGATTCAATATCCGCCCCTGCGGCGGCTGTGGCATCTGTAACAATGCACAATTTATCGCCTTTCACTTTTTTATCAATTTTGATATTGCCGAATTCAACGTGCAAGCCATCGACGATAATACCCGTGTAAATATCGCTGTCTAACACCGCGCCGACAACGCCCATTTCACGTCCTGAGCTAATTGGCGACATCGCATTGTGCAAGTGGGTGGCAAACGTTGCCCCCTTGGCAATTGCTTGTTTAGCTACGTCATAAGTGGCGTTGGAATGCCCGATGGAAACCACAATGCCACTTTGTACAAAATCACCAATATATTTTGCTGTTGGATTTTCAGGGGCAAGAGTGATTTTGGTGATCACCGCTGAATTTTGGCATAGAAAATCTTTCATTTCAGGGCTTATGGCACGAATATATTCTGCCTGATGCACGCCTTTCTTTTCGACACTTAAATAAGGCCCTTCCAAATGCAAGCCAAGTGCTTGATTTTTATGCTTTTTAAGATATTCCCCCATTACCGAAACAGCTTGCTTAATGCCCTCATCATCTGCCGTGATAAAGGTTGGCAGATAACTTGTTGTACCAGATCGCAAATTGGTTTTCTGCATAATTTCCAGGGTTTTCACGGACGTATCGCCATTAAACATCACGCCACCACAGCCGTTTAATTGCAGATCAATAAATCCTGCTGTGAGATTATTCCCTTTTAGATCAATTTGTTGCATTCCTTCAGGCAGATTTTCTTGTGGCAAGATAGAAAGGATTTTTTCATCTTCCACAATCACCGCGTGTCCATAAAGCACGGCTTGGGCGGTATAAATCACGCCATTAACTAACGCATAACGCATTTTTTCACCTTCTTTTTTATTCGCTATAACACACTATGAATGGCTTTGGCTTCTAACTCAGTGAAATATTTCACGGTTTTCACTTTTAATTCCTGCGTTGCCGGTTCATCACAAACAAAGATTGCGTGACGATGTAGCTGTAACGCACTGATCGTCCAAAAATGGTTCACACTGCCCTCTACACCCGCTTGCAAAGCAAGGGCTTTATTATGCCCTGTGACTAAAAGCATCACTTCTGCTGCATCAAGCAACGTGGCGACCCCAATGGTTAAGGCGTATTTTGGCACTTTATTCACGTCATTATCAAAGAAACGTGAGTTAGCGATAAGAGTATCTTCCGTCAGAGTTTTAATTCTGGTGCGAGAAGCCAGCGATGACGCAGGTTCGTTAAAGGCGATATGGCCGTCCACGCCAACGCCGCCCATAAATAAATTGACCTTGCCGTAAGATTGCATTTTTTCTTCATAGCGGCGGCATTCTGCATCAAGATCCGGTGCATTGCCGTCTAACAAGTTAATATTTTTTTCTTGAATATCAACGTGGTCGAAAAAATTCTTATACATAAAAGAGCGGTAACTTTCTGGGTGATCTTTTGGCAGCCCAACATATTCGTCCATATTAAAGGTTACCACGTTCTTAAAGCTCACTTCCCCTGCCTGATAAAGCTTAATTAATTCTTTATAGGTTTGTAACGGCGTGCCGCCTGTTGGCAATCCCAGCACAAAAGGGCGTTCTTCCGTTGGTTTAAATTCATTAATACGATCAACAATATGACGTGCAGCCCATTTGCTAACTTGCTCGGCGGTTTTTAAAGGAATTAAACGCATAGCTCTCTCCTGTTTGCTATCTAAATTCTATTATTTTGAAGTATCATTTCATAATTTTTATTATAAAATAAGATTAACTTCAAAGAGAAATAGAATTTTAACCAAAAGAGAAAATCGTGATCTAAATCACAAAGAGAAAAATTTGCAAAAATAATACCGCTCTATAAAAAAGCGGTATTCTTCTATCATCAGGAATGAAAGGTCAAAAATTATGCCTTACCCCAAACTTCCTCAACAATTTCACGAATGAAATTCAGTTTATTCCATTGTTGCTCTTCTGTCAGGATATTGCCTTCTTCCGTTGAAGCAAAACCACATTGCGGGCTTAAACAAAGCTGGTTGATGTCCACATATTGTGCGGCCTCTTGAATACGTTTGATGATTTCGTTTTTATCTTCAAGATTGCCGTCTTTTGAAGTAACCAAACCTAGCACGACTTGCTGATCCTTAATAAAGCGCAATGGTTTGAAATCGCCCGAACGATCGCTATCGTACTCAAGGAAGAAGCCATCAACGTTACAGTGCCCAAATAGGGTTTCCGCCACAGGTTCATAGCCGCCCGATGAGAACCAAGTTGAGCGGAAGTTACCACGGCAAATGTGCATTGTAATCGTCATATCCGCAGGTTTCGCGGCAATAATGCGGTTCACCATATACACATAATCTTTCGCTAGTTGCTCTAAATCAAAGCCACGTTCTTGATAAGCCTGACGTTTTTCTTCAGAGCATAATTCGCCCCAGCTCGTGTCATCTAATTGCAGGTTGCGACAACCTAGTGCATAGAATTTTTGCATCGCACTAATATAAGCGTCCGCAATATCATCAAGTAATTGCTGATTGTTGTTTTTATAACGCTCAATTGGCTGATAATCCGTTTCACGCACCGTACAAATTAAATGTAACATTGAAGGAGATGGAATGGTGAATTTAACGGGATAATCGCCAGCGATTTGCTGTAAAGAACGGTAATGTTCAAGGAATGGGTGAGTATCCGAGAAGCCGATTTTATCAACAATTTTCAAGGTTTTAGGACGAACATTATGATGCTTAAATTGAACAGAAAATTTTTCTGCTTCTACTTCTTCCACGCCATCTAACGCACTTAAGAAATCTAAATGCCAAAAGGTACGGCGAAACTCTCCATCGGTTACCGCAGGCAAGCCCACTGCTTTTTGGTGCGCCACTAAATTTGCAATTTCTTTATCTTCCACTTGGGTGAGATCCGCACAAGAAATATCCCCACAGCTACATTGTTGGCGTGCCTGTTTTAAACTTTCTGGACGTAAAAAACTGCCAACAATATCAAAACGATAGGGGGCTTTATCACGAAGTTGTGCATTAGGAAATAGTTTGCTCATAATCACTCTCTTTTAGTTATATTTAGATAGAAAGCCGTGATTTTAACAAAAAATTCACACATATTCTAAAAAAATCCCCAAAAACCACCGCACTTTTAAAACCATAATAATTTTTACGATCGAGATCGCAAAACCAAATTGCATTTTCCACAAGTGCTAAAAAGTCGCTTAATATCCCAACCAAATTTTTATTGCGCAGAAGCATCGGGGAGAAAATTATGCCTTATATTCAGCGTATCCTGCTCATTTTATTCACGCTATATTCAATATTGGCTAAGGCCAATCCGCCAGATTTAATGCTACTTGGCACTTACCACAATCAAAATGTGCAAGGTTGGGTGATGAGCGAAAAGCTAGACGGCATCAGGGGATATTGGGACGGTAAACAGCTTTTTACAAGACAGAATAAAATACTCACGCCACCATATTATTTCATTAAAGATTTTCCGCCTTTTGCCATTGATGGTGAACTGTTTAGCCAACGCAATGCGTTTGAGCAAATTTCTTCTATTGTACGTTCACAAAAAGATAAAGGCTGGGAAAAATTAAAGCTCTATGTTTTTGATGTGCCTAATGCCAAAGGCAATTTATTTGAACGTCTAGCGGTGTTGGAAAATTATTTAGCCCAGCACCCAAGTCAACATATTGAAATTATTAAGCAAATTCCAATTGAACATTATGCCCAAGTGCAAGATTTTTTACGTGAAGTAGAACAAAAACAAGGGGAAGGCTTGGTGCTGCGTAACCCTAACGCGCCTTATGAAAACAAACGCAGTCAGCAAATTTTGAAATTAAAGACCGCACTTGATGAAGAATGTGAAGTGATTGCACACCATAAAGGCAAGGGGCAATTTGCTGATAAACTCGGTGCGATTACTTGTAAAAATCAGCGTGGGGAATTTCGTATCGGTTCAGGTTTTAAATTAACGGATAGAGAAAATCCACCGCCAATCGGTTCAATCATTACCTACAAATACCGTGGTTTGACACAAAAAGGGCTGCCACGATTTGCCACTTATTGGCGGAAGAAGGAATAATAGCGCATAAAAAATCCCCTTGAAATCAAGGGGATTGATAAAGTGCGGTGGAAATTAAGCGAGAATTTTATCTAATTCAGCGCTCACTTCTTCCACTTTTTGCGTGCCGTCTAAACGGAAATATTTCGTATTGCCCGCTTTGGCTTCAGCTTGGTAGTAATCCACTAATGGCTTGGTGGTGTTGTGATACACTTTCAAACGATCTAACACCGTTTCAGGCTTATCATCGGCACGGATAATTAAATCTTCACCGGTTACATCATCTTTGCCTTCCACTTTTGGCGGGTTATACACAACGTGGTAAGTACGTCCAGAAGCTTGGTGAACGCGACGACCGCTCATTCGCTCAACAATCACTTCATCTGGCACATCAAATTCCAACACATAATCAATGCTGATGCCTGCGCTTTTTAAGGCGTCCGCTTGCGGAATGGTGCGCGGGAAGCCGTCTAATAAAAAGCCTTTCGCGCAATCTTCTTGTGCAACACGCTCTTTCACGAGCGAAATAATTAAATCATCTGGCACAAGCTGCCCTGCGTCCATTAAGGTTTTCGCTTGTTTGCCTAATTCTGTTCCCGCTTTAATTGCCGCGCGCAACATATCGCCCGTAGAAATTTGTGGAATACCGAATTTGTTCATAATAAATTGTGCTTGTGTGCCTTTGCCTGCACCCGGCGCACCTAAAAGAATAATCTTCATATCAACCTCGTTTATAAAAAAATCTGCGATAACATACCTTTAATAAGTCGAAAACTCAAGGGCGATGAAAATCAAAATTAACTAATTTGCAAAAAATTCATAAAAAAGCACCGCACTTTATTTTCCTTGCTCTCACGAAATCTCTTCCGCAAGTTCCTTTTGTGAAGGGGATTTGCGGTATTTATCCACCCATAATAAGAAATTAGCATAAACCGTTCCCGCCACGGAGTGCCACACGCACGCCACGGCACAAACCACCGCTGATTCTGGAATAGTTGGGAAGAACTTCATACTTAATCCGGTGGCTAAGCCTGCGTTTTGCACTCCCACTTCCAAGGAAATAGTTTTCTTTTTTGCTAAGCTCATTCCAAACAATTTGCCTGAAGAATAGCCAAGGGCGTAGCCGATAAGGTTATGTACCACGATACAAAGCAAAATCATTAAGCCTGATTGTAAGAAGTAATCCCCATAAAGCGCGACCACGCCGCCTACAATAAAGGCGAAGTTAATCACTGCTACACCCGGCATTAACGCTTTGATGTCTTGGAACCATTGTTTGCGGTGTAAGCTGATGTTTAAAATTGAGCCCACCGCCACAGGTAACACGGTGACTAAAAGCATAAATTTAAACATTGCCCAGCCGTTCATTTCCACGCTTTGCCCTACCAAATAATTTAGCAATAATGGCGTCATTACTGGCGCAAGCAAGGTTGAAACGGTGGTCATTCCCACTGAAAATGCCACATCGCCTTTGCATAGGAACGTCATAATGTTAGACGCCACACCTCCAGGGCAAGAGCCAACTAAAACTAAACCAAGGGTGAGTGCTGGAGAAAGATCAAAACTTTTTGCAATAGCAATCGCCACAAAAGGCATTACGGTATATTGCACAATGGTACCGATAAGAATATCCAGTGGGCGTTGCGCTAACACTTGATAATCTTTTTTACCTAAGGTCATTCCCATTGAAAGCATAATAATACTGATGATGAAAACCTGCGTATCGCCTTTTACCCAAGTGAATAATTCAGGTTTATAAAAGGTGATTAACGCCAGCACAATAAT
>NZ_PQVJ01000022.1 GCF_002921135.1 Avibacterium gallinarum | reverse complement strand
AATTTTGCTAATAAAAAACTGAGTTTTTTCAGAAATTGCATTACTTTCTCCTAAATTTCTTCGTCAATAGACGTACTACTCTACTTGATTCCAAGGGGCAACTTTAACTAAGCATAACATTCCAGGGATCGCGAGCCAGAAGCAAAGCCAGAAATAATCATAGTAACCCAGCCAATCGATCAACGCGCCGGCTTGGGTGTTGAGTGTGGCTCTTGGCAGTGCGGCAAGGCTGGTGAATAAGGCAAGCTGAGTGGCGGTGTAAAGGGGATTGGTTTCCCTTGCCATAAAGGCAACAAAGGCGGCCGTACCTAAACCGATACCGATATATTCCGCGGCCACCACAAGGCTAAGCGACCATAAGGCGCGGCTATCTACGGTTTCAAAAGGCCCTTGTTGGGCGAGCCAGGCAAAGCCAAGAATGGTGATAATTTGCACAAATCCAAATAACCATAAGGCGCGGTTAATGCCCACTTTCAGCATTAAAACCCCACCTAGAATACTAGCGACCACCATTGGCCATAAAGAGGCATTTTTCACCACCAAACCGATCTGGGTTTTGCTAAATCCCATATCTAAATAGAAAGGGGAAATCAGCGCCGTTGCCATACTATCGCCTAATTTATACAGAAAAATAAACGCCAAAATCCCTAAGGCTGACCAAACGCCTTTGCGTTGAAAAAATTCGCGGAAAGGTTCGATAACACTTTCTTCTAAAGTGCGGTGTTTTTTTAGCGCAATATTAGGTTCGGTACTTAAAAATAGACACATTAAAATCCCCGGCAACATAAACATTGCGGTAATGATAAACACCGTTTGCCAAGGAAAATGATCCGCCAAAATCAATGAAAGCGAACCGGGGATAAGGCCAGCAATACGATAAGCATTAACGTGAATGGAGTTGCCTAAACCTAATTCATTGTCGGTTAAAATTTCTCGCCGATAGGCATCTAGCACAATGTCTTGCGTGGCGGAAAAGAAGGAGCAAAGCACGCCCAAAGCGGCGATTAAACTGAGTCCAAATTGTTTGCTTGGATCTAAAAAGCCAAATAATGCCAAGCTGATTAACAATAAAATTTGTGAGATCAGCATCCAGCCGCGGCGGCGACCTAAAAAAGGCGGCACAAAGCGATCAAGCAAGGGCGCCCAGACAAACTTCCACGAAAAAGGAAGCATTATTAGGGTGAAATAGCCCAAGGTTTTGAGATCGACATTTTCTGCGCGTAACCAAATGGGTAACAAAGAAACCAGAACATAGAGGGGTAAACCCGAGCTAAATCCCGTGAATACGCAGATTAGCATATTACGGCTGAAAATTTGTGAAAATAAATTCGGTTGTGTGGTCATAGCCATAAAGTGCGGTGTGTTTTTCAAACAAATTGTGCTGTAAGTTTCCTTACAGCACAATGAGATTAACGATTAATCACGATACCCTTGCGGGTTCTTTTTTTGCCAATTCCAAGTGTCTTGCATCATTTCCGTTAAGCCACGCTCCGCTTTCCAGCCTAATTCTTTGGCGGCAAGAGAAGGATCGGAATAGCACGTTGCAATATCCCCCGGACGGCGCGCCACTAATTGATACGGAATTTGAATATCGTTGGCTTGCTCAAAGGCTTTCACCATATCCAACACGGAATAACCTGTGCCTGTGCCAAGGTTATAAATGTGCAATCCCGCATCGTTTTGATGACGATCTAAGGCTTTTAAATGCCCAATTGCTAGATCCACAACGTGGATATAATCACGCACGCCCGTACCATCGTGGGTGTCATAATCACTTCCAAAGACGGAAAGTTGCGGTAATTTGCCGATAGCCACTTGGCTAATATAAGGCAATAAATTATTTGGAATACCTGCTGGATCCTCACCGATCAAGCCGCTGTGGTGCGCGCCCACTGGGTTGAAATAACGCAAAATGGTAAAGCTAAATTTATCTTCTGCCTTGGCAACATCCGTCAAAATTTGTTCTACCATCAATTTCGATGTGCCGTAAGGATTGGTCGTGCCACCCACTTTGCATTGTTCGGTAATTGGCACAATTTCAGGATCACCATAGACAGTTGCTGATGAGCTAAACACTAAATTCCACACGCCAGCCTTGCGCATTTCATCGACTAATACTAATGAGCCTGTTACATTGTTCATATAATATTCGATTGGCTTACGCACGCTTTCACCCACGGCTTTCAAACCGGCAAAATGGATTACGGAATCAATTTGGTTTTCTGCAAAGATTTTCTGCAACATTGCACGATCTAACACATCACCTTGGTAGAATTTCACCGCTTTGCCCGTGATTTCTTCCACACGTTGTAATGATTTCGCAGAAGAGTTGGATAAATTATCCAGCACCACCACGTCTTTGCCAGTATCTAATAATTCCACAACGGTATGAGAGCCAATGTAGCCCGCACCGCCAGTTACTAAGATAGCCATTTTTTCCTCGCTTTGATTATTATTACGATTATTGCGCGTTATTATAAACGATTTGTCAAACAAGCCCAAAAATTTCCGTAAAAATCACCGCACTTTCTATTAAGCAAACGTTTACTATTCTTTTCTTTTCTGTAAAATAGCGCCATTTTTTCAACAAGATTTTATTTTAACTTTATTAACGAAAGGAAATTTATGTTCGCAGAAAAACTTTTTGAGATCACCAAGCGTGGCTCAACGGTGCGCCAAGAAATTATCGCAGGTTTAACCACCTTCTTGGCAATGGTGTACTCCGTGATTGTGGTGCCAAATATGCTGAGCGCCGCAGGCTTTCCCCCTGAAAGCGTGTTTATCGCCACCTGTTTGGTATCGGGCTTAGGCTCTATCCTTATTGGCTTATGGGCAAACGCGCCAATGGCCATTGGTTGTGCTATCTCATTAACCGCGTTTACCGCATTTAGCCTTGTATTAGGGCAAGGCGTAAGCGTTCCTGTCGCACTGGGTGCTGTATTCTTTATGGGGATCGTGTTTACCTTAATTTCTGCAACAGGCATTCGTGCGTGGATTTTACGCAACTTGCCAGCCAGTATTGCACAGGGCGCAGGCATTGGAATTGGTTTATTTTTATTATTAATCGCGGCCAATGGCGTGGGCATTGTGGTGGGCAACCAAGCAGGCTTGCCAGTGAAACTTGGTGATTTCACCACATTCCCTGTGTTAATTTCCCTTGCAGGATTAGCAGCAATCATCGGCTTAGAAAGATTGCAAATCAAAGGCGGTATTTTGTGGGTGATTATTGCGATCACGCTTATCGGTTTGGCGGTTGATCCTAATGTGAAATTCAGCGGTGAATTATTCAAAATGCCAACTTTTGGTGAGCAATCATTGTTCCTTGAACTTGATTTAATGGGTGCATTACAACCTGCCATCTTGCCTGTGGTGTTCGCCTTAGTAATGACGGCGGTATTTGATGCGACAGGGACAATCCGTGCCGTAGCAGGGCAAGCCAATTTATTGGATAAAGACGGACAAATCATCAACGGCGGCAAAGCCTTAACTTCTGACTCCGTAAGTAGCTTATTCTCCGGCTTATTTGGTACAGCACCGGCTGCGGTATATATTGAATCTGCCGCAGGTACAGCCGCTGGCGGTAAAACCGGGATCACAGCCATTGTCGTGGGCGTGTTATTCCTATTAATGCTCTTTTTCCAACCACTCGCGAGCCTTGTGCCTAGCTATGCCACCGCACCAGCGTTAATGTATGTGGGCTTACTAATGCTTAGCAACGTAAACAAATTAGATTTTTCTGATTTCATCGGCGCAATGAGCGGCTTAGTTTGCGCGGTATTCATCGTTCTTACTGCAAATATCGTCACTGGCATTATGCTTGGTTTTGCTACTCTTGTGATTGGGCGAATCATCAGCGGTGAAGTGAAAAAACTCAATATCGGCACAGTGTTAATCGCAGTCGCATTATTAGCATTCTACTTAGGTGGCTGGAACATTTAATTTCTTATCAAAAAATAAGTGCGGTGGAAATTTTTTAAATTTTTCCACCGCACTTTTATCTATTATGCCTTGTATTTTTAGATTTTACCTGCTTAATTTACTTCCACAGGCTTTACAATCTCACTCGGATAGCAGCCGAGAATTTTTAGGTAGTTGCTGTGTTCTTGCAATTCTTCTAACGCTTGTTGCACTTCTGGGTTGTTGATGTTGGCATCAATTTCAAGATAAAACATTTCGTCCCACGGCTGACCATAAATCGGGCGGGATTCCAGTTTCGTCATATTAATATTATGTTTTTTAAACACCAATAACGCGTCCACCAGTGAGCCTGCTTGGCGTTTATTTGTCGTCATTAATAACAGGGTTTTAGTGTGAATTTGTGGCGATACCACCACAGGTTCTTTGGCAATCACAATAAAACGTGTGATGTTATTCTCTTGGTTGGCAATGTTGCTTTTCAGCACGCGTAAGCCATAAAGATGACCGCCATCTTCATTCCCCAATGCCGCAATATTTGGCTTGTTCAGGCTTGCCACTAACTGCATTGCGTGCGAGCTGCTTTCGCAATATTCGATATGTACACGATCAAGGCTACGAATAAACTGGCTGCATTGCTGGATCACTTGCGGATGGCTGTATAGGGTTTCAATTTGGCTTAACTCACTGTGTTCCGTTGCGAGTACGCAATGTTTGATCGGGTATGCCAATTCACCAATAAGCGATAAATCCGTATGCTGTAACAAATCATAGACTTCATTAATTGAACCTGAAGTCGTGTTTTCCAGCGGCAAAATGCCGTAATCCGCCTCGCCATTTTGCACTTTTTCAAACACTTGCTCGAAAGAGCTACAACTCAGCTCAATGAACGGTTTTTGATAACGGGTTGCATAACTGCGTGCCGCAAGATGAGAATAAGATCCGCGTTTACCCAAGAAAGCAATGTGGCTATTTTGCTCACGCTGTTCATTGAGTTTCTTTTGCAAATAGGCTTGCTGAGTCAGCACAGAATCTTCAATAATTTTCTGGAAAATTTGCGTGATATATTGTGGATCAAGCTGATAATTTTCATTTTCAGAAAATTGAATCAATTCTTGTAATAATTGTTGCTCACGCTCCACATCACGCAAGGCTTTCTGCGTGATTTCCTTACTACGCACCACGTCATAAGCCAAACGATGACGCTCCGAAAGTAGTTTCAATAAACTGCGGTCAATTTGGGTGATTTGTTGTCTAATTTCTGCTAAATCCAGTGCCATTTTGTTATCTCGGTTATAGGGGATTGGGGTAGGATAAACAAGATTTTATTTGAGATCAAATGAATGTGTGTTTCTTTCAGTGATTTGAATTGAGAATGTAGTTAAGGTGAATTTTAAAGTGCGGTGAGAATTTTTTGAATTTTTAAAATTCATTGAAAAATCACCGCACTTTATCGTTTGGCTAATTACTTATTTATCACAAAGAAAATCAATGCACCTAAAAATAAATCGCCCTATTCCCCCTTACCAAACGCCAACATCACCTTGCCAATATGCGTGCCTTTATCCATTTCTTGGTGCGCTTGTTGAACATCTTTAAAATCAAACACTTGATGAATTATTGGCTTGGCGATTTGTTCGTTTTCTAATTTGCCCCAAACATTTTGTTGTAGCGATTGTGCGATTTCCGCTTTTTCAGCTTTAGTGCGGCTACGCATTGTTGATCCAGTGATATGGGCGCGTTTTAAGGCGATTTGTAATAAATCTACGTTTTGTGCTACTGCACCGCCCATAAAACCGATTAAAAACAATCTGCCATTTTGTTTTAAGCAAGCTAAATTTCGTTGGAAATAACTCGCGCCGACCACATCTAAAATCGCGTCAATTCCGCCCGCACTTTGAATAACTTCGGCGAAATCTTGCGTTTTATAATTAATCGCAACCGCACCATATTGTTCAACAACGGCACATTTTTCTGCATTGCCTACGGTAGCGTAGGTTTTAATGCCTAGGCTTTGTGCGATAGCGAGCGCCGTTAATCCAATGCCACTTGTTCCGCCGTGAACTAACAGACTTTCCCCTGCTTTAACCTGTTGTTGCATAAACAAATTTCCCCAAACGGTGAAAATCGTTTCGGGCAGCGCGGCGGCTTCTAGCAACGAATAATTTTTAGGAACGGGTAAGGCTTGGCTGGCTGGCACAAGGCAATATTCGGCATAAGCACCACCGTCCGTTAAAGCGCAAACTTTATCGCCTAGCTGAAATTCACTCACACCTTCACCCACCGCAACCACTGTGCCTGAAAGCTCCAAGCCCATAATGGGCGTAACGCCTTTAGGCATTGGATACAACCCTTGGCGCTGCATAATATCAGGGCGATTTACTCCAGCATAAGCCACTTTAACCAGCAGCTCACCTGCTTGCGGAGTGGGAACGGCAGCTTGTTCTATAAATAACACATCGGGCGCGCCCGCTTCTCGCATATTAATTTGTTGCATTCTGTGTGGTGTTGTTTGTGGCATTTTATTTTCCTTACATTTTACTTGGATAATAGATTTTTACTTTTTCCTGATGATCTTGCGCTTGTTCAATTAATTTTTCCGCAATTTGCTGCCCTGTCATTGAGCGATAATCCGCAAGGACATTGGCTGGTAAAAATTTAAACAGCCACGCTGCGATCTTTTCTCCTAAACGAAAATCAGCACGTTCGCCTAGAATTAATGAAGGCCGCGTAATTTGCAAGCAATTTAGTTGTAATGCTGTGAGTGCCTGTTCCGCTTTTCCTTTGGCTTGGTAATAAAACAAGTTTGACTGAACATTGGCGCCGATCGCTGATACAAAAACAAAACAAGGTGCATTCGCTTGTTTGGCTAAGGTTGCCAAGGCGATGGGATATTGCACGTCCACTTTAAGAAACTGTGCTTTGCTACCCGCTTTTTTCAAGGTAGTGCCAAGGGTGCAAAAGACTTCGTCCACTGCAGGCATAGTTATATTTTCAAGCTGATCAAAATCAATTTGTTGAACAAGAATTTTGGGGTGAGAAAAGGTTACCGCTCGGCGAACCCAAAGGATAATCTGTTGATAGCGCGGATCTTCGCATAATAATTCCACTAAGGCCTTGCCCACCACGCCCGTTGCACCTACAACTAATGCTGTTTTCATTATTTTCTCCAATGAAAATGCCGTTAAAAAACGGCATTCTGTGATAAAAATGGGGTAAATTAAAACTCTTGCACCGTTGGGCGAACGGTGATTTCATTCACGGCAACGTTGTCTGGCTGTTCCACCGCATAAGCAATGGCACGGGCAATGGAGCTGGCTGGAATTTCGTGGGCAGCATAGAATTTTTGCACGCGTTCGCGAGATTCTGGATCGCTGCTGCTGAATTTTAATTCGCTTTCAATCGCCCCTGGGTAAAGGGTGGTTACGCGGATATTATGTCCTGCCATTTCCGCTCGCAACCCTTCGCTAATGGCTTTCACAGCGAA
>NZ_PQVJ01000021.1 GCF_002921135.1 Avibacterium gallinarum | reverse complement strand
TTTTGTGGCACTATATACCGTGCCGCCGCCCGATGACACTTTCAAACCAGCCACAGAAGAAAGATTGATGATATGCCCTGAATTTTGTGCAAGCATTGTTGGCAGCACCGCCGCAATGCCGTATAGCACGCCTTTGATATTCACATCAATCATTCGATCCCATTCGTCCACTTTTAATGCACTCATCACCGCGCCCGGCATAATGCCCGCGTTGTTGATTAACACATCAATGCGACCAAATTGTTGTAATGCGGCTTGTGCCAATTTTTCTACGTCTTCACGTTTTGATACGTCCATTTGCACTACAACGGCTTCGCCACCTTGCTGTTGAATTTGCTCAGCAAGGGCTTGTAAACGCTCTAAGCGTCTTGCGCCTAACACCACTTTTGCCCCTAATGACGCTAAATGGCGCGCGGTTTCTTCACCTAATCCACTTGACGCCCCTGTGATTAATACCACTTTACCTTGAATATTATTGCTCATTGTTATTCCTTATTTCATTGATCTTATTAAATAAAAAAGAGCGGTGAAAATTTTCTCAATTTTACACCGCCCTTTCGGTTATTTCACTGCTTTCAATAATTCATCAGCAGCTAAAATCCCTAAGTTATTTGATGCTAATGGGCTGTCGCCTGTAAGCAATTTGCGATCTTTGTGAACTTGACCTGTGATGCCTTCGTTCATAATTTTCACGCCTAATTTAGCAAGGTTTTCACCCACTAACCATTGTAATTTACCTGGCATATAGCCGATTGCTTGGTTTGCGCCTTCATCTAATGAATCTGGGAACACACAAAGCTCATAGCCTTTGAATGGGAAATCTTCCGCTTTTTCGCCTACGCCAGCCGCTAATAAAGACGCTGGGCCGTGACATAAAGTGATCACGTGTTTATCTTTATTTAATGCCCAATCTAACACTTTTTTCACGTCTTTGCTGTGTGGCACGCCAGCTAATACGCCGTGGCCGCCTGGGATAAATACGGCGATATAAGGTGAATCTTCCGCTAACACTTCAGGTAAAATGTCTTCTAATTTTTTCGGATTTACTAATTTTGGCAAGTATTGGTTATATAAATCCATTACCGCTTTATCTTCTTCTGGCATTGCCCAAATTTCTAATTTAACTGGGTTACCTGATAAGGTTGCTACATCAATTTCAAAACCAGCGTGGTGCATATGCAACATAGGTAATAACATTTCAACGGGGTGGTTACCTGTTGAGAATAATTTACCGTTTTGCATTTCGATATAACGCTCATCTGTACCGATCATTAATACTTTGTGTTTACCTCCAGTATAAGGTTTATCGAATTTGAAACCGTCAAAATCTGTTTTTTTGCTGGTATATTGTGTTAAAGAATATTCTGATGGGAAGAACGCATTGTGTTCAGCACGATCCGCCACGGGGTTTTTACTTAAATCTGTCATTTTACTCTCCAAAAGTTTTTATCTTATAAAGTTCACTATGAAAAACCGTTTTAGCGTTTTTTCTGGCGTGCATTCTATCCCTAGATAATTACATTGAAAAGGGATAAAATCGGAATAGACTATTCGCAAAAAAGGAATAATATGAATAAACTTGATGCACTTCGTTATTTTAGTGTTGCCAGTGAAACCTTAAATTTTCGCGAAGCTGCACAACGCCTTGCGGTATCGCCACAAGTGGTAACCCGAATGATTGCCGAGCTAGAGAGTCTGCTGGGTGAACGTTTGTTTCAACGTAATACGCGTAGCATTAAACTCACCGAATTTGGCGAACAATTTCTGCCCCAAGCGCAACAGCTATTGGCTGATAGCGAGCGGTTGTTTTCTTCGCAAAAAATTAATGATAAAGCAATGCAAGGCATTGTGCGAATTACCCTGCCGCCAATGCCCTATAATGATCAGGTTTTGTATGAATTATTGACCGCACTTGAACCCTATCCTAATTTGGTCATTGATTGGCGTGTTTCTCTAGATAAGCTGAAAACCATTGATGATCAAATTGATATTGGGCTGCGTGTCTGTCTTGAGCCTGAGCAAGATTGGATTGCACACCACATCTTCACCTTGCAAGAAAAAATTGTTGCCGCACCGAAATTATTGCAACGCTTAGGCACGCCTGAAAGCCTGCAAGATCTGGCGTTAAACTACCCACTCAGTGGCTTGATTAACCCGAAACTAAAACGCATTTGGCACTGGCAAATTAATACTCAACAGCATTTTATTCCAACTCACCCGAAATTTTTGGCTTCTGATATGTATAGCGAATTGCAATCCGCTTTGGTGGGGCGAACTTGCTCGCAGCTGGTTGATATTTTATGCCAGCCTTATATTGATCAAGGCAAATTGGTAGAACTGTTTCCAGAGGTGGAAAAACAAAAATGGCAGCTTTATTTATATCGCCCTTATCAAAGTGTGGTGAGTGAGCGAGTATTATTTGTTTTTGAAAAATTAAAAACGATTTTGCAAGATATTGTGAAACGGATAGAAATGGAAAAAAGTGAATAAAATAAAGTGCGGTGAAAAATAAAGCCATATTTTTTAATATGGCTTTATTCGTTTTACGATTTAGATAAATACTTGATTTGGCGCGAGATAGCCTTGTGGTACTTGCTGTTTATCTTCAAAGGTAACAAACTCCCACGCCTCTTGATCTTCAAGCAAGGCTCTTAATAATTTGTTATTTAAGCCGTGTCCTGATTTATAGGCTTTGAAATCACCGATGATGTTATAACCACACATATATAAATCACCAATAGCATCAAGCATCTTGTGGCGCACTAGTTCATCTTTAAAGCGAAGACCATCTTCATTTAAGATGCGATAATCGTCAAGCACAATAGCGTTATCTAGGCTACCACCTAACGCTAAACCTTGTGATTGTAAATATTCAATGTCTTTCATAAAACCAAAGGTTCTTGCACGGCTAATTTGTTGTACGAACGCTTGTGCGGAGAAATCCATTACATAATTACGCACATCTTTACCAATCGCAGGGTGATTGAAATCAATGGTGAAATCTAAACGGAAACCATTGTAAGGTTTAAATTCTGCCCATTTATCGCCGTCTTCCACACGAATTGGCTTTTTCACGCGAATAAATTTTTTTGCTGCATTTTGTTCTTCAATGCCTGCATCTAATAAAAGATAAATGAATGGGCTTGCACTGCCGTCCATAATTGGAATTTCTGGCGCGTCCACTTCAATAATCACATTATCAATGCCTAAGCCTGCAAGCGCAGCATTCAAATGTTCTACGGTCGAAATACGAATGCCTTCTTCATTTATCAAACAAGTACAAAGCATTGTATCACGCACGGCATTTGCGTTGGCTGGGAACGTTACCGGTGGGTTTAAATCCGTACGGCAGTAAATCACCCCAGTATTTGCCATTGCTGGGCGTAAGGTTAGGGTTACTTTGTTGCCACTATGTAGCCCCACGCCTGTTACTTTAATACTCTGTTTTAAGGTTCTTTGTTTAATCATAATGTTTTCTAAATCCATTGTATGACAATAAGATTTATTCCTTTATTTATCTTCTGGTTTGCGCATAAAACTGTTCGCATTCACTAAACCGTCTTCTCTTTTAAGAGAATTTAAGCGATCAGTAATTGGCGTATCTAAAATATTTCGATTCGTTAAATCCGCAGGGCGATTTGGCATTTGTCCTTGTTGTGGATTATGTGGCTGATAACCTGTTGCCTGCTGTTGCCCAAATGGTTCTGGATTTGCTTTTTGCATCGGCTGACCTAATGGTGCGGTACGCGGTGCAATTTGAATATCTGGCTCATCAATATCACCAATACCCGTTGCAACAATCGTTACGCGCAATTCATCTGTCATATCTGGCACTAAGGTTGTTCCCACCACAACAGTAGCTTCTTCTGAAGCAAAGGCTTTGATTGTATCACCCACCACGGTAAATTCGTCTAAGGTTAGGTCAAAACCTGCGGTAACATTAACAAGCACCCCTCTTGCGCCGGCTAAATCCACATCTTCCAATAATGGGCTAGCAACCGCTTCTTGTGCCGCTTTTTCTGCACGTCCATCACCAGCTTCACCTTGAACAACGCCCGATCCCATCATTGCACGCCCCATTTCAGACATTACGGTACGAACGTCTGCAAAGTCCACGTTGATTAGACCCGGAGAAGTAATCATATCGGAAATACCTGTTACTGCATTACGGAGAATATCATTTGCAGCAGCAAAAGCATTCACTAAGCTGATGTTTTTACCTAATACTTTTAATAACTTCTCATTTGGAATGATGATCAAAGAATCAACGTGTTTAGACAGCTCTTTAATTCCCATCTCAGCGAATTGCATACGCTTTCTACCTTCAAATGAGAAAGGCTTGGTTACTACGGCAACAGTCAAAATACCTAATTCTTTTGCAATTTGCGCAACGATTGGTGCAGCACCTGTTCCTGTACCACCGCCCATACCTGCGGCGATAAACACCATATCAGCCCCTTCAAGCATTGCACGAATGGCATCTTGATCATCTTCTGCGGCTTTACGCCCTACATTTGGGTTCGCACCCGCGCCAAGTCCTTTGGTTGTTGAACCACCGATTTGAACAGTTTGTTGCACATTGCTTTTACGCAATGCTTGCGCATCTGTGTTTACGGCATAGAAAATAATTCTATCGTGTTCGTCATTTGTTGTTGGGAAAGCTAATTCATCAGCGCCCACTAATGTGCCACCAATATCGTTTTTAATCATATTAGCAACCATATGGTTTACGGCGTTACCGCCACCACCGCCAACACCAACGACTTTAATCAATGCGCCGTTCATATCACCAAGATCATAATCCACTGGTTCAAACATAGTTATTCTCCGTTAATGCCAAGATTTGCTGGCACAAAATTAAAACTTAAATTGCTCTTATTGTAGATGAAAAATAAAAATTCTCAAAATTCTGACCGCACTTTATTGCTAAAAATTCCCAAAAATAATAAAAGAAGTCGAAAAAATCGTAAATTTTCCACCGCACTTTTATTCTTAAGCAATAAAATGTTTTTCACTAAAACTTAATACGAACTCAACCAATTCACTATCCGCTTGGGCAAACAGTTGTTTTAAAGGTTGATTATCAGTTTTTGCGATCACTTCGTTATTATTTAACACTTTAAGGGTTGTAACTAATTTTTCCAATTTGCTGATCGCAATCTCTGCATTATTGATGCGTTTTTGCCCTTCAAAATCAAACGGTTTCACGACTACCGCCGCCATTGGGATTTTCATTGTGTTAAGTCTATCTGCAACCGCTGCAATCACCATTGACGATGTGTTACCACCAATGACTGAAACCAAAATAACGAAATCGCTATCGCCTACCATTTGGCGTAATTTTTTTCTACTTGTTGATCCGCCAAAGATTCTTGATTTAATTCATCACTGAGCAATAAGCTATCTTGCGCGTTACTTGAATTAAGCACGTCTTTATCGTTATCTATGGCATAAAACGCAAATTCATTGCTATTTGATGCGGTAATGAACGTATCGTCTTGATCGTTTTTCTGCATTTTATCCATAATCATATGGAGTGCTTTTGTGCCATAAGTTCCGATACCAAGCACGCTGATCAATAATGTATCATTCATTTTGTTTCTCCCATTTTAAATAAAAGTGGTTAAAATTCTGACCGCACTTTATTTACAACTTTTTTCAATCCTGACCAGAATACCCCTAAGAAACTCTCTCCTGATCCATATTGTTCGTTAATTGGGCTTTCATCTTCATCATTATGGTTATATTGTAATAACCCCACAACAGTAGAATATTGCGGTTTATTTACATAATCGGTTAAGCCGGTAATATTTAGTGGGCTACCGATACGCACTTGCATTCCAAACACTTTCGTTGCACATTGTTTTAAGTCTTCAATCTGTGCGCCACCACCAGTAATTACAATACCTGCAATTAATTCAAACTTCATTTGTTTGCTTTCAAGTTCGTACTGTAATTGGTTTAATTCTTGGCGAACTAAGCCTAATAATTCTTCATAACGCGCAGAAGTCGCAACTGATAATT
Source organism: Avibacterium gallinarum (assembly GCF_002921135.1). GTDB lineage: Bacteria > Pseudomonadota > Gammaproteobacteria > Enterobacterales > Pasteurellaceae > Avibacterium > Avibacterium gallinarum. Next base: position 64,097 of record NZ_PQVJ01000021.1, on the reverse strand, counting down.
GTTCTTTTGTTAGCACACGCGGCGCACGTCCACCGATGCCTGCCACTTCAATTCGTTTTTCTGGGTGTGAAGATGGCGGATTCCACGCACTGCTGTAATTCACTTTAATGCGTTCAGCTTCTGTTCTTGAGGTTTCACAGGCATAGGCGATGTCATCGGTAACACGATTTCCTGCATAAGGAATTACTTTACTAAAACGCAATGCGCCGTTGGTGTAAACCACAATGTCCATTGTGCCAGCGCCGAAATCAATTAAGCATACGCCAAGATCTTTTTCATCTTCTGTTAGTACGGAGCAACCTGATGCCACGCCCGAATAAACGATTTTATCTACTTTTAATTTACAGCGCTCTACCGCTTTTTTAAGGTTGTTTTGCCAATCCTGATGACAGGCAATCAAATGTGCTTGCGCTTTTAAACGAACGCCCTGTAAGCCTAAAGGATCTTTAATATTTACCTGTTTATCTACGGCATATTCTTGCGGAATAATATGCAATAAGGAAAGCCCTTCGCCCATTCTCACTGAGCTGGCTGTGTGCATTGCGGAATCAATTTCCTCTTGTGTAACTTCACCTTCAGCAATCGGCACAAAACCGCTTTCATTTAAGCTTTGAATGTGATCGCCCGTAATGGCTAAGGTAACGCTTATAATTTGGCAATCTGCCACAGATTCCGCCGCCTCGATTGCTCGTTGAATTGAGGTAACCACTGCGTTTAGGTCAGTAATGCTACCTTTATCAATGCCCTTGGAAGGGCAGCTTCCCACGCCTAAGATATTCACTACGCCGTCTGGCAACACTTCACCCACAACAGCGACGACTTTAGAAGTACCGACTTCCAATCCAACAATCGTTTTTGATTCCACAATCTTTGCCATTTTCTAACTTCTTATCAGGTAAAATTATTCGTTTATATCAACCATTCCTACGGCAGCCCCTACTTTATAGCGGAGATCGACATAGGATAACTTTTTATTTTCAGGAACTTCAATTTGCGGATAAATGGTGGCAAAACGATCGAGTTTGCTTTTCCATTCTCCCCGTCCCAATTTTAATAATACGCCATTATCAAGTTCTAATTGCCAAGCCTCTCGATCATCAATGGCGACGGATTTTAATGTTAATCCTTTCGTTTTTAGATCTTGATAAATCTTTTTCCACGCCTCTAGCACCACTAAACTCTGATAATCCGGCCCTGCTAAGTGCGGTAAATTTTTATCCTGTAATTTATCCACTGGCAATTTGAATACCACGCCATCGCTAGATAAAAATTCATTATCGTTCCAAACGGCGACAGGCGTATATTCACTGACCAAAATGTTTAGTCGGTCAGGCCAGATTTTTCTCACTACGGCTTGTTTAACCCAAGGCATTTTTTGGATTTGCTCACGCACTAAACTCACATCTTGCCCAAAGAAACCTTTAAGATCGCCCATTTTTATCAGCATATCACGCACATCTTCATCAGTGGTGAATGCTGGTGTTCCTACGAGATTAAAGGCACTAATAGGGCGATCATCTAGTTTTTCGAGCCAATTTTGCCAATTTGAGTAAACATAAAACATTAACCCTAGACATAATAGCACAATTAATGGCTTGACCTGCATAAAAAAGCGAGATCTTGGCTCTCCAGTGCGTATGCTTTGTGTCGCTTTATGTCGCCATAACTTCATTAAACACTAAGCTCCAAAATTCTCTCTACAAGCTGTTCAAAAGAATAGCCTACGGTTGCTGCTGATTTCGGGAATAAACTATGGCTGGTCATTCCTGGGTTGGTGTTCACTTCCACTAAGCGGAATTGTCCATCACCGTCCATCATCACATCAATACGACTCCAACCACGGCAACCTACCGCATCATAAGCACGTTTCACTAATTGACGCAATTCTTGCTCACGTTCTTCAGTTAAACCTGCTGGGCAAAAATATTGCGTATTATCGGAAACATATTTCGCTTCATAATCATAAAATTCACCTTCAGGCACGATTTTAATTGAAGGCAACACTTCATTATCTAAAACAGGCACAGTAAATTCATCACCTGCAAGCCATTCTTCAATCAAAATGGTATCATCAAAACCTAAGGCAAATTCCACCGCACTTTGTAATTCATCAAGTTGATTGACTTTTCTTAGCCCTACACTTGAACCCTCCAACGAAGGTTTTACCATTAACGGCAGACCTAATTTTTCGACAACTGCCGCAGGATTTAGTTCGGATACTGTTGATTTTGTTACGATTTCCATATTTGCCACAGGCAAACCAAAAGCTTTCCACAGCATTTTCGTTCGCATTTTATCCATTGTTAAGGCAGATGCCATTACCCCACAGCCTGTGTAAGGAATACCAATTTGCTCAAGCAAGCCTTGCATTGTGCCGTCTTCCCCACCACGTCCGTGCAAAATATTGAAAACACGATCAAAGCCCTGTTGTTTTAATTCCGCCACAGGAAAGGTTTTCGGATCGATCGGGTGCGCGTCATAACCAAGGCTTTTTAACGCATTAAGCACGGCTTCGCCTGAATTAAGTGAAACCTCACGCTCGGCAGAAGTTCCGCCAAGTAACACGGCAATTTTTTCTTGTTTTAATGTTTTTTTCATACTACTTCCAATTAATTTTCTGTCCACTTATCGGCTAATTGACGGGATAGTTTACTCACATTGCCAGCGCCTTGCGCCAAAATTAAATCACCGTCTTGAATAACCTGATCCAAAATTTCCGCAAGACTTTCTTGTTCAGCCACAAAAATCGGATCAACTTTACCTAAATTACGAATAGAACGGCATAACGAACGGCTATCTGCCCCTGCGATTGGCGCTTCACCTGCGGCATACACATCAAGCATTAATAGCACATCAACTTGGGATAACACTTGCACAAAATCATCAAACAAATCACGGGTACGCGAATAACGGTGCGGTTGGAAAATCATCACAATTCGTTTGTTTTCCCAGCCTTTTTTCGCTGCTTCAATGGTTACACCCACTTCTGTTGGGTGATGCCCATAATCGTCCACTAACATCACTTTTCCGTTAGGACGAATAAACTGACCAAGCTGATCAAAACGGCGTCCTGCGCCTTGGAAATCGGCCAAGGCAGCTAAAATAGCCTCATTGCCAATGCCTTCTTCTTTCGCCACGGCAAAGGCTGCGGTTGCATTTAACGCATTATGCTTACCCGGTACATTAAGCAATACATTGACGCGTTCACCTTGTGGAGTAACCACGGTGTAATGCCCTTGGAAGCCTGTTTGCTGATAATCTTCAATGCGATAATCTGCATTTTCGCTAAAGCCATAAGTGATCACTTGACGCCCAACTTTTGGAATCAACTCAAGTAGCACAGGATCATCTGCACACATTACCGCTAAGCCATAAAACGGTAAATTATGTAAGAAATTCACATAGGTTTGTTTCATTTCTTCAAAATCACCGTGATAGGTTTCCATATGATCAGGCTCAATATTGGTTACCACCGAAACCATTGGTTGTAAGTGTAAAAAAGACGCATCGCTTTCGTCCGCTTCAGCAATTAAATAACGGCTTGCCCCCAAATGAGCATTTGTGCCAGCTGATTTCACCAATCCACCATTGACGAACGTTGGATCAAGCCCTGCTTGCGCATAAATCATTGAGATCATTGCAGTTGTGGTGGTTTTACCGTGTGTTCCTGCAATGGCAATGCCGTGACGGAAACGCATAATTTCCGCTAACATTTGCGCACGTTGAATCACAGGAATACGGTTATTGTGCGCTTCCACCACTTCTACGTTATCATCTTTAATGGCGCTGGATACCACCACCACACTCGCGCCATCAACATTGGCTGCTTGGTGAGAAAAATAAATTTTTGCACCTAACGCACTTAGACGTTGCGTTACTGCATTTTCCGCAATATCCGATCCTGTTACTTGGTAACCCTCATTCAACAAGACTTCCGCGATACCGCCCATTCCCGCACCACCAATACCGACAAAATGAATTTGTTTCACGCGGCGCATTTCTGGCACGGTTTGTCTTACTCGTTTTTGAAATTCTTTCATTGCTCTGCCTCTTGCCTTTCTTCTTATTTTGCTACTGCCATAATCACCTCAGCCACTTGCTGAGCCGATTGTGGCGTTGCCATTGCCTTGGCTTTCTCTGCCATTGTTAATAATTGGCTGCGATCAAATTGGTTCAACATCTCAATCAATGCTTCTGGCGTGAGATCTTTTTGTTCGATAATCTTAGCTGCGCCCACGTCCGCTAAATATTTTGCATTCAAATATTGTTGTCTGTCTTTATGTTGGAATGGCACGAAAATTGCGGGCGTTCCTACGGCAGCAAGTTCACACACCGTTAATGCGCCAGAACGGCAAATCACAATATCCGCCCAGCCATAGGCTTCTGCCATATCATCAATAAAATCCGTTACTTGTACATCAGCCCCTTGCGGATAAAGTGCGGTGATTTTTTCCGACATATTCGCCCCCACTTGATGGCGAACGGTCAATTTATCTCCTAAGGCTTCGACCACTTTCGGCAAAGTGAGATTTAACACGCGCGCGCCTTGGCTTCCACCCACCACAAGCACTCTTAATTTGCCTGAACGCTCAGCGAAACGCAGTGCAGGGCTTGGCATTTCAAATAAGGATTGACGCACAGGGTTGCCCACCACTTCCGTATTTGGAAAAGTGTTAGGAAAGGCTTGCAACACTCGGGTTGCAATTTTGGCCAACCAAGAATTTGTTAGTCCTGCCACGGCATTTTGTTCGTGTAACACAATGGGTACACCGCATAATTTTGCCGCCACGCCACCCGGCCCTGAAACATAACCGCCCATACCAAGTACGGTATTAGGCTGATATTCTTGAATAATTTTTTTCGCTTGGAAAATCGCCCGTGCAATTTTAAATGGTGCGGCAAGCAACGCCTTTATGCCTTTGCCACGCAAGCCTGAAATTTGGATAAATTTAATTGGGATACCGTGTTTAGGCACTAATTGTGCTTCCATTCGATCTTGCGTACCAAGCCAACAGATTTCCCAACCCTGTTGCTGTAGATATTGTGCAACCGCAATCGCAGGGAAAACGTGTCCGCCTGTTCCACCTGCCATCACTAATAAACGTTTTTTTGTTGTGCCACAATGTGTCCTTTTTCTTAATCATCACGCAAGCGTGCGTGTCCACTTCGCATTAGTCGATTTTCGTGATCAATGCGTAATAAAATCCCGATACTGACAGACATAATAATCAAACTTGATCCGCCATAGCTTACCAATGGGAAAGTCAGCCCTTTGGTTGGCAATAAACCTAATGCCATGCCTAAATTTACGAAGCCTTGGAAGAAAATCCAAAAACTAATACCGAAAGCTAAAAATCCTTTGAAACGCTGTTCTAGTTGCAATGATTCTCGTCCTATTTTCATTGCTCTAAACACTAATAACGCTAACAATGTGATCACAAAGAGAATGCCAATTAGTCCAAATTCTTCCCCAATGACTGCCATCACAAAGTCAGTATGCGCTTCTGGTAAATATTCTAATTTTTGAATGGAATTTCCCAGTCCTTCGCCTGTGATCTCCCCTCGTCCAAACGCCATTAATGAGTTTGAAAGCTGAAAACCTGTGCCATAAGGGTCTTTAAAAGGGTCCATAAATCCCGTTAAACGTTTCAGTCGGTAAGCCGATGAAATCGCTAGCCATAATACAAGCAAGACGCCAGAACAAGCCAAGGCAAAGAACTGCCAGAAATTCGCCCCCACAATCCAAAGTAAACCAAAGGTAATCACAAATAAAACAACGGTACTTCCTAGATCGGGTTGCAATAATAATAAACCGCCCAATAATCCCATTACGACTAAGGGCTTGAATGCACTGAGCTTGCGGCTACGCACTTCGTCATAACGGCGGGTAAAATAGCTAGCAAGGAAGCAAGTAAGTGCCAACTTAGCAAATTCAGCAGGCTGGAAGTTAAAGAAGATCATTGGAATCCAACGTCTAGCCCCATTAATTCTTGAGCCAATTCCAGGAATAAGCACCATAACGAGCAAAATCATTGCAATCCAAAAAATATAGCCATAATACTTTTCCCAGAAAGTCGTTGGAATATTTAATACGGTATAGCAAGCAAAAATTGACAGCACAACATAGATGGCATCACGTTTTGCAAAATAGAAAGAGTCATTGAATAATCTCGCTCCCACAGGAATTGACGCAGAAGATACAGCGATCAATCCAATCACGAGCAAACTCACAAAGAGCCATAATAACGCTCTGTCGTAGAGCAAATTATTTGGCGTAATTCTTGAATGGACTTTTAAATTTTCAATAAACTGCATTGATGATTCTCTAACTTAATTTGGCTAAGCGGGTAAATTCTTCGCCACGCTTTTCAAATGAGGCAAATTGATCAAGGCTCGCACAAGCTGGGGAAAGCAAGACCATATCGCCTGATTTGAGTTGCGAACGAAAGGCTTCAATTGCTTGTTCCATTGTGTCAAACAAATGACTTTGCTCTGAAAGTTTCGCCAATTTTTCTCCATCTTGCCCAAAACAATAACACTCAATATGCGGTTGATTAATCAACGCAGCGAGTTCAGAAAAATCAGCGCCTTTGCCATCACCGCCGAGCAATAGATAAAGTTTACCTGCCACCTGTAAGCCTATGAGTGCTGCCACAGTGCTACCCACATTAGTGGCTTTAGAATCGTTGATCCAACGCACGCCATTGGAGAAATGGGCGAGTTGAAAGCGGTGTTCTAGCCCTGTAAATTCACGAAGTGCGGTGCAAATTCCGTGCAAATTTATCCCCGCACTTTGTGCAAGAGCAATAGCTGCCAGTGCATTCATATAATTATGGCGACCTGTCAATTTTATTTCATCGCAAGGTAAAATCATTTCTTCATAAGCCATTAAATATTGCTTACCGTTTTCGCTTTTTAGCCAATAATCAGCGTTCGTTTCGCCAAATCTCACTTGCTGCTTCGCTCGCTCTGTGCCGTCTTGTTGGGTTAACGGATCTTCTGCATTAATCACCGCAGTTTGGCAATGATGGTAAATGTTTAATTTGGCTTGGCGATAATCTTCTAAATCCACATAGCGGTTCATATGATCTTCGCTCACATTTAATACGGTCGCGGCAATGGCTTTTAAGCTGTAAGTGGTTTCCAGTTGAAAGCTCGACAGCTCTAGCACATAAATATCGTGGTTTTGTTCAAGCAAAGAAAGGGCTGGAATGCCAATATTGCCGCCCATTCCCACCTTTAAGCCTGCGGCTTTCGCCATTTCTGCTACTAAGGTGGTTACCGTGCTTTTGCCGTTTGAGCCCGTAATGGCAATAATCGGTTTATCGGCAGCACGGCAGAACAATTCAATATCGCCCACCACTTCAACGCCAGCTTGAAGTGCGGTGTAAATTTCTGGTGTTTTTACTGCAAGCCCTGGGCTGATTACAATCATATCGCTTTCCAGCAACCATTGTGGGTTTAAGCCGCCTGTATGCACTTCCACATTTGGCGGTAATTGTTCCACACCCGCTGGTGATTGGCGGGTATCCATCACGCGCACCTTAGCTTGTTGCGCAAGCAAATAATCCACGCAAGACAACCCTGTTTTGCCTAAGCCTACTACACAGATATTTTTATCTTGATATTGATTCATTGTTTGCTCTTAACCTTTTTAACGTAACTTCAAAGTAACCAAGCCAAGTAATACAAGCATTAAGGAAATAATCCAAAAGCGAATAATCACGCGCGGTTCAGGCCAGCCTTTTAATTCAAAATGATGGTGAATGGGTGCCATACGGAAAATACGCTGTTTACGCAGTTTGTAAGACCCCACTTGCAAAATTACAGACAGGGTTTCCATTACAAACACACCGCCCATAATCACTAATAAAAATTCTTGGCGAACTAGCACGGCCACCACACCTAATGCGCCGCCCAGTGCGAGCGATCCCACATCGCCCATAAACACTTGCGCTGGGTAAGTATTAAACCAAAGGAAGCCTAATCCCGCACCGACAATGGCGGTACAGAACACCACCAGTTCAGAAGTGTATTTAATATGCGGAATATACAAATAATTTGACCATTCTACGTTACCTGTTGCCCACGCAATCAAAGCAAATGCCCCTGCCACAAAGACAGTTGGCATAATGGCAAGGCCGTCTAAACCGTCTGTTAAATTCACCGCATTACTTGTCCCCACAATCACAAAATAGGCCAACACCACATAGAACAAGCCGAGCTGTGGCATCACTTCTTTAAAGAATGGTACGACAAGGCGTGTGGCATCGGTGTCTTTCCCCACGGCATACATACCAAATACCGCAACGAGCGCAATGGCCGATAGCCAAAAATATTTCCAGCGTGCAATTAAGCCGTCCGTGTTTTTGCGGGTAATTTTGCGGTAATCGTCCACAAAGCCCACTGCGCCATAGCCGAGCAACACAAATAAGCTAAACCAAACATAAGGATTAGCTAAATTCGCCCAAAACAAGGTGCTAACGGTAATGGCGAATAAAATCATAATTCCGCCCATAGTTGGCGTACCTTTTTTGCTTAAATGGCTTTCTGGCCCGTCATTACGCACTTCTTGGCCAAATTTAAGAATTTGTAAACGGCGGATCACTTTAGGGCCGATCCATAATGAAATTAACAGTGCGGTCAATAATGCCAAGATCGCACGCACGGTAATATAAGAGATGACATTAAAGCCACTTTGATATTGCTGGAGATATTCCGCGAGCCAAACTAACATTGGAAATTATCCTTTAATAATTCAATTACATTTTCTAATTGCATTCGGCGAGAGCCTTTGGCTAACACCACAACGGATTGATTTTGTGCTAATTTTTCTTTAATTAAGCGAGTAATAAAATCCGCCAAGACGGCTTGTTCAGTAAAATGTGTTCCACCACTTTGAGCTGAAATCACCGCACTTTCCTGACCAAAACTTGCCACAAAATCTAATTGTGCCGCTTTCGCCGCGTCCGCCACTTGCTGATGGCAAAGCTGACTATTTTCGCCTAATTCTGCCATATCGCCAACAATTAAAATGCGAAAAGCGGGATATTTTTGTAACACTTGAATCGCCGACTGCAAGGAATCCACATTGGCGTTATAAGTGTCATCGAGTAACAATAAATTTTCGCAAGGCTGAATCGGGAATAAACGCCCTTTCACTTTTGCGCCTTTTGCCAAGCCTTGTTGCACATCAGAAAGGCTTGCGCCCACATTCATCGCTAACGCGGTTGCTGCCAACGCATTGCTGATGTTATGCTCGCCTAAATAAGGCAGCTGAATGGCAATCTCGCCCTGTGGGCTGTGTAAGGTAAATTGCGATCCTTGCCCGGTGAGCTGAATATCCGCAGCATAAAAATCCGCTTGTGAATTTGTTAAAGAAAACGACCGCACTTGGTGATCGCCAATATTCTTTTGCCAATCCACCAGATAATTGCAATCTAAATTAATCAAGGCGATACCTTGTTGCGCAAGCCCTTGATAGATTTCGCCTTTGGCTTGTGCCACGCCTGCAAGGCTACCAAAACCTTCCAAATGTGCAGCGGCCACATTATTCACCATCGCCACGTTAGGACGCACTAATTCCGTGGTGTACGCAATTTCACCTAGATGATTGGCGCCCAATTCAATCACCGCAAATTTATGCTGCGGGGTAAGGCGTAATAAGGTTAATGGCACGCCAATATCATTATTGAAATTACCGTTGGTAAATAAAACTTGGGAAAAATCCCCCGCACTTTGTTGCAAAATGGCGGCAGTCATTTCTTTCACCGTGGTTTTGCCTGATGATCCCGTGATCGCCACCGTTAAAGGGTTAATTTGCGCTTTTAGCCATTTGCCTAGGTGTCCTAAGGCAAGACGAGTGTCCGCCACAACAATTTGTGGTACATCTATTTCACATTGATGATCGACGATCACCGCCAATGCGCCTTGTTCCACGGCATTGGCTAAATATTGATGCCCATTAAAACGCTCACCTTTTAAAGCAAAAAATAGCCCTTGCGGATTGGCTTGACGGGTATCCGTGCTGATATTTTCAATCGCGATACGCCCATCACCATAAAGCGTGCCATTGAGAATATCAGCCAATTGTTGGGTGGTTAATTTAATCATTTCGTTTCACTAAAATATTGTTTTACTGTCGCTTGATCGGAAAACGGCAATTTCGTTGTGCCAATAATTTGGTAATCTTCGTGGCCTTTGCCGGCAATCAGCACCACATCTTGCGGTTGTGCCATTTTGAGCGCTTGTTGAATCGCTTGATCACGCTGATGAATAATCTGCACCGTGCTTAAATCCACAAATCCCGCTTGAATGTCTTGCATAATTTTTTCGGCATCTTCTGTGCGTGGGTTGTCGTCCGTAACAATTACAAAATCGGCAAACTGCTCTGCAATGTGTGCCATTTGCGGACGCTTCCCTGTATCCCGATCACCGCCGCAACCAAACACGCAATAAAGCGCGCCTTCACAATGCAAACGTGCTGCTTGCAACGCTTTTTCTAAGGCATCTGGCGTATGTGCATAATCCACAATCGCCGTGGCTTGATTTGCCGCATTCAAACGTTCCATTCGCCCACAAACACCTTGTAATTGCCCCGCACTTTGGCAAAGTTCGTCTAATGAATAACCTAAGGCAAGCAGACTGGCGAAAGCAAATAATAAATTGCTGACATTAAATGCGCCAATCAATGGGCTATGCAATTCACCCTTGCCCCAACTTGATGTGAAATGAATAATCGCCCCTTGATTGTGGAATTGAACTTGCTCTGCTTTGAGCCATTGTTTATGGTTTGGTTGATAATCCGCTTTACAGCTCACCGCAATGGCATTGGGTAATTGCTGTAACCATTGTGCGCCCACAGGATCATCGGCGTTAATCACTTTATATGTGCTATTTAACTCGCTGAATAAACGGTATTTCGCAGCAGCATAATTTTCCATTGTGTGGTGATAATCAAGATGATCACGGCTCAGGTTGGTAAAAATGGCCACGGCAAATTGCAGTGCTTCAACGCGATGTTGCACTAAGCCGTGTGATGACACTTCAATGGCGGCAAAATCTGCGCCAGCCTGTACAAATTCTGCAAGGGTAGCTTGAATTTCAATGGCTGAACCGGTGGTATTTGCCGCTTCCTTAATTTGCCCAAGCAAGCCATTTCCAATCGTTCCCATTACCGCACTTTTATGAGCAAGCAAGTTTGCCCATTGTGCCACAAGCTGAGCCACCGTGGTTTTGCCGTTCGTTCCTGTTACGCCAACGAGGGTTAAATGGGCTGAAGGATCATTATAAAATTGCCCTGCAAGACGCGATAAATGTTGCGGTAATTCATAATAGGCAATGAGCGGAATGCCTTGTTCCATTTTGACGGTTAAGTGTTGCTGCGCAAAATCTGCTTCAAAAAGCACCGCACTTGCGCCATTAGCAATAGCTTGCGGAATGTAGTTTCTGCCGTCCGTTTGATGCCCTTTTATAGCAACGAAAAGACAGCCAGTCTTTGCAGAGCGGCTGTCTAACGTCATTTCGGTCAGCTCAACTTCTTGGGGCAAATGATCGATCCCCAAAAGTGCGGTGAGTTTTTTCATTATTTTTCCTTGATCAAAAATTAGTTCGTTGTTTCATCTTTTTTCTGAGTGTTTAAACGAACGGTGCGTTTGGCGACTTTTTGTTGCTCCACCGCATCAGGCGGAACGTTATTCATTCGTAACGCATAGCCCATAATATTTGAGAACAATGGTGCAGAAACCGCCCCACCATAATATTGCCCCGCTTTCGGCTCATTGATCAAAACGATCAGTGCATAGCGCGGATCGCTCACTGGCGCAATGCCTGCGGTGTAAGCAATATATTTATCCACATAACGGCCTTTTTCTAGCTTTTTCGCTGTCCCTGTTTTGATCCCAACACGATAGCCTTCCACCATTGCGCGTTTATTTTTGATCGCCACTTTTTCCATCATATTCACCACTTCACGGGTGATTTTCTCGGAAAATACACGCTGTCCGATAACAGGCGGATCAACCTTGGTAATAGAAAGTGGACGATAAATCCCGAAACTGCCTAAGGTCACATAAGCACGTGCAATTTGCACTGGCGTTACATTCAAGCCATAACCATAAGCCACGGTGGCACGCTCAATATCTGCCCAACGCTTACGGTTTGCATTTAATAAGCCTGATTGCTCACCGCTTAGCCCAAGTTCTGTCGGTTTTCCTAAGCCTGCATTTTCATAGGTTTCCATTAAGGCACTTGGTGGCATTAATAAGGCTAAACGGCTCATACCACGGTTACTGGAGTTTTCTAAAATTTCATCAAGGGTTTGGCTATCTCTTGGTGCCACATCTTTGACTTCGTGTCCATTTAGCACTAAACGCCCTGTATTAATCACTTGATGACGTCCCACCACGCCACGTTGAAGTGCGGTTAAAACAACAAAAGGTTTTACCGTAGAACCCGGCTCAAAAATATCCGTTACTGCACGGTTGCGGATAAGATCGGCTTTCACGCCAGTACGATTATTCGGGTTATAAGAAGGCGCATTCACCATTGCCAATACTTCACCTGTGCGAATATCTACTAACACAGCTGTGCCTGATTCTGCTTTATTTGCTGTAACCGCTTTTTTGATTTCACGGTAAACCATAGATTGCAGTTTTTCATCAATACTTAGCGTAACATTATGTGCATCGTATTTTTTAACATCGGCAATATCTTCCACCACACGCCCAAATTTATCTTTACGGTAAGTGCGTGAACCCGATTTCCCCACTAGTAAGGAATTAAAACTTTTTTCAATGCCTTCAATGCCTTCACCGTCAATATTGGTATAACCGATTAAATGGGCGGTTTCTTCCACTCTTGGATAAAAACGGCGTGCTTCTGTTTTTAACACAACGCCTTTGATTTTCAGCTGCTTAATATAATCAGCAACGGTTGGAGAAACCTGACGAGATAAATATACAAAGCGAGAAGAAGGATCTTTTTCCACGTGCTTAATTAAATTGCTATAAGAAACCCCAAGGGCTTTGGCGAGCGCTTGCCAACGTTCTTTATCTTGCAAAGAATTTTCTTCAAACACGAATTTAGCATCAGCCACCACAGAATACATCGGTACGCTGACAGAAAGAAGTTGTCCATTGCGATCTAAAATTGAACCACGCACAGAAAGCACTTGCTGAGTACGCACTGAGCGTTTATCCGCCTCATCAGCCAGCGGATCGGCATTTACCACTTGTATATAAGCCGCGCGTGCAATCAAGGCACTTAACCCAAGTACGACAGCGGCGATCGACCAATAAAAACGACCTTTCAAAAAACTATTATGGTAGGAAATTTTAGGTTTATTGCGTTTAATTGCACTGCCTGTGCTGGTGCTACGCTTTGTTCTGTGATTTTTCTTCTTGATCATTTTGCACCTTAGGGTCTATTAACTATTCCAATAACAAAACTTCTTGTTCTGGCACAACACGTTTCATCTGTAATTTGCCTGTTGCAATTGCTTCAACACGAGTATTATCGCTTTGGGTTGCTTCTTCTAACTTGAGATTTAAAAATTCATTTTCCAAGGCTTGGTGTTGCAACACTAATTCGCCTTTTTCGGCGATCAAGCCACGCGTTTTGTGAGTAATCCAAATGGTGCTTAATGCACTCACAATCACCAATACCATTAACGCCATCACTAATTTATTCAAGGCAAAGAGATCTTCAGCAATAATGCTACGCAATGGATAACGTTCTGAATTTTCAACCATTTTTATACTCTCTCCGCAATACGCAGCACCGCACTTCTTGAGCGGGCATTTTGGGCAATTTCTTGTTCACTTGGCATAATCGCCTTGCCAATAGTTTTTAAGGTTTGGCTACGCTGAATTTGATCTTCACGCAACGGCAAACCTTTTGGCAAACTTTCGCCCTTGCTTTGCTTACGCATAAAATGTTTCACCATACGATCTTCAAGGGAATGGAAGCTGATGATCGACAACCGTCCTTGCGGCGCTAATACTTGTAAAGCCCCTTGTAAAACACGTTCTAGCTCTTCCAATTCAGCATTAATGAAAATACGAATTGCCTGAAAACTACGCGTAGCTGGGTGTTTATGTTTATCTTTAAAAGGAACCGATTGCGCAATCAGCTCAGCTAATTGCAAGGTGCGATTAAGTGGTTCTGTGCCGTTTTGGCGTGCATTTTTATTATAATTAACAATGGCTTGTGCAATGCGCTTAGCAAAACGCTCTTCACCAAAGGTTTTCAACACCCAAGCCAAATCTTGCTCAGAAACCTGTTGCAACCATTCTGCCGCTGATAAACCTTGGGTGGTATCCATTCGCATATCAAGCGGGCCGTCTTTCATAAAACTAAAACCGCGCTCGGCTTCATCTAATTGAGGGGAAGATACGCCAAGATCGAGCAAAATACCGTCAATCTTACCGACTAAACCTAATTTTTCGCAGATCTCAGGGATCGCAGAAAAGCTATTGTGTTCAATCTGAAAACGCGGATCTTGAATTTGCGCTGCCGCCGCAATCGCACGCGGATCGCGATCAATGGCGATTAATCTGCCATCTTGGGATAAACGAGATAAAATCAGACGAGAATGACCGCCACGCCCAAAAGTGCCATCAATATAGATGCCTTTTTCTTTCAACGCCAAACCGTCCACCGCTTCATTTAATAAAACGGTGAAATGTTCAGGGGAAGAAAAAAGGTTCTGCGCGTTCATAAGTCGTTATTAAATAATAAAAATTAAATGTTAAAATGAGATAACGCGGTGTACCTAAGTATACCGCTTATCTCTGCTAGTGCCGCTGTCTTGGTGGAAGTTAATCTTCTCTTATAAAGACAACGTGATTAATTCAGGAGATTGGGCAAGCTGACCACTTGCACCGAGAGCCATATCTTGTTGAATTTGAGCCTGCCATTCTACATCGCTCCAAATTTCAAATTTATTTAACTGGCCCACTAACATCGTGCTTTTTTCTAGTTTCGCGTGCTGACGTAATGGCGCGCTGATTAAAATTCGCCCTACGCTATCCAGCTCACATTCCGTGGCATAACCAAGCATCACACGCTGTAAACTGCGTTGCACAGGATCAAAATTCGACAAACTTAATAATTTTTGCTCAACCACTTCCCATTCATCTAAGGGATAAAGTAACAAGCAAGGTTGGCGAATATCCACCGTGCAAACCATTTGCCCATTATTTTTTTCTAGGATCTCGGCACGGTAACGGGTAGGAATGGCAAGCCGTCCCTTTGAATCCAGATTTACCGATGATGCGCCACGAAACATTGTTTGAGATCTCTTGTTAAAAATAAGTGCGATTATTTTTTACAGAATTTTGCAATTTTTACCACAAAACACCACTTTTTACCACTTATTCGTAAGTTTAGTATTAGTTTGACTAAGTTGCAAGCAGTTTGATCCGGATCTTATGTAAAGATTTGTATATTTCGCCCAAAAAGAAAGCCATTTGAGCAATGCGCCAAATGGCTTTGTAAGGAATGATTGAAAAATGAGAAATGTAAAGATCGCGATCTGATCCTAAGATTTAGCTACTTTCTCTTGCTCTGCTTTTTTTCGGTGGATCTTCATCAAATTTCACCACTGGCACACAGCTGCGGCAAGCGCCTTGATCGATCCCTAACTCTTTGCAAAATTCGCTGTATTTATCCCATAATCTGCGCAGCACACCTTTTTGTTGATTTGCCATTATTTCCCCCTATTTTGCGATTTATTCTTTGCCTTATGTATTCCTTAATCATAAAAGAATTTTTGGCTTTTGCAACCATCGTTTTACTTCTTCGCGACAAGCTTGCACCCATTGCTTTTTGCCCGTGCTTGGTAAGATTTTTTGTTCACAATATGCCGACAACAAAGGCAATATTTCCCCCTGATTGCCCCATAATAAACGGCGAATAGCTGGGATCGTGCTGGCTAAATTTCGTTGATAATGAGCAAAATAATGTAACGCTTTGATGTCTTGTTCATTCAGGGAAAAATCCCTTTCTTGTTGCCCTTGTGGGCATAGCTGCGTGGCTAAAGGGTGAAAGGATAGAGGCATATCTCGCTCAAATTGAGCCAATAATTTTGTACAAAAATCTTGCCCTGCGCGGCTTACGCCTTTTACGCTAATTGCGCTATAACAACCACTGCTGGCTTCTTTATGGCTGCCTAAATAAACCAAATTAAACCCGCACTTTTGCCAGAATTGAGCAAGCTCGGGCGTGTAGCCAAAGCTCACCGATAAAAAATCTTGCGTGTGATCTTGGTTCTGCTGCCTTGGCTGATTCACTTCTGCCATTAGCGCCTGCCCTATCCCTTGATGTTGCCATTTGGGTTGCACGGCAATGCGAGAAATGCGTGCAGAACTCAGCTTGCACGCTGCTTCATTTAGGCTTACTTGGCACAATATTTGCGCCACCAAATTACCTTTCGGGCGACGGACACCTTGCATTATGCCTTCAATCAACGTGCTATCTTGCATTGCCCCTTCATTCAGCAGCCAAAGCGCGCCCAATAAATCCTGATTGAATTTTGCCAGTAAAAATTGCTGATGCTTGCCATCGAGCAAACGGCGTAAATCCACAGGGGACGTCTTATAATGGGCGAGAGTCAGCAATCCGTAAAAATCTTCATATTCCCCTTGCTGGAAAAGGCTGTGGCTATGATGCCAATGAAAATGCAAGTCTGCATTAGGAACGAAGTTAGGCTGAAACTCAGGCTGAGCTAATTGGTTTTCTGCTTCTAATAAAAGCAAATCAGACATAAAAGGCTCGATCAGATCATCGGCTCGCCAACGCAACGGGGTGCTGAGTTCAAAATGTTGCAAAGTGCGGTGATTTTTTTGCATAAATTTAAGCAAGAAACCTCGCCCTGTTCCTTCATAGCTTTGTATCGTGGTAGTACAGAAAATCGCCCGAAAATGCGCTGTGAGCTGCATTAATAAAGGTAGCGGGATCATTGCTGCTTCATCAATGAGCAGCCAATGATCGTAAAATTTATCGGGATCTTGTTGCACTTGTTGAGCAAGATCATCGGGCGCAATAAAAAACAGATCTTTCTCGGCAAAATCTTGCAAAATTTGCACCGCACTTTTATTCGGTGCGGTGAGAATCACCTTGTCTAAATGCGAAGCAAATAAGCCTGCCAAGGCGGATTTCCCCCGCCCACGCTTGGCGGTGATCACATTAATTTCTTTCGGAGCATTTAATAGCTGTTGCAAAATACGTTGTTGATCCTGCGTGGCAGAATGAAAGTGCTTTATCAGATCAATGGCTGAGTTATACGGTGCTGGCAAAAAGCTATCGCCATTTTGTTGCTGATAAATAGGAAAACCGTATTCACGCACTTTTTGCTGCATAAATTGGACAAAATTTGGTGTGCAAATGCCTTGCGGAACACCGCTCCAACGCTGGCTATCCAAATCAATTTGCGTGGCTAAATGTTGCCAATGGTTGAACAATAAATAAAGCTGCCCGCCTGCTTGCAATGTACCTGCGGCAATGGCAAGGGCATCAAGATTTAGGCTTTGTCTGGCATCGTAAATAACCAGGGAATGTTCGCGCCCAAGCTGATTTTTCACTTTGCGAAAGGGAATTGGCGTGATGTTTTGCTCGGGAAAAAGTGCGGTGCAATTTTCATCAAAAAAAAGCACCGCACTTTGTTTTTCAAAGCGAGTGAAATCAGAAAATAAAGGGGAAAGTTGAGTTTGTAACCACGCATTTTCCCCAACTAAGATACAAAGCTGACGTGGCTGCAAGGCTAGGCTTTTTCCGCTAAATAAGGGTCGGCAAAGCCAAGATCTTGCATTATTTCCGTTTCAAGGCTTTCCATTTCTTCTGCTTCATCATCTTCAATGTGATCGTAGCCCAGCAAATGCAAACAGCCGTGTACTACCATATGCGCCCAATGTGCCATCAAGGGTTTGCCTTGTTCTTGCGCTTCTCGTTCTACCACTTGGCGACAAACCACTAAATCGCCGAGCAGCGGCAATTCCACTTCTTCAGGGCATTCAAAAGGGAAGGAAAGCACGTTGGTTGGATAATCCTTACCACGATAAGTAGCGTTTAAACTTTGGCTTTCCGCTTCGTCCACCACGCGAATGGTGATCTCAGGTTGCAGGTTTTCTGCTTGCACAGCGGCGGTTGCCCATTGTTGAAATTGTTGTTCTGTCGGCAAGTTTTCACTATTTTCTGCTGCGATTTGTAAATCAACGATGACATCTTTCATTCTATTTCTTCTCGTTCTAAGGCTTGTTGTTTGGCCTGTTCTTGCTGACGCTGTAAGGCACGTTCTTGACGGCGAATTTCTTCCTGTTCGTCCCATTTATCATAGGCTTGCACCACTTTGGCAACCACTGGGTGACGAACGATGTCTTTACTATCAAAATAATTAAAACTCAATTCTGGCACATTTTCTAGCACTTCAATGGCGTGGCGTAAACCAGATTTTTGGCTGCGTGGCAAGTCAATTTGCGTGATGTCGCCTGTTATCACCGCTTTAGAATTAAACCCAATACGGGTTAAAAACATTTTCATTTGTTCGGTAGTGGTGTTTTGGCTTTCATCTAAAATGATAAAGCTATCGTTCAGCGTGCGTCCACGCATATAAGCCAGCGGTGCGATTTCAATCACATTGCGTTCCATTAATTTCTGCACTTTTTCAAAGCCCAGCATTTCAAATAAGGCATCATAGAGCGGGCGTAAATAAGGCTCAATTTTTTGCCCTAAATCTCCCGGCAAAAAGCCCAATTTCTCCCCTGCTTCCACCGCAGGGCGAGTGAGCAAAATGCGGCGCACTTCTTGTCGCTCTAAGGCTTCCACCGCTGCTGCCACAGCAAGAAAGGTTTTCCCTGTGCCTGCTGGCCCAATACCAAAACTGATGTCATAACGCAAAATATTGTGCAAATATTGAATTTGATTTGCGCCACGCGGTTTGATTAAACCACGCTTGGTTTTAATCGTGGTTTGATACACTTTGGGCACCGCATTTTGTTCTGCCTGTTCGCTATCTTGTTGTAATAACATTCGATTTTCCTGAATGGCTAAATGCACATCAGACAAATCAATTTCCTTAACCACGCCACGCACAGGTGTGGTTTCCAAATACAATGTTTGGATCAACGCCGCCACTTTATTTAACAATTTAGCGTGATGAGATTTCGGATTGGGATCTTTCGATTTCAGCGTAAACGTAAAATTACGCCGTGCAATATCCAAGAAAAATTCTTTTTCGATCAACTGGATATTTTCATCAAATGCCCCGCACAATGCCTGCAAACGGGCATTATCTTGCGGTTCAAGAGTAAAGGTTTCGCTTAGTTCGCTCATTGGGGTGGACAAGTTGTGTTCCTTTTATTTTGTTTTTTCCTGCTACTGTCAGAATCATTTGATTGTTGATGGGCATATTACCACGTTTTAAATACAGGCTCTAATGCTCTTTGAGAAATTCTCTTTTTGTAGAAATGCGAGAAATCTCTCATTTTTGATAGAAAATAAGAATGATTCTGTGAAGAACATCACGAAGTGAAATTATCATTATTTACTCCATTATGGAGCAAAAATATCATCAGCGCTGAGATACTCCTAATTTCACATCAAACAAAGGATGCCCTATGAAAAAAACAACATTGGCAGCTTTAATCTCCTCGTGTCTTATCAGCCAATATGCCATGGCGAGTAGCGAAGGAATCTTAGATTTCAAATCAAATACCGAATTTTTCAAGCCACTTAATATCACTGAAACCTTCACTAAAAATGATGTTTTTAATTTAGAGAATGGTTCTTTAACTTTTGGTTTTAAAACCAATGGTGGTGATAATGTTTATTCTCTTTTAGGTGCTTCAACCCAAGGTGGGCACACCAACCACTATATTAATTTCTATATGTTAAGGAAACAAGGCACGGATACCTTTGGCTTAGAATTAAGAAATAAGAATAGCTATTTAATTAATAATTCAGCACTTACCGCAAATGTTGATAATCAAAATAAAGATTATCAAACCATTACCTATACGTTTGATAAAACAAATAACCAAATTAAAATTTATGTGAATGGCGAATTAAAACAAACACATAATAATTCTAAATTCTTCAAAGATATTGAAAGCTTAAATATTGCTTATTTAGGAAAAACGCCAAGAAGCTCTGGTAATGAAATGCGTTTTAGTGGAAATATTTATTCTGCGGGAGTTACCGAACAAGTATTGTCAGGAGAAAAAATCAAAGCGTTACACCAAGAATTAGCGGAAACTTATCGCCGAAACGAAAGCGAGAATGCGGATAAACATCGCGCTTCAGGGGCAATGCTAACGGAAAAAGAATCGCTCTTTCAACCAAATCAAGATGATGCAAAAAACTATCGCATTCCTTCTTTACTCACCACGCAAAACGGCGTTGTTATTGCCGCTATCGACAAGCGTTGGCAACATTCTGCTGACTGGGGAAATATTGACACCGCAATCCGCCGCAGTTTTGATGGTGGCTTAACTTGGCAAAAAAGCCAAACTGTGATTGATCTTGCTAGCCAATCTTATGGCGGTCAAAATTCTGCGTTCTTAATCGATCCCCTTATGGTGCAAGACAAACGTAATGGGCGTGTCTTTATGATTGTGGATATGTTCCCTGAAACACGAGGCTTCTTTGGTATCCAAAATCCAAACGCAGAAGGTTCAGGTTATAAAAATATCGGCGGGAAATATTATCAATTATTAACTGACGAATATAATAATCGCTACACCATTCGTGAAAACGGCATTGTTTATAATGATAAAAATAAACCAACAGATTATCGGGTTGTTATTAATGGTAATCCTGAATTAGCATTTAAAGATCTCGGTGATTTATATCAAGGCGATACACGTTTAGGAAATATTTATTTACAAACGAAAAATCAAGGTAATGATAGCGCCCCACTGAAATCAACCATCACCAGCAATTTATGGCTCACTTATAGTGATAATGACGGTGAAACTTGGTCTAACCCGGTCAATATTAACTCTCAAGTGAAAGCCGATTGGATGCGTTTTATGGGAACTGGCCCCGGAACAGGGATTCAGCTTAAAGACGGCTCTTTAGTGATGCCGGTTTACTACACCAATAACAATAATAAACAAGCAGCAGCGGTTATCATTAGTAAAGACGGTGGCAAAACTTGGGAACGTGGTGAATCACCAATTGATAGCAGATTTGCGGCACAAGGCGGATCACGTC
Source organism: Avibacterium gallinarum (assembly GCF_002921135.1). Lineage (GTDB taxonomy): Bacteria > Pseudomonadota > Gammaproteobacteria > Enterobacterales > Pasteurellaceae > Avibacterium > Avibacterium gallinarum. The sequence goes on along the minus strand of NZ_PQVJ01000021.1, from coordinate 42,887 downwards.
TGCTTAACGGCACTTATGGCTATGAGATTACCGAATCCCAAGTAATTGAGTTAGACAATGGACAATTAAAACTCTTTTCTCGTGTAACACCACATAATCGCGTGCATATTTCCACCAGTTATGACGGTGGTTACACTTGGGAAAAAGACGTTATTTTAGATGACGTGTTACTAGAACCTTATTGCCAACTTTCAGTGATTAAATACTCCAAACGTATTAATGGCAAAGAACATATCCTTTTTGCCAATCCGCATTCTAACGGGCGAAATAACGGTAAAGTCTGGCTTGGTGAAGTGCAAGAAGATGGTTCTATCGAATGGAAATATACCACCACGATTACACCAAATAATTACGCCTACAGCAGTTTAACTGAATTACCAAATGGCGATATTGGTTTGCTTTATGAAGGGGCGGAAGGAAAAATTGATTTTGTTCGCTTAAATATTCAAGAGCTTGTATGGCAAGACAATATCTTACATCGTGATAAACGGAACACGCCATTTGAATATGATCGTAATAGCACCGTTGCTGAAACATTCTATAAAATTGGTGATGGGGAAATTATTAAAATCGGTGAAGGGGTAAACCCTGCCAAAATGGTAGTTAATGAAGGCACATTAGGTTTAAAACAGCAGGAAAAAGATGGTCAAGTTCAAGCCTATTCCGACATTATTGTAAACCCTGAAGGCACAGTAAAATTATACGGTGAAAACCAAATTAAAGCCGAAAATCTCAGCTTGAATAAAGGAACGTTTGACTTAAATGGCAATAATTTCACCATTGAAAATGGCGAGGATAAAGGGCTGCAAGCTGAAACAATTAACGGCAATATTATTAATAGCAATGCAACCAAAGCTAGCACGCTTAACTATTTGCAATCTGGGGTAAGAAAAATTAAGGGTGAAATGCTTGGTGATGATCAAGGTAAATTAAATTTTGCCTATAAACCGACCGCACTTAATAATAACCACTTAACCTTGGAAACAAATTCAACCTTAAACGAGCTTACCATCAACCAAGGTGAAATAATTTATGCACCAAACACCTCACATTTAACGCAAAATGCAAATTTAGCGAATAACGCCACATTAAGCATAAAAGATAATGTGATTGCTCGCTTTGATACCATTGCTCTTGATGACACAAGTCAAATTAATGCAGATATTAGTGCCAACCAAACAAGCCGTTTATTTGCAGATACGCAAGGGCAAGGTAGTTTAAGCAAAAATGGAGAGGGGACACTATATTTAATTGGGCAATTCAATCACACAGGAAAAACCTTGTTAAATCAAGGGGTAACCATCTTAGAAGGGGAACTAAATCATTCACCGTTATATATCAAAGAAAATGCGAGTTTAACGGGAAATGGGATCGTTCATTCACATACTTATTGGCAAGCCAATGCCCATATTGCACCGAATAATGCCCCGCACTTAAATCATACGGCAAACGGCAGCAAATCCAGAAATGTCAATTTCCAACCTAAAACCCTATCCTTTGGGAGTGTAACCAATGAGGGGGCGGATATTACATTAAATGTGGATAACGTTTCCGAAAATATGACAGAATGGCGTGCGGATCGCGTGTTGATTAATGGAGATTTAACTACAACCCAATCAATTCCAGTAAACATTAATTTACTTAATAGTCAAATTGGTCATTCAGATACCAATAAAAATGAACGTTACGATGCTGATGAGGGTATTTCACTCATTCAAGTGAAAGGTGAAACCAGCCGCATAGATGCGTTCAATTTGGCGAAAGCTGTTCATAATGATGAAAGCCATATTAATCGCTACACCTTAGTTAGCGTTGAAAAAGGGGCAACTACGGCAAGTGAAAATAGTTTTGGTGAGAACAACAGCAATTTCAACGATTACCGCTTGCAAACCTTGCTAATTAATGAAGATGGCGAACCGTTATCACCAATTATTAAAGCCCCATCAACACCACCAAAAGAGGAAAGCCCTAAAGCTGATGACACAGCTGCCCCAATACCACCAACCGCGGACACGACAGTAACCCCTCCAGCAAACCAAGATGAAGGGAATACTGACAATAGCGGTGAAACTACAACTCCTGTGGATAATGCAGTGGTAGCACCACCTGCCAATCCAAATGCAGAAAATGCGGATAACAGCACAGAAACCACTTCCCCAGTGGATAATGTTGCGGTAACACCACCTGCCAATCCAAATGCAGAAAATGCGGATAACAGCACAGAAACCACTTCCCCAGTGGATAATGCTGTGGTAGTCGCCCCTGCTAATCCAAATACAGGGAATGTGGATAACAGCACGGAAACTGCTTCTCCAGCAGGTAATGCAACAGTTACGCCATTAGCAGGAAATGCGACAGCCGCAAGTGCCTCAACCTATCGCCCAGCATTAAATAGCCAAGTGCCTGCCTATTTGGTAACGAATTTAGCTTTGTTAGAACATAGTTATATGCAGGCTCAGATCTTTGCGCAAAATATTACGCAAGGCACGAAAAATTTCTATGTTTTACAACAACATCGTAAAGCCACTTATAATAGCAATCTTGGCTTTGGAGATTATGGCTATGGCTACAAATCCACCACAAATAGCACTCTATTTGGCGGTCGTCTTGATCTCAACGATAAACATCACCTTCACTTAGGACTTGCTCTCAGTAAATTCTCAGTTGAACCAAAAACCACAGAAATTGAAGGCAGTAGTTCTGCAAAATATAACTCTGTGGGAGTATTGTTCACCTTAGAGAATCAACTGACCGAACAAAGCTATGTTAATCTTAGTGGAAACTATCAATATATGCGCGGTAAAATTTCCACTTCACAACATAAAGATTTAGCCAAAGTGAGAGGCCATTCTTGGGGCATTGGTGCAGAAACAGGCTATCATTTCTTGCTAAATGAAGTCCGTTTAACGCCGATTATTGCGTTACAATACCAAAGTAGTAAAGCCAATATTGAGGATCATACCTTCAGTTGGAATATCAATAATGATCGACAATATATTTTCACTCAACAAATTGGGGGTGAAATTGCGTGGAAATCATTGAAACTCCGTACAATGTATGAACACAATACAGGAAATACTCCTGTCTTAACCCTCAATGATGGAACAACCCAGCAATACAAAACGGGTAAATTAGGCAACGCCTTATTATTCTCTGCCAGCGCAGGTTATGATATTACGCCAAACCTAAACATCAGCGCCCAAATTAGCCATAGAAAATCCCTTTCTGACTATGGACTAAAACAAACTTACTTTGCGGGTAAATTAGAATATCGTTTCTAATCAACTCACCTTTGAAGTGGGAGAGAATTTATTTTTCTCCCACTTTTTATTCGCTCTCCATCAATTTCCCTAGCACTCTTTCTACTTCAGCGAAATCTGTTATTCCTTGCTTTACCTTTTCCAATCCGCTTTCTCGTAAGGAAGCATAATCCGTTTGATAAGAAATTTCCCCATTATTAAAGTGCGGTTGTAAAAATTGATAAATTCCGCAACGCCCTTTATAACCTTGATAGCAATCGCAATTTTCGGTGTGATGCGTACAAATTTTGCGCACTAAACGCTGAGCGATAACAAGCAACAAACTGCTTTCAATTTCGTGCTGCTGAATACCGAGCTGCAACAAGCGTGAAATTGCTGAATGAGCATTATTGGTATGTAGCGTAGAAAGCACTAAATGCCCTGTTTGTGCTGCACGCAAAGCGATCGCTGCACTTTCTGCATCTCGAATTTCGCCAAGCATAATGATGTCAGGATCTTGGCGTAAAAATGTGCGTAACAATCGGTTAAAATCTAGCCCAATTTGTGGATTAATTTGCGTTTGGATAATGCCCGGCAGCTCTATTTCAATGGGATCTTCGGCGGTGAGAATATGTTTTTCCGAATGATTCAACCATTCAAGTGCGGTGTAAAGGGTAATACTTTTTCCGCTCCCTGTTGGGCCTGTAACTAAAATCAAGCCTTGAGGTTGGTAAAGGGCTTGCTGCAAAGCCTTTTGTTGTGCTGCGTTCATTCCCAACTGTGAAAACGCTAAGCTGACAGGCTTGTTTTTCTGCAAACGTAACACCGCTTTTTCACCATACTGGGTGGGCAAAGTGGAAAGGCGAAAATCTAACACGTCAGAAAAGGTGGTTTTAAAATGAAAGCGTCCATCTTGTGGCAGCCGCGTTTCGCTTATATCAAGGCGAGCGAGCAATTTTAAGCGAGAAATTAAACGCTGGCTAATTTGCGTAGATAATGGCGTCTGGCATTGTAATACGCCATCAATGCGAAAGCGGATTTGCAACTGCTCGCGCTGTGGCTCTAAATGAATATCTGAGGCATTCAGTTGCAACGCCTTTTCAAAAAGCCGATCTAAGAGTTGAATAACGGGTTCATCGGCTTTTTCTTGCACATTTTCCGTTTTAATCTGCTCAGTGGGGCGATAAAAATCGGGTACAGCAGGTTCTTCCGCCACATTTGGCGCAAGGCTTTGCAAGAGCAATTTCAAATCTTGCCCTTGCAACAACACGGGTTCAACCACTTTTCCTGTTAAAAAAGAAAAGGTTTCGCAAGCAGAAAGATTATTCAAATCATCAATGCCTAACCAAAGCGTTTGCGCATTTTCTTGCAATGGCACAGCAAAATAGCGAATTAGCAGGGCTTTTTGCTGTTGGTTTTGCTGCCATAAGTGCGGTGGAATTTCAAAAAATTTTCCATCTACCGCACAAACTGTCATTTGCGGCTGTAACGCATATTCCGCCATTGTTTATCCCCATCATCCACAAAATCCCGCAGGGAATAATTCAACAGATTTATCGCATTTCACCGTCCAAGTAACCCCTTTGGCAGCATCACCACTTGCGCTTAAAGAATAGCCTATCCCTGCCAAGTTCTCTCTGCCTGTAACGGTAATTTTCCCTTTTTGCACATCAATCGAACCCACTTTGCCCTTATTGGTTAATTTTTTCTGAATGCCATTTGTTCCTGCATTACATTTGTTGGTTGAATTTGTGTTATACACACAAAGTTCCACTTCAGAGCGGTAAGGGCTTGCAGCTTGAATAAGCTCTGAAATTGCCGCTTTTTTCGTATAGTTTTGATAAGCTGGCACGGCGATTGTTGCCAAAATTGCCACAATGGCGATCACAATCATTAATTCAATTAACGTAAACCCCTCTTGATTCTTCAAACGAGTAGAAAATCTGTTCATAAGCTGTCCTTGTTGATTTCTCTTAACATTAATTTTCGATAAAATACAGGCAATGAATAACCCGTGCGAATAAGTGTGGCGCAAATTAAAAATAAAGCCAAAAAGCACCGCACTTTTTCTCGATCACGATCGCAAAAAAACTATGAAATCGACATTTTCCATTGATCAATCAGGCTGGTTGGCAAAACAAAAACATTGCCCCTCGCCCCACTATGATTTACGACCCGATCCGCAAGATATTTCGTTGCTCGTCATTCATTACATCAGTCTTCCCCCCGAACAATTTGGCGGAAATTTTATTGATGCCTTTTTCCAAGGGCGCTTAGATCCAAGCCTGCACCCTTATTTTGAAGAAATCAAAGATCTCCGCGTGTCAGCGCATTGCCTGATTAATCGTGAGGGAAAAATTACGCAATATGTCAGCTTCAATGATCGTGCTTGGCACGCAGGCGTATCCTGCTTTCAAGGACGTGAAAAATGTAATGATTTTGCGATTGGCATTGAATTAGAAGGGAGCAACAATCAGCCCTTTACAGAGCAGCAATATGCAACACTGACAACGCTCACGCAAAGCATAATGCAACGTTATCCAAAAATTCGTAAAGATCGCATTGTAGGACATAGCGACATTTCCCCCGGAAGAAAAATCGACCCCGGGCAATATTTCGATTGGGAAAAATATTTAAACAGCCTATAAACACAAGTGCGGTGGAAATTTTTTGAATTTTTCCACCGCACTTCGTTTTCATCAAATATCTATTCTGCAGGCATTTAGCTTAATGAGAACGCCCCAAATGCTGCCCCGCTATTGTGGCTTTCATTATGCTCAGCCCACTGCGCAAAATAAACATACTTAAAATAGCGCTGGCGACAATATCTATCCACTGAATTTGCCACAGCCAGGCGCTTAGCCCCGCAATGATCGCGATAACAGAGCCAAATAAATCAGCCAGAACGTGTAAATAGGCGGCGCGAATATTTAGATTTTCGTGATCACTTTTTAGCATTAACCACGCCACAATCATATTGACCAACAACCCCACTATTGCCACGCCTAGCATTGGTAAGGCATTAATCAGTAAAGGATTTTGCCAGCGTTCAAGGGCTTCCCATAAAATCCAAATCGCCACAATAATTAAAGAAATCGCATTGAGCAGAGCGAAATATTTCTGTGTTTTATGGCTGAAAAACAGGGCGACAAAGGCAAGTAATAAAGAGAGGCTATCATTTGCCATATGGCCTGCGTCCGCCATTAATGTTAGGCTGTTGAAATAATAGCCGCCAAGAAATTCGATCACCATATAAGCGGTGATAATGGCGAAGCTGAAGGCTAAAATGCGTTGATTTTGTGAGCCGTGATCGTGGTGCATAAATGATCCTAAATAAAAATTTGCCATAGTATAGGTTTAACAGCTGGTAAAGGTCAAGTTTTAGGGCTAGTTTTATAAAAAACGCAAGAAAAAAGCACCGCACTTTGATCTTCGATTAATTAATAACCAGTCCTTTCTGAGCCTTTAAGTCACAATGCTAAAACACTTTTTGATTACGCTATCATTTTGATTTTTAATGGTTTTATTCTTTTTTCTCATTATGCTTATGACAAATTTAGCATTTAATTCCCACCTATTCTGTATAAAACCACAATTTTATCCACAGAAATGCTGAATAACTCACAGTTTGGCAATAAAAGTGCGGTGAAAATCCTGATAAAAATACAGTATGATTTTTTTCTAGGCGGTAATTGGAGTAAAAAAATGCGATCTTGGATCTTGATTTTAGATCTTAATGATCAACAAGGATCTGTTTTAACTTATTTTAAAACAAAGCATTTTTTATCCTTATGCACAAATAATTTGATTTTATTCCCGTACTTTTCACAATGTTATGCACAGCGTTGTGATTTTTATTCAATTTATTAACAGGTGGGAAGATTTTATCGAGTTAAATTCTGATAGAAAACCGCCTTAAAAGCGTGTTTGCGGGTTGTTAAAACCTTGAGTTTGTGAAACAATTCACCAATTCAGAATTTAAAATTTTTAAAACTAAGGTGAACGATAGTGATCGATTTCGATGGCTACCGTCCGAATGTGGGAATTGTCATTTGTAACCGTAAAGGTCAGGTTTTGTGGGCGAAACGCTATGGGCAAAATTCGTGGCAGTTTCCGCAAGGCGGCATAAACGATAATGAAACGGCTGAGCAGGCGATGTATCGTGAGCTTTTTGAAGAAGTGGGTTTAACCCGTAAAGATGTTAAATTGCTTTATGTTTCAAAACAATGGCTGCGCTATAAACTTCCTAAACGCTTATTACGCTACGACAGCAAACCAATGTGCATCGGACAAAAACAACGTTGGTTCTTATTGCAATTAGTTTCGGACGAAAAAGATATTAATATGCAAACCACCAAATCGCCAGAATTTGATGGCTGGCGTTGGGTGAGTTTTTGGTATCCTGTGCGTCAGGTTGTGCCTTTCAAAAAAGAAGTGTACCGCAAGGCAATGAAGGAATTTGCGGCGGTATTATTTAATGGGAAAAATCAGCCAAATTCCTATTCTCAAGAACAGAAGTCTTCGCCAGCCCATTCTGCAACAAATACGGCGAACAAGCATTCTGGTAAAAAATATTCATCAGGCAAATTCCATAAACGTTCATTTCATCGAACAAGGGGGGCATAATGTTGAGCTTTTTTCTTATTTGTTTAATTGTCGGCTGTGTGGTCGGCTTTTTAGCGGGCTTATTTGGCATTGGCGGCGGGCTGATTATTGTTCCCGTGTTAGTTTATTTGTTGCCAATGGTTGATGTGCCTAGCGAACTTTTGATGTCCACAGCATTGGGAACCTCTTTCGCCACCATTGTGGTAACAGGCTTTTCTTCGGCGCAACGTCATCACAAGCTCGGCAATATTGTTTGGCCTGCGGTGAAAGTGCTTGCTCCTGTGATTATGGTAACGACCTTTATTTCAGGGCTTTTTGTCGGCAATTTAGATAAAAGCGTATCAAGCAAATTATTTGCCTGCTTGGTAGTGTATCTCGCGGTGAAAATGTTGCTTTCGATTAAACCGAAAGAAGTGAAAAAAGCGCTCACTACTACCTCTTCTGTGATTGGTGGGATTCTGATTGGGATAGCTTCCAGCATTGCGGGCATTGGCGGCGGTGGTTTTATTGTGCCGTTTTTGAATGGACGTGGTATTGAAATGAAAAAAGCCATCGGCTCATCAGCATTTTGCGGAATGTTGCTTGGCCTTTCAGGAATGCTAAGCTTTATTGTGGGCGGCTGGGGACAAGCAAATATGCCAAGTTATTCATTAGGTTATGTGTATTTACCTGCTGTGGTGGGGATTACGGCAACCTCATTTTTTACTTCAAAACTCGGGGCTAGCACCACAGATAAATTGCCAGTGAAAACCCTAAAACGTTATTTTGCCGTGCTATTGATCTGTATTGCGATCAATATGCTTATGAAATAAAGGAACTGTATGACTTCACAATTTTTAACTTTTCCCCAATTTGATCCGGTGATTTTCCAACTAGGGCCTGTTGCCTTGCGTTGGTATGGATTAATGTATTTAATCGGCTTTGTGTTTGCGCGCTGGCTTGCGGTTCGCCGTGCTAACCGCCCAAATAGCGGCTGGACAACGGAACAAGTGGACAGCCTACTATTTAACGGTTTTCTTGGTGTATTTCTTGGTGGTCGCATCGGTTATGTGATGTTCTACCAGTTCGATTATTTCTTGCAAGATCCGATGTATTTATTCCGCGTGTGGGAAGGGGGAATGTCTTTCCACGGTGGCTTAATTGGTGTGATTTTGGCAATGTTTATCACCGCAAAATTACAACACCGCGGCTTTTGGGCGACAGCAGATTTTGTTGCGCCGCTTATTCCTTTTGGCTTAGGAATGGGGCGTATTGGTAACTTTATTAATGATGAGCTTTGGGGGCGTGTAACAGACGTGCCTTGGGCGGTATTGTTCCCTTCTGGCGGTTATTTACCTCGTCACCCTTCGCAACTTTACGAAGCAGTGTTAGAGGGCTTGGTGTTATTTATTATCCTTAATCTGTTTATCAAAAAGCCACGTCCAGCAGGTTCTGTGGCGGGATTATTTTTAGTCGGCTACGGCACATTCCGCTTTATTATTGAATATTTCCGTGAGCCTGATGCGCAACTCGGCTTATTCTTCCAACAGCACATTTCAATGGGGCAAATTCTCTCATTGCCAATGATTTTACTCGGTGCGCTGATTATGCTTATAGCTTACAAAAGTGCGGTGAAAAAATAGAGGAAATTTACAATGCGTCAATATTTAGATTTATGCCAAAACATCATTGATAACGGCACTTGGGTGGAAAATGAACGTACTGGAAAACGCTGTTTAACCCTGATTAACGCTGATCTTACCTACAATGTGGCGGACAATGAATTTCCACTAATCACCACGCGAAAAAGTTACTGGAAAGCGGCGATTGCGGAATTTTTAGGCTACATTCGCGGCTATGACAACGCCGCAGATTTCCGCCAGCTTGGTACAAAAACGTGGGACGCCAACGCCAATGAAAATCAGGCTTGGTTGAATAATCCATACCGCAAAGGCACGGACGATATGGGACGTGTTTATGGCGTACAAGGGCGCGCTTGGCGTAAACCTAACGGCGAAACTCTCGACCAGTTGCGTAAGGTAGTGAATGACTTAACCAAAGGGCTAGATGATCGTGGTGAAATCATCACGTTTTACAACCCGGGAGAAATTGAACTCGGCTGTTTGCGCCCTTGTATGCACACGCACACCTTTTCTTTGCTTGGTGATACGCTCTATTTAACCAGCTATCAGCGTTCTTGCGATGTGCCACTCGGGCTGAATTTTAATCAAATTCAAGTGTTTACTTTCTTAGCATTAATGGCGCAGATTACAGGGAAAAAAGCAGGAATGGCGTATCATAAAATCGTCAATGCGCATATTTATGAAGATCAGCTTGAGCTTATGCAAAATGTTCAACTCAAGCGTGAACCATTGCCACTACCGAAGTTAGAAATTAATCCTGACATCAAAACCCTTGAAGATCTGGAAACTTGGGTAACAATGGACGATTTCAAGGTGATTGGCTATGAATCTCACCCTGCGATTAAATATCCTTTCTCGGTGTAAAGATCAAAATAGCAAAATGAAAAAATTACGCCAAAAAGCACCGCACTTTATTTTCTCAATCAGCCAATGTATGGCTGATTTTTCACATTCTTTCAGCGCATAAGGAAAACAAAAGTGCGGTCGGATTTTGATGAAAAAATGATGCGCTACGCCCTAAGCCTTGCCGATAAAGCGGAAGCCTTGGGGGAGATCCCCGTTGGCGCTGTTTTGGTGGACGAAGCAGGTAATATTCTTGCGGAAGGCTGGAATTTATCCATTATTCAGCACGATCCTACCGCGCACGCAGAAATTGTGGCGTTGCGACAAGCGGGGCAAGCGCAACAAAACTACCGCCTACTCAATACTACGCTATACGTTACCCTTGAACCTTGCACAATGTGCGCAGGGGCGATTTTGCATAGTCGAATCAAACGGTTAGTGTTCGGGGCTTATGATCTCAAAACTGGGGCAGTGGGGTCGCGTTTTCATTTTTTTGATGATTATAAAATGAACCACAGCCTTGAAATTACAGGTGGTGTGCTGCAAGAAGAATGTAGCCAAAAACTCAGCGCTTTCTTTCAAAAACGGCGTGAACAGAAAAAGCAAGAAAAACTCGCGCAGAAAAATATCAACGAAACTTTAGACGAAAAAAAATAGGCGATACACTCGCCTATTTTTATTTGTTTATTATGATGACCTTTTATTACGCCGCCACCATCACCATTGCAGGGCGAATCACTCTACCGTTTAGCAAATAGCCTTTTTGTAATACGGCGGTGATTTGGTTGCTTGCGAAGCCTTCTGTCGGCTGCATTGAAATGGCTTGGTGTAAATCTGGGTTGAAAGTTTCGCCCACTTCACCCACGGCTTCCACACCAAAGCGTGCAACCGTTGCCAATAAACCTTTTAAGGTTAACTCAACACCATCTAGCACGCCTTTTAAGCTCTCATCTTCCGTGCTAACTGGCGTTGCTAGCGCACGCTCTAGGTTATCAATGGTTTCAAGCAGATCTTTAGCAAATTTTTCTAAGGCAAATTTATGCGCTTTTTCCACATCTTGCTCAGCACGGCGGCGGATATTATCCATTTCCGCACGGCTGCGTAACAAAATGTCTTGCTCTTTTTTTGCTGTTTCAGCGAGCTGTTCTTCAAGCTCTTGCACGCGAGCAATGGCTTCTTCTAAAGCATCGCCCTCAAGATTTTCAGCGTTTTCTTGCGGCTCTACTGTTTCTTGTGCATTCTCTGCTTGTTCCACTTGTTCCGTTTGTTCTTGATCTAATTCGTTTTTTTCCACTTGTTGTTCTTGTTCTGACATTGTTTTCTCCATCTGTTCAAAAGTTTGCGTTATTGTAACAAAAAACATAAAAATTGACAGTTGCTAGGGTCTGTTGATAATTCATTTTGTATTTGAGTTATCAACAGACCCTAAGACTAGCCACTGACACAGTTTATGTGTAATATAGCCCCTAATTTCTTGAATTCAAGTGCGGTCTGTTTTTCGCATAAAAATAAATATTATGTCCACAACTCATTTAATCGACAACAAAACCTTGCATAATTCTTTCCATACCATTGGCTTGGTAGGGCGTCCGCGCAATGATGTAAATTTGCAAATGCACAAAAATTTATTTCAATGGCTGTCCGAAAAAGGCTATCAAGTGCTAGTAGAAAAAGGGGTTGGTGAGCGTTTAGACTTGCCAGCGCAACATCTTGCAGGGTTAGATGAAATTGGTACACGTGCGCAATTAGCTATCGTGATTGGTGGTGATGGCAATATGCTTGGGCGTGCCAGAATCTTAGCAAAATATGATATTGCCTTAATTGGTATTAACCGTGGCAATTTAGGTTTTCTCACGGATATTGATCCAAAAAATGCCTATGCGCAGCTGGAAGCCTGTTTAGATCGTGGTGAGTTTTTCGTGGAAGAACGCTTTCTTTTGGAAACCGCGATTGAACGCGAAGGGCAAATTATTGCTACCAGCAATGCGGTAAATGAAGCGGTAATTCACCCTGCCAAAATTGCGCATATGATCGATTTCCACGTTTATATTGATGATAAACTGGCATTTTCACAGCGCTCTGACGGCTTGATTATTTCAACTCCAACCGGCTCAACGGCTTATTCCCTTTCTGCTGGCGGCCCTATTCTTACCCCACAACTAAACGCCATTGCCCTTGTGCCAATGTTTCCGCACACGCTTTCTTCTCGCCCCTTGGTTATTGACGGCGAAAGTAAGATTTCCATTCGCTTTGCCGATTACAACACACCACAATTAGAAGTGGGTTGTGATAGCCAAGTTGCCCTGCCGTTCACCCCTGATGACGTGGTGCATATTTATAAAAGCAAACATAAACTGCGTTTATTGCACTTAAAAAATTATAATTATTACAATGTGTTAAGCACAAAATTAGGCTGGTTGAGAAATTCTGCATAAAAAATTTGCACAAAACCCTTTACTGTATATAAAAACAGTTATAAACTGATATACATACAGTTAAACGGGAGTGTATTATGCTTACTCAACTTACGATCAATAATTTTGCCATTGTTCATCATCTTGATATTGAATTAGCACAAGGAATGTCCGTCATCACAGGTGAAACGGGTGCGGGAAAATCCATTGCCATTGACGCTCTTGGCGTGTGTTTAGGGCAACGTACCGAAAGTGCGATGCTGCGTGAGGGGCAAAACCGTGCGGATATTTGTGCCACATTCCACATTGCGCCAAACAGCCCTGCGGATAAATGGCTCAAAGCCCAAGACTTGCAAGATGAAGATAATCCAGAAAACTGTATTTTACGCCGTGTGATCAGCGCAGATGGGCGCTCCAAAGGCTTTATTAATAGTATTCCCGTTTCTGCAAGCCAGCTGAAAGAGCTGGGTCAGTTTTTAATTCAAGTGAACGGACAACATTCCTCACAGCGTTTACTAAAAAATGACTATCAACTCACCTTATTAGATCACTATTGTGCGCATAATGATCTCCTTGCCAAAGTGCAAAAGTACTATCACCAATGGAAAGATCTGCAACAACAAGTGGCAAACTTCCAACAAAAATGCGTCGAAAATGAAGCAAAAAAACAACTTTTGCAATATCAGGTAGAAGAACTTGATGAGTTTAATTTGCAAGAAAATGAATTTGCGGAATTAGAAGAAGAATACAACCGTCTTGCCAACAGTGAAGAGCTTACCGCCCTTTCGCAGTCAGTGCTAAATTTATTAAGTGAAAATGATGAGCTGAACGTGGATAGCCTACTCTATCGTGCGGTGCAAAATTTAGAAGAATTGCACGCACTTGATCCGCACTACAATGATGCACTCACAATGTTGCAAGACGCGCTGATTCAAGTGCAAGAAGCCAGCTCTGAGATCCAACATCTATCTAGCAATATTGAACCCGATCCTTATCGTTTACAAGAAGTAGAAAACCGAATGAGCCAAGCTCTTCAACTTGCGCGTAAGCACAATGTAAAAGCCGAGGAATTAGTTGCGTTACATCGCTCCTTAAGACAAGAACTCGATCAGCTGGTAGATTTTGCGGATAGCGAAGATGCGCTTATTGAACAGGAAAAACAGGCTTACGCCCAGCTGTTAGAAAATTCTCGAGCTTTGAGTGCAAGCCGCCAAAAAGGGGCAGAAAAGCTCTCCGCGCAAGTTACCAAAGGGATTAAACAACTGGCAATGGAAAATGCTGAATTTTCTATTTGCGTGGAACAAACGGAAAATAAACTGACCGCTCACGGAATGGATCAGGTGCAATTTATTCTGCAAGCAAACCTTGGACAATCTGCTCAGCCTTTGGCAAAAGTGGCATCGGGTGGGGAACTTTCTCGTATCGCTTTAGTGTTACAAGTGCTGACTTCTGATAAATCCGCCATTCCAACGCTTATTTTTGACGAAATTGATGTAGGAATCAGCGGCGCAACCGCAAGTGTGGTAGGGAAATTATTACGCAAGTTAGGGCAAAAATGCCAAGTGATTTGTGTTACCCACTTACCGCAAGTGGCGTGCTGCGGACATCAACATTTTTGCGTAGAAAAACAAACCATTGACGGAAAAACTGAAACAAAAATGACCGCACTTTCTCAGCAACAGCGTGTGAAAGCCTTAGCCAAATTACTTGGTTCAACCAAAGTTACCGAAAGCGCCTTAGCCAATGCGGAAGAAATGCTCAGTTTAATTGCATAGCTTTATAGAAAGAACCCTAGCGAGCAGCTAGGGTTTCTTATTGTGTGTTGCTAAGATGATTGAGATACAAATTGCTCAATTTCTTCCGTTTTTTTCACCGCACTTTTTCCACCACTCTTTGTTCCACTGATTTTTTATAGTGAACCTGATTTCAGCATTAATCATCTCGGTGAAAACTTTTCTCTGCGTTTCTTGATTACCTAGCAATCGGATTGCCACCTAAAATAGATACCACATTTCAAAATACAAAAAAACCTTAGCTATTTGCTAAGGTTTTTTACTTATTTGAAAATATTAAATCGCAGGATTAATCAATTTCTTCTGTTTTTTCCACCGCACTTTTAATTGTGAGTCGAACTTCAGTAGAAATCATTTGCGCAAGAATTTCGCTGAGTTCGTCAAGTAACGCCTCGTTCACTTGGTTATTCTCATCAAAATAACCATATTGTTTTAGGTTACCCACAAACGCAGAAAACACCGCTTTATCAAAAAACTCTGGCGCATTAATACCGTGCAACACAGATAAACGTTGCGCTACCGATTGACTTTCTTTTTCCAATGTCGCACGAGAAATCGTTGGATCATTTTGTAGAATGCTCACTGTGATGTAATAACGCTGCAAAATCTCTCTCACGCCCGATGACCAAAGTTGCAACATTCTGACTTGCGGTTTATGAATTGCGAGCAAATTCTCATTGCACTGAATAATATTTTGTCGTTGCAATTCTTGAATAATATTTTCTACACGCTCTTTTAATTCATCATCGCTAAAATGTAAAAATAATTCACCGCGCAAGAACGGATAAATTTTTCCAACTGCCTCCAACACAAGATCTTTTTGGATTGCACCATAATGCAAGACAATGCTGGCCACCAAAGAAGGCAAAGCGAATAAGTGCTGAATATTGTTGCGGTAATAAGTCATCAACACAGCAGAATTACGCTCTAAGCGAATAATTTCGCCAAAATTATCTTTTTCAACCAGAACGCCTACGCGGTCAAGGTTTAAAACGTGATCGAGCATTTCTTCTGGCGTTTCGCTTGGCACAATCACATCATCAGAATAAGGCACATTCTGCAAAAATTGCTGATAACTTGCTAACTGCTCTAATAACTGTTTACGTGTTAAGGCACGCTGACGAGATGACAACAATGCCGTCCCTGTTAAATTCATCGCATTAACCGCTGCTGCATTATTAATATTCACCATAACTTGGTTTGAAACGGAATCAACGGCTTTATTAAACCATTGTAAACGCTCATCTTCTGAATGCGGTTCTTTCCATTCTGGGAAATGTTGGTTCAAATAACTGCTTAATACAATCGGCTCGCCAAAATTCACATAGCCTTTGCCTAAATTACGCAATTTTTTGATTACGCGTAACACCAGCCCTGCGTTTTCTTTCTCTTTTGCCGCTCCACGCAATTCTTTGGCGTAAGTGTCCACTTCTAAAACGTGTTCATAACCCACATAAACAGGCACGACAGAAATTGGGCGCGTTTGGCGTTGCAGCAAGGCTTGCAAGGTCATTGACATCATTCCCGTTTTTGGCGCAAGTAAACGCCCGGTACGAGAGCGGCCACCTTCAATGAAATATTCAACCGAATAACCTCGATGGAATAATTCCGCTAAATATTCACGGAAAATGGTTGAATACAAGCGATTACCTTTAAATGTACGGCGAATAAAAAATGCGCCACCACGGCGGAACATTGCGCCCACAGGCCAGAAATTTAAGTTTATTCCAGCAGCGATATGTGGTGTTACCAAGCCTTGATGATATAACACATAAGAAAGCAATAAATAATCAATATGACTGCGATGGCAAGGCACATAAACAATTTCGTGTCCTTCAAGTGCCAATTTGCGCACACGATCAGCGTGTTGCACATCAATACCTTGATAAAGTTTATTCCATAGCCAACGCAAGAAACGATCCGCTACACGCAAGCCTTCATAGCTCACATTTGCGGCGATCTCATCTAAGATTTTATACGCCTCTTTTTGCGTTTTTTCCATTGGAATTTTCTTGCTTTTGGCTTCATCTTCAATGGCTTTTATAATCGCAGGAGATTGCAGCAATTTATTAAACATCGCTTGACGATTTGGCAAGCGTGGCCCTGTGGCTGAAATGCGTTGTTTAGAAAAGTGAATTTTCGCAACTCGCGCTAACTTCGCTGCAATTTTTTCATCTGAGCCGTGTTCATTCACCATATAACGCAATGAAACAGCTTGCGAAAAGCGCACAAAGGTATCACGCCCAAACCAAATCGCAGCGGCAAATTTTTGAATACCATTTAATAAACGTAAATTTGGCAAGCCTGTTTTATTTTCGTGGCCGGGCGAACGTCCCCATAATACCGAAACAGGAATAAGCTGCACATCAAGATCAGCTAAAGTGCGGTGTAATTCTAGGTATTTATTAAAAATGGCGATGGTTTCCTTTTTTGCCCCTTTAGATTTAAAAATGCGGCGTCCTTCATCTAAAAACACAAAACGTGGCAACGAAATGCCACCAATTTCATTTTTCTCAAAAGGATCAGGCAAGCCAACATTTAAACAATTTTTGCGGAAAATCACTAAATCCGTTTGCGATGTGTAAGGCAGCACATAAACGATAGGCTGTTGCACATTTAAAGATAATTCTTCAATAGGATTGTGAGGGATCGGATTATTTTTAACTAATACAGAAAGCGGTAATTCTAATAATTTTCTATATAAATTAAGCATACTTGCCATATAAATTCCGTAATTTATTCATCTAGATAAAAAGTTACGCCATTTTACCACAAAATTTTGGCATTTTTTTCAATTTACGCTGATATAAATTGATTTAGCGCTAAAATTTCGCATAAATCTAACAAAAATCAAACAAATCCCATTAATAAAACAAAAGAAGATTGCAACAATTCTGTTTCTGTATATAATACCAGTGAATATGTATATAAAAACAGGGGAATAAAATGACAATGATGAAAGCCCTCACAGCCCGTCAGCAAGAAGTTTATGATCTACTAAAACGCCACTTAGAAACCACAGGAATGCCACCTACCCGTGCGGAAATTTCGCGTGAATTGGGATTTCGCTCACCAAATGCGGCAGAAGAACATCTTAAAGCCCTTGCACGAAAAGGCGTAATTGAAATTATCCCAGGCGCATCGCGCGGTATTCGTTTGCTTGCAGAAGAAAATACGGAAGAAGAATCAGAGGGCTTGCCGCTTATTGGGCGTGTCGCCGCAGGTGAGCCTATTTTAGCAGAACAGCATATTGAAGGCACTTATAAAGTAGATGCTAATATGTTCAAACCGCAAGCGGATTTCTTGCTGAAAGTCTATGGTCAATCAATGAAAGACATCGGCATTTTAGACGGCGATTTATTAGCCGTGCATAGCACCAAAGACGTACGCAATGGCCAAGTGATCGTGGCTCGCATTGAAGACGAAGTTACCGTAAAACGCCTTGAGCGCAAAGGCTCGATTGTTTATCTCCACGCAGAAAATGAAGAGTTTGAGCCAATTGTGGTTGATCTTGCTGAAACAGAACAATTTGAAATTGAAGGCATTGCGGTAGGGATCATTCGTAATAATGCGTGGATGTAACTCATTTATTTGCTTTATTCGCTATTAAAAAATTCAGAAAAATTGCACCGCACTTTTGTTTATAAATACTAGTGTTTACAAAGCTAGCGATGAGGTGACAAGAGCCTGAGTTTTACAAGCTATCTTTGAATTGTAATGCTCATCGGCTTTGCTGAATAAGTTCCATTAAAGTGCGGTTGTTTTTTGCGAAATTTTTTGAGTAATTTTGAGTAAATTGATGCTTTTTACATATATTAAAAGTGTGCAATTTGAAACTCAAAATTTCCTTATAAAATAACATAAATTCCCCTTGTGCTTTTTCGCTAATCCTGTATAATCGCACACCTTACAGCTACATCATCATTTTCGTTCCTTGCTTCCGCAAGATTGGTAGCTGGTCTTACAGTCGGAGGCTGATTAACCCGTAAGGAGCAGTAATGCGTCACTACGAAATCGTGTTTATGGTTCATCCGGACCAAAGCGAACAAGTACCAGCGATGATTGAGCGCTATACCAATTCTATTAAAGAAGCGGGCGGTCAAATCCATCGTTTAGAAGATTGGGGTCGCCGTCAATTAGCTTACCCAATCAACAAATTACACAAAGCACACTATGTGCTAATGAATGTAGAAGCGCCTCAAGAAGTCATCGACGAGCTAGAAACAACTTTCCGTTACAACGACGCAGTTCTTCGTAACGCAATTATTCGTACTAAGCACGCCGTAACAGAAGCGTCCCCAATGGTTAAAGCACGCGAAGAGCGTAAACCTTTAGCTGAAGTTGAAAACAACGATTTTGAGGATGCTGAAGAGTAATTCAAAGATTGATAATCGCTTCTCATTAATTGGTCAAGTCAGCGACTTTCCCAAACGAAGCAAAAGCCCTAACGGAATTGAACACTGCCGTTTTTATTTAGAGCATCGTTCTGAACAACAAGAGGCAGGATTACCCCGTCAAGCGTGGTGTAAAATCGCAGTTCAAGTTAGTGGCAATCAGTTAATTGCAAAAACTCAAAGCATTACGGTCGGCAGTAATTTATTGATTGTGGGGTTTATCACTTCACATAAATCTGCAAATGGTTTAAGTCAATTAGTATTACATGCCGAGCAAATCGAATTTATAGATTAGGAGACTAGCCAAATGGCACGTTATTTCCGTCGTCGTAAGTTCTGCCGCTTTACAGCGGAAAACGTTCAAGAAATCGATTACAAAGATATCGCAACGTTAAAGAACTATATTTCAGAGAGCGGCAAAATTGTTCCAAGCCGTATTACCGGTACTCGTGCGAAGTATCAACGTCAATTAGCTCGTGCAATCAAACGCGCGCGTTTCTTAGCGTTACTTCCATACACTGATAATCAGTAATTAAGGAGAATACGGTAATGCAAGTAATTCTTTTAGATAAAGTTGTTCACCTTGGTAATGTAGGTGATCAAGTTAATGTTAAATCTGGTTATGCGCGTAACTTCTTAATCCCACAAGGGAAAGCAGTTATGGCAACTAAAGCTAACATTGAATATTTTGAAGCACGTCGTGCAGAATTAGAAGAAAAAGCAGCGAAAGCACTTGTGGCAGCAATGGATCGCGCAGAGCGTCTTGAAGCCCTTGAGTCTGTAACCATCGCAAGTAAAGCGGGTGATGAAGGCCGTTTATTCGGTTCTATCGGTACTCGTGATATTGCTGATGCAATCACAGCTCGTGGTGTTGAAGTAGCGAAAAGCGAAGTTCGTTTACCAAACGGTTTAATCCGTACTACCGGTGAACACGAAGTTCGTTTCCAACTTCACGGTGAAGTATTCGCAAACTTACGTCTTATCGTAGTTGCTGAATAATCACAGCTTTTTATAAGATAAAAAACCCAGCACGCGCTGGGTTTTTGTTTGTAAGCGTATGTTCCCCTTGCTGTTTTACAAATAATAACGATAAAAAGCACTTTGCCTAAAATACCCCCAATTCTTTCCTTGCTTTCCCCTTCCTGCAATGTCAAACTTACAGCAATCTATGCCTTATAAGGAAATCATTATGGCTAAAAAAATAACAAAAAAACCACCGCACTTTCCGATCCAAATTATCAGCAGGAATTAAAAAAATATAGCAACCCTGTGCCAAGTCGTGAGTTTATTCTCAATATTATTCGTGATCATAATGCGCCAATGTCAAAAGAAGAATTATATGCCGTTTTGGCGATTCACGATGAAGAGCGCCAAGAGGCAATGCGTCGCCGTTTACGCGCGATGGAAAATGAAGGGCAACTTGTTTTTACTAAACGTAAACGCTATGCCTTACCAGAAAAATTAGACTTAATCAAAGGAATGGTGATTGGGCATAAAGAAGGCTACGGCTTTTTACAAGTGGACGGTGCAAAGCAAGATTTATTCATTCCAAATGGACAAATGAAGCAAGTTATGCACGGTGATTATGTCCTTGCACAGCCAAGTGGTTTTGATCGCAAAGGGCGTCAAGAAGTGCGCATCGTGCGTTTACTTGAAGGACGCAAAAAGCATATTGTGGGCCGTTTCTTTTTAGAAGAAGGGATTGGCTATGTTGTGCCTGATGACAGCCGAATCAATCGTGATATTTTGATCCCAAATGAATATCGCCATGGCGCACGAATGGGGCAAGTTGTGGTGGTGGAACTCAAACCGCGCACCGCAATGTTTACCCGCCCAGTGGGAATGATTATTGAAGTGTTAGGCGAAAATATGGCAAAAGGAATGGAAACCGAAATCGCCATTCGCAATCACGATATTCCGCACGTTTTCCCAAGTGCGGTGCAAAAACAAGTCAAAAAACTCACCGAAGAAGTGCCTGAAGCGGCAAAAAAAGGGCGGGTGGATTTACGCCAACTTCCTTTAGTCACCATTGATGGTGAAGATGCGCGAGATTTTGATGATGCGGTGTATTGTCAGCGCACAGAAAAAGGCGGCTGGAAACTTTGGGTTGCCATTGCCGATGTGAGCTACTATGTTCGCCTGCGCACGGCACTAGATAACGAAGCCTATAATCGCGGGAACTCGGTGTATTTCCCAAATCGCGTTGTGCCAATGTTGCCAGAAGTGCTATCTAACGGCTTGTGTTCGCTCAATCCACAGGTCGATCGTTTATGTATGGTGTGTGAACTCAGTATTTCACCAAAAGGCAAAATGACCGATTACCGCTTTTACGAAGCCGTGATGAATTCTCACGCGCGTTTAACCTACACCAAAGTGGCACGCATTTTGGAAGGTGATGAAGAATTGCAACAGCGCTATGAATCCCTTGTTCCCCATTTGCAAGAATTACACCATCTTTATCAAGCCTTGGTAAAATCTCGCCAACAACGTGGCGCGATTGATTTTGAAACCATCGAAAGCAAATTTGTGTTTAATGAAATGGGCCGCATTGAACGCATTGAGCCAGTGGTGCGCAATGATGCCCATAAAATCATTGAAGAATGTATGATTTTAGCCAACATTGCCGCGGCGAATTTTATGGAAACCCACAATGAACCTGCGTTATATCGTATTCACGCAGGGCCAAGTGAAGAAAAACTCAGTGCTTTCCGTGCTTATCTCGCAGAGCAAGGGTTAAGTCTAGGCGGTGGTGCAAAGCCAACCACCGAAGATTACGCCAAATTACTGGCACAAGTGAAAGAGCGCCCTGATCACGAGCTTATCCAAACCATGTTGCTACGCTCTCTCAGCCAAGCGATTTATTCCCCAGATAATATTGGGCATTTTGGCTTAGCACTAGAGCAATATGCGCATTTCACTTCACCAATTCGCCGCTATCCCGATTTAACATTACATCGTGGAATTAAATACTTATTGGCTAAATTGCAAGGTTCAAAACGCAAAACCACAGATTCAGGCGACTATCATTATTCCTTTGATGAAATGGATAACCTAGGCGAACATTGCTCAATGACCGAACGCCGCGCCGATGACGCGACTCGCGAAGTGGCAGACTGGCTCAAATGTGAATATATGCAAGATCACGTAGGCGAAGAATTTACGGGCGTAATTTCCGCCGTAACAGGATTCGGCTTATTTGTCCGTTTAGATGATTTGTTCATTGATGGGCTTGTGCATATTTCAACTTTGGATAACGATTATTACCAATTTGATGTAAACCGCCAGCAATTAATCGGTGAAAACAGCGGACGGATTTATCGTTTAGGCGATAAAGTGGAAGTGCGCGTAGAAGCCGTTAGCCTTGAACAGCGCCAAGTGGATTTCTCACTCATCAGAACTGAACGCAAGCCACGGCGCGAAGGCAAAACCGCCAAGGATAAAGCGAAAAAAGGCTTCCGCTATGCTGAAAGTGCGAAAAAACAAAAAGGGAAATCCGCCACTAAATCAACGAAAAAAGCGAAAAACAAAAGTGCGGTGAAAAAATCAGAAATTTCTGCTAAGAAAAATAAACGTAAATCGCACCGCACTTAATTAAATACACTTGCGAAAAACTGGCGGAAGGACGGCAAACAAGCGTATAATTCCGCCTAATTTTATGTATCAATGTTAAAGGATAACAATGTCTGAAAATATTTATGGAATCCACGCGGTTAGTGCGTTTTTGGCAAATGCACCTGAACGATTAATTGAAGTTTATGTGCTAAAAGGACGTGAGGATAAACGCTTACAGCCTGTTCTCAATACGCTTTATCAGCTTGGCATTTCCGTGCAATTCCTTAACCGCGAAACGCTGGATAAAAAAGCCAACGGCGAAGTACATCAAGGGATCATCGCCCGCGTGCAACCTGCCAAAGAATTAAATGAAAATGATCTGGATCGTATTTTACGCGATCAGCAAAATCCCCTTGTATTGGTGCTAGATGGCGTAACCGATCCGCATAATCTGGGAGCCTGTTTGCGTACTGCTGATGCAGCAGGCGTGTGTGCAGTGATCGTGCCAAAAGATAAATCAGCACAGCTCAATGCCACCGCACGCAAAGTGGCTTGTGGGGCGGCAGAAGTGGTGCCATTGATTCGTGTAACCAATTTAGCCCGCACCCTAAGAGAGTTACAACAGCATTATAATATGTGGGTGGTTGGCACCGCAGGGGAAGCAACGGAAACCTTATACCAAAGCAAATTAACGGGGGCGCTTGCGTTAGTAATGGGTGCAGAAGGGGACGGAATGCGCCGCTTAACCCGCGAAACTTGCGATCAGTTGGTGAGTATTCCAATGGCGGGATCGGTTTCTTCCCTGAATGTGTCGGTTGCGACGGGCGTGTGTTTATTTGAAATTGCTAGACAGCGCTTGGCAGGCTAACAATGAAAAAATTCGTTCTCACTTTTTTTATGAGTTTAGTTGCGGCGTGCAGTTGGCATAGTGCTACAACACCTATTCCAGCTCAATTTGCTGGGGCAGATTATGTGTTATCCGATAAAGATGCACAGCGTTGGGTTTCAGCAAGTCGCCAAGCGGAACAATGTATTTACCCCAATTTAACTCGCATTCAGCAAGCGCATTTTAGTAAAGAAGATGCTTATATCCACGCGCAATATGTGTTCTTCTATCCATTAGAAAACATTATCGGTGAAGAGTACCTCAAAATCATTCAAGATGATGAAAAATCAATGGGATATGCACAATACCAATTCAAAAAATTCAAACAAACCGAATTTGAACCTTTAACTCAGGCTGAATGTAATGTGCTACGCCTTAAAGCTCGCGATGATTTAGCCGTGGTGAAAGGGCAATATAAAAGTGGTATGGCAGAGGTTAGCAAAGAAGACAGCAAAGCAAGCAACGGCGTTGCCACTAATGATAATAAATTCTTCTTTGATATTATTAAATGGGGGGCTACCCTACTGCTATAAAAATCACAAAAATTTGCACAGTAGAAAAAAGGGTCATTTTTTAAACGATTAGTTGTTTTTTCAGAGCCTAAATCCCTGCTTTTCATAAGTAAAAAGATAATTTTGATAGCATTTCAGATTTGCATAAGCCCTCAAACATAACGATGTTATAGGGATAATAACTTTCAATGGTAGTACGTGCATTTATATCCTGAACCACCATCTAAATGCTTGAACTTGATCAATTTGCTTAATATCTTGTACTATAAGGCTTTCAGCCACTTTTTAACAACAATTTTTCAACTATGCTATTACCTGTCTAAGCAAATGAAAAACGCCATTACAACATATTGCAATAGCGCTTTTTTCAAACTCACTTAGTTTATTTCACCCCAGCTGCTGCTCTTAATTCTGCGGCGCGGTCGGTTTTTTCCCAAGGGAATTGTTCGCGTCCAAAGTGGCCGTAAGCGGCGGTTTGGCGGTAGATTGGCTGAATAAGATCAAGCATTTTGATCAAGCCGTAAGGGCGTAAATCAAAAAATTCACGCACTAAATTCACCAACAACTCATTGCTCACTTTGCCCGTGCCAAAGGTTTCCACCATAATAGATGTAGGCTCTGCAACGCCGATAGCATAAGAAAGCTGAATTTCACAACGATCCGCTAAGCCTGCGGCAACAATGTTTTTCGCTACATAGCGTGCCGCATAAGCAGCTGAGCGATCTACTTTTGATGGATCTTTACCTGAGAATGCACCACCACCGTGGCGCGCTGCACCGCCGTAAGTATCCACGATAATTTTACGTCCTGTTAAACCGCAATCCCCCATTGGGCCACCAATCACAAAACGGCCTGTTGGATTAATAAAATATTTGGTGTATTTGCCGAGCCATTCACTTGGCAGCACAGGCTTGATGATTTCTTCCATTACCGCTTCGTGCAAGGCATTTTGGCTGATTTCTTCCGCGTGTTGGGTAGAAAGCACTACTGCATCAATGCCAACAATTTTGTCGTTTTCATATTTTAGTGTAACTTGGCTTTTCGCATCTGGACGCAACCAAGGCAAAGTGCCGTCTTTACGCACTTGCGCTTGGCGTTCCATTAAGCGGTGTGCATAGGTAATCGCCGCAGGCATTAACACTTCGGTTTCATTGGTGGCATAACCAAACATAATGCCTTGGTCGCCCGCCCCTTGATCTAACGGACTTTCACGATCCACACCTTGATTAATATCGGAAGATTGTTTGCCAATGGCGTTTAGCACCGCACAAGAATGGCCATCAAAGCCCATATCAGAATGTTTATAACCAATATCACAAATTACTTGGCGGGTAAGATTTTCAATATCCACCCAAGCTGATGTGGTGATTTCGCCGCCCACAAGGGCCATACCTGTTTTTACATAGGTTTCACAGGCCACACGGGCTTTCGGATCTTGTTTTAAAATTTCGTCTAATACCGCATCAGAGATCTGATCGGCAATTTTATCTGGGTGTCCTTCTGACACAGATTCAGAAGTAAATAAATAAGATGACATAGCTTTCCTTTAGTCTTAAATAAATTTGTTTAGATGTTTTTGCGTCTAGACGGCTATAATACGCTTTTTCGTTTAGAAAGCAAGCATTAATTCATTTGCACGCTTGCTTCTACGAAAGAAAAAATTTGCAAAATTTACACCGCTCTTTTACGCATCATTCGCCACAACAAGAGATTCACACCTCGCAATATTACTAGCAAAAAGCATAATAAATACAATGGAATATCACCTAATTGTGCATAAGGGGTTTTGCCTACGGTTGGTGCAATACGCTGGGTTAAGGTGGTTTCCACGAACTGTGGTGCTTGGGCGATCACCTGACCTTTGGCATCAATAAAGGCAGTGATTCCTGTGTTAGTGGCGCGAATTTCAGGCTTGCCTAATTCTAACGCACGCATTCTTGCCATTTGCAAATGCTGCCAAGGGCCGGTGCTATTGCCGAACCACGCATCATTGGAAATGGTCAGTAAGAAATCCGTTTCTGCGTGCAGATTTTTCTGCACTTGCGCACCGAAAATAATTTCATAACAAATTGCAGGTGTAAATTTACGCTGTTTGGCTAAAAATGGTTGCTGAATTTCTTCCCCTGATTGGAACGCTGACATCGGTAAATTAAACACCGAGCCTAGTGGACGCAGCAAACTTTCCAACGGTACATATTCACCAAATGGCACAAGATGATGTTTGTTATAGCGGTTGCTAGTTTGCTCGCTATAAGGTAAATCAGGATCGCCTAAGTTTATGATGGAATTGAATAATTTCCCTTTTTGCCAGTCTTGATAAATTGTGCCAATCATCACTTGCGTCCCAGTATCTTTGGTTGCTTGCTGCAAGGAAAGTAAAAATCGCTGAATATCATTCTCTAAAGTCGGCAATGCGGCTTCTGGCAAAATAATAAGATCAGTTTTACCTAAATGCTGAGCGATAAGACGCCCATAGATCCCTAAGGTTTGATCAAGATAATGAGGTTCCCACTTCAAATTTTGTTCAATGTTGCCTTGCACAAGGGTGATGGTTAGGGCTTTTTCTGGCTTTTCTTGCGTATAATTGGCGCACGATGACCAGCTCGCTAAACCGCTTACAATTAAACACAACGCCGATTGTGAAGTGATCACCAACCATTTCTTATCTTTTTGTAATAGGTGAGAAATCAGCGAAAAAAGCACCGCACTTACCCACATTACAAAGAAAGTTAGCCCTTGCACACCAAAGATGGGCGCAAGCCCTGAAAATGGGCTGTCGATTTGTGTGTAGCCAAATTGCAACCACGGAAAGCCAGTAAATAACCAACCGCGTAAAAATTCGGTGAATGTCCAAAGCACGGGATAAAGTGCCAGATTATTCACCTTAAAGCGTTGAATTAAATAAGCAAACAACGTTGGAAACAGGGCAAGGTAAGCCGCTAGCAACACCACCAAAATATAGCTGAGCCACAAAGGTGAACCACCAAATTGGTGAATACTAACGTGTAGCCAATTCACCCCAAAAGTAAAAAAGCTCAAGCCCCATAAAAATGCGCCACAAAGTGCGGTGCTTTTTTTCACTGTTTTTGCCACCCATAATAATCCCAATAGGGAAACATAGGCCGCGCCCCAAAAATCAAAAGGAGAAAAGGCAAAAACGCCTAATCCCCCTGACAATAAAGCAATGAGATAAATTAATGCTGATTTCATTGAGTGCTATCGTTATTTTCTTCGTGAGTTTCCATTTCTTCCAAACATTCATCAGGCACGGTAACGCGCAACTGAATAATGCGGCGACTGTCTGCGGAAGTAACTTTGAAATGCAGGTTTTCAAGGGTGATTTCTTCGCCTCGCTTCGGCAAATGACCAAAGGCTTGCATTACTACACCGCCCACGGTATCCACTTCTTCATCGGCGAAATGGGTATGGAATTGCTGGTTGAAGTCTTCAATATCTGTTAATGCGCGCACTGCGTAAGTATGACGCGAAAGCTGACGAATATCCGCCACATCTTCTTCATCAAATTCATCTTCAATATCACCAACGATTTGTTCCAAAATATCTTCAATGGTTACCAATCCCGACACCGCACCAAATTCATCTACCACAATCGCCATATGAAAGCGTTCAGAACGGAAATCTTTTAACATTCTATCCACCCGCTTACTTTCTGGCACGATCACCACAGGGCGAAGTAAGGAAAGTAAATCAAATTCTTCTGCATTAGAACGCAAAAATTTGAGCAATTCTTTGGCGTGTAAAATCCCTGCGATGTTGTCTTTTTCGTCCGTGATCACAGGAAAACGTGAGTGAGCACTTTCAATAATGGTTTCCAAGCAAGAATCCAGATCCTGATCTGTTTCAATAAACACAATTTGCGAGCGCGGGATCATAATATCACGTACGCGCAATTCAGCGATTTCCATTACCCCTTCGATCATCTCACGGGTATCTTGATCGATTAATTCATTCTGTTCGGAATCACGGATCACCTCCACTAATTCCTCACGATTTTTCAGCTCACCTTGGAAAAATCGCCCAAAAAGAGAATGTAAAAAGCTCTTTTTGTTTGCTGTTTCTAAGCCAGTATTTTGGCTATCATCGGCCATTTTGTTATCTCTTATCTTCTTGGTTTATGAAAAAATAGTCGGGCTATCATATCAAAACTTAACCACTGAGCAAGGGGCAAGGAAGATTTTCTTATATTGAAAGAAAAAATTCCGTCAAAAAGCACCGCACTTTGTTTTATTTCGATTTTGTAGCTGGCATCGTGCGATACAGCTTTTGCTTATAAGCATAGCTGCCCCACAAAGCGTAAGCTAAGGCTTCTTTTTTCATTGCTTCGGGAATCTCCGCTGGAATGAGCTTTCCTGCTTGCGCATCATAACGGAAGCCTTGTACAGGTTGATTTTGCTGTAAAATCGCAACATCGTCCCCTTTGCGATAAGCCATTGTGCGGTCGAATTGCATTAGCGCACGATTCGGATCTTGCGGCTGGGTTAAATCATAACCGAGCATTGGATAATTGCCACTCGCTCCGATCAACGAAAGCAAAGTAGTCGGCATATCAATTTGGCTCACTAAGCGGTTATCACGGCGTGGTGCAATCCCCTCCCCTAAAATCAGAGCTGGAATATGGAAATGCTTAATAGGCACTAAGGTGCTACCATTCACGCGCGAATCGTGATCGGCAATCACTAAAAACACGGTATCTTGCCAGTAATTGGATTTTTTCGCTAATTGGAAAAAATACCCCAAGGCATAATCGGCGTATTTCGCAGCATTGTTACGGGTTTGTTTAGGCTGTTCATAAAGTTCAATTTTGCCATCAGGAAACTCAAACGGATCGTGATTGCTAGACGTAAACACCAGACTAAAGAATGGTTTTCCACTTGTTTGCCATTGGCTAAATTGTTCATTGGCTTTGGCGAAAAGATCCTCATCGCTCACACCCCA
This sequence comes from Avibacterium gallinarum, assembly GCF_002921135.1. Lineage (GTDB taxonomy): Bacteria > Pseudomonadota > Gammaproteobacteria > Enterobacterales > Pasteurellaceae > Avibacterium > Avibacterium gallinarum. Next base: position 14,071 of record NZ_PQVJ01000021.1, on the reverse strand, counting down.
AGTGGCGGTAAAGCGTGGATTTTTATAATCTTTTTCATCAATAATGGTTTCAAAACCATTGCCATAGAAAAAACTCGCCATATTGTCGAAGTGCTTTTCTCCGCCATAGATAAACGAAGTTTGATAGCCTTGCTGTTTTAAGAAATCCGCAATGGTGAAGAAATTATTTTGCGAACCGGATAATTTCACCACCGAACGGGCTGGCGTTGGGGTAAATCCAGCGGTTACCGCTTCAATACCGCGCACAGAACGTGTACCTGTGGCATAAAGATTCTCAAACAACCAGCCTTCTTTTGCCAATTCATCAAAATGCGGAGAAAGGGGCTTGCCACCTAGGGTTTGGACGAATTGCGCACCAAGGCTTTCTTCCAAAATAATCACTAAATTTTTTGGCTTGCCTTGATAGCTCGCCACGTTTTTTGTCATTGTTGGCAAGCTGTCAGAAATATAATCACTGGCAGGTCGCCCTCTTACCTGTTTAAGGGTTGCCACCACTTCGTCTAGTGGCATTTTGCCGTAAATTTCAGAAGAGCGATCTTCGTCTTTCATTTGCTGAATGGCAAACATTACGGAATAGCTAGAATTTAATACTAAAGAATTCACTAAGGGATCAGAAGAAAATGCCACCATTGCTGGGTTAATACCGCGATGCTGAAAACTTGATCTCGCGCCGATAAAGGTAAGTGCGCCGACAAGTAAGAACACCACAGGTCGCCAATACCATTTTGGATAAGACACATTTTTCCATAAATTAGCAGACAGTCGCCAGAAGCCATAAGCAAAAAGTGCGGTCAAAATTGGAGTTAAAATTAACGCCAGAATATGGCCGTTTGCGAGCATAGTAAACACTTCTTTTGGATTGACTAAATATTCCACAAACAAACGGTTTGGACGGAAATCATAGGTTTCGATAAAAGCAGGTGTGGCAATTTCCATAAAAATAATAAACACACCACTTAACACGAGCCATACGCGCACGAAGCCATTTACCAGCCGTCCAACTGAGCCACTACCGGCCAGAAAGCAAGTGAGCAAAATGGGCAAGGCAAATAACCAACATAGGCTTGCTACATCAATCCTAATGCCTTGTAAGAATAGAGGAAGCCAGCCTTCAACGGCAGAAATGCGATCGGCTTGCCAAATGCCAAGTAACAATCGGCTAATAGATAAAATAATGAGATTAATACAGAAAAAATAAAAATAGGGGAAAATGCACCAAGTCGTTTTTTAAGGCAGTTCATAATATTCCTAAAAAAGAAAAAAGTTTGTGCTTGTTAGAGCGGTAAGAATGATAAAAGTTCTTGTAATTTCTGACTTTTTTTATTTAAAACTAAAAATAAATTCAAACGCTCAAAGGCATTAATGTTTTCTTCACGAAATCTTCCAAAAGTAGAAATACTTTCCCTTTCATATAGCATAGCAACACATATTCAGGTACAATCGCCCAGTTAAATTTTGTCAAATTTTAGAGTTTAGTTTATTTATAAAATATGAAGAACATTCGTAACTTTTCAATCATTGCGCATATTGACCACGGGAAATCAACCCTTTCCGATCGTTTAATTCAAACCTGTGGTGGGCTATCCGACCGTGAAATGGCGGAACAAGTATTAGATTCAATGGATTTAGAGCGTGAGCGTGGAATCACCATTAAAGCGCAAAGCGTAACGCTCAATTATAAAGCGAAAGACGGAGAAACCTATCAGCTGAATTTTATCGACACTCCAGGACACGTGGATTTTTCTTATGAAGTTTCACGTTCCCTTGCGGCTTGTGAGGGCGCGTTGCTTGTGGTAGATGCAGGGCAGGGCGTTGAAGCGCAAACCTTGGCAAACTGCTATACCGCCATTGAAATGGATTTAGAAGTGGTGCCTGTGTTAAACAAAATCGACTTGCCTGCCGCTGAGCCAGAACGTGTGGCGGAAGAAATTGAAGACATTGTGGGCATTGATGCGATGGACGCCGTGCGTTGTTCTGCTAAAACAGGGCAGGGCATTGAAGATGTGCTAGAAGAAATTGTGAAAAAAATCCCCGCACCTGAGGGCGATCCTGATTCCCCATTGCAAGCTTTGATTATTGACTCTTGGTTCGATAACTATCTTGGCGTGGTTTCTCTCGTGCGTATTAAAAATGGTACGCTACGCAAAGGCGATAAAATCAAAGTGATGTCCACTGGGCAATCTTACAACGTGGATCGCTTAGGGATTTTTACCCCGAAACAAGTGGATACCCAAGTGTTAAACTGCGGCGAAGTGGGCTGGGTTGTGTGTGCAATTAAAGATATTTTAGGCGCGCCAGTAGGGGATACCTTAACCCTACACAATAATCCTGCAAGCACCGCGTTACCAGGCTTTAAGAAGGTAAAACCACAGGTTTATGCAGGTTTATTCCCGATTAGTTCAGACGATTATGAAGCTTTCCGCGATGCGCTAGGTAAATTAAGCCTAAACGATGCCTCTTTATTCTATGAGCCAGAAAATTCCACCGCACTTGGCTTTGGTTTCCGTTGCGGCTTCTTAGGCTTATTGCATATGGAGATTATTCAAGAGCGTTTAGAACGTGAATATAATCTTGATTTAATCACCACCGCGCCAACCGTAGTCTATGAAGTGTTGCAAACTAACGGTGAGGTGATCTATGTAGATAGCCCATCAAAATTGCCACCGCTGAATAATATTAGCGAAATTCGTGAGCCGATTGCAGAATGTAATATGCTGTTGCCGCAAACTTATTTGGGTAACGTGATCACCCTGTGCGTTGAAAAACGTGGCGTGCAGACCAATATGGTATATCACGGCAACCAAGTAGCGCTGACCTATGAAATTCCAATGGGTGAAGTGGTGCTGGATTTCTTCGATCGCTTAAAATCCACTTCGCGCGGTTATGCTTCGTTGGATTATGGTTTCAAACGTTTCCAAGCTTCCGATATGGTGCGTGTGGATATTATGATCAACGGTGAACGTGTTGATGCGCTGGCGTTGATTGTCCACAAAGATAACGCCCCTTATCGTGGTCGTGAATTAGTGGAAAAAATGCGTGAGCTGATTCCACGTCAGCAATTTGATATTGCGATCCAAGCGGCCATTGGTAATCATATTATCGCACGTTCAACGGTGAAACAGTTGCGTAAAAACGTTCTCGCTAAATGTTATGGTGGGGACGTAAGCCGTAAGAAAAAACTGTTACAAAAACAAAAAGAAGGTAAAAAACGAATGAAATCTTTAGGTAACGTTGAAGTGCCACAAGAAGCGTTTTTAGCCATTTTACACGTTGGCAAAGATTAACAAGGAAAGAGAATGTCAAAATCAAACATATTTTTTATTCTATTAATTGCCGCAGGTTATGGAATATGGAAATGGTTGGAGCATTTAGGCTTGCCAAATACCTTCACCATTTTATTGATTTTATTAACCGCACTTTGTGGCGCGCTTTGGGCTTATTATCGTTTTGCACTGCAGCCTAGACGTGAGCGCCAAATTCAGCGTGTTGAACAGCGTAGCGGAAAATCGTTAAGCGAAGAAGAAAAAGCCAAAATTGAACCCATTTCAGAGAGCGGTGAGTTTTTAGCTTCACTTTTTCCTGTGCTTGCTTTTGTTTTGATTTTGCGTTCTTTCTTATTTGAGCCATTCCAGATTCCGTCTGGCTCAATGGAACCGACCTTGCGTGTGGGCGATTTCTTACTGGTAGAAAAATATGCTTACGGCATTAAAGATCCTGTTTTTCAAAATACCTTGATCGAAACAGGTAAGCCGCAGCGTGGCGATATTATCGTATTTAAAGCGCCACCAGAGCCAAATGTGGATTACATTAAACGCATTATCGGCATTCCAGGGGATCGCATTGAATATAACGAAGCGGATCGCCATATTACGATTACTTATGGCAAAGACGGCAAAGAATGTACGGAAAATTGCGTAACTAAAGCGTTTACTTATAGCGAACCGCAACCTGATGCGGATTTCAACATTATTATCGGGCAAGATCGCCAAGGTAAGCCGGTATATAGCAATGTTCACCCGTTAAAAGTAACCGAAACAGGCGATGTAACCCATCAAATTCATTGGGATCCACAACCGCCGAACGCCACTTACTTGTATCAAGGTTACCGCAACCAACAAAATTACATCACCGAATGGGTTGTGCCAGAAGGGGAATATTTTGTGATGGGGGATAACCGTAATCACAGCGCAGACAGTCGTTTTTGGGGCTTTGTGCCAGAGAAAAATATTGTCGGCAAAGCGAAATATATTTGGCTAAGCCTTGATAAAAAACAAGGCGAATGGCCAACAGGTCTGCGCTTTGAAAGAATGTTTAGCAAAATTGAATAAAATCGAATAATCAGAATAATGACAAAAAACTTAGAACGCTTACAGCGTAAAATTGGCTATCAATTCCAAGATATTAATTGGCTTAAGCAAGCACTAACCCACCGAAGTGCGGCGAAAAATCACAATGAACGCTTGGAATTTTTAGGCGATGCGATTTTAAACTACACCATTGCAGATGCCTTGTATCAGCAATTTCCAAAATGCAACGAGGGGGAACTCAGCCGTATGCGAGCCACCCTTGTGCGCGAACCCACCCTCGCCCAACTGGCGCGTGAATTTGAGCTAGGCGAATATATGCTACTTGGGCCGGGCGAATTAAAGAGCGGTGGCTTTCGCCGCGAATCTATTTTAGCTGATTGCGTGGAAGCCATTATTGGGGCAATTTCGCTTGATCAAGATCTGCCAACGAGTACGCAAGTTACGCGAAAATGGTATCAAGATCTGCTAAAAAATATCAAACCAGGGGAAAACCAAAAAGACCCTAAAACCCGCTTACAGGAATATTTGCAAGCGTCCCATTTCCCTTTGCCGAGCTACAAGGTAATTGATATTAAAGGGGAAGCGCATAACCAAACCTTTACCGTAGAATGTCGTGTGGAAAAAATCAAAAAAATTGACCGCACTTTTATTGGCGTAGGTTCGAGCCGCCGTAAAGCAGAACAAGCCGCCGCAGAACAAATCTTAAAAATATTGGATATAAAATGACACAAACAACAGAACATCACCAAGAACAGCCAACCTACTGCGGATTTATTGCTATCGTAGGGCGTCCAAATGTGGGGAAATCTACCTTATTAAACAAAATCTTAGGGCAAAAAATTTCCATTACATCAAGAAAAGCACAAACGACTCGCCACCGCATTTTAGGGATTCAAACAGACGGCCCTTATCAAGCCATTTATGTGGACACCCCGGGGCTGCATATTGAAGAAAAACGTGCCATTAACCGCTTAATGAACCGCGCAGCAAGCAGTGCCATTGGCGATGTGGATTTAATCATTTTCGTGGTGGACGGCACGCATTGGAATGCCGATGATGAAATGGTGCTAAATAAACTGCGCCGTGCTAAAGCACCTGTGGTGTTGGCGATAAATAAAATCGACAATATCAAAGATAAAGAGGATTTACTGCCATTTATCACCGAAATCAGCCAAAAATTTGATTTTAAAGCCATTATTCCTATTTCGGCACAACGTGGCAACAACGTGCAAGAATTGGAAAAAATTGTGCGTGAATCCTTGCGCGAGGGCGTACATCATTTCCCTGAAGATTACGTTACCGACCGTTCACAACGCTTTATGGCATCGGAAATCATTCGCGAAAAATTAATGCGTTTTATGGGCGAAGAGCTGCCTTATTCCGTAACTGTTGAAATCGAACAGTTCAAAACGAACGAACGCGGTACTTATGAAATCAACGCGCTAATTCTGGTTGAACGCGATGGCCAGAAAAAAATGGTTATCGGCAACAAAGGGCAAAAAATCAAAGTGATCGGCACAGAAGCACGCGCCGATATGGAACGCTTATTTGACAACAAAGTTCATTTAGAACTTTGGGTGAAAGTGAAATCAGGCTGGGCCGATGACGAACGTGCCTTGCGCAGTCTGGGGTATATGGAAGAATAAACTCAAAGCGATTAAGCTTGTATTGCTGCTTTCTTTCCTTTTGTCTATGGTATAAAGCCAACAATCCACATGTAACACATGTGGATTTTCAATCTCCATATAATTCTATAGAGCATTACATACAGCTAAAGAATAGCTTAAATATTAACAGCCTAACAATAATGGGCTTCCCTTAATGCCTTAGCTATTAACGTGATTCATTATATCACGAGAGATATAGAGAATATTTTCGCTATTCCGCTGCTTTGACTACATACACTATTCATAGCTGACCAAATTTAGTTATAAAAAAGGCTTGCACTTGCAAGCCTTAAAAAATTATAAATTATTCAACCGCACTTGGATTAAATCCGTTTCCACTGGGCTGGCATTTTTTAGACCTTGTTCAAAACTGGCTTTGGCACTTTCTTTATCGCCTTTTGCAAGTTGAATATCGCCTTTTAATAAGAATGCTGCGCTGTTCCACGCGTCCCCTTTAACTTGATCAAGCGAAGCTAAGGCATTATCAAATTGCTGCTGTTGGAACTGCACTGCAGCCAAGCGTAATGCACTTACCGAACGCAAGATGTCATCATCTGCATTGGCTAAGGCTTGTTTTAACAAATTTTCTGCTTGCGCGAAATCTTGTTTTTGCACAGAAATACTGGCGGCATCTAATAAGGCAAACACGGCATAAGCAGTTTTGTCATTGCTTTGTGCGAATTGTTCTACGCTCGCCACATTCGCTTTATCCGCCTGAAATTGGCTAACAAGTTGCTCATACTGCGCTGAACGTTGTTGATTTTGCGCAATTTGATGAGATTGCCAATAACGCCAACCAAAAACGCCTGCAAGGGTTAGCACGAAAATCGCGACAACCAATTTGCCATTTTCTTTCCACCAAGTTTTCAGTTCATTCAGTTCTTGTTCTTCTTCAATGCTATAAGCCATAATGTTTCCTTATTAAAATGCTGTCTTTAAAAAATCTACCACATCAGCTTGCGCTAAAACTTGCTGTTCGCCACCAAGCAAATCTTTTACCACCACTTGCTGATTTTGTGCTTCACTTTCGCCAATAACAAGGGCAAATTTTGCGCCCACTTTATCTGCGCGCTTAAACTGTTTCTTGAAATTTCCGCCGCTACAATGTGTCATTATGCGTAAGTGCGGTAAATCTGTGCGAAGTTTTTCGGCCAATTGGAAAGCCGGCAAGGTTGTGCCTTCTCCCGTATGAACCACATAAATATCCACCGCTCTTGGTAGGTCAATATGCTGATTCACTTCTTGCACCAATAAGACTAAACGCTCTAAGCCCATTGCAAAGCCAACGCCTGTGGTGGCGTGCCCACCAAGCTGTTCAACCAAGCCATCATAACGGCCACCACCGCACACTGTACCTTGTGCGCCGAGGGCGCTGGTTACCCATTCAAACACAGTTTTGTTGTAATAATCCAAGCCGCGCACTAATTTTGGATTCACTTCATAAGCAATCCCCATTTCATCAAGCAAGGTACAAAGCTGGGCAAAATGCGTGCGACTTTCTTCATCTAAATAATCTAACAATTTAGGTGCGCCGTTAAGCACTTCTTGCAACGCTTGATTTTTGCTATCCAAAATACGCAACGGATTTTTTTCTAACCGCTCTTTTTCTTCATCGCTTAATAAATCAATATGTTGCTGTAAAAATTCAACCAACGCAGAGCGATAATTTTTGCGCGCTTCTAATGAACCAATAGAATTAAGCTGTAAGCTGACGTGCTGATCGATGCCTAATTCTTTCCATAAACGCGCGGTAAGCAAGATTAATTCCGCGTCAATTTCAGGATTAGAAATGCCAAACACTTCTACCCCAGCTTGATGGAACTGACGATAGCGCCCTTTTTGTGGGCGTTCGTGGCGGAACATTGGCCCCATATACCACAAACGCTGTTCGTTATTATAAATCCAACCGTGTTCAATGGCAGCGCGTACGCAACCTGCTGTGCCTTCAGGGCGAAGGGTAAGCTGCTCATCATTATCCCAAAAGGTGTACATTTCTTTTGAAACCACATCGGTAACTTCACCAATGGCGCGCGCAAAAAGCGGGGTGCTTTCGACAATCGGCATACGCACTTCAGAATAACCATAACTTTGCAGAACGTTACGCACTTTGTCTTCCACCCATTGCCACAACGGGCTTTCCGTTGGTGCGCAGTCATTCATTCCACGAATTGCTTGAATTGTTTTTGCCACAATATTTTCCTTAAATAATTCGATTTTTTGGATCTTGCTGTGCGACTTTCGCACGGATCTTCGCTTCTAATTGGTTGATTAAATCTTCGTTATCAAAACGCTCTTTTTGACGTTCGCCATCAACATAATAACCACTTTTCTTGTTACCGCCAGTAACGCCAAGATCTGACACAAGTGCCTCGCCTGGCCCATTCACCACGCAGCCAATGATTGATACGTCCATTGGTGTGATGATGTCTTCAAGGCGTTGCTCAAGGGCATTTACTGTGCCGATCACGTCAAATTCTTGACGAGAACAAGTTGGGCAAGCAATAAAATTAATCCCGCGCGAACGAATGCGCAAGGATTTCAAAATATCAAACCCTACTTTAATTTCTTCTACGGGATCAGCGGCTAACGAAACGCGCAAAGTATCGCCAATGCCTTCCGCCAATAACATTCCTAAGCCAACAGCAGATTTCACCGCTCCTGCTCTTGCGCCACCTGCTTCGGTAATCCCTAAATGCAACGGCTGTTTGATCGCTTTTGCTAATAAACGGTAACTTTCTACCGCAAGGAAGACATCAGACGCTTTCACGCTCACTTTAAATTGATCGAAGTTAAGACGATCAAGGATCTCAACGTGGCGTAAGGCACTTTCTAGCAAGGCTTCAGGCGTAGGTTCACCAAATTTCTCTTGAATATCACGCTCCAACGATCCTGCATTGACACCAATACGAATCGGAATATTCTTATCTTTGGCACAATCCACCACGGCACGAATACGATCCTCACGCCCGATATTACCAGGGTTAATACGCAAACAATCCACGCCATATTCCGCCACTTTCAAGGCGATTCGATAATCAAAATGAATATCTGCCACCAATGGCACATTCACTTGTTGCTTAATTAATTTGAAGGCTTCTGCGGCGTCCATTGTTGGCACAGAAACGCGCACGATGTCTGCACCGACACGCTCAAGGGCTTTAATTTGTGCGACTGTGGCTTCTACGTCCGTGGTGCGTGTGTTAGTCATAGATTGCACTGCAATCGGTGCATCACCACCCACTGGAACGTTGCCTACATAAATTTTTGTCGATTCACGACGTTTAATATTCGGTTTAAATGACGACATTGCTATCTCTTTGTAATCTCTTTCTCTTTGCTTATTGCAATTTGAATCTTGCGACACGGCCATCAACTTTAAGTGGATAAGCCTCGCCTTTATAAGTAATTTTTACGTTGCTTGGTACGCCAATGATTAAATCATAAAGCATATCTTGATCAAAACTTAGCACTTCACCTTGTTTATACAGTTTTTCTGCTAGCACTTTGCGATTCGCATCACGCACACGAATCCAACAGCTCGCGCCAGTTACTTCAATGCGCAACACATCATTGGTTGCAGCGGTAGAAACTTCTGAATTTTCTTCCGCACTTTTCACTGCACTGAGATTTTCACCTGCATTAATTTTATTCATTTCTGATTGTAATACTTGTGCTGAAGTTTCAGATTGCGCCGCTTGGCGATCCGTATTTTCTGCACTCACAGATTGAACAGCTGTAACTTGTGGCTGCGCATTCTCTACACTCGTTTTTGGACTTGTTTTATTTTCTTCTGCCGGTGTAGGCTGCTGTGCCGCAACAGGTTGAGAAAGTGCGGTAGAATTTTGTGCTGTTTTTTCCGCATCAATGGCTTTAGGTGTAAGTGCAATCACGTTTTCTTGTGAGGTTGCACTATTATTTTGCGTACTGTTTTCTTGCTGTGTTTCTACATAGTTTTGCACTAGATCATCACGTTCTGCATTCGATTTTTGATAGTTTTCCCACCACCAAAGCGCGGTTACAGCTAACAAAGCAATAACAACAATCGCTGATACCCAACCGATCCAACGGTTATGTGAAGAATATTCATTCACAGCTTGAGTTGCACGCACGCCACGAGTTAAATCATTTTTCGTTGTTTCCTCAAGGGAATTTACTACGGACGACCAAAGGCTTTCAGGTAAACGCAAATATTTTGCGTAATTGCGGATATACCCCTTGATGTAAGTTGCTGAAATAGAACTATGAGTAAACTCATTATTTTCCAAGCGTTCTAAAATTGAAGGACGTAAATTGAGCTGTTTAGAAACATCCTCTAACGATAAATTTAATGCTTCTCGCGCTTGGCGAAAATGTTCGCCTAAACTTTGTTGAATGGTTTCTTGGTTCTCATTTGAGGTTGCCATAAGGAATTCTCTTAAAATTTAATTGTAGTATTTCACTCAGCGCGACACATTAACAAAATGCGAAAATCAAGGCACTCAGCGTTAAAATTCAAAAGGTAAAGTTTAAAGTTGTCATTCCCGTTTTGCAACCATTAATCAATGAATTTCTTACGAATTAAGAAAGAAAATCGGGTGATGCAAATCGGCAATGAAAAACGGCTTTAATTTTCCCAAAAACCTAAGAGAAATTTATTGTTGCATCACACTTAAAGGCAGCAATTTGGCACGGGCTGGTGCTACTTTTTCTAGCAATTCCCGATACTGTTGATAAAGTGCGGTATTTTTTTCTGCTAAAGCGCAAAGGGCGAGATTTTCGTAGGTATCCGTTTGTTGATAATAATTGGGTGAATTTAAGGCTTGTTGAAATTGCTGATAGGCCTGTGTAAAACGGCCTTGTTTGCATAAAAACACGGCGTAATTGTTGAACACGTTGCCTTGCTTATCATCTAATTTTAATGCGGTTAAATAGGCGTTTTCGGCTCGCTCATTATCGCCTTGTAGTTGATAAAAATAAGCCAATGCAGAATGCACTAAATAATAATTAGGCGCATAAGCCAACGCTTTATCCAGATTTTGTTTAGCTAAACTCAGCTCTCGCTGTTCTAAATAGCCAATACCCAGCTCCACTCTGGCTTTTGCGGCTTGTTGCTTGTCAAAATCTTCTTGGCTTGTTTGTGGTGAAACGCAAGCGCAAAGCAAGAGAGAAAAAAGCATAACCAGATAACATTGACGCATTTTCATTTTTCTCTCTCCTTTGTTAATAATTTCTACTTATTGCACTTGCACTGCATTAATTGGGCTGCCAAAACGCTTTTTCTGTGCGGTGCGTTTCGTGCGGTCAATCACATCGCCAGCTAACTGTCCGCAGGCAGCATCAATATCATCACCACGGGTTTTACGTACAATAACCGTGAATCCATATTCCATCAACGTTTTCTGGAAACGATCAATACGCGTATTAGAACTTTTCGCATAAGGTGCTTCAGGGAACGGGTTCCAAGGAATTAAGTTGATCTTACAAGGCGTATTTTTCAATACTTCCGCTAACTGATGGGCGTGTTCTACGCTGTCATTAACGTGATCCAACATCACATATTCAATGGTTACTTTACCGTGATTAGCGTTAGACACCGATAAATAACGATTAACGGAATCCATCAAGGTTTTGATGTTATATTTTTTATTGAGCGGCACAATTTCATCACGCAATTCATCATTTGGTGCGTGCAAAGAAATAGCCAATGCCACATCAATCATTTCGCTCAATTTATCCAAGGCCGGCACAACCCCAGAAGTGGAAAGGGTAACACGGCGCTTTGATAAACCGTAAGCAAAATCATCAAGCATAATTTCCATAGCTGGCACTACATTTGCCACGTTAAGCAAAGGCTCGCCCATTCCCATCATCACCACATTCGTGATAGGACGCACACCCGTTACACCAAAATTACCAATGATTTTTGAGGCACGCCACACTTGCCCGATAATTTCTGCTACGGTTAAATTGCGGTTAAACCCTTGTTGTGCGGTGGAACAAAAAGTACAAGCCAACGCACAGCCCACTTGGGAAGACACACAAAGGGTCGCACGATCAGCTTCAGGAATATACACGGTTTCCACCTGCTGATCGCCCACCTGCATTGCCCATTTGATCGTGCCGTCCGCAGAACGCTGCTCCACCGCCACTTCTGGCGCTTTAATTTCCGCTACGGCTTTTAATTTTTCGCGTAACTTCTTGTTAATATTCGTCATATTGTCAAAATTGTCTTCACCAAAATGGTAAATCCATTTGACTAATTGATCCGCACGAAACGGTTTTTCCCCTAGTTCTTGAAAAAATTCACGCATTTGCTGACGTGTTAAATTCATTAAATTGATTTTTTTCTTAGGTTCTGCTGAAGGCTGGCAGCCTTCTTGTTGAGTTGTATTCTGTTCTAACATAAAGCCTCGTTATTACACATTACGGCATTGATATAGCTAAACTTTTTCGCTTTTTCAGGCTAAGTTTACCCGCTATAAATTAAGAAAATTTCTACCGCTTAAAAAATGAGTTGCGATTGTACAGAGTTCTATTTGATTAATCTAGCAATTTCAGCCTAACCTGAACGCTATTTTAGCCAAAAGAAAAATAAAAGAAAAAACCACCGCACTTTCTTTGCGATAACGATCGCAAAAATTTTAGAGAACACAATAAAATCTCAAAAAACAAAGTGCGGTGGGATTTTTGAGAATTTTTCACTGTTTACTTTTGTCTGAATGGGTTTTCTGAAAGTACTACTTTTCTATGATCACCCAATTTTCTAATGAAAAAAGGCTCTTTATCTCTAGCACCAATAGATAGATAGACTTTTTCCACAGCATCCCTAACGCTAATAGGATATTCTATATACATAGAATTATATTGTTCATCTATCTTTATTTTCGAGTCTTTTATTAAAGAACGTATGCTTACCATTCTACATTCCTGCTCTTCCTCAAAAGCATAATGCTTAACTAAATACTGTAGAGGCATTAATATATCGTGTATTAATTCTTTGACTTCATTGTCATTACTATCAATCTTACTCATAATTTCTTTTACTGAGTTAAATTTTTTCCTTACAGCATTTTCTCTCTTTTCTAATTTATCTTGATATTCTTCCCATTTCTCTTTCCCATCCTCATACTGCCTAAAGAAAGTAATCTTACTTCTTTTAGCAATAGATAGATAATCACTTTTAGGATCAATATAAATACAACGATAAAGAGGAAACTTATTTTCTTCAGGACTATCTTTTCTAGCTCCTAAATTCTCATCCAATGTTGAAAAAGATGAAAATCTATCTAAATATTTAGAACTAAAAAATTTATTCACATTAAAAACCAAACTAACACCTGATGCCTCTCTATTATTTTCTTTACCATAAAGCCTAAACTGATTAAGACTATCATGATTAAAAGTAAAACAACTAATAAAGGAAATAAACTCTCTCTGCTCAACGAGTTTATCTAATTTCAAATATTCATATAACATCATTCCTTCTTTTGGATCATTTACCCCTCTAATTGAACTTAATCGAAAACTACTAGCCTTTTTCTTATCTCCTAATAAAAGAAACGCGGTAGAAGCACGATTATAATGAGCAACTTCTGAACAATCGGCTAAACCCTTATCTGGATCTACAAGTAATTCATTAAGTATTAAATCTATTGTTTCAGATAACTCTGTCAATTTCTTTTTCTTATTTTCATAACCTATTTCTAGAATTCTTAAATATATATTAGCTTGATAAACAAAGGTACCATCTCCAAAATTAACTATATTTTTATAACATTTTTTTGCTTCTTCATTTTTCTGATTTTTTCGATATAGCTTTCCAAGAAAAAACTGACTTTGACTATAAATACCCTTATCATCTTCACAATTTATACTTAACCAACTCTTTATTGCCTCCTTAGTATTTTTATTCTGATTATACACAACACCTAAATTAAAACGACTCTTCGCATAAGTTTCCTTATCATCTTCACGATTTATACTTGACCAAGTTTCTATCGCTTTCTCTTCGTTATTAATTTCTTTATATAAAAAACCTAAACTCAAACGACTCTTAGCATAAACCTCCTTATCATCTTCACGATCTATACTTGACCAAGTTTCTATCGCTTTCTCTTC
>NZ_PQVJ01000020.1 GCF_002921135.1 Avibacterium gallinarum | reverse complement strand
TTCTTTCTCATCATTATTCTTATACAAATTACCTAAATAAAAACGACTCCTAGCATAAGCTTCCTTATAATCCTCACGATTTATACTTGACCAAGACTCTATCGCTTTCTCTTTATTATTAATTTCTTTATATAAAAGACCTAAATTAAAACGACTCTTAGCATAAAATTCCCTATCATCTTCACGAGTTATACTTAGCCAAGTATCTATTGCTTTTTCTGAATTATCATTTTTATCATATAGCTTACCTAAATAAAAACGACTCTTAGCATAATATTCCTTACTATTCTCACGAGAGATACTTAACCAAGCCTTTCTCGCTGCTTCTAAATTATTATCTTCATAAAATTTCCAGCCTTCATCAAAAATTTTTTCAGCATTATTCATATTGATCACCTATAAAATATTTAGTCGAGTTACTTCGTTTCACCTAGCAATGCGGCATATTTCACCGTATCAGGGCTGGCTTCGAGGGCGATTTTTAGCACCATTGTGAGGGGGACGGAAAGGAACATTCCGACTGAGCCGAGCAACCAACCCCAGAATAAAAGGGAGAGAAAGACAACAAGGGTGGAAAGCCCGAGGGTTTTGCCCATCATTTTAGGTTCTAGCACATTGCCGATGATCATATTCAGGCTGATAACGCCAATGGTAACGCCTATACCGGTGAAAAAGCCATTAAGCAATAAGGCTTGGACGATAATGGGAATGGCGGCGATAATTGAGCCGATATTCGGGACATAATTGAGCAGAAAACTGAGTGTTGCCCATAAAATGGCATATTGCACGCCAAAAATTTTCAGCAAAATAAATACGCCTAAACCGGTTAAAAAACTGGTGAAGGTTTTCACACCGAGATAGTCCATTACGCCTTTTAGAATGCGGTCAATGTAGCCTTCATATTGTGCCACTTGGTTCGGTTTACTGAACGCCACGGCAAATTTATGTTTGGCGGTAGGCGCTTCTAATAGCATAAACAAAACCACTAAAAACAGCACAAAGACGTTGGTTACCACGCCAGAGAAACTAAGTAAAAATCCACTGGCAAAATTCATTATCATTGCGGGATCAAAATGATCCATAATTTGTTGTCGTAAATCAGCAACGGGCAAATGCAAGCCCTGCGTGATTGTGGCGAGATCATTAAGGCGCTGTGAAAGCAATAGGCGATATTGCGGGATCGATTGGCTGAACTCACGCGCGGTGCTGTTGATAAGGCTGACAAGAAAGAAAAACACCGTCAAAATCATCAAAAACAGTAAAGTGAGCGCCAACCAATGTGGCACTTTGCGCGCCGTCATAAACTTCACAACAGGCGAGCAAATAATGGCGATAAACAGGGAAAGTAAAAATGGCACGACAATTTCCCCCGCCAATTTCACACCAGCCAGAATTACCACTAAGGCAGACAGCGCCATTAATAACTGGCTGATCGACAAACGCTTATCCATTACACCGCTTCCTCGTTTTCTTCGCCTGTGCGGATACGGATCACACGTTCAACATCATAGACAAAAATTTTGCCATCGCCAATTTTGCCTGTTTGTGCGGTTTCCATAATGGCTTGAATACATTGCTCTGCAAGCTCATCAGGGATCACAATTTCCATTTTGACTTTTGGCAGAAAATCCACCATATATTCCGCGCCGCGATACAGCTCTGTATGCCCTTTTTGGCGTCCAAAACCGCGCACTTCGGTTACGGTCATTCCTGTGATCCCAATATCAGACAAGGTTTCACGCACATCATCAAGTTTAAACGGTTTAATAATTGCTTCAATTTTTTTCATTTTGATTTTCTCACTGGAATTAACTTTCACGTCTGGCAGATTTTGGTCTAAAGCTAGCGATAACTTCAGGTTTGGTATCAATATAAATGCCGTCGATCAGCTGTAAACAATAAGGCACGGCAGAAAAAATGCCCTTAACGAGCACATTGCCTTGCTCATCTTTCACGCCCTCTAAGGTTTCTTTAATGGCTTTCGGCTGCCCCGGTAAATTTAAAATTAAGCTATTTTTGCGAATCACGCCCACTTGACGCGATAAAATCGCCGTTGGCACAAAATGTAAACTCACTTGACGCATTTGCTCGCCGAAGCCCAGCATTTCGCGATCTGCCACAGCAAGGGTAGCATCTGGCGTAACATCACGTTTAGCAGGCCCTGTTCCCCCCGTAGTTAGCACCAAATGGCAATGATGCACGTCCACCAGCTCGCATAGGGTTTGCTCGATAATGGGCTGTTCATCAGGGATTAAACGGGTTTCCACTTCAAAAGGATCAACCAAGGCTTGTTCTAGCCATTTTTGTAATTCCGGAATACCTTGATCTTGATACACGCCTTGCGAGGCACGATCAGACACTGAAACTAAACCAATTTTTAAAAGTGCGGTCATTTTTTCCTCTGTTTTTTATTAAATCCAATAATATCTCACAATATGAAAGAAAATCGGTGCGGCAAAGCATAGGCTATCCATACGATCTAACATTCCACCGTGTCCACTTATCATATTGCCCCAATCTTTCACGCCCATACTGCGTTTCATTGCTGACATCACCAGCCCACCTAAAAAGCCCATTAAACAAATAACCAAGCTAATTAAGGTAGCTTGCACGGCGCTAAACGGCGTTAGCCAAGAAAGCAATCCGCCCAATACTGAAGCGCTTAGTACGCCTCCGACAAAACCCTCTACGGTTTTGGAAGGGGATAAAGTTGGCGCAATTTTATGTTTACCGAATAATTTTCCCCATACATATTGCAACACATCGCTCGCTTGCACAATCAGGATCAAAAAGATCATTAATAATAAACTTTTGCCTTCAAATCCTGCAATATTTAAGGTGAGAATGGCAGGAATATGCGAAATGCAGAACACGGAAATCATCACCGCCCATTGCACTTTGCTTGAACGATCTAAAAAATGCGCCGTGTCGCCCAGCAAGGCGGATAAAATCGGTAAAAATAAGAACGCATAAACAGGAATGAAAATGCTGAACATACTAAACCAATCCACCGCGACAAAATAATATTGCAAAGGCAAGATGAAATAAAAGCAGGCCACTAAAGCGAGATGATCGCCACGGCGAATTTCAATCAGCGATAAAAATTCCCGTAACGCTATAAAAGAAACGATAAAAAATAAGCCCAATACGCCATAAAAACCGAGATAAGCGGCGGCGAAGATAATTAAAATCATCACCCACCACGCATTAATGCGTGCGTTTAGGTTGTCTATCACCGAATGGGGTGTGGAAAAACCCACTTTCCATTTCAGTGCATAACCAATGCCCGATGCCAATAACAAGGTGCAAATTAATCCCCAAAATAAATTCCACATTTCCATTTTATGCTCCTTGATGTTTCGGGTTAAGATTAAGCAAGGCCTGCTCTGCTCGCGCTAGAAATTGCGTTTTATCTTCTTGTGGCTGCCAATGAATCGGCTCGCCCAAATATAGATCACACAGCAAGGGAATTGGCAGAATAAAGCCTTTCGGCAATAAATTATGGGTATTGCTGATCCAAACTGGCACGAGATCCACATTAGGATTGGCTTTGGCTAAATAATATAAACCACTTTTAAAGGGCTGAAGGGCAAGATCATCATTGGTTTTTCTTGTGCCTTCGGGGAAAATAATCAACGAATTTTCTTGCAGCGCTTGGCTAATTTGTTCTGTTACGGCTTTAGGCTCATTGCCGCCGCGCTCGATCAGCAGCATATTAAACACTTTTTCCGCAAGAAAACGGCGAATTTTGCCTTTCGTCCAATAATCCGCACCAGCCACAGGGCGGGTTTTCTTGCGCACCTCATAAGGCAAAGACACCCAGAATAAAATAAAATCTCCGTGGCTGTTGTGATTGGCGTAATAAAGCCTTGGCTTATCTGCCGAAAGCAGGGCGATATTTTTCGCCGGACGAACACCGGTAATAAAAGAGGTAAAATGACATAAAAGAAAATCAACCAGTTTAGCGAGCATTTTCATTCTCCTCTGATTTTTGTTGCGTAGCATTTTCTGCGGAAAATTGCACCGCACTTTCATTGTCTGTGTGGTTTTCTTCTTGGTTTTCGGCGTGATTTTCAACATTCTGATCTAAAGCCTTACCTTCCGCCAACCCTGATTTCACGCGTTTCACGCAAGTTAAAATTAACAACGCGACGACAAGCCAAGCGAGCGCATAAAACCAGGTTGGTAAAATCGGCATAAAGGTATAAATCAATCCTAATAAGCCAAATAAAAAGGCACGATCACTTTTTCCCAAAGGCCCGTCATAACGGCGTGTTTGCCCTTGCACTTGCCCTAACACACCACAAAATTCTGTTAAGGCGGCAAGCCAAATAATCAGCCCGATAACAAGGGGATCAAAAGGGGCGATAAAAGCAAAAGGCAGATACAACGCCGCATCAGAAACCACATCGGTAATTTCATTAAGATAACCGCCTAAACGCGATTTTTGCTGAAATTCTCGCGCTAACATTCCGTCAATGGCATTGAGTGCCATTCGCACAAAAAGCCAAATAGGAATTAAAATAAACAGCCAATGCACAGCAGAAAGTGCGGTCAAAAATACGCCTAAAATAACTGAAATCCCACAAGCGGCAAGTGTAACTTGGTTCGCCGTAACGCCTTTGCGTTCTAACTTCACCACCGTTGGACGCAGTAAATTTTGAAACTTCGGTTTTAAATCGTAAATGCTCATTATTTCTCCTTATTTAAACGGAAATAATACTGGAACAAGAAACACCGTTGCCAACATAACTAGCAAAGTAAAAGGTACACCAATTTTAACAAAATCACCAAATTTATAATTCCCTGCACCCAGCACCATTGTGTTTACGGGCGAAGAAATCGGGGTCATAAAGGCGGCAGAGGAAGCGATCGCCACCGTCATTGCGAAAGGCAAGGGGGAAAGCCCTAAATGCTGTGCCATTGTGATGGCTATGGGTGCCATTAAAATTGCGGTGGCGGTGTTAGAAATAAATAAGCCAATCACCGCAGTCAGGGTAAACAAGCTGATTAAAATCCAATGCTTACCCATTCCCCCTACGGTGTTAATCATAAATTCTACGATTACATTAATCCCGCCTGTTTTTTGTAGTGCGGTGGAAAATGGCATCATTCCCACAATTAAAATCAAGCTCGACCAGTGGATAGAGGCATAAGCACTTTTGGCATCTACACAGCGGAATTTGGCTAACATTAAACAGGCGATGAGTGCGGCAACCACATTCGACACAACGCCTGTTACCATTAATGCCACCATCGTAACAATAGATAAAATGGCATAAGGTGCTTGGCTTTGTGCGGGCGCGGCACGTTCAATTTCTGCTGGATAATCCAGCACAAAAAAGGCTTTGGTTTTATTACGCATTGCTTGGATCAATTTCCACGATCCGACCACTAAAAGTAAATCACCAATCTTTAATGGCTGTTCAATCAAACTGCCTGTCAAAATCTCATTATTACGTTTAATTCCCACCACATTTAAACCAAAACGTGAACGAAAGCCAATTTCTGCCACCGTCTTGCCTAGATAATCCCCTTCAGGAATTGGCGTGATTTCCACCATTCCCATAAACTTGGCTTGTTGTTCAAAGTGGTAAGGACGCAATTCCGTTGGCTCAAGCTGATGTTGTTGGCAAAATGCATTAATATCTAGCTCAGGATCAGCGCAATCAATCAGCAAAATATCTTTTTCACGAATTTCAATTTTGCCTAAAGACTCCGCCAAAAATCTTGGGCGAAAACGCTTCCAACGCTCAATTGCCAGCACGTTCAAAGCATAATTAGAACGCAGATGCAAGGCTTCTAGCGGTTGCCCGATAAAATCTGATCCTGCGCGCACCACAAAGCGTTTGGTGCGTGCTTGTAATTGATAATCTTCAATCAGATCTTGAATGGAATGACGATTCACGCCTTCGCTTTGTTCATTTTCCGCTTGCCCTAACCAACGGCGAGCCACCAGCATATACACAATACCCAGCAACAAAATCACTATGCCAATGGGCGTGAAGGAAAAGAAATCAAAACGCTGTTTAGTGAGATGGATTAATTCTGCGTTAATCACCAAATTTGGGGCGGTGGCGATTAAGGTCATCATACCGCTGATTAGCCCAGCCATACTCAATGGCATCATCAGGCGTTTTGGTGAAATATTCATCTGCCGACAAATCACCAACACTACAGGAATAAAAATCGCCACAATCCCTACGGAACTCATAAAAGATCCCAATCCCGTTACCGCTAACATCACTAAAACAAGTACGCGAGTTTCGCTATTTTTCGCGGCTTTCATCAGCCATTCACTCACTTGATAGGCTACGCCAGTGCGCACCAAGGCTTCCCCGACAATAAACAGCAAGGCAATCAAAATAATATTCGGATCACTGAATCCAGCAAAGACTTCCTGTACGCTCAAGATCCCACTCACACAAAAAGCAAGCATGACCAACAGGGCGATGACGTCCATTCGGATTTTGTTGTGGATAAACAAGAGTACAGCGATGGCAAGAAAAATCACAACGCTAACAAGGGGGATATTGGTGATTGGGGGCATTTGGGTCTCCGCGGTTTTTGGTAGTTTTGTTTATTATTTGGCTGATTGCGTTTTTCTTTGTTGTTATAACGGGTTTCGCCGTTGGCGACTTCCTTTCTTTTGCGTTCCCAAAAGGAACGTAAGCAAAGAAAACGCTCCCCTACTATCGCTAAATTTCTTTTACTTCCATACGGCGTTGTTTTGCCTTGCCGTACTTGCGTACTGTCTGCGGCAAAACGCCTTGTCTGGAAGTAAGAAATTTTGCGAGCATTGCTTTTCCTCATTACAATAAAATTTTCTTTACGAAAAATCAGCCTGATGTTCGCTTCGCTCTCGCTCGGCGTGATTTTTCTAAAAATTTTATTTCCATTCGGGCAATTTACAAGGGGGTTGTCCCGATATTTCACATTAATTTTAAATTTAAAGCGCGGTGCGATTTTTTTAAAAGATTTTGAAAATATGACCGTACTTTGTTATTACTTATTTTTACTTTTGGCTGATTATGTTTTTCTTTGTTGTTATAACGGATTTCGCTATTTGAGCGACTTATTTTCTTTTGCTTATCCAAAAGGAATGTAAGCAAAGAAAACGCTCCCCTACTATCGCTAAATTTTTTACTTCCATACGGCGTTGTTTTGCCATTGGGCTGATTGTGTTTTTCTTTGTTGTTATAACGGATTTCGCTATTTGAGTGACTTACTTTCTTTTGCTTATCCAAAAGGAAGTAAGCAAAGAAAACGTTCCCCTACTATCTCTAAATTTCTTTTACTTCCATACGGCGTTGTTTTGCCATTGGGCTAATTACGGTTTTCTTTGTTGATATAACGGGTTTCGCTCGTTGAGCGACTTCCTTTCTTTTGCGTTCCCAAAAGAAAGGAAGCAAAGAAAAGGGAACCCCTACTAAATTGCTTTTCCTCATTACAATAAAATTTTTTTGACGAAAAGTAAGCCCATACTCGCTTCGCTGCGTTCAGGCGTTACTTTTCTAAAAATTCTTTCTTCATTCGGGCAATTTGGACGGGAAAAACTTGTCTAGTTGCCCTTATAAATAGTTTAAAAAATAGAAGTGCGGTGGGATTTTAAAAACTTTTTGAAAAAGTACCGCACTTTATTCTGTAATCAGTTTTCTTACTGGGGCGAAACTTCGGCGGTGTTGGGGTAAGGGGCCGTGTTCTGCCAGTTTTTCTAAATGTAATTTTGTTGGGTAGCCTTTATGTTGGGCGAAGGCGTATTGGGGATAGCGTTTATCCAGTTCTTCCATTTCTAAGTCGCGGGCGACTTTGGCAAGAATGGAAGCGGAGCTGATTTCTGCCACTAGGCTGTCCCCTTTCACCACGGCTTGGGCGGGCATTGGCAATAGGGGAATGCGGTTGCCGTCCACTAGCACAAAGTGCGGTGTTATTTTAAGCTGATTGACTGCGCGTTGCATCGCTAACATTGTGGCGTGCAAAATATTGAGTTCGTCAATTTCTTCGGGTTCAGCTCGCCCTAGCGCCCAAGCTTTAGCCTTTTGTTTAATTTCTTCGGCTAAGGCTAGGCGTTTTTTGTGCGAGAGCTTTTTGCTGTCGGTTAAGCCTTCAATGGGATTGTTAGGGTCTAAAATCACTGCGGCAGTTACCACTGCACCCACTAAAGGCCCACGTCCTACCTCATCAACGCCTGCAATCAGTTCATAATCAGGATAGACAAATTCGCTCATTATTTTTCCCCTTGCAATAATTCAATCACCGCGTCGGCGGCTTGTTTATCCGCATCGCATTGGATCATTTTATGCAGATCAATAAAGTGTTGCTCCAAATTGTGGCGATTTTGCACCGCACTTTCTTCTGTGGAAAAATAAGGGGCGAGCTTTTCTACCAATTTTTCTGCGGTGCAATCTTGCTGGATCATTTCTGGCACAAGCATTTCATTCGCCAGTAAATTCGGTAATGAAATATAAGGGGTTTTCACCAAGCGTTTGGCTAGGAAATAAGTGAACGGCTTCATTTTGTAGCCCACGACCGTTGGCGATTTACATAGCATACATTCTAATGCTGCCGTGCCTGAAGCAAGCAAGGTGGCTTGGGCGGCGATCATCGCTTGGCGAGCCTGCCCATCAAGCAAGATCATTGGTAAATCAGGGGCAACTTTTGCTTTAATGCGTTCAAATTGTTGGCGACGTTTTTCATTCACTAAGGGAACGAGGAATTGCACGTCTGGATATTGTTCTTTCAGCAATAAGGCGGTTTGCAAGAAAGGTTCGGCAAGGAATTCCACTTCTGAGGCGCGACTACCAACAAGGATTGTAAGATAGCGTTGGTTTGGATCAATATTGAGCATTTGGCAAGCCGTAAGGCGATCAGGTTTTAACGGAATGGCGTCTGCCATTGTGTGGCCGATAAAACGGCAAGGTACGTTGAAACGATCGTAAAAGGCTTTTTCAAAAGGTAAAAACGCAAGAACAAGGTTGGTAGCCCGTGCAATTTTGTGAATGCGATTTTGTCGCCACGCCCACACCGAGGGGCTGACGTAATGAATGGTTTTGATGCCTTGTTCTTTGAGTTTAAGTTCAATATCAAGATTGAAATCAGGGGCATCTATGCCGATAAACACATCAGGTTTTTCTTGCAACATTTTGTCGATAACTTGGCGGCGAATTTTCAGCAAGCGTGGCAAATGTTTCACCACTTCTGCTAAACCCATTACGGCAATTTCTTCCATATCCACCAAGGTTTCACAACCTTCTGCCAACATTTGTTTTCCAGCAATGCCGATAAAACGAGCGTTAGGATAACGAATTTTCAGGCTGCGCATTAGTCCTGCGCCTAGAATATCGCCAGAAACTTCACCTGCGACAATACCGATGGTTGGAAATACTTTTGCTTGTTCCATGAATAAATTTCTCATAAAAAACAACCGCACTTTATATTGCGAGCGTTAAGCAATAAGCAAAGTGCGGTGAAAATTTTTAACTTTTTATACGCGGTTGTTCGTTGAATTAGCGAATAATGCCACGTTTTGAACGCTTGAAGAAATCAAGGAAAAAGCTAATTGCACTTTCCGTTTTCGCATAATGCTCAATTTCTGGCATCACTTCTTCCAAGGTTTTTCCGCTGCGATAAATTAATTTATACACGTTGCGAATAGCGTGCAATGTCGGTTTATCAAAACCGCGACGTTTTAAGCCTTCAATGTTTACGCCGAATGGTTGAGCGTGGTTGCCTTGCGCCATTACATAAGGAGGCACATCTTGGCTGACCATTGAACCACCGCCAAGCATAACGTGTGCGCCCACAATAACAAATTGGTGAATGGCTGACATTCCGCCCACAATCACGAAATCATCTAGCTCAACGTGTCCTGCCAGAGTTGCATTATTGGCAAGAATACAGCGATTTTTGATTTTACAATCGTGCGCAATATGGGCGTTGATCATAAATAAATTATCATCACCCACGCGCGTTACGCCACCACCTTGCACCGTGCCACGGTGAATCGTTACACTTTCACGAATACGGTTACGGTTGCCGATAATGGTTTTCGTTGGCTCATTTTGGTATTTCAGATCTTGGTTTTTCTCACCAATGCTGGCGAATTGGAAAATTTCATTGTCTTCGCCAATTTTGGTCACGCCATTAACCACGATATGCGAGTGCAACACGGTGCCTTTGCCAATTTCTACATCAGCACCAATAATACAAAACGGGCCAATCACCACGTTTTCGCCAATTTTTGCCCCTTCTTCTACAATGGCTGTAGGGTGAATTTTTGCACTTGAATGGATCATATTGACCTCTTGTTTTTGTAATGAATGTTTATCTGCGTGCGCACATTAATTTTGCTTCACAAGCCACTTCACCATTCACGGTGGCAATGCCTGTGAATGCGGTAATACCACGGCGCTCTTTGATGACTTCAACATAAAGCTCCATTTGATCCCCTGGTAATACTGGGCGTTTGAAACGTGCGTCATCAATTCCCGCAAAATAAAATAATTCGCCACCTTGTAATTCGTGAGTTTTAAACGCCAAAATCCCCATTGATTGGGCGAGTGCCTCTAAAATTAACACACCAGGTAAAATAGGTTCGCCTGGGAAATGCCCAGTGAAACAAGGCTCATTCACACTGATGTTTTTGATCGCTTTTAACCATTTCCCTTCTTCAAAATCAGTTACACGATCCACTAATAAAAAGGGATAGCGGTGCGGAAGTAAGGTCATAATTTCTTTTGCTTCAATGACTTTTGCGGTTTGTTCTGTTGTCACAATAGTACCTTTTTAATTTAAAAATAATAGAAAATAAAATTGCTGCAAATTATACGATATTTCGTCGTTTAATACAAAACGCACCACATAAAGTGGCGCGTTTGAGAAAGGAATTAAGCATTATTAAGCTTTTTTTCTACCGCTTTTAGACGCTTGTTCATTTTATCAATGTCTAAAGTCAGTGCGGCGGTCTTGCGCCATTCTTTATTTGGCTGCAATGGAATACCGGAAGAATACACGCCCGGTTCAGTGATTGGTCGCATTACCATTCCCATTCCCGTAACCGTAACTTTGTCGGCGATTTCCATATGGCCATTGATCACGCTTGCGCCACCAATTAAGCAATAACGCCCTACTTTCAGGCTACCTGCCATAATCACACCGCCAGCGACTGCTGTACCTGTACCGATATGCACGTTATGAGCAATTTGGCAAAGGTTGTCGATGATGACGTTATCTTCAATCACCGTTGCGTCTAACGCACCGCGGTCAATACAGGTGCAAGCCCCTATTTCAACGTGATTACCGATAATCACTGTGCCTGTTTGTGGGATCTTGATCCAACGCCCTTTATCATTGGCATACCCAAAACCATCGCTGCCGATCACAGCGCCAGATTGAATTAAGCAATGTTCGCCAATTTGCACTTGGTGATAAATGTTTACATTTGCCCAAAGCTGAGTATTGGCGCCAATTTTTGCGCCTTTACCGATAAAACAACCTGCGCCAATAATCACGTTATCGCCAAGTTCAACCTCATCTTCAATCACTGCATTTGCGCCAATAGACACATTTTCGCCTAATTTTGCAGTGGCAGAAATCACCGCACTTGGTGCAATGCCAGCTGCCGCTTTTGGCGTAGAATCCATATATTGTGCTAGCACGGCGTAAGCCACATAAGGATCTTTGACAATAAGCAAGTTGCTTTCAGGCGAACAAAATTCCACATCATTTTCGCTTACCACTAAAATCCCTGCTTGGGATTGGGCAAGTAAATCACGGAATTTAATGTTTGAAATAAAGGTGAGCTGGTTTGATTGTGCTTTGTCGAGGGGGGCGATACTATCAATAAGCACATTGGCGTTACCACGAATGGTAGCGCCAATTTGTTGTGCTAATTCTTTAAGAGAATAAGACTTGTGCATTATTTAGCCTGTGCTGGAGCTGGAATTGCTTTTAATACTTCTTCTGTAATGTTTTTACCATCAGCGGCATAAACTGCAACTTTCTCATCAAGCACTGCACTGTAATTCTTCGCTTTTGCCACTGTTGTAGTCGCAGTTTGAATGTCAGTTAATAATTTACGCTCAACTTCCATTTCTGCTTTTTGTGTTTCTTCGCGGAATTTAGCAATATTTTCTTGGTGTTCTTGCACTAATTTTTTAAATTCTTCATCACGTTTTTGCGCTAATTTTGCAATTTCATCTTGACGTTTTTTGATGTCAGCTTGACGTAACTTCGGTGCATCTTTATCTAATGCTTTCACTTTACCATCAATTTCTTTCTCAAATGCAGCTTTTTTATCTTGCAATGCTTTATCTGCTGCCTGTAATTTTTCAGATGGTGCTTTGAATTGATCATCTAATTTTTTAAATTCAACTTGACGCGCAGGGTGATGTGCAAATAAATAATCTACATTTACAAATGCAATATTATCTTCAGCCATTGCAACTGATGAACCTAATGCTAACGCTAAAGAAAGTGCGGTTAATTTTACAGCTTTTTTCATTTTTGAGTTTCCTTAAAATAAATCAATTTTTAAATTCAATACCAATGGAAGCAAACTCCCATTAGCTTTCCAAGCCTTCACTTAGACTAAGAAGAATGGAAGAAGTTCCAATTAGAATGTTCCACCGATACTAAATTGGAATTGTTCAATTTCATCGCCTTTATATTTTTTGATTGGTTTGGCATAAGAGAACACCAAAGGCCCAATCGGTGATTGCCATTGGAAAGCAACACCAGCTGATGAACGAACACGGCTCGGATCTCCGTAATCAGGTAAATTTGTGAAACGTGATTTTCCGTCTGTTTTCCATTTTGTATTCCATACGCTTGCCGCATCAACAAAAAGAGAAGTTCTTACGGAACGTTGATTTTTATCTGCCACAAATGGTGTTGGCACAATTAATTCAGCACTTGCGGTTACCATTGCATTACCACCAACAATATCGCCGTTTACCCCTTTCTTACAGTATTTATCTTCTGTGGTACAAGCTTTATCTTGGTAAATAGCTTGTGGCCCTACCGCACCATAAGCAAAGCCACGCAAACTTCCCATACCACCAGCACTATAAGTTTGATAGAACGGTAAACGCTTTCCACCAAAGCCATTTGCATAAGCCGCCGAAGCTCTTGCTGAAATAACCCAGCTATGATCGCGGTCTAACGGATAGAATCCTTGTACATCTGCTGACAGTTTGTAATATTTATTATCTGAACCCGGAATAGTCACTTTCCCACCAATTGAGGCTCTCATTCCTGAAGTTGGGAAATAACCGCGGTTAAGATTATTATAGTTCCAGCCCATAGAGAACTCAAAATCGTGGGATTTGAATGTCCAATCACTGACATTCATTGATTCACGATAGATATTACGGTTATATTCAGGGCGTACATCTTTTAATTTATTATATACATAGCCTAACCCAACATAGTATGAGTTATTCTCATTCACTGGGAAGCCGAGCGTTCCATTCACACCATAAGTCGTACGGCTGTAAGATGCGGAAGTGTCATTTTTCGAGTTATCGTATTTTTCAAAGAATACATTTCCACCAAGGCTCACACCGTCTTTTGTGAAGTAAGGTTCTGTGTAACCTAAATTAACACTGGTACTGTAATCATTACGCGAACCACCGAAACTGATTGACGATCCCATTCCTAAGAAGTTATCTTGCTTAATGCTTGCCTGATAACTTAAACCACTTTCTGTACCATAACCAATACCAAAGTTAATGCTACCCGTATTACGTTCTTTCACTTTATAGATAACATCAAGCTCATCATCAGTATTTGGCACATTTTCGGTGCGAGATTCTACGCTTTCAAAAAATCCTGTTCTTTCCAACCGCACTTTACCTAGCTCAACTAATTGAGAAGATAACCAAGTTCCTTCTTGCTGACGCATTTCTTGACGCAATGTGCTGTCTGCACTTACGTTATTGCCTTCAAAACGAATTTGGCGCACAGAATAACGGCGGCCTGCATCAACCACATAAGTTAAAGCAATCGTATGATTTTGATCATCAAACTCAGGACTAATATTCACTTGAGGATTGGCATAGCCTTGCTCACCTAAGGTTGTTTTAATTTCATTTTCTACAGCAACGACATCACTACGGCGGAAAGTGTCCCCCACACGAATTTGTTTTAATAATGCAGAAAGTTCATCGCCCATTCCTGCCACATTACCCACAATACGCGCACTTTTAACAGTATATTTTTCACCTTCATTGACATCAATAGAAACTTTTGCTTCAGTTTTTTCATCATTTAATTGCACATCTGTTTTGCTAATTTGCATTTTGGCATAGCCGTGATCAAGGTAAAATTCGCGCAATGTATCTAGATCTTTACCAAATTGTACGGAATCAAATTTATTACCAAAAAGTTTCCACCAAGCATCAGGTTGTAATTCCATTTGCTCTTGTAATTTACTTGAGCTAAAGGCATTGTTTCCTTCAAAGGTGATCCCTTTTAACAGTGCCACATCATTCTCTTTAATTTGAATTTTTACTTCCGCACGATTATTTGGCAATGGCGTAACAATCGTTTCTACTTTTGCGTTATAGCGACCAACACTGTGATAATGATCAAGTAAACTTTGACGGAAAGCCTCTAATTTATCAAAATTCAATACATCACCAACGGCAAAGCCATTAGAATCTAAATTATCTTTCAAGGCTTCATTTGGAATTGAACTATTACCGTCAAGAATCACATCGGCAATAATTGGGCGTTGTTGCACAGAAATAACTAGCGTGTTTCCTTCTCGGGCGGCTTTAACCCCTTCATAACCTTGTAAGAACAAGGTTCTTACAACATTGGCAATATCTTTATCTGTTGCTCGTTGCCCAACTCGAACGGGTAAATTCGCAAGAATTTTGCCTTCCGTGCCAGCTTGAACGCCATCGACACGAATATCTTGCACAACAAAAGGGGCAGCCATCACCGTGGTTGAACCCAATAATAAACTTGCGATTAAAAGTTTTTTCATTGTTACTTTTATCCTTGTAAAAGAAAGAGTTATAAACGTAAGAAATCGTTAAACAAAGCAAATGCTGTTAAAGCTAACAAGCATATTGCACCAATTTTATAGGCAATATTCTGCACTTGTTCTGAAAGCGGTTTTCCTTTTATAGCTTCTGCGGCTAGAAAAATCAAATGTCCACCATCTAAAACAGGCAATGGAAACAAATTCATTATCCCTAAATTCACACTAATTAACGCCATAAAACTTAAATAATACACAAAGCCAATTTCGGAAGATATTCCTGCACCTTTGGCAATAGAAATCGGTCCACTTAGATTATTTAAAGAAAGATCACCGGTAAATAATTTACCAATGACTTTTACCGTCAGTAGCATTAAATCTTTGGTTTTTTCTACGCCTTTTTGTAAAGCCTCAAAAACGCCATATTTTAATTCCGTGCGATATTTTTCATCAAGGGGCTGAACCGTTGGCGATACGCCAACAAACCACCTGCCTTTTTCATTTAACACTGGTGTTAAGGTTTTATATAAGGTTTCCCCTGCTCGCTCAATTCTCAATGTAAAAGGCTGCCCTTTTTGCACATCTTGAATAAAATCTTGCCAATTCATTGGCTCGCCAGTATTGGTATAAAATTTATCCCCCACTTGCAAGCCTGCTTTTTGTGCTGGGGAATCTTCCGCCACTTTAGACAAGGTCATTTCCACTTTAGTTCGCACTGGAATCATACCCAACGCGCCAAAAGCACTTTCTTTTTCAGGATCGAATCGCCAATTGGCTAAATCTAAAGTGCGTTGCTGTTTTACATCTGAACCAAAAGGCGAAAGGGTGATTTCTACATTGGGATTACCCATTTTGGTGGCAAGCACCATATTGATGGTTTCCCAATCTGGTGTCGCTGTGCCATCAATGGCGATAATTTGTGAATCAGGTTGAATTTGCGCTTGTGCCGCAATGGACGCTGGTCGAACCTCTGCGATCACAGGTTTTACGCTAGGAATCCCAATGGAATACACCAGCCAATAAGCCAATATGGCAAAAATAAAATTCGCCATCGGGCCTGCAGCAATCACAAAAGCACGTTGTGCCACGGATTTATTATTAAAGGCTTGAGATTTCAACGCTTCTGGTACGGCTTCGTTACGCTCATCAAGCATTTTCACATAGCCACCTAACGGAATCAGTGAGATAGAAAACTCAGTGCCTTTTTTATCAAAGAACGACCACAGCACTTTGCCGAAACCGATAGAAAAACGTTCAACTTTTACACCGCACTTTCTGGCAGCCCAAAAATGTCCGTATTCGTGTACAAAAACTAGTACACAAATGGCTATCAAAAATGAACCTAGCGACCACAAAAAGGACATATCTGTTTTTTCCTACAACACATAAAAATAGAAATACGCAAAGAATGGCACAGCGGCGGTAAGACTATCGATGCGATCTAAAATTCCACCGTGTCCAGGGATCAAATTACTGCTGTCTTTAATCCCACTTTCGCGCTTAAACATACTTTCCGTTAAATCGCCCAGTACAGAAATTGCCACTGTAGCAACAGATAAAGTGATAAAAGGCACGGTTGGTACATTGAATAAATCTTGTGGGGCGACTTGCATAAAAATCCCTGCTAGCACGCCAGCGGTAATCAGCCCACCGAATACACCTTGCCACGTTTTCCCTGGGGAAACTTTTGGCGCAAGTTTATGTTTTCCGAATTTGCGGCCAGCAAAATAAGCACCAGAATCTGCTGCCCATACCAAAATAAACACATAAAAGAGCAACATTAAGCCGTGATAAGGGTTGGCAACGTAACCATCTAAACGCAAGCGCAACACGGCTACAATAAAAGGCACAAGGGTTACAATAGCGAAAACGCCTTGCAAAATCACCGATTTTGCCCATAATTTGGCAGAATTTGGATAACTCACCACAAAGCCAAGCGCCACAATCCACCAAATCACTGCGCTTAATAAAATAGGCCCAGCATAATGTTCAAACACACGGCCCGCATTGAGATAATTGGCTTCGCTTAAAATCCACAAAAAAAGCACCGCACCTGCTAAGCCAGCCACTACAACACGCCAAAATTTATTTTTGACTTGGGCGAATTGTGTCCACTCCCAAATTCCTAAGGTCGCCACTGCACCTAAGGCTAAGGCAAAATAAAAAGGAGAAAATAAAAATAACGCTGCACAGACAATAGCAATTAAAATAATTGCGGAAATAACACGTTGTTTAAGCACAGTTTAGTCCTCTTGTTCTGCTCCACCAAAACGGCGATTTCGTTGTTGATAAGCTAAGATAGCTTGATTAAATTCTTGTTCGTTAAAATCTGGCCATAGCACATCAGAAAAATAAAATTCTGCATAGGCAATTTGCCACAGTAAAAAATTACTTACACGCTGTTCACCGCTGGTGCGAATTAATAAATCCACCATAGGCTGATCTTGGGTAACCAAATGTTGTTGAAAACGTTCAGCAGTAATCTCATCAAGCGTCAGCTGCTCGTTTTTCACCAAGTCGGCAAGCTGTTTGGTTGCCTGCACAATATCCCAATAACCGCCATAATTTGCTGCAATATTTAAAGTAAGTGCGGTGTTATTTTCGGTTAATTTTTCTGCTTTTTCGATTTTTTGCTGTAATTTTTCGCTAAAACGGGATTTATCCCCGATAATATTTAAGCGGATATTATTTTTATGCAATTTTTTCACTTCTAAATCCAGTGCTTGCATAAAAAGTGTCATTAATGCGCTCACTTCACTTTCTGGGCGCGTCCAATTTTCGCTACTAAACGCATAAAGGGTGAGAACATTGACACCAATTTTTCGCACATAGGAAACCGCTTGACGCACTGCCGCCACGCCATTTTTATGCCCGAAAATACGCATTTTTCCTTGCTGTTTTGCCCAACGCCCATTGCCGTCCATAATAATCGCAACGTGTTGGGGAATATTGTTTAAGTCAATCTCAGTCATTCATCAAGGATTTTCTAGTTACAAAATTAATGGCTGAATATATCATAATATGATATTACTTACTATGAAAACGCACAGAATTATGTATAAAAAATCAAGGCGAACTTTCGCCCGCCTTGATTTATTTGTAACGAAAACAAAATGTTATTTTGCTTGAATGATTTGCCACGCTAAGGAGCGTGCGTTTTTATCCACGTCTAACACATCATCAATAGATTGAATCTGTTGCGGACTGATTTTTTCTACCACTTGTGTATTCACTTTAGCAATATCGGTAAATTTAATTTGACGATTTAAAAAAGCTTCAACAGAAATTTCATTCGCCGCATTCATTGCTGTTGTGGCATATTGCCCTGCGGCAAAGGCATCAATGGCTAGTTTTAAACAAGGATAACGCTGATAATCTGGTGCTAAAAAAGTCAGCCCATTGAGCTGATAAAAATCTAATGGCGCAACACCGGCAAAGGTTCGTTGCGGATAAGCCATTGTTTCCGCAATTGGCGTGCGCATATCTGGATTGCCCATTTGCGCAATCACCGAGCCATCAATATAACGCACCATAGAATGAATGATCGATTGCGGATGAATGATCACTTCCATTTCATCTGCACTGGCATTGAATAACCAACGGGCTTCAATATATTCCAAGCCTTTATTCATCATTGTGGCGGAATCCACTGAGATTTTTTTGCCCATTGACCAATTGGGGTGAGCTACAGCCTGTTCTGGCGTGATCTGGTCAAATTCTGAAAGATCCGTATAACGGAAAGGCCCGCCCGATCCCGTGAGTACAATTTTGCTGATGCCTAATTCTTGCAACGGGCAAAAACCGATTTTTTCCTGCGCTTGCGGTGGTAACGATTGGAAAATCGCATTGTGTTCACTGTCCACAGGCAGTAACTGAGCGTGATTTTTCTTCACTTCGTCAATAAAAAGCTGCCCACAAGTCACCAAACTTTCTTTGTTGGCGAGCAAAACGCGTTTGCCTGCTTGCACCGCAGAAAGGGTGGGTAGCAAGCCTGCCGCGCCAACAATGGCAGCCATCACTTGATCCGCTTCAGGGTGAGCCGCCAGCTCGCAAATGGCTTTTTGTCCGCTTAATACTTGGGTTCTTAGACCAAGTGCGGTCAATTTTTCTTTTAAATTTTTCGCCGCACTTTCGTCATCTAAGGCAGCAAAAGTCGGCTGAAATTTAACGCATTGTTCCACCATTAATTGCACGTTACGTCCGCCCACTAAGGCAAACGCTTGATATTTGTCAGGGTTGTGTTCTATCACAGAAAGGGTGCTAGTGCCGATGGAGCCTGTCGAACCAAGAATGACGAGTTTTTGTTGTTTTTGCATAAATTTTTGACCGCACTTTAAAAGGGTTAAGGTTGCTAAAATTGTCGTGAATATACTCAAAAGCCAGTAATTCAGCAAGAAAAAATAGGGCGAACCCTTGGCTCGCCCTTTATTTCATTAGAATGATTAGAAATCTAATAATTCTTTCTCTTTATCCGCTAACACTTCGTCCACTTTTTTCACATAAAGATCGGTGATTTTTTGGATTTCGTCTTGTGCTTTGCGCTCTTCATCTTCGCTGATTTCTTTTTCTTTCAACAACGCTTTGATTTGATCGTTCGCATCACGGCGCACATTACGCACAGCCACTTTGCCTTGCTCGGCTTCCGCTTTTACGATTTTGATTAAATCACGGCGGCGTTCTTCCGTTAATGGTGGAAGTGGAACACGAATGGTTGTGCCAGCTGATGATGGGTTTAAACCTAAATCAGAGGTTAAAATGGCTTTTTCCACCGCACCGATTAAGCTGCGATCAAACACAGTTACCGCTAAGGTACGCGCATCTTCTGCCACTACGTTGGCTAATTGACGCAATGGGGTTAATGCGCCATAGTATTCCACTTGAATACCGTCCAGTAAGCTTGGCTGTGCACGCCCTGTTCTTACTTTGGCAATATGGTGTTTGAATGTCTCAAGGCTTTTTTCCATACGCAACTGCGCATCTTGTTTAATTTCGTTAATCACAAATATTCCTTTTTTAAAGTTTAATCAATTAGTTACAAATTAGCGTACCTTCACGCTCACCTAAAACGACTTTGCGTAATGCACCTGGTTTGCTCATATTGAACACACGAATTGGCATTCCGTGATCGCGTGCTAAAGTAAAGGCAGCTAAGTCCATTACTTGCAATTCTTTGTCAATCACCTCGGCATAAGTGAGTTTTTCATACAACACTGCATCTGGATTTTTAGCAGGATCGCAATCATACACGCCGTCCACTTTGGTGGCTTTAAGCACAACATCAGCTTCAATTTCAATCCCACGCAAGCACGCTGCAGAATCTGTGGTAAAGAATGGGCTACCTGTTCCCGCTGAAAAAATCACCACGCGCCCTTCACGCAACATTTTGATCGCTTCAGACCAGTTATAGGTATCGCAAATGCCGTTTAGCTGGAAGGCGGACATTAATTTTGCATTCACCTCTGCACGGTGTAAGGCATCACGCATTGCTAAGCCGTTCATTACGGTGGCAAGCATACCCATATGATCGCCCACCACGCGGTTCATTCCCGCTTTAGCCAGTTTTGCGCCACGGAATAAATTTCCGCCACCTAACACAACCCCGACTTCTACGCCCATTTCTAGTAATTCTTTAATTTCGAGCGCCATTCTGTCTAAAATTGAAGGATCAATTCCAAAACCTTCATCACCTTGTAAAGCTTCACCACTCAATTTGAGCAGGATTCTTTTATATACGGGTTTGCTCATTTTTTCCTCACAAAAGTTGGATACAAAATTCTGCATATTATAGAGCAACATCTTTGCAGTGAAAATAGCTCAAGGCAAAAATCGCATAGAACCAATGAAAAAAATTCAGTAAAATGAAGCGAACTAAAAAATAAGGAACAATGTTGTGGCAGAAAAGAACAAAAAAGGAACATTTCATCTTTCATCATTGCTAGTAAATGCGGTGTGTTTTGCGTTACTTTATATTATCAGCCTGTTGGCACTACAGGGTTCGGGCTATTTTGCGCAACCAAGTTGGCAGCAGATCAGCCTTTTTATGTCTTTCATTATTATTTTTTCTAGCTCGAAAAAACTCTTTTATTTCATTGCATTACCTATTTTATTTATCTATGCGTGCTATGCGCCCATTGGGGTAAATTTTGGCGCACCCTCTTATCAATATATTGCCTCTGTTTTCGCTACAGATTTACAAGAAGGCAAAGAATTTTTCGCTCAAATCCCCTTGCTTGATTATGGTTATCCCCTTGCGATTCTTGGCGGTGCGCTGCTTTATCGCTGGTTAAGCCAAAAATTCCACTTGGCTTTTTATAAAAATAAGGGGCTATTAGCGCTCATTTTTGTTAATGCGCTTTGGGGAAATATTCCCTTTCAACCGCTGCAAGAAAGCTATTTAGCAGGGGAAAAAGTGGTTGAAGAATTACGCTTACTCAACCGCTTTGATGTTCCAAGCGAATGGGGAGAAAGCCAACTGGATAGTCGTTCCCATTATGATGATTACATTTTAGTTATCGGTGAAAGTGCAAGAAAAGATTATCACCACGCTTACGGCTACCCTGTTGCCAACACGCCTTTTCTTTCCACTGCTAAAGGCACGTTAATTGATGGCCTAACCGCAGGCGGCACAAACACCATTGCCTCGCTTAAATTAATGTTCACCAAGCCTAACAAGCAAACTTGGGAAGGGAATTATCGCTTAAATTTCATTGACTTAATTAAATCCGCAGGAATCAAAACCTACTGGCTTTCCAATCAAGGTTACTTAGGGCAATACGACACGCCAATTTCTGCCATTGCCAATAAAAGCGATGAAAAAATCTTTTTACGCGCGGGCGATTCCATTAGTAATGATGTGAGCGATTTCAACTTATTAAACCGATTTGATCAACTCATTCAAACCCCAGCCACAGGCAAGCGTTTTATTGTGGTGCATTTATATGGCTCGCACCCGTTGGTTTGCGAACGCGTTACCGATTACAAGAAGATTTTCGATGAAAATCAAATTGCTAAAAAATATCAGGACGTGAATTGCTACATCAGTTCTATCAAAAAAACCGATGAAGTGTTGAGTAAAATTTATCAGGAGCTGGTCAAAAATCAGCAAAAAAATCACCGCACTTTTTCGATGATTTATTTTTCTGATCACGGCTTAGCTCATCAAATTAGCGATAACTATATCGCTATTCACAATAGCAGTGGCAAAAGTAAACGCCATTACGATATTCCGTTGTTTAAAATTTCCAGTGATGATCAGCAGCGTCACGAGAAAAAGGTGTTAAAATCAGGCTTGAACTTCACCGAAGGCTTGGCGAATTGGATTGGCATTCGTAACGCTAACATTGACCCAGATGCGGATCTTTTCGATGATACGCCACAGCCAGATTACGGTTTGAAAGAAAAAATTGAAAAAATCACCGCACCTGATGATCCAGCGGTGGTGATTCCAAATCATCACTCACTGATTTCTGTAACGAGTGATTAATAAATCGCATTCCCTGCGGCGAGACTTCTAGCACAGAAGAGGTTTCGCCCCAATCGCCCAATACAATTCGTTCAAAGTGCGGTGGGATTTTATGCAGATTTTGCCGATGCGTATGTCCGTGGATCAGCTGTGGCACGTTAAATTGTTGCATTGTTTGCAGCACGAAATCCGCATTCACGTCCATAATTTGATGGGATTTATGTTGCTTATCCTGTTTGCTTTTAGCACGAATTTTTTCAGCAATTTTTAACCGCACTTTTAAAGGCAAATGTAAAAAAAGCCATTGACGCCATTTTTGATGCACTTTTTTACGATAGCGTTGATAAGCCACATCATCAATGCAAAGGGTATCGCCGTGGCAAAGCAAGGTAGGCGTGCCGTATAAATCAATCACTTGATAAGTTGGCAGCAGCGTTAAACCGCAAGATTGGGCAAATTTTTTGCCGATAAGAAAATCACGATTGCCGTGCATAAAATAGCATTTCACGCCTTTTTCCGTTAAGTGGCGAATTTGCTGTTTCACCAAATCAATCAAAGGGGAATGCTCATCATCACCAATCCAAAAATCAAAAAGATCGCCTAAAATATACAAACTTTCCGCATCTTTGGCTTGATTTTGCATAAAATCCACAAAAAGTGCGGTTAAATCTGGGCGATTTTCGCTTAAATGTAAATCTGCAATAAAATAGGTCTTTGCCATTGTTGAATATCTTTAGGAAGAAGGAAATTGCTTGATAGCCTAGCATTTTTTTAGCGGATTGATACAAATATTTGCGGATTTTCGCTATACTTGTGCAAATTTTTTTCAGGGTATGTGTTTATGCTAAAACTTCTTCGCATTATTGTGGTTGTGCTGTGCTGTATTTTAATTTGTTTGCTCGGCACGATTTATTCTCTCATTCGTTTCAGAAATCCAAGTAACGTGGGCGATGTGGCGCGTTGGTTCGGGCGTTTGTATCCCCTTTTCGGTTTGCAAGTGGAACATCGTTTCCCTGCCAATGCGGAAAATATCGGGCCGTGCATTTACATTGGTAATCACCAAAATAACTACGATATGGTTACCATTTCTTATATGGTGATGCCGCGCACCGTGAGTGTCGGGAAAAAAAGCCTGATTTGGATCCCGTTCTTTGGCATTTTATACTGGGCATCGGGTAACATTTTTTTAGATCGTGATAACCGCTCTAAAGCACATAGCACAATGACTCAACTGGCTGAACGCATTAATCGTGATAAGCTTTCTATTTGGATGTTCCCTGAAGGCACGCGTAGCCGTGG
Organism: Avibacterium gallinarum; assembly: GCF_002921135.1. GTDB lineage: Bacteria > Pseudomonadota > Gammaproteobacteria > Enterobacterales > Pasteurellaceae > Avibacterium > Avibacterium gallinarum. The sequence continues at coordinate 37,396 of NZ_PQVJ01000020.1, read as the reverse complement.
GCGTGGTTTGCTGCCATTTAAAACTGGCGCGTTTCACGCTGCCATTGCCGCTGGTGTGCCGATTGTGCCTGTAGTTTGTTCCACCACGCAAAATAAAATCGATCTTAACCGTTGGGATAATGGCAAAGTGATCTGTGAAATGTTGCCGCCTGTGGATACTTCGGCTTACACCAAAGACAATGTGCGTGAATTGGCGAGCTATTGCCATTCTTTAATGCAACAACGAATCAACGAACTTGATGCGGAAATTGCCGCCAGCCAAGCTCAACAAGACACCACAAAATAAAATGAATCATTTTTCTCGCCGTCAATTTTTTAAAACTGCCCTCACTGCGGGGGCTTTTTCAGCCATTCCTGCGCCATTATGGGCGGCTGATCGCCAACCTTTGCGCGTTCCCCCACTTATGGAAACTCGCCGTGGCAAGCCTGTTTTTTTAGAAATGAACAGCGCGCAAACCCAATTAGAGCGGGGAAAAGCCAGCGAAGTGTGGGGATTTAATGGTAATTATTTAGGCCCAACATTAAAAATGCGCCAAGGGGATTTTGCCAAGCTGAACTATCGCAATAGCTTGTCGCAAATGGTGGCGCTGGCCATTCAAGGGCTGCAAGTGAGTGCTGAATCACTGGGTGGCGTATCTCACCCTTTCAAACAAGGGCAAGGCTGGTCGCCCATTTTGCCGATCACTCAGCCTGCTTGCACTTGCTGGTATTCCGCTTGCACCTTAGGGCATTCTGCTTATCAAACCTACCGCGGCTTGCTCGGGCTGTGCATTATTGAAGATAACGAAAGCCGTAAATCGAGCTTGCCACAAAAATATGGCGTAAACGATATTCCTTTGATTTTGCAAGATATGCAATTAAATGATGAAGGGGTGCAATTATTCCAACAAAATCGACCGCACTTTTTCGGCAATCGTTTATTTGTCAATGGGCAACAAGCGCCTTATTTAGAGGTGCCACGCGGCGTTGTGCGTTTACGTTTGCTGAACGCTTCCCTTTCGCGCCGTTATGAATTACGCTTTGATGACGAGCGCGATTTCCAACTCATCGCACTTGATCAAGGCTTTTTACCACAAGCGAAAACCACAAAGGCGCTTTTTCTTGCACCGAGCGAACGCGCTGAAATTCTTGTTAATCTCAATGAAGGCGAAAATGCCACCTTAATCGTGGGGAAAAAACGAAATTTCTTCAGTAAACTCACAGGCTTTTTCGCCAGCGATGAAGAGCTGCTCGACAACACAGTGCTTGAACTACGCCCGCAAGGCTTAAGCAGTGCCTTTGCGCAAAATAACACAATGCAGTTTAACACCGATGCACCGCAAGCGTTAAAGGCGGAAATTCGCCGTGAGCGTCAATTCCAACTAGATGCGAATAATGGAATGCTCAATCAACAACGTTTAGATCCTAGACGCATTGATGTAAATGCCGAACTAAACAGCACGGAACGCTGGACAATCACGAGCAACGAACCTGCAGGATTTAAAATTCAGGGGGCAAAATTTATCATTGAAAACATTAATGATAAGCCTGTGGCAGAAAGCGATCTTGCGTGGAAAGACAGCCTGTGGATTGAGGGCAAAGTGCAGATTTTAGTTCGCTTTCAACAGCCGTCTTCTAACGGCCACCCTTTCACCTTTGGTGCGGCAGATCTGATGGCAGCAGACAAAGGTTGCTTAGGCTTAATGGTGGTGCAATAAAGGAAATAACGCCAAGTTATGTGATATGCACCTTTAATCTAAAAGTGCGGTTGAATTTTTGTGAGTTTTTTTGTTAAATCAAACAAGATTTAGGAAGTTAAAATCAGTTAAGGTTTCGTTATGTGTCAGCTATTAGGAATGAATTGCAATACGCCCACCGATATTGTGTTCTCTTTTGAAGGATTTCGCCGCCGCGCGGGGCTTACCGATAGCCACTCTGACGGTTTCGGCATTGCCTTTTTTGAAGGCAAAGGCGTGCGTATTTTTCGAGATAACCAAGCCGGGCATAGTTCCCCCATTGCAGATTGTGTCAAACAATATCACATTAAATCTTTCAACGTGATTGCCCACATTCGCAAAGCCACACAAGGCGAGGTAACCATTGAAAACACCCACCCATTTATTCGTGAAATTTGGGGCGAAAACTGGGTATTTGCGCACAACGGCAATTTGACGAGTTTCCCTGATATGTCGGAAAGTTTCTGCCAGCCTATTGGCTCCACCGACTCAGAAGCCGCTTTTTGCTATATGGCTGAACAGTTAAAAAATCGCTTTCGTAAAAAGCCCACAGAAGAACAAATTTTCCAAGTTATTCAAGAAATTGCCAAAGAATTAACGCAAGGTGGCACGTTTAATTTTATTCTCTCAAACGGGGAATGGATGATCGCCCACTGCTCCACCAATTTGCATTACATCACGCGCAAAGCCCCTTTTGGTACAGCGCAACGCATTGATGATGACGGCGTGATTGACTTCCGCCAACATACCACCGAAAAAGATAAAGTAACCATTATTACCACCTTTCCACTCACTAAAGATGAAATCTGGACAAAAATGGAACACGGCGGTTTTGTATTTTTCAAAGATGGCGATAAAGTTTACGAAGTACTTGGCACGCCAAAAGAAACCATTGATGATGGCACATTAGGTAATGCGAAAGCCGCTTAATTATTCTCTCGTTGTAGCACTTTTATTGCCATTAAAAGTGCTTTTTATCCAATTATTAACAATCTTGCGCAGCCCTCACTCAGATCATTCAATAAAACGAAACATTTTCAATTTTTGATAACCCATTCTTAATAAAGAAAAAAGACTCAATTTTGTTGCTTGTCGAAGCCAAATATCGCGAAATCGAAAGTCTAAAAAAGCAATATGTTAAAAATAAGTAAACACTTCGCTATTTTCTAGTCAATTATTCCAACAAAAACCGATCATTCTCACAAATTCCATATTTTATCCTGTTTCGTATTCGCAAGCGCTATATCATCTGCGGCGGTGAGATTAGAGTATTCGCATACACTAATCCAAGTTTATATTACGGAGTTAAACAATGTTTAAAACAACAATAACAAACAAATTCGATTTACTTTGGACGTTAAATTTATTCGGCACAGCAGTGGGAGCTGGCGTGCTGTTTTTGCCCATAAATGCTGGAATGGGCGGATTTTGGCCGTTAATCGCCATTATGCTGTTGGTTGGGCCGATGACTTATTTCTCACACCGTGCGTTATCTCGCTTTGTACTGTCATCTTCCAAACCCGGCAGCGATATTACAGAAGTAGTGGAAGAACATTTTGGACAAGGCGCGGGGAAAATTATCACGCTGCTCTACTTCTTTGCGATTTTTCCTATTTTATTAATTTATGGCAATGGCATTACTAATACGGTGGAATCCTTTATTATCAACCAGTTAGGGCTAAGCGCACCAAACCGCATTTTGCTTTCTTTCATTTTGATTGCAAGCCTGATTTCGGTGATGCTGATGAGCGAAAAAATAATGCTCAAAATGACTGAGTTTTTGGTCTATCCCCTTGTTTTTATTTTATTTTCGCTTTCCATTTATTTAATTCCGCAATGGAATACGGCAATGCTTCACCAAATGCCTGACGCCACCAGTTTTATTAGCACGCTGTGGATCACCATTCCAGTGTTAGTATTTTCTTTTAATCATTCCCCTGCGATTTCTTGTTTTTCGCAATCGCAACAACGGGAATACAAATTGCCAGAGCTGACCGAATGCCACGCAAGCCAAGCATTGAAAAACACCTCAACCTTACTGCTATTTTTCGTGATGTTTTTCGTGTTTAGTTGTGTGCTAACCCTTACCCCAGAAGATTTAGTGCAAGCCAAAGCGCAAAATATCAGTATCCTTTCTTTTTTAGCCAATAAATTTGATAACCCTTATATTTCCTACTTTGGGCCTTTAGTAGCGTTTCTTGCTATTACCAGCTCTTTCTTTGGCCATTATTTAGGCGCACGAGAAGGCATTCAAGGGCTATATTTGAAATTTTCGGGCAAACAAGACATTACGAATCGAAAAAAATTGAATTTTTTCACCGCACTTTTCTTTTTATTGACCTTATGGGCGGTGGCAATTATCAATCCAAGCATTCTTGGTTTAATTGAATCCATTGGCGGGCCAATTATCGCCGCAATTCTGTTTTTAATGCCAATGTATGCCATTCGTAAAGTGCCTGCGATGGCGCGTTATCAAGGCTATGCTAGCAATGTTTTCGTTACCATAATGGGCTTAATTGCCATCTCTGCGGTAATCTATGGATTATTTTATTAATTCCGCTAGAATAGCCCCCTTTTTGTGAAATGAAACATTAGGCAACGCAAGGTAAAGAAATTATATGATTAGTGTTTTTGATATGTTTAAAATCGGCATTGGGCCTTCTAGCTCTCATACCGTTGGGCCAATGAAAGCGGGTAAGCAATTTGTTGATGATTTAGTGGCGAAAAATTTACTCGCCAAAGTAACCCAAGTTAAGGTTGATGTTTATGGTTCACTTTCAATGACAGGGCGTGGGCATAATACCGACATTGCCATTATTATGGGCTTAGCGGGCTATTTACCGCACGATGTGGATATTGATTTAATTCCTAAATTTATTTCTGATGTAAAAAGCACCGCACTTTTGCCATTAGCACAAGGGCAGCAAGTGGCGAAGTTTGATTATGAAAGTGATATGGTCTTTCATCAAACCTTTCTGCCTTTACACGAAAACGGAATGACGCTGTCCGCCTATGAAAATGACAACTTGCTTTATCAGCAAACCTATTATTCTATTGGCGGTGGATTTATTGTTGATGAAGCGCATTTTAATCAGCAGGAAGAATCCGACATCAACGTGCCTTTCCCTTATCAAAGTGCGGCGGATATTTTGCATCATTGCAAAGAAAACGGCTTAGCCTTATCGAGCGTGATGTTACAAAATGAAATTGCCTTGCACGGAAAAGAAGCCACGCAAACGCACCTAAAACGCATTTGGCAAACGATGAAAGAATGTATCGAACACGGCTTGGCTACCGAAGGTTTATTACCTGGTCCGCTTAAAGTAGTTCGCCGTGCGGCGACTTTACATCGTTTATTGCAAGCTAATAATGGGCTTTCCAACGATCCGATGAAAGTGATCGATTGGGTCAATATGTATGCGCTTGCGGTTAATGAAGAAAATGCCGCAGGCGGGCGTGTAGTTACCGCGCCAACCAACGGCGCTTGCGGTATTGTGCCTGCGGTGCTGTCTTATTATGAAAAATTCATTTCGCCAATTACCGATGAAATTGTGGAACGCTATTTGCTTGCTTGCGGAATGATCGGCTCACTTTACAAAATGAATGCGTCCATTTCAGGGGCAGAAGTAGGCTGTCAAGGCGAAGTGGGGGTTGCTTGCTCAATGGCAGCGGCTGGCTTAACAGAAATTTTGGGCGGTAGCCCCGAGCAAGTTTGTATGGCCGCTGAAATTGCGATGGAACATAATCTGGGGCTGACTTGCGATCCTGTGGGCGGCCAAGTACAAGTGCCTTGCATTGAACGCAACGCCATTGCTTCCGTCAAAGCCATTAACGCGAGCCGAATGGCATTGCAACGCACCTCTAACCCACGCGTGAGCTTGGATAAAGTGATCGAAACAATGTACGAAACTGGTAAAGATATGAATGCGAAGTACCGTGAAACCTCGCAAGGCGGTTTGGCAATCAAAGTGGTTTGCACTTAAATTTGTAGCGAAAAAATAAGGCGGTTTGTTCCGCCTTATTTTATTTTTATATTTCAATTATTTAAACTCAATTTCCACCGCACTTTCGCCTAGCATTTCCACTAGCGTATTAATCAATTCATCACTTGGGTTCACTGACCACTGCACGCCGAGTTTCACTAAAGCACGCCCTTGCGGGCTTTGATAATAAATATTAATGGGTAACGCACCGCCGCTATATGGGCTAAGAGTCTCTTTAAATTGCTTAATAAAATGTGGTGAAAGCTGTTCTTGTGTTAAGCAAATTGCCAGACTTTTGGCGTAGCGACTGCGTGCTTCGTCAAGAGTCATTAATTCTCGCACAGACATTTTTAAGCCTTGTGAAAAATCATCAAAACTCACTTGTCCTGAAGCAATTACAATGGTGTCTTTCTGCAATTTTTCACCAAAACGATCTAGGCTCTCACCGAATAACGTGAGATCTAAACGCCCCGAGCGGTCATCTAAGGTGGCAATGCCTAAGCGGTTGCCTTTTTTCGTGATCGCCACACGCGAACTCACCACTAAACCGCAAGTTGTGCTAATTTGTCCACGATAATTTGGCACAAGATCTTTTAGCCTTGTTGAGCTGTAATGGGCGATCTCTTTTAAATAAGGGCTAATCGGGTGGCTGCTTAAATAAAGCCCAAGGGTTTCCCGTTCGCCGTCTAAAATTTGTTTTTCGCTCCAACGTGGTGTTTTCGCATAAGCCTGCTCCACTTCTTCTGGCGTTTCAGTTAGCACGCCAAACATATCCCCCTGCCCGATGGCTTCATTTTTAGCATATTGATCGGAGGCTTTGAGCGCATCTTCTAAATTTTTTGCCAGCGCGGCACGGTGTGGACCTAATTTATCAAATGCACCTGACATTATCAGGCTTTCAAAAGTGCGGCGGTTAATTTTCTTTAAATCCACTCTGGCGCAAAGATCGAATAAATCTTTAAAAATGCCTCCTTGCTCACGCGCAGAAATCAAGGCTTCAATCGGGCCTTCCCCCACCCCTTTAATCGCCCCAATTCCATAAACGATCTCACCATTATCATTCACGCTGAAATGGTGTTTCCCTGTATTAATATCTGGTGGCGTAACCGTTAAGCCCATACGCAAACATTCATCGTATAGCCCAACGATTTTTTCTGTGTTATCCATTTCAGAAGTCATTACCGCTGCCATAAATTCCGCAGGATAATGGGCTTTGAGCCAAAGTGTTTGGTAAGAAACCAAGGCATAAGCGGCGGAGTGAGATTTATTAAAGCCGTAGCCTGCAAATTTTTCCACCAAATCGAAAATTTTCATTGCAAGGGTGCCATCAATGCCGTTTTTAATTGCCCCTTCTTCAAACACCGAGCGCTGTTTCGCCATTTCTTCTGGTTTCTTTTTCCCCATTGCACGGCGTAATAAATCCGCGCCGCCGAGCGTATAACCTGCTAGCACCTGAGCAATTTGCATTACTTGCTCTTGATACAAAATAATGCCGTAAGTTGGCTCTAAAATCGGTTTAAGCAAAATGTGCTGATATTCCGCATCAGGGTAGGAAATTTCTTCTTCACCGTGTTTACGGCGAATAAAGTTATCCACCATTCCCGATTGCAATGGCCCTGGGCGGAATAACGCCACCAACGCGATAATATCTTCAAAACAGTCTGGTTTTAGGCGTTTGATCAAATCTTTCATTCCGCGCGACTCTAGCTGGAACACCGCGGTTGTTTCGGCATTGAGTAACACTTGGAAAGATTGCGGATCATCAAGGGGTATGCGATTAATGTCCACTAACGGCTTGCCCTCTTTAGCAAGGCGCGTGTTAATCATATCCAATGCCCATTTGATGATGGTTAGGGTACGCAGCCCCAAGAAGTCAAACTTCACTAGCCCTGCATATTCCACATCATTTTTATCAAAATGAGTAACAGGGTGTTTGCCCTCACTATCACAATAGAGCGGTGAAAAATCTGTAATCAGCCCCGGGGAAATCACCACCCCCCCAGCGTGTTTCCCTGCGTTACGGGTTACCCCTTCGAGCTTGCGCGCCATATCAATTAAGGCTTTGACTTCTTCATCGCTTTCATAAATTTCAGGTAAGCGAGGTTCAGCTTCAAAGGCTTTGGCTAAGGTCATTCCCGGATCGGGTGGCACTAATTTGGAAATGCGATCCACGAAGCTATAAGGGTGTCCAAGCACACGCCCCACATCTCGGATTACCGCCTTAGCAGCCATCGTACCAAAGGTGATAATCTGCGACACCGCGCCACGTCCGTAAGTTTCCGCAACGTGTTCAATCACGCGATCTCGCCCGTCCATACAGAAATCCACGTCAAAATCGGGCATTGATACCCGTTCTGGATTTAAGAAACGCTCGAAAAGTAAATCAAATTCAAGGGGATCAAGATCGGTGATCTTCAACGCATAAGCCACCAACGATCCCGCCCCAGAACCACGCCCCGGGCCAACAGGAATATCATTATCTTTCGACCACTGGATAAACTCCATTACGATTAAGAAGTAACCAGGGAAACCCATTTGGTTAATCACATCTAGCTCAACTTGCAAGCGCTCATCATATTCCTTGCGTTTTTCCGCCCGCTCTTTTTCATCGGGGAATAAAAAGGCTAAGCGCTCTTCCAAGCCCTCACGGGATTTTTGCACCAAATAATCTTCTGTGCTGAGATCCCCGGTGGGAAATTTTGGTAAGAAATATTCGCCCAAACGAATTGTTACATTACAACGTTTGGCGATTTGTACGGTATTCGCCAGTGCGGTGGGAATATCGGCAAATAATTCGCACATTTCCTCTTCAGTACGGAAATATTGCTGATCGCTGTATAATTTTGGACGTTTTGGATCATCTAAAGTGTAGCTGTCGTGAATCGCAACGCGGATCTCGTGCGCCTCAAAATCTTCGGAAGACAAAAAGCACACATCATTGGTTGCCACAAGGGGAATATGATGTTTTTCTGCCAATTTTAGGGCGGCTTGAATATAGCGTTCTTCTTCAGGACGGCCTGTGCGGCAAAGGCTCAAATAAAAATGATCAGGAAAAAATTCTTGATAAAAACGCACCGCACTTTCGACATCCGCAGGATTATTTTTCAGTAATTTTTTCCCCACATCACCATTGCGCCCGCCAGAAAGAATAATCAAGCCTTCGCGGTGTTCCACCAGCCATTGCTGATCGATATAGGGTAAATCCGTGTAACCCCGTTCATACGCTTTGGATAATAATAGGGTGATGTTGTGATAGCCCGTGTTATTTTTCGCAAGCAAGGTGAGTTCAAAATGTTCATCACCGAGCAAATCGCTTTTCACCAGCACATCAGCCCCAACAATGGGCTTCACCCCTGAGCCAAGAGCTTCGCCATAAAATCGCACCAAACCGCAGAAATTGGTGAAATCCGTCAATGCCATTGCCACCATTTCGTTTTCCACGCAGGCTTTGACCAACGGTTTTACTTTCGCAATACCATTAATCATTGAAAAATCGCTATGCACACGCAAATGCACGAAACGCGGTTCTGACATAAAAAAATCCTTGTTATTTTGCTATTGATGAGATGAAAAAGGAAAATTAGCCTGCCATTTTAACGAGATTTTAGCGCGGATCAAATTTCTTTTTGCGGGTAATAAAAGTACGAAATTAGCCTATAAACTGGCAATATGGCTTGCGCAGGCATAAGCGGAACTCCACGCCCATTGGAAGTTATAACCACCAAGCCAGCCGGTTACATCTAGCACTTCACCAATAAAATACAGCCCTTTGACTTTATTACTTTCCATTGTTTTTGACGAAATTTCGTGCGTATCCACACCGCCCATTGTGACTTCTGCGGTTCGATAGCCCTCCGTGCCATTAGGGAAAATTTTCCAATGATGAATGAAATTTTCTAAATTTTCCAACCGCACTTTGCTTAAATTCGCCAAGGTTTCCGTTGGGATCATCTCACGTTCTTGCCAAAGCTCCACTAATTTCGTTGGCAGAACGCGTGATAATGCGGTTTTTAACTGCAATTTCGGCGAAGTTTGGCGTAATTCCTGCAAATAATCGCCAATGGATTGATTTGGTAATAAATCCACTTCCACCCATTCATTCGGTTGCCAATAATTAGAAATTTGTAAGATCGCTGGCCCAGAAATACCACGGTGGGTAAACAATAACTGATTGAAGAAAGACTGCCCATTTTCAGCGCTCACACGCACAGGCAAAGAAACGCCGGCAAGTGCGGTGTAAAATTGCTCTGTTTCTCGCCAACGGAATGGCACAAGGGACGCACGCGGTGGGATCACGCCCAAGCCAAACTGTTCAGCAATTTGATAGCCCAAAGGGGAAGCACCTAAAGCAGGCATTGAAAGCCCACCTGTTGCCACCACAAGCTGATGACAATGCCAAGTTTGTCCGTTCGCTTGCACGGCAAAACCACCGTTTTCCAAGGCGAAAACTTGTTCTATATGCTGGCGTAACTGAATATTAACCTGATATTTCGCACATTCCGCAAGCAATAAATCCACAATCTGTTGCGCGCTTTCATCACAAAACAACTGCCCGAGTTCTTTTTCGTGATAAGCAATGCCATATTCCGCCACTAAGGCGATAAAATCCCATTGGGTAAAACGCGCTAAGGCAGATTTCACAAAATGAGGATTGTGCGAAAGATAATGCTGTGGTGTAACCTCTAAATTAGTGAAATTACAAAAGCCACCGCCCGACATCAAAATCTTCCGTCCCACTTTTTTACCGCTATCTAAAACCGCAACCTGTTTGCCTTGCTTGCCAAGCTGACCAGCACAAAACAGCCCTGCTGCTCCTGCGCCAATAATCAGCGTATCAGAAAAATAAGGTGTCATTGCGCGGCTCCTTTTTTGGCGTTTTGTAACATTTCTGCCATTTGCATACTTTGAATAATAGTGCGCCGATCGATCCCCGATTTATCCGAATCTAGCACCTTTTGCCAAAGGGTAATGGCTTTGGGGTAATCCGTTTGTACAAAGGCTTCTCCAGCTAACAGCGATAAACTCGATGCTTCTTTCGGATCTTGCGAGAGCGCTTGTTCAAGCATTGCTTGCACCTGCGGGGTGATTTTTTGCCCTGCTTTTTGATACAACGCATTTGCCGCTAAGCCTAAAATTGCGGGTTTTCCGCCTGTTAAGCGATCGGCATAAGAATAAGCGACCAAGGCATTATCGAACTCATTATTTTGCATATAAGCCTGCCCTAACTCGATCCAAGCCTCACTGTTGTTGGGATTTTGGCGTAAACGTTGCTCAATTTTTTCCACATAAGTTTCATTTTTTTGCCCCGCACTTTGCTCATTAAATGATTCCGCAAAGGAATCTGTAGATTGCGTTGTAATCGCTTGTTTTGCTTGAAGTTGTTGCTGATGTTGCTGTTCAGCAGAAAAGCGATCAAGGGAAAAATAATATCCCATAGGCAACGCAATCAATAATAGGCTCAACGCCACAAAATAAGGACGGCTTTTCAATGTTGAAGCCATCACAAAGTGCGGTTGTTTTTCGAGCTGTTTTTCATCATCAAGCAAACGTTGGGCAAATTCTTGCGCTAATTCGGGATCAAGCTGACCTTTCATTTGCTGCTGATAAAGAGCGATATTTTGCTGTTGGCGATAATTTTTCTGCCAATTTATTCCGCGCCCTAAAGGCAACCAAAGCCCAAGGCTAATCAAGAGTAAAAGGACTACGCCGATGAAAAAAGTCATTCTGATTTATCCGTTTTGGCTAATAAATTATTTAATGCTTGTTGTTGCTCTGCACTGAGCGCTAAATTTTTTGGTTTTTGTTTCACACGCAACATTCGCCACATTGCCAGTGCGCCAAGCAATAGCAAGAAGAAAGGCAAGCCCCACAATAACAGGGTGGTGGATTTCACTGGCGGATTATAACGCACGAAATCACCGAAGCGGTTCGTCATCACGTCAATAATTTGCTCGTTGCTGCTGCCAGCTTCCACCATTTTATACACTTCAATACGCAGATCATAAGCAATGGGCGAATTGGATTCTACCAAGTTTTGATTTTGGCATTGTGGGCAACGCAGGGATTTCGCCAAGGCTACGGCTCGGGTGCGCTCGGCAGGGTTGCTAAATTCAAAGGTATCCACCATTTCTGCCTGAGCCAGTTGGCTGATTGCGAAAAATGTTATGACGACTAACCACCACTTTTTCATTCTTTTCCTTCCTGTTTAGCCGTTTCTTGCTTAGCTGTTTCTTGCAACGCTAAGTGCGGTGCATTTTTTGCCAATTTTTGCCATAAGGGCAGAAATTCTTGTTGCCAAATTTGCTGATCCAACGGGCCTGAATAGCGATAACGAATAATGCCATTGGCATCAACCAAATAGGTTTCTGGCGCGCCGTCCACGCCCAATTTCATTGCAAATAAGCCTTTGCTATCATCAATCACCTGATGAAAAGGATTACCCATTTCCTGCAACATTAGCCAGGCATTTTGCCGTTTATCCCGATAATTTAGCCCCACAATCGGCACGCCCTGTTGTTGCAAGCGCATCAAAAAGGCGTGTTCTTGCTTGCAATAGGCACACCAACTGCCCCATACATTAATGAGATAAGTTTCTTTCGGTAAAGATGCATTGCTCACATTGATTTCAGGCTCAAGCAGATCGCTTTGATAAAATTCAGGCACGGGCTTGCCAATTAACGCGGACGCTATTTTTTTCGGATCATTATGCAGCCCTAGCAGCAAAAGACCACAGACTGCAATGATCAAGAATAAGGGTAAAAATACAATGATTTTTCTATTCATCTTTCGCTCTCCTTGTGCGTAAGGCAAAGGCACTCAATAATGCACCAAACGCCATTAAAGTTGCGCCAATCCACAGCCAGCGCACAAAAGGCTTGTAATGCAGACGGAACGAAAATTCGCCCGCGCCAAGTTTATCACCCATTACAATATAAATATCGCCAAGCAAGTTCCAATATAGCCCCACTTCCGACATATTCATCGTGCGCACTTCGTAATAACGGCGTTCAGGATAAAGTGCGGTGATTTTTTCTCCGTTTTTTGTTATCTCAAATTGTGCCACTTCGCTGGTGTAATTCGGCCCGAGTTCATTACGAAAACCAAGGTAGTGAAACGCATAGCCGTTGAGCATTTGGCTTTGATTAGGCGATAAACGCACGCCAATTTCACTGGCAAAATAGCTCGACATTGTCGCACCAATTACCGTGAGTGCTAACCCACAATGGGCGATCACCATCGCCCAACGCTTTAAGGAAAGGGATTGCCACGCGCCCCAAAGGGTAACGCCAAGCAACCAAAACGCCAAGCTAATTAACGCAAAAGGCAAGGCCTGAAAATGTAAGGTTTCATCATTTTGAATGGTGAATGCGATCATTGCATAAGCAAGTCCACTGGCAGGAATTAGCAATAAGGCATTGCGGCGCAACAAAGTGCAGTAGATTTTTTTCCAAAATGCACTGACGACAAAAATCATCGCCAACAATGCCAGCACAATAAGAGGCAAGAAAATGGTGTTAAAGTAAGGCGCGCCTACGGAAATCGAACCCCAGCCCATTGTGCTAAATAGCATTGGATAAAATGTGCCTAAAAATACGCTTGCCGTGGCGACCGCCACCAAAATATTGGCAATGAGCATTAGGCTTTCTTTAGAAAAAAAGGAAAAATGCACCGCACTATTTTCACTTGGGCGCTCATTCACTTTCAACGCAAATAAGGTGAGCGAGCAAGTGGTGAGCAAGAAAAAGAGCATTAACAACGCCATTCCCCGCTCTCCGTCCATAGCAAAAGCGTGTACAGAAGTTAGCACGCCCGAACGCACAATAAACGTACCTAATAAACTGAACGCAAAGGCAAACAGAGAAAATAAAATCGTCCAATAATGGAAAACGCCACGTTGTTCGCTCACGGATAAACTATGCAGTAGCCCCAGCCCAAGTAACCACGGCATTAATGAGGCGTTTTCAACTGGGTCCCAGAACCACCAGCCGCCCCAACCAAGCTCGTAATATGCCCACCACGCGCCGAGCATTATGCCTAGGGTTAAAAAGAACCAAGAAACCAGCACCCAAGGACGTGTCCAGCGAGCCAGTGCGGCATCAAAATGTCCGCTTAACAAGGTGGCAAGGGTGAGAGCAAAATTCACCGCAAAGCCTACATAACCCAAATAAAGCAACGGTGGGTGAAAAATTAACCCTACATCTTGCAGCATCGGATTAAGATCACGCCCTTCCAAAGGGCTAGGAAATAAACGCTCAAAAGGATTGGAGAAAAATACGATAAACAGCGCAAAGCCAAAACACAGCAAGCCTAAAATAGACAGGGTTCGGCTGGCAATAATGGGGTCGATTTTACGGCTAAAAAAGGCAAATGCCATTGTCCATAATCCCAACGAAAATAGCCAAAACAGCATTGAGCCTTCGTGTCCGCCCCAAGTAGCGGCAATTTTGAAAAATCGTGGTAAGGCAGAATTGGAATGCGCTGCCACATATTGCACGGAAAAATCATCAATCGCAAAGCAATAAGCTAGCCCAAACAAAGAAAGAGTGGTAAAAATCCCAAACAGATAACTCAAATTCCACGCCGATGTAATCAGGCGCAGATTGCCTTGTTTAATCCCAATATGCGGCACAATCGCCAACAGCAATGCGGAAACAAGAGCAAAAAGTAAAGCAAGAAAAGCAAGTTCTGGGATCATTGTCATATTCGTTGGTTAATTTGTTATGTATTTTAGAGAAAATGCGTAGCAATGTCATTGTGTTATGCAGAAAAATCATCAATCTCATTCTCAATTCAAGCAGTGATAAAAATGCGTAAAAACGCACCGCACTTTATTTCTGCAAATGACTTTTCTTGTCAGTTTTCCCTTTGCCATTAGGGGATTTACAGCAAAAAACGCCATTAAAACAAAGGCGAACACCTTGGTTCGCCCTGATAATCATTGATTGTTTTGATTAGGCCAAAGTCATTTGCCCTGCGTATAAAATGAAGTAACGCAAGCAAAGTACCCCGATTAAACCCAATCCGGCCACAATCAGCATAAAGCCTTTTTGGTGTTTAAGCTTCTCACCTGCAACAGCGTTGAGTAAAAGGGGTAACACAATCCCAATGCCTACCACGCCGATCCAGAAGACATTCGCCCAGAAGCCACCCGAAAGTGCGGTGTGAAATGCCACGGTTTTTTGTCCGCCACCAAGGTATAAACCAAAGAAGAAAGCGAACAATAAGAAAGCTTCAATCAATACTACTGGCTGTTCAAATTTATGTAAGAACGCTAAGCCTTTGGAATGAGTGCTTTCTTTGGTGCATAAAATGGTGAAGAAAATCAATGCCGCAATGCCCGATGACGTACCTGATGCCAAGAATAACACTGGCAAGACAGGGTTATTTAGCATTGGATAGCTCACTAATGCTGAAAGTAAGAAACCCGTATATGCCCCTAATGCTACACTGAGCAATAAAGTAATGATCTCAATGGCATTAGTGAATTTAACAGCAATATCAATGATTTTCTCTGCAAAATTTGCAAGTTTCGGCACAAAACGCTTCACAAGGCTCAACACCAGTGATTTGAAGATAATCGCTAACCATAATACCAAGAACAGCATATACACTTGGAACAACATCACCCCTGCGGACATAATTGAGGTGTGGTGATAATTGAACATTAAGTACCAGAATGTCCAAGGTTTGGTTAAGTGGAAAATCAATAGCAATAAACCGATGGTAATGCTAATCGGTGCAAGCAAGGCATTAACCTTTAAGATATTGTTTTCTTCCGGGCGTTCTCCTGCTAATCCTGCACGTTTTAACAATACCGCAAGCATTGTTGCCCCTGCGGAAATCCCTAATAAAAAGAGATAAATCGCAATCGGCCCGTCCCATACTAAAGATGGGAAATGAAATGGACTGTTCATCGTCTGATCTCCCCTGCTCTAGCTGGAACGTGGTAAAGATTTGGATCTGTACCTAATTCAACTTTTGTACGATAGGTTTGTTTTTCTTTCAGTTTCAAAGAAATTTCACTTTGTGGATCGTTGGTATCACCAAAGGTTAGGGCTTTGGTTGGACAAGCTTCAACACAAGCTGGCTGTTTGCCTTTTGCCAAATTCGTATCGCGACAGAAGTTACATTTATCGGCGGATTTATACACAGGGTGAATAAAACGCACGCGATATGGGCATACGGCAATACAGTATTGACAGCCAACACAGAGATCTTTGTTGACATCAACAATACCAGTGGAAGCATCAATATATGAAGCCCCTGTTGGACACACAGCAACACAAGGTGCATTGGTACAATGCTGGCACGAATGACGGAAAAACTCATATTTCACGTCAGGAAATTCGCCATAAGGTTCGCTACGAATAATTTCTAAACGTGAAACGCCTTCTGGCACTTGGTTGGTTTCACGACACGCGTCCATACAAGCGGTACAACCAATACAAGCGGTTTCATCGTGCAACATTGCATAACGAATCGGCTTTTCTTCTGCCTTATCTTGTGCTACTGACTTAATTGTTGTTCCTGTCATTAGGATCAAAGCGCCCATTCCAGAAACAAAATTACGGCGTGAGCAAGTTGTCATTTGTTATCCTTTTGTTCGCTGGTCGGGTCAAGATCTTTTAAGGCTTTGCGTTTTTGTTGTTCTCCGTGACAATCCACGCAAAGTTTAACGCGTTGTTTTTTCTCAATGCCTTTCATTGCATCTTTTTCTGGGTGCAAAGTATGGCACGCAGCACAAGGCAATTTCATTGCGTGGACATCGTGCGCCCAAAGTTTCTCGCGCAATTTTTCAGGACGGTGGCAAGAGAAGCAAACTTGATTTTGCTCTTGCACAGAGAACATTGGTTTTTTGTCAGAGAAAATATCGCTTTCAAAACGCATTACATCTTTTGCACCACGGCGGTGATTTTCCGAAATATTACCGTGGCAGCTCACACAAGTAATTGGCTTGCCTGTGCTTGGATTTGTTTTGGATAAGTGCGTACCGTGGAATTTACCAAAATGTAAATCACCGCCAGATTGTTCATCAGTGGCTTCTAATTTGTGGCATTTCGCACAGTATTCATTGGGGTTACGCTGATTTTCTAACGTAGGTTGATAGCTTAATTCAGTGTTTTCTGTATTAGCTTGTGCAGGCAAAGCCAAGATCATCGCCCCTAATAAGGCGGTAAGCTTTACCATTTTCTTTAATACAACGTTCATTTCTTATTACCTCAAATTTTCGTTCAAAATAGACCGCACTTTAGTTTTCTTCCCACTTTAAGGTCTCTTCCTAAGTCGGCACTTAATAAAGTGCGGTTACTTTTTGGCTTATTTTGCTGGTGGAGCTTTCTCCATTAAGCCTTTTTCTAACGCTTCTTTATTCCATTGTGGAACAACTTCTTTGAGGAATTTCGCTTTCGCTGCACGTTCTTTTTCAATATCAATGCCCATTGCTTTCCACGCGTTTTCAGCTGTTGAAATATCTGGGTAATTGATTGGCTGTTTCACACCGTGTTTGGTGAGAATAATGGCTAATTTAGTACGCGCGTCAGCAATACGATCTAAGCCTGTTGCAATGGTTTTTAAGATAATATCTGGTGCGTGAATATGACCACCGTGGCCCGCAGCAGAATAATCCCAACGCCATTGTGCGTGACGGATAGCTTGCAATGCTGGTTTCATTTCTTCTTCTGTTGCACCTGCGTCCCAAGCCGCTTTCGCTTCAAAGTGCGCTTTCACGATTTGGTCTTCAAGTTTAATCATCACGTCTTTGATGTCTTTTTTATGACCTGCTACCACTTTGGTTAAAGTTTCTTTGCTTTGGTCGTGGCAGTTTGCACAGGTGTTTTCAAAAGAATCAAGCGGATTACCAATTTTGTGGTCTGTGTAAACTTTGCCATCAGCCCCTTGTACTTTTGGCATATGACAATCCACACAGGTTACGCCATTTTTACCGTGTGTGCCTTGTAACCAAGTTTCATAGTCTGGGTGCTGTGCTTTCAACATTGGTGTTTTAGAGATAGAGTGAATCCAATCGTAAAATTCGATATTGTCATAGTATTGTTCCATACTATCCACATCTACCCCTTTCATCCAAGGGAATACCACATTGTTTACCACTTTTTTATCAAAGTAATATTCAACGTGACAGTTAGCACAAATTGCGCCGCGTTTGTCTGTTTTGTCTAAATGTGCGAAGTCTTTTCCGATCGCATCTAAGGCGCGTAAAACATGCGGACGAGCAATGCGTAAAGCAGGTTTACCTTCTGCAAAATCTTTTGATGTGGTGTCGTGACAGTCAGCACAGCCGATAGAATTTACCACTTCAGCCCCACCTTTTGCCCATTTGCCGTTGAAGTATTCTTCTTCACCCCATTCAGCAATTAAACGTGGCACATCTGGGCCTTTACACGTCCAGCACGCCATTGGTTGTGGGCCGCTGTTAGCATCAAACGGCGCACCTGTACGCAAAATATTGCGCACGTCAGTTACAGTATAAAAGTGACCGCGCGGTTTGTTATATTCTTTTGAGAACGCATAACCGCCCCACATTACGATCATTCTAGGATCAACTTCAATTGCCGGAACAATTTCCGTAGATTCTGCGGTTGCAGCCCAACTGTTATATTGTTTTGGATATTTTTCAGCAAATTGTTCACTGATTGCTTGAATTTTCAAATCAGGATTTGGTTTTGCTAATTCCTCACGAGTTGGAGCTCGCTTTTCTGCTACACTATTATCTGCCGCCATCAAAGGTTGCGCAGACACTAAAGTCAATCCAGCAATTGCCAGAGAAGCTAAAGTTTTTCTGAAAATGTTCACGATAATTACTCCATACATTGATCAATGTTGTACAACAAATAAACTTAAGCAATAAATGATAATTTTTCTCATTAAAAACAATATGATAATGAATTAAGAGAAAGTTTTTCACGCTTAAAAATAACAAATTCATTCTCATTTTTCAGCGCTATTTTGCTATTTTTTGCGTTTGATCAATGTTTTTATTAGGAATAACCTTTTTGAGTTATTTTTGCCACATAAAAATAACCCTTAAGAGTTATTAAAATCCTAGATAATTTGCCTTTTCTAAGCATAACGGGGTAATTTATCCTTGCTACAAAACAAAATAAAAAGTAATAAAAAAACCAATAAATGCTACATTTTTAACCGCACTTTATTTATTCCCTTTTTTAGAGATAAAGAAGAGAGAAAAGAAGAATTTTTGGGGATTTCTGCCCTTCATGCTATGCTTAGCACAATTTTTTCTCATAAAATCGAAAATAGTCAGATAACTATGCAAAATGATCATTTAACTCAGCAACGTTTTGCTGATTTACCACTAAATCCAAGCGTATTACAGTGTTTAGAGAAAAACGGTTTTGAATACTGCACGCCAATCCAAGCCCTTTCTTTGCCAATCACCCTTGCAGGACGTGATGTAGCAGGGCAAGCGCAAACAGGTACAGGCAAAACAATGGCCTTTCTCACCGCCACCTTTCATCATTTATTAAGCGAAAATTCGCAGCATAATGCCAAGCAACCGCGTGCGTTAATTTTAGCGCCCACGCGCGAGCTTGCCGTGCAAATTAGCAATGATGGTACGGCACTCTCACAAGCCACTGGGCTAAAAATGGGGCTAGCTTATGGGGGCGATGGCTACGATAAACAGCTTAAAGTGATTGAGCAAGGCATTGATATTTTAATCGGCACAACAGGACGCGTGATTGATTATGTCAAACAAGGCATTATTCGCTTAACGGATATTGAAGTGGTGGTGCTAGATGAAGCAGATCGAATGTTCGATCTAGGCTTTATCAAAGATATTCGCTACTTACTGCGAAAATGTCCGCCCCCTGCTGAACGCTTAACAATGCTCTTTTCCGCGACTCTTTCTTATAAAGTGCGTGAGCTTGCCTTTGAAGATATGAATGATCCTGAGTATGTGGAAGTTGAGCCGCTGCAAAAAACAGGCCACCGCATTAAAGAAGAGCTGTTTTATCCGTCTAACCAAGACAAAATGGCGTTATTAATGACATTGTTGGAAGAAGAATGGCCTGAGCGTTGCATTATTTTCGCGAACACCAAACATCGCTGCGAAGAAATTTGGGGCTATTTAGCCGCTGATGGGCATCGTGTGGGGCTGCTCACAGGCGATGTGGCACAGAAAAAACGCCTTGCCTTATTGCAACAATTCACTGAAGGCAAATTAGATATTTTAGTGGCCACCGATGTTGCCGCGCGTGGCTTACATATTCCTGATGTTACGCACGTTTTCAACTATGATTTGCCTGATGATCGCGAGGATTATGTGCATCGCATTGGGCGCACAGGGCGCGCAGGCGAAAGTGGCGTTTCCATTAGTTTTGCTTGTGAAGAATATGCAATGAATTTACCTGCCATTGAAGAATATATTGGCCATTCCATTCCAGTGAGCCAATATGATCCGCAAGCGCTACTCAGTGATTTGCCAAAACCTTACCGCAAACGCACTGGGCAAAGCCATTATCAAAATAATAAACGCAATTTTAAAAAGCGTTATTAATCTCAAAAAATCGCAAAAATTCCACCGCACTTTTATAAACCACTTTTATAAACAAAACATAAACAAGAAAAGTGCGGTGATTTTTTCTATTATTTCTGTTTTATCTCGTGATAGAATTGACGGATTTTTAACACACAAATTTAATGAGCGATAATATTTCGTATGACAACATTAGTAGATTTTTTAATTAACAAATTAGACGATTTAAAAGCCGTTGATATTTTGCATTTAGATGTGCAAGGCAAATCAAGCGTAACGGACAATATGATTATTTGCACAGGCACATCAAGTCGCCATATTAGTTCTTTGGCGCAAAAACTGATTGATGAAAGCAAGCAAGCGGGTTTTGAATCCTTCGGTGAAGAGGGCAAAGCTACTGCCGATTGGGTGGTGGTCGATTTCGGGCAAGCGATGGTGCATATTATGCAAGCAGACAGCCGCGAAATGTATCAATTAGAGAAACTTTGGGGCTAAATGAAGATCCAATTAATTGCGGTAGGCACAAAAATGCCAGCTTGGGTAAGCACAGGCTTTGAAGAATATCAACGCCGTTTCCCAAAGGATATGCCCTTTGAACTAATCGAAATCCCTGCGGGCAAACGTGGCAAAAATGCAGACATTAAACGCATTTTGGAGCAAGAGGGCAAAGCAATGCTGGCGGCTTGTGGGCGCAATAAGATTGTTACCTTAGACATTCCCGGTAAACCTTGGACAACCGAACAACTGGCACAACAGCTAGAGGGGTGGAAAAATGATGGACGGGATTTATGTTTGCTCATCGGCGGGCCTGAAGGTTTATCGCCAGAATGTAAAGCTGCCGCCGAACAAAGCTGGTCGCTTTCCCCTTTAACCTTACCCCACCCTTTAGTGCGCGTGGTGGTGGCAGAGAGTTTGTATCGTGCTTGGTCGATTACTACCAATCACCCTTATCATCGAGAGTAATCAATGGATTTAAAGAAATTGCTTTCTCAGCCAACAATGGAACCGATCCGCGATAAAAAAGCGGAGCGCAATCTGTTTATTCGCCGCGCCTTGGTGTCTTTTTTAGGCGTGCTTGGGCTGTCTGCAATTTTGCTCACCAATTTATATCATCTGCAAATCGTCAATTATGACACTTATCAAACCCGTTCTAACGGTAACCGTATCAAATTATTGCCGTTGCCACCAACACGCGGTTTGATTTACGATCGCTATGGCAAATTGCTTGCCGAAAATCTCACCTTTTTTGGCTTATATATCGTGCCAGAAAAAGTGGAAAATTTAGACCGCACTTTTGAACAGCTCAAGCAAATGGTGGGCTTAAATGAAGACGATATTGCGAACTTTAAGAAAGAACGCCGCCGTTCTTCGCGCTATACGTCCATTTTACTCAAGCCTGATCTCACCGAAGAACAGATCGCACGTTTTGCGGTAAATCAGCATCAATTCCCGAGTTTATCCGTTAAACCTTATTTTAAACGTCATTATTTGTACGGCGAACCGCTCACCCATATTTTAGGTTATGTGGCAAAAATTAATGATAAAGATGTGGAACGCCTGAAAAAAGAAGACAAATACGCCAATTATGCTGGCTCGCACAATATCGGCAAGCTCGGTATCGAACGCTATTACGAAGAACAATTACACGGTGAAGTGGGCTTTGAAGAAGTAGAAATTAACAACCGTGGCAAGGTGATCCGTAAATTGCGCGAACAGCCTGCAGTAGCGGGTAAAAGCATTCATCTCACCATTGATTTAGAATTGCAACGTTATATCACCGATCTGTTAGCAGGTCATAAAGGCGCAGTGGTGGTGCTAGATCCAAAAGATAGCAGCATTTTAGCGATGGTTTCAACCCCAAGTTATGACAATAATCTTTTCGTTGATGGTATTTCAGGTAAAGATTACAAACGCCTGCTTGAAGATCCTGAGCGTCCACTTTATAGCCGCGTTACGCAAGGAGCTTATCCGCCCGCTTCTACGGTAAAACCGTTTATTGCGGTAGCTGGGTTGCAAGAAGCCTTGATCACGCCAAGCACAACGGTGTTTGATCCGGGCTATTGGATGTTGCCAAATAGCACCAAACGTTTCCGTGACTGGAAAAAATCAGGCCACGGCTATACGGATCTCAATAAAGCGATTACCGAATCTTCCGATACTTACTTTTATCAGCTCGCTTACAATATGGGGATTGATAAACTTTCTGGTTGGATGAAAGCCTTTGGTTTTGGTCTGCCAACAGGGTTGGATATTCGTGAAGAAACCTCGGCAATTATGCCTTCGCGCGAGTGGAAACAAAAACGGTATAAAAAACCTTGGCTACAGGGTGATACCATCTCCGTAGGCATTGGGCAAGGCTATTGGACAGCAACGCCATTGCAAGTGGCAAAAGCCTTAGCCATCTTGATTAATAATGGCAAGGTAAATACACCGCACTTAATGAAAGGGGTGGAAGGCTCTTTCTTTGAACCTTACCAAGATCCTTTTTTATATCCCGACATTAAAGCCAATGATAACTATTGGGCGCAAGCCAAACGTGGTATGTATAACGTGATTAATGCGAGCAATGGGACAGGGCGTAAAGCCTTTGCTGGCACGAACTATCACGTTGCTGGTAAATCAGGCACCGCACAGGTTTTCAGCTTAAAAGAAAACCAAACCTATAACGCTAAATCGCTGAGCAAAGAATTGCACGATCACGCGTGGTTTATCGGCTATGCCCCTTATGAAGACCCGAAAATTGTGGTTTCTATCATTTTAGAAAATGCAGGCGGTGGCGGTAGCAACGCCGGCCCTGTAGTAAGAAAAATTATGGATTATTATCTTAATCAGCGGCTTCCACAAGTAAACCAAATGGAAAATAAACAGAACGAAGCTCAACCCCAACAAGAGGAAACAGAATAATGAGTAAAAGGAAAATCTGGCTCGGCTTGTGGCAGCGTTTACACATTGATTTCTGGCTATTTCTTGGTCTTGTAATGATTTCCGCCTATGGATTATTCGTGCTATATAGCGCTTCTGGTGGCAATGAAGTGATGTTCCGCAACCGCATCATTCAAGTTACCCTAGGCTTTGTGGTGATGTTTGTTATGGCACAATTTTCTCCACGTTTTTATCAAGGTATTGCCCCTTATTTATTTGGTATTGGCATTATATTGCTGATTTTAGTGGATTTAGTGGGAACAACCAGTAAAGGCGCGCAGCGTTGGCTAGATCTCGGCTTATTCCGTTTTCAGCCTTCGGAGATCGTCAAACTTGCCGTGCCGTTAATGGTGGCGGTGTATTTAGGTAAACGTCCGCTTCCGCCAACCTTAAGACACACCTTTATTGCACTCTTTATTATTATTGTGCCTACCCTATTGGTTGCCATTCAGCCTGATTTAGGCACATCAATTCTGGTAAGTGCGTCTGGAATTTTCGTTGTTTTTCTAGCAGGAATGAGCTGGTGGCTGATTTTAATTGCAGTGATTGGACTGGCTGGTTTTATCCCTATAATGTGGTTTTACCTAATGCACGATTATCAACGCACAAGGGTGCTAACCTTGCTTGATCCAGAAAAAGATCCCCTTGGCGCGGGCTATCATATTTTGCAATCAAAAATTGCCATTGGTTCGGGTGGTATTTGGGGCAAAGGTTGGATGCAAGGCACACAATCTCAGCTAGAATTTTTGCCTGAACCCCATACCGATTTTATCTTTGCCGTATTAAGTGAAGAACACGGAATGGTTGGTTTCGCCGTTTTGATGTGCCTTTATTTATTTATTGTGGCAAGAGGTTTGGTGATTGGCGTGGAAGCACAAAATGCTTTCGGTCGTACCCTTGTTGGGGCATTAACGCTGATCTTTTTTGTTTATGTTTTTGTGAATATTGGCATGGTGAGTGGCATTTTACCCGTGGTGGGTGTGCCGCTCCCATTAATGAGCTATGGTGGGACGTCTTTTGTTACATTAATGGCAGGTTTTGGCTTGATTATGTCCATTCATAGCCATAAAGAACATTTCTTTAGGGGAACTAACTAAGAATTTATTGTTCTTAACCAGTATTCCAACAAAATTTTAACTAAAGTGAATAATCAAAATGAAATTAACACAAATAATTAAGCTGAGTTTGGCATTTCTACTCACACTAGCAAGTGTGAATAGCAATGCCGAAACGCAAAAATTATATGGGGTGAAAGGCCCTAAACTGGTACACCAAAAAATATCTGATAAGACTCACACCTATGTGGTCAATGGAGTCAGTTACACCACCAAACACCCGAGTACGGCTAAGCACTACGCCAAAACAGGGGGAGGAAGTTACTACCACCAAAAATTTTCAGGACGTAAAACCTCCAATGGTGAATATTATGATCCTAATCGCTATACAGCAGCACACAAAACGCTGCCATTAAATTCTTACGCCTTGGTCACCAATTTACACAACGGCAGAAAAGTGATCGTAAAAATTAACGATCGCGGCCCTTTCATAAAAGGAAGAATTATTGATCTTTCTCTTGTTGCCGCAAAAGAACTGGGGATTATTCATCGTGGTATCGGACAAGTTCGCGTTGAGGCGCTACACGTTAATCATAAAGGGAAAATTCTCGGTGCGGGAACGCACAGTCTTGCTAAAATGGTGAAAACACCAGAAGCCGTAAAACGTTTGGATCTATCCGCAAAACAAAGTGCGGTGCTTTCAGACACAGATTTTTCAGGTTATAAAGTAAAAATGCTAAACTTAACCTACAAACAAGCAATACAAATGGCGAAACAAGCCAAACGCTTAAAAGTCAAAACAAAAATTGACTCAAATAAAAAATCTCACAGTATTTCCTTTGGGCCATTTAAAACTAAACGTGAAGCACAACAATTTAAAGCCAAACTTCATAAATTAAATGGCACTAAGCCACTGATTATTTATAGCCACAAATAAATTTAACTCTATTTAGGACGTAAGGAACTATGTTTAAACATATGCTTAAAAAAACCAAATTTGCCCTTATCACTGCTACATTATGCGCAAGCCATTCTGTAATGGCAGAAGATATTCAATATGGCATTGCCGCACCACAACTTAATGCACAAACCTATATTTTAATGGATTACAATTCTGGTGCGGTGTTAGCAGCATTTAACCCTGATCAACGCCAATACCCTGCTTCGCTCACCAAAATGATGACAAGCTATGTGGTGGGCGATGCGTTAAAACAAGGCAAAATCCACGATTCGGATATGGTTACCATTGGTAATAGCGCTTGGGGTAAAAATTTCCCGGGTTCATCAAAAATGTTCCTAAATTTAAACCAGCAGGTTTCCGTTGCCGATCTTAATCGCGGGATCATCGTGGTATCGGGCAATGATGCTTGCGTGGCAATGGCGGAACACGTTTCAGGCTCAACACAAAATTTCATCAATGCAATGAATAAATATGTGGAGCAGTTTGGTCTGAAAAACACCCATTTCACCACCGTACACGGCTTAGATGACGAAAATCAATATTCTTCCGCCCGTGATATGGCATTAATTGGCGCACATATCATTCGTGATTTACCTGAAGAATACAAAATCTATGCAGAAAAAGAATTCACTTTCAACAAAATTCGCCAACCAAATCGCAATGGCTTGTTGTGGGATAAAACCCTTAAAGTCGATGGTATGAAAACAGGCCATACAGACAAAGCCGGCTACAACCTTGTGGCTTCCGCATTGGGCAACGGCAATATGCGTTTAATTTCAGTGGTGATGGGCGTGCCAACTTACAAAGGCCGTGAAATTGAAAGCAAGAAATTATTGCAATGGGGATTTGCTAACTTTGAAACCTTCAAAGCCTTAGAAGCCAACAAAACCGTTTCTGAACAAAGCGTTTATTATGGCGATAACAGCAAAGTGCAACTTGGCGTATTGCAAGATCAATTTATCACCTTGCCAAAAGGTCGCCAAGCAGAAGTGAAAGCCCGTTATGATTTAGACAAAAAATACCTTGAAGCGCCACTGGCGAAAGGCCAAGTGGTGGGCAAAATCACCTATCAGCTTGATGGTAAAGACATTGCTAAAGTAGATTTACAAGTAATGAACAATGTTGAAGAAGGCGGTTTCTTCGGCAAAATCTGGGATTGGTTAGTGCTAACTGTAAAAAGTTTATTCAGCTAAACTTGAAATTGGCAAAATCTTCCCAATCTAAAGCTCAAATGGCCGCACTAAACAAAGTGCGGTCTAAATTTTTAACAAATTTGAGGACAAAAAAATGGCAGAACAAGAAAAAGTCGTAAAACTTGAAGATATTCCACAAAAGCAACTTAAAGATCTTCTTGAATTCCCTTGTGATTTCACCTTCAAAGTGGTGGGCGCAAACCGCCCAGATTTAGCTGATGATGTGATCGCTGTGGTACAAAAATATGCCAAGGGCGATTATAATCCGCGTGAAAATGTGAGCGGAAAAGGCACATACAAATCCATTTCTGTGGATATTGTGGCTGAAAATATTGAGCAAGTGGAAACCCTTTATAGCGAACTTGCCAAAATTGACGGCGTAAGAATGGTG
Organism: Avibacterium gallinarum; assembly: GCF_002921135.1. Lineage (GTDB taxonomy): Bacteria > Pseudomonadota > Gammaproteobacteria > Enterobacterales > Pasteurellaceae > Avibacterium > Avibacterium gallinarum. Next base: position 10,664 of record NZ_PQVJ01000020.1, on the reverse strand, counting down.
CTTTAATCTGCATAAACAATAAGGTAAAGGCGATGACCCAATCCATTATTATCCGCCAACTTGGCGTGCAAGATTATCAAGAAATTTGGCATAAAATGCAGCAATTTACTGATAATCGTGATGAAAATACCCAAGATGAAATCTGGCTCGTTCAGCACCCTGCGGTGTTCACCCAAGGCTCTGCGGGCAAGCCTGAACATTTATTGCAACAAAGCGCGATCCCTGTGGTGCAATCGGATCGTGGCGGACAAATCACCTATCACGGATTGGGTCAGCAAGTTATGTATGTGTTGATCGACATTAAACGCCTAAAAGCGCAAGGCAAAGATCTCAATGTACGCCAACTGGTTACCGCTCTTGAACAATCGGTGGTGCAAACGCTGGCAGATTACGGCATTGAAGGCTATCCCAAAGCCGATGCACCAGGGGTGTATGTGGACGGCAAAAAAATCTGCTCGCTCGGTTTACGCATTCGCAAAGGCTGTTCTTTCCACGGTTTAGCGCTAAATATCAATATGGATCTTACGCCTTTCTTATACATTAACCCCTGTGGTTATGCTGGGCTTGAAATGTGTCAAATGGCAGATTTTATCCCGCAAGAAGAAGCACAGCCAGACAAGGTTTCGCCCAAATTAGTTACACACTTCACCCAATTATTGGGGTATAATTCCGTAACAAATTCTTAACAAAAATAGGAGCGTTAATGGCAACGCCTTTTAAAATGGAACGTGGCGTAAAATATCGTGATGCCGCAAAAACTTCCATTATCCCAGTAAAAAATATTGATCCCAACCAGCCTTTATTGAAAAAGCCTGAGTGGATGAAAATCAAACTGCCAGCCAATTCAGCAAAAATTGATAGCATCAAAAATGGTATGCGCCGCCACGGCTTGCATTCAGTGTGCGAAGAAGCATCTTGCCCTAACTTGCACGAATGTTTTAACCACGGCACGGCAACCTTTATGATCTTAGGCGCAATTTGTACGCGCCGCTGCCCATTCTGTGATGTGGCACACGGCAAGCCTTTACCGCCTGATCCTGACGAGCCACGCAAATTAGCCGAAACTATTCAGGATATGAAATTACGTTATGTGGTGATCACTTCGGTGGATCGCGATGATCTACCTGACCGTGGTGCAGGCCACTTCGCTGAATGTGTGAAAGAAATCCGCGCGCTTAATCCAGGGATCAAAATTGAAATCCTTGTGCCTGATTTCCGTGGACGTATCGAACAAGCACTAGAAAAATTAAAAGATAATCCACCAGATGTGTTCAACCACAATTTGGAAAATGTGCCACGCTTGTATCGTGATATTCGCCCAGGGGCAGATTATGAATGGTCGCTCAAATTATTGCGTGAGTTCAAAGCAATGTTCCCTGATATTCCAACCAAATCAGGCTTAATGGTGGGCTTAGGCGAAACCAACGAAGAAATCTTGCAAGTGATGCAAGATTTACGCGCCAACGGCGTAACAATGCTCACACTCGGGCAATATTTGCAACCAAGCCGCCATCACTTACCTGTGGCGCGCTATGTTCCGCCTGAAGAATTTGATGAATTCCGTGATAAAGCCAACGAAATGGGCTTTGAACACGCCGCCTGCGGACCTTTCGTGCGTTCTTCTTACCACGCCGATCTCCAAGCCAGCGGCGGATTGGTGAAATAATCTCGCTATTAAGTAAATCACTCTTACATTAAGAGCGGTGAAAAATTTCAAGATTTTTCACCGCTCTTTTTCTACATAATAAAAACCCCGCAAAATAAAGTGCGGGGCTTTTTTGCGATTTTTTTCAATTAGCCCTGTTCGATATGACCTTGATCTAAATGTACCACATCAACTTGATTATTCGGTGCAACTTGGAAGGCTTGACCAAAACCTTTAACGAATAACCCTTGTTGTGGGATCAAATGAAATAGCGAGAAATCTTGGAATTGAACCAATTCTTGCATCACCTTGCCGTGGCGATTTTGCAATAATTCTGTGCCAATTTGCCATTGTTCAGAATCCCTCGCCACTTCCACAACTTGCGCATCAGCAGTTAAGCGATGACGAGCAAAAATCTGACGGCTGTCGCTTTCATCTTCAATGAGCATAATGGAAACCTTGCCATTATTTTTTAGATTTCGCGCGTGCTTGGCAATGGTGGAAATAAAAATGTAGTAGCCTTGCTCCCCTTCGGCAAAAGGGGCATAGCTCACATTGGGAATGCCATTTTCATCAACCGTGGCTAACAGCAAGGTTTTGCATTGCTGTTTTAAGGCCTGAATTTCTGGCGTAAGGCGTTGATTTAAACGTTGTTGGCGATCTAGCATAAATTATCCTTATTTTTTAACTGGTTAAATTTTGAAACTTGTTCGGGAATGAGCTGGCGTTGCTCGTCACGTCCAAGATAAATTTTAAATAGCACCTCATCTTCATCAGTAATGAATGCGATGGCATAACTTTCTTTACCGCGGAACGGTTTGCTCAACAAAACAATGTGCTTCACTTTGTCTAACTGCAAATGTCCGTGTAAAGCAATGCCGGCTTCCCTTTTCATATTGAGATTGAAATAGCCGTAACCAAATTGTCCTTGGGGAAACACGCCGCTTATCTCAAAAATCGATCCCGCTTTTTCCACAATGGTAACCACGTTGCCCCAAGTGTGAATTTCTGCCAACAATTCCACCGCACTTCCGTTATAAAGATGAATAAAGTGCGGGGGTAAATTTTGGATTATTTTTCCTTCTTTTACTTTGAGTTGTGCAGCAAGATCAAGGGTGTGCAAATCAGGATTATCTGCCAATGCCTGCGCAATTTGTTGTTGTATCATTGTTTATCCCCCAAATTAGAATTGATAAGCTAACGATACTTTGACATTGCGCCCTGCTTCAGGGGTTAAGCTGAAAGCTGGGGTGTAGGCCTTATCGAAAATATTTTCCACCGCAAAATCAATGCGTAAATTTGACCATTCGCCTTTTTGTGGCGCATAGCTAGCGGTAATATCCGTTAAGGTATAAGACGGATAATGCCCATTATGTGATGTAGGTACACGTTTTTGTGCAAAATAGTGACGCACTTTTGCCCCAACGTAAAGGTTTCTGGCACAAGCGCATAAGATGCCGCAAGAACAATTTTATCCGCATTGATATTTTCTAAGGCTTCGCCCGTTTGGCGATCCTTACCACGCAATACGCCATACTGAAGATCCGTTGACCAACGTGGCGTTTCGTAATGAGCGGCAAGTTCCGCCCCTCTTAAACGCGCGTTTTGTACGTTACGATATTGGAATAATAATGTGTGTCTTTGCATTCCAATTTGCTGTAATTCAATAAAATCTTTTACATCATTTTGGAAAACCGTTGCGGTGAAGCTGAGCTTATCTTGCGCTGCCCACAAATCTTGCCAGTGGAATTTGGCGCTCAATTCTTTATTTTTCGCTACTTCGGCTTTGAGATCGGTATTTTCTACAAATATCGCTTCTGCCATTCCTTTAAAACCGAAATGATGACCTGAAATATAACGTTCTTGCAGGCTTGGTGCGCGGAAAGCTTCTGCATATTTTGCGCTTAAATTCAGCCAAGGGGTGGCACGATAATCCAAGGTAACGGAAGGGGATAAGTGGTTTTTGCGATAACTTTGGCTTTGTTTTTCTGAACTCTGGTAGCTATCAAAACGTAGCGCTGGCGAAAGCACTAAATTCTCAGTGAGATTAATATGACTGAGTAAATAAGCGCCCCACACATTGGCTTTTGCATCATAAGGATTTGGGCGATAATTGGCAGTAGAATAATCACGACAACGAGGCGAGGTCGCGTTGCTGCAAGTACCGTCTTGCGCTTTTTTCTCGCGTTTTGTTTTTACTCTGTCTTGATAAAAATCTACCCCATAAATCAAGGCAACACGCTCAAACTCGGAGGCATTACGCAAGTTAAACCCCGTGGTTTTATAATGAGTTTCATCATTGGTGCCTGTGCGAAGATTGGTTTCGGTTTCTTTGGTATCATTGATATACAGCGTTAATTCACCATTCACCAAGCGGGAATCTGGATTGAAAAGATAACGCAATGACGCAGAACGATCTTTTACTTTTTGTGCAGAAAGATCAGCGATACCGCCAGCTTTGCCATAATCAGGCTTGCCACCGCTTGCATAAATTTGCCCTACTTCTGCAACAAAATCATTCGGCGTATAAGGATCGTACATCTCATTATTAGCTGGCGCAGTTTGTTTACTTTGCGTGCCGCGCAGGTTTAATTCTAAACGATGATGATCATTTATTTGCCAACCTGCTTTAACTAAGCCACCTTGCTGAGTAAGTTCGCTATGCGGCAATTTGCCTAAATCCTTACCTAAACGTAAGTCTTTATTTTTATTGTAAAATCCTTGAATTAACCAATCAAACTGACCATTTGCACCATAAACTGCCAATTCACTTTGTGAACCTGAATCTGCCGAATGATAGCCTTGCTTGATCAATGCCCCCCAAGTTTCGTTGGGTCTGAGCAAGTCAAAGGCGTTCAAAGTTCGCATTGCCACCACACCGCCTAATGCGCCACTGCCCCATAAGGTACTTGCAGGCCCTTTCACCACTTCGACTTCGCTTAACATACTGGTTGGTAAGAAATAAGATCCACGATGCTCTAAATTAAAATTTTGCCGCACGCCATCTACCACCTGAACCACTCTTGTTCCACTTAAACCACGAATAGCTGGCTTTTTTGCCAGTGTTCGCGAACCGCCTGCAATCTCCACATTCGCTTGTGTCGATAAGGCTTCCACCACGCTAGCAGGCTGTAAAGTATCTAATTGAGATCGATTTAAAATGGCGATATTTGCTTGATCTTTGGTGTATTGCGTGGGATCGCGCAACGCTTGAACGTTAATTTGTTCTAACTGCTCTGCCGCATAAGCCGTGCTACAAATAGTCGTACAAATCGTTGATGCTAGTGCGAGATACAGCGGTGAAAACTTCATTTTCATAAGTGTTTTTTATCCTTTTTGTTGTTGATAAGTTGTCATTTCCAAAAAAATTTCGCTTATCTTAAAAGGCAAAAAAGGATTTCCAATGCTACTGATAATAATTTTCATTTTTATATAATTCCAATCCTACCTAAAACACAGTATGCGCCACAAACAAGGAATTTTATGCGTAAAATCAATTGCTTAATTTATGGACTGGGATTTCTACCTGCTATTTCACTTGCTCAAAGTACAGATTTTCAACAGCAGTTACAACAATCCGCCGTGCTTTCCAAAGAACTCAACCAAAATACACCGCACTTGGCTAAACCTGCTGGGGAAATGTTTAATAGCAATCTATCCAACGCGCCGCAACAAGCAGGTGATCTGCATTTTGAATTAAAAGAAATTGAGGTAAAAATCCTCTCAGAACAAGGCTTAGACACGCCAGTTAATGAAGATCTTTCTACACTCATTTCGCCTTATTTAAATCGCCCAATTACGTTGGCTGATCTGAATGAACTAACGCGCCAGATTACCCTTTATTATCGTCAGCATAATTATCTTGTTGCGCGTGCTTATTTACCCCAACAAACCATTGAAAATCAACGTGTTATTATTGGTTTAATGCTAGGTAATGTTGGTGAAGTTCGTATTGACAATCAAAGTCGTTTTAAGACTAATTTTGCTCAAAGAATGGTAAATACCAGCGTGAATTCACAGCCCTACTTAGCACAAAGTGAAGTTGAAAAATTATCGTTATTACTCAATGAAGTACCTGGTATCAACGCACAGTTAGGGATTCAAGCAGGACAAAATAGAGGTAGTGCAGATGTTAATATTCAGCTAAAAGACAGCAAACTATGGCAAGGTTATTTTTTCACTGACAACCAAGGCACGTCTGAAACTGGCAAATATCGTCTAAGTGCGGGAATAAAAATGTTGAATTTAGCAGGAATGGGTGATCAGTTTAATCTTGATTTACTCAGTTCACAAAATGCTCGGTTAAAAAATATTCGTGCTGAATATTCGTGGATCATTGATGGCTACGGCACAAGATTTGGGGTATTTGGTTCTTATCTACACTATAAATTAGGCAAAAATTTCACCGCACTTGATGCAAAAGGGAATAACCAAACCCTAGGCGCTTACATTTTACACCCGACTATTCGCCAGCCTAATTTTCATTTGAATACTAAATTAACCTTTAGTCATAGCCGTATCCGCGATGCGCAAGGCATTCCACAACCTATTGAAAATATTGCAAAAATTAATCTTATCAATCTTTCATTCAACGGGGTATGGAATAGTTTTGCGCGTGGCACCACCTATTTCAATCTTGGGGCAGCTGTTGGACGAGAAAATAACCATAGCACCGAGGCTTGGCAAAATCGCCCGATAGATTGGCAAGCAATAAATTTACCTTGGTCAATGCTGAAATTGCGCACGAACAAATGCTACCAAAAGACTTTGCCATTGAAGCGAGCATTAAAGGGCAAATGGCAGATAGAAATATTTCTAGCAATCAAAAAATGTTACTTGGCGGCACTAATGGGGTGAGAGGTTATCGAACTGGTGTTGCGTCAATCAGCGATGGCATTCTTTCGCAAATTAATCTGAAGCATTATCAACCGCTGTTGCAAGATTCTTTGCTTGTCAGCTCGCTGTTTTACGATTTTAGCGCAGGTAAAAAATACCACAAAATTCAAGCATACGAGCAACGCCCAGAACAACATAATCACATTAAATTGCAATCTGTTGGTGCTGGCTTACAACTCTTTTCGCCAAACAATTACAGCCTTTCTTTTTACTATGCAAAACCGATTGGCGCACGTCTTGAAAAAGAGAAAGAACACCAAATTGGCTTGTCATTGCTAAAATTATTCTAATCAGATAAGGAGAAAAAATGAAATCCGCACAACAACTTAGTCTTATTTCTCTTGCGATTCTTTCCTCAACAAGTCTTGCTGCACAACTTGATCCGAATGCCTTACCTAAAGGGCATCAAATTGTACAGGGTGAAGCTCAAATTAATACACAAAATAATGCGATGACAATTAAACAAAATTCTGATCGCGTTTCGATTAATTGGGAAAGTTTTGATATTGGCCGCCAAGCTAGCGTTGAATTTCAGCAGCCTAGTTCAAGTAGTATTGCTTATAACCGCGTTACTGGGGCGGATGTTTCTACCATTCAGGGCAAGCTCAGTGCCAATGGGCGTGTTTTTCTTGCCAACCCAAATGGCATTATTTTTACCAAAGATGCGCAAGTCAATGTAGGCGCGATTCTAGCCACCACAAAAGATGTAGAGAAAATCAGTGAAAAATCACGATATGGTCGCGATACTGTTACTTTTACAAGAAAAAAACAGCAAGAAGGTGAAATCATCAACCAAGGCACAATTAATGCACAAGACGCCATTATTTTGCTGGGCGATAAGGTGAAAAATCACGGAACGCTGAATCTCACAGGCAAAGCATCAGAAAAGGCGCAAGCCAATTACTGGGGGGAATTAGAGCGCATTCAAATACAAAATAAAACAGTGCTTTTGGCAACTGGCGAAAATTTCACTCTTGATTTAGATAATTTTAACGTTGTGCTTACTGGCAATGAAATGGCTAGCTTAATTGAAAATGATGGCGTTATTTTGTCCAATGATCGCATTGAACTTACCGCAAAAGGCAAAGAAATGGCAAAAGATATTGCTATTAATAATAACGGTATTTTGGAAGCTAACAGCATTGCAATTGAAGGTGGAAAAATTCTTTTAGGCAATAACTCTGATATTCGTTATGGGAAAAATCATACTAGTGGCGCAGAATTAACCATTACGCAAGTAGGCAAAGCGGAAGGCAATGGGGTAAAAATTAGCGGAAAAATCACCGCACTTACGAATGTTAAAAAAGCCAATGCGCAAAATAACCAATACAATAATCGCTTTAAAAAGAATGAATTAGCTTTAGATGAAAAAGGTGATGTGTATTATACCGATAGTGATTACACGTTAAAAACAGCGAAAAAAGTGGATCAGGGGCTGCAAAGTGCGGATGGAAATCTCTATATTTATCAGAAAAATGGCGTGTTTGAAATTTTAGCAAAAGGCGCTTATCAAGATTATCAAGCAAGCGCTGGCGGTGCAGAATTAGCTTCAAATCTAAGAAAGCCGGCCCTACAAATGGCATACCAAAAACCGATTTTAACCATTAATTACTTAGAGAAAGAAAATAATGTGAGTAATGTGGAAACGCGTCTTGGTACTCAACTTGATCCTGTTAATGCAAAAATTGCGGAACAAATTAAAGCACAGATTGATGCTGGCAATTTGGTTTTCTTAAAACCTGATGAAATCAGCAAGATCGCAAGCCAAGTCATCGAAGAACAAAAAAATGCCTTGCTAGCCAAAACCAAGCTTTCTGAAAATGAATTAAAAACCCAATTAAATGGCAATCTTTCAAGCATTACTGTTGGTAACGAAACCCATAAACGAGAAGGGTTAATTTTCACTGAAAAATTACAACAGTTTGCCCAAGAGTTAGATCAGAAAAATCAAGTGGATACCAGTCATAGTACCACTTTTGACGATCTAAAATTATTAGCCAGTTTGTTAGATCGAACCACCAGTTTTGGCGAAAATCGCGAGGCCACTCAAACTGCGTATGTGAGTGCTGATAAAAAAACGCTTAAGGTAGTTCGTGTTGATGAAAAACTTGCGGACAAATTACAGCGTAAACTCGCCTTGCCACTCACCACGATCCAAGCTGATAGCGCAATCAATATTGAAAATGCGACCTTTACGCACAGCCCCGAAAGTCAGCATAATCTGTTGTTGCTCACTGCGCATAAAAACACGGATTCCAACACATTCACCCTCAATAATGTAACTTTTAACTTGGGCAAAGGTTCTGTTGGAATAGGTAATGCGCAAACGCCACAGCCATTACAAGAAGAAACCCTGTTATTAAAAGAGGTGAATGGGAAAACTCAGCCGCTTTATACGTTATCAGGAAAAGCATTAGAACCCCAAACCGCACAGGAGCTACTCCAATCCATTCAACTTACAGACTCTGCGGACTATATCTCTTTTACCAATAAGGAAGGTGAAAAAATCAAGTTTACTGATTTATGGCAATCATTTCTCAACCATATTGGTACACAGGAAATTGGTGATCTAAATAATCAAGGCATTTATTCTTTTGCCTTAGACCAGTTTTACCAATTTGCAACTGAAAAAGCGAATTCAGTAGATAAACGTCAAATTGAAATTATTTTACAACGTTCCAATCTAGACAATGGATCGTTTTACAATAAATATACAAAAAAAGAACCGCTCTTTGAAACAGCAAAAAGCGTCCAAACTATCGCTGGATTAAGTACAAAACAGCCTAGCTTTAATGTAGCATTAAATGATGTGAATTTTACCAGTGGCAAAGATTTTGTTATCGCAGATGGATTTAAAGACGTAAGTCTAAATCGTGTGAAAACCAATGGTGAAATCGGTATTTTCATTAATTCAGGAAATATGCGAACTTATACCGCTCAATCTTCAAACCTTGCTTCCCCAGAAACGAAACAGGGCTATGAATATGTTATTGCCGATTTAAAAGAACGCGTACTGAGAGGGGGCTTCCCTTTGCCTGATAAACGCTATAATCTTCTCGATGAGCAAGGCACAAAACGAAGTAAACGAGAATTTGCTACGGCATTTGTTGATTGGGTAACAAGCGAGGCAACCGCCCGTTCTTATATAAAAGATACCCATATTCAAATTAATGATAGCCAGCTAAATAGCCAAGAAGGGTTTATTCATCTTTTTGCTGAAAATATTGACCTTGATAACAGCACGTTATCTGTCAATTACAGTAAACCGCTTTATGAATCCTTTATGCAAAATGCAAATAAACTGGCGTTAAATGGACAAAATATCGGTCTAAAACACAGCAAACTCACCGTAAAAGGAGCGGATACTTACGGCTCTTCTGCCCTTGCGCCTGCTGCGGGGATTTTCCTTGTGGGCGATATTTTAGGGGAATCTAGCGAAATTTATGCCAAAACATTCCAAGGTTATTCAATTAGAACCTATGGCAATACGATCTTGCGCGGTAAAAATAATCCGACTGATTTAACCATCACCGCGATCAATACCGGCCACTATGCAGAACCAGATGTAGGCTTAGGTACATTCAGTAATGATAATTTTCTTGATGCTGTTGCTTTTCATCCTGGTGATGCTTCCAGAACTAGCACCATATTAGACAATATTACGCTCAATGCCCTTGCCCCAAATGGCGCACGAGCTTTTGAAAGTATGGACACAACCAATCACCCAAATGCGGTCAGCATTAAAGTGAAAGAAAATGCGATAATGAACTATTATGAGCAACCTCGAATTTTTTCATTTGAATCAAATGTTATTGCGGGAAAAGCTCGCTCACGCCACGAGAACATTTACAACTCCTTGATAGAATTGAGAATAATCCAATCACTCAATTAGGCGCACAAATAGATTCCGCTCAAAGTGTTCATTATAATATTCCTACGGAATTTGAAGAGGATATAACGATAAAAGAAGAACCATTAATTGATCTTTGTGAAACAGATGAAACAGGCAAATCACAATGCCATCAATATTCTCCTTCACAAAATTCTAAAGTCAGCATTGGGGAAATCTCGGAGTTATAACAAAACAAAAAAATTGGCTAGCATTAATATTACTAGCCAATTT
>NZ_PQVJ01000019.1 GCF_002921135.1 Avibacterium gallinarum | reverse complement strand
AAAAATTGGCTAGCATTAATATTACTAGCCAATTTTTTTATTATTTACCCCTTTATTTTCTAGACATCACCGCTATTTAATGGTAACTTTACGCCCATTCTATGTTCAAACATCTTCATTACAAATTCATTTTCCAATCTAACCAACATTTCAAATTATTATGCATTTAACAGAACTTAAAAATATGCCTGTTTCCGAGCTGGTAAAACTCGGTGAAGAACAAATGGGTTTAGAAAATCTAGCCCGTTTACGCAAGCAAGATATTGTTTTCGCAATCCTAAAACAACACGCCAAAAGCGGTGAGGATATTTTCGGTGGTGGTGTGTTAGAAATCCTGCCTGATGGCTTTGGTTTCTTACGTTCCGCTGACAGTTCCTACCTTGCTGGCCCTGATGATATCTATGTTTCTCCAAGCCAAATTCGCCGTTTCAATTTACAAACTGGGGATAAAATCGAAGGGAAAATTCGTCCTCCAAAAGAAGGGGAACGTTATTTTGCTTTGCTAAAAGTGGATCAAGTTAATGATGACAAACCTGAGGTTTCACGCAGCAAAATTTTATTTGAAAATTTAACCCCACTTCACGCCAATTCACGTTTAAGAATGGAACGTGGTAATGGCTCAACAGAAGATTTAACCGCGCGTATTTTAGATTTAGCCTCTCCTATCGGGAAAGGACAACGTGGCTTGATTGTTGCCCCACCAAAAGCGGGGAAAACAATGTTGCTACAAAACATTGCACAGAGCATTACCCATAACTATCCAGAATGTGTGCTTATCGTGTTATTAATTGACGAACGTCCAGAAGAAGTAACCGAGATGCAGCGCTCGGTAAAAGGCGAAGTGATTGCTTCAACCTTTGATGAACCCGCCTCGCGTCACGTTCAAGTTGCTGAAATGGTTATCGAAAAGGCAAAACGTTTAGTTGAACATAAAAAAGATGTAGTGATTTTATTAGATAGTATCACGCGTCTTGCCCGAGCTTATAACACCGTAACCCCTGCTTCAGGTAAAATCCTTTCTGGTGGTGTAGATGCCAATGCGTTACATCGTCCAAAACGTTTCTTTGGTGCAGCGCGTAACGTGGAAGAAGGCGGAAGTTTAACCATTATTGCAACCGCACTTGTGGATACAGGGTCAAAAATGGATGAAGTGATCTTTGAAGAATTTAAAGGAACGGGGAATATGGAGCTACATCTTTCGCGTAAAATCGCTGAAAAACGTGTGTTCCCAGCCATTGACTTTAACCGTTCAGGCACACGTAAAGAAGATTTACTCACCACCCCAGACGAACTACAAAAAATGTGGATTCTACGCAAAATCCTTAATCCAATGGGGGAAGTGGAAGCAATGGAATTCCTTATTGATAAACTCGCCGTTGCCAAAACCAACGAAGAGTTTTTCGAGATTATGAAGCGTTCTTAAGCCCATAAAAAACCTCGCCAAATGCGAGGTTTTTCTTTGTAATACAATCTATTACACAAATTCTTGCAAGGTTTTTTCTAAACGAACAACCCCTTCTTGCAATTCTTCATCGCTAATATTTAACGCGGGGGCGAAACGCAAGACATCGGGGCCTGCAACTAAAATCATTAGTCCATTTTTAGCCGCACGTTTCACAAATTCGCTGGCCTTTCCTTGATAATTCTCATTTAACTCTGCGCCAATCAACAAGCCCTCACCACGAGTTTCGCTAAATAAATTCAACGCTTGATTTAGCTCAGTCAATTTCTGCATAAATAATTCTGAAGTGCGGTGGATTTTTGCCAAGAATTTTTCATCAGAAAGCACGTCCACCACCTTTGACGCCACAGCACAAGCAAGGGGATTGCCGCCGAAAGTCGTGCCGTGTACACCAACAGAAAAACTTTTCGCAATCTCATTGGTGGTGAGCATTGCGCCAATTGGAAAGCCATTGCCCAAGGCTTTGGCAGAAGTCAGAATATCAGGCACAACGCCATATTTCATATAAGCATAAAGATAGCCAGTGCGCGACAAACCTGTTTGCACTTCATCAAAAATCAACAAGGCATTGTTTTCATCACAAAGCTGACGTAGCCCCTGTAAGAATGTGGGATCAGCAGGTTTCACGCCACTTTCGCCTTGAATTGGCTCAACAATCACCGCGCAAGTATGGTCATCAATCACGGCTTTTACCGCTGCAAGATCGTTAAAAGGAACGTGGATAATATCCGCAGGTTTCGGCCCAAAGCCATCAGAATATTTCGCTTGCCCACCTACGCTCACCGTGAATAATGTACGCCCGTGAAAACTTTGCTTAAAGGCAATAATTTTGCTTTTCTGCGCGCCAAAATGATCTACCGCATAACGACGAGCCAATTTCAACGCAGCCTCGTTAGCTTCCGCGCCAGAATTAACAAACATCACCCGATCCGCAAAGGTTTTCTGCACCAATTTTGTGGCTAATTGCAAGGTTGGCTCACTGGTAAACCAGTTGCTAGAATGCCACAGCGTTTCCCCTTGCTCTTTCAGCACCGCCACAATCTCATCAGGACAATGCCCCAACGCATTCACCGCAATACCGCTTGTAAAATCAATATATTCTCGCCCTTGCTGATCCCAAACTCTGCTCCCCTTCCCTTTCACAGGAATAAACTCTGCGGGCGCATAATTTTGTATCATCACTTCATCAAAGGTTTGTCTGTTATAAGCACTCATTTGCAATCCTTAAATTTTCCAAAAGTGAGGATAGCATAGTTTAAAATGAATAATTAATCAATTAATTTGAATAAATAGTAATCTTACAGATTATATTCCCCAATAAAAAAGCAGATCTCAAAAGATCTGCTTTTCTATTTTATGGTTTTACAATGATTATTTAGTCATTGCCGCAACTTCTGCAGCGAAGTCAGTTTCAACTTTTTCGATACCTTCGCCCACTTCAAAGCGTAAGAATGAAACCACTTCTGCGCCTTTCTCTTTTAATAATTCACCTACTGATTTAGAAGGATCCATTACGAAAGGTTGGCCAGTTAAAGATACTTCACCAGTGAATTTCTTCATACGACCTTCAACCATTTTCTCAGCGATTTCGCGTGGTTTACCAGATTGCATTGCGATATCCACTTGGATTTGACGCTCGTGTTCTACTACGTCTGCAGGTACATCGCTTGGATTTACATATTCTGGACGGCTTGCTGCAACGTGCATTGCAACGTGTTTCACTAATTCTTCATCAGCGTTTACTGCGCCCACTAATACACCAATTTTCGCACCGTGTAAGTATGAACCTACTACAGGTGCTTGTACTGAACCCACACGGCGGATTGTCATATTCTCACCGATTTTTGCCACTAATGCAGCACGTTTTTCTTCAAATTCAGCTTGTAATGCTTCGATAGTTACGCCTTTGTTGTTTAATGCGTAATCTGCCACTTCATTCGCTAAGCCTAAGAAACCAGCGTCTTTTGCTACGAAGTCAGTTTCACAGTTCATTTCGATCATTACACCGTAGTCGCCAGCAACACGCGCGATGATAACACCTTCAGCAGCAACACGGCCTGCTTTTTTCGCCGCTTTTGCTTGACCTGATTTACGCATATTATCAATCGCTAATTCGATATCACCGTTTGCTTCTACTAATGCTTTTTTACATTCCATCATACCTGCGCCGGTACGATCACGAAGTTCTTTTACTAAAGATGCTGTAATTTCAGCCATTTTAAAATCCTCTATCCACAAAATTTGATGCGATTTTTGACCGCACTTATGTAAAAAAGCAGAGAACATAAGCCCCCTGCTAACCAATTAATCGTTGTGATTAATAAGGGCTTTCGCCGCATTCACCTGAATTATTCAGCTGCTTCTGCTTCAGCAAATTTCTCTTCGGCTACCACTTCTTGTTGGCGACCTTCTTTTACTGCTGCCGCTGCTGCTGCAAGATATAGTTGAATTGCACGCGCTGCATCATCGTTACCTGGGATAACAAAATCAACACCGTCTGGAGCAGAGTTTGTATCAACCACTGCAAATACTGGAATACCAAGGTTATTTGCTTCTTTGATTGCGATGTGTTCGTGATCTGCACCGATAACAAATAATGCATCAGGAAGCCCCGCCATATCTTTGATACCGCCAAGGCTTAATTCAAGTTTTTCCATCTCACGGCTACGCATTAATGCTTCTTTCTTAGTTAATTTGTCGAAAGTACCATCTTGAGATTGAGTTTCTAAATCTTTTAAGCGTTTGATTGATTGACGTACTGTTTTCCAGTTAGTCAACATACCACCTAACCAACGGTGATTTACATAGTATTGCTGACAGTCTAATGCTGCTGCTTTCACTGCTTCACTTGCTGCACGTTTTGTACCAACAAATAAGATTTTACCGTTGTTGCCTGCAATGCGAGTTAATTCTGCTAATGCAGCATTGAACATTGGAACAGTTTTTTCAAGGTTGATGATATGAACGCCGTTGCGTGGTCCGAAAATGAATGGTTTCATTTTTGGGTTCCAGTAACGAGTTTGGTGACCGAAGTGAACGCCAGCTTGTAGCATTTCGCGCATTGAAACTTGTGCCATAATAATTTTCCTTTTGTTTGGGGTTTAGCCTCCACATACCAAATAAATCGACCGTTTGGCACCCCGATTTATCCGTGCGATATGTGTGTGATTTATTGTTAAAAATTAAGTTTGAAATTATTTTGTCTAAAATAAAAATTGCTTTCTAATTCTAGCCAAAATAACGCCACACTTTATACCACAAAGTGCGGTGAAAAACTAGCGAATTTTTTAAAAGCCAATAAAAAACGGCAATCTGTCATCACAAATTGCCGCTTTAATTTTGATGCTGAGAATTATTGCTCTTGCTGAGCTAAAAAGTCTTGGTTAATTTCAATTTTTGCTTTCGCACGTAACGCTTGTAATAACGCTTGTTGTAGCTCTACTTGCTGTGCTTGTTTTAGTTGTGCGTCAAACTGTTTAAGCTGTTCTGCGTTTAACTCACCGTCTTTAACATTAGCAAGTTCAATCACCACAATGCTATTATCGCCATTCTTCGCTGCGGTATAAACAGGTTTGTCAGTGTCTTTTTTCATTGCGAAGATCACATCACGCAATTGTGGATTTTTATTTTCAGCATAAACCCATTGCGCTTTCTCGCCGAATTTAATGCCATTTGGCAGAGCAGCATTGCTATTTTCATTTAGCGCTTGCGCCACTTTTTCAGCTTGAGCTAACACAATTTTTTCCGCTTTTTGCTGTTTTAAATATTGAGCAATTTCATTTTTTGCTTCATCAAGTGTTTTCACACCTTCTGGTTTATGTTCCACCACACGAACAATCAAAGAATGCTGATCACCCACATTGATGGCTTCTGAGTTTGTCCCGTCTTGAGTTAATTCAGAATCAAATAATGCAGAAACCACATTGCCATAATTAAGAGCAGCTGGAATATCGTTGCGTGAGAAATAACCTGTTTCTTGTACACTAACGCCCGCCGCTTGTGCTGCTGCTTGTAACGAATCTGGCTGCTCAAAGGCTTTCTCATTGGCTTGTTTTTCCATTGCGTAGAATTCTTTCGCGCTTAATTCGCTACGAAGTTTGGCAGCAATATCGTTTTTCACTTGTTCTAATGGCAGGAATTTTTCATCTTCCACTTTGATGATATGGTAAGCGTTATCTACTTTAACTGGCTGGCTATATTCCCCTGCTTTTAATTCACGCGCTGCGGCTTCAAATTGCGGTGGCATCATTCCTGCCACAACCCAATCTAAATCCCCGCCATTTGCGCCAGAAATTTTGTCGCTAGAATAAAGTTTCGCTAACGCCGCAAAGCTTTCGCCTTTTTGTAAATCCGCATAAACTGCTTGGGCTTCTTGCTCCGTTGGCAGTTGGATATGCGCCAAATGCTGAGTCATATATTGCGCTTTGTTATCTTGATAATATTGCGCAATTTCTACATCAGTAACCTTCACATTTTTTTCCGCGGCTTGTTGGGTTAAATCAAGATATTGCACTTTCACCAACTCAGGCACGGCAAATGCGGCTTTATTCGCATTATAGTAAGCGCTAATTTCTTCTTCATTCACCTGTTGTTGCGCGACAGTAGCCGCTAAAGGAAACTCAGCCAAACGGACATCACGCTGTTGGAAAAATAGCTGGGCTACACGTTCATTTTGGCTAGATACGGTAAACGCAGAACGCGCAATACCGTCATTAAGCTGTTGTAAGGTTAATCCTTGGCGTAAATATTGTGCATATCGATCACCGCTTAACCCATTGTTTGATAACATTTGTTGATAGAGTGCGTTATCAAATTTGCCGTCTTTTTGGAAAATTGGGCTGGTCACGATAGCTTGTTGAATTTGGCTATCACTTACGTCTAACTGTAATTCCGCGGCATATTGACGCAAGAGTTCTTGGTTAATTAAACGATCTAAAATTGAACTACGTAAGCCATTCACAAATTCTGGGGAATCCGCCACTGCGGCAAATTGCGCCCCAAGCTGTTCACTAAAACGTTGATATTCTTGGTTATATTGTTCTAAGAAAATTTGTTGGGAAATTTCTTCACCATTTACTTTGGCTGCAGAAGTATCAACACGTGTGAACATATAGCCTGCCACGCCACTTAATACAAATGAAACCACAATTAGTGCGAAAATAATCTTCCACAAGATGCTGTTTGACGCATCGCTGAGTTTTTCCATTAACATTGAAGTTATCCTTAAATGTAAGATTAAGACAAATCCTGAGAATTATAATCGAAAGTGCTTTGATTGCCAGCATAAAAATAAAGAAGTCGGCAAAGATTGTTCTTTACCGACTTTATTATTAAAAAACTTGCAATTAATTCACCGCACTTTCCGCACGTTTACTTTTACGGCGTGGCGTTGTTTTTTCTTCTTTTGTAATCAAGTGAGAAAAATCAACCCCTTCTGGCGGATTTTCTAAGGCGATGCTTAGTACTTCATCAATGGTTTCCACTGGACGAATATCTAAACTGTTTTTCGCATTCTCTGGGATTTCTTCCAAATCTTTTACATTATCTTTTGGAATAATCACTGTTTTAATGCCGCCACGGTGCGCTGCGAGCAATTTCTCTTTCAAACCACCAATTGGCAACACTTTACCACGCAAGCTGATTTCCCCTGTCATCGCCACTTCAGACTTCACAGGATTTCCCGTTAAGCAAGAAACCAAGGCTGTACACATTGCGATCCCTGCACTTGGGCCATCTTTTGGTGTTGCACCGTCTGGAACGTGAATGTGAATATCACGTTTTTCGTGGAAATCAGGCGCAATGCCTAATTTTTCAGCACGGGAACGCACCACGGTCATCGCTGCTTGAATGGATTCTTTCATCACATCGCCTAGCGACCCTGTGTAGGTTAATTTGCCTTTACCGATAACAGAAGTGGCTTCGATGGTGAGTAAATCACCGCCTACTTGTGTCCACGCCAAGCCCGTTACTTCCCCCACGCGGTTTTGTGTATCTGCACGACCAAACTCAAAGCGTTTTACGCCCAAATATTCGTTCAGGTTATCGCTGTTTACCGTGATCGATTTTAATTTCGGGTTCAACAGTAAATTTTTCACCGCTTTACGGCAGATTTTAGAAATCTCACGTTCAAGACCACGCACGCCCGCTTCACGGGTGTAATAGCGGATAATATCTAAAATTGCACTGTCTTCGATTTTCAACTCGCCTTTTTTCAAGCCGTTACGCTCAATTTGTTTGTTAAGCAAATGGCGTGTGGCGATATTGAGTTTTTCATCTTCCGTATAGCCCGATAAACGAATCACTTCCATACGATCAAGCAACGGCCCTGGGATATTCATAGAATTTGAGGTTGCCACAAACATTACATCAGAAAGATCATAATCCACTTCTAAATAATGATCGTTGAAGTTAGAGTTCTGTTCTGGATCAAGCACTTCTAACAACGCAGAGGCAGGATCACCACGCATATCCGATGCCATTTTGTCGATCTCATCAAGTAAAAATAGCGGATTTTTCACCCCCACTTTTGCCATTTTTTGGATCAATTTACCAGGCAATGAGCCGATATAGGTTTTGCGATGCCCACGGATTTCCGCTTCATCACGCACGCCGCCTAGCGCCATACGCACATATTTACGTCCTGTGGCATTGGCAATAGATTGTCCTAGGGAAGTTTTCCCCACCCCCGGTGGCCCAACTAAGCAAAGGATAGGCCCTTTAAGCTGATTTAAACGGCTTTGTACCGCTAAATATTCCAAAATGCGATCTTTCACGCGCTCTAAGCCATAATGATCCGCATCAAGAATTTCCTGCGCTTTAACAATATCTTTTTTCACTTTGCTGCGCTTGTGCCAAGGCACTTGCAACATCCAATCAATGTAGCTGCGCACTACTGTTGCTTCTGCTGACATTGGCGACATCATTTTCAGTTTCTGCAATTCTGCTTCCACTTTTTCTCTCGCCTCTTTTGGCATTTTGGCTTCTTCCACTTTTTGACGAAGTTGTTCTACTTCATCAACGGTACTTTCGGTTTCACCTAGCTCTTTTTGGATAGCTTTGATTTGTTCGTTAAGGTAATAATCGCGCTGGCTTTTTTCCATTTGTTTTTTCACGCGGCCGCGAATACGTTTCTCAACTTCTAAAATACCTGCTTCGTTAATCATTAAACCAAGCAAATATTCAAAACGTTCAGCAACATTTGCAATGCCTAAAACTTCTTGCTTACGCGCTACTGAAACCGGCATATGCGCTGCCATTGTGTCGCTTAAACGCTCTGGATCTGCAATATTTTTCAAGGCGGAAAGCACATCTGGCTGCACTTTCTTGTTGAGTTCAATATATTTTTCAAACTCTTTCAGTGCCGTATTCTGTGCCACTTCTAATTCTGTTTCATCGCCAAATTGGGTATCCATTAACTCAATTTTTGCCTCGAAGAAACGCCCATTGTCTTCTAAATGGGAAATTTTGGCACGTTGCTGTCCTTCCACTAGCACTTTTACTGTGCCATCTGGTAAGTTGAGTAATTGAATAATATTCGCCACCGTGCCGACATCATACACATCGTCCACCGTAGGCTGTTCTAACTCGGCTGCTTTTTGCGAAACTAATAATAATTGTTTGCCATTTTCCATTGCCTCTTCAAGACTGGCGATGGATTTTTCGCGTCCCACAAACAATGGCATAACCATATATGGGAAAACCACCACATCGCGTAATGGTAAAACAGGCATGGTTTTTTGTTTTGTTCGTCTGGCGTTCATATTTTCTCTCTTTCCTTAAAACTTGAAATTACTCTCCCATATTGGGGCAATTTAGCAAAGTTCAAGTTCGCAACACAAATTATGCTAAATAAGATTTATGCCGTTCAGTGTACCCCATTCAAATTAAAAGTGCGGTCATTTTTTCACATAAATTTTATTTTTTCTCTTTTCAGGAAAGAAAAAGATTAAAAAACATTCAATTTGTGCGTAGATAAATAAAAAATCCAACCCCGAAAGGTTGGATTGATTAAAAATGATGAAAATTTACACCGCACTTAACATTAACGCATTGTTACAAATTCTTCTGAACCCGTTGGGTGAATAGCAACGGTGTTGTCGAAATCCGCTTTGGTTGCGCCCATTTTAATGGCAACGGCAAAGCCTTGGATCATTTCATCAACACCAAAACCAATGCCGTGTAGGCCGACAATTTTTTCATCTTTGCCCACGCAAACCAATTTCATTCGACAAGGTTGGCGATGTTGGGTTACCGCGCTGTACATTGGCGTGAATGATGATTTATACACTTTCACGTTTTCTGCGCCATATTGCTCAATGGCTTGCGGCTCAGTTAAGCCGATAGTGCCGATTGGCGGGTGGCTAAACACTACGGTTGGCACAAGATTGTAATCTAAATGCTCGTTTGGTTTATTGTTGAATAAACGCTCAGACAAACGGCGTCCGGCAGCAACGGCAACAGGGGTGAGTTCAATGCCTCCTTCAATAATATCACCCACCGCATAAATGCCTTTTACATTGGTGTTTTGATATTTATCTACTTTAATGAAACCTTTATCGTTAGTTTCCACGCCTGCTGCTGCAAGGTTGATATTTGCCGTATTTGGTTTACGACCAATTGCCCAAATCACTTTTTCAACAGTTTGCTCACGTCCATCTTCTAATTTTAAGGTGAAAGAACCGTCAGCATTTTTAACCACTTCTTTTGGAATGGCGTGAGTGTGCAGATGAATGCCATCTTGTGCCATCACTTCCACGAGGGTTTCTACGATAAGTGGATCAAAGCTACGCAATGGGCTTTGTTTACGCACGAATAGGTGAGTGTCCACGCCTAGGCTGTTTAATACACCCGCTAATTCCACTGCGATGTAACCTGCGCCGACAACTGCAACGGATTTTGGTAACGCATTTAATTCAAATACGCCGTCAGAATCAATGCCATATTCTGCACCCTTAATTTCAGGGTGAGCAGGATAAGCCCCTGTAGCGATCAAAATATGGTCTGCAGTGATTTTCTCGCCGTTTACTTCAACGGTGTGGGCATCAACAAATTTGGCAAAGCCTTCGATCACGTCCACGTTATTTTTAGCTAATACATTGTTATAAGAATTGTGGATACGTCCAATATAAGCCTGACGATTTTCCACTAACTTACTGAAATCAAAGTCTTTTACCGCAACATCAAAGCCATAATCTGGCGCATACAGATTGATCGCTTCTGCCACTTGTGCGCCATACCACATCACTTTTTTCGGCACGCAGCCCACGTTTACACAGGTTCCGCCTAGTTCTTTTGCTTCAATAATGGCACATTTTTTGCCATAGCTTGCCGCACGGTTAATTGAAGCGATACCGCCACTTCCGCCACCAATGGCGATGTAATCATAATGTTTTGTCATTTTTAACTCCCTAAATTGGTGAATTGGGCTGTAAATGCGAAAAGCCCATAATAAATCTGCGCTTATTTTGCCGAAAAATACGAGGTAAAGCGACTAATTAATCTAATCGGTAAATTCTTACTCTGGTGTAATCCATTCCACCTTCCAACTGCCCGTTCCTTCTGGCACAAGGGTTTTGGTTAAATAAGGCAGAATTTTTTTCATTTGCGCTTCTAGCTGCCAAGGGGGATTAACCACAATCATTCCGCTTGCGGTCATTCCACGTTGATCGGAATCAGGACGCACCGCCATTTCAATTTGTAAAATTTTGCGAATGCCGGTGTTTTCCAGTCCCTTTATAATACGTTTGGTTTGCTGACGTAGCACCACAGGATACCAAATAGCATAAATGCCCGTGGCAAAACGTTTTACCCCTTCTTCAATGGCTTTTACCACCAAATCATAATCTTCTTTTAATTCATAAGGGGGATCGATCAAAATCAGCCCGCGTCTTTCTTTGGGTGGCAGCGTGGCTTTAATTTGCTGAAAGCCGTTATCGCGTTTAGTAGTAACATTATCAAATTCTTTGAAATTATTGCGTAATAATGGAAAATCTGCTGGGTGTAGCTCCGTTAATAAGGCACGATCTTGCGGACGCAATAAATGTGCGGCGATCAGCGGTGATCCTGCGTAATATCGTAGCGATTTGCCGCCATAATTCAGTTTCTTAATAAGGGCGACATAACCCGCCACTTCTTCAGGCATTTCTGTTTGATCCCATAAACGCCCGATTCCTTCTTTATATTCACCGGTTTTTTCAGCTTCATTGCCGAATAAGCGATAATGCCCCACACCAGCGTGGGTATCTAAATAATAAAAGCCTTTGTCTTTTTGCTGCAGACTTTCAATAATCAGCATTTGCACAATGTGTTTTAGCACATCGGCAAAGTTGCCTGCGTGGAAGCTATGACGATAACTCAGCATTTTTTGCCCTTAAAAATTTGATAAAAAAAGACCGCACTTTATTTTTGCGGATTATGATCGTTAAAACGAAGGGCGAACATTCTGGCTCGCCCTGTGTCATCAAAGAACTACTTGATGACAATTTATTTGGCTAAAATCGCTTGCAAGGCTTGGTAAATAGACTGTGCTTGATTACCCGAAAGCGCATTGCCGTCTTCATCGCTAATCACCACTGCACTTTGTCTGCCTAAATCAGAAAGTTGCATTGCATACTCGCCTTTTTCTAATTCAGGCGAAGCCACGCCAAATCTCGCCCATTCTGTTTTTTCTAATGGACTATATTTTAATTCACGATAGCCACGCCCCGGATTTTCTGACGTGGTTTCAAATCCTACTTGATTTAACGCCCCACGCAAACGTTGCCACGCTTGGTTAAAAGGTGCATTTAACGCTAATGCCGCACGACCGTTTATATCTGTGGTTAATTGCGTTTGAATTGGCGTTACTGCAGTGCTATTTAATTCACTTTGCTGTTTACGATACGCCGTATTTAACTCACCAATCAGCTGATTTAAACGATCAGAGGTATAACGCTGCTTTTGTGCCACTGTTGGGGTGAAAATAATATTATCGCGTTTCATTTGCAGAATTGACACAACCAGCGCACTCGCCCCTTGATATTGCACTTGCTCAATCAAATAACGAATTTGTGTGTCTCCAATATCATCGGCACGCCCCGTTGCCGCCCAACTAGTTTCGATACGATTATCTTGATATTGATAAGTAATCCCTTGTTCTTTTAATAAACGTGCTACTTGATTTAAGCTATAAACTGCTTCTTTCGATGAGGGATAAACAATCAAAGAACGCTCACCGTCAAACTGTGCAATGGAATTATTAATCACTGCGATTGGTGTGCTTGGTGGGCGAATATCCACTTTTTGATGTGCTTGTTTATTAAGCTGCGGCAATGCATAAGTGTTATCTTGTGCAGGTAAATTTACCCCACCGCTTGCTAGGGGTGCAAAAACCACTTGCTGTTCAGCGTATTTTTCAAAGTTATCATTAGCTTGCTGTTTACTTTCATTGCTTGCTGAACAAGCCACTAATGTCATTAAAATTGGCGTGCTTAATAACCACTTTTTCATCAATTTATCCTCAAGGTTAAACAAATTTCATTGCCAGTTTTGACAATCAGAATGCAGAAAAGTTTAAGGGGCATTGACTACTCAACGCCCCTCAGTGAATTTTTACTAAAAATTATAATAATCCCGCGATTTTCAAGGCTTCAATCACTTTTGGTTGTGCCGCTTCACTTAATGTTGTCAGTGGTAAACGCAACACTGGCTCTGGAATTAAACCTAATTTATAAGCCGCCCATTTCACAGGAATTGGGTTAGATTCAACAAAAAGATCTTTGTGTAATGCCATTAAACGCTGGTTGATCACCTCTGCTTCATCAAATTTACCCGCTAAAGCAAGCTCACACATTTTCGCCATATCTGCGGCAGCGATGTTATTTGTTACCGAGATCACCCCTTCACCGCCAGCTTTGATACTTTCTAACCCTGTCGCATCATCACCACTTAACACGATGAAATCTTCACCTGCAAGCTGTTTAATTTTCGCTACGCGGCTCACATCACCTGTTGCTTCTTTGATTGCCACAATATTATCAATTTGTGCTAAACGCCCCACAGTTTCAGGCTGCATATCGCTGCCTGTACGTCCCGGCACGTTATATAAAATTTGTGGTAAATCAGTGCATTCTGCAATTGCTTTAAAGTGTTGATACATTCCTTCTTGCGTTGGTTTGTTGTAATAAGGCACCACAGACAAACAACCCGCAACGCCGCTGCCGTTTAATAATTTTGTCATTGTAATGGCTTCGCTGGTGGCATTTGCACCCGCACCAGCAATTACAGGGATACGTCCATCGGCAAATTCAACGGTCTTCAAAATTGTTTTAACGTTTTCCTCTATGCTTAATGTGGCAGATTCCCCTGTTGTTCCCACAGACACAATACCGTGCGTTCCCGCAGCGATATGATACTCAACCAATTTTTTTAGTGCGTCAAAATCGACCTCACCGTGTGAGTCCATAGGGGTAATCAACGCGGTAATACTACCGTAAAATAAAGGATTCGTTACTGACATAAAGACCTCCGAATTATTTTTGTTATGTCTATTGAGTTTGCTTGAAAAAGTTTGTTTAAGATCGCTAAAATAACCAAAATTTGCAAGCAATTTTTTGCATTTTTTCTCAATAACATCAAATTTTTAAGGATATTTACTATGCAAACATTAAAAGCGGGCGATTTTGCCCCGCACTTTGCTTTACTTGATCAAAACGAGCAACTAGTTTCGCTTACCGATTTTAAAGGCAAAAAAGTCTTGGTTTATTTCTATCCCAAAGCCCTCACGCCCGGTTGCACTACACAAGCCTGCGGACTGCGCGATAGCAAAGCGGAACTTGAAAAACTCAATGTCGTAATTCTTGGCATTAGCCCTGATAGCCCAAAAAAGCTCGCTAATTTCGCCGAGAAAAAAGCCTTGAATTTCACGCTGCTTTCCGATGAAGATCACCAAGTCGCTGAACAATTTGGCGTATGGGGTGAGAAAAAATTTATGGGTAAAACCTATGACGGCATTCATCGCATTAGCTTCTTAATTGATGAACAAGGCAAAATCGAAAAAGTGTTTGAGAAATTTAAAACCGGTGAACATCATCAAGTGGTGCTAGATTATTTAACACAAAAATAATCTCTGACTGCTCAAATTAAAGTGCGGTGCAAATTTTTTAAATTTTTCTACCGCACTTTGTTTTTCGTGATTTTTATTAATGCGCTTTTTTGCAACTCGCCAAAATATCCAAATCCTTTTGATATACGTCCGTTTTTAAATTCATATCCATCATTCCAATCACGGTGCTAAATAAATTATCGTGGGAATAATGCTGGGCGCTGGCGTTGTGGCGCAGGCAGTCTAAATCCACGCCTTCATTTTGCTGCCACGTTTTGGAAAACCAAAAGAACATCGGCACTTTGATTTGATAATCTGGCGCGATGGCATAAGGCGTGCCGTGCAGATAAATGCCGTCCTCACCAAGGGATTCACCGTGATCTGACACATAATATACCGCACTTTCCAAATCATCACGGTGTTCCAGTTTTTGGATCACTTGATCAAGGAAATTATCAATATACAAAATACCGTTATCGTACGTATTCACTAATTGTTCGTTGCTACAAGTTTGAATTTCGTTTGTGTCGCAAGTTGGCACAAACTTTTTAAATTCTGGCGTGTAGCGTTCGTAATAGGTCGGCCCGTGGCTGCCGATAGTATGCAAAATCAGCACCGTATCTTTTTGGCTTTCATTAAGAATTTTGTCGAAATCTTTCAGCAAAATCTCATCTAAACATTCGCCGTCTGTACAGTATTCTGGCGTTTTCATATTAGTAACTTCATTTGGCACACGCAAGCAAACGCCTTTGCAATCGCTGTTATTATCTAGCCAGAAAATATTCACGTCTGCACGTTGTAGCACATCGAGCAAATTATCCATTTTTTGCGCTTTGCCACCATTGTATTGGGCTTGAGTGAGATAGGAGAACATACAAGGCACGGAAATGGCGGTTGATGTGCCACAGCTGGAAACGTCTGTGAAATTGATGATGTCTTTGCCACGCGCTGCCAGTTTTGGTGTGGTCTGGCGTGCGTAGCCATTCAGCCCCCAGTTTTGCGCACGCGTGGTTTCGCCCACCACAATCACGGTGAAATGGCGATATTCATCAGGTTTAGCTTGTTGTGCATCTAAACCGATTTGTTCATAAGGGCGATTGGCTTCACGCACGCGTTTCACTTTATTCACGCCTGCACTAATGAAATTAGACGGTACAAGCAAGCTCACAACGGGCTTATTATTGCGAACAAAGGCGGCGTAATCTTGATAAAAACCTTTCGCAATGCCCCAAATCACTACGCCAGAAAGAGCGATCAAGCCCACGCGCAAACCAAGCTCTTTCCACCAAGTGCGATAATCCACCTTTACTATAATGTATAAAATGGCTGGCAACATGCCAAAAAACGCAATCCACGCGAGATATTGCCAAGTGAGCATACGAACACTTTCCGCAGGCGTGGTTTGCAGCACATTTTCGAGCATATCCGTGGTGAAATGCACATCATAAAATAAGGCTTGATAGCCAATGGCGGCACTAATAATCAGCAACAGCGGAATAATCACTTTGTGCAAAATAGGCAATGCAAAAAGCTGAAAAACCGCATTTAGCGTAAAGAAAATAAAGATGGGAACGGTGAGAAGAAAATAATCTTCCGGCTGCCCCGCAAATGGGTGCAGCGCCCACACTTTTTTGTAAAATGCAATATTTAGTACTAAAGTAAAATAAAGCGCAACCAGTGCAATAAGGGTTGAGCTTTTTAATTTAAACCGAGAAAATAACATAAAAAGAATTTCCTAATTTTAAGATTATCATTGAATAGTCGTTGAATTAGTCAGATAAAAAATTAAAAAGTTCTTTACGAAAACTTACAAATAAAATGGGGAAAAAAATGAACATCAGCCAAGCAGCCGAGAAAGCAGGTTTATCCGCCAAGCAAATTCGGGATTATGAAAAAGCGGGATTATTGCCTGAGGCACAACGCACTTTATCGGGTTATCGCTTTTATTCTGAGCAGGATTTAAGCCAGCTGCGCTTTATTAGTAACGCGCGTAAAGTGGGATTTTCATTGCAACAAATTCGCGAATTATTAAGGTTAAATAGCGATCCTAATCGCACCAGTCGCGAAGTAAAAGCCATTACAGAACAACATATTACAGAGCTAAAAGATAAGATTGCGAGCTTACAAGAAATGTTGGATTTGTTGCAGCGCTGGCATTGTTCTTGCCAAGGGAATGATAGCCCTGATTGTTCTATTCTTTCAGGGCTAACGGAAAAAACGAAATTATAAGCGCTTATAGGTTAAGAAATAATAGCAGCTGACCGCTAAAAATGAGCAACCTACCATGGTTAAAAGCATTGGCGCGGCGCTATTAATTTTCATTAATGCAACGAGCGATCCCACACAAGCACCTGTGCCGAAACGCACACTGCCTACCATTGAATTTGCTGTGCCAGCCATTGCAGGGAATTTTTCTAAAATTGATGCCATTGCGTTTGAGCTAATGAGTGAATTCTGCCCTACAAACAATGCCACGCCAATGGCCATTGACCAAAAGCCGAGATCGAAAAACACCACTAATAATAGCCAAATCGCCGCAATGAATTGAATAATCAAGCCTGTTTGTAGCATTTTTTCTGCGCCAACTTTGGTTACCAAGCGCCCGTTTAAAAACGAACCTAAGGTCATCACGCTAATATTCAGCATAAAGAAATAGCCAAAGTTTTGCTCGGGAATACCATAAATGCCGATATATACGATCGATCCCGCAGTTAAGAACGCAAACAAGCCACCAAAGCCAAAGGCGCTCATAAACATATAACCCAACACTTCTTTTTTCTGCCATAAATTCACAAAATTGCGCACTACAATATTTAAGCGTAAAGGAATACGATTTTCTTTTTTATGGGTTTCAGGAATGATGAAAAATACCAACAAGGTACTCAGTGCGCCCATTACCGCAATCACATAAAAGATAGAGTGCCAATGGAAATAAGTTACCAAATAGCCACCAATAATTGGTGCAACCAGTGGGGCGATCATAAATACAAGGGTGATTGTGGACATTGTGCGTGAAAGTTCATTTTTACTGAAAAGATCGCGTAATAATGCGCCTACTAAAACTACGGGCGCTGCGCCAAAAAAGCCTTGCATAAAGCGTAGCACGGTAAAACTGCCAATTTGATTGATTGTCGTGAGAATTAACGCAGTAATAGCGCTGACAATCACGCCTAACAGAATAATGGGTTTACGCCCATAGCTATCGCCCACAGGCCCCCAGAAAAGCTGTCCTGCCGCCATACCATAAGCGAAAAAGGTTAGGGTATGCTGAATTTGCTCAGGGCTAACGTGCAAATCTTGCGACATTCGCAAAAAGGCAGGCAAATACATATCTACCCCAAGCGGCGGCAACATTGAAAGTAGCCCAAGGGTCAAAATGAAAATAAAGCTGGGTTTATGAATCGTTTTTTCGCTCAAAATGCTATCCTTATTTTAATGCGTTTAATTCTTCTGCGCTTAAAGGGCGGTATTCCCCTTCTTCTAATTGATCATCTAGCACTACATCGCCAATTTTCCAACGGTGCAGCCCAATCACTTTGTTGCCTAAGGCGGCAAACATTCGTTTTACTTGATGATAACGCCCTTCGCTTAGGGTGAGATTCACATTGTAATCATCAATAATTTCAAGTTTGGCTGGTTTGGTAGGGTGTTTTTCACCACGCAATAAAATGCCTTCGGCGCAGGCTTGTTGATAATGATTTTCTACGGGATCGGCAAGGGTAACCAAATAGGTTTTCTTGCAATGATGTTTTGGTGAAGTGATGCGATGCGACCACTGCCCATCATCGGTGAGCAACACCAGCCCTGTGGTATCCACATCTAGCCGCCCAGCACTGTGCAATTTGCCGGCAAGGGGATAATCAAAGAATTGATAAATTGTCGGATAATCGCCGTCATCATTGGAGCAAACATAGCCTTGCGGTTTATTCAGCATAATGTAATGCCCTGCCTCAAACCAAGTAAGGCGCTCACCCTCAAAGTAAATCTCATCTTCCGCACTCACTTTGGTTGCGCCGCTTTTCTCAATTTTTCCATTAATTTGCACCGCACTTTGGCGTAGCGCTTTATTAGCTTGAGAGCGCGTTAGTCCTGTTTGCTCGGCTAAAAATTTATCTAATCTCATTGCGTGATTTTCTCATTAATAAAAGCGAAGTATTGTACAACATCTCGGCATAAAACCCTAGGGGCTGTTCAAAATCAAGAGTACTTCTCTTGGTGAGAAGCTCCTAGCTACACCGAAAACAAAAGTGCGGTTGATTTTGTGAATGAATTGTAAATAATGTGTTGTAAATCACAGATTTTCTGATTTTTTCGCCTATAATAGGGTGTTGAATTATTCTCACAACCTTTTCAAATTGTTATAAGGACTGTTTTATGGACGCACAATTACGCCAAGCGGCGCTTGATTTCCACGAATTTCCAAAGCCGGGAAAAATTGAAGTTACCCCAACCAAATCTCTCGCCACACAGCGTGATCTTGCTTTAGCTTATTCACCGGGAGTGGCAGAGCCTTGTTTAGAAATTGAAAAAGATCCTGCCAATGCTTATAAATACACAGCTCGCGGCAATCTTGTTGCGGTAATTTCTAATGGAACAGCGGTGCTAGGCTTAGGCAATATCGGTGCCTTAGCTGGCAAACCCGTAATGGAAGGGAAAGGCGTGCTATTTAAAAAGTTCGCGGGCGTAGATGTGTTTGATATTGAAATTGATGAAAAAGATCCTGATAAATTAGTGGAAATTATCGCCGCACTTGAACCAACTTTCGGCGGTATTAACCTGGAAGACATCAAAGCGCCAGAGTGTTTTTACATTGAACAAAAATTGCGTGAGCGAATGAATATTCCCGTATTCCACGATGATCAGCACGGCACAGCCATTATTTCAGCCGCGGCGGTGATCAACGGTTTACGCATTGTGAATAAAAAAATTGAAGATGTAAAATTAGTGGCATCAGGCGCGGGTGCAGCGTCTATTGCTTGCTTGAACTTGTTGGTTTCCCTTGGAATGAAAAAAGAACACATCACCGTGTGCGATTCCAAAGGCGTGATTTTCAAAGGCCGTGATGAGCGAATGGACGAAACCAAAAAGCTTTACGCAATTGAAGATAACGGCACACGCACCTTGGCTGATGCAATGCCGAATTGTGATATTTTTCTTGGCTGTTCCGCGGCGGGCGCATTAACCCAAGAAATGGTGAAAGTGATGGCGCCAAATCCGCTAATTCTTGCCTTGGCGAACCCAGAACCTGAAATTTTACCACCACTTGCCAAAGAAGTTCGCCCTGATGCCATTGTTTGTACAGGCCGTTCAGACTATCCGAACCAAGTGAATAACGTGCTTTGTTTCCCATTCATTTTCCGTGGTGCATTAGATGTGAGCGCCACCACCATTAATGAAGAAATGAAATTAGCAGCGGTGTACGCCATTGCGGATCTCGCCTTGGCAGAGCAAAGCGAAGTGGTTACTTCCGCCTATGGTGGCGCGGAAATTTCTTTTGGGCCAGATTATTTAATTCCAAAACCATTCGATCCGCGTCTTATTGTGAAAATTGCCCCAGCGGTTGCGAAAGCGGCGATGGATAGCGGCGTGGCAACCCGTCCAATTGAAGATTTTGATGCCTATTTAGAAAAACTTACTCAATTCGTTTACAAAACGAATTTATTTATGAAACCAGTGTTCGCCCAAGCAAAACAAGACAAAAAACGCGTCTTACTGACAGACGGCGAAGAAACGCGCGTGCTTCACGCCGTGCAAGAAATTGCAACCTTAGGCATTGCACAACCTGTGTTGCTAGGACGTACGCACATCATCGAAGAAAAAATCAAAAAACTTGGTTTACATCTTGAAGCAGAGCGTGATTTTGACATTATCGACATCGAAAACAATCCTTACTATGACGAATGCTGGCAACGTTATCACGACAAGTTAAAACGCCAAGGAATGACGCCATCAGGCGCAAAACGTAAAATGTTGCATAATCCGACCGCACTTGGCACAGTGTTGTTAGAACTTGGCAAAGCCGATGCTATGCTATGCGGATTGGTTGGGCCTTATGCTTCTCACTTAGGCGCAATCAAAGATTTCATTGGTGTGAAAGCAGGCGCAATTCCTGCTACTGTAAATGGTTTGGTGCTACCAACGGGCAACTTGTTTATCGCCGATACGTTCGTTAATCCAAATCCAACGGCAGAAGAATTAGCGGAAATCACCTTAATGTCTGCGGCAGAAGTTCGCCGTTTTGGTATCGAGCCACAAGTGGCGTTGGTTTCCCATTCTAACTATGGTAGCTTCAATGATGAAAATGCAGTAAAAATGCGTGAAGTGTTAAAACTTGTGCGTGAAAAAGCGCCAGAATTAATCATTGACGGTGAAATGCACTGCGACATTGCGCTTTCCGAAAGTTTACGCAAAGAAGTGATGCCAGATAGCCCGTTAAAAGGCGCGGCAAACTTGCTCATTATGCCAACAATGGAAGCGGCGCGTATCAGCCTTAACTTGCTACAAGGCACGGCAACGCCAATCACCATTGGGCCAATCTTAATGGGCGTAAATAAAACCGCGCATATTTTAACCTCTGCCTCTTCCGTTCGCCGTATTATCAATATGGTGGCGGTCGCTGCAGTAAAAGCACAGCAAGAAGCTTAAAAAAGAAAAATAAATAGGGCAGATTTTCTGCCCTATTTATTTTTCGCTAGAAATTTAAACTTTTAATGATCTTAATCAAGTTTCTTGCTAGAATACGCAAGAATTTAGTACCTAATGATTATTTTAAGAAGGAAAATTTTATGGCTTACACTCTACCTGAATTAGGCTATGCCTACGATGCATTAGAACCACATTTCGATGCACAAACAATGGAAATTCACTACAGCAAACATCACCAAGCTTATGTGAACAACGCCAACGCCATTTTAGAAACGTTACCGCAATTTGCCGAGCTTTGCCCGGGTGAGTTAATCACCAAATTAGCAGAAGTACCAGCAGATAAACGTACAGGTTTACGCAATAATGCCGGTGGCCACGTTAATCATAGCTTGTTCTGGAAAAGCTTGAAAAAAGGCACTACCTTACAAGGTGCGTTAAAAGACGCCATTATCCGTGATTTTGGTTCTGTGGAAGCATTCCAAGCAGAATTTGAAAAAGCTGCGGCAACCCGTTTCGGTTCTGGCTGGGCGTGGTTAGTGTTAAACAACGGTAAATTAGAAGTGGTTTCCACCGCAAACCAAGACAGCCCATTAATGGGTAAAGAAATCGCAGGTTGCGAAGGCTACCCTATTTTCGGTTTAGATGTTTGGGAACACGCATACTACTTAAAATTCCAAAACCGCCGTCCAGACTACATTAAAGAATTCTGGAACGTGGTGAACTGGGATTACGCAGCAGAGCGTTTTGAGAAAAAAGTAAACATCTAATTCATCATTCAAAATAAATTTCATCTTATCCCCTCTTTAATGAGGGGATTTTTTTATCTTTCTTCTAAAAAAATAGGCAAGTTATTCACTCGCCTATTTTCCGATTTAGCTAATTTAAGAGGTTTAGATTAAAAATGCGTTGTTTAGCGAGCAACGGCTAAACAAGGCTGAATTTGGTTTAAGATTTCTTTTACTAAACGCGCAGGGGCAGCGACCACGTTGCCTGATGTTAAATAGCTGTGTCCGCCTTCAAAATCCGTGACTAAACAACCGGCTTCGCGGGCGATAAGATCACCTGCTGCAATGTCCCAAGCTTTCACGCCCATTTCAAAATAGCCATCAACACGGTTAGCGGCTACATAGCACATATCTAACGCTGCTGAGCCAGTACGGCGGAAATCAGCCACTTTTCCTTCATTGACAAGATTGCTCATCATTGCAAATTGTATTGGCATTGCAGACATTTTTTTGAATGGGAAACCGGTAGCTAAAATTGCACCTTGTAGTTCACGCTTGGTGTTTTCTGCACGCAGACGCAGTTCGTTGATTTTTGCGCCTTGTCCACGCACAGCGGTGAAGAGTTCATTACGGATAGGATCATAAACCACGCCAACTTCGGTTCTGTCTTTCACACGAACCGCGATAGAAACTGAAAAGTGCGGTAATCCTTTGATGAAATTTGTCGTACCATCTAGTGGATCAATCACCCATTGCACATCGCTTTCTTTGCCTTCTAACGCGCCACTTTCTTCAGTAATAATGGTATGGTCAGGATAGGCGTTTTGGATCACATCAATAATAGCTGCTTCAGACGCTTTATCAATATTGGTAACAAAATCATTCGCACTTTTTGCCACCGTTTGAATATCATCACGGCGTTCATAACCTTTAGCAATAATATTGCCCGCTTTTCGTGCCGCACGAATAGCGATATTTAACATTGGATTCATATTTCCACCAGATTTTAAAGAACATCATTTAAGGCCACGAATTATAGTGATTTTTTAAGCAAAAAGCGAGAAAAACCCTGTTGGGCGCGAAAAATTTTCCTATTTCTGACCGCACTTTGTGGGTATTGTGCTAGAATACCCACAATTTGTAGTCAGATAATGCAGAATCAAAATGTTAGAAAATATTCGCATTGTGCTTGTAGAAACCTCTCATAGCGGCAATATTGGATCAGCGGCGCGCGCAATGAAAACAATGGGATTAAACCAGCTTTATCTCGTTGCGCCAAAACAAGGTGTTGATGAGCAAGCCATTGCGTTAGCGGTGGGGGCTGATGATGTGGTGAGAAACGCGGTTATCGTGCCGACCTTTGATCAAGCCGTG
Source organism: Avibacterium gallinarum (assembly GCF_002921135.1). Classification (GTDB taxonomy): domain Bacteria; phylum Pseudomonadota; class Gammaproteobacteria; order Enterobacterales; family Pasteurellaceae; genus Avibacterium; species Avibacterium gallinarum. The sequence goes on along the minus strand of NZ_PQVJ01000019.1, from coordinate 134,349 downwards.
GCGGATTGTGAATTTGTTATTGGCACAAGCGCTCGCCTACGCCATTTGCAAAGCACCTTACTTGAACCCCGCGCTTGTGCGGAAAGAGCGGTCGCCTTTGCGAAACAACATAAAGTCGCTATCGTGTTTGGGCGCGAGCGCATTGGGCTAACCAATGAAGAATTGCTGAAATGTCGTTATCATTTAACCATTCCTGCTAATCCTGATTATTCTTCGCTGAATTTAGCAATGGCAGTGCAATTAATAAGCTATGAATTGAGAATGGCGTGGTTAGAAAAAAATAAAAAGGAAGGAAATAAAAAAGACATGGATTTTTCTCTTTCATCAATAGAAAGCACCTATCCAACGGCACAGGAATTAGAATACTTTTTTGCCCATACGGAACGTCTTTATCAACAGCTAGGTTTCATTCAAAATCAAGGTGTTATGCAAAAATTAAGACGATTATATCTGCGCGCTGAAGTGGAAAAAAATGAATTAAATATCCTACGCGGAATGTTAAGTGCGGTGGAAAAAAGCGGAAATTTCAATAGGGAATAGTTGACTAATTTAGAAGGTTATGTAAGATAACCGCCTAATTGCTAGAAGGAAGTAGAAGATGAAATTAACGTCAAAAGGTCGTTATGCTGTAACTGCGATTTTAGATATTGCATTAAATACTGAAAATGGCCCTGTTAGCTTGGCTGATATTTCAGAAAGACAGCATATTTCCCTTTCTTATTTAGAACAATTATTCGCAAAATTACGCCGCCACGGTTTAGTGAAAAGTGTGCGTGGCCCTGGTGGGGGGTATCAGCTTGGGCAACCAAGCGATAAAATTTCCATTGGCATGATCATCGCTGCGGTGAATGAAAATATCACCGTAACCCGTTGCTTAGGACAAGGGGATTGCAAAGGCGGGCAGCAATGTTTAACCCATTCATTATGGGACGAACTCAGCCAGCGAATTGAAAATTTTTTAAATGAAATTACTTTGGCGGAACTGGTGGAAAAACATCATCAGGAAAAGCCTCAGCACCGTCATCATAAAGATTTTGACAATTTGGTGATGCTAAACGAAAGCGCTTAGTTTTTTTATCATCAAAATCTTTTGCCTTAAAAATAAAGCTCTTAGCTTTAATAAAGTGAAGCCCTTAGCTTTAATAAATAAAGTGCGGTGCAAAATAATAGATTTTTTTAGGAGTGTAGAATGAAATTACCTATTTATTTAGATTATGCGGCAACTTGCCCTGTGGACGAACGTGTTGCCAAAAAAATGATGGAGTTTTTAACCATCGAAGGCACGTTCGGGAACCCTGCGTCCCGTTCTCATAAATTCGGCTGGCAAGCAGAAGAAGCCGTTGATGTGGCGCGTAATCACATTGCCGATTTAATCGGTGCGGATAGCCGTGAAATCGTGTTTACGTCAGGCGCAACAGAAGCTGACAACCTTGCAATTAAAGGTGCTGCGCATTTTTATCAAAGCAAAGGCAAACACATTATCACCTGCAAAACAGAACACAAAGCGGTGCTAGATACTTGCCGTCAATTAGAACGTGAAGGCTTTGAAGTTACCTACTTAACACCAAAATCAGACGGTTTAATCGACTTAGAAGAATTAAAAAATGCAATGCGTGATGACACCATTTTAGTGTCTATTATGCACGTTAATAACGAAATTGGTGTGATCCAAGATATTAAAGCCATTGGCGATCTTTGCCGTGAGCGCAAAATTATTTTCCACACTGATGCAACACAAAGTGTGGGTAAATTGCCGATTAATTTGGCGGAATTGAACGTGGACTTAATGTCGATGTCAAGCCACAAACTTTACGGGCCAAAAGGGATTGGTGCGTTATACGTACGCCGTAAACCGCGCGTTCGTTTAGAAGCGATCATTCACGGTGGCGGCCACGAACGTGGTATGCGTTCAGGTACATTGCCTGTTCACCAAATCGTGGGTATGGGCGAAGCTTATCGCATTTGTAAAGAAGAAATGGCAACCGAAATGCCGCGCTTAAAAGCATTGCGTGATCGTTTGTACAACGGCTTAAAAGATATCGAAGAAACCTATGTGAATGGCTCAATGGAACACCGTGTGGACAACAACCTAAACATCAGCTTCAACTATGTAGAAGGTGAAAGTTTAATGATGGCATTGCGTGATATTGCCGTTTCATCAGGTTCAGCTTGTACTTCAGCCAGCCTTGAGCCGTCTTATGTGTTGCGTGCTTTAGGATTAAACGATGAGCTTGCACACAGCTCAATCCGCTTTACTGTGGGACGTTACACCACCGAAGAAGAAATTGATTACACCATCAATCTGGTGAAAGGTGCGGTGGAAAAATTAAGAGAATTATCCCCATTATGGGATATGTTCAAAGAAGGCATTGATCTTAACTCAATTGAGTGGACTCACCATTAATTTAGCAAAAGGAACAGAAAAATGGCATATAGCGACAAAGTAATCGATCATTATGAGAACCCGCGTAACGTAGGTTCATTCGACAAAAAAGATCCAACCGTGGGAAGCGGAATGGTGGGCGCGCCGGCTTGTGGCGATGTAATGCAGTTACAAATCAAAGTGAATGATGACGGCATTATTGAAGATGCAAAATTCAAAACGTACGGCTGCGGTTCAGCCATTGCTTCAAGCTCATTGATCACTGAATGGGTGAAAGGCAAATCTCTTGATGAAGCCCAAGCCATTAAAAATAGCCAAATTGCGGAAGAATTAGAACTTCCACCAGTAAAAGTGCATTGCTCCATTTTGGCAGAAGATGCCATTAAAGCAGCTATCGCTGATTACAAAGCAAAACGCGGCGAATAATTTAAGCAAATAAAAGTGCGGTGAAATTTAACCGCACTTTTCATCATTTTGTGGAGAACCTTATGAGCGTAACATTAACCGAAAGTGCAGCAAATCGCGTCAAAACCTTCCTTGCTAACCGTGGCAAAGGCATTGGGTTACGCTTAGGCATTAAAACCTCAGGCTGTTCAGGCTTGGCTTATGTGCTTGAGTTTGTGGATACTTTAAATGAAGACGATCAAGTTTTTGAAGATCACGGCGTGAAAGTGATCGTGGATACCAAAAGCTTAGTGTATCTCAACGGCACACAACTTGATTTTGTCAAAGAAGGCTTAAACGAAGGGTTCAAATTCACCAATCCTAACGTGAAAGATGAATGTGGCTGCGGCGAAAGTTTTAACGTTTAATAGGAACACCAATGAGCAATCCTTTTGCATTGTTTGATTTGCCAGTGGCATTTTCACTTGATCTTGATCTCTTGAATAACCGTTATTTGGCATTGCAAAAATCCCTGCATCCCGATAATTTTGCACATCGTTCAACGCAAGAACAGCGTTTAGCAATGCAAAAATCGGCAGAAGTGAATGATGCCTTGCAAATATTAAAAGATCCCATTGCCCGTGCTGATAGCATTATCGCCTTGCATTTAGGCAGCCAGAATGTGGAAGAAAAAACCAGCCAAGATATGGCATTTTTAATGCAACAAATGCAATGGCGCGAAGCACTTGAAGACATTGAACAGCAGAAAGACAGCGATGCGCTAATGCAGTTTTCCGATCAAATCAGCGCACAACGGCAGGAAATTTTAAGCCAATTAAACACCGCACTTTCTGCGCAAGATTGGGCAACGGCACAAATGCTGACGGATCGTTTACGTTTCATCAAAAAACTGTTACTTGAAGTTGAACGCATTGAAGACAACTTAATGGATTTTTAAAGAGAATAACAATGGCTTTATTACAAATTGCGGAACCAGGACAAACCAGCGCGCCGCACCAACACAAATTAGCGGTGGGCATTGATCTTGGCACAACCAATTCCCTTGTTGCCACCGTGCGCAGTGGAATGGCAGAAATTTTATTGGACGAAAAAGAGCGCGCATTAACGCCTTCAACTGTTAATTTTTCTGCCAACCAGCCCGTGCTTGTGGGGTATGAAGCAGGGGAATTAGCCAGTCTTGATCCGCAAAATACCATTATTTCTGTTAAGCGTTTAATCGGCCGTTCATTGGCGGACGTGCAACATCGCTACCCGAATTTGCCTTACCGTTTTCAGCAAAGTGAAAATGGTTTGCCTTTATTTGAAACCGCACAAGGTGTGCGTAGCCCGATTGAAGTTTCAAGCGAAATTCTGAAAAAATTGACCGCACTTGCAGAAAAACGCCTAGGCGGCGAATTGCAAGGAGCAGTGATCACTGTGCCAGCCTATTTTGATGACGCACAACGTCAAAGCACCAAAGATGCAGCGAAATTGGCAGGGTTAAACGTATTACGTTTACTTAACGAACCCACCGCTGCTGCCATTGCCTATGGATTAGACAGCGGACAAGAAGGCGTCATTGCCGTTTACGATCTAGGCGGCGGCACCTTTGATATTTCTATTTTGCGTTTATCCAAAGGCGTGTTTGAAGTGCTGGCTACGGGCGGTGATACCGCATTGGGCGGTGATGATTTCGATCATCTCATCGCCGATTGGATCGTGGAACAATCTGGCATTGCACCGAAAAATGATCAACAAATCCGTGAGCTTTGGAATTTAGCGAAACAGCTGAAAACCGAGTTGTCTGACGCGCAAAGCAGCCGCGTTGAATATCAAAATTGGCAAGGCGAGCTTAGCCGTGAAACCTTTAATCAGCTCATTGAGCCGTTGCTGAAACGTTCATTAATGGCTTGTCGCCGTGCATTAAAAGATTCTGGTATCAGCCCGCAAGATGTGCGTGAAGTGGTGATGGTGGGCGGTTCAACCCGTGTGCCGTTTGTGCGTGAAAAAGTGGGCGAGTTTTTCCAACGTGAACCATTAACTTCTATCGATCCTGATAAAGTTGTAGCACTTGGTGCGGCTATTCAAGCGGATATTTTGGTAGGTAACAAGCCAGATAGCGAAATGCTGCTACTGGACGTGATCCCGCTTTCATTAGGGATTGAAACAATGGGCGGTTTAGTGGAAAAAATCATTCCACGCAACACCACCATTCCTGTGGCAAGAGCGCAAGAGTTCACCACCTTTAAAGACGGTCAAACCGCAATGAGCGTGCATATTGTGCAAGGCGAGCGTGAAATGGTGGCAGATTGCCGATCTCTGGCGCGTTTTACCTTGCGTGGTATTCCGCCAATGGCAGCAGGGGCAGCGCATATTCGCGTAACCTATCAAGTGGACGCAGATGGTCTTCTGAGCGTAACCGCAATGGAAAAATCCACTGGCGTGCAATCTTCCATTCAGGTGAAACCCTCTTACGGGCTAACTGATGAAGAAATTGCCGCAATGCTTAAAGCTTCAATGGAAAACGCCAAAGAAGACATTCAAGCACGTTTATTAGCGGAACAGCGCGTGGAAGCCACTCGCGTGATTGAAAGCGTGCATTCTGCCTTGCAACAGGACGAAAGTCTGCTGAATGATGAAGAATTAAGTGCGGTGAAAAATGCGTTGATTTCGCTGCAAGAATTAGTACAACAAGAAGATAGCCTTGCCATTAAGCAAGGCATTAAAGCCTTGGATCGTGCCACGCAAGAGTTTGCCGCACGGCGTATGGATAAATCCATCAGAACGGCACTTTCAGGGCATTCTATTGATGAAATTGAGAATTTTAAGGAATAGTGATTATGGCTAAAGTGATTTTTTTACCTCACGAAACCCTTTGTCCGGAAGGAATGGTGGTGGACGCTGCCGAAGGGGATAATTTATTAGATGTGGCATTAGATGCCGGCATTGAAATTGAACACGCTTGCGACAAGTCTTGTGCTTGTACCACCTGCCACGTTGTGATCCGCGAAGGTTTTGATAGTTTAAATGAAAGCACCGAAGCCGAAGACGATATGCTAGACAAGGCTTGGGGCTTAGAAGTAGATAGCCGTTTAAGCTGCCAATGCCAAATTGGTAATGAAGATTTGGTGGTGGAAATTCCAAAATACAGCTTAAACCACGCAAGAGAAGAGCATTAAGCATCGCTAAGCAAAAACTAACTAAGATTTAACTGGGGCGGAGTAAAATCCGCCTATCTATTTTATGGCGAAATATGCGATGCTTGTTTAAGATCAAATCGCTATAACTCATAAAGATTTAGTTTTTGCCTTTTTAGTAATGAGCTTAGATAATAGTCAGCATTGTCCTGACCTTGAATAGAAGGAAAAATATGAAAATCCAACAAACCATTAAACAAAACCATCTTGGGCTGTTATTCCAACAAGGCTCATTTGGGATTGAAAAAGAGAGCCAGCGTGTACACGCAGACGGTTCTATCGTAACCACTGAACACCCTAAGGTTTTTGGCAATCGATCGTATCACCCTTATATTCAAACGGATTTTGCTGAAAGCCAGATGGAACTCATTACTCCACCGCAGAAAAATTTAGAAGACAGCCTACGTTGGCTTTCTGCCATTCATCAAGTGGTGCTTCGCTCACTACCTGAAGAAGAATACCTCTTCCCACTCAGTATGCCAGCGGGCTTGCCGCCTGAAGATCAGATCAAAGTCGCCCAATTAGATAACCCCGAAGATGTGGCATATCGCGAGCATTTGGTGAAATCTTACGGCCAAAATAAGCAAATGGTAAGTGGCATTCACTACAACTTCCAGCTTGATCCTGAATTTATTCAGGCCCTGTTTAAGTTGCAAGACAAAGAACAAAGTGCGGTCAGATTTCAGAACGATTTATACCTCAAAATGGCGAAAAATTTCCTTCGCTATCAATGGGTTATGCTATATCTACTAGCAGCTACGCCAACGGTGCAAGACAATTATTTCAAACAAGGCAACCCATTAAAAGCGGGGCAATATGTGCGAAGCCTGCGTTCGAGCCAATATGGCTATGTGAATGATCCTGAAATCAAAGTGTCTTTCGACAGCATTGAGCAATATGTAGAAAGCCTTGAGCATTGGGTAAACAGCGGAAAGCTGATTGCCGAAAAAGAGTTTTATTCCAATGTGCGTTTGCGTGGTGCGAAAAAAGCCCGCGAATTGCTTAACAACGGCATTCAATATTTAGAATTTAGATTGTTCGATCTCAACCCATTTGAGCAATGCGGTATTTCTCTTACTGATGCGAAATTTATCCATTATTTCGTCTTATTAATGATTTGGCTTGATGAAACCGTGGATCAAAATGGCGTGGAATTAGGTAAGGCAAGATTGGCTGAAGTGGCGCTAGAAAATCCCCTTTCACCAACCCAATATGCCGCTGAGGGTGAACAATTATTAAACCAACTATTAGCAATGTTGCAAGACATTCACGCACCGCAAGAAATTAGTGAAATCGTGCAACAAAAATTACAACAGTTTGCTGATCCAGCTTTAACCCTTGGTGGACGTTTAGTGCAAGCCATTGAAAAAGCTGGTGATTACCAAAAACTTGGGGCAGCTCTCGCACAACAATATAAAGCTAATGCTTTTGAGCGTTTTTATGCATTGGAAGCCTTCGATAATATGGAATTATCCACCCAAGCGTTATTGTTTGATTTGATCCAAAAAGGCATCAAAACAGAAATTTTAGACGAGCAGGATCAGTTCCTTTGCTTGCAAGTGGGCGATCATATTGAATATGTGAAAAACGGCAATATGACCTCAAAAGACAGCTACATTTCACCATTAATTATGGAAAACAAAGTGGTAACCAAAAAAGTGTTGCATAAAGCAGGCTTTAACGTGCCACAGAGTTTGGAATTTACCTCCGCCGAACAAGCCATTGCGAATTACGGCTTATTTGAAGGGCGCGCCGTAGTGATTAAGCCAAAATCCACCAATTACGGCTTAGGCATCACCATTTTCCAACAAGGGGTCAGCAACCGCGAAGATTTTGCGAAAGCCATTGAAATCGCTTTCCGTGAAGATAAAGAAGTGATGGTGGAAGATTATTTAAGTGGTACGGAATATCGTTTCTTTGTGTTGGGTGAAGAAACACTTGCCGTATTATTGCGTGTGCCAGCTAATGTGGTGGGTGATGGCAAACACAGCGTGGCAGAATTAGTCGCGGCGAAAAACGATCACCCATTGCGTGGCGACGGCAGCCGTACCCCACTGAAAAAAATCGCTCTTGGCGATATTGAAAAACTCCAGCTCAAAGAGCAAGGTTTAACCGTGGACAGCATTCCCGATGCGGGGCGTATAGTGCAACTGCGTGCCAATTCAAACATCAGCACGGGCGGCGATAGCATTGATATGACAGACGAAATGCACCCGAGCTATAAAGCCCTCGCGGTGGGCATCACCAAAGCAATGGGTGCTGCGGTGTGTGGCGTGGATCTCATCATTCCAGATCTCCACAAACCTGCCGAACCAAGTCTACAATCTTGGGGCGTGATTGAAGCCAACTTTAATCCAATGATGATGATGCACATTTTCCCTTACTCAGGAAAATCCCGCCGTTTGACGTTAGATGTGATAAAAATGCTCTTCCCTGAGCTACCGCATTAATACTTCAAGTGCGGTCATTTTTTCCTTAGTTTTTATGGGCTTAATCATTGCATTAAGCCCATTTATAATCGTTTAACAAAATATAGCTAAATTGATTTCACTTTCATACAAGGCTACGAACCTTACCATACAATTTGTACTATCTACAGATTAAATCCTCGTCTTATTTTGAACTTAACCGACTATATTTGTTTAGATTTTTCTGTGGCATATTGCTGTAAAGCCGATAATTCTTTTTTCGCTTTCTGCGATAGCACCTTATTGTCTTGCAGAATTTGATCAGAACGGAGAAGGATAAAAGTGAGATACTCAGGGTTCTGATTTTGCTCAAATTGTGATTTAGCGAAATACATTTCCGCAAAATCTTTATTAATTTGTGAAAGTAATAATTTTTGCCCTACCAATATCATCAGAGCGATTACCAGGGCAATCACCGTGCCATATCCTTTCGTTGGGTAATAGGCAATACCGCCAATAATAAAAAGTGCGGTAATTAATTTGGAGCTATTTTTTAGGTACCCTTCACTTTCGGGGGCTTTGATCAGATCTTTAAACTTCATTAAATATTCCTTCTTTTGCTCTCTTGCCAACTGATAATAAAAAAGCGGTTTATTCACTAAACCGCCCGATAAATTAAGCTAAGATACCAAAATAATATCCCACAATGCCCACACCAAACAAGGCAAAAATAATGTACATTGCGTTCACTTTTTTCTGTAATAAGTACATACACAAGAAAGTTAAACCCAATGCGGCAAGCCCCGGAAGCAATTCATTTAACACACTTTGCACAGTAGTTACCACTTCCTGTCCTTGTGCATTAACATAACGCGATAATTCAAGCGGAATATTGATGGTTGTCCATTTGGATACCAATGCCCCCATAACAAATAAACCGAGAATTGATGCCCCTTGGGTTAATTTTTGTAAGCGACCACCGCCCATATCTTGCACGATTTCCGTGCCTTTTGCATAACCATAATGGAAACCATACCAACGGGTTAATGCACGGAAAATATTAATTCCAATAAAGAATAATAATGGCCCTAAAAGGCTACCGCTAATGGCTAAGCCAGCCCCTAAGGCTGCAAGGACAGGGCGTAATGTTCCCCAGAAAATCGGATCACCCACACCAGCTAATGGTCCCATTAACCCCACTTTCACGCCACTAATCGCCGCATCATCAATGTCTGTCGCACCGTTAGCACGTTCTTGCTCCATTGCTGCGGTTACGCCGATAATGGAGGAAGCCACCCAAGGCTGGGTATTAAAAAATTCAAGGTGGCGTTTTAACGCATCGGCTTGATCTTCTTTTTTACTGTATAAACGCTTAATGGCAGGAATCATTGATACACAAAAACCCATTGCTTGCATACGCTCAAAGTTAAATGAGCCTAATAAAAATGTTGAACGCCAGTAAGTGCTACGAATATCCGCTTTCGTTAATTGTTTTTTCTCTGACATAATCAATTCCTTCTCTTATAGACCTTCAAGTTCATCATCTGCAAGTTCTTTTCTCGCACTTGCAGCAGGCAGGGTTGCTTGATTAAAACGTGGGTTTAATTGGATATAAATTAATGCTAAGCAGGCCCCTAATAACCCTAAACCAACAAGGTTATAGTTTGAGAAAGAGGCGATGACAAAGCCGATAAAGAAAAACGGCATTAACACGCCAGCACGCATCATATTAATCACCATTGCATAGCCCACAACCACGATGAAGCCCCCTGCAATTTGTAAGCCACGGGTTACTACTTCAGGAATCGCATTTAAGGCAGTGGTTACAGTATCTGTGCCTGCCACTAGTGCCACGAAGAAAGTTGGAATAGCTACCCTTAACGCTTGTAAGGCTAAGCCTGAAAAATGGCACAGTTCAATACCTCTGAAATTTGCCTGTTTAGCAAAATCATCGGCTTTATGTTGTAAGAAAATCGTGAGGGTTCGCACAAAAATGGTTAGCACCTGCCCGGCCGCTGCCACAGGAATGGCGATAGCGATCGCCGTGCCTTTATCTTGCCCACCTTTGATCACCAAAATAGCTGCGATCACCGAGGCTAAGGCTGCATCAGGCGCCATTGCCGCCCCAACGTTCATCCAGCCAAGGGCAAGCATTTCGAGCGTACCGCCAATAATCACGCCAGAAGTAATATCACCTAGCACTAAACCGATCAGCGTACAAGCCACTAGTGGACGGTGAGTTTGTCTTTCATCTAACACGCTCCCCATACCGCAAATTGCGGCAACAAGGGTAACGAGGATAATTTCCATAGTCGTCATAAATAAGTCCTCTTAATTAGAATTTTAATGCGTCAAGTTTTTGTTTGGTTAATGGTTCTTTCGGGCTGCTTGCCACTTGTTGCAAGCTCAGATCAACCCCTAAATCTAATAATTTACGGAACGCTTCCACATCTTGTTGGTTTACGGTAACCGCTTGTGAAAGCTGCTGATTGCCTTCTTTATAAGTCATACCGCCCACATTCACTTTATCCACTTTCACGCCCCCTTCAATTAGGCGAACAATATCTGTTGGATTGGTTACCAGCCACAGAATATTCTTCCCTGCATATTTCGGATTGTGGTAAACCTTAATGGCTTTTTCTACGGGAATCACATAGGATTTCAAATGTTCTGGCGCAACTTGCAAGAGCAAATCACGGCGGATTGGATCTTCAGACACTTCGTCACTCACCGCAAAAATCGCCTCGCACTTCACTGCTTTCGCCCAAGAGGTCGCCACCTGACCGTGAATCAAACGGCTATCAATGCGTAATAAAGAAATATTCATATTGCCAGTAAGTGCGGTGCTTTTTTCTGAAGTTTTTGGTGTTTCTGAAGTGGCAACTTGAGCAGGCGCTACCTGTTTTGTTGTGGTTTTCTCAGGCTGGAACGAACGCACTGCCGCCACGCCCACTTCTTTTGCCGTACTCACTAATTCCGCGAGAGAAGCGTCGTCTTTCGCGTCTAACACCTCAAGTAGCATTGGCAAATTCACGCCAGTTACAATATCTGTATTTTCTCCACGCATTGTGGCAACACGGCTTGCCGCGTTATAAGGGCTACCACCAAATAAATCCACCAAAAATAGAACGGGTTCATTTTCTGGTAATTGGGCAATAATCGCCTGATATTTCTCGACTAAATGCTCTCCACCCTCACCCGGTAAAAAGGTTACAACGTGGGTATTTTCATCTTCGCCGTAAACCATTGCCGCTGAATTTACCAGTTCTTCTGAAAATTTACCGTGCGTTGCAACAATAATATGGGTCATATAACCTCCAAATTTGTTTGAAAAAACGTTTCAGCAAAATAAGTAAAGCAATGCAACCGATTGCAAATACTCAGAAAGTGTAATCCTAATTTTTGGCAGATTAAACGTCTTTTTGTTGAAAATATGATCTGTATCACAAAAAGAAGCGAAGAAAAGAGAAGCTATTTACATAACCTTTACTTTTTGCTGAGGGATTCTTAGAATGAAAACGCAATTTGGCTCGAAAAGGAGTAAAGACAATGACATATAAAATGGTTTTCTCAGATATGGACGGCACCTTGCTAAATAGCCAACATCAAATTAGCTCAGCAACGGCACAAGCCATACAACGCATTATGCAGCAAGGCATTCCTTTTATTCCTGTTTCCGCGCGCCCCCCTTACGCCATTTTGCCTTATATGGAACAACTTCATAATGAAAATGAAATTGTCTGCTACAGCGGGGCATTAATTTTAGACAAAAATCTCACCGCACTTTATTCCATCACCTTAGAAAATACGCTTTTGCTTCAACTGGATCAGATCTTAGCCCAGCACCCTACGCTTTCAGTGAGCTATTATTCTCATCTTGATTGGTTTACCACAGATTTAGACAGCCATTGGATTAAGCAAGAAAGCGACATCACAGGGCTAAAAGCAAAAGAAAAACCGCAACATTTAAGTAACGTACACAAAATTTTATTAATGGGCGAAGCGACACAGATTGAGCAAATTGAGCCTTTGCTTAAACAACAATTTCCACAGCTTTCTATTCACCGTTCTAAAAAAGAATATTTAGAAATAATGAACAAAGCGGCGACCAAAGCCAATGCCATTCAATTTATGGCACAGCGAGCAGCCGTAGATAAAGCAGACATCATTGCTTTTGGCGATAATTTTAATGATCTTGATATGCTGCAATATGTGGGCTTAGGCATTGCAATGGGCAATTCACCAGAGGAAATTAAACGCATTGCCAAACAAATCACTGCGAGCAATGATGAAGACGGCATTGCATTAAGTTTAAGGAACATTTTTTCGCTTTCCTGTTAAGGCGATAAAATGCTTTCCGCCTTGAAGCACAAAAAAATCTAATTCTAGCGATAAATTAATATCTTAGATCCCTTTTTCGCAATGTGATCTAGCTCAATTTTTTCGCCTAATGAAATGACTATAATGATTTCACGAACAACCGAGCATAAGGAAATTATTATGAAAGATACTCGTATTGAAGTGGATTTATTAGGTGAACGCGAAGTGCCAAATGATGCCTATTGGGGCATTCACACATTGCGCGCAATGGAAAATTTCAACATTTCAGATGATACCATCTCTGACGTGCCAGAATTTGTACGCGGAATGGTGATGGTGAAAAAAGCCACCGCGCTAGCCAATGGCGAGCTAGGGGCAATTCCGAAAAAAATTGCCAATGCCATTGTCAAAGCCTGCGATGAAGTGCTAGAAAATGGACGCTGTATGGATCAATTCCCAACAGATGTGTATCAAGGCGGTGCAGGTACTTCCGTGAATATGAACACCAATGAAGTGATCGCCAACCTTGCGTTGGAATTGCTCGGGCATAAAAAAGGTGAATATGACATTATCGATCCAATGGATCACGTTAATGCCAGCCAATCCACCAATGACGCCTACCCAACGGGCTTCCGCATTGCGGTATATAACAGCATTATGCACTTGCTGAAAAATATCCGTTATCTACAAAAAGGTTTTGAAGCCAAAGCCAAAGAGTTTGCCGATGTGCTAAAAATGGGACGCACCCAATTACAAGATGCCGTGCCAATGACCGTAGGGCAAGAATTTAAAGCTTTCTCCGTGTTATTGGAAGAAGAAGTGCGTAACCTAAAACGCACAGCAAAATTACTGCTTGAAGTCAATCTTGGCGCAACCGCCATTGGTACGGGGTTAAACACCCCTGAAGGCTATGCGGAACTGGCGGTGAAATACCTTGCTGAAGTCAGCCAACTGCCTTGCGTACCTTCTGAAAACTTAATCGAAGCCACTTCCGACTGTGGCGCTTATGTGATGGTGCATAGTGCATTAAAACGCACTGCGGTGAAATTATCCAAAGTGTGTAATGACTTACGTCTTTTATCTTCAGGCCCAAGAGCAGGGCTAAATGAAATCAACTTGCCAGAATTACAAGCAGGTTCGTCCATTATGCCAGCCAAAGTAAACCCAGTTGTGCCAGAAGTGGTGAACCAAGTGTGCTTTAAAGTGATCGGTAACGACACCACCGTGACTTTCGCCGCAGAAGCTGGGCAATTACAGCTCAACGTAATGGAACCGGTGATTGGTCAAGCAATGTTTGAATCCATTTCACTTCTCAGCAATGCGTGTGTGAACTTGCGTGATAAATGCGTGAATGGCATCACCGTGAACGCAGACGTGTGCCGTAACTATGTATTAAATTCTATCGGCATTGTTACTTATCTCAATCCGTTTATCGGCCACCACAATGGTGATATTGTTGGTAAGATTTGTGCAGAAACAGGAAGAAGCGTGCGCGAAGTGGTACTAGAACGTGGCTTACTCACAGAAGAGCAACTTGACGATATTCTCTCTTTAGAAAATCTGATGAATCCGCGTTACAAAGCCACTCGCTTTATTGAAGAAGAATAATTACATTTAACAAAAATAATTAAGTGCGGTGAAAAATTTCCAAATTTTCCACCGCACTTATTTTTTGCCGAATGAAAACATTGACTGACTAAAAATAACTGAACAATGTCGCCCCTATTCCCAACAACACAGCGAACGCGATAATCAACGCCGCAACAGCAAACAGTTTTGCCACCTGATTTGCTGTGTTATTACTGATCTTACCAACCAATTTGATTTGAATATTGTGCTTAAACAAAATGCTTTTCCTTTCTTTCGTTCCATTATTAACGCCCCAAAGCAAGCTTGATCACGTAAGCGATGCTGGCATTTTCCTAAAACAGCACAATGAATTCCACACTGCGATTAGGTAAGAACAATTTTCACAATGCCTTTCATCACTGTATTTTAAAGTGGTTTAAAGATTTTTATTCAGGAAAAACGGGAGATGACAAAATGAAAAGAATTTCGTAATAACCCTGAACAGAAAATAACAAATAAAATTTTAGATAAAGAAAAAGCCCTCTTATTAAGGAGGGCTTTCTCAAGAATTTGATGGCGGAGGAAGTGAGATTCGAACTCACGGAGGGCGTAAACCCTCGCCGGTTTTCAAGACCGGTGCCTTCAACCACTCGACCATTCCTCCGTGATTTAAGCGAGGTGAATAATACGAATTTTGCTATACCAAGTCAAGCAAGAAAATAAAAATTAAATTGATTGCTTTTTTTTACAGCAACTTGATTAGGGCTTAAACAAAAAACCGAGCATTAAGAATATTAATGCTCGGTTTTAATTCAATCAGGAAAGCGATTATTCTTCGGCTACCGCTTTGGTTGGCTCGGAATAAACGTGGCTAATCGCACTATGATGACCAGCCGAACCACGCCCATAAAAATAATAGCGCGACTCTTTCCATTGCACGATTGGATAAGCCGTATTTTCACTTTCAATCGCTTTCGCCAAGGTCATTTGCGCTTTGGTATGCTCCACGGCGGATACCGTACCTAAACGCCCTGTAAATTCATAAGTGCGGTCGGTTTTTTCCTCAATTTTTGCTGGTTGAGAAAACTCTTCCACTGCATTAGCCGCAGGCTCTGCACTCACTGAATTTAAACGCTGTAAAGAAGCCTGAACTTTCTTCTCCACCGATTCATTCGCAGGCTGGGTAATAAATCCCGCTAATGGTTTAGGTTCATCAGCACTGTTTTGCACAATCAATTTCGTCGCCGGCGTTACCACTGCAGCTTCTGATTGATTATTTTGTTGCTCAAGCAATTCATCTACGGATAAAAACGCATTGCCTTTATTATTGGTAAATACATTGCTATCAATCCACACTTTACCACTGGCTAATTCTGGTGATGCTACGGCGGCAAATAATGGCATTGGTGATTTTTCTTCGCCTTGCGATTGACGGCGACGGCGAGGATTATTCACGCGTAAATGACGTGGTAAACGGCGACGATTATCGCGACGTTTTTCACCGCTCTCTGTATTTTCCTCAATTTCAAGTGCTGGCGTTACCACATTTTCTACTGCATTGACTTCAACAGCGTCTTTTTGAACAGGTAATGCTGCAACTTGGCGCGTTTCCACCACTTCTGCTGTTTCTGTTGTTGGTGCAACAGGTTCTTGCACTTCGGCAACACGCACCTTTTTGCGTAAATCACGGCGTTGGCGGCGTGGTTGCGCTTGCTCAATCACTTCTTCAATCACCTTAGTTTCAACAAGATGATTTTGCTGGTTTTCATCAGCTTGTGCTTTTTTTGCCTTACGGGACGAACGTGTTTCTTGTTCCACCACTTTCTCTTGACGCTTATCTTCCACATTACGCCCATTTTCATTACGATTACGGCGCGTGTTGCGGCGTTCTTGATTGCGGCGGCGGTTGTTTTTATTAGAACGATTTGGCGTTTTCTTTGTTTCTTTTTCTTCCACAAAGAGCGATTTAATTTTCGCTAAAATACGCGAAATTAATGAAGGTTTATTTTCCTTCTTCGCCACAGGCATTGGCGCTGGCGTTTCAATCGCTAAAGATACCGCTGCATTTTCTAGCACGCTTTCAGTAGTTACTGCCGCGGTTTCAATATTGCGCGTAACCAAAGATTCTTCTGCGGCAAAATTATCATCTTGATCTTGATGTAATTTGGCTAAGTTATAACTTAACTCGTGAACATCTTCACCCTCGCGCACACGGAATACGCTGAAATGCGGTGTTTCCATTGCCTCATTTGGGGCAACCACAATATCTACGTTATGGCGTCTTTCAATGCTGCTAATGGCTTTACGTTTTTCATTAAGCAGGTAAGAAGCAATTTGCACCGGCACAATAGTGTGAACCTGTTTGGTGTTTTCTTTGATCGCTTCTTCTTCCAATAAACGTAAAATAGACAGAGAGAGTGATTCGTTATCACGAATTTTCCCTGTGCCTTGACAGCGCGGGCAAACGTGATGGGAAGATTCCCCTAAAGACGGGCTTAAACGCTGACGGCTCATTTCTAATAAGCCAAAACGAGAAATACGGCTAATTTGAATACGCGCACGATCTTGACGCACCGCATCACGCATACGATTTTCCACTTCACGTTGATGACGAATTGGGGTCATATCAATGAAGTCGATAACAATTAAGCCACCTAAATCACGCAAGCGTAACTGACGCGCGATTTCATCAGCCGCTTCAAGGTTAGTGTTGAGCGCGGTTTCTTCAATGTCGCCGCCACGGGTTGAGCGTGCCGAGTTAATATCAATAGCGGTGAGCGCTTCAGTCACATCAATCACAATTGAGCCGCCAGACGGTAAACGCACTTCACGTTGGAACGCTGATTCAATTTGCGATTCAATTTGATAATGGCTGAATAATGGCACTTCGCCTTGATAGAGTTTAACGCGATTAATGAAATCAGGACGCACTAATTTAATGTGTGCTTTGGCTTTTTCATAAACCTTCTGATTATCAATCAAAATTTCGCCAATATCACGGCGTAAGTAATCACGAATCGCGCGGACAATCACATCACTTTCTTGGTGAATTAAAAATGGCGCGGGACGGCTTTCAGAGGCTTGTTTAATGGCTTCCCAATGGTGTAATAGGACTTTTAAATCCCATTGTAATTCTTCTGGGGATTTGCCCACGCCGGCGGTACGCACGATTAACCCCACACCTTCTGGCACATCAAGCGAGCTTAAGGCTTCTTTTAATTCTAAACGTTCTTCCCCTTCAATGCGGCGAGAAATTCCGCCAGCTCTTGGATTATTTGGCATAATCACCAAATAGCTACCTGCTAAGGAAACGAAAGTGGTGAGCGCCGCCCCTTTGTTGCCACGTTCTTCTTTGTTTACTTGAACGATAACTTCTTGCCCTTCGTGCAAAATATCACGAATATTTGGGCGACCTTGATACACATAATCCGCAGGGAAGTATTCACGAGCAATTTCTTTTAAAGGAAGGAAACCATGGCGTTCCGCACCGTAATCAACAAATGCGGCTTCAAGGCTAGGTTCAACACGGGTGATGCGGCCTTTATAAATATTGGCCTTTTTTTGTTCGTGGCCTGGACTTTCAATGTCCAAGTCGAACAAACGTTGCCCATCAACGAGGGCAACACGCAACTCTTCTTTTTGGGTTGCGTTGATTAACATTCTTTTCATTCGATTTTCTCTTATATTTTCATCTTAAATTTGTCATAAAAAACCACCGCACTTTGGCTTCGCAATCGACCTCGTGTCTGTCGCAAAATGTCATTCTCTCGACTGTCAGTTGCTGGGTGCATTGATTGCGTTATCGAAGAACAATTTTCGATACAAACAAAATGACTGAAATAATTATTTTGCAAGCGTGGGTGATTTTTATCACACTTATTGTCTGTTTTTTATTCTGTTATCGCAGTAACAAAATTAATTTGGACAAAATTTATTTTATAAAACAACGTCTTATGCCGTTTGCGGCGTTGTCTTTGCGTTTATTTCATTTTTCCCAGTAAGCTGGCAAAAATTCGCTCTATTATCTAACGATAGGGATTTTTTAGCAAGGTAAATCCGCTCATTTGTGCTATAATCCGCCCAATTTTGCAAAGGATAAAATGAAACCAATGTCGAAAAAAACTGATGAAAAAATTGTAAATCCTAGCGTAAAAATGTTGCAGATTAGCGAAGATGAAGCGGGGCAACGCATTGATAACTATTTGTTAAATAAGCTCAAAGGCGTGCCGAAAAGTTTAATCTATCGCATTTTGCGCAAGGGCGAAGTGCGGGTCAATAAAGGACGAATTAAGCCAGAATATAAACTACAAAGCGGTGATGTAGTGCGCGTGCCGCCTGTGCGTGTGAGTGAGAAAACGCAAGCGCCAGTATCGAAAAAGCTCAACAAAGTTGCGCAATTAGAACAGCAAATTATTTTTGAAGATGATGCCTTATTGGTACTCAATAAGCCTTCGGGCATTGCGGTACACGGTGGCAGTGGATTAGATTTTGGCGTGATTGAAGCCTTAAGAGCATTGCGTCCTGAAGCACGTTTTTTAGAGTTAGTTCATCGTTTAGATCGGGATACTTCAGGCATTTTATTAGTGGCGAAAAAACGCTCGGCGTTGCGTCATTTGCACGAGCAACTGCGTAATAAAACAGTACGCAAAGATTATCTCGCCTTAGTGCGTGGGCAATGGCAATCTCACTGCAAAGCGATCAAAGCGCCCTTGCTGAAAAATGAATTAGCTGGCGGAGAGCGGATTGTGTGCGTAAGCGAGCAAGGCAAACCGTCAGAAACCTTATTTAGCATTGAAGAACGCTATGACAATGCTACCTTGGTAAAAGCGTCCCCTGTTACTGGGCGAACTCACCAAATTCGCGTACATACACAATACGCAGGCCACCCTATCGCCTTAGACAGCAAATATGGCGATAAACAGTTTGATAGCAAAATGACGGAATTAGGTTTAGATCGGTTGTTTTTGCACGCTTATGCCATTCGCCTTGAACACCCGAAAACGCAGGAAACCTTAACATTCACTGCGCCACTTGAAAGTAAGCTCAAAGAGATTTTAAAACGCTTACGCCAACAAAAATTTAGCTAAAAAATAAGTGCGGTGGAAAAATTGAAAAATTTCCACCGCACTTATTTTAGACGCATTTAAGCCTTTTGCCTTAAGATTTGTAAATCATTTTCGGCGGTTCATTATCCACAACGGTATTTTCATCAATAATCACTTTTTCAAGATTTTCGATTGATGGCAAGTCATACATTGTGTCAAGCAGCAAGCCTTCTACGATAGAACGCAAGCCGCGTGCGCCAGTTTTACGCTCTAACGCTTTCTTCGCCATTGCCACTAAGGCTTCGCGAGTAAATTCAAGGGTAACATTTTCAAACCCAAACAAGGCTTGATATTGCTTAGTAAGTGCGTTTTTCGGCTCGGTAAGAATTTGAATAAGGGCTTCTTCATCTAATTCTGCAAGGGGTGCGATCACAGGTAAACGTCCGATAAACTCTGGAATTAAGCCAAATTTCATTAAATCGTCTGGCTCAACTTGAGTGAATAATTCGGTCAGCGTGGCTTTATCGTTCTGCCCTTTTACTTCCGCGCCAAAACCGATACCACTGCCAACGTGAACACGTTTTTCTACAATTTTTTCTAAGCCTGCAAACGCGCCACCACAAATAAACAAGATCTTAGACGTATCAAGGCGTAACATTTCTTGCTGTGGATGTTTGCGTCCGCCTTGTGGTGGAATAGACGAAATTGTGCCTTCAATTAATTTCAGCAAGGCTTGTTGCACGCCTTCCCCTGATACATCACGAGTGATTGAGGCGTTTTCAGATTTACGCGTGATTTTATCAATCTCATCAATGTAAATAATGCCTTTTTCTGCTTTTTCGATGTCATAATCACAATTTTGCAATAATTTTTGCAGCACGTTTTCCACATCTTCCCCCACATAACCTGCTTCGGTTAGCGTGGTGGCATCTGCCATTGCGAAAGGCACATTTAAGGTTCTTGCTAAGGTTTCCGCGAGCAAGGTTTTTCCGCTTCCTGTTGGGCCAATTAGCAAAATGTTACTTTTACCTAATTCCACGTCATCTGATTTATACCCTACTTGCTGGCGTTTGTAGTGATTATATACCGCTACCGCTAGCACTTTTTTGGCATAATCTTGCCCGATAACATAATCATCTAAATGGGCGCGAATTTGGTGTGGGGTTGGTAATTCTGTGGTTTGATTTGCTTCCGCTTGCTCTTGCTTTTCAGCATCAACCAGCAAATTATGGCAAAGCTCAATACATTCGTTACAAATCGCGCCGTCTTCACCTGCGATCAATTTTTGCACTTCACTGCGCTCCTTGCCGCACATTGAGCAATGGAGCTGTTGTTCTGTTGTCATAACTTATTCCGTTTCTCTTTTCACTAATACTTCATCAATTAAACCGTATAATTTCGCTTCTTCGGCGGCCATAAAATTATCGCGGTCGGTATCTTGTTCCACTTTTTCAAAAGGCTGTCCTGTGTGAAACGCTAATCTTTCATTTAAAGTATGCTTAATTTTCAAGATTTCTTGTGCGTGGATTTGAATATCCGAAGCTTGTCCGCGATAGCCACCTAACGGTTGGTGAATCATCACGCGTGCATTTGGCAATGCTGCACGTTTACCTGGTGCACCGCCCGCTAACAAAAATGCGCCCATTGAGCAGGCTTGCCCAATACATAGGGTACGCACATCAGGTTTGATGAATTGCATTGTGTCATAAATTGCCATTCCTGCCGTTACTACACCGCCCGGTGAATTAATATACAGGCTAATATCTTTATCTGGATTTTCTGATTCTAAAAACAGCAGTTGAGCCACGATTAAATTCGCCATATTGTCCTCAACTTGACCGCTTAGAAAAATAATACGCTCTTTTAATAAACGTGAATAAATATCGTAAGAACGTTCGCCACGCGCGGTTTGTTCAACCACCATAGGAATTAAAGCCATTGTATTCTCCATTGGTTTTCCTTTTCTATCAAAGGGTTATAAAAATTATAGTAAATTGAATTTAAACCATTGCTTTACACTGAGTTAAGTTCAAGCCACTTGAAGGGTGAATTATATAACAAAAGTGCGGTCATTTTTGTGAAAAAAACGACCGCACTTTGAAATCAATAAGTTACAGCAAATTATGCTTGTGGATTCATTACTTCATCAAATGATGCTGGTTTTTCAGTTACCTGTGCTTTCGCTAACACGGCATCAATGGCTTGATCTTCTAAAACAACGTTACGAATATTGTTCATTAATTCTTTGTTGTTTTTGTAGTATTCCACTACTTCTGCTGGTTGTTCGTAAGCAGAAGCAATATCTTGAATCATTGCGTCAGCGCGTGCTTCGTCCGCTTTTAATTCATTTGATGCGATCACTTCAGAAAGCAATAAGCCAACTTGAACGCGGCGCTTTGCTTGCTCTTCAAATAATTCGCGTGGTAATTGTGCCGCTTGTTGTGCATTGCCACCAAAACGTTGCACTGCTTGTTGGCGTAGCACTTCAATTTCTTGTTCAACGGCTGCAGCTGGTACATCAATTGGATTTTGTTCAATTAACCCTTCGATAACTTGATTTTTAACGCGTGCAGTTAACGCATTTTTCAATTCACGTTGCATATTTTTCGCGATTTCTGCGCGTAAATCTGCCACAGTTTTAGTGTTCGGGCCGAATTTTGCTACGAATTCGTCTGTTAATTCAGGCAATACCATCACTTCTACTTTTTTCAAGGTAATAGCGAATTTCGCTGCTTTACCTTTTAAGTTTTCTGCGTGATATTCTTCAGGGAAAGTGACATCAATATCAAATTGATCACCAGCTTTGTGGCCAATGATACCTTCTTCAAAACCAGGGATCATTCTGCCTTGGCCCATTGCTAATACGAAGTCTGTTGCTTTTCCGCCTTCAAATTCTTCGCCATCAACAGTGCCAACGAAATCAATGGTTACACGATCATCGGCTTTTGCTGGCTCTTGAGTTTCTTCCCAAGTTGCTTGCTGTTTGCGTAACACATCAACCATTTTATCAATGTCTGCTTCGCTGATTTCAACAACAGGTTTTTCTACTTTAATTTGATCTAAACCTTTTAATTCTACTTCTGGATACACTTCAAAGGTGGCAGTGAAAACAAGATCTTTACCTGCTTCAAACTGTTCAACATTGAAACTTGGACGACCAGCAAGATTCACTTTGCTATCTACAAGCACGTTGAAGAAGTGTTTTTGTAATAAATCACCTAACACATCTTGACGCACAGATGCACCAAAACGTTTTTCAATAATATGTGGTGGAACTTTACCTTTACGGAAACCATCTACGCGTGCATTTTTTGCGACACGTTTTAATTCTTCACGCACCGCTTGATCTACGGTTTCAGCAGGAACGGTGATAGTTACACGACGCTCAAGACCTTGAGTTGTTTCAATATTAAATGACATTATGTTACCTCAAAATGAATTTGCACTCGGCGAACACTAACACCGAACACGTTAGTAAAAAGTTAAAAAGACACCAAATTATAGCGATACAACGCTCGCCCGTCGAGATATTGAGAAATAAAAAACCACAACTGGCTATTTTTTACGCTAAAAAAGAAAAGCCTTACAGAATAAGGCTTTTGCTATATGCTTAATTAAAGTGATTTTGGTAAACGAATTTTCTGACCTGGGAAGATCTTATCCGCATCTTTAATCACTTCTTTATTTGCTTCAACAATGGCTGTGTATTTTGCTCCATTGCCATAGGTTTTTTCTGCGATTTTCCAAAGGGTATCGCCTTTTTGGATCACATAAAATTCTTCATCAGTTGCCAAACTTTCACCGTTCTCAATGGCTACACCATCGACATTTACTGAATTAATGCCTACCACGTTACCAGCCATTAAAATCGCTTTTTCTAAGGCTTCCGCAGAAGCTGCATTCCCTTCAATTTTAGCCACGCCATCTTCCACTTTAACCGAAAGATTTTCCACCCCAGGATTATCTTCCGCAATGTGCTTTTCCACGGCCTCAGAGGCGTCTTCCTTTTTAGAGAAAAGTTTGCGACCAATATCGCCAACAAAATCAAATAAACCCATTTTTAGCTCCTTATTTATAAAACATTGAGTTAGGCTGCTAAGCCTACCCAATTCATCTTCATAAGTCTATATGCCTTCTGTAAATAATCTTGATCTTTACATTAATTGAAAATTCTTCGCAAAAAAGCACCGCACTTTTCTTTCTTTTATACTAAAATAGCCGCCAATTTTAGTAACTGAGGAAAAATTATGCGTTGGCAAAGTCGTAGAGAAAGTTCCAATGTGGAAGACAGAAGAAGTGCAAGAGGCGGTTTCGGCGGCGGTAAAAAAACGGGCGTGCTCGGCTTTATTATTTTATTGGTTGGTGCTTATTATGGCGTTGATTTATCAGGGCTTGTCGGCACACCTGATTTTGGCAGTCAAGCTAACCATACGGTAAGTAGCCAAGAAGAACAAGAGCTTAACAGCCTTTCTCGGGTGGTATTAGCGGATACAGAAACCGTGTGGGGAAATTATTTCGCACAACAAAATCAGCGTTATGCCCCGCCTATTATGGTGCTGTACAATGGCGCGACCTCCACCGCCTGTGGCACAGGACAATCTGCAATGGGGCCGTTCTACTGCCCGAACGATCATCGTGTTTATTTGGATCTGTCTTTTTATAGTGATATGAAACATCAACTCGGTGCGGAAGGGGAATCTGCTTTTGCCTATGTGATCGCTCACGAAGTCGGACACCATATCCAAAACTTGCTTGGTATTTTGCCGAAAGTTCATCGCGCGCAACAAAGCCTTAGCCAAGCACAAGCCAATCAGCTTTCGGTTAAATTAGAATTGCAGGCAGATTGTTTTGCCGGTGTGTGGGCTAATCAAGCCGCCAAAACTGGCCTATTTGAAACAGGCGATTTAGAAAAAGCCTTCCGCGCTGCTGAAGCGGTTGGGGACGATCGCTTACAAAAACGCTCACAAGGCTATGCCGTGCCAGACAGCTTTACCCACGGCACGTCTGCACAGCGTTTAACTTGGTTTAAACGTGGTTTGCAAACTGGTGAGCCAAGCCAATGTAACACCTTTAACTAACGGCAAAAGATAAAGCGCGGTGAAAAATTCGGAAATTTTCCACCGCACTTCTGTTTTATAAAAAAATCGCTTATCCCGAAAGATAAGCGATTTTATGTTTTAAGCCCTTATTGTGGTAATTCCATTGGCACTTCCATTAACAGAATTTCTGTGTCGGAATCGGCCACCACATCGAAACTTTCGGTATCCCAAATACCTAAACCATCACGGCTTGATAGCGGTTTTCCTGCAATCGTCACGTTGCCTTTTAATACAAAAGCATACACGCCGTTGCCTGCTTTATGAAGGTTATAAGTTTTGCTCGTACCTTGATCAAATTTCGCAAGAGAGAACCACGCATCTTGGTGAATCCACACGCCTTCATCATCGGCATTCGGTGAAAGAATTTGTTGGAAATCATTGCGTTTTTCCCCTTCAGCAATGCTAATTTGCTGATAACGTGGTGTCACATTACGTTGATTTGGAAACACCCAAATTTGTAAAAATTGCACTGGTGTGTCCGCATTTGGGTTCATTTCGCTGTGTGTAATGCCTGTTCCAGCTGACATCACTTGAATATCACCTTGGCGAATCACACTGCCGTTCCCCATACTGTCTTTGTGTGCTAAATCACCACTTAATGGAATAGAAATAATTTCCATATTGTCGTGTGGGTGTGTGCCAAAGCCCATTCCCCCTTCTACATAATCATCATTGATCACACGCAATGCACCAAAATGAATACGCGCTGGATCATAATAATTGGCAAAGCTAAAGGTATGACGGCTTTTTAACCAACCGTGATTTGCATTGCCACGGCTATCTGCTGAATGAAATACTGTGTTCATATTTACGCTCCTAATTCTGTTCGTTAATTTGTTTTACGGGGGATATTTTACGCCGCAGAATTGGGAGATAAAGCCCCCCTTTCGTGAATACTTTTTTTCTTATTAGTAAACAATAAAGCAAAAATTCTTTGGTTTTATAAATAAAATGGCAAAAAAAGTGCGGTATTTTCCACCGCACTTTTTTTGTTGAGGAAAGAAGCTATTTTTCTGCCATACCCGCCACAATATGGCAAATATCCCCTTTATTACCGTAATGACAAGGCATTAAATAGAAATCCTTACCACCCTTTTCATAGCTTTTGCCTAAAATCAGGCTGTTGCAGTTCTTGGCTAGGATAAAATACTGCTCGGCATTGATCTCTAGCTTGTGATACATCTCTTTGTTAAAAGGACGCAGGTAACCCACAAGACAAGCAAGGATCACAAAGTAAAAATAAATCACCACCATTGTCGGCACGATGTTGATTTGTTTTGTGGTGAGAAATTGCCATAGCATACAGATGTTGTAACGGGTGAAAAACGGCATAGTAGCAGGCTGATGATGAGCAGCCCAGCAAGATAAATTAATAAGCTATAAAGCGTGAACACTTTAATCAGCACGGTAATTTCCAAAAATAATGGGAAGCTTAAAATGAAGCAAGTTAGCAACGTGCGAACAAAGTTAAAAGGCGATGATGAGAGTTTCGCTTTCAATAAAATCAATAGTTTAATCCCTAAAACATAGGTCAGCAGCATAAACGCAGATACGCCGAGAACGTGGAATAAACTGCGTGCAATGTCCGATCTTCCGACTTCCACGATTTCCCAAGGGTAGCCATAATACCAAGCCAATCCCCAGTTATAACAATAAGCCACCGACCAGCCAACCAGCACGAGAAAGCCGAGTAAAATAGAAGAATTGAGTAATTGAGCAAAAGAAATACGTTCGTTCATACTTAACCTCAACAAATAGGAATAATTATCAACTACACAGATTTTAAGCGATTTTTTTCACCTTTTAAATTAATTCCACTTTGCTTTGCTGATGGTTGGATCTCTTTAAAAAATAAGGCAATTTTGCCATTTGTTAAAATGGAGTTAAATGCTTGTAAAATAAGCGTATTTTTGCTATTTGATCTAGATCACAGTTTACTCTTTTAATGCAAAATTGTTTACGCTCTTATCCCTCCAAGTAGGTATAATTTTTCGCAGAAAAAAATTATCAATTTAAAACTTTAGGAGAAATCATTATGAGTAACGTGGTTGAAAACACAATTAGCCCAGCTCAAGCAGAAGTGAACGCCTTGGTGGAAAAAGGCTTAGTTGCCTTAGAAGAATTCCGCCAGCTCAACCAAGAACAGGTTGATTACATTGTGGCGAAAGCCTCGGTAGCGGCGCTCGATCAGCACGGTGTGCTTGCAATGCACGCTTATGAAGAAACTGGGCGCGGTGTGTTTGAAGATAAAGCAACGAAAAATTTATTTGCCTGCGAATATGTGGTGAATAATATGCGGAATCTCAAAACCGTTGGGGTGATTAGTGAAGATGATGTCACAGGCATTACCGAAATTGCCGACCCTGTTGGGGTGATTTGCGGTATCACGCCGACCACTAACCCAACTTCCACCACCATCTTCAAAGCCCTTATCGCCCTTAAAACTCGTAACCCAATTATTTTTGCTTTCCACCCTTCGGCACAACAATCTTCCGCTCACGCTGCACGTATTGTTTATGATGCTGCGGTGGCAGCGGGTGCGCCAAAACATTGTATTCAATGGATTGAAACACCATCAATGGAAGGCACAGCAGCGTTAATGAAACACCCTGGTATCGCAACTATTTTAGCCACAGGCGGTAACGCAATGGTTGAAGCGGCTTATTCTTGCGGTAAACCTGCTTTAGGCGTAGGGGCAGGAAATGTGCCAGCTTATGTGGAAAAAAGCGCAGATCTTCAACAAGCGGTACACGATATTGTGATGTCCAAAGCCTTTGATAACGGAATGATTTGTGCATCTGAACAAGCGGCGATTGTTGATGCGGAAATCTATGACGATTTCATTAAAGAGATGAAATCTTACGGCGTTTACCTAGTCAATAAAAAAGAAAAAGCGATGTTGGAAGAATTTATGTTCGGCGCAAAAGCAAACAGCGCAAACTGTGCAGGGGCAAAATTAAACGCCAACGTAGTGGGTAAACCCGCCCATTGGATCGCGCAACAAGCAGGTTTTGAAGTGCCAGAAAAAACCAATATTCTGTTAGCTGAATGTAAAGAAGTTGGGCCAAA
The DNA here is from genome assembly GCF_002921135.1 of Avibacterium gallinarum. GTDB lineage: Bacteria > Pseudomonadota > Gammaproteobacteria > Enterobacterales > Pasteurellaceae > Avibacterium > Avibacterium gallinarum. The sequence goes on along the minus strand of NZ_PQVJ01000019.1, from coordinate 106,875 downwards.
AGAGCCACTCACCCGTGAAAAACTTTCCCCAGTGCTAGCTTTGCTTAAATCCCATTCCCGTGAAGAAGGGGTGAAACTTGCCGAGCAAATGGTGGAATTTAACGGTTTAGGCCATTCCGCTGCCATTCACACCAAAGATGCAGCCCTTGCCAAAGAATTTGGTGAGCGAGTGAAAGCCATTCGTGTGATTTGGAATTCACCGTCCACTTTCGGTGGTATCGGGGACGTTTATAACTCCTTCTTGCCATCTTTAACCCTTGGTTGTGGTTCTTACGGTAAAAACTCCGTAGGCAACAACGTCAGTGCGGTGAATTTATTAAATATTAAACGAGTAGGCAGACGGAGAAATAATATGCAATGGTTTAAAGTGCCTTCAAAAATCTATTTTGAACGGGATTCAATCCAATATTTACAATCAATGAAAGGAATGGAACGTGTGGTAATCATCACCGACCGCACAATGGTAGATTTAGGCTTTGTAGAAAAAATTGCGAAACAAATCACCGCACGCGGCAATCACGTTACCTATCAATTATTCGCCGATGTTGAGCCAGATCCAAGCATTGAAACCGTACGCCGTGGGGTTGAGCTAATCCGCAGCTACAAACCAGACACCATTATTGCCCTAGGCGGTGGCTCATCAATGGACGCGGCGAAAGTAATGTGGTTATTCTATGAACAGCCTGAAGTGGATTTCCGCGATCTCGTACAGAAATTTATGGATATTCGTAAACGTGCCTTCAAATTCCCACAATTAGGACGCAAAGCACGCTTTATTGGTATTCCAACCACTTCAGGTACAGGTTCTGAAGTAACCCCATTTGCGGTGATCACCGAGGGGGATAAAAAATATCCAATCGCCGATTACTCACTCACTCCAACGGTTGCTATTGTTGATCCTGCTTTGGTAATGACTGTGCCAGCTCACGTTGCCGCAGATACAGGCTTAGATGTACTGACACACGCGACGGAAGCCTATGTTTCTGTACTCGCCAACGATTTTACTGACGGTTTAGCCTTGCAAGCGATTAAACTCGTGTTTGAAAATCTTGAACGTTCAGTGAAAGAAAGAGATCCAGAAGCGCGCGAAAAAATGCACAATGCATCAACAATGGCGGGAATGGCATTTGCCAATGCGTTCTTAGGAATGAACCACTCGCTCGCGCACAAAATTGGCGGTCGTTTCCACACACCACACGGACGTACCAATGCGATTTTAATGCCGCACGTGATTCGTTATAACGGCACACGTCCGCAAAAAGTGGCAACTTGGCCGAAATACAATCATTACAAAGCTGATGTGAAATACCAAGAAATCGCGCGTATGCTCGGCTTGCCTTGCGCAACCCCAGAAGAGGGCGTGAAATCTTTCGCCCAAGCTTGTTATGATTTAGCCGCTAGCGTAGGAATTCAAATGTCCTTCAAAGAACAAGGCATTGATGAGCAAACTTGGCTTGACGCACGCCGTGATATTGCCTTGCTTGCCTTTGAGGATCAATGTTCACCGGCGAACCCACGCTTGCCATTAGTGGAAGATATGGAAGTGATCTTAACCAATGCTTATTACGGTTATGATCCAAGCCAATATTAATTGGCTATAAGGCTGATTGATCCTAATCAGTAAAAAGAAATGAAAAAACCACCGCTCTTTTAAAGTGCGGTGGTTTTTTATTCGCTTTTTATTTGCTTTTTTACGAGAAAAATTAGCTGTTGCAGCTTTCGCAAGCGGCAGTAAACATCCACACTAATTTTTCTTGTTCTTTAATATAATCGCTCATTTGTGAAGCTGTCCCTTCATCATCAGCATCTGCTGCTAAAGCAAGAATTTCACGTTGTTGTTTTAACAAGGTTTTGAAACCGCTTAATGTGCCACTTAAACAGTCTTGTGCTGCACTCACGCCTGTGTGTTCTTTGATTAAAGATTTGGTTAAATACTCGCTGAATGCATTGCTTGGGGTGTAACCTAACGTCAAAATACGCTCTGCGATTTCGTCCACTTTCACCACTAAATCATCATAAATTTCTTCAAATTTTGCGTGTAATTCAAAGAAGTTTACCCCTTTAATGTTCCAGTGATAACCGCGCACGTTCATATAAAATACTTGATAAGTCGCAAGTAAGTTATTGAGTTCTTGTGCTAATTTTTCTGAAGTTGCTTTGTCTAAGCCGATATTTGTTGCCATAGTATGTTCTCCTCTGTTTTGTTGGAAATATAATAGGGATTAATCCCTTACAAATAAAATGGATATAAATGATAGATTTAATAGCTTAAAACTATTCATCACCAATCCATTGATAGCTTTAAGTTTTCAGCCAGTTAGCAATTAACGCCTTGCCCTGTTCTGAAATATAGGATTCTGGGTGAAATTGTACGCCAAAAATCGGCAAATGGCGATGCTGCATAGCCATAATCACATCATCTTCGCAAGTGGCGGTAATCTCCAATTGTGGCGGAAAATCCTGCTGCGAGACCGCCCACGAATGGTAAAGCCCAATTTGAAATTGCGTAGGCAAGCCGAAAAATAAGGCAGAATTTGACCGCACTTTGATTTGCCTTGCTTGCCCGTGTCGCACCTGCGGCAAATTATACAAGGTTGCACCAAAAAACTGGCACAGGGTTTGATGCCCAAGGCAAACACCCAAAATTGATTTGCGATGCTGATAGCGCTCCAGCATCGCAAACAGTTGTGGATAAGCACTCGGTACATCAGGGCCGGGGGAAATCAAAATATGGCTGAAATTGTCCACTTCATCAAGGTTTAGCTGTTCCACATTCACCACAGAAAACGGCACGTCAAATTGGCGAATTAAATCCACTAAATTATAGGTAAAAGAATCGTGATTATTGATAATTAATAAATTTGTGTTCATCTCAGGGATTCACTACAATGACCAAAATGTTTGTTATCTTACTTGATTCATCGTCCTTATGCCATTTAATCACTTTGTGCAGCAAGCCAACCATTTAGGTGCGCAACGCACGCCCTTTTTCTTTTTGATTGATTTTGAACAGCAAAAGCCCATCATTTGCCCCCTTACACAATGTGCAGAGCAAGGCATTTGGTTTGAATTTGCTAGCCAAAATAATCTTGCAACGGCACAAAAAGCAGCCCCAAAACAGCCCTTTAAGTTAGAAAAATTTCCCATTGATTTCGCCACTTATCAGCAAGGTTTTGAGATTGTGCAACAGGCGCTACAGCAAGGCAATTCCTATTTGCTTAATCTGACTTATGCCACGCCGATTGTGATAAATTACGATCTCACTACGCTTTTTTATGCTACGCAAGCGAAATATAAACTCTTGTTTAAAAACGAGTTTATCTGCTTTTCCCCTGAGCCTTTCGTGAAAATCGCGCATAACCAAATTTTCACTTATCCAATGAAAGGCACGATTAACGCAGACCTTCCCGATGCAGAAAATCAATTACTCAATTGCGAAAAAGAGCAACGGGAACATTATACCATTGTGGATTTAATGCGTAATGATCTGGCTATCGTCGGGCAAAATGTGCAAGTGAAGCGTTTTCGTTATTTAGAAAAGATTTTCACCGAACGTGGTGCGATCTGGCAGACAAGTTCTGAAATTTGTGCCGATCTTAAGGAAAACTGGCAAGCCAACATCGGCACAATGCTCAGCCAGCTTTTACCCGCAGGCTCAATCAGCGGTGCGCCGAAAGAAAAAACCGTTGCCACCATTCAACAAGCCGAACTAGCACCACGGGGCTATTACACTGGCGTGTTTGGTATTTTTAACGGTGAAAGCCTAGAAAGTGCGGTGGCAATTCGCTTTATTTCTCAGCAAAACGGAAACACTGCTTTTCACAGTGGCGGCGGCATCACCATTCAAAGCAGTGCCTCGCAAGAATATCAAGAATTGTTAGAGAAAATTTATGTGCCACTTAAATTTCAACAAGGAACAAAATAATGGATTTTCCCCTGTTCGAAACCCTGTGCATTGAAAACGGGCAAGTGCAAAATCTAGCCTTGCACCAACAGCGTTATGAAAACAGCCTGCGTGAATTTTATGCAGGACAACCTTATGAAATTTTTTCCCTCGCAAAAATTCTGCAAAAAAACACCGCACTTTGGGCAAATCTTCAAAGCCCAATTATCCGCTGCCGTATCGACTACAATGCCACGCAATATCATCTGCAATGTTTTCCCTATCAACGCAAAACCTACCAACGCTTCCAGCCCGTGATTTGCGATGACATTGACTACCACCTGAAGTACAGCGACCGCGCCATTTTCAACCAATTGCTAAAACAAAAAGGCGATTGTGATGAAATCATTATCGTGAAACAAGGCAAAATCACCGACTGTACCATTGGCAATCTCATACTTCGCCAAGGCTCACAATGGTTCACCCCCGACAGCCCCTTATTAATCGGCACTCAACGCACCGCATTACTGCAACAAAATAAAATCAAAGTGCGGTCAATTTTTCTCACGGATTTAGCTGACTATGAGGAAATCCGCCTGATTAATGCGTTAAATCCCTTTTGAATTTTTCTACAAATATTTCCTCTTCCTTCCGTAGGACAGGTTTATGTACCTGATCAAATAGAGATTAAGGGGGATTTGTCACCAAACAATGTTTTTCAGACAACAAATGAAAAACTAAAACCGGCGGACTTATGCATCCGCCCGATTATCATTTCTAATAATGACTATAATGAAAGCCTTGCTTTATGGTAGCTTGATCTTATAAAAGAATTCTTATGCTATTGGTTGAATTTGGCTAAATAGTTTTATCAAGAGAAAAACTGCAGTTAGAGAAGTATAACTCTGTATAGTTCTGTTCGGTATTTTGCAACAAAATTGCATCGTAGGTAAGTCCATTGTACTAATTTTCTTGTTGATGCTTCGAATTCTATTTGGTGGTATCTATAATATGATATTTTATACTTAATATTGAGTATTATAAATTTTTTATAATTATAAATTGTTTTCCTGAAGAATTAACTATTTCTGAGTATCCAAATGATTTATTGTTATAAAAAATTTAGGAAAAAATGAATGTAGGTTATAAAAATATTTTTAACTAATTAATGTTTTTTACTTTACATAAAATTTACAATTAATTACGTTATATTGCCTAGTAATGTGCTGATTCCATGTTATTATCCGCGACTTGAATTTTGGATGCATTTATTTTTTAAATGGATATTTCTTGTAACTCAAAATAGGTATTGTATATTATGAATAAAATATTTCGTATTATTTGGAATTACGCTGAACAAAATTGGATAGTAGCTTCAGAATTAGCATCTCGGCAAGGTAAATCAAGCACTTTTGTTGATTTCTCGCTACAACCTCTACGAACTGTAAAAAACTTTTTCTTTAATTTAATCTCGTTAAGTGTATTAACAAGTTTTCCTTTAATAGCAAATGCTTATGTAGCTATTAGTAATACATCAAATGGTTCTGTGAGTATATCCAATAGTGCAGCGTCTGATCAAGTGGGAGATACGGCATTAGATTATAAGAACCCTGGCAATTTGAGTTATTTAGATCCTACAAGAGCTAATGATAATGGCTTATATTCAGGCTTGTTGCCAGCGGCTCATGGTATTGCGATTGGTACAGGTGCCAATGCGATGGCAACAGCACAGAGTAATTATGTAGCTGGCGAATCTTCAGGAGTTGCAATAGGGGATTATTCAAAAGCATCTGGCGCATTGAGTTTTGCGTTAGGGCCTTATGCTATTGGTAGTCATACAGGTGCAACTGCAATTGGTACTGCTTCTCGTGCTTCAGGTTTCAATTCTCTTGCGATGATGCGCCAATCTTCTGCAACCAATGATTATGCAATGGCAATTGGTAACGTATCCTGGGCTTCGGGTAAAGGTAGCTTGGCAATAGGACAATCTTCTCAAGCTGCGGGACATCGAGCAATTGCAATTGGTAGTGCAGATGTTGTTGGAGGAGTAGATGAAGGTGGAGCTCGCATAACTAATTATGACGCATCAACTAACACTCAAGCATTAGGTGAGCGTTCTATTGCCTTTGGTGCTAGTGCTCGTACGACAGAGAGCGCCGAAAGCTCTATCGCGATTGGCTCAGAAGCACTGGCGACGGCTACAAATGCAACTGCTATAGGTATTAATGCTCAAGCAATGGCAAATAATGCAATTTCTATTGGTAATAATAACGTGGTTGGAGGCTCAAACTCTGGCGCAATTGGTATTTCAACAACTATTACAGGTTCTGGCACCCATAGTATGGGTAATGAAAACGGTACTATTTCTGTAGATAACGCAGGGGTGTTTGGTAATAATAATGCACTTACAGCTCAAGCAACAGCGAGCCGAGTTGTTGGTAATAACAACTATGTAAATGGGCAAGAATCTTTTGTTCTTGGAAATGACGTCAAAGTGCAAAAAGATAAAGCAGGAACAAGTGCAAGAGTAATAGGTATTGGTAGTAATGTTACGGTAAATGACAATGATTCTATTGCGATTGGTACAGGAACTTATACCGAGGGCAATTTTGTTACCGCAATAGGTAATAAAGCAAATGCAAGTGGAGATCAGGCTGTCGCAATTGGTTCAAATACAGTGGCTAGAGTATCATCTACTGCTTTAGGGCAGCAAGCCCAAGCTACAGGTAATACAACATTAGCCGTTGGTGCTGTAGCTAAAGCTGAAGGTAATAACTCAATGGCTGTGGGGCAATATAGCCAAGCTGTAGGTGCTTCTAGCACAGCGGTGGGGCCTGGGGCTATTGCGTCAGAAAATAATGCTGTTGCATTAGGTTATTCCGCTACTGCTGCGAAAGGTGGGGCGTTAGCATTGGGTTATGCCGCAAATGCAAGCTTAGCTGGCTCAGTGGCATTAGGTGAAAACAGTGTAACAGGTAGAGCGGTTAAAACAGCAAGTGCAACGGTAAATGGCATTACTTATTCTGGTTTTGCTGGTTCAAATATTGGAACTAGCCGCGTGGTTTCTGTCGGTGTTGCAGATGCAGCTGCTACTGATACAACCCCAGCTATAAAAAATCAACAACGCCAAATTCAAAATGTGGCAGCAGGGCGTATTAATCCCGCTTCTACCGATGCGATCAATGGTTCGCAACTTTATATGGTGGCAAACACCCTTGGCAATGTGGCAAACACTACCACAAATATTTTAGGTGGCAATGCGACATTAGATCCAAATACTGGCAATATTACAATGACGGATATTGGTGGCACAGGTCAAAACACTATTAATGACGCAATTAAAGTAGCAAAAACACGTTATTACAGTGTAAACGACGGTGGTAAGCAAAGTGCAAACTACAATAACAATGGAGCGAAAAGTGAAGGCGCACTTGCTGCGGGTGTAAGAGCCAACGCTATAGGGGCTGATGATGTTGCTATAGGTAGCAATGCTCTTGCTGATTCTAGTAATAATGTAAATGAACCAGCAGCTGTTGCTGTAGGCCATAACGCAAAAGCAACCGCTGCAGGGGCTATTGCAGTGGGAGATTCTGCAGAGGCTCTGAGTACTAATGTAGTTTCTATGGGATATTCTGCAGGGCTTGGTAGCAATGCTGAAAATAGCATTTGGATTGGTACAAATTCAGGAAATTCTGCGACAGGATACTCAAATATTGGGATTGGAGATGGTGCAGGCATCGGAATTGGTGAAACAAATCCAGACTCTAACCATAATGTCGCAATGGGTATTTATGCTGGCGGTGGACTGAATGGTTCAAATAACCTTTCTTTAGGCATCTCAGCAGGTAATGCTTTAAATGGTAATGATAATGTTACATTAGGTAATGCCGCTGGCGCAAACCTAAATGGGAACAATAATATCGCAATTGGTCGTCAAGCAGGTACCGCTGTTGTTGTAAATAGCGATCCTAATAACCCAATATTTGAATCAGGTGATTCTGATACGCGTGAAGTAAACGATTCAATTAGTTTAGGAAATAATGCACAAGCCTTAAAAGATAACGCTATTGCTGTTGGGTTAAATGCCCAAGCGAAAAATGAGAATGATGTTGCACTAGGAGCAGGCGCAATTACCGAAGCTGCGGTTCCAACAACACAAGCAACAGTAAATAAGATTACCTACAATGGCTTTGCCGGAACTTCACCGATCGCAACATTAAGTGTTGGTTCCGCTGGTAAAGAACGTACTATCACGAATGTTGCGGCAGGACGTATTAACAAAGATTCAACTGATGCAATTAATGGCTCGCAACTTTATGTTGTTGCAGATAAATTAAGTAATGCTGTAAATAACATTACTAATGCAACTAACGGTGGGTTTATTCTAACAGATGATAGTAAAACTGAAGTTAAGCAAGGCTTAGGTAAATCTATTCAACTGAAAGGCGAGAAAGGAATTACGGTTACTGCAAATGCAGCAGATAAGCAACTTAAAATTGCCCTTGGTAATGAAATTACTGTTGGAAACCCAGAAGACCCATCAAATCCAAATGCTCCGAAAGAGGCAGGCACAATTAATGTGGTTGGAAAAGATGGTAAGAATGGCGTATCCATTAAAGGCGATACAGGCAATGACGGTAAACCAGGTATCAGTATTGCCGGTAAAGATGGTGCAGATGGCGTAACCTTAACGACAAAAACAGATGGTAAGCCAGGCGTTGATGGCAAAGATGGTCCAACGAAACCTCGTTTAGAAGTGAATAATGAGCAAGTGGCAACCTTAAATGACGGCGTGAAATATGCTGGCGATATAGGAAACGCTGCAATCAAATTAAACCAAACTGCTACCATTGTTGGTGGTGTTAAAGATAAAAGTAATCTGACTGACAATAATATCGGTATTGTTGCTGAACAAGATGGCGATAATGCAAAACTAACTGTGAAATTAGCTAAAAATCTTAACTTAGGTCCTGATGGTAGTGTAACTATGGGAGATACTAAAATTAGCAATGCAGATGGTATTACTATTTCCAATAGCAATGGTGGTTCTCCAGTGAAACTAAACAAAGATGGTTTAGATAATGGCGGTAACAAAATTACCAATCTTGCTGATGGCGATATTAACCCGAATAGCAAAGATGCAGTAAATGGTAGTCAGCTCTACACTGTTCAGCAAGCAGCTAAGGCAGCGAAAACAGAAGTAAAAGAAGGCGATAATATCGTTGTTACTTCAGATGTTGGCAGCGATGGTCAGACTATTTACACCGTATCCACCGCGAAAAATGTGAAATTTGATAGTGCGAAGATCGGAGATAACGTGAGCATTAACAATGATGGCATTAATGCGGGAAATACCAAGGTGACAGGTGTGAACGCAGGCGATGTCAATAAAGACAGTTCAGATGCTGTAAATGGTAGCCAGCTTTATAACACTGCGGAAAGTGTAGCAAACGCCTTGGGTGGTAATTCAACAGTAAATCCAGATGGTACAGTAAGTAAGCCTACTTATAAGGTTACTGATTTAACAGATGGAACTGGCAATACGAAAGAGGTTCATTCTGTAGGTGATGCAATTGAAGCGTTAGATAAAGCTATAACAACACCGTTAACATTCTCAGGGGACAATACATCGAAAGACTTTAAACGTAAACTTGGTAGTAAAGTGAACGTAAGAGGTGGTGCAGATGAAAGTAAACTGACAGAGAAGAATATTGGCGTTGTTTCAGATGGTTCAGACACCTTGACAGTTAAGTTATCAAAAGACATTGATCTTGGTTCAGATGGTAGCGTAACAATGGGTGATACCAAAATTAACAATGCGGATGGTATTACGATTTCCAATAGCAATGGTGATTCTCCAGTGAAACTAAGCAAAGATGGCTTAGATAATGGCGGTAACAAAATTACCAATGTTGCTGATGGTGATATTAGCCCGAATAGCAAAGATGCAGTAAACGGTAGTCAGCTTTACACTGTTCAACAAGCCGCGAAAGCAGTGAAAACAGAAGTAAAAGAAGGTGATAATATCGTTGTTGATTCAGATGTTGGTAGTGATGGTCAAACTATTTATACCGTATCCACTGCAAAAGATGTGAAATTTGATAGTGCAAAAATTGGTACGCACGTTAGCATAAATAACGATGGTATTGATGCGGGTAACACGAAAATCATAGGCGTGAAAGCTGGTAATATTGATGCAAATAGCACTGATGCAGTGAACGGTAGTCAATTACACGAAACTAACCAAAACGTAGCGAAAAATGCTGCGAACATTGCAAACAACACTGCGGCGATCAACAAAGGCTTGAACTTTACTGCAGATGACGGCAAAACACTTAACCGTCAATTAGGTGATACAGTAGCTGTTAATGGTGATGAAAACATTACCACTTCTGTTACTTCATCTGGCGTTAAAGTTGCGTTGAACAAAAACCTTAAAGTTGATAGCGTAACTGCTGGTAACACTGTTGTGAATAACGATGGCGTAACTATCGGCACGGGTGATAAAGCAGTGAGCTTAACGCAAAATGGCTTAAACAACGGCGGTAATAGAATTACTAACGTTGCACCAGGTAAAGATCCAACAGATGCAGTGAACGTTGCACAGCTTAGCAATGTTGCAAATCACCTTGACAACAAAGTGAATAAAGTTGCTGGCGATATGAAACGTATGGATAAAAAACTCCGTGCAGGTATCGCAGGTGCGGCGGCGTTAGGTATGTTGCCTCAACCAACTAGACCAGGTAAATCAATGGTTTCTGTTGGTGGTACAACTTACCGCAACGAATCAGCGGTTGCATTAGGGGTTTCTCGTGTATCTGACAATGAGAAATGGGTGATTAAAGTTGGTGCATCGGCAAATACTCGTAACAATTACATTGTGGGTGGTTCTGTCGGCTATCAATGGTAATTGCCAAAAAATACCACCGCACTTTGATTTTACTTAATTTCTAAAGTGCGGTCGGATTTTTCAAAATTTTAAGCCCTGCATATTGCGGGGCTTATTTTTTATCATTTAACTCCAAATGATAGATGCGATTTTCTTTCCTTTGTTAGCTCTTATCTCTGCTGATTTTCCTTATCCTAAATTTGTATTGTGATCATCACATAAACCTTACGCAACACTGGGATAATTCCCTATTATCCAGTATAATGAGCGCATTTCTTTAACTTATGAAAACAGAACACTTATGGATACAAAATTTAACGTAAAAACTTTCCAAGGAATGATCCTTGCCTTACAGGCTTATTGGGCAGAGCAAGGCTGTACCATTGTGCAACCTTTTGATATGGAAGTGGGGGCAGGCACGTCCCACCCAATGACGGCATTGCGTGCGATTGGGCCAGAGCCGATGGCGTTCGCCTATGTGCAACCTTCACGCCGTCCAACTGATGGGCGTTATGGCGAAAACCCAAACCGCTTGCAGCATTATTATCAATTCCAAGTGGTGATCAAGCCTTCTCCAGACAACATTCAAGAGCTTTATCTTGGCTCATTAAAAATGCTCGGCTTCGACCCCACACAACACGATATTCGTTTTGTGGAAGACAACTGGGAAAACCCAACCCTTGGCGCGTGGGGCTTAGGCTGGGAGGTATGGCTAAATGGTATGGAAGTGACCCAATTTACCTATTTCCAACAAGTGGGCGGTTTAGAATGTAAACCGGTTACGGGCGAAGTCACCTACGGTTTAGAACGCTTAGCGATGTATATTCAAGGCGTGGATAGCGTGTATGACTTAGTTTGGTCAGACGGCCCACTCGGCAAAACCACCTACGGCGACGTGTTCCACCAAAACGAAGTGGAACAATCTACTTACAACTTTGAATACGCTGATATTGATTTCTTATTCAAAGCCTTTGAGCAATATGAAAAAGAAGCGCAAGAATTATTAGCTCTAGAAAAACCATTGCCACTGCCTGCCTACGAACGCATTTTAAAAGCCGCACACAGCTTTAACTTGCTCGATGCACGCAAAGCCATTTCCGTGACCGAACGCCAACGCTACATTCTGCGTATCCGCGCCTTAACCAAAGGTGTCGCAGAAGCCTATTACGCCAGCCGTGAAGCATTGGGTTTCCCTGGGTGTAAAAAATAAGTGCGGTCAAAAATTTAGGAATTTTTATGATGGATAAACCCGTTTTATTTTTCGCCGAAACTTGCCCTGATACCGCGCCTTTTGTGGCCCGCTTGCAAGAATTAGGCGTGCAATATGAGCCAATAGAAATTCAATCATCATTAGGCAATCTCAAACGCTTCCTCGCTTTGCGTGATAGCCGTGCAGAGTTTGAAGCGGTGAAAGCGCGTGGATCTATTGGGATTCCAGCCTTGCTATTGAATAATGATAGCCTTGTGTTAGATGCGGATAAATTGGCGGACGTTTTTAAGTAAATTAAATAAAGTGCGGTAGGTTTTGCAGGAGTTTTGCATTAAATGGAAAAAGAAAAACACATTGCAATTAATGAACACCAATTAGTTGGCGAAATTAGCCAATTAATTCAAAACAGCAAGCAACGCGTTGCCGTAACGGTGAATGCAGAACTTACCTTACTTTATTGGCATATCGGGCAGCGAATTAATCAGCATATTTTGCAAAATGAACGTGCAGAATATGGTAAGGAAATCATCAAAAATTTATCAAAAAGTTTGACGGAACAGTTTGGTAAGGGGTGGGGGAATAGAAATTTAAATTATATGATGCAATTTGCAACAGCTTTTCCCGATATTCAAATTGTGCAATCACTGATTGCACAATTAAGCTGGACGCACTTTACTAAATTATTTGTTATTGATGACCCACTAAAACGAGATTTTTATGCCACAATGGCAGCCCAAGAACGTTGGAGTACGCGGACGTTAGAATCTCGCATTGGTTCATTACTTTTTGAACGGACAGCACTTTCTAAAAAGCCTGATGAAACCATTACGCAAGAATTAACTATTTTGCGAGAAAAAGGCGAATATAACCAATCAATGGTATTAAAAGATCCTTATGTTTTGGATTTTTTAGAACTCAATGATCGTTATTTAGAAAGAGATTTGGAAGATGCCATATTAAGAGAAATTGAACAATTTCTTTTAGAGTTAGGTGCAGGATTTACTTTTATTGCCCGCCAAAAACGTATCCAAATTGATAATGATGATTTTTATATTGATTTGCTCTTCTATAACCGTAAGTTGAAACGTTTAATTGCTGTCGAGTTGAAAACGGAGGCCTTTAAACATTCGCATAAAAGCCAAATGGAACTTTATCTTGCGTGGTTAGCAAAATATGAACAAGAAGAAGACGAAAATCCACCTTTAGGCATTATTTTGTGTACATCTAAAAAGCAAGAGCAAGTTGAATTATTAGATTTAAAGCATTCTGATATTCATATTGCGGAATATTTAACGGTATTACCGAGTAAAGAAATCCTAGAACATCGATTACATTTGGCGGTAAAAAATGCCAAAGATAAATTTGTTAAATAAATTATATTCAATGTAATTAAGAGAGTTTAAAAATGAAAAAATTAATTAAATTTGTTATGCCTGTACTTTGTGCCGTACCTATGTTAGCTCAAGCAGAAGGAAACAATGCATCTTCAGCAAAGGACATCGTACTTTCTGTTGGTGCAACTTATCAACCTATTGAAAAAGCGGCAAAGTTGAAAAAAGGCTCAAGTGAGCAATACGCCATCAAACTTTTGGGACGTCCAATTCATTCACAAACCAAAGGCCAAGGCAAGGTTTTACAATGGTGCAAAACAGGTGCTGAAAAAACGCCTAATCCTCATGATGAATTTTTAATCGGCTTTTTCTATAAAGATAAACTTGTTGGCACAGGCGGCTATTTAAATAAAACAAGACCAGGTGATTGCGCAAAATTATATCGACAAGTTGAATGGAAACCTGCGAATAAATTGACTGAATATAAAGTGAAGTGACAAGCTATATTCTAAATAGAATGCAGCCTTATTCTAAGAACTTAAAAGAACTTTCACAGAAATTGCGTTCAGATCAGACTGATGCGGAACGTAAATTATGGCAAAGGATTAATCGAGATCAGTTATTAGGATTTCGATTTAATCGCCAAAAGCCTTTATTAAATTATATTGTTGATTTTTATTGCGCAAAGGCAAAACTCGTTATTGAACTAGATGGTGGTCATCATTATGAGCCAGAATACCAAGAAAAAGATCGGTTAAGAGATGATGAGATTTATTATGAGATTGAGGGTGTTGTAGAACAGATTTATTTATTTCTAGAACACATTTCCCTTAGTGTCTCAGAGGATTGACAAATCTCCCCTAACCCCTCTTTGCTAAAGAGGGGGACTGGTTAGTTAGAATAATGAGAATGGAATATATAGTACCCGAAATGCAGAATAGTTTATAAAGCATTTTTTGCTAAAGAACAATTCCCCTCTTTAGCAAAGAGGGGTTAGGGGAGATTTGAAAATATTGACTAATACATATAGCAAAATTTATCTTGCTATAATTATTAAAGGAATAGTAAAAACGCTCTTAATCTTTTTTACTAAAGAAAAATCCCCCTCTTTAGTAAAGAGGGGTTAGGGGAGATTTGTCCCATACCAGATATATTTTAAAAGAGAAAACCAAAATGACAAAAAACTTCCTCGCCGAGATCGGCACAGAAGAGCTACCACCGAAGGCTCTGAAAAAATTAGCGGTGGCGTTTAAGGACAATGTTGAGCAGGAGCTAAATCAAGCGGGCTTGGCATTTGATAAAGTAGAATGGTTTGCCGCCCCACGCCGTTTAGCGGTGAAAGTGTTGGGGCTGGTGGAAGCGCAGCCAAGCAAAGAAGTGGAAAAACGGGGGCCTGCGGTTGTGGCGGCGTTTGATGCGGAAGGCAAGCCAACCAAAGCGGCAGAAGGCTGGGCGCGTGGTTGTGGTATTAGCGTGGATCAGGCGGAGCGTTTGGTTACCGATAAAGGCGAATGGCTGGTGCATCGTGCGGTAATTGAAGGGCAGCCGACCAAAAATCTTCTGCTTGGCATTATCAGCAATGCCCTTGCGAAATTGCCCATTCCAAAAACAATGCGTTGGGGCGATAAAAGCGAGCAATTCGTCCGCCCTGTACATACCGTAACCCTGTTATTTGGTGATGAGCTAATTGAAGGTGAAATTCTTGGCGTTGCTAGTGGTAAAACTATTCGCGGACACCGTTTCTTAGGCGAACAAGAATTTACCATTGACAATGCCGATCAATATCCTGCCATTTTAGAGCAAAAAGGCAGCGTAATCGCCGATTTTGAACGCCGTAAAGCGATCATTCTAGAAAATTCGCAACAAAAAGCCACCGCACTTGGAGGCGTGGCGGATATTGAGGAAAGCCTGCTTGATGAAGTTACCGCCTTGGTGGAATTTCCAAATGTGCTAACCGCAAAATTTGAAGAGCGTTTCCTTGCTGTGCCTGCGGAAGCCTTGGTTTACACAATGAAAGGCGATCAAAAATATTTCCCGATTTACGATAAAAACAGAAAATTATTACCGCACTTTATTTTCGTGTCGAACATCAATCCGCAAGATCCAACGGCGATTATTGAAGGAAACGAAAAAGTGGTGCGTCCACGCTTAACGGACGCGGAGTTCTTCTTCAAAACCGATTTAAAACAGCGTTTAGAAGACAACTTGCCACGCCTCAAAACCGTGTTATTCCAGCAACAACTCGGCACGCTATTTGATAAAACGGAGCGTATCGAAAAACTCAGTGGTGAAATTGCGGCACAAATTGGGGCGGACGTGGCAAAAGCAGAGCGTGCAGGCTTGTTATCAAAATGTGATTTAATGACCAATATGGTGTTTGAATTCACTGATACGCAAGGCGTGATGGGTATGCACTATGCACGCCACGATGGGGAAGATGAAGAAGTGGCAGTGGCGTTGAATGAGCAATATATGCCGCGTTTTGCCGGTGATGAGTTACCACATTCTCTTGTGGCTTGTGCAGTGGCATTGGCGGATAAATTAGACACCTTGACAGGGATTTTTGGTATTGGTCAGCACCCGAAAGGGGATAAAGATCCGTTCGCCTTACGTCGTGCCGCATTAGGCGTGCTACGTATTATCGTAGAGAAAAAATTACCATTAGATATTCAAGATTTGGTAGATAAATCTGTACAAATTTATATTGACCAGAGAGATAATGATTTTAAAGATGAGTTAAAGCTTCACAAAGATAATGAAAATGATTTAATTATTTTGCAAGAACAGCAAAATAGATTACTAGCAATGGGATTCCCTTTTAGTAACAAAAACGTTGTCAAAGATGTGGTGGACTTTATGCTTGGCCGCTTCCGTGCGTGGTATCAAGAAGAAGGCATTGCGGTCGATGTCATTCAAGCGGTGCTGGCTCGCCGTCCTACTCGCCCAGCTGATTTTGATGCGCGGGTGCGTGCGGTGGCACATTTCCGCACCCTTGACGCAGCAGAAGCCTTAGCCGCTGCGAATAAACGTGTAAGCAATATTTTAGCCAAAGCAGAAGGTGAGATTGGCGAGATCCATTTAGATCGTTGTGTCGAGCCTGAAGAAAAAGCCTTGGCGGAAAGTGTGCTAGCGTTACAAAGCGAAGTGCAGCCGTTGATTGCCAAAGGCGACTATGTGGCAGTGTTGGATAAACTCGCCAACTTACGCCAACCGGTGGACAATTTCTTTGAGAAAGTGATGGTGAACGCCGAAGATCCACAACTTCGTCAAAATCGTTTAGCCATTCTGAAAACCTTGCAAGGATTATTCTTACAAGTGGCGGATATTTCCTTATTGCAATAGTTTCTCTTTTTAAGCCTAGCCCCGTTCTGCAAAGTGCGGGGCTTTTTTTGTAAATTTTTCTGAAAAAAGCGCCGCACTTTAAATAAGCTATGCACAACATTTTCTATATCTTATTGAAATTACAGATAAGAAATAAAATTAATCCTGTCTTGTGAATGATTGCTAATGACTTTTCGCAATGGGTATTGGTTAAGATTTTGGTAAAACTGCTCGAGGGCATTGTCCAACAAATGCTTTAATTGGCATTGTGGTTGTAATCCACATTTAGGAGAAACGCAGTTTACCAACGGCTCATTGCCTTGAAAGGTGCGTAGCATCTCGCCTAAGGACAAATCTAAGGTGCTTTCCGCCAAACGAATACCGCCGCCTTTGCCACGACTGGTAATCAGCCATTGTTGCTTCGCCATAAAATGGACGATTTTGACCAGATGATTTTGTGAAAGGTGAAGCTGCTTGGCAAGGCTGGCGATTGTGTGCGTGCGTTCCTGCTGACGCGCAAGATAAATCAGCACACGAAAACCATAATCAGTAAATTTATTAATTTGCATTGCAACTCCTTAGGTAGCGCATTGTAGTCTATTTCACCACTTCTCGCTAGATTATAGCTTATTGATAAATAATCACTTGCCAGCCTAGCATTAAAAATGTATTTTAAATACATCTTTAATAAACCAAAAGGACTTTCTATGTCATTAACAGCAGATCAAATTGAATTAGTGAAAGCCACAGTGCCAGTGCTACGCGAAAACGGTGTTGCGCTCACTTCTTATTTTTATAACAGAATGCTCACCAATCACCCTGAATTAAAACAAGTGTTTAACCTTGGACACCAACGCAGCGGTGCGCAAGCGCGTTCTTTAGCAAATGCAGTATTAGCTTATGCGGAAAATATTGAAAATCCAGCCGTGCTATTGCCAGCAGTTGAATTAATGGCACATAAACACGTTAGCCTTGATATTCAAGCCCCTGATTATGCCATTGTGGGCAATAACTTACTTCATTCAATTAGTGAAGTATTGCAAATTTCAATGGATGATCCATTAATTGAAGCTTGGACAGCTGCCTACAATCAATTAGCGGATATTTTGATTAGCACAGAAAAAGCCATTTATGACGAGCATCAGCAAACTAAAGGGAGTTGGTTAGGCTGGCGTAAATTCAAAATTGCCAAGAAAGTGGAAGAAAGCAGTGAAATTACCTCTTTCTATTTGCAGCCTGTTGATGGCGGCGATTTGCCAGCTTATAAAGCAGGCCAATATATCTCCGTGCGTGTTTTCGTTCCAGAATTAGGCTTAAAACAACCGCGTCAATATACCCTTTCTGATAATCCAAAATCAGACTATTTACGCATTTCAGTTAAACGTGAAGATCCAAAAGGTGAGCTAGCAGGCGGCTGGGTTTCGACCACCTTACACGGATTAAATGAAGGCGATGAAATTGAAGCCACCGCACCAACGGGCAACTTTTTCTTAATTGATAGCCAAAAACCAAATGTGTTTATCAGTGGTGGCGTGGGCTTAACCCCGATGATTGCAATGCTTAACCAGTTAGTAGAGCAAAATATGCCTTCGCCTGTGAGCTTTATCCACGCTTGTCGTAATGCCGATGTACACGCAATGAAAGCGCACGTTGATGAGGTAAAAGCGCAATATCCAAATGTTAGCACTTTTACCGTTTATGAAGTGGAAGATGCGCAAGCAGACGCAACTGGGCGTTTAGATTTAAGCCAAATTCCAACCGCACTTTTACCGAAAGACGCGGATTACTATCTCTGTGGCCCAATGGCATTTATGCAAACGCAGTACAAATCTTTAGTGGATTTAGGTGTGCCTGCAGAGCAAATTCACCTTGAGGCATTTAATACAGGTGGCGTTAAGTTGGATTAATGCTTTCGCGCTAATATAAGAAAACAGGGTGGAATGGAATATTCAGCCCTGTTTTTAGTGAAACGTTAAGCCTGTTAGGTATGGCTTTAAAAAGTTTAACTCAACGAGAGAAAATTCTCACTATATATAGTAAATGCCATTGATAACCCAAATTCAAAATATGAAAAGCAAGTTATGGTAAGCAAATTCAATAATGATAGAAGCTTACCACATAATAAATGAAACTACCGTAAGTTGCATTATTATCAAGATTACTTACGCCAAGTCGTACCATTTGCACCGTCTTCTAACACAATGCCCATTGCGTTGAGTTGATTGCGGGCTTCATCGGCGGCGGTCCAGTTTTTGGCAGCGCGGGCTTCGTTGCGTTGTTTGATTAAGGCTTCGATTTTTGCCACTTCATCATCGTCAGCACCTGCTTGTAAGAAACTTTCAGGATCTTGTTGTAATAAGCCTAAAATATCGCCTAATTCACGCAAACGTGCAGCAAGTTGATTTGCTTTGGTTTTATCTTCGCCTTTTAATTTATTGATTTCACGCGCCATTTCAAATAGTACAGAAATGGCATTTGGCGTATTGAAATCATCGTCCATCACCTCTTTAAATTGGGCGACAAATTCTTCACCGCCTTGTGGGGCGACAGTAGCATCGGTGTCGCGTAATGCGGTATATAAACGCTCTAATGCGCCTTGCGCAAGGTTAAGGTTTTCTTCGCTGTAATTAAGCTGGCTGCGGTAATGGGCGGTGAGTAAGAAATAACGTACCACTTCGCCGTTATAGTGATTTAACACATCGCGAATGGTGAAGAAATTGCCAAGAGATTTCGACATTTTTTCTTTATCCACCATAATCATTCCCGAGTGAATCCAATAATTGACATAAGGGCCGTCGTGCGCGCAGCAAGATTGGGCAATTTCATTTTCGTGGTGTGGGAACATTAAATCGGAGCCACCGCCGTGAATATCAAAATGATCGCCTAGCTGTTTGCTGTTCATTGCGGAACACTCAATATGCCAGCCCGGACGGCCTTTGCCCCAAGGGGAATCCCAGCTTGGTTCATTCGGTTTAGACATTTTCCATAGCACAAAATCCATCGGGTTTTTCTTGATTTCTGAAATCTCAATTCGTGCGCCTGCTTGCAGTTGGCTGAGATCTTGACGCGATAATTTGCCATATTGCGGAAAACTTTCAATATCAAACATCACATCACCATTTTCTGCCACATAAGCGTGTCCACGTTGAATTAATTTCTCAACAATATCAATGATTTCTGGAATATGGTGGGTGGCGCGCGGTTCAACATTCGGACGCAAAATATTGAGCGCATCAAAATCGCGGTACATTTCTGTTACCATACGATCCACAAGCTGATCGCAGGTTTCTTTGTTTTCTAAGGCACGTTTAATGATTTTGTCGTCCACATCGGTAATGTTGCGCACATAAGTGAGATCGTAACCCAAATAGCGCAAGTAACGTGCAATCACATCAAAACAAACAAAGGTGCGTCCGTGGCCAATATGGCATAAATCATAAACGGTTACGCCGCACACATACATTCCCACTTTATTCGGGTGAATGGGGGTAAAAACTTCTTTTTCTCGACTTAAGGTATTGAAAATTTTTAGCATTTGTTTGTTTCTCTTGAAGTGATGAAATTAGACAAAATAAATGAGCTGGAATTATACCGCACTTTTGTGAAATAATAACCGCCTTTGATACACAAGAGGAATATTACGATGACAATGGTTACATTACACACAAATTTGGGCGACATCAAAATTAAATTAAACAGTGAAAAAGCGCCGAACACCGTGGAAAACTTCTTAAATTACTGCAAAAATGGCTTTTATGATAACACAATTTTCCACCGTGTTATTGATGGTTTTATGATCCAAGGTGGTGGAATGGAAGCGAGTATGCGTGAAAAAAATACCAACGCGCCAATCAAAAATGAAGCCAACAATCGCCTAAGCAACAAACGTGGCACAATCGCAATGGCGCGCACCTCTGATCCACATTCTGCAACGGCGCAATTCTTTATTAACGTGGCAGACAACACGTTCTTGAATTATCGTTCAAAAGAAATGTTTGGCAAAGAAGTGGTGCAAGATTGGGGCTATGCCGTGTTCGGTGAAGTGATTGAAGGAATGGACGTGGTGGATAAAATCAAAGGTGTGAAAACAGGCAACAAAGGTTTCCACCAAGACGTGCCAGTGGACGACGTAGTGATCCAGTCTGTTACCGTAGAATAAGATTGACGCATATTGATGAATAAAGGAGGCTTGCCTCCTTTTAAAATAGCCAAAATTTCCACCGCACTTTTTTTACCGCACTTTGCTAAGGAGATCACAATGCAAAATGAAAAATGGTTGCAATGGATAATCGAATTGCAAGGCTTGGCACAAGCGGGCTTGTTTTATTCTAACAATAAATTTGATTTGGAGCGTTTTCAACGTATCAGAGAAATCAGCGCCGAAATGTTGCAAGCTCAATCGGATTTGCCTTTAGCGCGCGTAACCCAGCTATTTTGCAACGAAACGGGCTATCAAACGCCAAAAATTGATACCAGAGCGGCAATTTTTCAAGATGACCAAATTTTGCTCGTGCAAGAAGAAAATGGCTTATGGGCATTACCCGGCGGCTGGTGTGATGTGATTGCCACGGTAAAAGAAAATGTGGTGAAAGAAGTCAAGGAAGAAGCGGGGCTAGATGCCGTTGCTGAATTTGTTATCGCCTTGCAAGATCACGCGAAAAATAATCCACCAGCGCTTGCGCATAATGTGTGTAAAGTGTTTATTTACTGCCGCGCTACAGGGGGAGAATTTATGCCAAACAGCGAAACTTTAGCCAGTGGCTATTTTTCCTTACACGACTTACCGCCTTTGGCTACAGGCAAAACCACGGAAGCACAAATAAAAATGTGTTTTCAGGCACACCAAGCCGAGCATTGGCAGACCATTTTTGATTAACAGGAATTCCCGTGCCATTTTTTGATACTCACACTCACCTCGATTATTTACTCGCGACAACCCAACAGCCGTTGGCAGAACTGATGGAAGAAAGCCAACAAGCTGACGTTGAGAAAATGCTCGTGGTAGCAGTGCAAGCAGAGGATTTTAAAAATATTGAAAAAATCACCGCACTTTATCCCCAGCAGCTTTACTATGGCTTGGGCTTGCACCCGTTATATATCAAGCAGCATCGCGTAGCGGATTTAGACTTATTGGCGCAACGTCTTGTCAATCGTCCTAAAAATCTCTCTGCCGTGGCGGAAATTGGCTTAGAAAAAGGCGTGCCAGAGTTATTAACCCCTGAATTATGGCAAAAACAATGCGAATTTTTTGAAGCGCAACTGAGCCTAGCCAAAGCCAATCAGTTACCTGTCAATCTACATTCGCGCAAATCCCACGAAGATCTTTATCGCTTCTTAAAAACCGCACAACTTAGCGTTACCGGCGTGGTACACGGCTTTTCAGGCAGCTATGAACAAGCCAAACGCTTTGTCGATTTAGGCTATAAAATCGGTGTAGGCGGCGTCATCACCTACGCCCGCGCCAACAAAACCCGCGAAACCATCAAACGCCTGCCGTTAGACAGCTTATTACTCGAAACCGACAGCCCCGATATGCCAGTATTCGGTTTCCAAGGCCAACCGAACCGCCCAATGCGCGTGCGAGAAACATTCAAGGTGTTATGTGAATTAAGGGCAGAAAGCCCAGATGAGATTGAAGCACGGATTTGGGGGAATAGTGTTGGGTTATTTGGGTGATTGTTGTTTTTCGTTGGGATTGATAACGGATTTCGCCGTTGGCGACTTCCTTTCTTTTGTTTACCCGAATGGAGAAAAGTAAGGTTTTTGTTTTATCGTAAAATCGCTTTTCTCTTTGTAGTTAAGAACGAGTTTCGCTGGTTGAGCGACCTACTTTCTTTTGCTTACCCAAAAGAGAGTAAGCAAAGAAAAGAACCCCGATCATCGTCAAATTTCTCTTACTTCCAGACTGCGTTATTTTGCCTTGCCGTACTGAAGTACTGTCTTCGACAAAATGCCTTGTCTGTAAGTGAGAAATTTGACGAACTCACTTTTCCTCATTCCAATAAAATTTTCTTAACGAAAAATCAGCCTGATGTTCGCTATGCTCTCGCTCGGCGTGATTTTTCTAAAAATTTTATTTCCATTCGGGCGGTTTGGACGAGGAATAGATTGGTTAAATTTTAAAGTGCGGTGGGTATTTTTGAATGTTTAAAAGAGACGAAGTGTCTTTAAAAACAATCTCCCCTCTTTACTAAAGAGGGGAGATTGGTAGTACAACCTAATAACATCGTTACCTTTTCGAATATGCCAGCGCCAAACACAACATGGAACGCAAATTTCAAAGGGCAATTCCTGTTAGGTAATAAAAAATGGTGTTATTCCTTAACCATCAGTGATAACTTCAGCCGCTTTTTACTCCTTTATGAAGGCTTGCCTAATACTAAATCAGCAACTGTAATAAGGTTATTTGAACAACTTATTGATGAAAACAGCTTAACGCATGCTATCCGTTTGGATATCCTTGACATCAACTAAACGACTAAATATTCAATTCAAAACGGTAATTGAATAAATTTGTTCTTAATGGTAAGGACGATTTCATTTAGCAATGGGCTTTCTCTGTAAAAAACGTTGTGATAAAGAGCAATTCATAGTTCAAGATGCTTCATTAACATTTTATTAACCGTTTTATATTCCGTATGTGTATTTTATCATTTATCAGAAAATAACAAATTCATAATGTTTGATTTTTTTACTCTTATTATAGAAACGTGGTACTAGAGCACGCCCACGTTAATAAATACATAGCTCAACAGAAGAAATCTTGCTTAATTACAAGGTTTTTTTGCTTTATAGTATGTGTGGGTAGAGTGGGCTTCAGCCCACCGTTCAACACAATTTATCCTTTCGGTAGGCTAAAGCCCCCCCTACTTAACGGCTTTGTTAAAAAATCAACGCATATTATTGAAAACGATATATGGGCGGACACATCGGTCCGCCCCTACCTAAAAATAAACAA
Organism: Avibacterium gallinarum; assembly: GCF_002921135.1. Lineage (GTDB taxonomy): Bacteria > Pseudomonadota > Gammaproteobacteria > Enterobacterales > Pasteurellaceae > Avibacterium > Avibacterium gallinarum. The sequence continues at coordinate 83,283 of NZ_PQVJ01000019.1, read as the reverse complement.
TTCACCAACAAAAAAAATCGCAAAATATAGAGCAATAAACATATCCCACCTTAACCCCACGCTAGAATATAGAACATAAAAATGTAGGGGCTAACCTATGTGCCAGCCCGTTTGATGTTTGCGTTATCTTATTTAATGTAGGAAAAATTAAGTGCGGTGTTTTTTGAGGAAGTTTTTGTAATCCATTAAAAATCAATTCATAGGATTTCGGGCGGACACATCGGTCCGCCCCCACCTAAAAATAGACAATTTACCAACAAAAACAAAATCGCAAAATATAGAGCAATAAACATATTCTACCTAACACCGCGCTAGAATATAGAATATAAAAATGTAGGGGCTGATCTATGTGTCAGCCCGTTTGATGTTGCGTTGTCTTAGTTAATGTAGGAAAAACCAAGTGCGGTGTTTTTTGGTAAGTTTTTGTAATCCATTAAAAAATCAATTCATATGATTTCGAGCGGACACATCGGTCCGCCCCCACCTAAAAATAGACAATTTACCAACAAAAACAAAATCGCAAAATATAGAGCAATAAACATATTCTACCTAACACCACTCTAGAATAGAGAACACAAAAATGTAGGGACTGACCTATGTGTCAGCCCGTTTGATATAGCATTATCTTAGTTAATGTAGGAAAGATTAAGCTCGGTGTTTTTTGGGGAAGTTTTTGTAATCCATCAAAATCAATCCATATTATTTCGGGCGAACACATTGGTCCGCCCCACCTGAAAATAGACAATTTACCAACAAAAACAAAATCACAAAATATAGAGCAATAAACATATTCTACCTAACACCACGCTAGAATATATAATACAAAAATGTAAGGGCTGACCTATGTGTCAGCCCATTTGATGTAGCATTATCTTATTTAATTAGGAAAGATTAAGTGCGGTAATTTTTTTGCGAATTTTTCACCGCACTTATTTTTTCTTCGCGTATTTGAGCGAGTCAATAGCTACAGCGAAGATGATAATGCTACCTTTAATGATATATTGCCAATATGGGTTTACGCCGATGTAGGTTAAACCATAGTTGATCACGGTGAAAATCAATACCCCAGTTACCACACCAAGCACCGTTCCCACACCACCAGCGAAGGATACGCCGCCCACCACACAAGCTGCAATGGCATCAAGTTCATACATAAAACCAAGGTTATTAGTGGCACTACCAATACGCCCTGCTTCAAGCATACCACCAAAAGCATAGAATACCCCTGCAATCATATAAATAGCCACAAGATTACGGGTTACGTTTACCCCTGAAACACGCGCCGCTTCTGGGTTTCCACCAATGGCAAAGATGTTTTTACCAAAGCGTGTTTTATTCCATAACACCCACACAAACACAGCACAAATGGCCGCATAAATGGTGATGTAGGAAAGTTTAAAGCTACCTAAGCGGAAAAAGCCTTGGGCAAAGGTAGAGAATTGTTCGTTAAAACCTGCAATTGGTGATGAGCCCACCGCATCATAATAAAGCGAGTTGATCCCGTACACGATGATCATCGTTCCCATTGTGGCAATAAATGGCGTTACATTAAGATAAGCGATGACAATCCCGTTTACTAAGCCAATAATTGCGCCCACCACACAGACGGTAAGAATCACCACAGGAATAGGAATTTCACTTAAATTTGGGAAGACGCGATTCATATTATCCATTGCTTGTAGCAATGTGGCTGAAATTACCGCAGCAAGCCCCACTTGACGTCCTGCGGATAAGTCTGTCCCTTGTGTGATCAGCACGCCTGCCACACCAAGAGCGATGATTAAACGCACAGAAGATTGGGTAAGAATATTACTAAAATTTCTTAAACTCAAAAAGCTGGAATCTTGCATAATGATAATGCCAAGAAGTACCAACAGCACAAAGTAAATAGCGTTTTGCTTAAGGAAATCTAGCGATTTATTTTGTTTTAAAGCTGACATAATTCATTTCCTTCTAAATTAGAGATATTTCGCTGCAAGTTGCAGAATTTCTTCTTGCGAAGTTTTTGCGGTTTCAACAATTCCCGCCACTTTTCCGTTACTCATTACCAAAATTCGGTCTGTTACGCCTAGCAGTTCTGGCATTTCAGAAGAAATCATAATAATGCCTTTGTCCTTTTTAGCGAGTTCCATAATTAGTTGGTAAATTTCAAATTTTGCCCCAATATCAATGCCACGCGTTGGTTCATCAAGCATTAAGATTTCAGGCTGAGTAAGCAACCAACGCCCGATGACCACTTTTTGCTGGTTTCCGCCCGAAAGCGATCCGATGGTGGTTTTGTGCGATGGCGTTTTCACGTTCATTGCATCGATCACCCACTGGGTGTCGCTTTTCATCTTCTCACCACTTAGCAAGCCTAGCTGCCCTAAATAAGATTTCATATTTGAAATCAATGAGTTAAATTCAATATTTAGGTTAGAATAAATCCCTGTGGAGCGGCGTTCTTCCGTCACCAACGCAAAACCGTTATTAATGGCTTCAAGTGCGGTGCGATTTTTCATTGTTTTTCCGTGCAATTTGATCTCGCCCGTTTTACGTTCACGCACGCCAAAAATGGTTTCCACAATGTCTGTCCGTTTTGCCCCAACAAGTCCTGCGATGCCAAGAATTTCCCCTTTACGAAGCTGGAAGCTGACATCTTGAATAGAAGGTTGGTTCAGTGCCGTTAGGTGTTCCACTTCTAAAATCACTTCTTGTGGTGTATTGGTTTTTTCAGGGAAACGTTGCGTGAGCTCACGCCCTACCATCATTGCCACAATTTCGTCCATCGTGCTGCCTTTGACTGGCACGGTGTTGATCCATTTGCCATCGCGTAAAATGGTAATTTCATCGCAAATTTTGAAAATTTCGTCCATTTTGTGCGAAATATAAATAATTCCACAACCGCGTTCTTTGAGCTTTTCGATGATTTTAAATAAATGCTCCACTTCTTTTTCAGATAGTGATGAAGTGGGTTCGTCCATAATCACAATTTTTGCGTTATAAGAAAAAGCCTTTGCAATTTCAATCATTTGCATTTGTGAAACAGAGAGATTTGCCACTTTTTCTTTAGGATCAACATCAATATCCAATTCATCAAAAATGGCTTTGGTATCGCGATACATTTTGCCGTGATCGACAAACACGCCTTTTAGTGGATAACGCCCTAGCCAAAGGTTATCCATTACATTACGCTGGCGCACAAGATTGAGTTCTTGGTGAACCATTGAAATGCCGTTTTCAAGTGCTTCTTTTGACGTTTTGAAATTAACTGGTTGATTTAAAAAGAGAATCTCACCTTCATCTTTAGCATAAATGCCAAATAAACATTTCAGCAAGGTGGATTTGCCCGCACCGTTTTCCCCCATTAATGCGTGTACTGAGTGAGAACGCACGGTGAGATTTGCCCGGTCTAAAGCTTTAACGCCCGGAAAGGTTTTGCTTACATTGGTCATTGTAAGCAAGACTTCTTGGGTATTTGGTGTGTGTTCTGTCATAGCCAACCCCATAGAAAAGGGGAAGAAAGCCTTCCCCTATATGCCCATAAAATTATTTTAAGAAATCATTTAAGTTGTCTGCGTCAATGCCAACATAAGGGATACGCAATACTTTGTTTTCTAATTTCCAGTTTGTGCCTTCTGCAATTGGTTTACCTTTTGCTAGGTTATCGGCAAATTGCACAATCACTTTACCCTGTGTTACACCATCGTTTAACACTGTACCTGCCATTTCACCTTTTTTAACTAGCTGTAACACTTCTGGTAAGGCATCTACACCAAAGATTGGTAATTTTTTACCATGTGCTTTGGTGGCCTCCAATGCGCCCATTGCCATACCGTCATTGTTAGAAATAATCACTTCAATTTCGTTGGCTTTCGGGCTTGATAACCACGCATCCATTTTATCTTTAGCTAATGCCGCGTCCCACATTCCTGTGTCGATAAAGAGTTGTTCGGTTTCAATGCCGTTTTTATTTAGCTCTTCAATCACATATTTCGTACGCGCTTCCGCATCTGGGTGGCCTGGCTCACCTTTCAATAATACATATTGAATTTTGCCATCTTTATTTAAGTCATAGGCAGGATTAGCTTTCCAGTGTTTCGCAATTAATTGGCCTTGGATCACGCCAGATTCTTTCGGCTCAGTCCCTACATAATAAGCTTGCTCATAACTGCCAATGGCTTTCGCACCAGGATCTTTATTGAAGAAAATCACAGGCACATCTTCTAACTGTGCTTTTTTGATAATGGTTGGCGCAGCCGCTGGATCCACAAGGTTAATCGCAAGGGCTTTCACCCCTTTAGAAATCAACACATCAACTTGGTCATTTTGCACCGACTGGGCATTTTGCGAATCGTTCATTAACAATTCAATGTCTTTAAATTGTTTAGCTTCTTTGTCAATTTCTTGACGCATTAATGACATAAAGTTGTCATCATATTTATAAATAGTTACCCCCACACGATTCGCTGCTTGAGCAACAGTACCAGCAAGCCCCAAGGTTAAAGCAAGTGCGGTGATTTTTAATGAGATTCTTTTCATAGGGATAGCTCCTTAATTGTTTAGTGGAAAATTTACCTCTAGCGCAATTAAGCATATAAGAAAATAAATTGTAAGACTGTGATCCCTCTCACACTTACTGTAAACGATTACAAAAAATGTTCAAAAATGTGACGGTGATCATAAATTAATCGCAGGGTTCTGTGGAAAATCGTCTGACTAGGGTGGGATTAAATTGGGTATGAATCGGCGTATTAACGCGAGTATCCACCAAACTTAACGCCAGATTTGCCGCATAAGTTGCCATTAAATCAATGGGATAGCGAATCGTGGTGAGCTTAGGGATCAGATAACGGGCAATGGGCATATCATCAAAGCCGATAATGGAAAATTGTTTCGGCACGTTGATATTGTTTTCATTCAGCACTGAAATTGCTCCTGCCGCCATTGTGTCGTTATAAGCCACCACAGCAGTTAGATCAGAATTGTAGCTCAACAAATGGATCATCGCCTGCTCGCCTCCTTCAAAATCAGGGGAACTGTGCGCAATACGGTGTTCTGCCATTGGCAAATTGTGCTGCGCAAGGGCATTCAAATAACCTTGAATACGCTCTTTTTCATCATTAATTTTATGATTTGAACCAATATAACCAATGTGCTTATGCCCAAGGCGGATTAAATTTTCCGTGGCAATAAACGTACCTTTGGTGTTATCCAAGCTCACGCAGCGATTTTCGTAGCCTTGTACCACGCGATTAATCACCACCATTCCCGCAATGCGGCTTAAATATTGGCTAAGTTCTTCATCGCTCAAGGCTTTGGCGTGAACCACCAAACAGCTACAACGCTTGCGTAGCAAGGTTTCAATGGCGTTACGTTCCTTTTCCGCATTATGATAGCCAATGCCGATCAAAATGCTTTTGTTGTGCTGTTCCGCCACTTTATCCACTGCTTTCACTAAAATCGCAAAGAAAGGATCGGTAACGTCAGTGACCACCACGCCAATGGTGTCAGTGTTTTGCAAGGCAAGGGCTTGCGCATTAGCATTCGGGTGATAGCCCAATTCCTGCACCGCTTTTTGCACTGCAAGGCGTGCCTTTTCACTGGCAGAAGAATGATTATTCAACACGCGCGAAACCGTTGCCACTGAAACGCCCGCTTGTTTTGCTACATCACGAATGGTAATCATCTTCTCCCCTAAAAATTCTGCAAATTTACACCGCACTTATCATATAAAGAATTTTCTATGATTGAAAACGCTTACTTTAAAAAATGAAAACTACATCACAAAAAAATCGCACTTCTTTCTCAATTTGTGATCTAGTTAATAGTTTATTTTTGGCAATCTGCTATTTTATAACAGTTTATTTTTGTAACCGCTTTCATATTTTCACTTAAGGAGAACATTATGTCTGAACAATTTGTTGCGGCAGATCATCCACACCGCCGCTATAATCCGCTTATCGATCGCTGGGTATTGGTTTCTCCCCATCGAGCAAAACGTCCATGGCAAGGTCAGCAAGAAAAAAATGAAGAAAAGCAAAAACCGAGCTATGATCCAAGCTGTTACCTTTGCCCAAACAATAAACGCATTACAGGCGAACAAAACCCAGATTACCGCAAACCCTTTGTGTTTAAAAATGATTTTTCCGCCTTGTTAGAACAAACGCCAGCCCCCGCGCCGAGTGATGATCCCCTTTTCCAAACTGCCGCTGCTGAAGGGGAAAGCCGCGTGATTTGCTTTTCACCGGATCACAGCAAAACCTTACCATTACTCACGGTGGAAGAAATTGTTGGTGTGATTGACGTATGGCAAGCTCAGCTTAACGAGCTAGGGCAGCGTTATCCTTGGGTACAAATCTTTGAAAATAAAGGTGCGGCAATGGGCTGTTCCAATCCGCACCCGCACGGACAAATTTGGGCAAACAGTTTTCTGCCGAATGAAGTAGCGCAAGAAGATTTAGCGCAACAACGTTACTTTGAAAAACACGGTTCAGTGCTATTGGTGGATTATGTGCAACGTGAATTAGCGCGGAAAGAACGCATTGTGGTGGAAACCAAACACTGGGTTGCCCTTGTACCTTATTGGGCTGTATGGCCTTTTGAAACCTTATTACTGCCAAAAGTTCATATTAAAAATTTCGCTCAGCTCAGCCCTGAACAACAGCAAGATTTGGCGCTTGCCTTGAAGTTGCTCACCACCAAATATGACAACCTGTTTGAAACCTCTTTCCCTTATTCAATGGGTTTTCATTTTGCCCCATTTAATGGCAAAGAAAATGATCATTGGCAGCTGCACGCGCATTTTTATCCTCCATTATTACGCTCTGCCACGGTGCGCAAATTTATGGTGGGCTATGAAATGCTAGGCGAAAGCCAGCGCGATCTCACCGCAGAACAAGCGGCAGAAAGATTACGCGCCTTAAGCGATATTCATTACAAATTACGCTAAATCAAAAAAGGAGATAATCAATGAACCCACAACAACGAGCAGAACAATTATTTTCCGAAAAATTCCACCGCACTTTTGATCTGCGTGTTTATGCCCCTGGGCGTGTCAATATTATCGGCGAGCATACGGATTACAATGACGGCTTTGTAATGCCTTGCGCGATTAATTACGGCACAGCAGTATGCGGTGCAAAGCGTGATGACAGCCTTTTCCGTGTTTATGCCGCCGATCTTGATGAATTTGACGAATTTGATCTTGCCAAACCGATCGAGCCTAATCCCGCCCACAAATGGACAGGCTATGTGCGTGGCGTGGTGAAATTTATTCAAGCGCAATGTCCCGACTTCAAACAAGGCGCGGATTTAGTGATTAGTGGTAACGTCCCACTTTCTGCGGGCTTAAGTTCTTCAGCTTCTCTTGAAGTGGCGGTGGGAAAATTCTGCCAACAGCTCGCACAACTTCCACTCAGCGATACCCAGCTGGCATTAATCGGGCAGCAAGCAGAAAACAAATTTGTGGGCGCGAATTGCGGTAATATGGATCAGCTGATCTCTGCCCTTGGACAAAAAGATCATTTATTAATGATCGATTGCCGCAGCCTTGAAACTCAGCCAACCCCTGTCCCCAATGATGTAGCAGTGATGATTGTCAATTCGCACGTTAAACACGATTTAGTGGCAGGTGAATACAACACACGCCGCGCGCAATGTGAACAAGCGGCAGAATTTTTTGGTGTGAAAGCCTTGCGTGATGTGTCCGTAGAACAATTCGAAAAAATGGAAGAAAAACTCACCGCACTTGATCCTATCGTAGCCAAACGCGCCAAACACGTTGTTAGCGAAAATGCACGCGTGCTTGCCGCAGTGGAAGCCTTAACACAAGGCGATCTCACAAAACTTGGGCAATTAATGGCACAATCCCACGATTCAATGCGCGATGATTTCGAGATCACCGTGCCACAAATTGATTACTTGGTGGAACTAGCCCAACTTGCCGTGGGTAACACAGGCGGCGCAAGAATGACAGGCGGTGGCTTTGGTGGTTGTATCGTGGTGGTGGCGCCGTTGGATAAGGTGGACGCCGTGCGTAACATCATCGCAGAAAACTATGAAAAACAAACAGGATTAAAAGAAGATTTCTATGTTTGCACCGCCTCACAAGGGGTCGCCGTATGTTAAGACAATCTCACACAGGGCTTGCGCCAGACGGCAAGCCCTTCAACCTATTTACCCTAACCAATCAACAAGGAATGCGCATTCAATTAATGGATTGGGGCGCAACTTGGCTTTCTTGCCAAGTGCCTGTTAATGGCGGCTTACAAGAAGTGCTATTGGGCGCGCAAGTGCCTGATTACCTAAAACAACAAGCCTATTTAGGTGTCACCGTGGGGCGTTATGCCAACCGCATTGCCAACAGCCGTTTTCGTTTAAATGGCAGAACGGTTTACCTTAACGCCAATCAAGGCAAACACCAACTTCACGGCGGCGAAGGCTTTGATAAACGCCGTTGGCAAGTGGAAAAGTGCGGTGATAATTTTGTCCAATTTTCTCTGTTCTCGCCAGATGGCGATCAAGGTTTTATCGGCAATGTGCAAGTGAAAACCACTTATCGCTTAACGGAACAAAATAGCGTTCGCATTGAATTTGAAGCCCTAAGTGATGCAGACACACCGCTTAATCTCACCAATCACGCCTATTTTAATTTAGATAACGCAAGCCAAGGCACAGACGTACGCGGACATTTTCTGCAACTGAATGCGGACTATTTTTTACCCGTGGACGAACAAGGCATTCCTAACGCGCCACTCAAAACAGTGCAAGGCTCAAGCTTTGATTTCCGCCAAGAAAAAACGCTCGCGCAAGATTTCTTACAACAAGAACAGCAGCTCACCAAAGGCTATGATCACGCCTTTTTACTCAATAGCACGCAACCTTGCGCTGTACTGACTTCCAGCAATCGCCAGCTTTCCCTTGCCCTTTCCACCTCGCAACCAGCGTTGCAAATTTACACAGGGAATTATCTGGCTGGCACGCCAAATCGCCTAGGCTATACTTACCAAGATTATCAAGGCATCGCCCTTGAACCCGAGTACCTGCCTGATACCCCAAATCACCCAGAATGGCAAAAATACGGCGGCATTGGTAAGAAAAATCGGCCTTACAAGCAATGGATTGAGTATCAGTTTGGGGTAAACAATTAAATGGTTTTGATTGGAGTATAGCCTTACACATTAATAGTTCTTGTAAAGAACTATTATCTTGAGTAAAATCTTCAGTAACACACTCGCCAGGCCTCTTATCATTGTATATACAATGATATTGCACAAATCGGCGAGTTTTTTTATATATGAGGAATGTCAATAATAAAATGCTTACTTTTAAGAAACCCGAAAAAAGTAATACTGAGTTGATTAAAGAATGGAAGAAAAGAGGATTAACCATTCCTGATGAACAACGCGCGGAACGTTATTTAGAATTCATTAGTTATTATCGACTTTCAGCCTATACGATTCCTTTTCAAACCCCATCTTCTACACAACCTCATCAGTTTAAGCCAAATACTACATTTGATGATATTTTAAATTTGTATATCTTTGATAGAGAGCTTCGGTTATTAGTTATGGACGCGATAGAACGTATCGAAGTCGCGATACGTACGCAAATTTGTAACGTACTTTCTTTACAAAAAGATGACAATAAAGATTCTTTAGGCGCTTTTTGGTATTTAGAAGGGAAACATTTTCTGCATAAATTCGCTCATTTTCAGTTTTTGTCAAAGCTAGAAAAACATCTTCTAGATGAAAAGAATAAACTAGAGCGTGATATTAAAAAGATTGAAAAAAGAGAACACCTTTCTAGAGAGCAGAAAGAAACCCTAATAGAAAAAGCCCAAAAAGAAAACTTTGTACGCCATTATGTATCCCAATATGACAATCCCAAACTTCCCCCTTGCTGGATGATGGTTGAAATGCTTACTTGGGGTGAATTAAGTAATTTATACGCACATTTACGTTCATCAAGTTTAAAAAACAAATTGCTACTAATTTAGGCGTAACTAGGGAAATATTGGAATCTTGGCTAAAAGCGTTTAATACGATTCGCAATATTTGTGCACACCATAGCCGCCTTTGGAATCGTGAATTAGGAATTGCAATTAAAATACCTCATTCTACTAAAATCCGCTGGCTATCTGTTATTCCACAACGAAACCAGCTTAATAATATCCAATTTGAGCGCCGGATTTATTCTATATTGGTAGCACTACAAACAATACTTTATACCGTAAGTCCTAAATCCAGCTGGGCAAAACGATTAAAAGCACTAATAGAGAAATATCCCCAACTCTCTTTGTTTAATATGGGAATCCCTGAGAATTGGCATCAAGATAGCTTTTGGAAAAATGCCTTAAAATAAAAACAATGAAAAAACTACCGCTCTTTTCTAGTGCGGTAGTTTTTTCCCGGATTTATCTACAACACCACCATATCATCACGATGCACCGCGACAGAGCCGTATTCATAGCCCAAAATTTGCGGAATATCTTGCGATTTTTTGCCTTTGATTAAATTCAACGCATCGCTGTTGTAGCGTGGAATACCAAGGGCGATAACTTTACCGTTAGGCTGTTGGATTTTCACCACTTCGCCGCGCGAGAAGCGCCCTTCGATTTGTGCAATGCCTGCTGGAAGCAAGGATTTATGCTGAATTAGCACCGCACTTGTTGCCCCTTCGTCAATGATGATCGTGCCTGCAGATGGCGCGGCAAAAAGCCATTGCTTACGGCTTTCAAGGCGATCTGTTTGTACGGTAAATTTGGTGCCGATATTTTCCCCATAAGCCAGATCCACAATCACATTTTGGCGATTGCCGGGGGCGATAATGGTTTCCACGCCCGAACGGGTGGCAACGTCCGCGGCGATGACTTTGGTGGACATTCCGCCTGTGCCGAGGGTTGTGCCACTTCCGCCAGCAATTTGGCGAATATCATCAGTGATTTTTTCCACCACGGAAAGCAATTTGGCTTGCGGATTTTTTCTTGGATCGCTATCGAACAAGCCTTGTTGATCGGTGAGTAAATAAAGTTGCTCCGCTTGTGCCAAAATGGCCACCAGTGCTGATAAATTATCGTTATCGCCCACTTTAATTTCGGCCGTAGCAACAGCATCATTCTCATTAATTACAGGAATAATGCCGTTATCTAATAAGGCGTTAAGGGTATCTCGCGCATTAAGAAAACGCTCGCGATCTTCGATATCAGCACGGCTGAGCAAAATTTGCCCGATGTGAATATCATAAATGGAAAATAGCTGTTCCCAAGTTTGAATTAGCTGGCTTTGCCCCACGGCAGCTAATAATTGCTTTGATGCAATAGTAGGCGGAAGTTGTGGGTGGTTGAGATAATCGCGCCCTGCCGCCATTGCGCCAGAAGTAACAATAATAATGCGAAAGCCTGCTTGGTGCAGTTGGGTGATTTGGCGTACAATTTCCATCATATGTGGACGATGAAGCTTGGTTGTGCCTTGGGTTAAGGTGCTTGTACCAAACTTCACGACAATGGTTTTCTTTTGTTCCATACAAAATTTTCCTGTTAATGTTGAATGCCCGAAACCCTATCATTAAATGAGAAAAATTTCATTAAATTTTCACCGCACTTTCTATGATTTAAAACAATCTTTGTTACCTAAAAAGCGTTATAATATCGACATTTTTTAATCAACTTATCTTAGCCAAAATGTCAGAGCAAAGTCGTATTGAACGCCAACGTGAAGTAACAAGGTTATGTATAAAAGTCGCATTAATGCTACTTCAACACGGGGCAGAAAGTGCTGTTGTGGTGCAAATGTCGCATAGATTAGGACGCGCCTTGGGAATGGATAGTGTGGAATGTGCATTAACACCCAACGCGGTGATTATCACCACGCTCTATCATAATCATTGTATTACCACCGCACGCAAAAATGTTGATCAGGGCATAAATATGCATATTGTTACGGAAGTGCAGCGGGTGGTGATTACTGCCGAACGCCGTATTTATGATCTGCACCAAGTGAAAAAACGCCTTGAGAAAATTAAGCCATTTAAGTATAACCGTTATCTTGTGGTGCTGATGATTGGCTTATCTTGCGCCTGTTTTGCCCATTTGTCTGGCGGTGATAGTCGGATTTCACTCATCACCTTTGTTGCCGCAGCCATTGCGATGTTTATTCGCCAAGCCCTTGCCCATCGGCATTACAATCCGATTATTGTGTTTTCCATTACAGCCTTTATCGCCTCGATTATTTCAGGAATGGCGCTGAAATATCAGTTAGGCAATGATCCGCAAATCGCCCTTGCTTCTAGCGTGCTTTTGCTCGTGCCGGGCTTTCCATTGATTAATTCGCTGGCGGATATTCTCAAAGGCCACGTTGGTATGGGCTTAGGGCGTTGGACGATTGCCACCATTCTCACCTTTGGCGCGTGTTTGGGCATTGTCTTTGCCCTAGCGTTGTTGAACATTCCCTATTGGGGAGAATTAAAATGACCTTATTGCTGAATTTATTCGATGATATGCTGTTTGCCGCCATTCCTGCGGTGGGCTTTGCTTTAGTTTTTAATGTTCCGCCTAAGGCTTTGAAATATTGTGCGATTTTAGGCGCGTTAGGACACGGCTTGCGAACCTTGCTCGTGCATTTTGATGTGCCCTTAGTGTTTGCCACTTTTGCAGGCGCAAGTTTAATTGGTTTTATCGGCGTGCATTTATCCCACCGTTATCTTGCCCACCCAAAAGTGTTTACCGTCGCGGCGATTATTCCGATGATCCCAGGGGTTTATGCTTATAAAGCGATGATCGCCATTGTGCAAATTCACCATTATGGCTTTTCCGATGTGTTATTTGCCCAAATGATTGATTATTTTATTAAAACTGGCTTTATTTTAGGTGCATTGGTTTTTGGCTTGGCGCTACCGGGCTTATTGTTCTATCGACAAAAACCTGTAATATAATAGGCAAAGCAAGGTAAATAAAAGGAAAGCAAATGACGCTCAGTTTAATTGTGGCAATGACGAAAAATAATGTGATCGGGAAAGATAATCAAATGCCGTGGCATTTGCCGGCTGATCTTGCGTGGTTTCGCCAAAATACGCAAGGCAAGCCGGTGATTATGGGGCGAAAAACCTTTGAGAGCATTGGTCGTCCGTTGCCAAAACGCACCAATATTGTGCTTTCCCGTTCCCCTTTTCAGCACGAAGGCGTGATTTGGAAAAGTGATTTTGCCAGTGCGGTGGATTTTGTCAAAGATTTTCCTGAAATAATGCTTATCGGCGGTGGTGAGCTATTTAAACAATATCTTCCTATCGCGGATAAACTCTATCTTACTGAAATTCAAGCAGAAATTGACGGCGATACGTTTTTTCCACAAATTGATTGGACAGAATGGCAAATTGAATTTGAGCAATATCGCCCCGCCGATGAAAATAATCCTTATGATTGTCGGTTTTTAATTTTACAACGAATTAATAGAACGCATCCATAACAAAAAAGGAAGGTCGATTTGGCTTACCTTCCTTCGTTTGGTTAATTAGCTTTATACAAAAGTGCGGTGCTTTTTTTAACTATTTTTATGCTTTTTTCTGACATTTCGGGCAGAAAAAGCTATTACGTTGTCCGATAACTAAACTTTCAATTTTTGTCCCGCACGTTGGACAAGGCTTATCTTTATTGCCGTAAACCCGTAGTTCTTGGGCGAAATAACCGGGGCGGCCGTCAGGTTGTAAGAAGTCTTTCAAGGTTGTACCACCTTGCGCAATGGCGGTGGCAAGCACTTGTTTAATGGTTTGAACCAGCAATTCGCATTGAGATTTGGTTAAGTTTTTGGCTAATTTCAGCGGATGTAAACCGCACAAAAAGAGCGTTTCATTGGCATAAATATTGCCCACGCCTACCACCACCGCATTATCCATTAAAAAGGTTTTAAGTGCGGTCTGTTTTTTACGAGATTTTTTGAACAGATATTCCCCAGTAAATTCTGCTGAAAGGGGTTCTGGGCCAAGTTTGGCAAAAAGATGAAAATCTGCCAGATTATCCGTCCAAAGCCACGCACCAAAACGGCGAGGATCGTTATAACGCAGCACCTTGCCATTATTCATCACAATATCTAAATGATCGTGCTTATCAATGGGACTATCCTGTGGCACTACACGCAAAGATCCCGACATTCCCAAATGCCCTATGATCACACCTTTTTCCGTATGAATGATCAGATATTTTGCACGGCGGGAAAGATGGCTCACTTTAACCTGCTTAAACTCACTTAATTGTGGGCTGACTTCCCAACGTAATTTAGGATTGCGTACCACGATTTTTTCAATGGTAAATCCGGTTAAATAAGGGGAAATCCCATTTTTAGTGGTTTCAACTTCAGGTAATTCAGGCATTTTTTCTCCGTGCGAATAGGGGTAAATAGGGTTTGGGTTCTAATGAAAATCTCTCTGCGTTACGCTATAAATAGGGGCAATCAATTAAAATCCAAGAAAAGCGCCTATAAAAGACATAAAAAAACCCGAACAAGTCGGGTTTTTCTAATTCATCAAAGCCAAATTATTTGATTTTAGCTTCTTTGTAAATAACGTGTTTACGCACAACAGGATCAAATTTTTTGATCTCCATTTTTTCTGGCATATTACGTTTGTTTTTAGTTGTTGTGTAGAAATGACCGGTTTCAGCTGTTGAAACTAAACGGATTTTTTCACGAGCACCTTTAGCTGCCATTTTTTAGCTCCTTAGATTTTCTCGCCACGAGCACGGATTTCAGCTAACACTGCATCAATGCCTTTTTTATCAATAATACGCATACCTTTCGCTGTTAAGCGTAAAGTTACGAAACGTTTTTCAGACTCAACCCAGAAACGGTGAGTGTGTAAGTTAGGAAGAAAACGACGACGAGTCGCGTTCATTGCGTGTGAGCGGTTGTTACCAACTGCTGGACGCTTGCCTGTTACTTGACAGACTCTAGACATATTAATCTCCAATAAATCAAATATAAGCTCGAGCTTAGGGTTCGGATTACTGCAAACTAGGTTTGCAAGCCACCTCGTCAGGTCGCTGTAACCGACCCGCATACTATATTAAAGGTGGCAAATTATACTCACTTTATTTGCTATACTCAAGCCTAAATCACTTAATTAACGCAATAAATGACAAAAAAATCAGCAATTCCACCGCTTCATTCTTGCAGAATGGCTATTATAACCACCCTTTTTCACTAAAAGAAACATAACAGCCTTTGCCGATCACAAAATGATCCAGCACGCGAATTTCCACTAATTCTGCCACTTTTTGGATCTTTTCCGTGATGATCCGATCGGAATTGCTCGGCTCTGCAATGCCTGATGGGTGATTATGCGCCAAAATAATCGCCGCCGCATTACAAAAAAGTGCGCTTTTAACAATTTCTCTAGGATACACCGCGGCTGTGTTAATCGTACCTAAAAACATTTCTTCTTTTTTGATCAGACGATGCTGATTATCTAAAAAAAGTACCAAAAAAACTTCCCGCTCTTTATGTTCTAGCTCTGTTTGCAAATACATTCTCACCAACTCTGGGCGAGTAAATGCCTGCGCCATTTCCAATTCTTGCAATAAATAACGCTTTGTCATTTCTGTGCTGGCTTGCAGCTGGATAAATTGTGTAATGCCTAAGCCTTTAACGTTGCAAAAGGCTTTTTGATCCGCACTGATTAATTGCCGCAACGATCCAAAATGTTCAAGAACCACACGAGATAATTCCATTACCGAACAATTCTTGATTCCCGTGCGTAAAAAAATAGCTAATAATTCGCTATCATTAAGGGCTTCTGCGCCAAATTTTATCAGTTTTTCCCGTGGCATTAAGATGGTCATTTGTGGCGATCATTTCATTTTTAATATCAAATTGCGGATCTTTTTAACATAGACAGCTGTGTTCTGACAGGCTTCCCTACGACTTTTGCGATCCAGATCGAAAAATTGAATTTTTTATTGGGGAAAATTACAGTAAAATTAACCGCACTTTTAATTTGGATTGATTGGAAATAATGCAAGATCTTCAAGGAAAACGTATTGTTGTTGGCATAACAGGTGGGATCGCGGCTTATAAAAGCATTGAGCTAATTCGCTTGTTACGCAAAAGCCAAGCGGAAGTGCGTGTGGTTCTCACACCAGCGGCGGCAGAATTTGTTACGCCACTCACCTTGCAAGCCATTTCAGGTAATGCGGTGGCGCAGTCATTGCTTGATCCCCAAGCGGAGCTGGCAATGGGGCATATTGAACTAGCGAAATGGGCAGATCTCATTGTAATCGCCCCTGCCAGCGCAGATTTTATGGCACGCTTAAATGCAGGAATGGCCAATGATCTGCTCACGACTATTTGTCTTGCCACTAGCGCACCGATTTTGCTTGCGCCTGCGATGAATCAGCAAATGTTCCGCCAACCCATTACCCAACAAAATTTGGCCAGTTTAAAAGCCCGTGGCATTGCAACCATTGGGCCTAACAGTGGTGAACAGGCTTGTGGAGATATGGGCTTTGGGCGAATGTCAGAACCTGCGGAAATTTACACCGCACTTTGCGAAATCTTGTTACCACCACAAGATCTTAGCCATTTAACCATTGCTATCACCGCTGGCCCAACTCGCGAAGCCATTGATCCTGTGCGTTATATTAGCAATCATAGTTCGGGCAAAATGGGCTTTGCTATCGCTGAAGCTTTTGCCAAACGGGGCGCGAAAGTCAAATTAATTGCAGGGCCAGTGAATTTGCCTACGCCAGCTCAAGTGGAACGAATTGATGTGATTTCCGCGCAAGAAATGGCAGACGCATCTCTTTCCCTTGCACCACAAGTGGATATTTTTATTGGTTGCGCTGCAGTGGCGGATTACCGTATCGCGCAAATCGCCGAGCAAAAAATGAAGAAAACTGCCGATAGCGATACACTCACCTTAGAATTGGTGAAAAACCCTGATATTATTGCGGCGGTGGCGGCGCTGAATGAAAATCGCCCATTTGTGGTGGGGTTTGCGGCAGAAACGCAAAATGTTGCACAATATGCACAAGACAAATTAGCGCGTAAAAATTTAGATCTGATCTGCGCCAATGATGTGTCTAACGGACAAGGCTTTAATGGTGATGACAACCAGCTCCAGCTTTTCTGGCGTGATGGCAGCGTGCAATTACCGCGTAGCAGTAAAAAAGATCTGGCGGTGCAACTTGCGCAACAGATTGTAGAACGCTTTCAAGCTCAAGTTTGAACGAAGGAATAAACGAAAAATGAAAAAGATTGACGTAAAAATTTTAGATAGCCGAATTGGCACAGAATTTCCCTTGCCAGCTTATGCCACAAGCGGTTCAGCGGGCTTAGATCTGCGTGCGTTGGTGGAAGAAAGTTTTGAAATTCAACCGGGGGAAACCAAATTAATCCCCACTGGGCTTTCTATTTATATCGGCGATCCTAACCTTGCGGCAGTAATTTTGCCACGTTCAGGGCTTGGGCATAAAAATGGGATTGTATTGGGCAATTTGGTGGGCTTAATTGATTCAGACTACCAAGGGCCGTTAATGGTATCAATGTGGAACCGTGGCTCGCAGCCTTTTAAAGTGGAAGTGGGCGATCGCATTGCGCAGCTAGTTTTCGTGCCAGTGGTGCAAGCAGAATTTAATATTGTGAGTGATTTTGAACAAACAGAACGTGGCGAAGGCGGATTTGGCCATTCAGGCAAACAATAGAGGAACTATGGTCGAAGAACAACTGGAAATTGCAGGCATTGAGCCTGCGCCTGAGCAAACTAAGCAAAATAATCCAGCTAAGCTCAGCGAAAAAAATACAGAAAAAGCACCGAAAAGCGACAAACGCAGTGTAAAAGAACGCCGTCAGCAAGTGCTAACTGTACTCACTCATATGCTTCATTCAGAACAAGGAATGGAACGAATGACCACAGCACGTCTTGCAGAAAAAGTGGGGGTATCTGAAGCCGCGTTATATCGCTATTTCCCAAGCAAAACCAAAATGTTCGAGGCCTTGATTGAAAATTTGGAAGGCACATTATTTAGCCGTATTAACCAATCAATCAAAAACGAAACCAACACAATGAACCGCGTGCGCGATATTTTACAAATGATCTTAGATTTTGCACGCAAAAACCCTGGGCTAACCCGAGTGCTAACAGGCCACGCCTTAATGTTTGAAGATCCAAAATTACAAGCACGCGTGGCGCAATTTTTCGATCGCCTAGAATTCCAATTTGTGAATATTTTACAAATGCGCAAACTGCGTGAAGGGCGCGCCTTTAGCATTGATGAGCGTATCATCGCCACTTATTTAGTCAATCTCTGCGAAGGGCAGTTTATGCGTTATGTGCGGTCGAATTTTCGCCATAATTCAAACCAGAACTTTGAACAACAGTGGAAACTTATTGCGGTACACTTTGCATAATAGTAATTTTTAGGTAAGATGATGATCATTCCTTGGCAAGATTTAGAAGAAGAAACGCTCATTAATATTGCAGAAAGTTTCATTCTGCGTGAAGGGACGGATTACGGTGAACAGGAGCTTTCTCTGCAACAGAAAACTCAAAACTTGCTGACCAACATACGTCAAGGAAAGGCTGTAATTGTTTGGTCGGAATTACACGAGTCCATTGACATTAAAGATAAAATGGAATTTCTTAATCATAGATGATAAATGTAGGAGGACACCGTGCAGGAACAACAAGGGCAACACACTCCACCAATGGATCCAACCTTAGAGTGGTTTTTATCCCATTGTCATATCCACAAATACCCAACCAAAAGCTCAATTATTCACGCAGGTGAAAAAGCGGAAACCCTTTATTATCTCATCAAAGGCTCTGTAGCGATTTTGGTGAAAGATGAAGACGGCAAAGAAATGATCCTAACTTACCTAAATCAAGGGGATTTCTTCGGCGAAGCGGGATTATTTGAAGAAGGTCAGGAACGTTCCGCTTGGGTGAAAACGAAGACGACTTGTGAAGTGGCAGAAATTTCGTACAAAAAATTCCGCCAGCTTATTCAAGTAAACCCTGAAATTTTAATGTATTTATCAGGGCAGCTTGCACGTCGTTTACAAAATACATCAAGACAAGTTCGCAACCTTGCTTTCCTTGATGTCGCTGGTCGCATAGCACAAACCTTGCTAAATCTAGCAAAAATGCCTGACGCAATGACCCACCCTGAAGGAATGCAGATCAAAATTACACGACAAGAGATTGGTCAAATGGTCGGCTGTTCTCGTGAAACCGTAGGGCGAATTTTGAAAATGTTGGAAGATCAACATCTTATTTCTGCTCACGGCAAAACTATTGTGGTTTATCATTCAAGATAAAAATATCTATTAACGAAAAGAGCGGTGGAAAATTTAGAAATTTTTCACCGCTCTTTCTTTTTTTCACTTTCGCCACTAGTGCTTATTACCAAAAGGCGGTTTGGCGAACCACACCACAACGAAAAGCAACATAAACATTATGGCAGACAGCCAGAAAATTTCATTGGCGCCGATGATAAATCCTTGCGCAGTAATACTTTGCGCTAAGGACATTGATGTTTGCGTATCATTCAAACCCACTTGCGCCATTGTATCGTAATAGGCTTGCGCATTGGGGTTATAAGGATTAATCGCTTCGGTGAATTGGGTGTGATGCACCGCCTCACGGTTATACCATAAAAAGGTGGTCAGCGATGTGCCAATTGAACCGGCAAGGGTGCGCAGAAAATTAAATAAACTTGATGCAGACGCCATTTTTTCTGGCGGTAAGCCTGATAGCGTAATGGTGGTGAGCGGCATAAAAAAGCACGCTACGGCAATCCCTTGAATTAGCTGCGGCAAGGCGACATCAGCAAAGGTCATCGCAGGTTCAAAGGTTACGGCACGCCAATGGAAGGTTAGCGCATAGACCATAAAACTGATTGTAACCAAAATGCGCATATCAATTTTGTAGCCAAAACGTCCGATGATTGGCGAAAGCAAAATTGGGAATAAACCCACTGGTGCAGCCGCCAGCCCTGCCCAAGTGGCAGTGTAGCCGTACACTTGTTGTAACAGTAAAGGAATCAGCACCACCGAGCCGAGATAAATTAAAAACGCAAGGCTGGTACACAGACAGCCAACGCTGAAATTGCGTGACTTGAACAGGGAAATATCCACCACAGGGTTTTCGTCCGTCAATTCCCAAATAATCAACGCAATTAAGGCGATGGCGGAAACAATAGTTAGCACCACGATTTCAGTGGAATTAAACCAATCTTGCTCGCGTCCTTGATCAAGCATTAATTGCAAACAGCCCACACCTACCACAAGCAGAATTAAGCCAATCATATCAATAGGCTGTTGGAAAGTTTTGGTTTCTCGCTTGCCTAAGATTTTCCAGCTGAGAAAAATCACACATAGCCCAATCGGCACATTAATGAAGAAAATCCAGCCCCAGTGCAGGTTATCACTGATCCAACCGCCAAGAATCGGGCCAAAAATTGGTGCAACTACCACGGTCATAGACCAAAACGCCAGTGCCATACTGCGTTTTGCAGGGGGATAATTATTGAGCAATAAACTTTGTGAAAGGGGAATAATCGGCCCTGCTGCTAGCCCTTGGAAGATGCGGCATAAAATCAACATTCCTAGGCTATGAGAAATGCCACATAGCCAAGAAGCCAGCACAAATAATCCAGTGGCGATTAAAAACAAGCGCACTTCACCAAAGCGTTTAGCCAGCCAGCCTGTAATGGGAATAGACACCGCATTTGCCACGCCGAATGAAGTAATCACCCAAGTGCCTTGACTGAACGATGCACCCAAATCCCCTGCAATGGTGGGTATTGCCACATTAGCAATGGTGGAATCCAGCACTTGCATAAAGGTTGCCAAGGATAGGGCAATGGTCATCACCGCAAGGGCTGCGCCCTGAATCGGTTTTTGCATTTTATTCACCTGCATTGGCTTGAATAATTTGTTCGGCTAATTGATGTACAGGGCTTAAATCGTAATCTAACACCTTGGTTTCATATAGCACTTGGTTTGGACGAGATTCACGCAGCACCTTGCCTTGCGTGTCTGCCACATTCACTTCCACCGTGGCAGAAAGCCCTATGCGCAACGGATATTTTTCTACTTGTTCAGGATCGAGATCGATACGCACTGGTACACGTTGCACCACTTTGATCCAGTTCCCTGTGGCGTTCTGTGCAGGCAAAAGAGAGAATGCGCTGCCCGTTCCCATTGAAATACCGCTGATTTTACCATCAAACCTCACATCATCACCGTATAAATCAAAGACTAATTTCACAGGCTGACCAATACGCATTTTGCCGAGCTGGGTTTCTTTAAAGTTCGCGTCCACCCACATTTGTTGATTGGACACCACCGCCATTAATGGGCTGCCCACCGCGACTTTTTGCCCCACTTGCACATTACGGCGCGCCACATAACCATCAACAGGGCTGACAATTTGACTGCGTTGTAAGTTCAACCAAGCAAGGGTTAAGGCACTCACCGCATTTTTCACCGCAGGTTGTTCTCGTAGCGGCAAATCTTTTAATAAGGCTTGATTGGCTGCTAATTGATTTTGCGTGGCTTGCAGATCTGCTTGCGCCATATTCACCGCTTCTCTGGCGTGCTGTAAGGTTTCTTTATCAATAGATCCCGTTTTGGCTAATTGCTCACGGCGTTGCAAATCACCTTTGGCTTTATTAAGTGCGGTGCTTTTTGCGTTCAAAATGGATTGTAATTGTTTCACCGTAAAACCTAACTGCTCAATTTGACGCACGCTGCTGGCGAGATTATCTTGCGCCTGCTGGAAATGCAGTTTGAGATCCGTATCATCAAGTTGCAATAACACATCGCCTGCGTGGACAAAATCCATATCGTCCACATTAATTTTGCTCACATTGCCGCTCACTTGTGCCGAAATCATCACTTGGTTGCCTGCCACATAGGCATCTTCCGTTTCTTCATAATTTCGCACAAAGAAAAACCAATATACGTTCGTGATAATCGCGATCAGCAGCAAAATCGTAATGAAATAGCCAAGGGCTTTTTTACGTTTGGCTTTTGGCGAAGCCGGTTTTTTGTAGTCTGTTTGTTCGGTCATTTTATTTACCTATTAAAGATTTTCTAAATTGCTGAGCAGTTTGAGTAATAATTGCTTTAACTGCTGTTGTTCTTGCTTGTCTAACACGGAAAAAATGTCATTGACTTGTTTCCATTGATTTGGCAATAGTTGCTCCAAAAACTGCACACCTTGCGCTGTGAGTTTTAAAGAAAAAGCACGGCGATCGCCTGCTACTTCCGTGCGTTCTAACCATTCCCGCTTCACTAATTCATCAGCAATGCGTGTGGCATTGGTTTTAGAATAACCAAAAATCTCACTTAATTTGCTCGGCTGCAAAGAATGATTTGGCTGGCAATACAGCACGGCCAACGCCATAAATAGGGTGTCATTGAGCTGATATTTTTTTAATAACTGATTGCGTCTTTCCACATAATGGCTACTGTTGTGTAGCAACAAACGCGCCAACAAAATTTGCTCCACAGGCATCACGGGATTATTTTGCGCAGATTGACGAATTAACCTTTCTTGTTCTGAAAACGAAATCGGCATAGACATAATAATAACCAAGTAGAAAATAAACTGCGTAATAGTAACTCTGGTTACTATTTAAGTCAAAAAAAATACCGCACTTTAGTGTAAAGTGATCTGCTCCCCAAAAGTTGGACAGCATCCACAAATTAAGGAGCGGATTTTTTATGGGAAAATATTATTCAACAGAGTTTAAACTGTGGGCGATATCGTTAGTCTCTGAGTAGGGAATGAGCGTACGTCAGGCAGCGGAATATTGTTCTCTTTCCAATCATAGCCAAATTGTGATTTGGTTGCAACGCGTTAAGAAATACAAGAAATACGGTATTAATGGGCTCATCCGTCAGCCTAATCGGAAGAAGAATGTGATGAGATTACCCAAACGCCCCGTCAAAACCGCTGAAAAAGAACTTTTATTATAAGAACTTGAGTATCTTCGTGCGGAGAATTCCTATTTAAAAAAGTCTTTGGCGCTCATAGGCCTCAAACTCAAGCGGAAAGTGTGCCACCGTCCGAGAGTTAAGGGTGCAATTTCCCCTTTCCGTATTACTGACAGTGGCGAAACTGCCTCGCACTACATTCTATTATGCAAGAAAAATCAATGGGTTAGATGATATTAATAACTTGATACTGGAAATATTTAAGGCGAGTCAAGGACGAGATGGTTACCGTATTATTCGAGCAAAGCTACACGAGCAAGGGCATTATCTAAGTGGAAAAACGATGCTGAAACGAATGCGTCACCTAAATATCCACTCCTGCGTAAAGCGAAAAAGTGTATGAAGATGGGAGGAGCCGCTTATCTCGCACCAAATTTGATGGCAAGAAATTTTAAAGCGAAGGCGCTAAACGAGAAGTGGGTCATTGATGTGACCGAATTTCGTGTAGGGAATGAAAAGCTGTATCTTTCACCGATGATGGATTTGGCGAACCGTGAGATTATTGCCTACCAAATCGGACGGCGACAACGTTTTGGGCTTGTTTCAAAAATGCTTAAAGAAGCCTTATCGAAGCGAGATTCTGGCGCAGCTCCACTGATTCAGTGCGACCAAGATTCAAAGCATGGTCGCAAGGGGAATTGCGATGATAGAGCGCTTTTTTAGCATTGTGAAGTCGGAATGTTTTTACCCGAATCGTTTTGCCAATATCGTAGAGCTGGAGGAGGCGCTGCACGAATATATTCGCTAATATAACGAATTGCGGATTAAACCCGCATTAAACAATTTGAGCCCTGTGCAATACAGAGCTCAATATTTAACTTCCTAGGTGTCTAGGATTTGGGGTGCAGATCATTTTTTTTACTTCAATATCCAGCACAATTAGGCTTCCACAAAGGCTAAAGCCTGTTCCACCACTTCAATGCCAGCCCCTGTTTTATGGGCGTTTTCGCTGAGGTGTCTGCGCCATTGGCGTGCGCCTTTACAGTGTTGGAATGCTCCGAGCATATGGCGCGTGATGTGGTTGAGATGAACACCTTGCGAAAGCTGTTGCTCAATATAAGGGAACATTTTTTCCACCGCTTCTCTTGGGCGCACAATGGGGCTTTGTGGATCAAACAAAGTTTGGTCAATATAACCTAATAAACTTGGGTTCTGATAGGCTTCACGCCCCACCATAACGCCGTCCACATAACGCAAATGCTGTTGCATTTCTTCAAGGGTTTTAATGCCGCCATTAATGCTAATCAAAAGTTGTGGGAAATCGCGTTTTAGCCGATAAACACGCTCGTAATCCAGCGGTGGAATTTCACGATTTTCTTTTGGGCTTAAACCACTTAACCACGCTTTGCGTGCGTGAACGATCAATTCTTGGCAACCAGCTTGACTCACTTTCTGCACGAAATCACAAAGAAATTCATAGCTGTCTAAATCATCAATACCAATACGGGTTTTCACTGTAACAGGAATATCCACCACCGCTTGCATTTGTTGCACGCACTGAGCAACTAAATTCGCTTTTGCCATTAGGCACGCGCCAAACATTCCATTTTGCACACGATCAGAGGGGCAGCCCACATTCAGATTAATTTCTTGATAGCCACGTTCGGCGGCCAATTTTGCGCAATGTTGTAACTGCTCGGGATCGCTGCCGCCAAGCTGAAGCGCCACGGGGTTTTCTGCCAGATCAAATGCTAAATGATCGTATTTGGCGTGAATAATCGCGCCTGTGGTAACCATTTCCGTATAAAGCAAGGCGTGTTGGCTAAATTGGCGATGAAAATAACGACAATGGCGTGTTGTCCAATCCAGCATTGGGGCGACAGAAAATCGCCCACGATAAAAGTGCGGTGGTTTTTTTGTTAATTGTTGTTGATTCATTATTTGTTTTCTTCTTGTACGGCTTTTTGCTGTTCTTGCTGTTTCAGCTCATCTTGCTTTGCCTGTTCTTGAATACGCTGACGGAAACGCCCTGCAGCAAAATGATAGAACGGTTTGGCATTAAATTGGCGTGAAATAATAGAAGCGATAAGGCTACAAATCAAGAGCCAAAATAGCACGGGTTCGCTTGATGTCATTTCCATTACCACCACACTTGCCGTAACCGGGGATTGGGTTGCGCCAGCCAAAAACGCCGCCATACATAATAAAACCAGTAAACGCTGATCGACAATGCCGCCAGTCAGCGCCCAGATCTGCGCGCCAATGCCTGCGCCTGTGGTTAATGATGGGGTGAAAATCCCCCCTGCTGTGCCAGTCCAATAAGTGGCAACTGTAGCAAACAGTTTGCTTATCCCCACTTCGCTGCCAATTTCTGTGCCGCTCAGTGCTTGGGTAACCACATCATAGCCTGTGCCGTAAGTTTGTCCGTGAGTGAATGTACCAAGCCCCGCAAGGATTAAACCTAAAATAAAGGCGGTATAAATAGGGTGGCGGCGAATCCAACCACGAATTTTCGCAGGAGCGCTGCCTGCCACGCCTTTGGCTAATAATTTAGCAAAAATGCCACCAAATATGCCACTCGCTACACCGCATAACATCACCCATAAGAACATATAAGGCACGGAGGTTTCCCCTTGATAATTCGGGAAATAAGGGTTATTGCCTTCAATGGCAACCAAAATAAACCCTGCGGTCAGCACGCCGAGTAACACGCGGCGTTCCCAACGTAACAAAATGCCCCGGCCTAATTCTTCAATAGCAAAAATCACCCCAGCCAACGGCGCATTAAAGGCTGCCGCTAAACCGCCTGCCGCACCTGTTGCCATTAATTCATTGGCATTTAAGCCTTTGAATGCCAAGCCGTGGCGGCGACACACATTGCCCCACGCATACATTACCGCCGCGCCCACTTGCACAGACGGCCCTTCACGCCCCACAGAGGCACCAAATAACATCGCTAAAAACGTGAGTGGAATTTTCCACAGGGTTTGCCCAAAAGCAATGAGCTTACTTTTATTAGCACTGTACGGCATATCAATAGAGGCAATCACTTGCGGAATCCCACTACCCGAAACATAAGGGGTATATTTTGCGGTAAACCAAGCTAAAAATGCCAAGCCTAAGGGCAGCACCAGCCATACGGCATAAGGATATTTTGCACTCCATTGGGCATTCCAATGTAAGGCAAGATCGGCAAATTTCGCAAAGCCTAGTGAGAATAAGGACACCAACGCCGCGCCGATCAATAAGCAGGAAAACTCAATGGTTTTACGCGAAATACGATAGCTTTGGCGTAATTTTCGGTGAATAAAATGACGAATTTTTTGGGTGAATCGCTTTAACATTTTAGATGATTGAGATGAAAATAAATTGCGGAAAATTATAGCAATATTTTCGTGCGTGAGATATGGCAAGGATCAAGAAGATGAAAAATAGGCAAAAAAATCACCGCACTTATTTCGCAAATAAAGTAAAGTGCGGTGAGATTTTGTTAAAAATTAAGCCTGATCACCAAGTAATACGCTTTCTAACGCAATTTCAATCATCTCATTGAACGTGAGTTGGCGTTCTTCTGCGGTGGTTTGTTCGTGAGTGCGAATGTGGTCTGATACGGTACAGATGGTTAAAGCTTTCGCACCAAATTCCGCGGCAACGCCATAAATGCCCGCGGCTTCCATTTCTACGCCCAAAATGCCGTATTTTTCCATTACATCAAACATTTCTACATCGGGGGTGTAGAAAAGATCCGCAGAGTAAAGGTTACCCACGCGCACGTTGATGCCTTTGTTTTTCGCTGCTTGTACGGCTGCTTGCGTCATTTCAAAATCGGCGATGGCGGCAAAGTCGTTATCTTTAAAACGAATGCGGTTTACTTTGGAATCAGTACAAGCGCCAAGGCCGATGATCACATCACGCAATTTCACGTCTGGACGTACCGCACCGCACGAACCAACACGGATAATTTTTTTCACGCCATAATCCGTGATTAATTCTTTGGCGTAAATAGAACAAGATGGGATCCCCATTCCGTGTCCCATTACCGAAATTTTGCGTCCTTTGTAAGTGCCAGTGTAGCCGAGCATATTACGCACGTTGGTCACTTCTTTCGCATCGTCTAAGAATGTTTCCGCAATGTATTTTGCGCGCAATGGATCGCCCGGCATTAATACTACGTCAGCAAAAGCCCCAGCGGGTGCGTTAATATGTGGAGTCATAATCTATCCTCTTAAAGTTAATCTTGATGGTGAAAATCAATGATTGATTTGCCGTAATCCATTTGCGGCAGATCAAAATAATCTGCGACAGTTTGCCCTACGTCAGCGAAAGTGTCGCGTTTGCCTAAAAATTGTTTTGGCACTTGCGAACCGTATAATAGCACAGGGATATGCTCACGGGTGTGATCCGTGCCGTGCCACGTTGGATCGCAACCGTGATCAGCTGTGAAAATCAGTAAATCATCTTCATTCATTAAGGCCAATAATTCTGGAATACGGCTGTCGAAGTATTCTAATGCAGCAGCATAACCTGCTACATCACGGCGATGGCCGAAATCAGAGTCAAAGTTTACAAAGTTGGTGAAAACGATGGAATTTTCCCCCGCTCTTTTCACTTCCACAAGGGTTTTGTCGAATAATTCTTCCAAGCCCGTGGCTTTCACTTTTTCGGTAATGCCTGTGTGCGCGTAAATATCTGCAATTTTCCCGATTGAAATCACATCGCCTTGTTTTTCTTCCACTAATTTTTGTAAGACGGTTTTTGCTGGTGGCTCAATGGCGTAGTCTTTACGGTTACCTGTGCGAGAAAATTCACCTGCTTTGTTGCCCACAAATGGACGCGCAATCACACGGCCAATGTTGTAATCAGCCAGTTCTTCACGCACGATTTCGCATAATTCGTAAAGTTTATCTAAGCCATAGGTCTCTTCGTGGCAGGCAATTTGGAATACAGAATCTGCTGAGGTGTAGAAAATCGGTTTGCCCGTTTTCATATGCTCTTCACCCAGTTGATCTAAGATCACCGTGCCTGATGAATGGCAGTTGCCAAGGTAACCGTCTAAACCTGCGCGTTCGACAATGCGATCTAAAAGTGCTTGCGGAAAGCTATTTTCGTGATCAGGGAAATAGCCCCAATCGAATAATACTGGCACGCCAGCAATTTCCCAGTGGCCTGATGGGGTGTCTTTGCCTGAGGAAATTTCTTTCGCATAAGCGTAACCACCAATTAACACTGGGTTTGGATTGAACCCTGCTGGCAATTCACCGCAAGATTCTTTCGCCGCTAAGCCTAAGCCGAGTTTTTCAAAGTTAGGCAGGTGAAGTGGGCCTTTGCGGCCATTTTTGTCTTCTAGCCCTTCCGCACAACGTTGTGCAATATGGCCTAAGGTGTTCGCCCCTTTATCACCAAATTTTTCTGCATCTTCACTTGAACCGATACCGAAAGAGTCTAACATCATTATAAATACGCGTTTCATTTTAAGCTCCTTAATTATTGAACTCTGCTTTTCAGGCAACAGAATGTTTGCGTTATGTTGAAAAATGATCGCTCAAGGAAATCTCTTACCTTGTGCGTGATTACCGTTATTACAATAGCAAACGTTTTCTTTGCCTTAATATGACAACACCACGAACAATGTCGTGGTGTTATCGAAAAAATTCGGTGAAATTTTACCGCACTTTTCTTACATTTTATAGTGCAGCACCACTTAAACCGATAAATAAACCTGCAATGGTTGCACTCATCAGGTTCGCTAATGATCCTGCGATCACCGCTTTGATACCAAGACGTGCAATATCACCACGGCGGCTTGGTGCAATTCCACCTAATCCACCGATTAAGATGGCGATAGAGCTGAAGTTGGCGAAACCACAAAGGGCGAAAGTAATAATCGCTTTGGTTTTATCGCTTAATTGTACCGCAGCGTCCGCAGCAAGGTAAGGGGCAAATTCTAAGTAGCCAACAAATTCGTTCACCGCTAATTTAATCCCGATCATTTGACCTGCAACCGCAGCTTCGTCCCAAGGCACACCAATCACCCAAGCTAACGGACGGAAAATCCAGCCTAAGATCATACCAAGAGAAAGCTCAGGCATACCAAACCAATCGCCAATGCCACCTAATAAACCATTAACCAGTGCGATTAACGCCACGAAAGCAATCAACATCGCACCCACATTCATTGCCAACTGCATACCAGATGATGCACCCGCCGCCGCCGCATCTAAAATATTAGAAGGTTGTTCTAAATCCACTTTTTCAATGTCATCATTGAATTTTTCGGTTTGTGGCACGATCAATTTCGCGAATAATAAGCCTGCTGGTGCTGCCATAAAAGACGCAGCGATTAAGTATGGCAATGGCACGCCTAAACCTGCATAACCTGCCAATACAGAACCTGCAATAGAAGCCAAGCCCCCACACATCACAGCAAACAATTCTGATTCAGTCATTTTGCTGATATAAGGTTTCACCACCAATGGCGCTTCTGTTTGTCCGACGAAAATGTTTGCCGCTGCAGACATTGATTCCGCTTTAGATGTGCCTAATGCTTTTTGTAAACCACCACCAATGATTTTAATGATCCATTGCATTACACCAATGTAATAAAGTAAGGAAATTAACGCAGAGAAGAACACGATAATCGGTAACACGCGAATGGC
The DNA here is from genome assembly GCF_002921135.1 of Avibacterium gallinarum. Taxonomy (GTDB): domain Bacteria; phylum Pseudomonadota; class Gammaproteobacteria; order Enterobacterales; family Pasteurellaceae; genus Avibacterium; species Avibacterium gallinarum. The sequence continues at coordinate 53,717 of NZ_PQVJ01000019.1, read as the reverse complement.
AAAAATAAAACCATCATTACCAAAGGCTTTGAAAGAGGCGTCAGTGGCTAAACCACCAAAGACAAATTGAACCCCTTCGTTACCGTAATTAATCACTTTACTTACGCCATTGGATAAGGACAGCAAAATATCACGACCAACAGGCACATAAAGAATAAATGCGCCGATCAGAATTTGAATTAATAACGCGCCCCCTACAGTACGCAAACTAATCGCACGGCGATTGCTGGATAATAGAACGGCAATAGCAAGAAGTACAACAATGCCTAGCACACTTATTAAGCTACTCATATTAGAATTTCCTTAAATGTAAAATTGATATAAAAAAGCGAGCTAATTCTACTGTTTTTTGTAATGAAATGCTTGCAAAAATGTACAAAAATGTGAAGGCAAGCGATTGCTTTGCTGTAAAAAGCAACAATTTCTTAAACGTTTTAGCTATATGTTATAGAGATTAAGAAGTTGGGATTTAGGCAAATTTCCTTTATCATCACAACTAAAAGTGCGGTGCAAATTTACAAAAAATTTATCTATGAAAAATCAATTTAAAGTTCTCCCCAAAACGCCTTGGACAGCAAAAAACTTCTGGTCTGTGGAGCTTCAGCCCTTATGCGTACTTATCCTTTCTTTATTGATTTTAGGGCTTGGCGAAGGATTGCTTTTGCTTTCTAACCTCGGATCAGCCCCTTGGACAGTGCTTTCACAAGGCATTGCGTTACAGGCAGGATTTAGCGTAGGTTGGGCATCATTATTGATTAGCGCATTGGTGATGCTAATGTGGCTGCCACTCAAACTCCGTGTCGGCTTAGGGACAATCTTAAATATGCTTTTGGTTGCCTTGGCTTTAGGCATTAGCGTTGCTTTCCTGCCCGCTCCAAGTGGAATCTTATTACGCATTGGCTATGCCATCATTGGGATTTTGCTCTTTGGGATCGCCTCCGCGTTTTACCTCACCTGTCATCAAGGCGGCGGACCAAGAGATGGACTAATGGTTGGGCTTTGCCACCGCTTTCACTGCAAGGTTGGTATTGTCAGAACCATTATGGAAGTTACTGTTTGTGTATTAGGCTTTATGCTCGGCGGCACAGTGGGCATTGGCACATTATTGTTTGCTTTTTTTATTGGCTGGGTGGTGCAAGCAACATTAAGCATAATGGTTAATTGCTTATCCCCTGAAAAATAAAGTGCGGTGATTTTTCCATTCTTTTTTCTTTTCAGCAAAGATCCGTTACACTAGAGCAAAAGTGATTTTAAAAAGGGATAAATTATGCCGACCATTAGCGTTGCAATGATTGTAAAAAATGAACAGCAAGATCTGGCACAATGCTTAGCTAGCGTGAAAGATTGGGTGGACGAGATTGTGATTTTAGACTCGGGCAGCACCGATAATACTAAAGAAATCGCCCTGCAATATGGCGCTAAATTCTATGAAAATACCGATTGGCAAGGCTTCGGCAAACAGCGCCAACTTGCCCAGCAATATGTTACGTCCGATTATGTGCTATGGCTGGACGCTGATGAGCGCGTAACCGATGAGCTAAGGGAAAATATTCAGCAAGTGGTGGCAAAAAATTTGCCGAATGTGGTGTACGATATTCCGCGCATTAGTGAAGTGTTCGGGCGCTTAATTCGTCATTCAGGTTGGTATCCTGATTATGTGGTGCGTTTATATCAAACCCAGTACGCAGGCTATAACGATGCCTTAGTTCACGAAAAAGTGGTGTATCCTGCCAATACAAAAGTGGAAAAATTGGCGGGTAACTTGCTGCATTATCCTTATAAAAATTTACATCATTACTTGGTGAAATCGGCTAACTATGCGCAAGCTTGGGCGGAACAGCACCATAGACAAGGCAAAAAAGCCACGCTGTTTCAAGGGATTACGCACGCAATGAGTGCTTTTATTAAAATGTATTTGTTAAAATCGGGTTTTTTAGATGGTAAACAAGGATTTTTATTAGCGGTGCTTTCATCCTTTTCAGTATTTTCTAAATATGCTCAACTATGGTCAAAAGATGTTTCTAAATAATTATTAAGGTAAAAATATGAACGAGATTAAACCCGAAATTTTATTTATTAATATGGCAAAAGGCTTTGGTGGCGGTGAGTTCCAAACTGAGCAATTAATGCTAGCATTACCTGAGTATAAAATTTACTTTTTTGGGAAAAGGAATGGTAAGTTTATTCAGAAATTAAGACAGTATAAAAATATTACTGTTTTAAATCTTTTTCAGTTAATTAAACTAGTGTTGAGTAAAAAACCGTTGATTATCCATGCTCAAGATGGCAGAGGGGCACATATCGCAGGGTTTCTGAAATTGATTTCTGGAAAATCTGTTGTAATAACAAGGCATGTTGCCTTTCCATTTAAACGTAAATCCTCAACAAAATCTTATAAAAATGCTGATATGTTGGTTGGAATCAGCGAGCAAGTTAGTCATAACTTAAGAGAGCTGAATAGTAATGTAAAAACAATTTATGGCTGCATAAAACCTTTATTAGAGAATAATGAATTTGAACAAACATTTTTTTCAAAGAAAAATGAAAAGCTATCTATCGCTCATATTGGCAATTTACAAAAGGTTAAGAATTTTGAATTAACTATTGAGCTTGCAAAAAACTTTCCTGAAATATTATTTTATATTGTTGGTTCAGGTGAGTTAGAACAAGCCTTGAAAGAACAGGCTAAAGACTTAAAAAACGTTATTTTTATTCCTTTTACCTCTTATATTGGTTCGGTATTTAAAAATGTTGATTTACAAATTGTTCCTTCCCATTCCGAAGGATTGGGAGCTGTAATTTTAGAGGGTTACCAATATGGTGTTCCAGCAATAGCCAATGCAGTAGGAGGAATACCCGATATTATTGAAAATAACAAAACAGGCTATCTAATCAAACATAACACGCCTGATTCCTATCAAGAAGTTTTAAAAGAGCTCCTTAATAATCCAGAACAACTTGTTGAATTAAAAGCAAATATCAAGCTGTATATGCAACATAATGATTTTTCAGCACAAAATATGGCAAAACAGTATGCTGAAATTTATCATAATCTTTTAGCAGAGAAATCATAGCTATTTATACCCTTTTCGTAGCGAATATTTGTTGCCTTTTTATCGGAAAAGCGTATAATCCACAGGCTTTTTGTCTATATATACAGAGAAAAAAGTAAGCATTCCCACTCCTTCGATGTGGGTTTTCTTTTAGTATAGTATTAATTAATTAGAGGAAGGTTATGGTAACCATTCGTTTATCTCGTGGCGGTTCTAAAAAACGCCCATTTTACCAAATTGTAGTAGCTGACAGCCGTTGCCCACGCGATGGTCGTTTTATTGAGCGTGTTGGCTTTTTCAACCCTTTAGCGGCAGGTAAAGCTGAGCGTCTTCGTATCAATCTTGAGCGTGTAAATGCTTGGGTTGAGAAAGGAGCAAGCTTATCAGATCGCGTTAGCTCTTTGGTAAAAGAAGCTCAAAAAGCTGCAGCTTAATTGCAGTTTTTAAGGTTTATAGGTGAATGAAATGACGCAACAAAGAATTGAAGTAGTTGGTAAATTAGGTTCAACATACGGAATTCGTGGTTGGTTACGCATTTATTCATCAACAGAACAAGCCGAAAGCATTTTTGATTATCAGCCTTGGTTTTTAAAAATTAAAGGCCAATGGCAGCCAACAGAATTAGAAAGTTGGAAACATCATAATCACGAACTTATTGTTAAATTAAAAGGCATTAATGATCGTGAAATCGCACAAACCCTAACTAATGTTGAAATTGGCGTAGATTTATCTGTATTCCCTGAACTTGAAGAGGGGGATTATTATTGGCACGATTTAATTGGCTGCCAAGTGGTGAATCTACAAGGTTACAATATGGGAACGGTGGCTGAAATGATGGAAACTGGCTCAAATGATGTATTAGTTGTGCGAGCAAGTCAAAAAGATGCTTTTGGAAAACAAGAACGGTTAATTCCGTTTTTGTATGAACAAGTAGTTAAAAGAGTAGATCTCACCACCAAGACTATTGAAGTGGATTGGGACGCTGGTTTCTAAACTCAGGCATACAGTGAGCTTTAGGTTGTAGCATTTCGAGCCTACAAATTAGGAAAATAACAATGTGGATTGGTCTTGTTTCATTGTTCCCCGAAATGTTTAAAGCGATTACTGAGTATGGGGTAACGGGCAGAGCCGTAAAACAAAATCTCTTGCAAGTACAGTGTTGGAATCCGCGTGATTTCACCACGGATAAACATAAAACCGTTGATGACCGCCCTTATGGCGGTGGGCCTGGAATGTTGATGATGGTGCAACCATTGCGTGATGCAATCCAAGCGGCTAAAACGGCAGCAGGAGAAGGGGCGAAGGTGATTTATCTTTCACCACAAGGACGTAAACTCGATCAAAATGGCGTAACAGAGTTGGCACAAAATCAAAAATTGATTTTAGTCTGTGGTCGTTACGAGGGTATTGACGAACGAGTGATCCAAACTGAGATTGACGAAGAATGGTCGGTCGGTGATTACGTTCTCACTGGTGGTGAATTACCTGCAATGACATTGATTGATGCCGTTGCACGCTTTATCCCCGGAGTGCTAGGCAAACAGGCCTCCGCAGAAGAAGATTCTTTTGCCGATGGTTTGCTTGACTGCCCTCACTATACTCGCCCAGAAGTGCTAGACGGAATGTCTGTACCTGCGGTGTTGATGTCGGGCAACCACGAAGAAATTCGTAAATGGCGGTTAAAACAATCGTTATTGCGAACCTGGTTAAGACGCCCTGAGCTATTGGAAAGCCTAGCTCTGACTGACGAACAACGGAAACTGCTGGCACAAGTCAAACTTGAACAGCAAGCAAATAAAGTTGATTAGTTGATTGCGAGTTTAATCATTCGCAAAATCATCAGTTAATACTAGGATCTTAGAAGGATTACACAATGAGTAACATCATTAAACAAATTGAACAAGAACAATTAAAACAAAATGTACCTAGCTTCCGCCCAGGTGATACTTTAGAAGTTAAAGTATGGGTTGTTGAAGGAAGTAAACGTCGTCTGCAAGCATTCGAAGGCGTGGTTATTGCAATTCGTAACCGCGGCTTGCACAGTGCATTCACTTTACGCAAAGTATCTAACGGTGTGGGCGTTGAGCGTGTATTCCAAACTCACTCACCAGTTGTAGATAGCATCGCCGTTAAACGTAAAGGTGCGGTTCGTAAAGCGAAACTTTACTACTTACGTGAGCGTTCAGGTAAATCTGCACGTATTAAAGAACGTCTTGGTGACTAATTTTCCAAGTGAAAATTATAAGGGCTTGAGAGTAATCTCAAGCCTTTTTGTTTATCTATTATTTATTTTCTAAAGGAGGCAATTCTTTCTTTAATGCAAGGGCAATTGCCAAAGTTTGCACTAAAGTCATTGTTGCACATTGTGAGCGAAAACCACGTACTTGGGCTTCTTTAATGACAAAAGAAACATCGCTAAAGGCGATTAAAGGGCTAATTTGGCTATCCGTGATCGCAATTTGTTTTACGCCTTTATTTGCCGTAGTATGCATAATATCTACTGTTTCTTTTGCATAAGGTGAAAAGCTAATCGCAATGACGACATCACCCTCTTTAACTAAATTAAGTTGTTCATCAAACATTCCCCCTAATCCATTGATTAAAAATGAACGGCAGTCTAAGTGGTGCAGGGCATAGTCTAAATAGCTCGCAATGCTAAAGGAACGTTTTAAGCCAATAATGAAAATATTGTTTGCATTGTTTAAAATTTCCACTGCTTGCTGTATTTCCTGCTCAGAGGTTTGGCTAGCTAATTGCTGTAACGCTTGATAATTCGCTTGAGCAAAAATATTCAAAATATCCACCGCACTTTCTTGATTGGCTTGTTCGGGTTCAAGCTGACGAAAAAGTTGTAAACGTTCAGTATAATTTGCCGTTTCTTCCATTAGGTTTTCACGGAAGATCTGCTTCATTTCATTAAATCCACTGAAGCCAAAAGCATTAGCGAAACGAATTAAGGTGGAAGGCGGCACATCGGCTCGTTCAGAAATGGTAGCAACAGTATCAAACACCACACTATTACTGTTATCTAGCACATACTGTGCCACTTGCTTTAAACGTTTACTTAAACTGTCGTAACGCGCACGGATTTCATTTTGTAATTGGACTAACTGAGAGTTATTTTGCATTCTACCTTCCTAACGAAATAAATATTTTATAACTTGGTTCATAATAGCAAAAATTTCATCTGAACAGAAAATGTTCTTTGCTAAATTTTAAGATTAAGGCGTAGTTTTCTCGGGATAGGTGAAAATCTTTGTGATCTACTTCTCAAATATTAATTCCATAAAATGACATTTTTGAAATATATGTTTTAATTTAACTATGATTTTATGAATTAAGCATTTTGTGATTTCATCATCACTAAGGAAAAGCACAATGAAAATGACTGAAAAAACCTTAGATCTTATCTGTCTTGGACGTGTGGCAGTGGACTTGTATGCTCAACAAATTGGTTGCCGCTTGGAAGATGTCACCTCTTTTGCAAAATATTTAGGCGGATCCTCTGGAAATGTGGCTTATGGCACAGCAGTGCAAGGCGTGAAGTCATCCATGCTTGCTCGTGTTGGAGATGAGCATATGGGGCGTTTTCTACGAGAGGAATTGCAACGTGTTGGGGTGGATACCAGCCATTTAATTACAGACAAAGAACGGCTTACTGGGTTAGTGATTTTAGGCATTAAAGATCAAGATACTTTCCCCCTTATTTTTTACCGCGAGAATTGTGCCGATATGGCGATTAGCGCAGAAGATTTTGATGAGGCTTATATCGCCTCAGCCAAAGCACTTGCGATTACAGGAACGCATTTATCTCATCCTAAAACACGCCACGCAGTATTAACTGCCTTAGAATATGCAGGACGTAATGGCACAAAACGTTTGCTTGATATTGATTATCGTCCTGTTTTGTGGGGCTTAACGTCTCTTGGTGATGGTGAAACACGTTTTATTGATTCCGAAGCGGTAACCAAATCACTACAAGAAGTGTTGCATCATTTTGATGTGTTAGTTGGCACAGAAGAAGAGTTCCATATTGCAGGTGGCTCGACAGATACATTGACGGCACTAAAAAATGTACGCAAAGTGAGCAATGCTACACTCGTATGTAAACGTGGAGCATTAGGTTGCTCTGTGTTTGAGGGAGATATTCCTGATGATTTAGACGGCGGTATTAATGTCTATGGTGTACGGGTTGAAGTATTGAATGTTTTAGGTGCAGGTGATGCCTTTATGTCAGGCTTATTGCGCGGTTATATCAATGGTGAAAGCTGGGAGCAATGTTGCCGCTATGCCAATGCTTGCGGTGCGCTAGTGGTTTCTCGTCACGGCTGTGCGCCAGCAATGCCAACCAAGGCTGAGCTAGATGATTATTTGGCTCGAGCAGAAAGCGTGCCACGTCCTGACCTTGATCTACAACTAAATCATTTACATCGTGTTACCACGCGTAAAACCCAATGGGACGATCTTTGTATTTTTGCTTTTGATCATCGTAAACAACTTGTTGATATGGCGCAAAAGTGCGGTGCGAATTTAGATAGAATTCCTGTTCTGAAAAAACTTCTTGTACAAGCGGCTGAACAAACGGCACAACAAGAAGGTATTGCCAACGGACACGCTGGTATTCTGGCTGATACAACCTTCGGACAAGCAGCGCTCAATGAAATCACCGGTAAAGGCTGGTGGATTGGGCGACCAATTGAGTTGCCTTCTTCTCGTCCGTTACGTTTAGAACATGGTGATCTTGGTAGCCAACTCATCAATTGGCCTGCCGAACAGGTTGTTAAATGTCTTGCTTTCTATCACCCTGCCGATAATGCAGATTTGCGTGCAGAACAAGATGAAATGCTCAAACAGGTTTACCAAACTTGTTGCCGAACAGGACACGAATTGCTATTAGAAATTATTTTGCCTGCAGATATGGAACAAAACGAGGCTTATTATGCAGAAATGATTAAACATTTCTATGCTATTGGCATTAAGCCAGATTGGTGGAAATTACCCGGTGTTTCTGCGCAGGCTTGGCAAGAGATTAGCCACGTCATCGAACAAAGTGATCCTTATTGCCGCGGTATTCTTATTTTAGGGTTAGATGCCCCAGAAGAAACCTTTGAACAAGTCTTTAAAGCCTCTGCAAATGCGCCGTTAGTCAAAGGTTTTGCTGTTGGCCGCACAATCTTCGGACAACCCTCTTCTCAATGGCTTGCCGGCGAGATTTCCGATGAGCAGTTAATTCAAGCGGTATCTGAGCGTTATAGACGATTGATCCGATTATGGAAAAATCGTAAAAATTAACCGCTTAAGTTTGTTTTGATAAATGTTGTCAGCGAGCCAAATGGCTCGCTTTTTCATTTTAGCGATTAACTAAGTGCGGTCGTTTTTTGGCAAATTTTCCACCGCACTTTATTTTTAATCCGCCTTTCTTTTAGCATTCTTTTCACCCCAAGTCAAAAATACATTATACTTAACGCCAATTCCAACCTTGCATAATCAAGAGAAATGCGATGACAAAACCTTTAAATATTATTTTTGCGGGGACGCCAGAATTTGCCGCACAGCATTTAGCGGCACTGTTGAATTCAGAACATAATGTGATTGCGGTTTATACGCAGCCAGACAAGCCAGCTGGACGGGGTAAGAAACTACAAGCAAGTGCGGTGAAACAATTGGCGGAGCGGCATCAGATCCCTGTTTATCAGCCTAAATCCCTACGCAAAGCGGAAGCGCAGCAGGAGCTGGCAGCACTGAATGCCGATGTGATGGTAGTGGTGGCCTATGGCTTAATTTTGCCGAAAGCGGTGTTGGACGCGCCAAGATTAGGCTGCTTGAATGTACACGGCTCGATTTTGCCTCGTTGGCGTGGGGCAGCGCCGATTCAGCGCGCGATTTGGGCGGGTGATGCGCAAACTGGCGTGACTATTATGCAAATGAATGAAGGCTTGGATACGGGCGATATGCTGCATAAAGTGTATTGCGACATCAGCCCAGAAGACACCTCTCTAAGCCTTTATCATAAGTTGGAACAGATTGCGCCAAATGCGTTGCTTGATGTGTTAAATGGCTTGGAAACAGGAGAGTTTCCACCTGAAGCGCAAGATGATGCCCTTGCCAATTATGCCGATAAACTTTCTAAACAAGAAGCAAAATTGGATTGGCAGCTTTCAGCGACACAGCTTGAGCGTTGTATTCGTGCGTTTAATCCTTGGCCGATTAGCTATTTTGTGACCACGGATAAAGAGGGCAACGAGCAGACCTTGAAAGTGTATCAAGCCAAGGTGCTGCCACATCAAAATCAGCCAGCAGGCACGATTTTACAAGCGGATAAAAATGGCATTCAAATTGCTACCGCAGATGGTGTGTTAAATCTCACTCAGCTGCAGCCTGCGGGTAAAAAGCCAATGTCGGCACAGGATTTACTCAATGGACGAGCAGATTGGTTCAGCGTGGGTAAGGTGTTGGCATAATGAAACAAAAAATCAGCAAAAAAAGCACCGCACTTGCTGCAAAATCCCTTTCTGCGCGCGCCGTGGCGGCACAATATCTTTTGCAAGTGTTGGATAAGGGGCAATCGCTTTCCACCTTGTTGGCGGAAAAAAATCCTGCACTGAAAGAGCAGGATCTCCCTTTATTACAAGAAATTTGCTTTGGCGTGTGCCGCGTGTTGCCACGTTTAGAGCAAATTATTCAGCACTTGGTGGATAAGCCGTTGAAAGGCAAAACGCGTCTTGTGCATTGTTTATTGTTGGTGGGATTGTATCAATTATTATATTTACGCACGCCCGATCACGCGGTGGTAGATGAAATGGTAAAAGCCGCACGAAGCCTAAAATTGGACAGTTTCAAAGGCTTGGTGAATGGCGTGCTACGCCGTTTCTTGCGCGAGCAAGAGAGCATTTTGGCGAAAGTGGATAAGCATTGGCAAACCTTGCACCCTGAATGGCTCGTGCATAAGCTGAAAAAAGCCTATCCAAATTGGCGTGAGATTGTGGAAGCGAATAACCAACGGCCACCAATGTGGTTACGAGTGAACCCGCAACATAGCAACGTGAATGAGTATCTAACCTTGTTGCAAGAGGCTGACATTGAAGCGGCAAGCGCGGATCACCCACAGGCGATCCGCTTGGAACAGGCGAAAAATGTCGCGCAATTACCGCATTTCGCCGAAGGTTGGCTCACCGTGCAAGATCTACACGCACAATGGTCTGGCTTATTGCTTGAGCCGCAAAATGGCGAATTGATTTTAGATGCCTGCGCTGCACCCGGTGGAAAAACCACGCATATTTTAGAACTTGCACCACAAGCCAAGGTGGCGGCATTAGACGTTGAACCGCATCGATTGAAACGGGTGGAAGAAAATCTCGCACGAATGGGACAAAACGCCCTTGTGATTTGTGGCGATGCCAGCCAGCCAGATCAATGGTTTGCCCAAATTCAACAGCAGTTTGGCGAAAGTGCGGTGCAATTTGACCGAATTTTGCTTGATGCCCCTTGTTCCGCCACTGGAGTTATCCGCCGCCACCCCGATATAAAATGGCTACGCAAAGAAAGCGACATCGCCCCTTTAGTGGCCTTACAAAAAGCCATTCTAACCGCTTTATGGCAACGCTTAAAACCAAACGGCGTGTTGCTTTACGCCACTTGCTCATTATTGCCAGAAGAAAACAGCCAACAAATCAGCGACTTTTTACAACAATACCCCGAGGCAGAATTAATGCCCCTGCCATTCCCCGAACAAGAGCAGGTCGGCCATCAATTCTTCCCACAAGAAAATCGCGGCGATGGATTTTATTACGTAAAATTGCGGAAAAAAGGCACTTGAACCTGTGTCAATTTAAACTAGTAGATAGATAAATGTCACATTAATACTAAAAATAGTAACTATTATTTGATAATATTTTATGCAAATTAAACCTTATGTTTTAAGTTCAGATAGTGCTAGATTACGCTATCAATTTGTTAGCCAAGGGAAAAATGGAGAGCAGCAAACAAAAATTATTGAGTTTTGCCGATTGGATAATGCCGTATTTCCTGAAGATACTCCCTTATTTAACTTGGGGTTTGGTGATACGATAGATGGCGTAGAGATCGATGATAAGGTGGTCACTAATAATGGTGATATGGAAGTAATTTTAAGAACGGTAGCCTACGCTGCGGAACTATTTTTCCTTGAATATCCTTCCGCATTGATTTTATTTGAAGGAAGTTCGAAAGCCAGGACAAGGCTTTATCGTATGATGTTGAATAAATACTATTCTGAGATCTCAGAAAGATTTATAATTTCAGGAATTAGTGAGGGAAGCATTCATCTTTTTTTACCTAATACCAAGAAAAAATTTGAGGCATTCTTAGTAAAGCAAAGAGTAGAGGTAATATTATGAAGAAATTATTGAAAGTGAAAACAAATAAAAAGCTAGACAAGTTACCAACAGCCCCAATTTTTAAGAAAAAATTTGAGGCAGCAAAGGTGATTTTATCAAGCCTAAAAGTCACAGAACAGAATTTGCGAGAAATGAATATAAAACAATCTTAGCCCAAATAGCGTACTGTTGTACGCTATTTTTACTTTTATTATCAATAAGTAACATTAAAAATGATTGAGCCATCTACAAGGTTTTTCATTACTGACAAGATAAAAATGCGTAAATCCCCTTGTAAATTGCCCGAATGGAAATAAAAATTTTCAAATAAACATCGCACTTTATGCTGTTAAAATGCCTACAAAAGGGCAATAGGATAAATTTTCCCGTCCAAATTGCCCGAGTGAAGAGATAATTTTTAGAAAAGTAACGCCTGAACGCAGCATAGCGAGTATGGGCTTACTTTTCGTTAAGAAAATTCTGTCGAAATGAGGAAAAGCAATTTGATCGGGGACGCTTTTCTTTGCTTACTTTCTTTTGCGGAAACAAAAGAAAGTAAGTCGCACAACGTGCGAAACCCGTTATAGCCCCAAAGAAAAACGCAATCAGCCAAACAATAAAAAACCAAAGAGATCACAACAATGAAAATCATCATTCTAGGCGCTGGCCAAGTTGGTACGACCCTTGCGGAAAATTTAGTCAGTGAGGATAACGACATCACCCTTGTGGATAACCAAGCAGATCGCTTGCTCGCTTTGCAAGATAAGCACGATTTGCGCGTGGTGAATGGCGTGGCATCTTCACCGAAAGTGTTGCGTGAGGCGGGGGCGGCAGATGCGGATTTAGTGGTGGCGGTAACCAATTCAGACGAAACCAATATGATCGCCTGCCAAGTGGCTTATACCTTATTTAACACGCCAACTAAAATCGCGCGTATTCGTAGTGCGGATTATTTGCGTGAGAAAAATAAACTTTTTCAGCCTGATGTGATCCCCATTGATCATATTATTTCGCCAGAAAAATTGGTTACCGATGAAATTGTACGCTTGATTGATTACCCTGGGGCGTTGCAGGTTTCGCATTTTGCCAATGGGCGAATTAGTATTGTGGTGGTGAAAGCTTATTATGGTGGCCCTTTGGTGGGCTATGCGTTATCGGCGCTTAAAGAGCATCTGCCGCATATTGATTGCCGTGTGGTGTCAATTTTGCGTCAGGATAAGGTGATTCGTCCGCAAGGTTCAACCATTATTGAAGCAGGCGATGAAGTCACATTCATTTGCGATACGATTCATATTAAAGCTATTATGAGCGAATTACAGCGCTTGGAAAAACCTTATAAACGCATAATGATTATTGGTGGCGGAAATATTGGTAGCGGAGTGGCGAAACGTTTGGAAGAGCAATGTTCAGTAAAATTGATTGAGCGTAATCCTGAACGTGCTACCGCCTTGGCAGAACGTTTGTCAAAGACGTTGGTTTTTTGCGGTGATGCTTCTGATCAATCCTTGTTATTTGAAGAACATATTGAAAATATTGATGTTTTTCTTTCGCTCACCAGTGATGATGAAGCAAACATTATGTCCGCCTTGCTGGCAAAACGCTTAGGGGCGAAAAAGGCGATGGTGCTGATCCAACGAATGGCATATATCAATTTATTGCAAGGGGGAACGCTGGATATTGTGGTTTCGCCACAGCAGGCGACCATTTCTGCCTTGCTTGGGCATATTCGTAAAGGCGATGTGGGCAGTGTGGTGTCTTTACGTCATGGTATCGCCGAAGCCTTAGAAATTGTGGTACACGGTGAGGCGGAATCTTCTAATGTGATTGGGCGACAAGTGTCTGAAATTAGACTTCCGCCGGGTGTGATTCTCGGTGCAGTGCTGCGTGGTGAAGAGGTGATGGTGGCAAGAAAAAGCTTGGTAATTGAAGAAGATGATCGCATTGTGGTATATGTGAGTGATAAAAAACATATTCCTGAAGTGGAAAAATTATTCCAACCAAGTGCGTTTTTTATCTAAAAATGAAAAAAATGCTGTACTTATCCTTTTTAGTACATATAATAGCCGCCGCTGATTAATCCTTTCAGCCTTTTATTTAGGAGTATTTTATGAGTTTTATGAAAGAGTTCCGCGAATTTGCAATGCGCGGTAATGTTGTGGATATGGCTGTCGGTGTGGTTATCGGCGGTGCATTTGGTAAAATCGTAAGTTCATTTGTTGCTGATGTGATTATGCCTGTTTTAGGTTTACTCACAGGCGGCGTAGATTTCAAAGATTTACACGTTGTATTGAAAGAAGCGGTAGGTGATGTGCCAGCAGTGACTTTAAACTACGGTGTATTCGTACAAAATATCGTTGACTTCGTGATCATTGCGTTCGCAATTTTCTTAGTCGTTAAAGGTATGAACAAAATGAAGAAACCAGCAGAAGAACCAGAAGCAGCACCTGCTGAGCCTTCAAATGAAGAAAAATTATTAACTGAAATCCGTGATTTATTAAAAAAATAATTCGCTGATTAGAAAAAATCTTCCTCATAAGTAGGAAGATTTTTTTTATCCTAAATGTGGATAACGTAGTAAAATGATGCCCAATATTCATTTATTTCTAAAAGGAGAACAACAATGGACGCTATTCCAACAGTAGAAGAATCTCAAGCCACAACGCGTGAAATTATTCGCGACCTGCTTAATGACGGCAGTGATCCCGCTGCCCTTTATATTATTGAGCATCATATTTCGCATTATGATTTTGATAAATTAGAAAAAATTGCCGTTGATGTGTTTAAGGCAGGTTATGAAGTGTCTGATGCAGAAGAATGGCAAGATGAAGATGGCAAAACCTTATTTTCTTTTGATGCCATTAGCGAAATTGAATTAAAGGCGGAATTAATTGATGCTCAACAGAAAGAATTATTCCCATTGATTGCCAAATTTAACGGCATTTATGACGGCTGGGGAACCTATTTTGAAGATCCTAATGCTCAAGAAGATGAATATGGAGAAGACGGCGAGTTTTTTGATGACGAAGAATAAAACTCAGCAAAATTTGTAAAAATCCCACCGCACTTTATTTTTACCAAAATATCAGTGCGGTGCTTTTTTATGGATTTTTTATTTCGGAACTATTCGCCTTTTTACCTGTCGATATAGCAACAAATCAATTAATTTATAAGGATTTTTATGCGCTTAAAACAACTGATTTTTGCCTTAATGGCATTACCACTTTCTGCCTTGGCTACCCCTGTGAGCAACAATAATGTGATTAATTTTGATGTGGAAGTTGAAAAAGAAATTGCCCACGATCTATTGCAAGCAACATTATTTATCCAAGCAGAAAATAAAGATCTTGCGTTAGCTAATAAGGAAATTAACGGCAAAATAAATCGTGCTTTTGAGATTTTAAAAGCCTATCCTGACGTGGAATTGCGAGATAATTCCCGCAGCACACACGTGCGTTATAATGGCGAGGGAAAACAAAATGGTTGGATCGCTCGTGGGCAGTTAATGCTGCAAAGTAAAAATAATGAGGCGTTATCAAAAGCCATCAGTGAGCTGAATGGTCTTTTAGCGATTGAATATGTGAACTCTCAAGTGTCTTCTGACGCAATTAATCGCATTGAAGATGAAATGATGCAACAAGCGCTGACACAATTAAACCGCAAAGCCACATTAATTCAACAATCGCTTGGGGCGAAAGGCTATAAAATTGTGGAATTGAATATCCGCACGCCAATGGAAAGCGGACGCTTTGTGGCTCGTCCTTATGCAATGGCTAAAATGGCAAGTTCAATGTCGAACGATGAGGTGCAATTAGGCAATGGCAAAGCTAACGTAAGAGCAAGTATTGAGGCGAAAATTCAGCTTGTTCAGGAATAATGACAGCCTGCCCCATTTCCTATACAATGGGGCAATTTTAACAAGCCAACGAGGTTATAAATGAAAGTTGCAAAAAATGTTGTGGTGAGCATTGCTTACCAAGTTCGCACCGAAGACGGTGTATTAGTTGATGAAGCCCCAGTAAATCAGCCTTTAGAATATTTACAAGGGCATAATAATTTAGTGATTGGCTTAGAAAAAGCCTTAGAGGGAAAATCCGTTGGCGATAAATTTGAAGTTCGTGTAAAACCAGAAGAAGGTTATGGCGAATACAATGAAAATTTAGTGCAACGTGTGCCAAAAGACGTGTTTGTTGGCGTTGATGAGCTGGTAGCTGGAATGCGTTTTATCGCAGATACAGATGTTGGCCCATTACCTGTGGTGATCACGGAAGTGGGTGAAAATGATGTGGTAGTGGACGGCAACCATATGCTTGCAGGTCAAGAATTACTTTTCGATGTGGAAGTGGTGGCAACCCGCGAAGCAACTTTAGAGGAAATCGCACACGGTCATATCCACCAAGAGGGCGGTTGCTGTGGCGGACACGGTGATAGCGATGAAGAAGGGCACGGCTGTGGTTGTGGCGGTCATCATCACCATCATCACGACCACGATCACCACCATCACGATGGCGAAGGCTGCTGCGGAAACGGTGGTTGTAAACACTAATTAAATTCTCGTCAAAAAACGACCGCACTTCAATCCACACCACATTTAGTCGAAGATTAAATGGGTGTGGATTTTTTGTGATACACATCAAGAAATTCACCTTTTTATTGTAAATCTCGTGCTTTTTTATCATTCCTACGCATAATGTTCCTTGTAATCACTTACCCCTAACAGGTTATTTTTTCGCATTCACAAGGAGGCAAGAATGAAAAATATGCTTTTAATGAGCGGTTCCAAATACCAAAATACGGGTTATCTCGTGCATTGTATGCCGTGGCTGAAAAGCTTTCTTTCTACATACAAAGGAAAAACTATTGGATTTGTGCCTTATGCCGGTGTGAGCCGTAGTTATGATGAGTATGAAACGCTGGTGCAACAAGCCTTGGCAGAGCTAGAAATGGACGTGGTGTCTGTCCATCGTGGCAAGCGCCATTTAGATATTATTGAGCAAGCTGATGTGATCGCCATTGGCGGTGGCAACACGTTCTGCCTGCTTAATGGGTTGTATGAACACCATTTATTAGACGCTATTCGCCAAAAAGTGCAACAAGGCACGCCTTATTTCGGCTGGAGCGCAGGGGCAAATGTGGCAGGCAAAGCCATTATGACCACAAATGATATGCCAATTCTTTATCCGCCTTCCTTTGACGCCTTAAATCTTTTCCCACATCAACTTAATCCACACTTTATTTCTGGCAAAATTGCAGGGCATAACGGTGAAAGCCGTGAAGAACGCTTAGCGGAATTTTTGATTGTCAATCCTAAATCCCACGTTTATGCCTTGCCTGAAGGTACGGCATTACAGATTCAAGGCAATCAGGCCAAAGTGCTGGATATTAGCGAAGCACAGCAGAGTGCGGTGCTAAAATTCAGCAAAAATGGCCAATGCGAACGCTATGCAAGCGGTGTTACCTTTGATTACTAAGGAGAAGAAAAATGCTTGAACTTAAATCTTTTGTAGCGGTTCTAGGCGTTATCGCTGCGGTTTATTTACTGGTAAAAAAATATGAAACGCGCACCGTATTAATTGGCTTGGGGTTGATGATGTCCTTGCTTACCCTAAATCCAATGGGTGCGTTGGACGCTTTTGCGAAATCAATGACCAGCGGCGGCTTGATTATGGCGATCTGTTCTAGTATGGGTTTTGCTTATGTAATGAAATACACAAAATGCGACACCCATCTGGTGCATTTAATGACGAAACCGCTTTCAGGACTCAGATTTTTCTTAATCCCTTTTGCCACGGTGATCACCTTCTTTATTAATATTGCCATTCCTTCTGCGGCAGGTTGTGCTGCAGCAGTTGGCGCAACCTTAATCCCCGTGCTAAAAAGTGCTGGCGTACGCCCTGTCACTGCGGGGGCAGCGATTTTGGCAGGAACATTCGGTTCAATGATGAGTCCGGGTTCTTCTCATTCTGCAATGATCGCGGAAATGTCCAACTTAACCATCACGCAAGTGAACTTATCTCACGCGCCTTACACAATGATCGCAGGAGCGATTGCGGCAGTTTCGCTGACCTTGGTTGCATTAATGTTGAAAGATTACGGTGAAGAACACCGTCAAGCCTATTTAGCTGAAGCGAAAGAAGCGGAACAATCTTTCCAAAAATCGAACCTCCTTTTTGCCATTGCGCCTTTATTACCGTTGGTGATTTTGGTGATCGGCGGTACGTCTTTACAAGAAATCCCTGCGCTGGCGTGGACAAAAATGGGCGTGCCACAAGCAATGTTAATTGGTGCAATTTACGCCATCATTGTAACCCGTGTTTCTCCAGCAAAAATTACCGAAGAATTCTTTAACGGAATGGGCAGCGCTTATGCAAACGTGCTAGGTATCATTATTTCCGCCAGTGTTTTTGTGGCAGGATTAAAATCCACTGGCGCCATTGACAGTGCGATTGAATTCCTTAAACATTCCAACGAGTTCGTACGCTGGGGCGCAACCATCGGGCCATTCTTAATGGGCTTGCTCACCGGTTCTGGCGATGCGGCAGCCATTGCTTTCAACACGGCGGTAACACCACACGCGGTAGAATTAGGCTATACCCACTTAAATCTTGGTATGGCAGCGGCTATCGCAGGGGCTATCGGACGCACCGCTTCCCCTATTGCTGGCGTAACCATTGTATGCGCGGGCCTAGCAATGGTTAGCCCAGTAGAAATTGTCAAACGTACCGGCTTAGGAATGGTGCTTGCGGTGTTATTCTTGGCATTATTTATGCTTTAACTCAAAAGGCATAACAAATAAAAGTGCGGTGCTTTTTTCCACTAAATTTCCCCGCACTTATCGCCTTTTGCATACGAATTTTGTACAATGCACCGTTTTGAGTGATTATTGAGATTATTGTATGAGTTCAGTGCCAAATATTGGTTTTATTAGCTTAGGTTGTCCTAAGAATTTAGTGGATTCAGAGCGTATTTTAACGGAGTTGCGTTCTGACGGATATAACATTATTCCGAGTTATGAAAATGCCGATTTAGTGATCGTTAATACCTGCGGATTTATTGACAGCGCGGTGCAAGAGTCGCTAGAAGCGATTGGCGAAGCATTGGAAGAAAATGGCAAGGTGATTGTAACGGGCTGTTTGGGAGCGAAAGAAGATCGCATTCGTGAAGTTCACCCAAAAGTGTTGGAAGTGACAGGCCCTCATAGCTATGAAGCGGTGATGGAACAGGTGCATAAATATGTGCCAAAGCCTGCCCATAATCCTTATATCAGCCTTGTGCCAGCGCAAGGGGTGAAGCTCACGCCAAAACATTATGCTTATTTGAAAATTTCTGAAGGTTGCGATCATCGTTGTACGTTCTGCATTATCCCTTCAATGCGTGGGGATTTAGATAGCCGCCCGATTACACAAGTGTTAGATGAAGCCAAACGCCTTGCCGATGCAGGCGTGAAAGAGTTGCTTATCGTGTCGCAAGATACCTCTGCTTATTCTTTAGATCAAAGCAAAGAAAATCAAAACAAAACGGTTTTCTGGAACGGTAAGCCGATTAAAAACAATCTCATCAGCTTGTGCGAGCAGTTGGCGACCTTAGGTATTTGGGTGCGTTTGCATTATGTGTATCCTTATCCGCACGTGGATAATTTAATTCCACTCATGGCGGAGGGCAAAATCTTACCTTATTTAGATATTCCATTACAGCACGCTAGCCCGAAAATTTTGAAAGCAATGAAACGCCCCGGTTCAATCGATCGCACCCTTGAGCGGATTAAAAAATGGCGCGAAATTTGCCCTGAATTAACCTTGCGTTCTACCTTTATTGTGGGCTTCCCAGGAGAAACGGAAGAAGATTTCCAACAATTATTGGATTTCTTGCAAGAAGCACAATTAGATCGTGTTGGCTGCTTTAAATTTAGCCCCGTAGAAGGCGCAGTAGCCACGGATATGCCAGATCAAGTGCCTGAAGAGGTAAAAGAAGAACGTTTCCATCGCTTTATGCAAGTGCAACAAGCCATTTCAGCACAGCGTTTACAACAAAAAATCGGCAAAACGCTACCTGTGATTGTGGACGAAATTGATGAAGATGGCATTATCGGCCGCTCAATGGCGGATGCGCCAGAAATTGATGGCGTGGTGTATGTGGATAACCTGTCAAACCAAGCGGTTAGCGTGGGGCAGGTGATTAACGTTACCATTACGCAAGCCGATGAATATGATTTATGGGGAACGTGCTAATGACAGTGAAGGTGCTTTTTGTCTGCTTGGGGAACATCTGCCGTTCCCCAATGGCAGAATATCTTTTCCGCGAAAAAGTGAAACAAGCAGGGCTAGCCGATAAAATCCTCTGCGACAGTGCGGGGACATCAGGCTGGCACGATGGCGAAGATATGCACTGTGGCACAGCAGAAACCCTTGAATTACATCATATTGATAATAAAGGCTTTACTAGCCGAAAAGTGCGGTCAAAAGATTGGCAGGATTTTGATTACCTCATCGCAATGGACGATCAAAACCTTGTAGATCTGGAAAAATTATTTGGCCATCACCCCGAAAAATTGTTCCAAATCACCCACCTTTGTCCAAACCTTGGCATCGATCATATCCCCGATCCTTGGTACACCAAAAACTTCACACAAACCTATGAATTATTGGATCAATGTTGCGATGCGTTATTAGACCATATCCGTAAAGAAAAACATTGCTAAAAACCACCGCACTTTCGTTTATAAAAAAGCTGATAGTTTATGGCTATCAGCTTTTATTTTTACTATAACTCCCTTATCGTACTATTTCTCTTCAACAATATTAAAGCAAAAGTAGCGATTAATAGCACAAATGCAGCGCCGATATAAAGGTTCTGTTTTTCCCATCCATTGTCTAATAAGACGCCTGCGATCATTGGGGCGAGGATTGCGCCGATGCGTCCAATGCCGATTGACCAGCCAACTCCTGTGCCTCGTATATCACTAGCGTAGATGCTTGGGTTTAGGGTGTAAAGTCCGCTGATACAGCCGTTAATTAATGCGCCTACAATGACACCTAGTACCATTGCAAGCCATAAAACAGTCGAAGAAAGAATAAAAGCAATGACGGAAATTGCTGCAATGATCGTAAATAAAATTAAGACGTTACGCGCAGACCAATAGCTTGCTAATAAGCCATAGAATAATGCCCCACAAGTGCCACCTAAAGAAATCATCATACCAATGGTGACACTTTGTTCTGTGGTCATTCCAGCTTCTTTTAATAAGGCTGGCGTCCAAGAGCTAATGAAATAGAAACTAAACATTATCGCAAAGAAGGCTAACCAAATGGCTAAAGTCGAGCGACGATATTGTTGATTAAATAGTTGGGTAATCGGGGCGGCTTTCGCTTTGTGTTGCTTGATTTCTGGCAAAGAAAATGAGGAAATGCCGATTTTTTGCAGAATTTTGTTTAATCGAGCTTGAGCATTCTTTGGTTGTTTATTGATTAAATAATCAATGGATTCAGGTAGCCATAATACTAAGCAAATTAAGCATAATCCCGTTAAAATTGCGCCTGCAAGGAAAACGGAGCGCCAGCCATACTCCGCTTGTAAGGCAACAGCAAAAAGCCCCCCTAAAATCGCGCCAATACCAAATCCTGCGGCATAAATACTGATAGCAAGGCTACGCCATTTTTTTGAGGAATATTCACTGGTTAGCACATTTGTACCGACCAAAATACCGCCAACGCCTAAACCAGTTACAACACGCCAAATGCCGAGAGAATAGGAGTCTGCGGCGAAAAATGAACCCAACATTCCCGCAGCAGAAAGCGATACGCTGATTAATAATAAGGGACGGCGCCCAATTTTGTCCGCAAGGGGCGCAAGAAAGAGTGAACCGGCGGTCATTCCGAATAATCCCGCACTAAGCAACGAGCCTAACTCCGCGCCACTTAAACCAAATTCGTTACGGATACCTGTGGCAGTAAAGGCGAGTGCAAGTACATCAAAACCGTCTAACAAGTTCATTATGGTTGCCATAACGACAACCGCCCATTGGTAAGGGCTCATTGGCTGTTGGTCGATGATCTGTCGTATATTCATTGTGTTTCCTTATTATGTGTTGATGAATAAATCCTTTTATTGCTTTGTGAGTTGCTGAAGTTTACGCAAAATGACATTCAGCGCCACGCCATAGGCTGGAACGAACAGCACGATGCCAACAAAAAGTTTGAAAAGGTAATCCACAAAGCCAAGCTCAAACCAATGTTCTGCCATAAAAGGATCACTGCTTGCGTAAAATGCAACGGAGAAGAATAAGAAGGTATCGGCCATTGAGCCAAAAATCATTGAGCTACTCGGTGCAATCCACCAAGTTTTGAGTTGGCGTAAGCGGTTAAAGACTAATACATCTAACAGTTGCCCAAAAACATAGGCAACAAAACTGGCAATCGCAATACGGAAGACAAATAAGTTGAAGTCAAGTAAGGCCTCAATGCCTTGATATTGCGTATCTAAAAAAAGTGTGGAAATCACATAACTGATAATCAGCGCAGGGAACATCACAACGAAGATAATCCACCTTGCTTCTTTCGCACCAAAAATTCGCACGGTTAAATCCGTGGTAAGAAAAATAAATGGGAAAGTGAGTGTTCCCCAGGTGCTGTGGAATGAAAAATCTTCTAGTCCAAACAGATGAAGTGGCAATCGGATTTCAAAGGGAATTTGGACTAAATAGTTACTGGCGGCAATAATAAAAATGTGGAAAAAACTTAAAAGAATTAATGCCTTGCGTTTTTGTTGATGATTAAAGATCGGAGAAGTTACTTTCATCTTTTATACCTTTTTGTTGAAAACATTGGGGTGAGGGAACCCAAATTAATGGAAAAATTTAATATATCTGCGAACAGCCACTTACTTGGTATAAGGGCTGTACAAAGGAAAGCAGATAATACGTATTTTTGTTGATATTTCAAGGAATATATCTGTTTATTTCACGAAAATAAGTAGAAAAAGTTATCTAATATAAAGTGCGGTGGTTTTTTATAAATTTTTTATTGGATAGAGGAAAGGGTGAAAACAAAACTAGCTTTCACTGAGTTTGCCGTTATTCACGCTAAAAGTGCGGTGTTTTTCCGGTTGCATTTCTTTAAGCTGATTGTGGGTGATTGCGCTCACAAATACTTGCGAGCCGCTTTGTTGTAAGCGTTCGGCAAGTAGAGCGCGTTTGGTTTTATCTAATTCAGAAGCAAAATCGTCAATTAAGAAAATGCAATGGCGATCTTTTTGTTGGGTTAGGTGTTCCCCCTGAGCCAAGCGTAAGGCGCACATTAGCAGTTTTAATTGTCCGCGAGAAAGCACATCTTCTACAGGTAACCCGTTGGCTTTAAAGCGAAAATCGGCTTTTTGCGGGCCAGATACGGTGTAGCCAATAGCACGATCACGCTCAAAATTTTGCCGTAACAATTCGGCGTAATCGCTATTTTTCTCCCAACCTTGGTGGAAGCTCACGCTGATTTCTAATTCAGGCAGAAACAGTTGGCAAGTGCGTTCAATTTCAGGGCGTAAGGCTTCGGCATAATCGGCGCGCCATTGGCTCACTTGGTTGGCAAGATTGACCAGTTCTTTATCCCAAATATGAATATGTTCGTAGCGAAAGGCTTGTTGCAAAGCGGCGTTGCGTTGCTTTAACAGGCGGTTGAGCTGACTCCATACAGGGTGAAATTGGCTATGATGATGAAACAATCCCCAATCTAAAAAAGCACGGCGATAGCTAGGGCCGCCGTTGAGCAAGGTGAGTCCTTCTGGGGTAATCATTTGCATCGGCAATAAATGGGCAAGATCAGCGATTTTTTTCGCTTCTTCACCGTTAATTTTAACCTGTGTATTACCTTGACGATGTTTTTGCAAACCCACTGACCATTGATGCTGTTGCTCTTGAATTTTACCATACAGGGTGAAGTGGGGCTGTTCATAAGAAATGATGCGATTTGCCACCGCACTTTTAAAAGAGCGACCGTGAGCAAGATAGAAAATGGCTTCAAGCAAGCTGGTTTTGCCACTGCCATTATTGCCCACTAAAAAGTTAAAGCCGTGGTCAAATTCCAGATCCACGGCGGTTAAATTGCGAAAGTTTTCAACAGTTAAGCGTGAAATTGCCATAAATTATAAACGCATTGGCATAATCACATATTCTGCGCTGTTATCGTCCACATCTTCAATTAAACAGCTTGATGAGGCGTCTGTTAAACGCATACGCACTTGCTTACATTTGAGTGCATTGAGGACATCGAGCAAATAGCTCACGTTAAAGCCGACTTCCATTTCTTCACCACTGTAATTGATGTCAATGATTTCTTCCGCTTGCTCTTGCTCAGTATTGGTGGCGGTGATCGTGAGCTGGTTTTCAGCAAGCTGTAAACGCACGGTGCGAACTTTGTCGTTGGACAAAATAGCCGCACGGGCAAAGGCTTGTTTTAGGCTTTCCCATTCACCTGTCATAATACGTTGGGCGTTGCGTGGTAACACTCGGCGATAATCAGGGAAGCGTCCATCAATGAGTTTCGAGGTGAAAATAATGTGTCCTAAATCAATACGCAAATTATTTGTGCCAATTTGCACGCGAGCAGGTTGAACATTGCTTTCTAATAAGCGAGCGAGTTCTAAAACGCCTTTGCGTGGCACAATGACAGAATGAAGCTGTAGATCTTGCTCTAACGGAATGGTGCAAACGGCAAGACGATGTCCGTCCGTTGCTACAGTACGCAGCAAATTGCCTTCTGTTTCAAATTTCATTCCATTTAAGAAATAACGTGCATCTTGATTTGCCATAGAAAATTGCGTGGCATCAATTAAGCGGCGTAAGGTGGCTTGTATGGTAATGAAATCGACTTCTGCTTGCCAATCCGCCAAGTTTGGATATTCGTCCGCAGGCAAGGTGGCAAGGTTAAATTTACTGCGTCCACAAAGCACCAAAGCACGATCTTCTTCAAAACTCACGGTAATATCCGAACCATCAGGAAAACTGCGACAAATATCAAGAAATTTTTTGGCAGGGATTGTGAAATTACCATTTTGCTCTGCGCTGTTTAGTTGTGCTTGAGTGGAAAGTTCTACTTCTAAATCAGTTCCTGTAATGGTTAAAGATTGTCCTTCAATGTGTAGTAACACATTGTTTAACACTGGAATATTAGGGCGACTGCTCAACACGCCACACACTTGTTGTAAGGGTTTTAACAGATTTTCTCTTGATACAGTAAATTGCATGTTTTCGTCCTTAAACTGATAAGGTTCGGATTAAATTAGACCAATCTTCTTGAATGCTTGGGTCTTGTTGTTTGAGTTTATCCACACTGCGACAAGCGTGCAACACGGTAGTATGATCGCGATCACCAAAGCTGCTGCCAATTTCAGGGAAGCTGCGGTTGGTGAGTTCACGCGACAGCGCCATTGCAATTTGGCGTGGGCGAGCCACCGATCTGGCGCGGCTTTTTGATTTAAGATCCGCTACTTTGATGCGATAATATTCCGCCACTACTTTTTGAATATTTTCCACCGTTACTAATTTTTCTTGCAATGCCAGCATATCTTTGAGGGTTTCGCGCACAAAGTCAATAGTAATCGGCTTGCCGGTAAATTCTGCATTCGCGTGTACGCGGTTGAGCGCACCTTCTAATTCACGCACGTTGGTGCGTAATTTCTCACCGATAAACAGCGCCACTTCTTCTGGTAAGCGCATATTTTTTTCTTCCGCTTTCTTCAATAAAATGGCGACACGAGTTTCAAGCTCTGGCGGCTCAATGGCAACACTTAACCCCCAGCCAAAGCGGGATTTTAAGCGATCTTCGATCTTTTCGATCTCTTTTGGATAGCGGTCTGAGGTTAAGATAATTTGCCGACTGCTTTCAAATAAGGAATTGAAAATATGGAAAAATTCTTCTTGCGTACCATCTTTGCCGGCGAAGAATTGAATATCATCAATCAGCAAAGCATCTAAAGTGCGGTAGAATTTTTTGAAGTTTTCCATTTTGTCTTCTTGCAAGGCACGGACATACTCTTGCATAAAGCGTTCGGCGTGAATATAGATCACGCGCGCTTCAGGCTTGGTGGTTAAAATCCCATTGCCCACAGCGTGTAATAAGTGGGTTTTACCAAGCCCTGTGCCACCGTAAAGAAATAGCGGATTGGCGCTTTGCTCCCCAGGGTTAATCGCCACTTTTTGCGCCACGGCTCGGGCCAGTTGGTTGGATTTCCCCTCTACAAAGTTTTCAAAAATGTGCTTGGTATTTAAGTTAGAACGATAGCTGGTTTTTTGCTCGCTTGGCTGCGCCGGTGCATTATGTTGAACGGCAGCAGGTGGCGGTGTGGTTTTACGCATCGCAGGTTTTGAACCTTCTTGCACTTTCACACTAAAATCCGCATTGCCAGAAAATTGTTGGGCTAAACGGCTGATTAATTCAAGATAATGGGTTTCCACCCAGTTTTTAACAAAAACGTTGGAGGCATATAACACCATATTGTTTTCACCCACAATATCAGCTTGCAATGGGCGTAACCAAGTGCTGAAATCCGTTGGTGAAACTTGATCTTGCAGTTGTGAAAGGCAATCCTGCCAAAGTGATGCGAGCGTGGTTTTCATTGTTATTATGTCTAGTTTATTAGTTAAACGTTTGAATCGTCCGCAGAAAAGTGCGGTGAGAATTCGGCTAATTTTACAATAAAGTTAAGAAAAGATCTTTATAAAAGGATCAAAAAAATCGAAAAAGGCTGCTTGAGATTTCTGCCAAAAAAAGTATAATTCACCCCGCTTTTATGCTTTCAAATAAGAAAAATGCAGATTATGTTGCGATTTTTCTTATTCTTATTTGACGAACGGCTCATTTGTGATTACAATTCCGTTCCTTATTTTAGTAACCCTTGTTTCAATTCGTTTTTGGCTATCTAAATGTCAAAGGCAATGGTTAAACAATGTTGATTTAGGTAGATTATAGTTATGAAACGTACATTTCAACCATCTGTATTAAAACGTAGCCGTACTCACGGTTTCCGTGCTCGTATGGCAACTAAAAACGGCCGTCAAGTTTTAGCTCGTCGTCGTGCTAAAGGTCGTAAAAGTTTATCTGCATAATCCAGCCCTTCGCTGTGATTAAGCTAAACTTTTCTAGGGAGTTACGTCTGCTAACTCCCGCTCAATTCAAATACGTTTTCCAAGATCCGCAACGCGCGAGTTCCCCCGAAATTACCATTCTAGCCCGTCCTAATCAGGAATCTGTTCCACGTTTAGGTTTAGCGGTAGCAAAAAAGCATTTAAAACGCGCCCACGATCGTAATCGTATTAAGCGTTTGTGTCGTGAACGTTTCCGTTTGTTGCAACATCAATTGCCGCATTATGATTTTGTTATTGTGGTAAAACAAGGGATTGGGCGTTTAGACAATCAGCAAATATTCAATTCATTGGATAAATTATGGCAGCGCCACATTCGCTTGGCTCGAAAGTCTTAATTGCGCTTATTCGCTTTTATCAGCTCGTTATTAGTCCTTTAATTGGCCCACGTTGCCGATTCACGCCAACTTGTTCTTGCTACGGCATTGAAGCATTAAAAACGCACGGTGCGTTAAAAGGTGGTTGGCTTACGTTAAAACGTATATTAAAATGTCATCCTTTACACGCTGGTGGATACGATCCTGTTCCGCCGAAGATCAATAACAACAAAGAGAACAAATAATGGATTCAAGACGTAGCCTGTTAGTGCTAGCACTACTCTTTATTTCTTTTCTTGTTTATCAGCAATGGCAAGTGGATTACCATTCACCAAAGCCTGTTGCCACTGAACAAGCGCAAACTTCTAATTCTCAAGGCGAATTAACCGCAAATTCAGACCTTGCTAACCTTGCTCAAGGTAAAGTCATTACCTTAGAAAATGATGTATTCCGTTTAAAAGTGAATACATTAGGTGGGGACGTAGTGCGTTCTGAATTATTAAAATATGATGCAGAATTAGATTCCCATACACCATTTGTTTTATTGAACGATACACCAGAGCATATTTATATTGCGCAAAGTGGTTTAGTTGGCAAAAACGGGATTGACACCAAAGCAGGCCGTGCAAATTACCAAGTAGAAGGGGATACTTTCAAACTGGCTGATGGACAAAATGAGCTTGTTGTGCCATTAGTATTTGAAAAAGATGGCGTAACGTACCGCAAAATTTTCGTCTTAAAACGCGGCGAATATGATGTGGCAGTGAACTTTGAAATTGCCAACCAAAGTGGTCAAGCTATTGAAGTTGAGCCTTATGCAAAATTAACCCATACTTTGGTAGAAAGCTCAGGCAGTATGGCGATGCCAACTTATACTGGTGGCGCATATTCTTCTTCTGAAACGAATTATAAAAAATATAGCTTCCAAGATATGGAAGAAAAAGATCTTTCTATCCAAACTAAAGCAGGTTGGGTAGCGGTATTGCAACATTATTTCGTGTCTGCGTGGATTCCAAATCAAGACAGCACGCATCTTTTATATACTTCTACGGACAAAGCGCGTAATTTAGGGGCAATTGGTTATCGTGGGCCAGTAGTGGATATTCCAGCAGGCGCAACAGAAACCATCACCAGCAAATTATGGACAGGGCCGAAATTACAAAATCAAATGGCAGAAGTGGCAAACCACTTAGATTTAACCGTGGATTACGGTTGGGCGTGGTTTATTGCGAAACCGTTATTCTGGCTACTTACCCACATTCACGATTTAGTGAAAAACTGGGGTCTTGCGATTATTGGTGTAACCCTTGTGGTGAAAGGCTTGCTTTACCCACTAACAAAAGCACAATATACCTCAATGGCGAAAATGCGTATGCTGCAACCGAAAATCCAAGAAATGCGTGAGCGTTATGGTGAAGATCGTCAGCGTATGAGCCAAGAAATGATGAAATTGTATAAAGAAGAAAAAGTGAATCCACTAGGTGGCTGTTTACCAATTCTCTTACAAATGCCAATTTTCATCGCCTTATATTGGACATTTATGGAAGCCGTTGAACTACGCCACGCGCCATTCTTCGGTTGGATTCAAGATTTATCGGCACAAGATCCGTATTTCATCTTGCCAATTTTAATGGGCGGATCAATGTTCTTATTACAAAAAATGTCGCCAACACCTGTTGCTGATCCAATGCAACAAAAAATTATGACATTTATGCCGTTGATCTTTATGGTATTCTTCCTATTCTTCCCAGCAGGTTTGGTACTTTACTGGCTAGTTTCCAACCTTATCACCATTGCTCAACAACAATGGATTTACCGTGGGTTAGAGAAAAAAGGATTACATTCCCGTAAAAAATAAAATGGGATAAAGCAATAAAAGGTATCTCAGGATACCTTTTATTTTATGAATTCAAATCAGCATTCAAAATTAAGTAAAGGTTCAAAAATAGCAATGTCAAAAGAAACCATAGTCGCCCAAGCTACCCCGATTGGACGTGGCGGTGTCGGTATTTTACGGGTATCAGGGCCGCTTGCCCAACAAGTAGCAGAAGCGGTGCTAGGCAAAAACCTTAAGCCGCGTGTAGCGAATTATTTACCGTTTAAAGATATCGATGGCACGGTGTTAGACCAAGGGATCGCGCTATTTTTCAAAGCCCCGAATTCTTTTACCGGTGAAGATGTATTAGAGCTACAAGGCCACGGCGGACAGATTATTTTAGATCTCTTACTCAAACGCATTTTGCAAGTCAAAGGCGTGCGTTTGGCTCGCCCAGGTGAATTTTCTGAACAGGCGTTTTTGAATGATAAACTGGATCTCGCTCAAGCGGAAGCTATTGCCGATCTCATTGACGCGACCTCTGAACAAGCAGCACGCTCTGCATTGAAATCCTTACAGGGGGAATTTTCTAATAAAATCAATCAGCTTGTTGATGATGTGATTTATCTACGCACCTATGTGGAAGCAGCGATTGATTTTCCCGATGAAGAAATTGATTTCTTGGCGGACGGTAAAATTGAAGCCAAATTGCGTGAGATTATTGCTCAACTTGCTGCCGTGCGAGCGGAAGCCAAGCAAGGGGCGATTTTGCGTGAAGGAATGAAAGTTGTGATTGCAGGGCGACCAAATGCAGGAAAATCTAGCCTACTCAATGCTCTCGCAGGACGCGAAGCGGCGATTGTTACCGACATTGCAGGCACAACCCGAGATGTGCTGCGTGAGCATATCCACATTGACGGAATGCCGTTGCATATTATTGATACCGCAGGTTTGCGTGATGCCACCGATGAAGTAGAACGCATTGGGATTCGCCGTGCGTGGGACGAAATTGAGCAAGCAGATCGCATTATTCTGATGTTAGACAGCACCGATAGCGAAGAAAATCTCGCACAAGTGCGGTCAGAATTTTTGGCAAAATTGCCGAACAATATCCCTTTAACCATTGTGCGTAATAAAGCTGATTTAAGTGGTGAAGCGGAAACCATCAGCGAACAAAATGGACAAACCTCCATCAGTCTTTCAGCGAAAACCCAAGTGGGCGTGGACTTACTGCGTGAACATTTGAAGCAAGCAATGGGTTATAACACCAGTGCCGAAGGGGGATTTCTTGCACGCCGTCGCCATCTGGAAGCCTTAGAACAAGCAGATATCCACTTACAAGCAGGACTCATTCAGCTCACAGAATTTTACGCAGGTGAACTGCTCGCCGAAGAATTGCGAATGGTGCAAAATCACCTGAGCGAAATTACTGGACAATTTACCTCTGATGATCTGCTCGGCAATATTTTTAGTTCGTTTTGTATTGGGAAATAAATCAGTAGAAAATAAAAGTGCGGTGTCATTTTATTGATTTTTTATGATGAGATTGACATTGCAAAATAAACATTAACGCGACAAGCTCGCATTTATTCTTACTAGCCACCGCGTGGCTGAGATAAACAAACGCCATACGGTGTGTATGGTGTGATGATTAAAAAAGGTCGTAACGGAATAGATTAATGCAATTAATTCAAGGGTTAAAACAACTGCCCGCTATTTTTCAGCAACAAGGCTGTGCCTTAACCATTGGGAATTTTGATGGCGTGCATTTAGGGCATCAAGCGGTGTTGCGTCATTTGCGTGAAAAAGCAAGTGCGCTTTCTTTGCCCATGGTTGTGATGCTTTTTGAACCCCAGCCGAGCGAATATTTTATGGGCGACAACGCACCGCCGCGCTTAATGCGGCTGCGCGATAAATTAAGTGCACTGGCAGATTTGGGCGTGGATTATGTTATTCGCATCAAATTTGACCGCACTTTTGCTCAGCTTTCCGCACAACAATTTATTGAACAATGCTTGGTGCAGAAACTCAACGTGAAATTTTTAAGCATTGGCGATGATTTCCGCTTTGGCGCAGGGCGTACAGGGGATTTTGCGCTGTTACAGCAAGCGGGGGAGAAATACGGTTTTGCGGTGGAAGATAATTGCAGTTTTCGTTTAAATGAACAACGCATTAGCAGCACAGCGATTCGTCAAGCCTTAGCTGATGATAATTTAGCCCTTGCCGAGCAGCTTTTAGGCAAGCCTTATTGCATTTATGGGCGCGTGGTGCAAGGCAATAAATTAGGGCGAACCATCGGTTTTCCAACGGCAAATATTCGTCTGCAACGCCAAGTGAACCCTGTGAAAGGCGTGTATGCCGTGCGAGCCAAATTGCCTGATGGCACGGAATATAAAGGTGTAGCAAATATTGGTCGCCGCCCGACTATCAATGGTGTAAAACAGCTGTTAGAGGTTCATCTCTTTGATTTTAAAGGCGATATTTACGGGCAAGCTCTTCAGGTGACGCTCTGTCATAAAATTCGTGATGAAGTCAAATTTCCGTCTTTTGACGATCTTAAAGCACAAATTGCAAAAGATGTGGACGTGGCGAAGGATTATTTTAGCCACGCAAAAAGAACCAGATAAATGGCTTAAAGTGCGGTAAAAAATTTGCGAAAAAATCACCGCACTTTAGGGGCTGTTGATAATTCCGGATTGAATAACAATTCCCATGCCCCCATTCTTTAACATTGGGCTATTTATGCGTATAATGCCAAGGTTATTGTGCATTCAATGCAAGATTTTATTTTTATACAACGTGGAAAAAACAAATGTCGAATGAAAATGTAGATTACAAAAACACGCTTAACCTGCCTGCGACAGGGTTTCCAATGCGTGGCGATCTGGCGAAACGCGAGCCAGTCATGCTTAAAAATTGGTATGAGAAAAAACTTTACGAAAAAATCAGACAATCTGCACAAGGGAAAAAATCCTTTATTCTGCACGATGGCCCTCCTTATGCCAACGGTTCAATTCATATCGGACACGCTGTAAATAAAATTCTGAAAGACATTATTGTGAAATCCAAAACCGCGGCAGGTTTTGACAGCCCTTATATCCCGGGGTGGGATTGCCACGGTTTGCCGATTGAATTGAAAGTAGAAGGCTTGGTGGGAAAACCAGGGGACAAAATTTCTGCGGCACAATTCCGCGAAGAATGTCGTAACTATGCACGCGAGCAAGTGGAAGGGCAAAAGAAAGATTTTATCCGCCTAGGAGTGTTAGGGGATTGGGATAATCCTTATTTAACAATGAATTACGACACCGAGGCGAACATTATTCGCACTTTGGCTAAAGTGGTCGAAAACGGTCATCTTTACAAAGGTTATAAACCAGTGCATTGGTGTTTGGATTGTGCATCTTCTTTAGCAGAAGCCGAGGTGGAATACGAAGATAAAACTTCCCCGTCTATCTATGTGAAATTCCCCGCCACCGATGAAAGTGCGGTACTAAATAAATTTAATTTAAGCGAAGCAGGCAGCGGTGAAGTAGCTGCGGTGATCTGGACAACCACCCCTTGGACATTGCCGTCAAACCGCGCGATCGCAGTGAATGCCGATCTTGTTTACCAATTATTACAATTTGGCGACAAGCGTTTGATCTTAGCGAAAGATTTGGTGGAAAGCGTACAAAAAGCACTAGGCGAAGAGAACGTGAAAGTGCTAGGTGAAGCAAAAGGGGCGGATTTAGAACTTCTTCGCTTTAACCACCCATTCTATGATTACAGCGTGCCAGTGATTTTAGGTGATCACGTTACCACTGATGGGGGTACAGGTTTGGTTCACACCGCGCCAGATCACGGTCAAGACGACTATTTGGTAGGCTTAAAATATGGCTTAGAAATGGCAGCATTAATTAATGATGCTGGTGTATTTAAAGCAGAAACGCCATTTTTTGCCGGCAAAGGCGTGTTTGAAAGCAATGATTTAGTCATCGAAAAACTGAAAGAAACAGGTAACTTATTGAAATTAGAAAAAATTCGCCATAGTTACCCACATTGCTGGCGACACAAAACGCCAATTATTTTCCGTGCCACACCGCAATGGTTCATTGGAATGGAAACAAATGGCTTACGTCCGCAAGCCTTAAGCGAAATCAAAAAAGTGCGTTGGATTCCTGATTGGGGCCAAGCGCGCATTGAAGCAATGGTGGAAAATCGTCCAGATTGGTGTATCTCCCGTCAGCGTACTTGGGGCGTGCCAATGGCGTTATTTATCCACAAAACCACCGAAGAATTACACCCACGCACCCTTGAACTTATCGAGCAAGTGGCGCAACTGGTGGAACAATCGGGTATTCAAGCTTGGTGGGATCTTGATCCAAAAGATCTGCTTGGTGATGATGCAGAAAATTATCGAAAAGTGCCAGATACCCTTGATGTATGGTTCGATTCAGGATCGACTTATTTCTCTGTGGTGAAAGCGCGTCCAGAGTTTAACGGCTTAAGTGCGGATATGTATCTTGAAGGTTCGGATCAGCACCGTGGTTGGTTTATGTCATCGCTAATGCTTTCCACCGCAACGGATAACCAAGCGCCTTATAAGCAAGTGCTAACTCACGGTTTCACCGTAGATGGCAAAGGGCGCAAAATGTCAAAATCCATCGGAAATATTGTGACCCCGCAAGAAGTGATGGACAAATTCGGTGGCGATATTTTACGTTTATGGGTAGCTTCAACGGATTACACCGGTGAGATGTCTGTTTCAGATGAAATCTTAAAACGTGCAGCCGATAGCTATCGCCGCATTCGTAACACGGCGCGTTTCCTTTTGGCGAACCTAAATGGTTTTGATCCAAAACGCGATTTAGTTAAACCAGAAGAAATGATCGTACTCGATCGCTGGGCGGTGGATTGTGCCTTGAATGCACAAAAAGAGATCCAAGAAGCTTATGATAATTATCAGTTCCACGCCGTTGTTCAGCGTTTAATGAAATTCTGTTCAATCGAAATGGGATCATTCTATTTAGATATTATCAAAGACCGCCAATACACCACCAAAGCGGATAGCCTTGCGCGCCGTAGCTGCCAAACAGCCTTATGGCATATTGCCGAAGCCTTGGTGCGTTGGATTGCGCCGATTTTATCTTTCACTGCTGATGAAATTTGGCAATATATCCCCGGTGAACGCGCGGAATTTGTATTTACCGAAGAGTTTTATGACGGCTTATTCCCATTAAGCGCAAAAGAAACAATGAATGATGCTTACTGGCAACAAGTGTTGAAACTGCGTGATGAAGTAAACCGTGTGTTAGAGCAAGCCCGTGCAGATAAAACCATTGGCGCCGCATTGGAAGCAGAGGTTACCCTTTATGCGAACGATGAATACGCGAAGATTTTATCGCAGCTGGAAAATGAATTACGCTTTGTGCTGATCACGTCAAAAGCGCAAGTGAAACCATTAGCCGAAGCGGATGTGGAAGCAGGTGAAATAGAAGGCTTTAAAGTGAAAGTAGTTCGTTCCGCCAATGAAAAATGTCCGCGTTGCTGG
The DNA here is from genome assembly GCF_002921135.1 of Avibacterium gallinarum. Taxonomy (GTDB): domain Bacteria; phylum Pseudomonadota; class Gammaproteobacteria; order Enterobacterales; family Pasteurellaceae; genus Avibacterium; species Avibacterium gallinarum. Next base: position 19,526 of record NZ_PQVJ01000019.1, on the reverse strand, counting down.
CATTATTCTGATACCATCGGCACAAATCCAGCACACCCAACCCTGTGTTCACGCTGTGTTGAAAATGTGGACGGCGAAGGTGAAGTAAGACGCTTTGCATAAAATATGAAAAAATTCCACCGCACTTTGATTTAGCGAAATCACAAAGTGCGGTGCTTTTTTCACGAATTTTTTGTTTGGTGTAATTGAATTTGTAGGGCTGCCTGTCCTTACATTTGGAAACAACCTACATTTTGGAACAAATAGATGTCAAAATCTAAATCAGGTTTATCATTTCTCTGGCTAAGTGCGGTGGTATTTTGCTTAGATTTGTTTACCAAATATTTAGTGGTAAACCATTTTGAGCTGTACGAAAGTGTCCAAGTCTTGCCTATTTTTAATCTCACCTATGTGCGAAATTATGGTGCAGCATTTAGTTTTCTAGCGGATCACTCAGGCTGGCAGAAAAGCTTTTTTATCCTACTTGCCATTGGAATTTCCGTAATGCTCGTAATTTTCTTAGCCAAAAATAAAGCGAGCCAGAGGTTAAAAAACACCGCTTATGCGCTAATTATTGGCGGAGCGCTGGCGAATATGGCGGATCGTGCGTATCACGGTTTTGTGGTGGATTTTTTCGATTTCTACTGGCAACAATGGCATTATCCAGTCTTTAACGTGGCGGACATTGCCATTTGTATTGGTGCCGCGTTGCTTGCTATTGATGCCATCAAAAATAACGAGAAAAAAACGGAGAAAGCCCAGTGAAAATTATCTTAGCCAACCCGCGTGGCTTTTGTGCAGGGGTAGATCGTGCCATTAGCATTGTCGAATTAGCTTTAGAAATTCACGGCGCACCGATTTATGTCCGCCACGAAGTGGTGCATAACCGTTTTGTGGTGAATGGATTGCGTGAACGTGGTGCGGTGTTTGTGGAAGAATTAGATGAAGTGCCAGATGGCGCGATCGTGATTTTTTCCGCTCACGGTGTTTCCCAAGCGGTGCGTCAAGAAGCCAAAAGACGCGAGCTGAAAGTGTTTGATGCCACCTGTCCGTTAGTAACCAAAGTGCATATGCAAGTGGCACGTGCTAGCCGAAAAGGCACAAAAGCGGTGTTGATTGGACACGAAGGCCACCCTGAAGTAGAAGGCACAATGGGGCAATATGATAATGCACAAGGCGGTATTTATTTAGTGGAAGATGTAGAAGACATCGCCAAACTTGCGCTGACGAAAGAAGATGATATTACCTTTATGACGCAAACCACCCTTTCCATTGATGATACTAGTGAAGTGATTGCTGCGTTAAAAGAAAAATATCCCGCCATTCAAGGCCCACGCAAAAACGATATTTGCTATGCCACCACCAACCGCCAACAAGCGGTGAGAGAATTAGCCAAAATTGCTGATTTGGTGATTGTTGTTGGTTCAAAAAACTCTTCCAATTCCAACCGCTTAGCAGAGCTTGCCACCAGAATGGGCGTAACTGCGAAACTGATTGATGATGCCAATGATATTGACATCGCGTGGCTCAAAGAGGTTTCCACCATCGGTATTACCGCAGGCGCTTCCGCCCCTGAAGTATTAGTGCAATCGGTGGTTAATCGCTTAAGAGAATTAGGCGTAACCCAAGTGGAAGAGCTACAAGGCTGCGAAGAAAACACCGTGTTTGAAGTACCGAAAGAGTTACGGATTAAAGCGGTTCAGTAATTACCTCATCAAGCCACTTTCTTTAAGTGGCTTTTTTATCGCCTAATTTTCTAGCAAATTGTGCTATATGACTTTTCTCCGTAATTTGTAAATTACACTCCAAAAAATATTTTTAGATCTCTGTCACACTTCTTTATTTTACTCTTTGCTTTCCTTATTTTTTAGGCGTAAAAAGAAGATACATAAAACAGGTTAGAAAGGAGAGTGTTATGCCAAATATTGTTTTAAACCGCATTGATGAGCGTTTGATCCACGGTCAAGTGGGCGTGCAGTGGGTTGGCTTTGCTGGCGCGAATTTGGTATTAGTGGCCAATGATGAAGTGGCAGAAGATCCAATGCAACAAAATTTGATGGAAATGGTGCTTGCTGAGGGCATTGATGTGCGTTTTTGGCCTTTGCAAAAGGTGATTGACAATATCCATCGTGCGGCGGATCGACAAAAAATCTTGCTTGTGTGCAAAACACCGAGTGATTTTTTAACCTTAGTGCAAGGTGGCGTGCCAATTGAAAAAATTAACGTAGGCAATATGCATTATGAGGAGGGCAAAACACAGATCCATAAAACCGTATCCGTAAATGATAAAGACAGAGCGGCATTTGAACAGCTACGCCAGCTTGGCGTGCAGTGCTTTATTCAAGGTGTGCCAACCGAAGATGCAATAGATTTGTTTAAATTATTGTAAGAAAGAAGCGAGGAAACTATGGAAATTGGACTTTTACAGGCACTCTTATTGGGTGTACTTGCATTCTTTGCAGGTCTTGACCTCTATAATGGTTTAACGCATTTTCATAGACCAGTTGTATTAGGGCCTATTGTGGGAGCGATTTTAGGGGATTTACAAACAGGGATTTTAGTTGGCGGTACCCTTGAATTAGTCTGGATGGGGCTTGCACCATTAGCAGGCGCACAGCCTCCGAATGTGATTATCGGTACGATCGTGGGAACGGCATTTGCCATCACCACCAAAACCGATCCAAAAGTCGCCGTTGGGGTTGCTGTGCCGTTTGCCATTGCAGTGCAAATGGGGATCACTTTCTTATTCTCCGTAATGTCAGCGGTTATGTCCCGTTGTGATCAAATGGCGGAAGAAGCCAATCTCAAAGGCATTGATTATGTGAACTATCTTGGTTTATTAGTGCTGGGTACGTTCTATTTCTTCTGTGCGTTCTTGCCAACTTACTTTGGCGCGGAATATGCAGGTAAAATCATTGCAATGTTGCCAAAAGAAGTGATTGATGGTTTAGGCGTGGCAGGGGGCATTATGCCAGCTATCGGGTTTGCGGTATTAATGAAAATTATGATGAAAAATGCCTATATCCCTTATTTTATCCTAGGTTTTGTGGGTGCTGCTTGGCTTAATCTGCCAGTGTTAGCAATTGCTGCCGCGGCAGTGGCAATGGCATTGATTGATTATATGCGTAAAGGCAATACTGAAACAAAAGCAACGCAAAAAGAGGAGTTTCAAGATGGAATCTAAAGCACGTCAAAGCGTACAAAATGACAATGTGTACGAAGATCAAACAATGGGTACAGAACTCACTAAATCTGATATTAATACGATGGCGTGGCGTTCTTTATTACTACAAGCTTCTTTTAACTATGAGCGTATGCAAGCGGCCGGTTGGTTATATGGAATTAGCCCCGCATTGAAAAAAATTCACACCAACAAAGCGGATTTAAGCAAGGCAATGAAAGGACATTTGGGCTTTTTCAACACCCACCCATTCCTTGTTACATTCGTAATGGGTATTGTGCTGGCAATGGAACGTTCCAAACAAGAAGTGAACGCCATTCAAAGTACAAAAATCGCCGTGGGTGCGCCATTAGGGGGCATTGGTGATGCCTTATTCTGGTTCACCTTATTGCCAATTTGTGGTGGTATTGGCGCAAGTTTGGCGTTACAAGGATCGATCCTTGGGGCGATTTTCTTCTTTGTAGTATTCAATATCGTGCATTTTGGTTTACGTTTTGGTCTAGCCCATTATGCCTACAAAATGGGGGTAGCAGCTATTCCAACCATTAAGGCTAACACGAAAAAAGTGTCACACGCCGCATCAATGATCGGTATGACCGTGATTGGCGCATTAGTTGCCACTTACATTCGTTTCCAAACCACCGCAGAAATCACCGCTGGTGATGCCGTGGTGAAAGTGCAAGCTGATGTGTTAGACAAGCTAATGCCAGCCTTTTTACCATTGGTGTACACCTTATTGATGTACTATTTAGTGAAACGCAACTGGTCGCCATTACGCTTAATCATTCTCACCGTAGTGATTGGTATCGGCGGACGTTTTGCGGGTATCCTATAAATATTATTGTGATGAGTGCCGAGTGTTTGCTCGGCATTTTTTATCTATTTTAGATCAATAAGGAGAAAAAGATGACAACCTTGATCGTGAGCGGACACGGACATTTCGCCACAGGGCTACAAAGTGCGCTGGAGCAAATTATTGGGCAATATCCAAAGGTGGCCTTTTTTGATTTTGATGACAAGCAAACCACGCCAGAACAATTACGCCAAAATATCGAACAATATCTCAAGGCGGAACAGGAAAGTGCGGTGCTTTTTTGCTGCGATATTTTAGGTGGCACGCCATTTCGCCAATGTGCGATGATTGCACAACAGTTTGAGTGCGCAGAGGTAATTGTTGGCACGAATTTACAAATGCTGATTGAAACCATAATGGCGAAAGATGAGCTTGAGTTTTTTGAGTTAGTTACACAAGCCCTAGCTAGCGCAAATCAAGGCATCACCACACTTTCAGCACAACAAACAGCAAAAAGAACGGCACGCGCAGAAGATGATGGTATTTGAGACTATTTCTCGTACCAAATTTTATTCACAAATAACGTCACTAAGCCAGATGGTGTATGGACTTTCACTTCATCATCTACTTCTTTCCCAATTAAGGCGCGCGCCACAGGGCTGTCAATGGAGATCCAATTTTTAGTGGGATCAAACTCATCACAGCCCACGATACGGTATTGATTTTCCTCGCCATTTTCATTTTCAAGGCTTACCCAAGCACCAAAAAAGATCTTCCCTTCCTGTCTAGGGTGATAATCCACAATCTGCAACACTTCTAAACGTTTTGTCAAAAAGCGGACACGGCGATCAATTTCACGCAAACGGCGCTTACCATAAATATATTCGGCATTTTCACTGCGATCCCCTAATGCCGCCGCATCAGACACCGCTTGCGTAACCTTAGGACGCTCTTCCTTCCACAAAAATTTCAATTCTTGATCCAGCGCATTCCAGCCACTACGCGTAATGTAATTTGATTTTGACATTGTGCTATACCTTTACTTTTGAATTTATAAAAACTATTCATCAAACGGATTGAATAATTTTATCCCCATACGTGAGAAATCAGCGGTGTTTCTTGTAACAAGAGTAAGACCATATTGAATAGCACTAGCAGCAATCCAAGCATCATTTTCGGGACAGTGATCGGGAATATGTAATGTTGCACAGATCTGTGCTGTTTTAGCATCAAGATGAAGAATACGATTTGCAAAGCCTATTTTTATGGTGTTTTCAAACCATTGACGGAGTATTTTTCCTTGCCAAGGATCTTTACGTTCTTTAGCTAAAATGCCACGTTCTAATTCCATCATTACGACAATATTCGTATAAATTTGCTGTTCATTAATTTCAGATAACCAACGAATAACTCCTTGGTTTGCTTTCCCACTTTTAATTTTACGAATTTCACTTAATACATTAGTATCAATAAAATACATTTTGTCCTCTAATCATCAAGTTCAATGGGGGCACGTTGCTTTGTTGAACGAGGTTGAATTTCTAATTCAATATCAGCTTCATCTTGTGGCATTAATGCCTCTAACGCATTACGAGGTGAAAGAGAGCGTAACGTTTTCTGATAATCGGTATAGCTCATTAACACATAAGTTGGTTCACCTCGATTAGTTACAATAACCGGTGCGATTTGTGCCGCTTTTTGTGCCTGATTGAGATGTTGATTAAATTCTCGGCTGGTCATAATCGTCATTTTGAGCTCCTTGTAGTGATGTTTCTACAATGTAGTGCAAAAGAAAAAAATAACAAGAAAAAATTGTAGGTTAAATTTGTGGCAAATAAACATTTGAGCAAAGCCCGTAAAACCAGTATCCTATGGCAATTTTTACTAATCAAAATAAGAGCCAATGCTAAATCAACAAATTTCCCAAATTATTGCCGCAGAGCTTGCGGTGCGTCCGCAGCAGATTTTAGCTGCCATTCAATTATTGGACGAAGGCAACACCATTCCTTTTATTGCGCGTTATCGTAAAGAAGTAACGGGTGGCTTAGATGACACCCAATTACGTCATTTTGAAACCCGCTTGATTTATTTGCGCGAGTTAGAAGATCGCCGTCAAACCATTTTGAAATCCATTGAAGAACAGGGCAAATTGACGGAGGAATTACGCAACCAAATCCAACAAACCCAAAGCAAAACTGAGCTGGAAGATTTGTATTTGCCGTACAAACCGAAACGCCGTACCAAAGGGCAAATCGCCATTGAAGCAGGGCTTGAGCCGTTGGCGGAAAGCCTTTGGAATGATCCAAGCCAAGATCCTGAAGCTGCCGCAAACGCTTATATTGACGCAGAGAAAGGTTTTGCCGATAGCAAGGCCGTGTTAGACGGCGCGCGTTATATTTTAATGGAACGCTTTGCGGAAGATGCACAATTATTGGCGAAAGTGCGTCAGTATCTACAACAAAGTGCGGTGTTAATTTCTAAAGTTTTAGAAGGTAAAGAACAGGAAGGGGAAAAATTCCAAGATTATTTTGATCACCAAGAGCTTTGGCATAATGTGCCTTCGCACCGTGCTTTAGCAATGTTCCGTGGACGTAATGAGGGCATTTTGCAGTTGAGCTTAAATGCTGATCCAGAACAGGAAGAAGGGGCGCGTCAGAGTTATTGTGAAGAAATTATTCGCCAACATTTGGGCGTGCATTTCAACCAACAGCCAGCGGACAAATGGCGTGAACAGGTAATCAGCTGGACGTGGCGGATTAAGGTTTCATTGCATTTAGAAACAGAATTAATGAGCCAGCTGCGTGAAAAAGCGGAAGAAGAAGCCATCAATGTTTTTGCGCGAAATCTTACCGCACTTTTAATGGCTGCCCCAGCTGGCGCTAAAACCACAATGGGGTTAGATCCGGGGTTGCGTACAGGCGTGAAAGTTGCCGTTGTGGATAATACAGGAAAATTATTGGCTACGGATACGATTTATCCACATACAGGACAAGCAGCAGCGGCGATGGCGAGCCTTTATCAATTAATCGAACGCCATAATGTGGAACTGATCGCTATTGGAAATGGCACGGCATCAAGAGAAACAGAACGCTTTGCCAAAGAGGTATTGAAGCAAATCTCAGGACAAAAACCACAAACCGTGGTGGTGAGCGAAGCGGGCGCGTCTGTTTATTCTGCTTCCGAATTAGCCGCACAAGAATTTCCACAGCTTGATGTATCTTTGCGTGGTGCGGTGTCCATTGCGCGCCGTTTGCAAGATCCGCTCGCGGAATTAGTAAAAATTGAGCCAAAAGCCATTGGAGTGGGGCAATATCAGCACGATGTGAACCAAACTCAATTAGCGCGCAAATTAGATGCGGTGGTGGAGGATTGTGTGAATGCGGTGGGCGTGGATCTTAATACTGCTTCTGTACCGTTACTTGCTCGCGTGGCAGGAATGACCAAAACGCTCGCGCAAAATATCGTACAATTCCGCGATGAAAATGGCCGTTTTGAAAATCGTGAAGAGCTGAAAAAAGTGTCCCGTTTAGGGCCAAAAGCCTTTGAACAATGTGCGGGCTTTATGCGTATTTCTGCGGGACAAAATCCTCTTGATGCGTCAGGCGTTCACCCTGAAACCTATCCTGTGGTGGAAAAAATATTGCAAGCCACGCAGCAATCTATCCAAGATTTAATGGGCAACGCCAGTGCCATTCGTCAGCTCGATCCAAAACAATTTATTGATGAACAATTTGGTTTGCCAACGGTGCAGGATATTTTCAAAGAGCTAGAAAAACCGGGGCGTGATCCGCGTGGAGAATTTAAAACTGCCACCTTTATGGACGGTGTGGAAGAAATCAGTGATTTGAAAGCAGGAATGATCCTTGAGGGAACGGTAACCAACGTAACCAACTTTGGTGCGTTTGTGGATATTGGCGTTCATCAGGACGGGCTGGTACATATTTCTTCCCTTTCCAATAAATTTGTGGAAGATCCGCACGATGTGGTGAAAACAGGGGATATTGTGAAAGTCAAAGTGTTGGAAGTGGACGTGGCGCGTAAGCGTATCGCGCTGACAATGCGTTTAGACGAACAGCCTGTGGATAAATCACAAAATGGCGAAAAAAATCACGTCACTTTGACGGCGAAAAATCAGCGTAACGCACAAGCAGCGCGTAAGCCACAAAATAACAGCGCAATGGGCAATGCCTTTGCTGATGCGTTGAAGAATTGGAAAAAATAAAGGGAAAATTGAATGACAAAAAATACCTTTATTATTGGCTTTATGCTGTTTGCTATTTTTTTTGGTGCGGGAAATTTGATTTTTCCGCCCAAATTAGGCTTTGAAACAGGCACGGAATTTTTGCCGTCTATCTCAGGCTTTGTGCTAACTGGCGTGGGCTTGCCACTGCTTGGCATTATTGTTGGCGCGTTTTACCGCGGTGGTTATATGGCCGCGTTACGCCAAATTCACCCGTGGTTTTCTGTGCTATTTTTGGTGTCTATTTCCCTTGCGGTCGGGCCTTTTTTTGCTGGCCCAAGAACAGGCGCGATGTCTTATGAAATGGTGATGATCCCTTTTCTTAAAGAAGCAGATAGCCTTTCCCAACTGTTGTTCACGCTGGCTTATTTCGCACTCACTTTATGGCTGAGCCTAAATCCCTCTAAAATGGTGGAACGCATAGGCTCTATTCTCACCCCTGTGTTATTGCTGGCGATTATTGCGTTGGTGGTCAAAGCCGGGCTAATGTTGGTGGGAAAAACACCTTTACCAATGCCTGCGGCAAGCCATACTTATTTTTTCAATGGGGCGATTAATGGCTATTTAACGATGGACGCATTGGCTTCCATCGCCTTTTCCACAATGGTGCTAGGAGCGATCAAATCCAGCGCAGTAAAAGCGGTTTCATTACAAAAACAAACCATTTTTGCCGCAATGATCGCAGGGGTTGCCTTGGCATTTATTTATATTTCCCTTGGTTGGGTGGGCAATCATTTGATCATTTCCCCTGATGTGCTGGCGCAGTTACATCAAAATAAACAGGATCTTGGCACTTATATTTTAAACCACGTTACCGCAATGGCCTTTGGTGAGCTAGGGCGATTGGTGCTGAATATCATTGTGTCGCTGGCTTGTTTAACCACGGCGGTGGGGCTGTGTGCTTCGATTAGCAGCTATTTTCATCAGCAATTTCCGCGATTTTCTTACCGCACTTATGCGATCCTATTTTGTTTGATTAGCTTTGTGATCGCCAATTTAGGGCTAAAAGAAGTGATTGGGCTTTCTTTGCCAGTGTTGATGATTTTATATCCCATTACCATTACGGTCATTCTGTTGCTATTAATTAATTTATTTTTGCCAATGCCGATCTTGGCTCACCGTTTAGCCATTGGTTTGGTAACCTTGGTGTCGATTTTATCCGTGCTGGGTTCAGGCAAAATGGATTTTCTCGAACAGCTTCCGCTTAAGCCTTATTCCATCGAATGGCTGCCTTTCGCCTTGGTGGGCTTGGTGGCAGGCTATTTACTGCACTGGCGTAAGCGACAAGGTATTTTGTCGATTATTCAAGAAAGCAAAGTAAAATAATTTATCCCAAAGAAAAGGATTGAGCCTAATGTTCAATCCTTTTTTATTTTAAAGTGCGGTGTTTTTTTTCCGTATTTTTAGCCATAAAAAAGCGGGTGAATTTTCACCCGCACTTTTTGTCTAGCTCTCTTTCACTGCGTCACCTTCGAGCGGTAAGTCTGCTTGCTCCCAGCCCATAAAACCGCCTTGCATACTATACACATTATCGTAGCCTTGCTCGATAAGAAATGCGCCTACGTTGCGGCTGCTGATACCGTGATAACAGCTCACGATAATGGGATCATCATAATCCACTTTTTGCTGAAATTCGCCATAGCTTTGGTTGGTTAGGTGAAACGCACCCTTTGGGTGGCTATGAGTAAAACGGGGGAAATCGCGAATGTCCACCAGCGTGGCATTTTCTTCGTTCATCATTTGCCAAGCCTGCTGTGGCGTGATTTCTTTAAGTGCGGTCATTTTTTTCCTTATTTTTATTTATGCGTGAAATAATGCGCTATCTTATTGATATAGATCAATTTGTTCAAGACCTTTGCGATTTTTTCAAGTAAAATAACCGCACTTTTGATTTAGCTGATTTAGGACTATGCCTCAAATTTCGGAAAAACTCACTGCTTACGCACAATTAATGCGTTTTGACAAACCCATTGGCACATTATTGTTATTGTGGCCAACGCTTTGGGCATTGTTTTTGGCAGAGAAAAATTTTCCGCCCGTTTCGGTGCTAATGGTGTTTGTACTTGGCGTAATCATTATGCGCGCCGCAGGTTGCGTGATTAATGATTATGCGGATCGTCATATTGACGGCAAAGTAAAACGCACTTCACAGCGTCCTTTAGCAACGGGAAAAATCAGCGAAAAAGAAGCTAAATTACTTTTTGCAGGGCTGATATTCTGCGCCTTTATTTTGGTGCTATTTCTGAATTATTACGCCATTGGCTTGTCTTTTATTGCGGTGCTGTTAGCCTTTATTTATCCCTTTATGAAACGCTATACCCACCTTCCGCAATTTTTCTTAGGGGCGGCTTTTGGTTGGTCTATTCCTATGGCCTATGGAGCGTTAATCGCACAACTGCCCTTAGAATGTTGGCTACTGTTTATGGCGAATTTAGCCTGGACGGTGGCTTATGACACGCAATATGCGATGGTGGATCGTGATGATGATTTGCGCATTGGGGTGAAATCCACCGCTATTTTGTTTGCGCAATATGACAATAAAATCATCGCCTTGTTGCAATTTATTGCCTTAGGATTGCTCGTTCTCATCGGCTACCAATCCCATTTGCATTATAGTTATTTTATTTTACTTGCGCTCACGGCATTGCTTTTTGTTTATCAATGTAAACTCACTCGCCATCGCCGCCGTGAGGACTGTTTCAAAGCCTTTTTAAATAATAATTATGTGGGAATGGGCGTGTTTATCGCTTTTCTTGCAGGCATCTTTTTTGCCTAATTTGGAGTAAAATCAAGCCATAAAATGCAATTTTTTCCGCTGTTTTTACTCTAAATGATCGGCACAATTTGGTTATCAAAAAATAATCTGCTTATTTCTACTTGAAATTGTCTTTTTTATCCCCATATCTCTGATAAATTTTTATCCAAAATAAAAGGAACTTCTATGACAACGATCGTAAGTGTACGCCGTAATGGCAAGGTGGTTGTGGGCGGAGACGGTCAGGTTTCCCTTGGCAACACAGTAATGAAAGGTAACGCGCGCAAGGTGCGCCGCTTATATAACAATAAAGTGTTGGCAGGTTTTGCTGGCGGCACCGCAGATGCATTCACCCTGTTTGAATTATTTGAACGTAAGCTGGAAATGCACCAAGGGCATTTACTTAAAAGTGCGGTGGAATTAGCTAAAGATTGGCGTACCGACCGCGCATTGCGTAAACTTGAAGCGATGTTGATCGTGGCAGACGAGAAAGAAAGCCTGATCATTAGCGGAATTGGTGATGTGGTACAGCCAGAAGAAGATCAAATTTTGGCCATTGGTTCGGGCGGCAACTATGCAATGTCTGCAGCACGCGCATTAGTGCAAAATACCGATCTTTCAGCCCGTGAAATTGTAGAAAAATCACTCAAGATTGCAGGGGATATTTGCGTTTATACCAACACAAATTTCACCATTGAAGAATTGCCTTAACGCGTAGATTTAAAATGGCGTGGATTTATTTAGTTTGTGCAGGTTTGCTTGAAATTGGCTGGCCAATTGGTTTGAAGATTGCCACTCAGCCTAACAAAGCACTATTGGGATCACTGCTTGCGATTATTTTTATGATCGGCAGTGGCGCATTGCTTTACCTTGCACAGCGAACCATACCAATGGGTACAGCCTATGCCGTATGGACAGGAATTGGGGCTGCTGGTGCTTTTATTGTTGGTGTGCTGTTTTATGATGATGCACTCACATTTTGGCGAGCATTAGGGGCAATGATGATTGTAGGTGGTGTTATCGTGTTAAAATTAACATCACATTAATTCCATTTGTTTTGTATAAATGGTTTAGAAAAAAGGATTACATTATGTCTGAAATGACACCTCGTGAAATTGTTTCTGAATTAGATCAACATATTATCGGTCAAGCCGATGCAAAAAGAGCAGTGGCTATCGCCCTGCGTAACCGCTGGCGTAGAATGCAATTACAAGAGCCGTTGCGCCACGAAGTTACGCCAAAAAATATCTTAATGATTGGGCCGACTGGGGTGGGTAAAACAGAAATTGCACGCCGTTTAGCGAAATTAGCCAATGCACCTTTCATTAAAGTGGAAGCCACCAAATTTACCGAAGTGGGTTATGTGGGTAAAGAGGTGGATTCCATTATTCGCGATCTCACCGACAGCGCAATGAAACTCGTGCGTCAAACAGAAATCGAAAAAAATCGTTTCCGTGCGGAGGAAGCCGCGGAAGATCGCATTTTAGATGCCTTATTGCCACCAGCTAAAAATCAATGGGGTGAAGTGGAAAATCACGATACCAATAGCAGCACTCGTCAAGTGTTCCGCAAAAAATTGCGTGAAGGACAGCTTGATGATCGTGAAATTGATATTGATGTTGCTGCACCATCAATGGGCGTGGAAATTATGGCACCACCAGGAATGGAAGAAATGACGAGCCAGTTGCAGTCAATGTTCCAAAATCTTTCGAGTGGCAAAACCAAAACCCGCAAAATGAAAATTAAGGACGCGTTCAAAGCCCTTGTTGATGATGAAGCAGCGAAATTAATTAATCCTGAAGAACTTAAACAAAAAGCTATTGATGCAGTAGAGCAAAACGGCATTGTCTTTATTGATGAGATTGACAAAATCTGTAAAAAAGGCGAATACAGTGGTGCTGATGTTTCACGCGAGGGCGTGCAACGTGATTTATTGCCATTAGTGGAAGGTTCAACCGTTAGTACTAAACACGGAATGGTGAAAACCGATCATATCTTGTTTATTGCCTCAGGTGCATTCCAAGTGGCGCGTCCTTCTGATTTAATTCCTGAATTACAAGGGCGTTTGCCAATTCGCGTTGAACTTTCCGCTCTCACCGCGGAAGATTTTGAGAGAATCCTTACTGAGCCAAACGCCTCTTTAACCGAGCAGTACAAAGCCTTAATGGCAACAGAAGGCGTGAATATTACTTTCACCCAAGATGCAATTAAGAAAATTGCTGAAGCCGCTTTCCGTGTCAATGAGAAAACTGAAAACATCGGCGCGCGCCGTTTGCATACGGTAATGGAGCGTTTAATGGATAAAATTTCCTTCAACGCCAGCGATATGAACGGCGAACAAGTTACCATTGATGGCGCTTACGTTGCAGATGCCCTCGGCGAAGTGGTAGAAAACGAAGATTTAAGTCGTTTTATTCTGTAAGACATTGATGTTATAAATAAAAAGAGCGGTGGAAAATTTCAAGATTTTTCACCGCTCTTTTATTTGCAACATAATTACATAGAATTGGCGATTGCCAGAAATTCTTCTTCGGTTAAAATTTTCACGCCTAATTCAAGGGCTTTGTTGAGTTTCGAGCCTGCGTTATCGCCCGCGATTAAATAATCGGTTTTGGCGGAAACGCTGCCGGTAACTTTACTGCCGAGCTGTTGCAATAAGGCTTTGGCATCGTTGCGTGCCATTTGGGTCAGCGTGCCGGTGAGTACCACGGTTTTACCTTTTAGTGGATTTTCACCTACTTCCTGCACTTGCACATCGTCCCAATGTACACCTTGGCTGATCAGATCGTTTACCACGTCCACATTATGCGGTTCACGCCAAAATACGAAAATGCGATTTGCCACCACTTCACCCACATCAGGCACTTCTTGCAGCTGCTCAATAGTCGCATTTTTCACAGTATCTAAATTTTTAAAATGATTGGCTAAATTGAGCGCCGTGGCTTCGCCCACATCGCGAATGCCAAGCGCAAAGATAAAACGTGCAAGGGTGGTTTTCTTTGCTTTTTCTAAGCTGTTTAACGCATTTTCGGCAGATTTTGGCCCCATTCGCTCTAAACGCATAAGGGTTACTTCGTCTAATTTAAACAGATCCGCAGGGGTGTGAATGAGTTCGCGATCTACCAGTTGCTCAATAAGTTTTGCCCCCACGCCATCAATATCCATTGCCTTGCGGGAAACAAAATGTTTAAGCGCTTCTTTGCGTTGCGCTTCGCAGAACAAGCCACCGGTACAACGCGCAACGGCTTCGCCCTCAATACGCACAATCACCGAGCCACACACAGGACAATGAGTTGGGAAAATAATCGGTTTTGCATTGGCTGGACGGCGATCTGCCACTACGCCAATAATTTGTGGGATAACGTCCCCAGCACGACGAATGATTACCGTATCACCAATGGCGATATTCAAACGTTCGATTTCATCGCCGTTATGCAAGGTGGCGTTACTTACGGTTACGCCTGCCACAAACACAGGCTCAAGTTTTGCCACAGGAGTAATTGCGCCTGTCCTGCCCACCTGAAATTCCACATCATTTAGCACGGTGAGTTCTTCTTGCGCAGGGAATTTATAGGCAATCGCCCAGCGTGGTGCTTTGGAAATAAAACCCAGTTGTTCCTGTAAGGCAATGTCGTTAATTTTCAGCACCGTGCCGTCAATGTCGTAACCTAAATGCGGACGTTTTTCTGCCATAGTGCGGTAGAATTTCAGCACATTTTCCACGCCATTACATAGCTCAATTTCTTTATTAACCGGAATACCGATGGATTTCAGCCATTGCAAGCGGGCAAAATGGGTATCGGGTAACTGGACGCCCTCTGCCACACCAATACCATAGGCATTAAGCATTAATGGGCGTTGGCGGGTAATTTTCGGATCAAGCTGACGCAACGATCCTGCCGCTGCATTGCGTGGGTTGGCAAAGGTTTTTTCCCCTTTGGCGAGCGCCATTTCATTGAGCTTTTCAAAGCCAGCTTGTGGCATAAACACTTCTCCGCGCACCTCTAAACGTGCTGGCGGATTGTCGGTTAAAAGCTGTAACGGAATATTGCGAATGGTGCGAATATTGGCAGTGATGTCCTCGCCTGTTGTGCCATCACCACGGGTTGCCGCTTGGGTTAGCACGCCATTTTCATACAAAATACTCACCGCTAAACCGTCTAATTTCGGTTCACAACAGAAAGTTAATGGCTCAGGCAACACGCCTAAGCGATCTTGGATACGTTTCACGAAAGCATTAAATTCTTCATCAGAAAAGGCATTATCCAATGAAAGCATTGGAATTTCGTGGGTTACCTGCGCAAAGCCTGCAAGGGGTTTTGCCCCGACCCGTTGTGTCGGTGAATGAGGATCGGCAAACTCGGGGTGGGCTTGCTCTAAGGCTTTTAATTGATGAAATAGGCGATCATATTCCGCGTCAGGAATTTTAGGATCATCTAAAACGTGATACTGATATTCGTGATAGCGCAAGGTTTGGCGTAATTGTTCAATTTGCTGGGCAAGGGTTTGTTCTGTCATTATTAAATTCCTTCTAAAAAATCACCGCACTTTTTCGTTAAAAATTGGCGCTTGTACAAATAATTAAGGCGGACACAGTGGCCCGCCAGTTGCGATAAAAGAAAGTGCGGTGCTTTTTTCTGTCTTTTTAAGCACTCACTTTAGCCAAATAGGCTTTTTCCGCATTGTCATCAAAAATTTCTTGTTGATCCGTTAGCACAAAGCCACCCAGTTCTTCGGCAAGGGTTTTAGCGGCACGGATCATCATTCGTAAATTGACGAGATCGTTACCGTGGGACGGCAGTTGCATAAATAATGCGATGCCCACGGTGTAGAAATCGACCATATTGTTTGGATCGAAGGTGCCGGGCTGTTGAATATTCGCTGCACTGAATAACACAGGACTTGCTACACTGAGATCCAAGTGGCGGTGGTAAATTTGTTGATGACCAAAAATAAAACCAAGATCATCAAGCACTCTGGCTAAATCAGCGCCGTTAAAATCACGATTTTCTGGTGATACTACATAAAGCATCAAGAAATCTTGAGCTTGGCTCGTTTGCTGTTCTTCTGCCTGTTGAGCTGGTGTGTTTTCTGCCACTTCCTCAAATTCTACGGTTGGGCGTTCACGTTCAATTTGAATCTGCGTTTCTGGCGCACTGGCTAGCACTTCAGATAATTTGTGTTCTGCGTGAATGCCTTCATCTGCGTTAATTGTCGCTTCAATTTCAGAGATAGTTGCCGTTGCCAAATTTTGTGGTGTTTGATAATTCGCAACGGGTTCAACATTGGCTTGAATAGGTTCTGGCTCATTTGGCAAACTAATTTTAATTTGATTAACCGCCTGCTCCACATTTTGGGGTTCTTCTCTTTGAGTCGTAGAAGGTGTAGAAAATGTATGTTGTTCCGTACCAAAATCTAAATGCTGTTGAGCTGGCTGAAGGCTTTCTGGCACAGCTTGTGTGGCATTTTCATTTTGAACCTGCTGATCAAGATTTTCTTGAGGTTGGCGAACGCGATAATCTTTGCTAAATGTTTTGCCATTTTCAAAAATTTGCGATTTTTCACGGCGGTTCGACCATATTCCGTGAACCACTAAAGCGATCAAGGCGATGACGCCTAAAATAATCAAAATAGTATTCAAATCCATTACTTGTTTTCTCCCAACTTTAAACCAAAGGGCGGCACAAATTGGTTGATAGCTTACCATATTTTGCAAATTCGGTGATATGCAAAAATTGATTTTTTTCACCGCACTTTGTATGCTAAACCGCATTTTTATTTGATCAGAGAGATTTATTAGGAAAAGTGATGTTGCAAGCAAAGGAACTTACACAAGGTTTTCACTATTTTGTGATGGGCTGGCATTTGATTACACAAAAAGGCTTAAGACGTTTTGTGATTATGCCAATTTTGCTCAATATTTTATTGCTTTCGGGGCTGTTTTGGCTGTTTATGAGTAACATTGGTGGGCTAATTGATAGCCTGATTAGCTATGTTCCCGATTGGTTGGCGTGGTTAAGTGGCATTTTGCTTGCGTTATCCATTTTTATGCTTTTAACCCTATTTTATTTTGCTTTTACCACTCTTTCAGGCTTTATTGCCGCCCCTTTCAACGGCTTGCTTGCAGAAAAAGTGGAGCAAATGCTCACGGGCGAAAATCTCATTGAAATGAGTACAATGGATTTCATCAAAGATATTCCACGAATGCTAGGCCGTGAATGGCAAAAATTATGGTATAGCTTACCAAAACTTATTGCCTTGTTTTTACTAAGTTTTATCCCTGTATTAGGGCAATCTATCGTCCCTGTGCTAACCTTTTTATTTACCGCGTGGATGATGGCAATTCAATATTGCGATTACCCTTTTGATAACCACAAAATTCCTTTCCATATTATGCGTAATGAATTGGGCGAAACACGCACGCTAAGTTTAACCTTTGGCAGCTTAATTACTTTTTGTACCTTTGTGCCAATCATCAATTTGGTGATTATCCCAGTGGCAGTATGCGGAGCAACGGCAATGTGGGTGGAAAAATATCGCGATAATGCCTTATTTGAATTTAAACCACATCACAAATCAACACAAAATAGTCGCGCGAAAATTGTCAATAATCAGCGAGATGCGTTAAAAAATCACTCAGATCGCTTTATTAACTAGTTGAAATTAAAGCCTAAATAGCCGTTAGTTATAAAATATAGCAAACGGCTATTTTTTATTGCTGAAAAACTATGCTACAAATGACCGCACTTTTAATTCAAATTAAATAGGTGAACACAATGACAATTTATAGCGATAATTCTTATTCCATCGGACGCACGCCTTTAGTCCGCCTTAAACATTTTGGCAACAATGACAATCTTGTGGTGAAAATCGAAGGGCGCAACCCAAGTTTTAGCGTGAAATGCCGTATTGGGGCGAATATGATCTGGCAAGCGGAAAAAGATGGTATTCTCACCAAAGACAAAGAAATTGTTGATGCCACTAGCGGTAACACAGGGATCGCCTTAGCCTATGTGGCGGCCGCTCGCGGTTATAAATTAACGCTCACAATGCCAGAAACAATGAGTTCTGAGCGCAAACGCCTATTAAGAGGCTTGGGCGTTAATCTTGTGCTAACCGAAGGCGCAAAAGGAATGAAAGGTGCTATTGCAAAAGCGGAAGAAATTGTGGCAAGCGATCCAAACCGTTATGTAATGCTGAAACAATTTGAAAATCCCGCCAACCCAGAGATTCACCGCCAAACCACTGGGGTAGAAATTTGGAATGATACGGACGGCAAAATTGATGTGTTGGTCGCAGGCATAGGCACAGGCGGCACCATCACAGGGATTTCTCGTGCGATCAAACTTGATCAAGGCAAACAAATTCTTTCTGTTGCCGTTGAGCCTGAAGAAAGCCCGGTGATCACGCAAACCCTAAATGGCGAAGAAGTGAAACCCGGCCCGCATAAAATTCAAGGCATCGGCGCAGGATTTATCCCGAAAAATCTCGATCTTTCCTTAATTGATCGCGTAGAACGCGTGGATAGCGAAACCGCCATTGCCACCGCGCGCCGTTTAATGGCGGAAGAAGGGATTCTAGCCGGCATTTCATCAGGCGCAACAGTAGCCGCCGCCGATCGCCTTGCTAAATTACCTGAATTTGCCGATAAACTGATTGTCGCCATTCTCCCTTCCGCCGCAGAGCGTTATTTAAGCACCGCGTTGTTTGAAGGAATTGAAGGTTAAGCATTATTGACGACAAATGGCTTAAGGGATTTATTTTAAGGAATAAATCCTTTTTTACGATAAAAATACGTTTACTTAATTGAAAAGAAAAGGGAATTTTAAAGTATAGAATGGCGGTGAGAGGGGGATTAGTATAGTTGTCTAGCGTATTGATTTTATTACCTCTTCATACTAGATTGTCATTTCGTATAACCAATCGTATAACTAAATTTACTTCTTCTTAAACCAAATTCCCCCAAAAACTCTTACTAATCCGTATAAAATATGCCCTAAAATCGGGCGTTTATTTTTGAGCATACATTGCAAAAATCGCTTGTCTGCTTCTTTTCGCGATACCGTGCCATTAATACCATAATCCCGATCGTGCTGATGACAGCAATCATTGACATCAGTAGGTGCAGATTTCCACCCTGTGCAGTAATGTTTCTTGCTCATAAACTCTCCAAAAAAAATGACCGCACTTTTGTGCGGCCATCTTGATTATTAATTGTCTTTAACCTTACCACCTGCAAAGAGATAAGGATTAACATAGCCCTCATATTCTTCCGGCACATAGTCTTCTGGCTGAGCTTTGATGAGTTCTTTCAAAGCCCATTCGTACGGGATTTGCGACCAATCAGGCACGCTTGGAATGGTAAAGGTGCTTACTGATAGTAACTCTTTGCCAGCATCTTTCATCGCTTTGGAGACATAAGATGCCATTGTGATGTAAGTAGAGTTATTCAAATAATCCACTTGTAATCCTGTTACTTCGTGATAGTTCACGCTTGCACCTGTGCGATTGTCTTCAAGTTGTTTTTCAATGTATTTCATAATGGTTTCCTTTTATTTTAGCTAATAAAAAAGCCCGC
>NZ_PQVJ01000018.1 GCF_002921135.1 Avibacterium gallinarum | reverse complement strand
TTTTGCGGGCCGTATGAATTAATTATGTCCACCTGAACCAATGCAATTCTTACCAGGTTGCATATCTTGTGGTGATAATTGGTAACAAAACACTGGTTTAGTTGTGTAGTCAATAGGGTGTTGAGTTGAGCAAGCGGACAATAAGCTTGTTACTAATAGAGTAAAAATTAATTTATTCATAGTGAACTTCCTTTTGTGATTGTGATTAACAGATTGCAATAATTGGTATATCTGGGCAAGAAACCCACCCCGAGCCTGACACGGATGAAGTATAATTAATTATAGTCGCAGTATTAGCATTTACAACAAAAAAACCAGCTACAAATATTGATCCTGATGCACCACTTCCTCGTGCCGACCCACTCCCTGATACACGACCACCAGCCGAACTACTAATTGTAACCGAGGCTGATGCTCGAATAGTTGCAGCAGCACTACCTGAAGCTGTCCCAACTCTTAATTCGCAAAAACAAGCTGGAATAAGAATAACCCGTTTTTTACCAAAAGCAGGTATTGTTAAAGGTTTCCCATGTTGCAACGTAAATGCTTGAGCTGCATCATCAATAATATTCTCTGCATAAATTTTACCTCTAAACGTACCGCTAGCTGCAGATATATCCCCTTTAAATGTACCAGTTGCTCCACTGAGAGTGCCACTAAAAGTACCTTTTTTTGCCGTAACATTACCGTTACTATCAACAATAAAATTACCATTTCCGATATTCAACCTGCCTCCATTAATATTCGGTGATGTCAGAGTCTGATTCGCCCGAATATGCTTACCAAGGATTGTGCCATCCGCGATTAAATCGCCATTAACCGCAACACGGTTATTCACAACAGATAACATCGGCACTACATTACCATCACTGGCATTTTTCACCACGCCAAACTTATCTGCCATTACAATCACACTGCTTTCTGCTGTGCGGTTATCACCTGATGCACCTAGCGCAATGCCGGCAATCGCTTTACGACCGCCTGCAATAGTTTGCGTTTTGATGGTGTGAGTAGCAGATAGCTTGCCGTCTGTTGTCGCAACAGCTCTGCTTACCGTAGAGATTTGTGCTTTAGCATCATTGACAGATGCAGTTACGGTATCAATACGTTGCCCAAGGGCTTGATTGGCTCGAGTTAGGGTTTCTCGCGTACTATCAACTTTTGCACTCACCGCATCTACCGCACTTTCTAAATCTTCAGGTGCAGGTGTCCAGTCGGTGGCAATGGTGCCGAGTTCGAGCTTGACGCTGTGGAAAGCAAGCCATTCATTGGCATTAAAAGTACCCTGTACGCCAATTAATAAATATACTTCGCTAGATGTCCACGGCGCCGTAAATGTCAAAGTTGGTCTAGCGGACAAACTAGCCGTTACGGGGATTTTGGGGAGAGAAAAATTCTCTCCATCATTGCGCATCAAGTAAACATAATTCAGCCCCGTCCGCCGAATATCTGCCGTCCCTTGTATATTTAAGCTAAGAGTATAAGTTTTACCCTTAATAATATGGGATCTTTGATTTGCAATCGTCTGAATAATCCCCATACTGCTATATTCAGTATTTCCAAGAAAGGTTAAGCGAGTTAGGTTACGATTAGCAAAGATAGATTGATAAATTCGAACATTTGCAGAGTTGCCAAAAATAGCTTTAGTTTTGTACTCACTATCAATAAGCACATTCCGCCCGCCAACTTTGATGTTATCCACCTCAGTTTTCATATCGTTCCGCCACTCGCTTTGCAGCGTTGTGCGAGCAAGGCTTGCCACTTCGGTTTTATTAGCTTTTGTCGATTGGATATTAGTGATACCAGATTCGGCATTACTTACACGGCTAGTTAACGCGGTGATTTTATCTGAGTTAGCCTTATCCCCACTGACTCTAGCAGACTTTTCTTCCGCGATTTGACTATTGGCTTTATTCAAGTTCGCTGTAAGTTGATTAAGTTGCGTGGCAGTTGATGAGCGATTATCTGAGACGGCTTTTTCCACACGAGAGATACCGCTTTCAGCTGTAGCCATTCTTGTGGTTAAACCGTTAATTTGTTGAGCTGTTGTTTGCTCTTTTGTGGCTTGCGTAGATTTGTAACTAGTCAGCTCCGCACTTACTGCCTCCACCGCACTTTCTAAATCTTCCGGTGCAGGTGTCCAGTCTGTGGCGACTGTGCCTTTTTCCAATTTGACATTTTTAATATCTAAATATGAGCCAACAGCAACATTACTGCCGCCAATTAAAGCTCTGATATTAGTTAATTCTCGCGGTGCGATAAATACAACAATTGCTTTGTGCCATTCATCATCATTGATGACCGTAATTATTGGTCGAATTGCCCAGTTGCCAACATCATCTGATAGCACATAGGTGTAATTTAAGTTTGGCATATTTGTACGATAATCAAAGCTCAATACAGCCTTATCGCCTTGTTCTAAACTATGAGTTGATTTCGTTGAGTTATAAATACCACTATTGCCGCTCTCATTAACTTCGAGGTGGACGTAGTCAGATTGTTCGGTTATTTGCCCTCTTGTGTGATATTGTCGATACTTAGATAAATCTCCTGTGCCAAACAATAAATTTCGCCCACCAATCTGCAAATTATCAAATCTTGCATTAAGGTTTTGGCTTACTTCAGACAGGCTTTGTGCTTGCGTGCTGATTGTGCGTTGTAGATTGGACAATCCACTTTCTGCACTTGCCACTCTTGATGTAAGAGCAGTGCGTTGCCGCGCTTCTGCTTCATCGCCTTTTGCTCTTGCTACTTTTTCTGCTTCCAATCCTGATAAGGCTTGTTCGGCTTTGGCAGTCAAAGCCGTAATTTTTTGCGCTTGTTGAGCATCAGTATTTTGTAACTGCGAAATAGCCGTCCCCCGAGCATTTGCTTCTGCTTGGATTTTGGCAGTTAATTTTGCACTTTCGGACTGGATTGCTTTTGTGCGATTGGTTACTTCCGCATTGAGTGCGGATGTTCGCGCTTTTGCTTCATCTTGGATCGCTTTTGTGCGTGCTTGAGACTCCGCCATAATTTGCGCCATTGCATTGGCAACAGCAGATTTGCGCAATCCTGCCTCATTTTCCACCGCACTTTTAATATCCGCTTGCAAGCTATCAATCAGACTTTGACCAAGCTCGCTTTTCGTAATTTGACCGTGCAAATAATCAGTAAGTGCGGTAGCGTCTTGGCTTGGTTGCCCTTCTACCGCATCAGTAAATCGCCCCGCATTATCGCCATCAACCATTCGCACCCAGAACCAAAAGCGATCGTTAAGGCTCAATCCTGAGTAGGTGTAGCTGTTTGTAGGGTAGGCAAGGCTTACGAGTTTGCGTGCATTGGCAAATTGATTATCACTACTTACCCAAATTTCAATGGCGGTTTTTGGGTTCGCAAAAATGGGGTTACGCCAGTTTAGCTCAATGGCAAACATTTTTGGCACAGTGACTAATTCGCTCACCGCCAAACGCACGGTAAAGGTTTTGGTTACAGGGTCAGAGAGTTGCCCTTGGGCATTTTTGGCGCGGACTTCAGCAATGTACTCCCCATCTGGTAAATCCACAAAGGTGATTTTTGGCGAGGTTAAATTGTCATACAGCTTGTAAAACTTGCCATCACGATAGAGTTTGATTTGATATTTCACCATCGCGCTATTTTGTACAATGGCATCAAAACTTAACTCAATCCCCTCACTATTTGCTTGCACCTGCACATTATCCACTTTGCGCAAACCGCTTGTGGCGAGTGTGGTTTCTCGGGGTTCAAATACCGCGCCATTATCCACAATCGCTTCTTTTTGTGGTTCGTGTTGCAATGCAACAATGGTGTATTTGCCTTTTTCCTCTTCGCTAATTGAGAGGCATTTAAACAACTGCACATTGATTTGTTGCGTAGTAAGCGACCAAACCGTGTAAGGCGTTAAATCTTCTGGCATTGCCTCTAACACCGCCTGATTACCATTGGCGACACCCAAAATGCGAATGTCTTTGTGTTTACCCTCTGCGTTGATATAGGTCAAATAACTTTTACCCGAGATTGTAATCTCACGGTCTAAAATGGCTTTACGCCCCTCAATCGCTAAGACACGTCCACCGATATTCGTCGCAGCATAATCACTGTCTGCCACGCGAATAATATCACCAGGGATATGCATTAAACCTTCTGCGCCCACGCTAAAAGTTACGGTTTTAGTCTCTAATCGTTCGGTTTCTAAAATCCATTTTCCCGTACGGTGCGCCTGTCCGCGAGAGGTACAACCAAAAGCAGTGACTTTTTTGATATTTAGCCCATAACGGCGGATAAGATCATCATCCGATACCACCTCTACTTTTTTCTCGTAGCTGTCTGAAGCATCAATATATTCAACGTGGATTTCGTTATGACGTGCCTTAAGTGCGGAATATTGATAGCTAAATTCGCCACCCACTACGTTAGCGTTGGTGTACGTCCACACGGGGTCAGCAGGTCTATCCATTACCACAGTAAATTCACGTCCATTCCACACCGGCATTGCACGGAAAATTGAGCAAATGTCATTAATCACATCATAGGCTTTACGTTGCTCAACAAGCCACGCATTACAGGTAAAACGTGGCTCTTGACCGCCAAAGCCATCAGGCACAAGCTGGTCGCAATACTGGGCCACTTGGTAAAGCGTCCATTTATCTACGCTAAACTCGCCCAATCGTTGACCTAAGCCGTAACGCTTGTTGGTCATCAAATCGTACAACACCCACGCAGGGTTATTTGACCACGCAACTTTAAATGTACCGTCCCATAACCCATTATAAGTGCGGTTAATTGGGTCATAATTACTTGGCACTTTGAGTTTAATGCCGTAGATTTCGTAGTTGCGATTTGGGATTGAACCAAAATACTCTGAGTCAAACTGGATACCCACAAGTGCGGTATTGGGATAAGTAAACTGCGTTTCGATGATTTCTGTGTAGCTTGACCATAACGTGTTATTTTGTAAACGTTGGCTTTTGCTATCGTCAGTTAAACGCTCAACCCGCACTTGAAATGGCACGGGAGGCAAATCGCCGTACTCAAACTGGCGTAAGTATTGTGAGCTGTATTTGCCGTCAATCACCACAGGATAAATACGTTCACCAATGGTTACGCGCAATTCAACACGCGTGCCATTAGTGTCACCCTCATCATTTTGTGAAAATAAGGATTGCACACCAAGCGTTAAGCGCAGACGAGAAACTTTGCTATCCGTAATAGTACGAGTAATCGGCACGGTTTTGCGTACCTGTGCGCTGACTGCCACTTCTTTTTCTGACGTGTTAAACCCCTCCATTATGTCTTGGTCTTGCACACCAATGCGCCCTTGGGCGTCCACGTTGTTAAAATTGTAGCTGTCATCGCTCGCTTGGATTGGCGTTTTATCTAAAAATACGGATTTCACGCCATCTACCAAACCTTGAATTTCCCCTTCCGAAATAATCTCAACGATATTGACTAACTGCTTTGAGCGACCACTTTCTGGTGCTTCAACGGGCGTATGACCGCCACCACCACCTTTACCCATAACTACTCCTTACAATCGACCTTTTCTAAATCCCACTTCGCGTTCTTGCGTCTTATACACTTCTACATCAATCGTTCTTACACCTTGTGAAATCACCATTGAGCCTGTGAGTATGCGACCATAAGCCAATGGCACCATTCGACCTTGTGCAATCATATTTGCACGATTGGAAAATGCCGTGGATTGTTTTTTCTCCGCGTCATTTGGGTTCTGCATTGAGGGTTGTTTTGTTAGCATTTGTGCCACCCCGCTAATCATTAACCCAAGCCCAGCTGAAATTAAGGCTTGTCCGCCGTAGGCGTAAGTGATAGCCCCCACAACGATTAATACCGCACCCAAAATAGTTTGAAATAATCCTGCCTTTTTCGACCCTTTCAGCACCGGTGTAATATGCACCGTCATTCCTGCTTTGAGCTTGTAAAACAAGCCTTTCTCAAGATAGCGATTATCAAGATATTCACGCCCGATGCGCACGGTAAATAAACCTTTTTGGATAAACTCACGTAGCTTAGGGATTTGTGAAGTGAGGGCTTTAATACACTCCGCAGGCGTCTCCGCCTCTAACTTAAATGCAGTGCCAAACTGTTTAAGGGCACCGTAAAATCTAACGTTGACCATTGCGTAAATCTCCAAATACTATGTGTATGTTTAAACCAATATCCATCGTATAAATCCCGTTTTGATAAGCGGCGCGGGCTATGGTGTAACACCATTTGTTCGCCGAGATAAATCGCGGCGTGATTTGGCACATCTGCCCCCACCTGCATTAAAATCACATCACCAATTTGCACCGCACTTTCATCAGTCAACCTTTCAAAGCCGTGCTTGCTCATATTATCGAGATAGAGACTTAAACCGTCTTCCCACCAATAATCATCTCGTTCAAAATCGGGAAAATCTGCACCTGCCAAATAATAAAAATCCCGAAACAGCGTGTAGCAATCCATTACACCGTGATTAAACTCACGCCCAAGCAACGGTGGGATTTTGGGGAAGATATGGATTTCATCACCGCACACGAGCCAAAAATCCACGTCTGCCGCCAGTTGGGTTTGGCGGTCTAACAGCGATAGCACCGGTTCTCCGCCAGGGTGCGAATGCACAAGTGCGGTGATTTTTCCCAAAGAATTTGCCCGCAAAAAATCTTCGGGCGAAATCTCGAAATGGTTTTCTTTGTCTTCTGCCTGATTTTCACAAGGCACAAAAACCGTTTCATCACCCTTTAAAACAACGAAACCGCAACATTCGTGCGGCTCTTGGGCTTTGGCATACGCCAAAATAGTTTGTTTTAACTGCTCAATCATTTATTACCCCAGCTTATCCACCGATACAAATCCCCCGTAGTTGCGTAGATTGTTACGCAACTTACAGCCACTAATTAAGCCGCTGCACTTGTCTTTGTTTTTATCTCGAGTAGGTTGGTCTTTTTCATCAGCTACTGGGCCACCTGTGTAGCCACATTCGGCGGAGCGATAGAGCCAGCCACATTGCACCGTGATAGTACGAGCGGAAATCAACGCATTATCCGTTTCGGTGGGTAACGCAAGCGTAAACACTGCCACATCTCGTTTGAGCGTAGATAACTGTTCAATCACAAAATAACTCAACACTTCTTGGCTTGGGTCTGCTTGTTTGTTGCCATCGGTAAAGTTCACCGCGTCTAAATACTGCATATAGACCTGACGGCGGCGAACAATGCCGCCTAAACACTGATCAAAGCGTTGCACAAGCCCTGTGATAAAGCCGTTGATATTGGCAAGCGTTAATTCTGGGCGGTTACTTGGACCTTGACCAGATAGTGCAAACCCACTGGCTTTTACGCCAAAGGCTTCATAGGTGTGTCCTTGCCACACAATCGGCTGCATCATTTCATTTGTACCTGCATAAAAACGGAATAATTCACCATTCATTCCGTCTTTGTCTTTTAGGTTTCGCAAATCGACTTCAAACAGTTCAATCATTGCGTTCTGTTCGAGCTTGCTTAACTCAAGTTTCATTTGGGTAGGGATTTGTTGGGGCATTTTATCTCTCCAATAAAAAACCGCTCAAAATAGAGCGGCTTAATTTTAATTTTGCGATCACGATCGAGAAAATTAATTTCGCTAATCGCCATAATTTACAAAGTTTTTTATAGTGTCTGCCAGACAAACAACAAAGGAGCAACACTATGAAAAGCAAATTTAAACGCTATCTCATCTCACACAATCTAGCTAATCAAGCAAGCGCTGAAGTGCTTTTATCAAAACTTACAGACAAATTAGAAGTCATAAATTGCAATGAGGTTGAAACAGAAATACTCGAGGATTTACTTGCTGAATTTCTTGATACCTGCACTATCCAAGAAATAGCAAGCCTGCTGTGATTACGGAACCTCTCTAAATTCACAGCTAAATTCCGTGTAGGTTTTGCCCATTTTTGCGGGCCACTTGCTACACACGACTTTTTTACGACTGTTAGTGAATGGGTCGTGGAAATAAAAAGGCTCGACACCTTTATGCCGAGCCAAAAATTCATCCACTTCCAACCGCACTTTATTTCGCACTTTCACCACCACAGGATAAACCCGCAATAAATTATTGATCGCCCGAGACTGCCGTTGGGTGTAACCATCGCCAAACTCAATCTCATTGACTTTAGGCGAGTTTTCCACGGTAAATTCTGGACGGATGCACCATTTAAAGGTTTCCATTAGCTAAATGCGCCTCCTGCGCGGAAATTGGTTTGAATAACTTGGTTTGCCTCATTACGTGCAATGGTTTTCATCAGCTCAAGGGTGATTTCAAGTTGATCGCCTTTTTGCTTCGTGCTGACTTCCGCTTGCACAGGTTCGCCTTGGTTGATCACTTTGACGGTGATGTTTTGCGTGCTGTTATTGGCTCGCTGTCCAATCACTGGTACTTTCGGCACAGCCACACCGCCACCATTAGCAAAACCACGGCGACCCGCGAAAGCTCCACCATAGTTGAGGTAGTTAAGATAATCTAACCCAATACGGCTTGTCGCTTCTTTGGTGATGACATACTCGCCTTTATGTACAATGCCAGCGGGAGTATATTTGCCACCTAGTCCTGTAAAACCACCCGTATCAAAGCCAACCAAACCGCCTTTCCAGTGTTGAGTAGGTGCGGTTACCTCTCCGCCCCCTGAAAAACCACCAAAGGCAGAAGAAATCGCTTTAAACATTGCCATTCGGATTGTCATTTGAACAATATCTTTGATGATTGACCGAGCAAGATCACCAAAATTGGCTTTTCCAGTCATCGCCAATTCCGTTAGTGCGTCTGACATCCCATTAAAGGCGTTTACGGTGATGTTTTCCATATTTTTAGCTACGTCGGTAACATCGGCTTTAATTGTTTCCCAGCCTTTCTTGATGCCTAGCACGGGATCACTTTTGGCTTTTTCTTTTTGCTCTAGGATAAGGGCATAGCGTTCTTTTAGTTTGGCAATTTCTTCATCAAGCTTCGCAATGTTTTCTTTAGACATTCCAATTTTTAAACGGGCTGCTTCCGTATCAAGTTGGTTGCCATAACGCAATAATTCTTGTTCTTGACGGCTTTTGCCTAATAACTCAAGCTCAAATTCCATTGCATCAAGTTTTTCTTTATTGCTGTACTTAAATTGTGCGATATTAACTGCTTGCTGTGCCTTGTCAATTTGCTCCGCCATCGCTTTTAACTTAGCAAGACCTTCCGACCCAAAATGCTTATATTTTTCAGCATTGACTGCAATATCTTGAGTGAGTTTATTCACTTCTTGATATTGGCTGGGTTCACCATAAAGAGCTATATCACTTGCATTGGCTTTTAGCTCCGCCAAGCGTTGTTGCATTTGGGTAAGTTGATCAGTGTACTGCTTGACGTAATCAGTCTTTGATTTTTTACTTCCGCCCGATCTTCTATTGCTCTCTTTGGCTAACTCCGCACTTACATAGGCATCAACGAACTTATCTTTCGCTTCGCCTTGATAGCCTTTATTTTTTGCTGCTTGCTCCGCATCGTGCTTATACAACGCTTTTCCTTTTAAGCCCGCGCGCACTTTATCCGCAGCTAACTTGTTGAGGTCTTCTTGCAGTTTATCATTGGCATATCCTACAATTTTATCGCCTTGTTGGAATGCCAAAATCCCTTGTCCTGCAAACATTGAAAACAAAGACTGCAATTTATTCTTCGCGTCTTCTGCGGAGATACCCAACTCGTCCAATGATTTGCTAAATAAAAAGGTTTTATCGGTGACATCTGGGGTTTTACTTGAGCCAATGCCCAAAAGTTGATTGTAATGTTCCCGGGTAGCGTTATAGCGTTCATTAGTCGCATCTAAATCCCGCATTGACTGATCCAAATCTGCGTTGAGGTCGATTAACTCGCCCTGAACTTTTTTCACCTTTTCCGCATTACTTGCAAACGAATAAAGAGAGTCTGCACCATAGTTAAGCATTTCCCCTTTATTGAGTTCCTCAAGTTGTTTCTGTAATTCCGCTGCCTTTTTCTTTTGCTCCTCAATTTTTTTGTTAAATGCCGCTTTGCTTTCTTCAAGGTCTTTCAGTTGTTTTTGCAATGCCGCCGCAGACATTTTTTCTAATGCAGCTTTACTTGCATCAACCGATTGCACATAATCTTTGGCTTTTTGCGTTGCTTCATCTGTGGCATCTGCGGTAGCGAACCAATACCCCGCAAACGAGGCAACGACGGTAAGTGCGGTTATTCCCAACATAAGCGGATTGGATAAAAATGCCGCTTTCATCATTTGAAGTTCCGCGGTTACTCCCCGCACAACACCGCGGTAAACATTCATCAACGCGCTTGATTTAATTAAGCCCGCTTGATATGCACTTTGTGCGACCGCGTTTTCCATATACGCGACTTTAACGCCTTGCTTTACAGCAATAACCTGTTCTTCTGCCGCTTTTTGCAATTTTGTCATCGCAAGTTCTTGCTGTCGAAGACTCAATATTTGGGAGGTTAACGCCGCACGCTGTTCTTGCGTTGTCGCACTTTTTAAGCGAGCAACCAATAATTCGCGTTCCACCACAATTTGTTGCTTGGCGTAAGCGATATTCTGCACTTCAGCTTGTGCAAGGTTATATTCAGAGCGCGCTTTTTCATAGTTCGCTTGTGTCGTGAGTGATAAGGTTTTCGCCGCCTCACGCTCTACAATTTGTTTTTCTTTTGCAATTTTTAGCGATTTTTGATATTCAGCGAGTTGTTGGATTTTTGGGCGCGCTAAAAAGTATCCTCCCACTAACGCGAATTGCCCCGCCCTTTCCGCTAACGTATCAAAATTATTCGCAATGGTATTCACCACATCTGCGATGGATTTTGTACTCACCAGCCCTTGATTGAGTTCACCCACCCATTTTTGCGCGGCGTTATTTAAATTAACAAAAGCGCCCGATAAGGTTGTATCATTCGCACTAAATAAACGGTCAATTTCAACCCCCATTTTTTGTAATGCTTTGATGATAACATCAGTGGTTAAAACGCCTTTTTCACCCAACTCTTTTAATGCGCCAACTGGCACACCTAAACCATCGGCGATCGCTTTCGCTAAGGCTGGCGTTTGCGTCATTACCGAAGATAATTCTTGACCATTTAACCGCCCTTTATCTAAAGCTTGGCTAAACTGCAAAAGCCCCGCCTCGGCAGAAGCTGCGCTCACCCCCGATAAGGCAATGGTTTTATTTACCGTTTCCGTTAGGCGAGCCACCTCACTTTGAGCAATCCCAAGCTCTTTTGCGCTGCTTGCAAATTTAGTGTAGACCTGTGCTGTTGCATCCGCAGATTGAAAGGTTTTTGACGAAATATCATAAACTGCCTGAATGGCCTTTGCTTCGCTTACACTATCTTCCGTTACTAACTTAATACGGTTTTTTAATTCAGTATGCGCATCGGCTAATTTAATAATTTGTTGCGCTGCATTTTTTGCTGAACCGCCCAATACTCGAGTAGCGGTTTCAACCAGCTGCCATTTTGTGGAATTATTAATGGAATTAGCGGCTTTTTCGATATTGTTTAAATATTTTGTGGTACGTTCCGAAAAGGTTTTTACACGCTGTTGGGCATTTTCAAAGTTGACCTGTAGCTGTTTTGTGAACTTCTGTGTTTTGTAATCTGAGCTATTTAATGCTTTTTCAAAGTCTAAGGTGTTTAACCCTAGATAAATATTAAGACCACCAAGTGAACCTGACATAAACTTTTCTCCATAAAAAAACCTTGCTATAAGAGCAAGGTTTTATAATCGTATAAAGGGATTTATTTATTTTGTGGGGCTTTAAATCCATTAATTATAGCACTTAAGAAAAAGGCGATAATTAAAGCCCCCCACCAAGGAATGCTAATATCAAAATAAATCATTCCTGCGATAAATAAACCTATTGGTATCAAAAAAAGTAGAGGCAAGATAATCAGCGACCAAGAAAAACGTAGTAATCCCCGAATAAAAAACATTAGATCTGACATATTCCCTCCTAAATTTTATTTTCCAATCTACCAAATCCCCACTGGCAGTCAAGCTATTTCAATAAAGAAAACAATAAACTTTTTCCTGCTAATTTGATTGCCTCAAAAGATAAATCAATCCCTTTGGTTTTAATGGTTTGTTTAATTTTATTCCACGCGGTATCATTTCGGATTTTGTCGAGAAACTCGTGTCCTTGCCACGTTAGCTTATGTTGAGAATCAATTAATTGTGATTGCTTCAACAATAGGTAGTGATATTCCACCACCGCGGGCGGAAAGCCTTTTATGCCTCCATTGTCTAATGACGTAAGTGCCAATTTGAACAAAATTTTGCGGATAAGCTCCCAATTTCGTTTCATTTGATTCTCCTGCAACCGCACTTAAACTAAAGTGCGGTGATTTTTTGTGAAATTTATTTCACATAGCCTAATTTTGGCATTGTTGCTGCGGTTACTGCTTGTTCAAAATCATTGAGCCAAACCGTAAATTCGTGGTGAATGTCAAAAAGCCCTGCCGCTAAATCATTGCGGACGTAAGGCTCATAGCCCATTATTTGGTGAATTTGTCGCAATGCTGTTTCCGCTTTTTGGGCTTTGGCGACCGCGAGACGATGAAATTTCACTAAAGCTTGGGCGGTATTAAGCCCAATGGAAATATATTCTTGTTTTTCTGGAATAATCAATTCACCTTCTAAGATAATTTTGTGAGCATATTCCACCGCTTGCGGTAGTTGCTCTCTACTTAATTCGTCAATGTGATTTACATTAAAGCGTTGATGGATTAGCTGATAAGCGTCAGAGTAGATTAAACCTTTTTTGCTCACTAGCATATTGACTGCATCGCGTAAACCTGTGCGATCATCAACTGTGGTTTGCGATCTTTCTGCCTTGCCTTTATTCCAATAATCAAACAACGCCTGATAGCATTCTCTTTTGTATGTAATCAAGGTTTCTCTGATTTCAGGTTTCACACGTTTTACATCAATGCCAAATAACCAGCCGTTAAGGTATTGGATTGGGAGGCAGAGCATTTGGCGTTCTTTCCCATCTTCGGCAACCATTCTTATGATAAGAACAGTTGACTTTAAAACATCATCACGTTTAATACGATTAAATTGAGATTCCCATTGCAGTCCAATATTTTCACAAATCGGTTTCATTGCAGTGTAGTATGTACCGTTTTGTTCAAAAGTAACTAAAGATTGATTGTGAAATTGAAGTGTTTGAGTTGAAATTAGATTAGACATAATCCATCTCCTGTTTATATTTTTCGAAATTATCAACTATATTCATAATGAATATGGTTGGTGCCGAGAGGTTCGAAAGCCAAAACAGGATGGCTGGAGTTATTCCCCGAAGGTATTGTATTCCTCACCCTCTCGACATTGAGCAAATATACCGTTTTTCGTTTACTAAATTTGGCTGAGAAAAGGAGAAACACCAAATTCTAGATACAAAAAAACCGCATTGGATTTCGGTTGCGGATTACCGCCTGTTTTAAGGTTACGACACCTATGAGGTTAATATAAAAGAAAACCCCGTTGAGGTCAACAGGGTTTGTGATAATAATATAGTTATTTCTTAGAGCAAAAAGTCGTATTTCGCATTGAATTATGTGCTATCACATCTTGAATATTGTGAATAACTACATCATCCTTTATTAAAAGTGCTTGGGTCTTATAACCTGTATATGCTCCATACGAATTTTTACCATTCAATGTCACACACGTTAGATAACCGAATTTATATGTGCCAAAATCCTTTATCCAAACTCGAGCTGGTTTTGTGATTTCTTTATATTTTAAGCTATCTGGATCTTTTGCAACTTCCTCATAATAGGATTTGACTATATTTTGATAGTTAGCTGGATAATTGCCGTAATCCGCGGCGGCAATTTGTTCTTGAGTCAAATTAGTTGCACACCCCGCCAATACCGCACTAACCAATCCAATTAATACTAATTTTTTCATAATTAACTCCTAAACTAAAAAATAGGAGTTAATCATACCAAAATCAGGCGAGTTTTAAAGTGATAGAGATCACATCACCACCAACGGATCGCAGTGATTAAATCAGGCAACAGCCATAAAATGACACCTATACATATTGCTAATCCACAGCTTTTAAAGAGAAAACGTAATCCAGTCGCAATATCTTTCCCTGCTTTATCTGCACCTTGTTCGCTCATATTTCCTCCCACGAAGAAACCTAAAATAAGTTTGATTACATTACTAATACTGCTATAATCCTGCATATAAATTATTCCTTTTAAGTATGGATTATTAGGAATGAAAACCCCGAAGTGCTGCAAACGCTTCGGGGTTTGTTTTATCTTTGAGCCAAAAACATCTCGCTACCATCATCAAAATCTTGGTTATTTTCCACCGCACTTTGGTTAGCAAAAAACGGCATAAACTCGGTGAGTTTTGGGCTGTCTTTTTTCGGATCGCTGTTAATCGCCGCTAAAAGATAGGCAATTTGTGCGGTGCGATAATCTTCACGCCACAAGCCGAACGGTTGTTCTTGGTAGAATTGTTCATATTCTTGCAAGTGGCGCTCTGGCATTGATTCGATTTCTGATAGCGTTTTGCCCAACGCAAGGGAGAGGGTTAATTGGAACTTGCGTCGGGCGGTGAGTTTTTTGTCTCTTCCTCACTCTTAATGGCATCGGTTAATTTCTTAAAGATGTCATTATCTAGCTGAGAAAGCGCCTCTAAATCGGCGTTGTTATTCGGTTCAAACAGATTTTTCCCTTGCTCATCGCACAAACGCATTGCTAAGGTTCGGGATAACGCATAAGGATCATAGATTTGCGTCAATTGCTTAGTGAGTTCCTCTTCATTCTCTAAGTTCAACTCAATGCCTTGCTCTTTAGCAATTCGCATTAAACGGTGCTGTTGACCGTAAATTTGTTCATTCACTTCACCCACGGTTAATTCGCGAATAAAATAGTCTGCGCCGTCAATCTCAATTTTTTTGAGTTTAGGTTTGGTAGCCAATAATAAATCTCTTGTACCTTTCATTTGTTGATTTCCTTAAAATGTTTATAAAAAACACCGCACTTTTTATCGTG
The DNA here is from genome assembly GCF_002921135.1 of Avibacterium gallinarum. GTDB lineage: Bacteria > Pseudomonadota > Gammaproteobacteria > Enterobacterales > Pasteurellaceae > Avibacterium > Avibacterium gallinarum. Next base: position 47,014 of record NZ_PQVJ01000018.1, on the reverse strand, counting down.
CGGTGGTGGATTATGCGACTGGTAATAAATAATCACGTTTGGATTGTTTAATGGTTACGCCTGATTCAAACTTGCCTTTGACCTCACCGCTAATGTTGGTGCTGGTTTGGATAAAGCCTGTGCCGTAAAGCGATCCTTGATTATTTTTGAACACAATCAAATAAGGGAACGTTTCTTTGCCGTAGAACTTCTTACGCAAATCCGCTTGCATTGCGGTAGCGGGTGCCCAAAAGAATGTGAGTTTGACGTTACCAAACTCAATATCGCCCGGTTCGGTTTCAGTGCCTTCGCTACACATCGTGGTAACATCTTCTTCCGAAAGCGTGTCGCCGTCTTTTTCAATGTTTTTGATGGCACAGAAGTTGGAAGACCAGGTTACACGCGCCACTTTGGCGTTGGTAAAGCTAGTTGGCTTATCTTGTCCCGCCCAATTCACTTCATCGGCAAAAAGGATGTCGTTGGTTTGCACTTCTTTCACTGGGTAATAGCCGTCTAACGAGCCAAGCCCAGTAATGCGGAGCAAATCCCCCTTTTTGTAACCGCTATTGGCTACGGTGATTTTGGCATTAGGAGTAATTTCGCACGCGGTGATACTTTTTTCCGCTTCAACGCCCTTGCCGATATAAAATTTTGTCCCCTGAAATGGGGTGGTTTGTGTGGCCATAAGTTATTCTCCATAAGCTATTTGATACGTCACTACACGGCGGTGTAGCTTGGTATCGGGTTCATAATCACTAAAATCCGAAATGCGTTCGGCAAAATCAAATTCATCTTCTATCGCTTCAAACAATGCTTCGCGCAAGTTAAAGATGTCATCCACTTGATTGCTGTAAATGTCGATTTGCACTTGGTAATCATCTAAATCCCCATCTTCTAGGGCAGAATTTGGGGTGATGGTGGGGAATTGATACACAATGACGGGATAGGTCGTATTGGTATCAGGGATCACTTCATAAAAACAACGCCCTGCAACCAAAGGCGACAGGGCGTTAAATAAGTCGTGTTGGATCATTTGTTTCCTTCCCTTAAGATTTCCTCTCGTAAGGTAGTAATAATGGCATTAGCGGCTTGGTCTTTCGTTTGCTCAAAGGCAGTACGCAAGAAAGGGCGTGCCGGCATTTTTGATGTGCCGAACTCAACAAATCGCCAATAATACGGATCGTTAGGGTTATACGCCCCACCTTTCTGTGTTTTGGCTTTAAATTTTTCGATTTGCTTACCCGAAAGCTTTTTTACACCAATATAGGTGTTAGTTTTGCCATTTCGTCCAATTTTGGTTTTGGATTGAATGGCTTTTTTTAATGTACCTGCACGTCGGTGCGGCACTTTCTCTTTTAAGGTTGGGGCATTATTGCGTGCTTTGTCGCGTACAATCGCCCCACCTTTTCGCATTGCTTTAACGGCAATACGGTTACTTGCTTTTCGGCCGAGTTCTTTCATTGCCGCCGACAACGCCCTTAATCCTTCCACTTTGACTGTGCTAGCCATTGACTTTTTCCTTACACAGTAATTGCAATGCGGTGCTTCGTCCTTGGTAATTCAGCACTTCGACGATTTCAAAATGTCGCTCACCAAAAACGACTCGCATTGTGGGTGTAATACCTGCCCGATAACGTAACCAAATTTGCACGGTAACTTCCGACTGCACCTGTTGCGCGGAAAAATATTCTTTCCCCGTTAAAGGTTTGACTTCCGCCCAACATCTGACAACGTCTTGCCACTGCGCAACCAATGCGCCGTAGTCGTTTTGGGTGTTGATTTGCTGCTGTATCTTGATACGATGACGCAGTTTGCCAATTTGCATTTACACCCCCATTAATCGGTAAGGTTGTATCAGCCGCCAAACACCTTGCTCAATTTCTTTAGAGGTTATACCTACTACAACGCTTTCTCGATGTTCATACCAGTGGGCAATGGTCATTAGCATTGCCTGTTTAATTGCCGCATTTGCCACAAGTCCCATTGACTCTTCTTCAGGCACACTATCTAGATAGAGTTTGCGCCCAAGTTGGCTTTCAAGGTAGGTTTGCGCGGCGGTTTCATATTGGGTTAAGAGGGTATTTTCCTCGTTATGATCAATACGGCAATGTTGTTTGATAAGCTCAAGCGAGATAAGCATTGGTAAAAATCTCCAAAAAAAGCACCGCACTTGAGTTGTGCGGTGTTAAGGGTTATTTCGTTTTCGCGGCAAGTGTGCCTTTGATAAAGGCCTCTGGACGATATACCGCAAGGGCTAAACGCTCTTCCGCCAAAATGGTCACTAAGTTGCGCACAAAGTCATCTTCGTTTTCCGTTGCAATGGCGATGGCTGAAGCCTGACGGTCAAACACTTGTGCACCGAGACTAAATGCCCCAGTCAAGAAAGTGCCTGCGTTCATTGCTTGTGTTTGCACCACCGGTAAGCCCCATAAAGTTGGCTGTGCGGTACCTTGTGGATTGCCAATAATGTTACGCCCCATACCGTCTTTTTCCAACTCAATTTTTGTCCAATCGATAGGGTTAAGCACATAGCCTGTGGCTGGATATTCTGCAATTAAGGCTTGTAATTGTGCTAATCGCAGTTGATCAATGATGGTGTAGGTCGCCAATTTTGCGGGATCTGCAAACGCAGTAGCTTGCGGTAAAATCCCGTGTAAGGCACCACTTGACCCATCTCCGTTTAATAATTGGCGATCTTCAAACAGCTTTAAGCCATAAATTAAGCGACCGTTAATGTAGCTTTGTAACATTGGTGCATCGTCTAAAATTTGACGAGAGGCTTTCATATAATGGGCAATGGTTTTAACCCCCAGCGTTACTTCGTCAAATTTAATATCGGATTGGGCTTTTTTATCCCCCTCATTCACTTGATACGCCGCCCCATTGGTAAAGCCGGTTTCACGAATGTAGGTGATGGAGTTACTTTGCGTTGTGCCTTTGGCTAACAAGTCGCGAATAGTGAGTGCCTGATCGGGTGGGGTTAACACACCCGGTAATTTATGCTCAGGGATTAATGCTCCTGCTGCACCTGCCGTATTCGTCGTCGCACTGGTAATGGTGGCTTTTACGGATAAATGGGCGGAATTGCCTTTGCGTGGATCTTGCATAAATTTTTGGAAACTGTCTGATTCCATTAACTGTTCTACTAAGGATTTTTCAGCGGTCTCATTGGCTCCACCACGACGAGCGGCTTTTTGCTCTAACTCATCTAATCGGCTTTTCGCTTCGTTCATTGAAGTTAAGGCTTCATCAACTTGCGCTTTTAAGCCCTCTAAGCCTTTTTCGTTGTTCGCCATTTTACCTTGTAGTTCTTCACCTAACCCTTTTACTTGGTCGGTAGCTTTTTTAAACTCGCTGGCGAGCTGTTCAAGATTTTTTTCTGTTTCTGACATATTAATGTTCTCCCGTAATGGATTTAAGAATGGTTAATGCGTTGCTAAGTGATTTTTCTTCAGGCTCGCCCTGAATGAGTTTTTTCAAGCCGTAGCTAGCAACAGTTACGGCTTGTGTTCGTGAAAACCCTAAATCTCTTAGGGCTTTCTCAAATTCGGCAAGAGTAGGCAATCTGCCTTTCTCTAACACGGATTTCACTTTTTCCACACGACTTGCCTCATTGGCGGGAAAAGTAACTACCGAGATTTCTCTTAACTCAATGGCAAGTAATTCTGTCGAGTCCTCTTTTTCATCATAGGCCCACTTATTTACCCGATAGCCAATAGAGAGCCCATCAATGGCACCCGCCATCATTAAAGCGTGCACTTCTTTGGCTTTTGCCACGTCGTTAATCAGTAATCGCCCTTCGCCGTATAAGCCTTTCTCATCTTCTTTAAGCAGTGTCCATACGCCGATAGGCTGATCACGGTCGTGGTTCCATAATACCGGCGGCATTTTGCCTTGCTCTTTCCACATCTTGATGGTGTCTAAAAATGCCCCTTTGCGTACGATCTCATCGTAGGCATCTTTCACATCAAACACGTTGCAATAGCCCGAAAAAAAGCCATCTTCTTTGATGGCTTCGGCTTTAAATAAGAGATCTTTAGTTCGGTTTGTCATTGGTTATGTCCTTTCCGATTTTATCAATCGCGGTCAAATTAAGTTGTACAGTCAGTTGATCTGCGCCCTCCACGGCGGGGAGATTTTCTAATGCCCGCACTTCGTTTCGGGTCATTACGCCATTTTGCAACAGTGCGGTGTAAAAACTCGCTCTTCCTGCGCTGTCTGCACGCAATAACCCTTCTACACTAAAAATAGGGTAAATTTTTGACCGCTCTTCAGGTTTCAGCAATTTGCGTGTAATAGTTTGTTCAATCCGTTTTAGCATTGGATTGAGTGAGTAAGTCAGGAAATTTTGCGTAATTTGCTCTGCACTTGATGCCCAAGATGACGATTTATCCGTGCTATAAATTAATTGAGGCGGTACACCAAAGGCACGGCAAATTTCCTCAATCCCAAAATAGCGGCTTTCCAATAATTGAGCGTCTTGGGGGTTGATCCAACTGCCTGACATATTGGCGGGTTCCATTCCTGCTTCAAGCACCATCCACTTGCCAGCGTTTTCAGGCTTGCCAAATTCGCTTAGCCCCTCTCGCACGCGCTTGCGTTGCTCATCGGATAAAATCCGCTCACCGGTTTTCAGAAAACCTCCCGCTTTTAAATTATTCTTAAAGGCTTTGGCGGCGGCATTATTCGCAGCCGTTTGCAAGCCCATTACTTGTGCTTGGTAGCGAATAGGGGATAATCCAATTAACCCATCAAGGGTAAAACCTCTAAAATGCAAAATATCCCGTTCGGCGTAATTGCCGCCGTCCACGTTATTTTTGGTGTAAATGTAGCGGATTTCACCGTTATCACTGCGTTGCACCTGCATATACTGTGGGTCAAGAATATCCAATGCAACCACACGCTCACCAATCCGATTTATGCGACAATAGGCGTTACCCCATAAATCAAGGTTAGCAATCACCGCTTCCCAAAACTCACTGGCACACATATCCGCATTGGGCGTGTCGTGAATAATTTTGTAAAGAGGGTGATCGCGAGCGATTTGCCGTTGCTCATTTTTAAGGTGGAAAGGCAGTGATGCAATGGTTTGACTGCGTAACCGCACACAAGCCCAAACTGCACTTAATTTTAAGGCGGTTTCGCCATTTACCGTTTCGCCTGCGCCACTTGCCTCACTTACAAAGGGTTCTACAACGCTGCCTTTATCAAGGCGTTTTCCGCCTGAAAACCAGCGTTGGTAAAAACGGCTCCACCAGTTTTTATCATTTAGTGTACTCATCCGATAATCATATCCTGTAAAAATGCATCAATATTCAATGGCGTTTCCGCACTTTCTGCTATACCAAGCGCCATAGCAAGTGCGACCATTCCGTCAATTCGTCCCGTTGCTTTGTGTTTTTCAAATTTTCGGTTGCCGGCTGGATCTTTGGTAATGACTGCGTTTGCCGCACACATCGTTAAAACGGGGTGCATACCGTGGCGCAGTTGTCCATTAAGCAATTGGCTTTCTAAGGTGTCAATTGCCGGCGACATATCCTTAAATCCTTGACCAAAAGGCACTAGGGGCAACGTAATGCCCTGTGCGTCCATTTCTTTTTTGAAAATATCCATTCGCCATCGGTCAAACGCAATTGAGGAAATATCAAAATCACTTAAGATGTCGGCAATATCCCGTACAACGTGAGCATAATCCACGGAGGCACCGGGTGTTGTGCGGATAAAACCTTGTTTTGCCCACACATCATAAGGGCTCCGATCGCGCTTTGCGCGGTCAATCAAACCTTGTTCCGGCGTCCAGAAATAACTATAAACATTGGTTTTGCCGCTTGGATCTTTGGCAACCAGCACCAGCGAGGTTAAGTCTGTTCGGGCGGATAAATCTAAACCGCCATACACACTTAATCCCGTCGGTGGCTGTCCCACTTCGCCATTGGCTTTCCAAACATCTTGCGTAACAAACGTGGATACTGTGCTAACCCGCTGGTTGAGATTCAAATTGCGGAACGTATTTTCAAAACTTGGCATTCGGTTAGCTTTGTCTGCCAATTTTTTGATGTCTTCCTCACTGCGGAACACACCTAACGCAGGATTGGCTTGTTTCCACGCTTTCGGATCAGTAATTTTTAAGTCTTTATCCGCGCTGTAAACGTGGCAAACCGTATGTGGATCGCCACTGTTAATTGCGTCATCAATCCAAATTGAAAGCAAATCTGCGTCATTTGCGGCTTGTGTGCTAATGGTGAGCAATAATGGGCTCTTATGCGCGCCTTGTGCGGTCGTAATCGCATCAACGAAAGCCGATTGACTGCCTTGCACTTGCCCTACTTCATCTAAAATCGCCAGCACTGGCGATAAACCTTGTGCGGTTTTACCATCTGCGGCTAAGGCTTTGTATTCAACATTCATTGGCCGTCCAATCAGCCGCTTACCACTTGGCTTAATATCAACAAGGGTAGTCAGTTTAGGGTTAAGTTGGATCATTTTTACCGCGAGGTTAAACACGAGAGCGGCTTGTTCACGACTCAGCGCGCCACTGACAATCTGGCTATTTAAGATGGCAACAGGCCCCACTAAATGCGCCAGTAATAAACACGCGATAAGTGCCGTTTTTCCATTTTTACGCCCAATCGACAAAATACCGTGTGTGGTACCGTATGGATTGTCATAAACGTCAAAAATAAAGCGTTTTTGGAAATCCTCTAATTTAATCGGGCTTCCTACTAACGCCCCCTCTGGAACAAAACAATATTTTTCAATAAAGGCGATAACTTTTTCTGCCGTCGTCATCAGTTAAACACCCTTGCAATTAAGCCGTCATCATCGTTGATCGCATTCCGCGCCTCTTGATAAAGCTGATTGGTTTTCACTTGATCACGGCTTTCGCCATTTGTGGCACGACTATGAATTTGTAAGCTGCGGCACATTTGGATTTCACGCTTATATAAGTCTTCGATCACATAGTGCAGCGGGTGCATTTTCATTGTGCCGGTGTCTGTTTTTACCCAGCGACGCGCTTGTGTTGCCAATTCGTGTTCGTAGTCATCAATTTCTACATAAAGTTTTGCCAGTTTTACCGCCCGTTCTTGGTCGATCGGCGTCCAACTGTCTAAGGCACGGCTATTGATAATACTGTTCCAATAGCGCGTTTCTAATTTTGTTAATTTTTGTGGTGGTGATAGCTTGGTTTGTGCCGCTTTGGTGGCTAACACTTTTGCAGTGGTGCTATCACTACGCAATTTGCGTCCACTCATAAAAGGCCTCCTAAAGTGCTAAAAAAAGGGTAGAAAAACTGTAATAGCGATCACGCAGAGTTCCCCACGCGGTAGCCCAAGCCGTTTGCCTGAACTTTTTACCCGCCCTCCCCCTTATTGAATGGGTGGTCTGGGTCGATAGGAAATCCACTTGCATCACAGCCAATATGATTAAGTTTTTTAATTTCAGCTTTTTGTTTTGCGCTGTCGTGATGTAACTTACAAAGTGATTGCAAATTATCGGGATCAAAGAATAAATCTAGATTGCCCTTGTGGGGGGTAATGTGGTCCACTACCGTAGCGGGGGTAAGTTTGCCCGCTTGAGCACAGAAAACGCATAAGGGGTGTTTTGCTAATTGGTCTAAGCGTAGTTGCTTCCACGCCTTACGATGATAAAGATGATGCCAACTAGCCCTACTCATTTATGTAACTCCACTTGCCAGTCTCTAATCTTATCAATCCGATTAAGACACATATCACGCTCACGTTTGAGTATCACGGCATACTGTGTTACATCACCATAAGTGCGACCACTAAATGCTGTCTTATCCAAATGCCCTAATAGCACGGGCGGAATGCTTGGGCAATGCGTAGTCTCAATCTGACTGCTGCAAGAACTCAATAACATTACGAGGAGCAGGAGCATTATGAGCGTCCACATTTTTAACCTGCGTTTGAATTGTACGAATAACATTATCGGATTGCTCCCTGATTTTACTTTCTGATTGTGTAACTTCTTGGGTAAGTTGATAATTACGTTTTGCCTCTGCTTTAAGGCTTGCGATAGTTTGGCTTTGCGTGGTGATGGTTTGGGCTTGCATTTGATTTTTGGCTTTTAAGCTACTTATCATCTGTGACTGATACCAAACCCAACCACACAAGCCCAAAATCAGACAAAGTGCGGTGAGATTTAGCCACGTTTTAAACTGGTTAAACATAATGCTTTCTCTTTCTCTCGGCGGACTACTAAGCCTTTCAGAATTTTTCCGCTTGAGTATTTCCATCGCGGGAACTGCTCACACATTGCAGCAATATCACCTTGTTTTGCGTAACGATAAATCGTAGAGGTTTTGAGTTTGCCACAGCCTACGTTAAAGGTCAGCGAGGTTAATGCCTCAAATGCCCCTTGTGGTAAAGCTTTGCCGTTGGCATAACGGTTGACGCACTGTTCCGCTGTTTGAATATCTTTGGCCCAGCGGTCGGCAATCTCTTTATCCGAGTACACCTTGCCAAAAGTAATATCACCCGTTGACCCAATTCCAACCGTCCACACATCCGCAGGGCATTTATACGGCTCACGCATACAACTTTCTGCTTCGCCGATTAATTCCATTCCCTTTTGGGTGGTACGGATTTCATCGGAGTGATTAAGCATTACTAAACCAATGATAGCCACAACCGAACAGCCCGCAATTTTTTTGAAATGCTTCATTTAATATCCAGCCCCTTTTTCAATCTTGCCACTGTGAGCTGATGGATTTCTTCCTTACGCTCTTCATCTCGTTTTTTAGCCTGCCCCTCACGGCAACGCTGATACAAATTAGCAAGTGCGGTAACAATACCAATGGCAAGGCTCAACATCATTAAATTCTGTTGATCACCAAGCCACGCAATAAATCCACCAAAGCCAGACCAGATATAGCTTTGCGTTCCCATATCTTTCATAATTTTCATACTCCGCCTCCTGTTTTCGAGGCAATAAAAAGCCCCGACCGTTTCCGATCAGGGCTGTAAAAATTCATTCGTGCGTTTTAAACGTGCAAAACCGCACTATAGATAAAATCATACACTTTTAGTTCGGACAAAACAAGCGTTTTTTATACATCACGCCAAGAAAATGCACTTGTTTTTACTTAACATCAATTTCAATGCCGTTTCAGCGATTTTCATCTGCTCAAAATAACGTGTTTTCTTAATCTCAAACCTTTCCAAAATCCCCATTCTTACTAACGCACGATTGTGATCGTACTCATTATAAAGTGGCAAACGGTAAGCGTAAGTTGCCATAAATAAATCGTAAAGCTCAGGGGTGGTTTTCCGCATCACCAACACACAACGTTCAATTTCTTCCGCCAATGGCTCACTGATTGGATCGGCGCGTCTTTTGCTTTCATCAATCGGCGTGGGAATGCTCACCGAAAGGCAAGGATATTCCGTGCCTAATCGTGGTGTGGCCCAATAGCCCCATTGCGTGCAAACTTTTTTAATATCGTTAAAAACTAATTCCATTGCTTACCTCGCTTTTCTAATAACTTCACTTTCCGCTCAAAAATCCGCTTAATCCGCCTTAAATCCTCATCGCTATAATGCCTTGGGCGTTGGTCGCTTTCGATTTCTCGCACCTTTTCGATTCCCAAACGCTCAATCAGCCCTACGCGATATTCGTGGTAATTTCCGCCCAACCATCGATTGCAGCGTTTGCATTGACCAAAAATATTAAGCGTATAAAACCGCAAGTGCGGGGCTGAACCACGGCTACGATAATGCCCCGCATCAAATCCCCCGCCTAATTTCTCGCTAATCAACGGCGTACCGCACGAGATACATTCCTTATTCGCATCACGAAAACGGATATATTTATTCACCGCACTTTGAGCTTCAGCAATGAGCTGATGATGCGTTTTCAACCCCTCTTTCACCGTCCGAATTTTTGCTTTTTCCGCCCGCACTTTTTCACGCTCTGCTTTTTCCCGCTGCTTCGCCTGCTTCAGCCTCGCCAACGCCACCCCACATTCAGGGCTACACCATTGCCGAAAGCTGTCATAGGTTTCAAAACGTTCACCACAGATTTTGCATTTTCGTTTTCGTATTTTTGTCATTCATACCTCAAAAAAAATACACATTATCGCCACAAAAATATTGACACACGCCTAATAAATACTTATAATACACACATTAATTAACAACACATCGAGGAGAAAACAAATGTGAACAGCAAACAAATGATAAAATTGCTCAAACAAGATGGTTGGTATCTTGATAGCATAAATGGAAGCCACCACCATTTTGAGCATCATCAAAAAAAGGGAAAAGTTACCGTTCCCCACCCAAGAGCCGAATTAGGACATCTTGAAAAATTAATCAGAAAACAAGCGGGGCTATAAGCCCCTTTAAGGAGAAAATCAATGTTATATCCAATCGCACTTGAAAAAGTTACTGATGGTTATGTTGTCTCCGTGCCTGATATTCCTGGCTGTTTTTCAGCTGGTGATACATTGGAAGAGGCATATAACAATGTAAAACAAGCTATCACATCACATCTGGAGTTAGTTGTCCGAGACAATGAAGAAGTTCCTCTACCAACCCCGCTAGAAGAACATAAAGCCAATCCAGATTATCAAAGCGTTGATATTTTCTTTGGCGTTGTTGATGTTGATATTAGCCACCTCTTAGGGAAAGCTGAACGTATCAACATCACAATGCCAGCCTACTTAATTAAACGTATTGATGAGTTTGTCGCTACACACCCACATTACAAAAACCGTAGTCATTTTCTTGCCTCAGTCAGCGCAGATAAAATAATGGCTTAATATCCCCCTTACGCTTGACATTCTCCTCGGTCAAGCGTAGGATTTAACTCAAAGGTGCTTCAAAACGCCTTTTAAAATACCTACAGTCGCCATTCACTGCGTCAATGTGATTTTTTTGTATCTGAAATTTGGTGTTTCTCCTTTTCTCAACCAAATTCAATACAAATAATAAATTCAATCTATGGATAGGGTGGTGAGGAAATAACCAATACCCACGCCGTCACTGTAGCGGTTTTGAACACCCTATCCGCCCAACCTATTCAAAAGGAAATACAGTATGTCAAATCAACTTTTCAACTTTAATTCAAGCCCTGTTCGTATTGAAATTTTCGACAATCAACCGTTTTTCTGTTTGCTTGATGTTTGCAGAATTTTTCAAATCCAAAATTCCCGTAGAGTTCAAAGCCAGATGCTAGATCCTCAAGGTGTACGTCTAGCGTACGCTTTGGCAAAAGATGAAAAACAACGTAAAACTGCCTTCATCAATGAACCCAATTTATATCGGATCATTTTTCGTAGTGAAAAACCCATCGCAAAATCATTCCAAAACTGGGTATTTGAAGAAGTTCTTCCACAAATCCGCAAAACTGGAAAATACAGTTTACAAAATCAACAACTCGCCCTACCTGAACCCGAAAAGAAATACACTTTTGAATTCACCGAGTACGAGCTTGAACAACTTGCTTGGTTATGGTTCAGCCACAAACGAATGAATACCCTACTCGCCGAGCTTTACGAGCCACTCAACGCCCTAGGCTCAACATATAGTGGTGCGGTTTACAGCCACGCCTACGAGTACAAACGCCATTATGAAGAAAGCCAAGCCACCCTACAGCGTTTAACTCAACCATTTGCCCAATCGAAAAAACTCAACTGGCAACGGGTTATCCCTAAAATCAACCCAACAAAAAAGCTGCTTGATTTCTAAAACTCGCCAAAATCCAACCGCACTTCGGTGCGGTTTTTGTTATACTGCCCTCAAGGAGGACAAAATGTTAAATTTATTCAAAAAACCAATTGAAATTGAAACCCTTGATGACTGGGCGAAAATGTCCATCGACATCGCAAAGGTTGCAATTTTGGCAATACCTGTTATTCTCTTTAACAGTGAACCATTACTTCTAAAAATTATTAAAACCGTTTTTCTCATTATCGGTGCATACAGTGGTTTGATCGTGCATCGACAATTGAAACGAGTTAAATCCCAACGCAAGGAGGAAAAGCAATGAATCTCACTATCGGACTTGGCGTTTTCGCACTTGTTATGGTTGCTTGGGCAATCGCTGTACATAAGTTTGTTAAATAACCCCTTTTTACCAACCGCTCTTTTGAGCGGTTTTTAATACCCGTAAAACCTTTGCTTGTCGCTAAATCTCACGCCTTGCTCCGCAGCCCAAGCATCAACATAATCAATTAGACTCGCTAACCGCTTTACGCCCATTTGTGCGGTGCTTTCGCGTAAGTTCACCACTTCTCCCTCAAAGCCAATCGCCATCTCCGCTTGCTCGCCAATGGCAATTTTATGACCGCTCACAAAAAGCATTTTCCACGTTTCAATATCTCGCTTTTTGCCGTTAAAGGTGCATTGCTTGGCAATATCCGTTAGCATTGCGTGAAGTTTTGCATTCTGTGCTAACGTACGCGTTAAGGGCTTTATTTCCACCACCACAGGGCTTTTCTCATCTAAGGCAAGGGAATGTATTACCCCGATGGCATTCGCTTGTATGCGTGCATTACGCAAGAAAAAGCGTTGTTTAGTTTCCATCGCTTTCAATCCCTAACTCATCAAGACTAAAATACCCACAAGATTTTGTACGATTCACCCACACAAATTCCCCCATACGATCGTGTTTAGCTTCTTTCAGCTTCCCTTCACAGCGGAATCTATCGTCTGAATATTCACCGATAAAAGCATTCACAGGTTGCCTATCCCATAAATCCGACAATTCTCCACCGCACTTCGGGCATTTGTATTTAGTCATCACAAAATCCCCAAAGCTGCTTTGCAGGCGGCAATGCCGCGCAGGTTAATCTCACGTTGTCTTTCAGGCGGCACAAAGCTCGGTTTCTTTGGCAGGGTGATTTGCGGTTTAGGCAACGTTTCGCCCGCTTCCAAGCGTGCTGCCATCGCTTTCAACGCTTTGGTCACTGCTTTGCGCAATTTTTCTTCCGTGGCTTCTCGGTTGTTGCAATACAAATCCGTCAGCAACCAATATTCCGCATCGTTCTCAAAGTGGAATTTGTGGATTTCCAGCATTCCGTAGCTTTGAAATTTTTTCAGCCGTTGGTAAAGCTCGTCTTCGCTCGGTAAGCCTAACACTTCAAAGCGATCTTGCTTGCACCAAGTGATAAATTGCCCCACGCTTGGAAAAAATGGCTTATTCTCACGCTCCGCTTGAGCAATACCACGCTTAAATTGAGCGGCGCTAGTTACCCCGTTATTCACCAAAGCTTCAAGCCAAAGGTGCTTGGCTTCTTGGTATCCTTCTTCATCGTCAAATGCGGCTTGCCACGCGGGGAATATCGCTTTTAGGCGAACGAACAGACGATCGACAAATTTGGCAACGTGCGGTGGAATTTCTTGTTTGCCCACAGGAGCGTGATAACTTGGTTCACGCCCAATTGCATTCTGCAGTTGTGTTGCTGTAACTTGGTTCATCAATACCCCCGAATCTCAATGGTTTTGCCACGCCACCAGCTATCGTCATCGTCGCTGAATTTTGGCTTTTTGCTGTCCGCAATTTTCCAATCCCAATCGGCTTGAAAGCCTTGCCAGCCACGTTCAATCATCATCGCCACCACCTCCCCGAGTGGCAATTTGGCTAAATCCGCTTGTTTTTTCAGTCGCGCCATCGCCGTGTTGGTGATTACCGCACGTTTGGCTTTTCGGTGTTGGATAAAATCTTCTGCAAGTTCCCCTTCAATGCCAAAACTTGCCAAAATTTCCACCGCACTTTGCGATTTTTTTTGCGAAGTTTTTTTATGGTTAATTGACTGGTTAATAGAGTGACTGGTTCTGGGTGAAATATTTTCACTAGGGGGTGGTGAAATATTTTCACTATCTGGTGAAGCATTTTCACTAGCTGGTGAAGAATGTTCACCATCTTTCTTAAGACGCAGAATGTACAAGTTTGAAGTATTTCCTTCTTTCGTTTTGCGCTCTTTTTTCTCAATCCAACCCATCTCAATCAGCGCTTCAATGTGTGAGATCGCACTGCGACGAGTGATCTCGCATTGGTCAGCGATATGTTGATAAGAAGGAAAGCAAACGCCGTCATCATTGGCATTATCCGCCAATTTAAGCAAAACAAGTTTACGAGTAGCATTCCCAACTTTACATTGCATTGCTTTAACCATTAAGAGCATACTCATTACACAGTCTCCATTAGCCAATAAGCCTTATAACGCTTGCCAGAATTTGGATCTTTCATCATCTCATCAGTGATGGGATAACCCTGCTCACGCAAATCCAAAATACGGGCAGAAAGACGCATACAGCCAAAGCGATTTAACGCCTCAAGTGCTGTGATTTTTTTACCTGTTTTTAGATAAGCCAAGATTTTGTTACATTGGCTTTGACTTTGTTTTTCGTTTGGATTAATATTTTCTTCCATAGTTAATTCCTAAATTGATTAGCCACCGCTGCAACGGTGGTTTTTTATTGCTGTTCCATTTCTTCGATCGCTTTTTTTGCTAAAGTGACCAAGGCTCTGTGTTCATCTTGCGGCACTAACCGCGATTCGTCTTTGACGTGAACGCTCAAACCAATCTCGTCCAAATAAGCACAAACCATCTCAAGATAATTTGATTGGAATCTCCCCAGATTACTTGGATCGATGCCAATTTTTTCTGCAATCTCTTTATTCGTCTTTTCCGACGACTTCTTGTAAATCAAATCCGCAATCTTGCTTGCGTCTTCTGTTAATTTATTGCGTGCCATTGCGACTTCCTTTGGGTAGATTAGGGGTTAGATAATTCATTAAGAATATCTTCAGGCGTGAACTTTCCTTGGCTCGCCTGAGCAAGCAAGGGAATATAACGGGCGTTAATCCCACCACCATTGAGCCATTTGCTAATGGTCATCTGAGAAACGCCACATAAATCAGCAAGTTTTTGCTGGCTACCAGCAATGGTAATTATGTCTAAGATAGTTTTATTAGTAAGCATAATGTTTTAAATTTTTCTAAAAAGTTTTAAAACATATTAAAACATTTGTTTTTGTATGTAAAGGCTAGTTTTTTGATTATTAAAAACTAAAGTTTTAAAATGACAGTATTTGGAGGGAAATATGAATTCATTAGCAGAACGACTAGATTACGCAATGAAAGTGTCTGGCAAGACTCAAGTAGAGCTAGGTTTGGATGTAGGAGTATCTCAAACAGCCATTGGTAAGATACTTAACGGAAAAACACTCAATCCACGTTATCTATTAAAACTTGCAAAAGCCCTTAATGTTTCGGCTGATTGGTTATCAACAGGTGATGGCGATATGGCATTAAATCCTATTGACATACACAATGTTGAGATTGCAGATGATGTGAGCGGCTCTCAATTAGATAACTACATAAAAATAGATATGTACGATATTAAATTATCGGCAGGAACAGGTAACTTGGCTTGGTTTATCAACGATGAAGATCCTGTATTGTTGCGAAAATCTTGGTTTCGTCGATACAACATCAATCCTGATAGCTGTAAAGCAATGTATGTAAAAGGCTCAAGTATGGTTCCCGATTTAGAAAATGGCGATACTGTAATTATTGATACTGATGATATAGACATTGAAGATGGAGAAATTTATGCGGTGTCTTATAAGCAACGTTTATTCATTAAGCGTCTTATGAGAACAGAAAATGGAATTCAATTAATTAGTTCAGCCGAAGGTTACCCCCCTATTGATATTGATGAAAGTATGGAAACCCCCGATTCTTTCAGAATCTTAGGTAAGAAAGTCTGGCGTGGCGGTTGAACGTTATTAGGTGGCTAAAAATGAAAGAACGCGATCAGTTTCTCATTGACTTGCTCAAAGAGGCGCTACGCCGTACTGAATATTCTAAAGCAGAGCAGAAAGAATATTTAGAAGGTTTGCTGAGCGTTGATCCAGCATCGTTGCGGAATCTCGTCACCTGTATGCTATCAATTGAATTGGAGAATCTACATCAGTTTGCTGATGTGGTAGTGGGCAAAGGTGAAGATAAAGGTGGGGTATAGGCTGGGGTTGCCAATTAAGGAAAGGATAGAAATGAGTAAAGTAACCTTCATTCGAGAAAGAATGGAGATGGGAATAACTAGTCCGTTTATTTGCCAGGTTGAAAATGGACAGTGGTTTGTCGTAAAAACAACGGCAATGATGCCAATGGAGCAACTATTAGCAGAAACAATAGGAACAGCATTAGCAATTGAAATAGGCCTGCCTTGCCCTCCATTCTGTTTTGTTGATATACCTAAGCAGGCAAGTGAATACACTTCACCAGAATGGCAACCAATGCTCCCTGCAGGATTAGCTTTTGCTTCCGAACATATTGCCCAAGCAAAAGTGGCCAAAACGGTGCAAGCTAAAAATCCTCGCTATTTCCCCGAAGATTTACAAAAGTTACTTTATATGTTTGACCGCTGGATTCTTAATTCGGATAGAACCGCTTCAAACATAGGTACTGGAAATATCAATTTACTATTTAATGAATGGCAGCAGAAGATTTTTGTGATTGATCATAACCTTGCATTTGATGAATGTGCGACATTCGATGAACATATTTTTGCACCTGCCAATAGAGACTGGAAATTAGATTGGGTTGATAAACAGCTCTTTACAGATAAAGCCATTGACATTTTGAATAACTTTGATCATATTTACCAAAATTTACCTGATAAATGGTTCTTGCTTGATGATGAAAATCAAGAGATAGACGACTGTATCAGCAAAATAAAAACATTATTAAATCGGATTAATGAAGAACATTACTGGGACGACATCGAATGAAACAACCAATACTATATAGCTTTGTAAGGTTTAAGCCTTACTTTGAAACTGGCGAGTTCGTCAATGTTGGATTATTGATGTGCGAGCCTGAAAAACGCCAACTTACTTATCGACTCGTTGCAAAAAATGACAAACGCGTGAATGATTTTTTCTATCGTAGTAAGATATTTGCAAGTGTGCGTGATACGATTAACGAAGAATTACACTACATTACAGAACAAGCATTTGATTTTACACCACAGGAAATGGCGCGCTTTTTCCATCACTATACTGATGTTAAGGAAGGTATAATTCAATATAGTAATGCCGCAGTAGGTTTAGTTGAAAATCCACAAGATTACTTTAACGATCTCTATACAAGATATATTCATCTGTGTGGCGTAAAATCCGATAACCAAGAAAGTATAATGGTTCAACGCTTTAAAGCACTGTTTAGGGCAGAAAATGATGAAATTCTACAGTGCTACAAGGAATATACGGTAGCAGGTGAATTAACAAAATTCAAATTGCCCCTTGCGTTAAAAAATGAAGGTGAAAAAGAAATCCTAAAAGCGGTTAAACCCTTGGCCTTTGATCAAATTGAAAGCCCAAGTATGATTGAACATTGCGATAATTGGGTATCAAAAATCAATCGCGCAGATGAAGAAGGGTTGCTGAAGAAAGAAAACATTCTTTTTACACTTGATACTGCTGACACGGCAAATAAAATCAATGTCCTGAATGCAATTAAACGTACGTTTGATCGGTTTAACATTCGGCATATTGATTGGAATAATAATAGCGATTTGATTGCCTTTGCTAAAAATATCTAATAAAAACCGCCCCAATGGCGGTTTTCTTTTGCCCAAAATCTTGCTTATCCCTACTCAAATCGTGCTTAAATCCATAAGCTACAATCATTTCAATCTGTTAGATAATCAACCTTTCCTTGCTTAACCATTTTCGTGGCGTCGCGAAAATGGTATTTCAGCAAAATTCATTTCTCAGTTTCCAATTCCTTGCTTTTGCATTGTTCAAAAAACAAGCGATCAAACAAAATTTTTCAAATTATTCTTCGTTAAAAATCAACCATTTAAAACATTTGTTTTAATTTAAATGCAACTTTTTAAAACTTTTTGCTTTACATATTAAAACTTAAGTTTTATTATACACCCATCAAAACGAAACAACGTTTAATGCTCTTTAACAATTTAGCCAAAGAAGCTTGCTTGGATTGAACTTAGATTCAATCCGCAACGGTGCTAGGCGGTCGTTAGATTGAAAGCCCTAACCTACCTAGTGAAAAGCAAGTTTTAAACATCTGTTGAAGCAGAAGCCAGTGAAAAACGGTGCAGTTGCCGAAAGTGGAAGCAAACAGGTTCTTGCAGGCTGGGCAAGTAAAACTCCAGTCTATCTAAAACGGCATTTACAGAGAACCAAAATCAGCATAGCCGAGATGAATGTCACGCAAAGAATCAAGGCCGTAATGATTGCGGGAAATGTTAGACAAGTGTCGTTTTAAATAAACGCCCCAATAGCTCAATAGGTCAGAGCAGCTCAATGAGCATTCGGTTGCAGGTTCGAGCCCTGCTTGGGGCGACCATTTATCGCAAGGCACACTGAGTCATTATCTACGGATTATTTTATACCAATCTTCTTGCCGTAGTCAGTGTGCCTTGCCATAACTTTCATTCAAAACCGCATTCTTAGCCACTCGTTTTTAGTCTTTTTTCCTGGTGGCTTTGAGTGCGGTTCTGAGTGAGAAATAGGAGAAACTCATTACGCCCACACGGAAGGCGTTAAACCCCGTGCAGACATAAACAACCTCCGCTTGCCCACTGTAACAGGTGGGCTTTTTTATGAAGGAAACAAAAATGAAAGATTTAATCAAAGCCACTGCCATCACTTTATCTATTGTCATTACCGCACTTTTTGCTCTTGCTTACTTTCGCCCAGCATTAGCAACGGATTTGCAAGAACACTACCTTTCGCAAGATTTCAGTCTTGAGAAAATCGCCCAAATGCAACACCAGGCAAGCCTAGAATGGCAACAAGAACACGGTGATTTACAACCTGATTTAACAGCTGAGACAGAAAAATATCTCATAAATTACACCGCACTTTTGCAGGAGAAAGTCAATGAGTAACACTAACCTCGCTTATGAAGTCGGCGTTTATGCTAATGACGGTGGCTTTCGTGGCTACATCGCCAATCTCAAAACAAATTTAAATATTTATCGCACGCCAGTTTGCCATTCGCCCCGAATGGCAAAAGAAACATCTGAATTTAAAGAGAAAATACAGACGTGCAAACAGCAAGGAATAATGCTCTTTTTTGAAGATAACTTCACAAAATTATGAGGTAACACAATGAAACGCCGCGGATTTTTAAGTGCTTGGCAATGCGATAGCGACCAAGATTATTATGAGCAATTTGAGCAACAAGACGAAGATGAAATCGATCCTGATGATAGCGATAACTTCGAGCCTTGCGATGATGATTGCGATTATTGGAAAAGTAACTGTTATGGGAGAGGGTAAATGGAAAACCAAAAATTTGAGTTAATTATTAGCACTGAAAGCAAGGTGCTTGCTTGCAATATTACCGACTTTGAAAAGAAAGCAGATCAATTTTTATCAACGCTCACACAAACATTTGAGACGGATAATGATTTTGCTCAAGCAAAAGAAGAAGTGAAATTACTGAAAGAGCTAGAGGATAAAACGCGCACGGCAATTAAAAATGCACAGCAAGGCGATATTAACAAATTGCTTGAACAAGCCCAAGACATTGCCGAACGTTTCCGCCAAGCGCGCTTAGAACGTGAAAAACTGGTGAAAACCAAAGAAGCAGAGATTAAAGCAAACATTGTCAATGGTGCTTTTGAGCGAATTTCAGCCGTTAAATCAGGTTTTGAAAGCGATGTGTGTATTGCTCTTGAACAGGTTATACCGAAAGCCACTGTCAAAAAACGCTTAGAAGAAGCCACTAAACGCCGTAGTACCCTTGCTACATTCACAAAAGCCGTGAACGCAGAAGAAACCCTTATCGCGGCAGAAATTGCCGCAGAAGCAGCTCGACTTTCTGCACGTCGCAAGTTAATTCCTATCTCTTATGAGTATCTCTTTAAGGATTGGCTCAATCTGATTACTGGCGATGATGAACTTGAGCCAATCATTCAGACGCGCATTGCCGATGAACAAAAACGCGAAGCGGAAATAAAAGCGAAAGCGGAACAAGAAGCAAAAGCGCGCGCAGAAGCGGAAGCAAACCTTAACGCATTACAAGCCAACGAGAAAACAGAAACCAATGAAAACACGGCGCATATTGAACCGCAAACGCCAGCGCAAGAAATGCTACCTGCGGCAACGCAATTTATCCTCAAAATCCCAGCTCAAGAAATTCCTTTCACAGGAACACTTGAGCAGTTAAGAGAATATTTTGCCCCAGTTAAAGCATTGGGTATTCAGGCAACGATTTTAAAGAAATAAGGAATAGATTATGGCAACCGCACTTCAAACTTTAACTCAAAAATTAGCGAACCGTTTTGAAATCACAGACGGTTCAGACTTAATGGCGACATTGAAAAATACCGCATTCAAAGGCAACGTTAATGATAGCCAAATGACCGCACTTTTAATTGTCGCTAACCAATATGGCTTAAATCCGTGGACAAAAGAGATTTACGCATTTCCTGATCGCAATAATGGCATTGTACCGATTGTTGGTGTTGACGGTTGGGCGAGAATTTTAAATGAGAACCCACAATTTGACGGTATTGAGTTTGACTTAGATGATGAGAAATGCACTTGTCGCATCTATCGCAAAGACCGCTCAAGACCGATTAGCGTTACCGAATATATGAGCGAATGTTTTCGTGATATACAAGGTCCTTGGAAAACCCACCCCAAACGAATGCTCCGCCATAAAGCGATGATCCAATGCGCAAGGCTAGCCTTTGGTTTCACGGGCATTTACGACCAAGACGAAGCTGACCGCATTATCGAAAATCAAAAAGAGCCGATAAATGTCACGCCAAAACCGAATGTGATTGAAGGGCAAGCAGTCGAATTAGCCACATCTGAACAAATCGCCACCCTCAATCAGCTTATTCAGCTCACGAACACTGACACTGAAAAAGCCTTTGCCTACTACAGTGTGCAAAGTATTGAGCAGTTGTCAAAAGCGAAAGCAGAACACTTTATCAAAACTCTTAACGGACGATTAGATGAATCTGCACAAAATGCTGATAACAAAACAAGTGAGGAAATTCCACTATGATAGACGGTTTGATCACCCTTGATTGTGAACAAGGCTCGGAAGAATGGCTAGCCGCACGGCTAGGCATTCCTACCGGCACGGGCATTAAAAATATCGTGTCTAACAGTGGGCAAAAGTCAGCTAGCTGGCTGAATTATCTCGCTGAACTGGTTGCTGAAAGCATTGAAGGTGCAAAGGAAGGCGTAAAAACCGCAGCAATGGAACGCGGCAATCAGCTTGAGCCACTGGCAAGAATGGCGTATGAATTTGAAACAGGCAATGATGTTGTACAGGTTGGCGGTGTCTATCTTAATGCCGACAAAGAGCTAATGATTAGCCCTGATGGACTCATTCCTACCCTTAGAAAAGGTCTGGAAATCAAATGCCCAAAAATGAAAACCCATATCAAATATTTGCTCGAAGGTGGCGTGCCTAGTGAGTACGTTATTCAAGTGCAATCCGCTTTATGGGTAACAGGCTATGAGACGTGGGATTTTGTCAGTTATTGCCCTGAATATCAAAAGCAGCCTTTTTATATTTACACCGCGCAACGTGATGAAATATTAATGAAGGCATTTGATAAATATATTCCCGAATTTTTGACCGCACTTAAATCCTATAAGGAGAGAGAATGAAACCGATTACTAGTTATGCTTTGAGAATATCACCTGAAAATAAGATTGTTATTGTTAAACTCAATAAAAAAGGGTTCATTGATTTTAATTCTGAACCAGAAGATGTAACTATTGAAGCAATTTACAGCGTCATTCGTCATATTGAAGGCGCCAATATTAATAATGAATTAATTACTTATAAAGAAGGGAAAAATGGTGAACTTATCCCAGAATATAAGTTAACGTTAGAAAAACTTGGAGATTAACCAACGCCAAAAACGGCAACTACACGCCACCAGTGCAGGGAGTAATGATGGATTAGATGATGATATAGAAACAACCTTTCTGATTTATAGCTTAGACAATTTAAACAATATCTAAACGATTTTAGACAATCAAGAACAGATTTAGCATTTAAAATCAAAGAGATAGCATTGTTTAAATTAGACGATGTAAGATTATTCTTAGACGATAGCCCTTAAATTAAGGGCTTTTTTTATGAGGCAAAAATGAACACAAACGAACTACTCAACGAACGAGAAAAAACGCACGGAGACTTTGTATCTGGTGCAGAAAGCTTTTACAGCTTGATGAAGCCAATTATTGATAGTCAGCTATTTGAACGAAATAAAGTGGCGGCTTACGCAATGACAATGATACAAGCAAAAGTCACTCGAATTTGTAATGGCAATGAAAGTTTTCCTGACCACTGGGAAGATATTATCGGCTACGCGAGCCTTGCACTTGGTAAGCAATTTGAACCACAGCAAGCGGTAAGTGTGCCGGTTGTGGATTATATAAAAACTCAGAATATGACAGCGAACCGCGAATAAGCGGTTTTTATTGCCTTATAGGAGAAAAAAATGGGGAAAATCATTACTCATACCGTCACTGTCGATGTTGACGTTGATGTAGATATTGATGATTTAGATCTTTCGGATTATATGCCAGATATAACCTTACAAGAGTTTTTCTATCACCGGTGTGGCAACTTAAATTTTGTTGCTATTGAAGCAATGCGGGAGCTGCGAGCCTTGCAAGGTGAAAAAGCAAACCTTATGAAATTACTTGAAGAATTGACTGGTGTTTGTTTGTAGTAGAAAAGGAGAGAGTATGAAGCTATCAATATTTAAGCCACAAGAACCTGACTTAATTATGGGTGATGGTAAAAAATATATTATTTTAGAAAAATCACGTTCGTTTGGTTGGGATATAGTCCGAGAAACAAGATACGGCTTGCCACTTGATGAAATAAAACAAGTACACGCATATCAAATTAAATATCGTGATATTAGTCCTAAAAATTTATTGATTGTTCCAGTGGAGGATTAGTTATGGAAATTAAAGAAGCTTTACACGTACGAGACTTTATTTATCACGGCTTACGTTTTGTCTCGGAAGATTGTCCCCTACTAAAAGAGCCGGGAGATACTAATTATGCACGTTGGGTTATGTCAATGCACGATGTTCCCGCAACCTTAAGTTTTGACATTGAAGAATATGTTAAACAATTCCCTTTATATTGTATGCATAACGGGATTAAACATAAATTTATTAATGTTTCACGATTAGGTGATGTATTTATTACTGATAATCTAGAAAGTACATCTTATAACAAACGAGTGTTAATTACCGACTTATATCAGTTTTCAAAGGAGAATTAATTATGGAACCATTTGATTTAGAAAAAGCATTAGCGGGTGAGGCAGTACAATTACGTAATGGAAAGAAGGCTTATGTTAAGTACCAGCTCCCTAAAGAATTTAATTCAGGATATCCTTTACACGGATTTTACACTACACAAGGTTTTGGTAATGATAGCGATATTAAAGCAGAATTTTCCAGTTGGACTTTAGAAGGTAAATATTATAATGGTCTTAATGAATATGAAAATGATATTATTGGAATGTGGGAAGAGCCAAAGCCTAAAAGATTTATCAATGGTATTGAAGTGCCTGAGTCTGTAACATTGGATACTTTTATCAATGCGAAAGAATATTGGTTCGTAGATTTAGAAAATACTGATTTTATAAATAAAGCTCCATTTTATAACTTCAATTCTGAAAGCCTTAATTTATTGAACCGTGGGCTAGTATTTATGAGAAAAGAAGAAGCCGAAGCAATGGCTAAAGCATTGTTTAATTATAAAGTTGAGACAAAATAAAAATGAATTAAGACTAACAAGCCACTGTAACAAGTGGCTTTTTTATTGGAGATACAATATGGCAGATCTTATTTTTGGTACATTCATACTTACAATGTTAATAGCGGTATCCTTTCCGTTTCAGCTATCGTTTAATACACGATTATCCGAAGACCGATTTTTAACAGCATTATTTTGGCTGGTTTTTATACCGCCTTATCTATTATGGTGTTTTTTACTAACCAAAATAGCTTTAGCTGTTTGGTCTATTTAGTACATACTAATGCCCAGCTAGTCGGGGCTTTTTTATTTGGAAAAAACTATGGACAGAATATTAAGATTAAAAGAAGTTTGCCAAAAAACAGGCTTACCGAGATCAACAATCTATGCAAAAATAAAGCAAGGGACTTTCCCGCCACAATTAAAACTAGGGCCTAGAGCGTCTGGGTGGCGAGAAAGTGAATTAGATTTATGGATTGAACAATGCCAATCAAGTCTCACTTGCTCCCAATAAACACGGTCTTACGGACGCCCTTTCTACAAAATCCCCCCACCATTCAATATATTGACGCTTTTGCTTTTCGTACGTACTGCGATCGTAAGCCGTACGGACTTTGTCGCCTTTAACGTGCGAAAGCAAAGCCTCAATAATTTCCACATTAAATTCATTTTCATTAAGTGCGGTGCTGGCTATCGATCTAAATCCGTGAGCGCATAAAATCCCTTGATAGCCCATTTTCCGCAACGCTTTATTAATTGTCTCACTACTCATATTTGCTGTTAAATCTCCGTTTTTAGGGAATACAAAATCACAATGCCCAGTGATTGGACGCATTATATTCAGGATATTTATTGCTTGTTTCGACAGCGGTACAAGATGAGGGCGTTTCTTACCTTTCATTCTTTCTTTTGGGATAACCCAAACAGCATTATCAAAATCAATTTCTTTCCACATTGTGCCAGCCGCTTCGCTTGGTCTTACCATTGTGAGCAATTGCCATTCTAATAAGCAGCGTGTTTGTAACTGGATATTGGCTTTATTTACCGCCTCTAGGAATTGAGGCAATTTATCGGGGTGAATAGATGGTCGATGTTGAACCTCACCGCTAGGGAACAATTCTTGAATATTTGCCGTTGGGTTAAACTGTATCAATCCTCCATTTACCGCAAAACGCATAATTTCATTTAGCCCCCTAATGACCTTTTTCAGCATTTCAAATTTCTTCTCATCAGCCAATTTTTGCAATTTCATTCTTGTGAAAGGTGCGGTGATTTCAGATATGGGCATATTGCCTAAATGCGGAAATAAATGTAATTCTAGCAATCGCCACTGATCTTTCATTGTCCCCGCCTCAACCTTAGATGATTTCATCTCCCGCCAATCTTGTGCGACACTAATTAAAGTATTGCTTTGCATAAAAATAGCCTGCTCTTTCTGCTTAAAGATATAATCTTGCGGATCAATGCCTTTGGCTAACAACGAACGATACTCATCACGTTTAGAGCGAGCTTCAAGCAATGAAATATCTGGATAACTTCCTAACGAAATCAATTTACGCTTTTTAAGCAAATCATAATAATTAAATCGCCATAGTTTAGATCCGTTAGCTTTTATCAATAAATATAACCCCTGCCCATCAGATAGGGTATAATCTTTCTCTTGAGGTTTCGCAGTTGAAATTTTAGTGTTATTTAACTGTATGATTTGCCTAGCCATTTTTGCCTCTTAGTTATATCACTTGACTTAAAACAATATAATTTAGTGATGTTGTAGTTATATCGTAGTTATATGGTATAACTACAAGCTTAAAGCGGTATAACTAAATGTATAACTAAAACGGCTGGATTTCAATAGACGTTTTTAGACTTCATTAGACATAAAAGGCAAAAATAATATTGAAAAATAAGGATTTTTAGACGTTATGGGATATTGTCGGAATATAGAATGGCGGTGAGAGGGGGATTCGAACCCCCGATGCACTTTCGCACATACACGCTTTCCAGGCGTGCTCCTTCAACCACTCGGACATCTCACCATTCGAGAGTTAGAGCGAGAATATAAAGATTTTATCGCCTTTCGTCAAGTGTTTTTCCCTATCCATTAGCTGAGTGATTAAAATGAGGGCAAATTACTTTTTAGTCTTTTTTAGGGGAATTTAATACTGTGTAAAACAACAGTGTTTTTCTTTGCAAGTTTGGGGATTTCCGCTAAACTAGGCATAATTTTAATCCGTAAAAATAGATGAAAAAAGCACCGCACTTAGCCTTATGATGTATTTTGATTTGAATATCCCAACGCAAGCCAATGATCACAAAATTTTAGCCAATGTTATTGCAGGCAGCGATACCTTAGCCCTTGCCGAAATTGCCCAAAGCCACCAAGGGCTTACCGTAGTTGTAACGCCAGATACGCGAAGTGCGGTGCGTTTATCGAAAGTTTTGGCGGAATTCGTTTCGCAGCCTGTTACCTTTTTCCCAGATTGGGAAACTTTGCCTTATGACAGCTTTTCGCCGCATCAAGACATTATTTCTTCACGGCTCAGTGCGTTATTCCATTTGCAAAATGCAAAAAACGGCATTTTCATTTTGCCGATCAGCACGTTAATGCAAAAAATTTGCCCGCCTGAGTATTTGCAACACAATGTTTTGTTGATTAAAAAAGGCGATCGCATTGTGATTAATGATTTCCGTCTGAAGTTAGAAAATGCGGGTTATCGTGCGGTGGAACAGGTGCTGGAACACGGAGAATATGCGCTGCGTGGGGCGTTGCTCGATCTGTTTCCAATGGGAAGTGCGGTGCCTTTCCGTTTAGATTTTTTTGATGATGAGATTGATAGTATTCGCACCTTTGATGTGGATACGCAGCGTACATTAGAAGAAATTCCTTCAATTCGTTTATTGCCTGCGCAAGAGTTCCCTACCGATAGCAAAGGCATTGAATTTTTCCGTGCGAAATTTCGTGATACCTTTGGTGAAATTCGCCGTGATCCTGAGCATATTTATCAACAGGTGAGCAAAGGCACGCTGGCAGCAGGGATTGAGTATTGGCAGCCGCTGTTTTTTGAACAAATGGCCACCTTATTTGATTATTTGCCTGAACAGACATTATTTGTGGCTTTTGAGAGCAATCAGCAACAAGGTGAGCGTTTTTATCAAGATTGTGAACAGCGTTATGAAAGCCGCCGTGTTGATCCAATGCGTCCTTTATTACCGCCAGATCAGCTTTGGTTGCCCATTGACCAAATAAATCATCAGCTCAAACATTTTCCAAAAATCACCTTGAAAGCGGAAAGAGTGGCGCGAGCTTCTGTGCGTCAGCAAAACTTGCCTGTGCAAGCCTTGCCAGATTTAAGCCTAAAATTGCAACAAAAAGAACCGCTCTTGCATTTGCAACAATTTATGGCGCAGTTTAATGGCGATATTGTCTTTTGCGTAGAAACAGAAGGGCGGC
Source organism: Avibacterium gallinarum (assembly GCF_002921135.1). GTDB lineage: Bacteria > Pseudomonadota > Gammaproteobacteria > Enterobacterales > Pasteurellaceae > Avibacterium > Avibacterium gallinarum. The sequence goes on along the minus strand of NZ_PQVJ01000018.1, from coordinate 19,824 downwards.
GCGAAACCTTGCTTGATTTGCTCAGTCCGCTGAAATTAAGACCAAAACAAATTGCGTATCTTTCAGATTTGCAAGAAAAGCAAAGTTTGCTGATTTGTAGCCAAGATCGTGGTTTTATTGTGGATAAGGGCAAGGCTTCTCTTGCGTTGATTACGGAAACGGAATTGCTCGGCGAACGTGTGCAACAACGCAGCCGAGATCGACAAAAATCCGTCAATCCTGATACTTTAATCCGACATTTAGCAGAGCTGAAAATTGGTCAGCCCGTGGTGCATTTAGATCACGGCGTAGGGCGTTATGCGGGACTGGTTACCTTAGAAAATGCAGGCATCACTTCCGAATTTTTGTTACTCGACTATGCCAACGATGCCAAGTTGTATGTGCCAGTTAGCTCATTGCATTTGATCAGTCGCTATGTAGGTGGCTCGGAAGAAACTGCCCCCTTGCATAAACTGGGTAGCGATGCGTGGGCGAAAAGTCGGCAAAAAGCGGCGGAAAAAATCCGTGATGTGGCAGCGGAATTGCTTGATGTGTATGCCTTGCGAGAGTCGCAAAAAGGCTTTGCATTTCATTATGATCGCGATGAATTTATGCAGTTTTCTGCCACTTTCCCTTTTGAGGAAACCTTGGATCAAATGACCGCGATTAACGCTGTGATTTCCGATATGTGTCAGCCCAAAGCGATGGATCGGCTAGTTTGTGGTGATGTAGGCTTTGGTAAAACGGAAGTGGCAATGCGGGCGGCATTTTTAGCGGTGATGAATCATAAACAAGTGGCGGTGCTTGTGCCAACCACCTTGCTCGCCCAACAACATTATGACAACTTTAAAGATCGTTTCGCCAATTTGCCCGTGAATGTGGAAGTGTTGTCGCGTTTCAAAACGGCGAAGGAGCAGAAAGCAGTGCTAGCGGATTTAGCGGACGGCAAAATTGATATTTTGATTGGCACGCATAAACTCATTCAGCCTGAGGTGAAATTTAAGGATTTGGGCTTGCTGATTATTGATGAAGAACACCGTTTCGGCGTGCGTCAGAAAGAAAAAATCAAGCAGTTGCGTGCCAATGTGGACATTTTAACCCTCACCGCAACGCCAATCCCGCGAACGCTCAATATGGCGATGAATGGCATTCGGGAGCTGTCGATTATTTCTACGCCACCCGCTCGCCGTTTGACGATTAAAACCTTCGTGCGACAAGCAGACGACTTAATCATTCGTGAAGCCATTTTGCGTGAAATTTTGCGTGGCGGGCAGGTGTATTATTTACATAATGATGTGGCGAGCATTGAAAATTGTGCAGAAAAACTGGCCGCACTTGTGCCTGAAGCCCGCATCATTATCGGACACGGGCAAATGCGAGAGCGGGAATTGGAGCGGGTGATGTCCGATTTTTATCATCAGCGTTATAACGTGCTAGTTTGTTCCACCATTATTGAAACAGGGATTGATGTTCCAACGGCGAACACCATCATCATTGAACGCGCGGATCGCTTTGGCTTGGCACAATTACACCAACTGCGTGGGCGAGTGGGGCGTTCGCATCATCAAGCCTATGCCTATTTACTCACGCCACCGCCAAAAGCAATGACAAAAGATGCCTTGAAACGCCTTGAAGCCTTGGAAAGTCTGGATAATCTTGGCGCAGGTTTTATGTTGGCAACGCAAGATTTAGAAATTCGTGGCGCAGGGGAATTGCTTGGTGATGAGCAAAGTGGACAAATTGAAAGCATTGGTTTTTCTTTATATATGGATCTGCTAGAAAGTGCGGTGAATACGTTGAAAGACGGGCGTGAACCTTCTCTTGATGAACTCACCCAGCGTCAAGTTGAAATTGATTTGCGTATTCCAGCCCTATTGCCTGATGACTACCTAGGCGATGTGAATATGCGTCTTGGTTTTTATAAACGCATTGCAGGGGCAGAAAATACGCAAGAGCTTGATGAATTAAAAGTGGAGCTTATCGACCGCTTCGGGCTATTGCCGCAGCCAGCCAAAAATTTACTACAAATTGCCCAACTGCGTTTGCAAGCCAAGCCATTGCAGATCATTCGTATTGAAGCGACAGCACAAGGTGGCTTTATTGAGTTTTCCCCTCAAGCGAGCCTTGATCCAACAAAATTCTTGCAGCTTATTCAGCAATCCCCTGCGGTGTATCGCTTTGACGGCCCAACGAAATTTAGATTTCAGCGTGATTTAACCGATAACAAAGTGCGGTTGGATTTTGTTACAGAATTGCTTCAAGCGTTACAACCCTAGGCACGGAAATATAATGAATTAATGGCAAAATCGTGATAGATTAACGCCATTTTAACTTTAATGCATTATCTCAAAAGGAGAACAAAATGTACTTAGATCAAATTAAAGCCGAGCTGAACGAAGCGCAGGACGTGCTTAATAAATTCGTCAATGATGAAAAAAATATCGAATTAATTCAACAAGCTGCGTTGTTAATTGCGGATAGCTTTAAACAAGGCGGAAAAGTGCTTTCGTGCGGTAATGGCGGATCTCATTGTGATGCAATGCACTTTGCCGAAGAACTCACTGGGCGCTATCGTGAAAATCGCCCTGGTTATCCAGCCATTGCTATTTCTGATGTCAGCCATTTAAGCTGCGTGAGTAATGATTTTGGCTATGATTATGTGTTCTCTCGCTATATTGAAGCAGTGGGGCAAAAAGGCGATGTGTTGTTTGGCTTATCCACTTCAGGCAATTCCAAAAATATTTTAAATGCCATTAAAGCCGCGAAAGACAAAGGAATGAAAGTCATCGCAATGACAGGCAAAGACGGCGGAAAAATGGCAGGGCTTGCCGATGTAGAAATTCGCGTGCCACATTTCCGTTATGCCGATCGCATTCAAGAAATTCACATCAAAGTGATCCATATTTTAATGATGTTGATCGAATTTGAAATGGCGAAAGTGGCATAATTTATTTTTCATTTAATTTGATAAGTGCGGTACAAAATTTAATGATTTTTTACCGCACTTTTAAATTTAACCAAACACATAAAATGTGTTGTGATGATAGAGTAGAGCGAGATTGAAAGGTTTATTTTTACGCATAGTGAGTGCCGTTGCCTTATTATTATGGGCCATTGATATGGTGTTCCCGTGGCAGCGCATAATGCAATCGGAAGATAACCCTTATGCAATGGTGCAAACCAAAGGCAAACTGATTGTTGGCACACTGAATAATCCTATTTCTTATTTCATTGGTTCGGAGGGCGCAACGGGGTTTGAATATGAACTGACGAAAGCCTTTGCCGATTATTTGAATGTAGAATTGGATATTCGCCCAATGGATAGCGTTCAAGCACTGTTTTCTGCGTTATCCGCTCATCAAATTGATTTAGCCGCAGCGAATTTGCTTTATCAGCCTGAAAAATTAGAACAGTTTCAGCTTGGGCCGGCGTATTCTTCTGCCTCGTGGCAACTGGTTTACCGTAAAGGAGAAAATCGCCCGAATTCGCTGGCAAGATTAAATGGTCGCTTAGTGGTGGCAAAAGGTTCGGAGCTTAATATATTGCTTAACCGTTTTAAAGAGCAATATCCTGATTTGCAATGGACGACAGTGGATCAAAGCCAAGAAGAATTATTGCTGCAAGTTGCGGAAAGTAAAATAGATTACACCATTGCTAACTCAATAGATATTTCCATTACCCAACAAATTAAGCCACAGCTTGCAGTTGCCTTTGATGTTACTGATGAAGCAACCATTCATTGGTATCTGGCAAATAACACTTATAACGAACTGCAAGCTGCTCTGCTTGATTTTATGAATAATGCCATTGAAACAGGGCTTATTGCACGCATTGAAGAAAAATATTTTAATCATCTTGCACAGTTTGATTATGTGGACACCCGCTCTTATTTAAACGCGATAGAAACAATTTTACCGAAATATGCCGATCTTTTTGATAAGTACAAAGGGGATTTAGATTGGCGCTTGTTAGCTGCTATTGCTTATCAAGAATCACATTGGAACCCAGAAGCCACTTCGCCAACAGGGGTGCGCGGAATGATGATGCTTACTAAGGCGACAGCGGAGCGAATGAAAATCAACAATCGTTTAGATGCGGAGCAAAGCATTAAAGCGGGGGCGGAATATTTGCATTTATTGCTTGCACAAATGCCAAATACCATTCGCCAAGAAGATCGCATTTGGTTTGCCTTATGTGCTTATAATATGGGGCTAGGGCATTTGCTTGATGTGCGCCGTTTAACAAAAAGCCTTGGTGGTGATCCTGATAACTGGCTTGATGTGAAGAAAAATCTTCCCTTACTGGCAGAAAAACGTTACTACACAAATTTAAAATATGGCTATGCGCGAGGTTATGAAGCGTTCCAATATGTGGAAAATATTCGCCGATATATGAACAGCATTGTGAATTATCACCGCGTACAGCAAAACCAAGAAGAACAAAACCAACCTTTACCACAACACAGCAAATAATTTAGGGCGTTTCCCTTAGGCTGTGAATTTTGATAGAAAATAGAGGATATTATGGCAGTAAAAAGAAAAACATTTTTGAAGAAAAACAACACTAAACTCTTCCGTTTATCGCAAGTGCGAGCTTTAAGATTAAAACGTTTGAAACAGCGAAAATTCCGCTTACACGAACGCCATTCATTGCAATTTGTGGTTCAGGATATTTGTTGTTAATGAGTGAAATGAAAAAAGCATTATGTTTTATGTTTTCCACATAATGCTTTTTTTGTTATCGATAAATTATGCATTTTCAGCCAATAAGCGTTGAATAAGCTTGCTGTTAGCGGGGGGAAATTGGCTGGCATCAAGTTCAGATTGCGCGATCCACATTCCCTCTTGCCCTTCTCGTCCAAAAGGTTCACCCACCCATTGTTCCACAAGGTAAAAAGAAAATTGAATGATCTTACTTGGATATTCAAAGGTAAAACGCTCAAATAAACTAGCATTGAGAATATGAATGCCAATTTCTTCTTCTAGCTCTCTGGCAAGGGCTTGTTCCGGTGTTTCACCTTTATCAACTTTTCCACCAGGGAATTCTAGGGCTTGGGCAAAATCTTGTCCCTCAAGGCGTTGAGTGAGATAAATCTGCCCAAATTCATTACGAATAATGCCTGCTGCTACTTGAATGATGGGTTTCGCCATTTTTTCTCCTTAGGGTCTGTTGATCATTCATTTTGCATTTGAGCTATGAATGATCAACAAACTCTCTATAAAGTGCGGTAAAAAAATCAAAAATTTTTCACCGCACTTTATGCTTTATGGATTAACTATATTTCGCCGCACGATTGCCGTGGCAGTGTTTGTATTTCTTACCAGAACCGCAAGGGCAAGGTTCATTACGCCCAATCTTACGATCTGATGGTGGCAATGGTGCTTGCTCTCCTTGAGCCTGCTGATCATCCGCGGTGTTATATTGCATTTGTGCCTGCTCACGCGCGGCCATTTCTTGCTGCAATTTCTCTGCTTGCTCAATTTCTTCTTGAGTACGAATCTGAACTCGGCTTAAGGTGGTAATCACACTTAGTTTTAATGCGTCCAACATATCCGTAAACATTTGGAAAGACTCACGTTTATATTCTTGTTTTGGATCTTTTTGTGCATAGCCACGCAAGTGAATGCCACGGCGTAAATGATCCATCGAAGCAAGATGTTCTTTCCAAAGCTCATCAAGGGTTTGTAGCATAATGCCTTTTTCAAAATGACGCATTGATTCCGCACCAACAAGCTCTTCTTTGCGTTCATATTCTTTTTCTGCCGCGTCAATAATACGCTCACGCAAGGTTTCTTCGTGCAAGGCATTGTTTTCTTCTAACCAATGTTCAATCGGTAAATCAAGGGCAAAATCCTGTCTTAAACGCTGTTCTAACCCTGGAATATCCCACATTTCTTCCAATGAATTTGGTGGAATATATTGATCGATCACGCTGTTGAAAACATCTTTGCGGATCACTTTAATGGTTTCGGCAATGTTGTCATTATCTAATAGTTCATTGCGCTGTTCATAAATAGCACGGCGTTGATCATTAGCCACATCATCAAATTCTAATAAATGTTTACGTCCATCAAAGTTATGCGCTTCAACTTTTGCTTGCGCAGAAGCGATTACTTTAGTGAGCAATTTCGATTCCATTGCTTCACCTGGTGTGCTGAAGGCTTTGCGCATCATATTGAGCTTACCTTCGTTTAAGTAAATACGCATTAACGCATCGTCTAAGGATAAGTAGAAACGTGATGAACCTGGGTCACCTTGGCGGCCTGAACGTCCACGCAACTGGTTATCAATACGGCGTGACTCGTGGCGTTCCGTACCAATAATATGCAAGCCACCCGCTTGTTTTACAATATCGTGGCGTTCTTGCCATTTGGCTTTGATTTCTTCAATTTGCGCTTCTGTTGGGTTATCCAATTTTGCCACTTCAGCTTTCCAGTTACCGCCAAGCACAATATCTGTACCACGTCCTGCCATATTGGTGGCAATGGTTACGGCCCCCGGATAACCTGCATTAGCAATAATTTCCGCTTCTTGGGCGTGGAATTTTGCGTTTAATACGCTATGTTTAATGCCAGCTTTGGTTAAAGCATCAGATAACAATTCCGATTTTTCAATAGACGCCGTTCCCACCAACACGGGTTGGTTGCGCGCAATACAATCCTTAATTTCTTCAATAATCGCAGCAAATTTGTATTGTTCATTTTCAAACATTAAATCTGTGCGATCATCGCGAATCATTGGGCGATTAGTTGGGATCACAATGGTTTCCAAACCATAAATTTGTTGGAATTCAAAGGCTTCGGTGTCCGCTGTTCCTGTCATTCCAGCTAATTTTTCATAAAGACGGAAATAGTTTTGGTAAGTGATAGAAGCGACCGTTTGGTTTTCATTTTGAATTGGCACACCTTCTTTTGCTTCAATAGCTTGGTGTAAACCTTCTGACCAACGGCGGCCTGCCATTGTACGCCCTGTATGTTCATCAACAATGATAATTTCACCATCTTTTACGATGTAATCCACATCACGTTCAAACAATGTATGGGCGCGCAATGCGGCATAAACGTGGTGCAACAGCGTGACTTTGGCAGGGGAATACAGAGATTCGGTTTCTTGCATCAGGCCTTGATCGATCAGCCATTGCTCGATTTTTTCTTGCCCACGTTCTGTGAGATAGGCCTGCTTGCTTTTCAGATCTAAAGTGTAGTCGCCATCACCTTGGTATTCTTCGGTGTCTTCTTTATCTTGTTTGATTAAATGAGGAATCAATTTATCAATGGCAATATAAAGTTCTGAACTGTCTTCCGCAGGCCCTGAAATGATCAACGGCGTACGCGCTTCGTCAATCAAAATAGAATCCACTTCATCAACCAAGGCATAATAAAGTTCTTTTTGGAAGCGATCTTGTGCTGAATGAGCTAAATTATCACGCAAATAATCAAAGCCTAATTCACTGTTAGTGGCATAGGTAATATCGGCAGCATAGGCAGCACGTTTTTCTTCCGCTGGCAAGCCCGGCACGTTTACCCCAACGGTCATTCCTAAAAATTCAAATAATGGGCGGTTAGTTTCCGCATCGCGGCGCGCAAGATAATCGTTCACCGTAACAACGTGAACGCCTTTTCCTGTTAAGGCATTAAGATAGCAAGGCAAGGTTGCGGTAAGGGTTTTCCCTTCCCCTGTGTGCATTTCAGCAATACAACGATTATTCAGCACCATACCGCCAATGAGCTGCACATCAAAATGGCGCATACCGAGTACACGTTTACTCGCTTCACGCACGGTGGCAAAGGCTTCTGGCAATAAGCTTTGTAGGCTTTCGCCGTTTTTTAAGCGCTCACGAAATTCTGCCGTTTTGCCTTGCAACTGTTCATCGCTTAAGGCTTCAAACTCCGGCTCCATTTTGTTAATTTTGATCACTTGTTTATTCAAACGGCGCAGAATGCGATCATTACGGCTACCAAAAATTTTTGTAAAAATAGTTCTAAACATAATTTTATTTCTTTTATATCAATAGGTTAAATTAAACTTCAGCAATCGCTGAAATCAGTTAAAAGGTATTTACTAGAAAGAAAGGTTAAGCCGTAGGGCCAGCGCGGATCGGCGTGGCGGCACTAAGTACAGAAAAAACAAAGTGCGGTGCTTTTTTAGTGAGAATTTTCGGTGCAACAAAACTTTTTTTGCTTGGTTTTTGTTGCTGTTGAATAATTTGTTTGTGAGCAACTCGCTGATGACAGCCAAGCTGTTGCATTTGGCGCTGTTCGCGCGAATAATTTTCACAGGCAAGCCCTGCATTTTCCACGCCTTGCGCATTAGGCAAGGCAAAGATCGCAATCATACTAAGTAGTAATTGCGACCAGAAATGCTGTGTGCTTTTAGATGAAATCATTCGCTAACTTATTTTTAATTAAAAATTCGCTGTTATTGTAGCGGAAAATCACTACAATGTCTTATTCTGATGTGTAATATTAGGGCAAAAAAGCCGAAAACAAGCGATGCGATACAGTAAACCAACCAACGTACAAGATGTGCTAGAAAATTCCAGCCTAGGCAAAATTATGCAAAAAGGCATTTTGTTACAACAACTGAACGAGCAAGTAGAACGCCTATTTCCCAATCAATTTAAAGGCTTTTATCGCGTTGCCAATCTTTCCGAAACCACGTTGGTGATTGAAGTGGCAAATGCGATGGTACGCCAAAGTTTGTTATTCAAAGAAAAAGATCTCTTGGCAAAAGTGCAGGGCTTAAATCCGCAGATTCAGCAACTTCAATTTAAAGTCAATCCCGCCTTAATCACTCAGCCGCGTTGAGTTTTTGCCCGTGAAAACTGGCGATCAGCTCGTTTACCTTAATTCGTTTGTGCGAAGCTTGGCTGATTGAGCGCTGTACTTTTAAGCGTTTGATTTTCGCCCCGTGGTAAATTTGACGGGTAAATTTGGTATCGTGATTAGAAATTAGCACCGGAATTTGTCGTTCCCTTGCGGTACGATGCGCCAATTCCGCCAAGGCTTGCTGATGATCTAACGAAAATTCATTGCCAGCATAACTGGTGAAATTGCTTTCTTGTTTGATCGGTGCATAAGGCGGATCGCAATAGATCACTGAATTTTCATCGGCAAATTTAAAGGCTTCGTGAAAATCTGCACAAATAAACACCGCACTTTGCGCTTTATGGGCAAAATAGCGTAACTCAATTTCGGGGAAATAATGAGTTTTATAGCGTCCAAATGGCACGTTAAACTCATTTTTGCTGTTGTAACGGCATAAGCCATTAAAGCCAAAACGATTGAGATACAAAAACAACACAGAACGCTCAAAGTTATTGGTGGATTGATTAAACTGAGCGCGCCGCGCGTAATAATAGTCTGGCGTATTCGCATCAGGGTGAAAAAAGACGGTTTTCACAGCTTCAATATACAAATTGACATCTTGTTTAACGGTGTTAAATAGATTGATCAAATCCGCATTAATATCCACCAAAATATAGCGTTCAAATTGGCTATTCAAAAAAACAGCCCCAGCCCCCACGAAAGGCTCAATAAGACATTGTTTTTTCTTAGGAAATAATTTATTGATTTGATCCGTAAGACGAAACTTTCCCCCCGCCCATTTTAGAAAAGGGCGGTATTTTTGTTGTGGGAAAATTGTCGCATCAGGATACATTGAGATCAGTCAGTTTGTGTGCAACGTGCAATAGCTGCAAGAACGAGATCTTTGTCGCTATCGCTTGCCACATAAGCTTGCCCGAGCGATTTTAGCAGCACAAGGCGTAACTTGCCTGCTAGCACTTTTTTATCGCGCATCATATGCGGTAAATAATCTTCGGGTTGCATTGTATCTGGTGAAAGGGTTGGCAAATTAGCGCGCGCAAAGAGCTTTTCTAAACGCCCTACATCTTGCACTGATAAATCCCCTAACATTTCAGAAAGCGCAGCCGCCATCATTGAACCAGCGGCTACCGCCTCACCGTGTAGCCATTGCCCATAGCCTAAATGGGTTTCAATGGCGTGGCCAAAAGTATGGCCTAAGTTGAGCAATGCGCGATCACCTTTTTCTGTTTCATCTCTTGCCACTACGTCCGCTTTAATTTGACAACAACGCGCGATACATTGCTGCAACGGCGCTTGTTCAAGGGCAACCAATTCATCAATGTGCTGTTCTAACCATTCAAAGAAAGGATAATCTAAAATCGCGCCATATTTAATCACTTCCGCCAAACCTGCATTAACTTCGCGTTTTGGCAAGGTATTCAAGGTGAGCGTATCGACAATCACGGTGCAAGGTTGATAAAACGCCCCAATCATATTTTTACCTAAAGGGTGATTAACTGCGGTTTTCCCCCCCACAGAAGAATCCACTTGTGCAAGTAAGGTGGTTGGAATTTGGATAAAACGCACTCCACGTTGATAACTGGCTGCGGCATAGCCCACTACATCACCAATCACACCACCACCTAGAGCAATTAAGGTGGTATCGCGGCCGTGATTTTTTTCTAATAAGGCGGTAAAAATTAGATTAAGCGACTCTAGATTTTTGTATTGTTCCCCATCAGGCAATAACAGGTGATCAACCTGACAACCCAATTCCGTCAAGGTTTTTGTTACCTGCGCAAGATAATGTTGTGCAATGGTTGGATTGCTCACGATCATCACTTTATCACCTGATTTTAGGGGATAAACACTCGGATCAGAAAGCAGGCCTGCGCCGATATAAATAGGATAACGGCGTTCTTTTAATTCAACATTTACGCACAACATCATTTTTTCCTTTTGCTTAATTAGCCGTTGATATTTTCAATTAAATCAACAAGTTGATTTGCCATTACTTTGGCACTTTGATCATCAGTAGGTAAGGTAATATCCGCCACTTCTTGATAAAGCGGATTACGAATTTTTGATAGATCTTCTAACACTTGACGCGGATCTTCCACATCTTGCAATAATGGACGTTTTTTATCACGTTGAGTACGTTGGAATTGTTTTTCCACCGTGGTTTCTAAATAGATCACAATGCCACGGGCAGAAAGGTGATTACGGTTTTCTTTTGACATCACCGCACCGCCGCCTGTGGAAAGCACAATGCCTTGTTTTTGTGTTAATTCATTAATAATACGTTCTTCGCGTTTGCGGAAGCCTTCTTCACCTTCAACATCAAAAATCCAGCTAATGTCAGCGCCAGCACGTTGTTCAATTTCCGCATCTGTATCAATAAAATCCATTCCTAACATTTGCGCTAATTGACGACCAATAGTGCTTTTCCCTGCTCCCATTGGGCCTACTAAGAAAATATTACGTTTCTCTGCCATTTTTCGTTGTTCTTCTTTAATAAAATTTAAAATAATTGATCTTTCCGACAAATAAAAAGACAACCACAAAATCAAATATGGTTGCTAAAAGATCACCCAAAAAAATAATGGGGATTATCTCAATAAATGCCCACCTTTTTCAACCGTCAAAGCAGATTTATTTACCAGATTTGTGCGAAATCTTGCTAGAAGATGACGAAGTGCGGTGATTTTTTGGCGGATTTTTCACCGCACTTTGTTTTTCGGCCTGTTGCCCTTTTTTGATCAAATGCGGTGTGACGAAAATCACCAATTCCCGTTTTTGATGACGCTCTACTTCTTTGCTAAACAAGCGTTTAATCACTGGAATATCACCTAGCACAGGCACTTTATCTAAGGCTTTGGTAATGGTATCGTGGAAGATGCCGCCTAACACAATGGTTTCTCCATCTTGTGCAAAAACTTGCGTGTTAATTTCTTGCTTATCGATGGCGATCACTTCGTTTTCACCATAAGCCACGCGCCCACCAGGGGCATTTTGGCTCACCACCAAATCCAACAAAATGCCGTTATTTTTGGATAAATGTGGCGTTACTTCTAGCCCCAGCACTGCTTCGCGAAACTCAATGCTCTGGCTGTCATTTTTATTATTATTCACCACATAAGGAATTTCCGTCCCTTGCTTAATGCTCGCGCTTTTCTTATTAGTGGTAAGCAAACTTGGGCTAGCGATAATTTCTACGCTATTTTCTCGCTCCAAGGCAGTCAATTCTAAATCAAGCAATCTTCCATTAATTTTGGCAATCTGCAACGCCACCGAGCCTGCAGGGGTATTGGTGGTAGCAAAATTGACGTTGAGATTATCAGTAATATTGGCAAAACCGTTCGCATTCAGACTACCCATTACTTTATGGCTTGCATCTGTTGGCGTAAAAATCCCCCAACGCACGCCAAGTTCTTTCAAACTTTCATCACTAATGGTGACAATGCGCGCTTCAATGGCGATCTGTTCAATGGGCTTATCCATTTCCGTAACCAAGCGTTTCATTTGGTTTAATACGGCTTTTTCATCTTTAATAATCAATAGGTTACTGCGATCATCAAAACTCATACTGCCATTTGCTGAAAGCAACGAGCCACTGCCCGAAGTGAGTGTTTTCATCACTTCAGATGCTTTGGCATAGTGCAGTTTTATTGTCATTGTTGATAATCTGGAAAGTGCTGGCTCAGGCAATGTATCTACAAATTCAATGGGAAGGTTATTAGCTACTTCTGGCAAAGAATTTTGCGAGGCTTTACTGAGATAATAAATACCATTTTCCTGCCAGAATTGGAGCTGTTTTATTTTGGCAACCACTTGCAAAAATTGCGCGAGCGTAGTTTGTTGCAGTTGTAAAGAAATTGAACCTTGTAATTCGTCATCGATTACTAAATTAACCTTCTGTTGTGCTGCTAGCTGTTGCACGGTCTGCACTAAAGGGGCTTGCTGTAAGCGAATTGAAAAGGTTTCGCTCGGTTTTTCGCTTGCGCTGGCAAATAATGAAAAACTCAGAAAAAACGCACCGCACTTTAATAATCGCATTTTTTTCTCCTAAAAGGTTAAATAAACAAATTGTGATTGCATACAGTCAAAAAGTGTAATTTGCTGTGGTGAAATATCCTTAATCTGCAATCTTTCTTGTGCAACCACATCTTCCTTTTGAATAAGCATAACTTGTTGATTTTTATCACTAAAAATTGCTTTGTTGTTTTCTGGAAACTGAATAATTCCAACTAACTTGAGCTGTTGAAAAGAAGCCTCTTCCGCCAAGATTTTTTTATGTGTAGGGCAATTTGTAGAACTTGGCTGAGCGACGATTGCCGCCTGTGCTGTGCGCTGTGTTTTATCAAAAGGATCTTGTGCAGAAACAAAGGGGCTGAGCAGTATGAGAAAAAGAAACGCTTTTTTCATTGTTTATCCTTGGGTAAAGAAAGTTTAAAACGAACTTCGGTGATTAGCGAGAGTTGTGAAAGCGGGTTTTCGCGTGTTTTGTAAATATGCAGTTGTAATACATTGAGTTGCGGTGTGCGCTTTAAAAGTGCGGTCAAAAATTGGTGTAAATTATTGAAATTGCCGACTAATTGCATTGTTAAATAAGGCGCTTGGTAAAAATCCCATTGGCTATTTTTTACTTGTAGTTGAAAATCTTGTGGACGCAAAACCTGATTTATTTGGGCAATATCGCTTGTGAGTTCAGGCGTAAACGTATTTTGTGTGTTTTGTTGTAGTGAGCTTAAAATTTGTTTTTGATGTGCCAAATCTTGTTCTAATTGCAGAATTTGGCGATCTGTTTGGCTATTTTGCTGTTGAATTTGCTGATATTCCATAATCCAAAAAGACACAGGCAAAAAGGTAAAAATCAGCAATAGAGCGTATTGCTTGGCGGCTGAAAGCTGGGCGAGCTTGCCGAGTAAATTATGCGGATTATTAAAAATTTGCTTCATCATCTTGTTCATTTTTTAATTGAAATTCAAAAGTCAGCTGTGAACCTGTGGGCTGAAATTGCGTGAGTTGGGAATGGTTAAATAGCGCTAATTGCGTGATGCGTTGCTGTAATTGCTCAAATTCTTGTTGATCTTCTGTAAAACCATTGAGCAATAATTTTTCTTGCGTAAGCGCCACGTCATTTAGTTCTCCTTGTTGCAAAGGAAGCGCAGCAAGCCAGTCTAAAAATTGAATAACCTCTTGCGATGGCAAACTTTGTTGTTCTTGCTGATAAACATAGTGTTGTCTTAAGGCACTAATCTGCTCAATGGTTTGGTTTAAATTTTGAGAAAGTGTTTCATATTGCGCATTCTTTTGTGGCGCGATGGCTTGTTCTGCTTGTAAAACGTTGAACATCGCAAGGTGGCAAGCAAGGCTTATGGCGAAGCAAATTCCCGCTCGCAGTAATAATTTTTTCATATTTTTATGATGTGCAGTCAATCGCCACGGTAGCAAATTAATCGCCATTTGTTTCTCCTTTCTGTTGCCAGAAAGATTGTTGCCATAAGGCATTGCCTAAGGCGATAAAGGGCAAATCCGTTTCGACTTTCTGCCAGTGATCAGGCAAGGTGTTTGGTAAATCATCGCAATAGTAATAAATTTGCTCAGGCTGCAAGGAATAACGCTGGCAGAACATTTCAGCAAGTGCGGTGAGATTTTTGTCAGTTTGTTGCATAAATTGAACCGCTGAGGCGTTGGGCTGAACGGCAAAGGTGTGTTGCTTATCTTGGTAAAGAAAAAGCACCTGTTTTTCCGTGCTAACCTCTGTGAGATATTGAAAGGCGCGGATTATCGCGTGGATACAGCAATCCAATACTTGAATAGGAAAAGGGGCGTAAGCGTTGAGATAATCCAAAGCAGTTTGTTTTTTTATGGCAAAAATACTTAGTTTGAAGCCTTGTTTGAGCGGTTCTGATTGATAATCAAACCAGATTTCTTCAAGGGGAAGGGGCAATTCTTGCGATAATAAAAATCGACATTGTTGCTCACATTCCGCGGCAGTTAAAATTTGTGGCAGCAGCAGATTTTTGATCCAAGTGTATTGCGGTGAGATTGCCGTGATAAATTTTATTGCTTTCAAGGAATTATTGCCTGATTGTGGTGTAAGCTGCGTAGCAAGCTGTGGCAAGGAAATTGGTGAAGATAGGGTACAGGTGTGTGGTTGATTTTTTTCATCAAACCAAACACATTCATAATTTTCACCTTGTTTCCACACACCAACTTGTTTTTGTGTGGTGAAATTATTCGTTTTCTTCATTCTTCCTACTTAAATATTCATTTTAAATGCACTTTTAGCTTTGGATTTCCTTGACTAAACTTTATACTTACGTTTTAAGGAAGTAGTTAAGCTAAAATCTTGGGTTTTAGTTTTTCTGATTTTTTTCAATTTTGCACGAATGAAGAGAGAATTTTACGATGCGGATCGCAAAATTAATTTTAAGTAGCTTGCTGACTATTAGCATTTTAGGCTGTGTTGTCGCAGGAATTATTTATGTTCAACTAAAATCAGGCTTGCCAAGTGTAGATTCCCTAAAAACTGTGGAATTACAGCAGCCGATGCAGATTTATACCGCTGACGGCAAACTCATTGGTGAAGTGGGCGAACAGCGCCGTATTCCAATGAAACTGAATGAAATTCCACCTAAATTAATCGAAGCCGTTCTGGCCACTGAAGACAGTCGTTTTTACGATCACCACGGTTTAGATCCTATTGGTATTGCGCGTGCAATTAGTGTTGCGATTACCAAAGGGGGAGCTTCACAAGGGGCGAGTACCATTACCCAACAGCTCGCGCGTAACTTCTTCTTAACGCCAGAAAAAAATATTGTGCGTAAAGCAAAAGAAGCCATTTTGGCGATCGAAATTGAAAACACCCTAAGCAAAGATGAAATTTTAGAGCTATATTTGAACAAGATTTATCTTGGCTATCGTGCTTATGGTGTGGCGGCGGCGGCGAAAACCTATTTTGGTAAATCCCTCGATCAGCTCACCTTATCAGAAATGGCGGTGATCGCAGGCTTGCCAAAAGCACCTTCCACAATGAATCCGCTCTACTCTCTTAAACGCGCAACGGCACGCCGTAATGTGGTGCTAGGGCGTATGTTAGAAATGCAATACATCAGCAAAGCGGAATATGATGAAGCCATCAATGAGCCTATCGTAGCCCGTTATCACGGTGCGCAGTTAGATTTTAAAGCAGATTATGTTACCGAAATGGTACGCCAAGAAATGGTGAAACGTTTTGGTGAAGAAAACGCCTATACCAGTGGTTATAAAGTTTATACTACCGTGCTTTCTGCCGATCAAGCAGAAGCACAAAAAGCCGTGCGTGATAATTTGCTCGCCTATGATATGCGCCACGGTTACCGCGGTGCCGCTGTTTTATGGAAAAAGGGCGAAACCGCTTGGGACGAAGATAAAATTATTGATGCGCTAAAAAAATTGCCTAATTCAGCGCCTTTAGTGCCAGCCGCTGTATTGGAAACTAGCAAAGCGGGCGCAAAAGTATTATTAGATGAGGGCAACAGCATCACACTTTCCCCTGCTGCAATGCGCTGGGCAGGCAAAAGACAACCAAAAGCAGGCGAACAAATTTGGTTGCGTCAGCGTGGTAATGGTGAATGGCAACTTTCTCAAGTGCCAGAAGTAAATTCTGCCTTAGTTTCATTAAATAGTGATAATGGTGCGATCGAAGCCTTAGTGGGCGGTTTTAGCTTTGAGCAAAGCAAATTTAACCGCGCCACTCAGTCTTTAGTGCAAGTAGGGTCATCGATCAAGCCTTTCATTTATGCTGCTGCATTAGAAAAAGGGCTAACCTTATCAAGTGTGCTACAAGATTCCCCGATCGTGATCAAAAAACCAGGACAAAAAGTGTGGACACCGAAAAACTCGCCAAACCGTTATGACGGCCCAATGCGCTTGCGTGTGGGCTTAGGGCAATCCAAAAATATGATTGCGATCCGCGCAATCCAAATGGCAGGCATTGATTTTACCGCCGATTTCTTGCAACGCTTTGGCTTCCAGCGAGATCAATATTTCGCCAGTGAAGCCCTTGCTTTAGGGGCGGCTTCATTCACCCCACTTGAAATGGCGCGTGCTTACGCGGTGTTTGATAACGGGGGGTTCTTAGTAAATCCTTACCTTATTGAAAAAATCCTTGACAATACCGGCAAAGAGCTGTTTGTTGCGAATCCACAAATTGCTTGTGTTACCTGTGATAACATTCCTGTAATTTACGGGGAAACTGAAAAATTAGATGGGTTTAAAAACCTTGATTTAGAGCAACCTGATAATTTAGTTTCTACGGATAGTAGCACCAATGGTGAAGAGCTAGATCAAGATGATCAACCTAATGATATTCCAGAACTTGATCGCCAAAATAAAAAATTAGATGAAAACGCAATTGATTTTATGGCGCAAGATAAAAAAGCCAATGATCAAGTGCAGTATGCGCCTCGCGTAATTAGTGGTGAATTAGCTTTCTTAATTCGTAGCGCATTGAATACCGCAATTTACGGCGAACAAGGTCTAGGCTGGAAAGGCACAAGCTGGCGAATGGCAAATCAAATTAAGCGTTCGGATATTGGTGGAAAAACAGGGACAACCAATAATTCAAAAGTGGCTTGGTATGCCGGTTTCGGGGCAAATATTACCACCGCCGTTTATGTTGGCTTTGATGACAACAAACGCAATTTAGGCAAAGGCGAAGCGGGCGCACAAACCGCAATGCCAGCTTGGATTGACTATATGAAAACGAGCTTAAAAGATGTGCCAGAGCGTAATCTTCCACTGCCACAAAATATTATCGAAAAGCGTATTGATACGGGTTCAGGGCTGCTTTCTAACAGTGGTGGACGTAAAGAATACTTCATCAAAGGCACAGAGCCTAAACGCGCCTATGTTAAAGAACGTGGTTACTATGTCCCACCTGAATTGCTAGAGCGTTTAAATGGAGGAGTGAAATCCTCTGAACAACAAGAATTATTCTAGTACAAATTACCGACAGGATAAAAAAACAAAGTGCGGTTGTTTTTTCAAGAATTTTTCTAATTGGAAAAGAAAAGACCTAGCGAAATAGCTAGGTCTTTTTTATGCGGAAGATAAATTAAAGAATATCCAACAATTCCACTTCAAACACTAAGGTGCTAAATGGTGGGATTGATGCACCTGCGCCGCGTTCGCCGTAGGCGAGGTTGTGAGGAATGGTGAGTTTCCATTTTGAGCCAACTGGCATCATTGAAAGGGCTTCAACCCAACCTGGGATTACACCACTTACTGGGAATTCAGCCGGTTGGCCACGTTGTACAGAGCTGTCAAAAACCGTGCCATCTGGCAATGTTCCTGTGTAGTGAACGCGTACTTGATCTTGTTTGCTTGGAATTTTGCCGTTACATTCCACTAACACTTCATATTGTAAGCCTGAATCAGTTACTTTAACGCCCTCTTTTTTCGCATTTTCCGCTAAATAGGCTTTGCCTGCTTCTTCAATTTGTTTAAATTGAGCTTTAGCGGCTTCAGCAGCCTCTTGTTGAAGTTGTTGTAATGCTTGGCTCACTTCGTTAAAATCAATGGCTGGTGGGTTTTGATTTAATGCATCAAAAATCCCTTTCGCCACTGCATCTGCTTTTACCGCTAATTTGCTATCAACTAATTGCTGACCGATTTGTAAACCGATACCGTAACTGCCTTTGGCAGAAACATCATCTAAAGCGACTTGGTTAAAAAATTGTTCTGACATTGTTTTTTCCTTCTATTAAAAATAAATGTGTTTGATGAAGCGATTTATTCCATCGTGTTTTTATAAGCTAACACTTCGCCCATATGCACTGGCACATCAACCGCCAACTGTTCTGCCAATTTCACTTGATTCGGCTGGAATAGATTGATTACCGTAGAACCAAGCTGGAACGCGCCCATTTCTTGGCCTTTGCGTAATTTTACGGCATTTTCACCGCTATATGTCCAGACTTTCACCTCTTTGCTACGCGGTGGGTTAATCACGCCCGCCCATTGAGTGCTGATACTTGCTGTGATGGTTGCACCCACTAAAATTTGTACCATTTGCCCAAATTCCGTATCAAACACGCAGATCACGCGTTCGTTGCGCGCAAATAAATTTGGAACGTGTTCCGCTAAAAATGGATTAACTGAAAACAGTTCACCCGGTACATAAATCATTTTGCGTAATGTGCCATCGCAAGGCATATGTACACGGTGATAGTCGCGTGGTGAAAGATAAATGGTGGCGAACTCACCATTTTTAAAGGCCTCAACCAATTCTTCGTCATTAGCAAGCAAATCAGCGAGGCTAAAATCCTGCCCTTTCGCTTGTAATAAACGATCATTATCAATATGACCGAGCTGGCTGATGCAACCATCAGCAGGCAAACAAAGTGCGGTCGGATTTTCATCGATTTTTCTTGCACCGTCCGCTAATGGGCGGATAAAAAATTCATTAAAGGTGGCATAATCGTTAAAATTAGGTTTTGCCGCCTCTTGCATATTCACTTGGTATTTTTTGGCAAATAATTTGATAACAAAATGGGTTACCACGCCCCAGCGTTGCTTGGCAAACCAGCCTGCAAGTTGCGTTAAATAAAACTGCGGCATTACATATTGAAACGCCACTTTTACACGTTGCCAATAAGTTAAAGGCATTTGCGTTTTTAATGTCATAAGGTTTTCCTTTGTTAAAATGGAAGGGCGATTATATCAACTTATCCTACTTGTGCAACGATATGCGGATTTTGCCTTGATTTATCGCAGGAATGGGGGTAGTGTTCGTTTTCGATTATATTGATGTAGGGGCGCACCTATGTGTGCGCCCGAAAATTAATGATTATTACGAACGGACACACAGGTCCGCCCCTACAAAAAATGATATGAGAGGCGGACGAATACAGCGTTCTCCCTAGAATTTACTTAAATGATAGGTGAAAAAGAGCAGTGTTCGTTCTCTATTATATTGGTGTAGGGACGCACCTATGTGTGCGCCCGAAAAATTAATGATTATTACGGACGGACACAGGTCCGTCCTTAC
>NZ_PQVJ01000017.1 GCF_002921135.1 Avibacterium gallinarum | reverse complement strand
TGCGGGTGAATACATCGTTCTCCCTAGAATTTACTTAAATGATAGGTGAAAAAGAGCAATGTTCGTTCTCTATTATATTGGTGTAGGGGCGCACCTATGTGTGCACCCGAAAAAATTAATAATTATTACGGACGGACACGCAGGTCCGTCCCTACAAAAAATGATATGAGATACTGACGACTACATCGTTCTCCATAAAGTTTGCTGAAGTAATAGGTTAAAAATGCAAGAACAATCCCTCCTTAATATCGATAAAAACCACATCTGGCACCCTTATTCGCGCATTAACAGTGATGCGCCGATGTTTGCGGTGGAACGTGCGGACGGGGTGGAAATCACGTTGAAAAATGGCAAGCGGCTTATTGACGGAATGTCTTCTTGGTGGGCGACGTTACACGGTTATAATCACCCGAAATTAAACCAAGCGGCGAAAGATCAGTTAGAGAAAATGAGTCATATTATGTTCGGTGGATTTACCCACGATCCCGCTGGCGAGCTTGCCCAGCGTTTGGTACGATTATTGCCTGCTGGATTGGATAAAATTTTCTTTGCTGATAGTGGCTCGGTAGCGGTGGAAGTGGCGATGAAAATGGCGGTGCAATATCAGCAAGCCAAAGGTGAAAGCCAGCGTTACAAATTCGCCACCATTCGCTCAGGCTATCACGGCGACACCTGGCACGCGATGTCCGTGTGCGATCCGATTACCGGAATGCACAGCCTGTTTGCCAAAGGTCTGCCCGTGCAATATTTTTTACCGCAACCCCAAACCACCTTTGACGGACAATGGCAAGAGGCCGATATTCAGCCGCTCAAAGATTTACTGGCAGAAAAGAGCGGTGAAATTGCTGCCTTAATTTTAGAGCCCATTGTGCAAGGTGCGGGGGGAATGTATTTTTATTCACCGACCTATTTAGAAAAGGCACGAGCCCTGTGTGATGAATATGGCGTCTTGCTGATTTTTGATGAGATCGCCACAGGATTTGGGCGCACAGGCAAACTGTTTGCCACAGAATATACCAATATCAAGCCTGATATTATCTGCTTAGGCAAAGCCTTAACAGGCGGCTATTTAACCCTTTCCGCCACCGTCACCACCGCACATATTGCCGAAACCATTTGCAATGGCGAAGCAAAATGTTTTATGCACGGGCCAACCTTTATGGGCAACCCGCTCGCTTGCGCCATTGCCAGTGCGTCCATTGATTTATTATTGGAAAGCGATTGGCAAGGCAAGGTAAGCGCCATTGAACAGCAATTAAAAACAGAACTGGCGGCGGCAAAAAATTTCCAATCGGTGAAAGAAGTGCGTGTATTAGGCGCTATTGGCGTGTTAGAAATGAAAGCCCCAGTGGATTTAGCTGTACTGCAACCCAAATTTGTCGAAAAAGGCATTTGGCTACGTCCTTTTGGGCATTTGGTGTATATTATGCCTCCTTTTATTATTTCGTCCGCCCAGCTCAGCCAGCTCACGCAAGGCTTATTGGCGGTACTCAAAGAGGTTTACAATGAATAATCATTTGGCTGATTTTGCACAAACACTGGCAGAACTTAAAGCCCAAGGGCAGTTTCGTCAGCTTCCGCAGTTAGATCATCAAGGCAAAATGATCGAAAAAAATGGGCAGCTAATGCTTAATATGTCCTCTAATGATTATTTAGGCCTTGCCAATGACGAGAGATTAAAAACGGAATTTTTGCAAAAATACGGCGAAAAATTACCGCACTTTACCTCATCGTCCTCTCGCTTATTAACGGGATCTTTCGCCATTTATGAACAACTAGAAAGCCTTATGGCACAACGTTTCGGACGCGAAGCCTGCTTATTATTTAATAGTGGCTACCACGCCAACATTGGGATTTTGCCTGCGGTGGCAAATAAGAAAACGCTGATTGTGGCGGATAAATTGGTTCACGCCAGTATCATTGATGGTATTCGTTTGAGCGAAGCGGATTTCGTGCGCTATCGACATAATGATCTCAATCATTTAGAAACCCTACTCAGCAAGCACCAGAACCAGTATCAACGAATGATCATCGTAACCGAAAGCCTATTTAGTATGGACGGTGATGTGGCGGATTTGCCGCAATTAGTGGCGCTTAAACAACGCTTTGGTAATGTGTTGCTCTATGTGGACGAAGCCCACGCCATCGGCGCTTATGGGGAAACAGGGCTAGGTATTGCCGAACAGCAAGGCTGCCTGCAAGACATTGATTTTCTGGTTGGCACCTTTGGCAAAGCGTTGGCATCAATGGGCGCTTATGTGGTGTGCGATCAGCTCATTAAAGATTATTTGATTAATAAAATGCGACCGCTGATTTTTTCTACCGCGCTGCCGCCATTGTGTGTGGCGTGGACCGCATTTCTGTTTGAAAAACTCCCGCACTTTGCTACGCGCCGCCAACATTTACATCAGCTAAGCGAAAAAGTGCGGTGCTTTTTTCGCGAGAATTTAGCCCAATCGATTCTGAGCGAAAGCGGTATTATTCCTTATATTATCGGTGATAATCAAAAAACCGTGGCAACAGCCCTTGCTTTGCAGCAACAAGGCTATTATTGTTTGCCGATCCGTCCGCCTACGGTACCGAAAGGCACATCGCGCATTCGCGTTTCTTTAACGGCGGATATGACAGAGCAAGAAGTGGACGCTTTTCTCACAACCTTAATGGAATTTGAGCAACAACAATGCAAATAGAATTAATCAAGCGCGCAGATAATAATCCAAATTTAATCATTTACTTTGCAGGTTGGGGAACGCCAACCAGTGCGGTTTCTCACCTAGCGTTACCAGAAAACACCGATTTATTGCTGTGCTACGACTATCAAGATCTGGCATTGAATGTGGATCTTTCCTCTTATTCGCAGATCCGTGTGGTGGCTTGGTCAATGGGTGTATGGGTGGCAAATCAGGTACTTGGGCAAACGCCCCTTGCCAGCGCGACTGCCATTAATGGCACAGGCAAACCTTGTGATGATGCGATGGGTATTCCACAAGCGGTTTTTATCGGTACACTAGAACAGCTAGATGAACGCAATTTAGCCAAATTTCAACGCAGAATGTGCGGCGATAGCGCCACGTTCGAGCAATATAACCAATTAGCAGGGCAACGTGATTGGCAGCAAGTGCGGTCAGAATTAGGCGAACTTTATCAATCTATTCAACAAGATAATGGAAAATCGCTGAACTGGACAAAAGCCATTGTTGGGGAGAAAGATCGGATTTTCCCTAGCCAAAATCAGCTTAACTTTTGGCAAACTTATGCAGCGGAGCAAAAGCAAAGTGTGGTGCAAAATCACACAGAATTTGTCTTACAAACAATGCCATTAGCACACTATCCTTTTGAGCAATTTCACGCGTGGGCTGAGTTATTTTAATGAAGGCGGTAGATAAATCTCGCGTTGCACAATGTTTTAGCCAAGCTTTACAAAGCTACGACAGCCAAGCACAAGCACAGCAGCAAATTAATCAGCAACTGTTACAACTGTTATTGCAAACGGGCAGAACGGCTTTTTCGCAAGTGCTGGAAATTGGTTGTGGCACAGGGCATTTTAGCCAACTTTTAGCGCAACATTTACAAGTGGAATCTTGGGCATTTAACGATTTATGCAATGTGCAAAGCCAACTTAACGCCTTATTTCCACAAGAGAATGTTGTTTTTTATCAAGGTGATGGGGAAAGCTATCCGTTTCCTGCGCATTATGATCTCATCGCTTCCGCTTCTGCGGTGCAGTGGTTTGCTGATCCGCACGGTTTCGTCAATAAATGTGCAGATTTATTGCGTGAAAAAGGCATCTTGCTAATTAGCACCTTTGCCCCACAAAATTTAGCCGAAATTCGTGCGTTAACGGGAATTGGTTTGGATTATCCTGATTTGGAGCAATGGCAACAATGGCTGAGTGAAAGATTTGAGATCAAAGCCTTATTTGAACAAGCGATGCCGCTGTATTTTTCTAATCCATTGGCGGTGTTGCAACATCTCAGAGCCACTGGGGTTACTGCCACAGGGCAAGGGCGTTGGACAAAGGGGCGATTACAACGATTTATTGCAGATTACAAAGCGCAATATGAAAATACGCAAGGACAAGTGCGGTTGAATTATCAGCCACTTTTTATTTTGGCGCAAAAATTATAGCAAGGGGAAACAAAATGGCAGGGCAAGTGATCTTTATTTCAGGCATTGATACCGATGTAGGAAAAACCATCGCCACAGGCTGGTATGCGAAAAAACTCGCGCAACAAGGTTTTTCGGTGATTACGCAAAAAATGATCCAAACAGGCTGCGAAGAAATTTCTGAAGACATTATGCAACACCGCAAATTGCAAGGCATTGAGCTATTGCCCGAAGATCAACAAGGGCTAACCTGCCCTTATTTATTTTCTTACCCTTGTTCGCCACATCTTGCCGCACGCCTAGAAAATCGTGAAATTTGCACCGCACTTATCCGCCAAGCAACAGACGAGCTGGCAGCGCGTTATGATTATGTGCTATTGGAAGGTGCAGGTGGCTTATGCGTGCCTTATGATGAGCAGCACACCACCTTAGATTATGTGGCCGCGCAAGGCTATCCTGTGATTTTAGTAACCTCAGGAAAACTGGGCAGCATTAATCACACCTTGCTTAGTTTGTTAGCCTGTAAACAGTATCATATTGAATTAAAAGGATTAATTTATAATCGCTATCCCTTAGGCGATGAAACCATCAATGATGAAACGGCACGTTATTTAGAAAATTATTTGCACCAACATTTTCCTCAAGCAGAATTTTTCCGCTTAGAAAAACAAGATCAAATTTAAGAAAAAGGAAATTCGCACTTTTCGCATAAAAAATCATAATTTCCTTTGACTAATTGAACATCAAAAGGTAATATGCACGCCCTATGCAAAAGGTAAAACTACCCCTTACAACTGATCCAGTAAAGGATGCACAGCGTAGATTGGATTATGATGGCTATTATGCAATCAACCAACTTGGTCGTCTGGCTGAATCAGTAAATAAAGTGCTCAGCGATGCACAGGTAACATTATCATTTTTCATTGATCCACAAAAATTAGTGGTAATGAAAGGCAAAGCTCAGGTTGAAGTGGAACTCACTTGTCAGCGCTGCGGTGAACCTTTTAACCAAATCTTGGAAGCCGAGTTTGCATATAGCCCTGTTTCTAATTTGGATCAAGCCGATGCGTTACCAGAGATTTATGAACCTATTGAACTTAATGAGTTTGGGGAAATAGATTTACTGGCAACAATTGAAGATGAATTAATGTTATGTCTGCCGATTGTGCCGATGCATTCATCTGAACACTGTGAAGTGTCCGTGGCTGAACAGGTTTTTGGCGAATTGCCCGAAGAATTGGCAAAAAAACCGAACCCGTTCGCTGTATTAGCTAGTTTAAAGCAAAAGTAAATTTAGGAGTATAGCCAATGGCTGTTCAACAAAATAAAAAATCTCGTTCACGTCGTGATATGCGTCGTTCACACGATGCCTTAACTACTGCAGCAGTATCAGTAGATAAAGCAACTGGCGAAACCCATTTACGTCACCACGTTACTGCTGACGGTTACTACCGCGGTCGTAAAGTGATCAACAAGTAATTCCTTTTTTATATAAGGTATTCACTTGAGCCGTCTAACCCTTGCGTTAGATGTGATGGGCGGGGACATTGGTCCCCGTGTTACTATCCCAGCATCCATAAAAGCGTTGGAACAAGATCCGATGCTTTCTCTTTTATTATTTGGCGATAGCCAAAAAATTCTCCCTTTATTAGAAAATATCCCCACTGCGTTGCAAGATCGTATCAAGGTTTGCCATTGCAGCAGAATCATTGAAAATACCCAAGGTTTGTCTTATGCCCTACGCCATAGCAAAGGCACATCAATGCGTTTAGCCATTGAAGCGGTGCAAAAAGGCGAGGCGCAAGCGTGCGTGAGTGCAGGTAATACGGCAGCATTAATGGGTTTAGCTAAAATTTTATTGCAACCGCTGAAAGGAATTGAGCGTCCTGCGTTAATTTCTGTGATTCCTACAATGAATGGCGATCGTTCCGTAATGCTTGATCTTGGCGCCAATATTGAATGTAGTGCAGAAAATCTTTATCAGTTTGCATTAATGGGATCAATTTTCGCCGAGAATTGTTTAGATCTGGTTTTTCCGCGTATTGCGTTGCTAAATATTGGCATCGAAGAAATTAAAGGGTATAAATCTATTCGTGATGCGGCAGAATTATTGAAGCAAAATCCCACCTTAAATTACATTGGTTTTATTGAGGGAGATTTATTGCTCAACGGCAAAGCTGATGTGATTGTCAATGACGGCTTTGTGGGCAATGTGGCATTAAAAACCTTAGAGGGCGCGGCAAAGAATGTGATTTCTTTATTCAAAGGCAGTCCAACATTGAATAAAACAAATCATATTTTAAAACCGATTTTTCGCTGGTTTGTGCGAACTTTCTTGTTGAAAGGGAGCTATCAACGCTTAAAACAAATTAATCCAGACCAATATAACGGCGCGTCATTAATTGGTTTAACCGCTGTGGTCGTCAAAAGCCACGGCAGTGCTAACATTGATGGCTTTGCTTACGCCATTGCTGATGCGGCACAGCAAGCAAGACAAAAAATCCCTGAAAAGATTTTAGCTGGCTTGCAAAGATATTAGCTTTCAATTCATTAATCATTAGAAATTGTTATGTATAGTAGAATTTTAGCCACTGGTAGCTATGCGCCAGAACAAGTGAGAACAAATGCCGATTTAGAAAAAATGGTGGATACCTCTGATGAGTGGATCACCACGCGTTCAGGCATTAAAGAACGCCGTATTGCAGGTGAGAATGAAACCGTTGCAACAATGGGCGCAGCGGCAGCGCAGAACGCCTTAGCAATGGCCAATATTGATCCACAAGAAATCGATCTCATTGTGGTTGGCACAACCACGAATTCTCATTCTTACCCAAGTGCAGCTTGTCAAATTCAAGGCATTCTTGGCATTAAAGACGCTATTGCCTTTGATGTTGCAGCAGCTTGTACAGGTTTTGTGTATGCCCTTTCAGTGGCGGATCAATTTGTGCGTAACGGGCAAGTGAAAAAAGCCTTGGTGATTGGTGCGGATTTAAACTCACGTCATCTTGATGAAACCGATCGCAGCACAGTGGTGTTATTTGGTGATGGTGCAGGTGCGGTGATTTTAGAAGCCGATGAAAATACAGGCATTATTTCAACCCACTTACACGCTTCGCCTGATACCGATAATATGCTCGTATTACCACAGGCTGAACCTAAGGATACCCATTCTGGTTATATCTCAATGCAAGGCAATGCCACGTTCAAATTGGCGGTGAGCCAATTATCAGAGGTGGTGGAAGAAACCCTTGCTTTCAATAAGCTAGATAAAAAAGATATTGACTGGTTAGTGCCACATCAAGCGAACTTACGCATTATCAGCGCCACCGCGAAAAAACTAGAAATGGATATGTCGCAAGTGGTGATCACCCTTGATCGCTATGGCAATACTAGTGCCGCCACCGTGCCAACTGCTCTTGATGAAGCAGTGCGTGATGGACGTATTCAGCGTGGTCAATTAGTCTTATTAGAAGCCTTTGGCGGTGGTTGGACTTGGGGTGCAGCCTTAGTTCGTTTTTAAATTTATCTGCTAGAATAGCAACTCAAAATCGAAAATAGGATATAAGAATGAAAAAATTTGCAATGGTTTTCCCAGGACAAGGATCTCAAGCAGTGGGAATGTTAGCGGATTTAGCTAATCAATTTCCCGTTGTAGAACAAACCTTTAAACAAGCCTCTGAAGTGCTTGGCTATGATTTATGGCAACTCGTACAACAAGGCCCTGCGGAAGAATTAAACAAAACTTGGCAAACTCAGCCCGCACTTTTAGCCGCTTCCGTGGCAATTTATCGTGTTTGGCAACAACAATATCCAGATTTAAAACCAAGCGTAATGGCAGGCCATAGCCTTGGTGAATATTCGGCCTTAGTTTGCGCAGGTGTTATTGATTTCCAAGATGCCATTAAATTAGTGGAATTACGCGGAAAATTAATGCAACAAGCCGTGCCAGAAGGCACTGGTGCAATGTATGCCATTATTGGTTTAGATAACGAATCAATCATCAAAGCTTGTAAAGATGCCGAGCAAGGCGAAGTGGTTTCAGCGGTGAATTTTAACTCACCAGGGCAAGTGGTCATTGCAGGCGCAAAAGCCGCCGTAGAACGTGCCGCAGCCGCCTGTAAAGAAGCAGGCGCAAAACGTGCCTTACCTTTAGCGGTGAGCGTGCCTTCTCACTGTGCCTTAATGAAACCAGCGGCAGATCAACTTGCCGTATCGTTAGAAAGCATTGCCATTAAAGCCCCTGAAGTTGCGGTGATCAATAATGTTGATGTGAAAGCAGAAGAAAAAAGTGAAGAAATTCGCACCGCACTTATTCGTCAGCTATACAGCCCTGTACGCTGGACTGAAACCGTAGAAAAAATGGCACAAAATGGCATTGAAGTGTTAGTAGAAATTGGCCCAAATAAAGTGCTTACTGGTTTAACAAGCCGTATCGTGAAAGAATTAACCGCCGTTGCCGTCAATGATGTAGCATCGCTAGAAAAAGCGCACGCGGTATTAACCGAAGCCTAAAAAAGACAATTAGGAGAACAATTATGCAAGGTAAAATTGCGTTAGTAACAGGGGCAACCCGTGGGATTGGACGCGCGATTGCAGAAGAATTAAGTGCAAAAGGCGCATTTGTGATCGGCACAGCCACTTCTGAAAAAGGAGCTGAAAGCATTTCTGCTTACTTAGGTGAAAAAGGCAAAGGCCTTGTATTGAATGTTGCGGACGCGCAATCTATTGATGCTGTGCTTGCACAAATCAAAGCCGATTTTGGCGATATTGATATTCTTGTTAATAACGCAGGGATCACCCGTGATAACCTATTAATGCGAATGAAAGATGAAGAATGGTTTGATATTTTGCAAACTAATCTCACGTCGGTATTCCATTTTTCCAAAGCAATGTTACGTTCAATGATGAAAAAACGCTTTGGACGCATTATCACCATTGGCTCGGTGGTTGGCTCAATGGGTAACCCAGGACAAGCGAACTATTGTGCGGCAAAAGCAGGTTTAATTGGCTTCAGCAAAGCCCTTGCCAAAGAAGTGGCTTCACGCGGCATCACCGTAAACGTGATTGCCCCCGGTTTTATTGCCACAGATATGACAGACGCATTAACGGAAGAACAAAAAGCGGCAACCTTGGCTAACGTGCCTGCGGGTCGTTTAGGCGAGCCAAAAGACATTGCCAAAGCGGTGGCATTTTTAGCCTCTGATGATGCAGGTTATATCACTGGTTCTACCCTACACGTTAATGGTGGAATGTATATGGCGTAATGCTATAACCCTAAGATTTAAAAGGAAAATTTATTCCATCGCGGAAAAGATTTTCTGTTTAATCTTTGATTTAAAACAATTTCTTGCACGAAAGCATAGCCAAGCGGGGGGCTTAATGCTAAAATCGCCCTCAGCGATGTAAATTGTTTACGTTGGCTGTTGCGTTAGCAAAGTAACGTAACTTATTTTTAGCGAATGTATTTTTGTTAGTTGATTTGTGGTTTGACCTTGCAAAAATAGGTTGCAACTTAGCTAAAAATACATACACTATAAAACCATTATTTTATGGCTAACTATAATAGGAAAAGCAAATGAGCATTGAAGAACGCGTAAAAAAAATCATTGTTGAACAATTAGGTGTTAAAGAAGAAGACGTTAAACCAGAAGCTTCTTTCGTTGAAGATTTAGGTGCAGACTCTTTAGACACTGTTGAATTAGTGATGGCTTTAGAAGAAGAATTCGATATCGAAATTCCTGATGAAGAAGCTGAAAAAATCACTACTGTTCAATCAGCAATTGATTATGTTCAAAACAACCAATAATCACATTAAGGCGGCGTAAAAACCGCCTTAATTTTTTCCTCTCCATAAAAATTTGATTTAGATAGCCTTTTCATCAAATAATCCCACCAAGAATATTGTAGAAAATTGTAAATAAAGTATTATTGCTAACGGAAATTTTTATAACTCATTTTAGGGATAGACTATGCTTTATTTAGAATTTTTGTTTCTATTATTAATGCTTTATATCGGTAGCCGATACGGTGGTATTGGTTTGGGTGTGGTATCGGGAATTGGCTTAGCAATTGAAGTTTTCGTGTTGCGTATGCCATTAGGAAAAGCCCCGATTGATGTAATGCTGATCATATTAGCCGTGGTAACCTGTGCTTCCGTATTAGAAGCGGCTGGCGGGCTGAAATTTATGCTGCAAGTAGCAGAAAAAATTCTGCGTAATAATCCGAAACGGGTTACCTTGCTCGGGCCATTGGTGACTTATTTAATGACCTTTATGCTCGGAACCGGCCATTCGGTGTATTCTATTATGCCGATCATTGGTGATGTGGCATTGAAAAATAAAATTCGTCCAGAACGCCCAATGGCAGCAGCTTCCGTGGCATCGCAATTGGCGATTACTTCTAGCCCATTATCTGCGGCCGTGGTGTTTTATTTAGGACGTATTACTGAGTTGCCGGGCTTCGATCACATCAGTTTGTTAGATATTATTTGTGTAACTGTACCAGCAACCTTAGCGGGAACTATCGCCTTATCGCTTTATAGTATGCGCCGTGGTAAAGAACTTGAGCAAGATCCAGAATACCAACGCCGTTTACAAGATCCAATTTGGCGTGAACGTATTTTAAATACCACTAGCACCACTTTAAACGAAGAATTGCCACCAGCGGCAAAACAATCGGTTTATTTATTCTTATTAGCCCTTGTTGTGATTGTGTTCATCGCAATGTTCCCAGAAATTCGTACAGTTGGCGTGGGTGAAAAAATCAAACCGATTTCAATGTCTTACATCATTCAAATGATGATGCTGTGTTTTGGTGGGATTATTTTATTGGTCACTAAAACCAATCCGCAAATCGTGCCAAATGGGGTGGTGTTTAAATCAGGTATGGTAGCTGCCATTGCGATTTTCGGGATTGCGTGGATGAGTGATACTTACTTCAAATTCGCAATGCCACAATTTAAAGCAGGCATTACTGAAATGGTAAGCACTTACCCTTGGACATTCGCCTTTGCATTGTTTGCTGTTTCCGTGGTGATCAACAGCCAAGCCGCCACCGCAGTAATGATGCTACCAGTGGGAATTGGTCTAGGTTTACCTGCACCATTATTAGTGGGATTAATGCCAGCCACTTACGGTTATTTCTTCATTCCAAATTATCCGTCAGACATCGCAACGGTGAACTTTGACGTAACAGGAACAACCAAAATTGGTAAATATTACTTCAACCACAGCTTTATGGTACCGGGGCTAATTGGTGTCGTGGTAGCTTGTATGGTTGGATATACCATTGCACAGATTGTGATTAGATAACTCATTTCATAATAGCAAAGTGCGGTGATTTTTCACCGCATTTTTATTACAGCAGAAATGCTTAAACTTTCACCGAACAAAAAATCCCCCGTTGAAATTCCCTTATTTATTCCTATATAAGATCCCATTGCAAAAGAGAGGATACAATATGAACAAAAATCAAGAAACTCGTGGATTTCAATCTGAAGTTAAACAATTACTTCAATTAATGATCCACTCACTTTACTCGAATAAAGAAATCTTCCTGCGTGAGCTAATCTCAAATGCGTCTGATGCGGCGGACAAGTTGCGTTTTAAAGCGCTTTCTGCACCAGAATTATATGAAGGTGATGGCGATTTAAAAGTGCGTATCAGCTTTGATGAAGAAAAAGGCACGATCACCATTAGCGATAACGGAATTGGAATGACGCGTGAGCAAGTGATCGATCATTTAGGGACGATTGCGAAATCAGGAACGAAAGAATTTTTGAGCGCACTTGGCGCGGATCAAGCGAAAGACAGCCAGCTTATCGGACAATTTGGTGTTGGTTTTTATTCTGCCTTTATTGTGGCGGATAAAGTAACCGTGAAAACCCGTGCCGCAGGTGTGCTAGCAGATCAAGGTGTGTTGTGGGAATCCACTGGTGAAGGTGAATATACCGTTGAAAACATTGAGAAAAAAGATCGTGGAACGGAGATCACATTGCACTTGCGCGCGGAAGATAAAGAGTTTGCCAACGCGTGGCGTTTGCGTGAAATCATCAGCAAATATTCCGATCATATTGGTTTGCCAGTAGAGATTTTGACACCAGAATATGATGATGAAGGCAAAGAAACCGGCGTGAAATGGGAAAAGATCAACAAAGCCCAAGCCTTGTGGACACGCTCAAAAGGCGAAATTTCTGATGAAGAATATAAAGAGTTTTACAAACATTTAAGCCACGATTTTGCCGATCCACTACTGTGGGCGCACAATAAAGTGGAAGGAAATCAAGAATATACAAGCTTGCTTTATGTGCCGTCAAAAGCCCCTTGGGATCTCTTTAACCGCGATCACAAAAAAGGTTTAAAACTCTATGTGCAACGTGTGTTTATTATGGACGATGCGGAACAATTTATGCCGAATTATCTGCGTTTTATGCGTGGTTTAATTGATAGCAATGATTTACCGCTCAACGTTTCTCGTGAAATTCTGCAAGATAACAAAGTAACCGCCGCCTTGCGTAAAGCGCTTATCAAGCGTTCATTACAAATGTTAGAAAAATTAGCGAAAGACAATCCAGAGCAATATTTACAATTCTGGAAAGAATTTGGCTTGGTGTTAAAAGAAGGTGTGGCGGAAGATGTGGCTAACCGCGAGCAAATTGCCCGTTTATATCGTTTTGCTTCAACGCATAATGATAGCAGCGAGCAAACCGTTTCCTTGCAAGATTATGTTTCGCGAATGAAAGAAGGGCAAAAAGCCATTTATTACATCACAGCAGATAGCTATATTGCGGCGAAAAATAGCCCGCACTTAGAGCTGTTTAATAAGAAAGGCATTGAAGTGTTGTTGCTTTCTGATCGTATTGATGAATGGATGGTAAGTTATCTCACCGAATTTGATGGCAAACCATTGCAGCCTATTACCAAGTCCGATCTTGATTTAGGCGATTTAGCGGATCAAGAACAGGAAGAACAAAAAGCACAAGATGAAGCCTTTGGTGCTTTCGTTGAACGCGTGAAAACCTTATTGGGAGATCGCGTGAAAGCAGTGCGTTTAACCCATCGTTTAACGGATACCCCAGCGGTGGTTTCAACGGATAACGATCAAATGACTACACAAATGGCGAAATTGTTTGCAATGAGTGGGCAGCCAGTGCCAGAAGTGAAATATACCTTTGAGCTAAATCCAGACCATTCATTAGTGAAAAAAGTGGCGGAGATGACAGACGATGCAGCCTTTGCAAATTGGGTGGAATTACTGCTTGAACAGGCAATGTTTGCGGAGCGCGGATCGCTGGAAAATCCAACCGCATTCATTAAACGTGTAAATGAGTTGTTATCTTAATAAATTAGGGTAGAATAGAGGCGTTGTCTAAAACTAGGCAACGCTTATTTTTTGACTTATAAAAAGGAATGGTATGAAAAAATTTATTGTCGTTATCAGCTTATTGTTATCTGCTTGTAGTTCAGTGCTGAATGTTACTCAATCGGCTAAATTAGCTAACAGCTGCCAAACCTATTTCAATATTTTAGATGAGAATGTTGCCACTTCCACCTTACCTGCGGAAACCTTGCAGGCGTTGCAACAGGATTTTGCACAATATCGCAAAGAATTTACAAAACTCTCTGCTGAGAAACAAGAACAATTCTGCCGTGCGCGTTTGGCACGTTTTCAACATTAATTTTCTTTCCCTGCGTAACAAGGAGCGTCAATGAGCATTTTTATTGCGTGGGGAAATATTCAACAGGCTTATCCTTTTAGCCAAATTCCCACAGAATTATTAAGCTATAAATTACGTCAAGCCCCGCCTGAACAACCACGTTTGTTGCAACGTTATCGTTGCCGTTGGGTGGCACATTTTTTGCTATGGCAATTATTAAAAACCGCAAAAATTTCCACCGCACTTTTAGCACAAATCGCATACAGCCAAAGCCAGCGCCCTTATTTTCCTACGCCGAATATTGATTTTAATATCAGCCATTCAGGCGATTGGGTGGCGGTGATACTCAAGGTTGATGAAAAAAATGAAAACCAAAGTGCGGTGGGAATTGACATTGAATTTCCGCAAAAAGAACGGGATTATGCTGCCTTGCTTGGTCATTTCGCTCCCGAACAAGAACAACAATGGTTTGCCAAGCACTTCGACAAAAGAACGGCTTTTTATCGTATTTGGTGTTTGCGTGAAGCGCTGTTGAAATCCCAAGGAGTGGGCATTGTGAAATTATCGGAAGTGGATCACCAAGCAGAGAACCTGCAATTATTTTCAGCCTATTGCCCGCAAGGGGAAGCCATATTTACGCAAGAATTGCCCTTTTATTTGGCCGTTTTTGCTAATGAAACCCTGGCAACAGCGCATTATTTGTATTGGAATGATAAAAGTTTAATTTCCACTGAATTAAGGCAAAAAATTTGCTATAAAGTGAACCGCACTTTAACGAAATTTTGACGGTTTAAAGGGAAGGAAAAGCGGGCAATCCGCCCTAGACTTCACTTATTATTTTGTTTAGACTTGTAACAATTTTTTGACAAATGGAGAAAAGAATGTCCTTTAATGGTTCAGATCAAGATCCTTGGGGAAAACCAGGGAGCAACCCAAATCAATCGGATAACAAATCCGATCCAAATAACCAATGGGATAAGCGCAATAAGCAGGAACAATCCCCACCTGATCTTGAAGAAGTCTTTAGTAATTTATTGAAAAAACTCGGTGGCGGCCAAAATGGTGGCAACCATAATGGCGGCGGCAAAGGCCTGTCATTCGGCTTAGGAAAATTGTTACCTGTTGCCGCAGTGATTGGTGCGATTGTTTGGGGCGTGAGCGGTTTTTACACTGTGAAAGAAGCGGAACGTGGCGTGGTGTTGCGTTTTGGTGAGCTGGAAAAAATCGTACAACCGGGTTTGAACTGGAAACCAACTTTCGTAGATAAAGTGATCCCCGTTAATGTGGAACAAGTGAAAGAGCTGAAAACCCAAGGGGCAATGCTCACTCGCGATGAAAATATGGTGAAAGTGGAAATGACCGTGCAATATCGCGTGAGTGATCCAGCAAAATATTTATTCAGCGTAACCAATGCCGATGACAGCTTAAACCAAGCTACCGACAGTGCGTTGCGTTATGTGATTGGCCATATGTCAATGGACGATATTTTAACCACGGGGCGTTCCATCGTGCGTGAAGACACTTGGAAAGCCTTGAATGGCATTATTCAGCCTTATGATATGGGGCTAGAAGTGCTTGATGTGAACTTCCAATCTGCACGCCCGCCTGAAGAAGTGAAAGCCGCCTTTGATGATGCGATCAAAGCACAAGAAGATGAGCAACGCTATATTCGTGAAGCGGAAGCCTATGCCCGCGAGCAAGAGCCAATCGCACGTGGTAATGCACAACGCATTATTGAAGAAGCCACGGCCTATAAAGATCAAGTGGTGTTAAATGCACAAGGGGAAGTGGAACGTTTCCAACGTCTATTGCCTGAATTTAAAGCTGCGCCGCAATTATTGCGTGATCGCTTATATATTCAAACGATGGAAAAAGTGATGGCAAACACGCCAAAAGTGTTGCTTGATAGTAACGGCAATAATTTAAGTGTACTGCCGCTCGATAAAATTTTATCGCAAAAAAATAGCCAAAAAAGCACCGCACCTAACTCATCAAATTCACAAAGTGCGGTGAAAAATCAGGAAATTTATTCCGAAACTCGCTCTTTTTCCAATAGTGAGAGCTATCAACAATCATCTGAAAATCGCCAAGGGAGATTTAACTAATGCGTAAGATTTTAACCCCTGTTTTACTGGTATTGCTTGCAGTGATTTATTCTAGCCTTGTGATTGTAGATGAAGGCACGCGTGGCATTATGTTGCGTTTCGGCAAAGTTCATCGTGATTCAGACAATAAAGTGGTGGTGTATGAGCCGGGTTTACACTTCAAAATCCCATTTATTGACTCAATGAAAGTGTTAGATGCACGCATTCGCACCCTTGATGGTGCACCCGACCGCTTTGTTACCGTAGAGAAAAAAGATCTTTTAGTGGATTCTTATGTGAAATGGCGAATCAGTGATTTTGGTCGTTTCTTCACTGCAACAGGCGGCGGCGATTATACTCAAGCGTCCAACTTATTACGCCGTAAAGTGAATGACCGTTTACGCTCTGAAGTGGGTTCACGCACCATTAAAGACATTGTGTCAGGGACACGTGGCGAATTAATGGTTGGCGCGCGCAAAGCCTTGAATACAGGGCAAGATAGTACCTCAGAATTAGGGATTGAAGTGGTTGATGTGCGAGTAAAACAAATCAATCTCCCTGATGAAGTGTCGTCATCAATCTACCAACGTATGCGTGCAGAGCGTGATGCAGTGGCCCGTGAGCATCGTTCACAAGGTAAAGAAAAAGCAGCATTTATCCAAGCCGATGTGGATCGTAAAGTTACGGTAATTCTGGCGACCGCCAATAAAACGGCACAAGAATTGCGTGGTAACGGTGATGCCGCCGCCGCCAAACTTTACGCCGATGCTTTTGCGCAAGAACCCGAATTTTATAGCTTTGTGCGTAGTATGAAAGCCTACGAAAAAAGCTTTGCAGAATCAAACAATATGCTGATTCTCAAACCAGACAGCGACTTCTTCCGCTTTATGCAAGCGCCGAAGTAAAATATATAAGGGCTATATCTATATTAGATTAGCCCTAAACTCCTCACTATTCTCACAAAATATTCACTTGCTTTTGCTATAATTTTATAATTGAAGCTAGAGGAAATTATAAAATTATGACAACTCGACCAAAAGATATTGATGCTACGCTTTTGCAGATAGAAATTTTAAGGATTATTCCTAGGCTGCCAGCGAGCATAGAGGCGAAAACGATTCACGAAAAACTGAAAGATTTAGGCTTTAATCGTGATTTACGTAGTATTCAGAGAACGCTACAAGCACTTTGCTTACATTTTGACGATTTAGAATGTAACAACGATAGCAAGCCTTATACCTATTATTGGAAAGAGCGTTCAGCTGGATTTGCGCTACCCGTTTTAAATGAGCAACAATCACTATTACTCAAACTTGCAGAAAAACAGCTTAAATATT
>NZ_PQVJ01000016.1 GCF_002921135.1 Avibacterium gallinarum | reverse complement strand
TGTTATCTTCATTTTTGTAGTATAGCATTGTTGCTAATCTACTACAGCCCTTTAAATTTTGTAAAAATAAATCATAAAAAACCAAGAGAAGAAAATACTCACTTTTATTAAAGCATCAAGACCATAAAATATTATCTATATAACCGGAAAGTGAATTACCAGATAGGTTATTAAATAAGTTCATATGTAGCCACTGTTATCGGTGTATTGGTTGAAGTGCCTGTGATGCTCTCACTTGTTGCGTTGTTAAACCGTTGGAATAAATAATGACAAGCAGAGGGATTTTCGCAATTTACAAATTTTCACGAAAATCCCTCTATTTTTATAGTTAGATACCACTATTCCACTTTAAACATCCCCATCATACCGAGATTTTCATGTTCTAAAATATGGCAATGGTACATTTTCAACCCAGTATGTCCTTGCTTAAAGCGAATAATCACTTTTTCATAAGGGCGTAAATTAACCACATCTTTTAACGCTCTGCCTTCTGGCTTAAAGGTTTTACCGTTTAACGTATGTTGAATTACTTCAAATTGAGTGCCATGCAAATGGAATGGATGATCCATATGGCTTTCATTGAAGATTTCCCACTGTTCCACTTCATTCAATTTGGTAACAAAATCAATACGGTTCATATCAAAGGTTTGACCGTTGATTAAGAACATACCATTCATCATTGGTGGAATAGGGTTGTCCGTTGGTGTTGTAGTAGCGTGATGTGTACCGTGGTTCATCATTGGCATATTCGTATGGTTCATCATTTTTTCACTAAAGCGAATTTGGCGAACCTGCTTTGGCTCATCCCAGTTAGGCAAGGACCTTAAGCTTTCAGGTAACTGAACAGGTTCTGATTTCACCTGAATTGTGGCTAAAGTGAGATCTTTAGGCTGTTCTTGCACCATCATCTTACGGCGATCATAATAACCGCTTTGTAAATTGACTGTTCCTTGCGTTTCACCCACCATAATCACTTCAACGCGTTCGGCTGGTGTGAGTAGCAGTTCATCAACAGGCGAGCGAGGTTTTTCAAGTAAACCACCTTCGGTACCCACCACAATCCATTTCACCCCTGGAATGTTTAAACGAAAATAACGAGCGCTAGTGGCATTCCAAAGGCGAATTCGTTCATTCTTTTTCACTTGAATTTGGGGCTGATATTGACCGTTGATTAACACAAATTCCCCCTCACGTCCATTCATCCAATCTAACATTGTGTTTGGTGGAATGGTGCCATCGGCATTTAAACGCAGATCGGAAATCACCCAATGTTGTTCAGGAAGGTGTGCAAGGGGATCATTTTTCGCTTTAACAACGAAAGTGCCTGCTAAGCCTTTATAGACTTGTTCGGAAACATGGTCATGTGGATGAGGGTGGTACCAATATGTCCCAGCACTGCCTTGAGGTAGCGTAAAGCGATAGACTTTTTTCCCTTGCGGTTCAACCATATCCATCGGGTTACCATCCGCCTCATTTGGTACATCTAAGCCGTGCCAATGTACTGTTGAGGGTTGTGGTAGGTGATTGATAAATTCAATTTCTACGGTATCGCCTTCAAATACTTCAATTTGTGGCCCTGGTAGTTGTCCGTTATAAGCCCAAAATTCCGTTTCTTTATTGTCTGCGAGGCGAATTTTAATTGGCTCTGCTTTTAAAGTGGCTTTGAATAGCCCAGCTTGAGTCGATTGATTAGCAAGTTTTGGCAATATCCCATTAAGCGATAAACCTGAAGGCATTGCCTCAGTTGGCATTAGGCCAGTAGGTGCTGAATGCATCATCGCCATATTGCCATGTTGTGCGTGGTTCATCATATTCGCAAGGCTATAAAGCGAGCTACTGGCTAAGCTAATTCCAATTCCATAACGTAAAAAATCTCGACGTTTCATTCTTTCCCCCCTATTGGTTATAGGATTTGAACACTTCACTTTCACCGTTTTTCTTAATCAAAACAATATCATAAGGATCTTTGCGTCCGCCGTATGCTTCACCATCCATACCTGGTGAGCCAATCGGCATGCCAGGTGCGGACAAGCCAACTGCATCGGGTTTTTCTGCGAGTAAATGTTTGATATCTTCAACAGGTACATGCCCTTCAATCACATAGCCATCAATCACTGCCGTGTGGCAAGAAGCGTGTTCATCTTTAATGTTAAAGCGCTTATGGGCATCATAATTGCCTGTTTCGTTGACTTTAATCTCAAAACCGTTTTTCTGCATATAGCTGATCCATTCATTACAACAGCCACAAGTCGGGCTTTTCCACACTTCCATAGAAAGTGTTTGTGCTTGAGCAAAAGCGGTTATGCCTAAACTTAAAAGCAACAATGAGCGGGTGAATTTATGTAATTTCATAAGATGTCCTTATTTTTATTGAGATGGAATGGCGCAATGTTAAAGCTTGACCTAGGGTTAAGGTCAAGTAATCTGAAAAAATTCTATCATTTGAAAATTTTTCTCAAAATCCTACTGCTTGTAGTAGAGATATGCCAACGTACCATCCACTATTATTTTTGGGGCTGTACTAGATAACTAGAATAAATTCTGCTTTACTAAATGTTCTAAAATGGAAATTTGAACTTTTATTTCACTGTGGTTAAAACGCCATTCACATTCCTTCAAATACAGTTCAAAATGCTCTTTGGGAATGCCGTTAAACTTCCGTAAGTGGCGTTTTGCCTGATTCCAAAAGTTCTCAATTCCGTTAATATGATTTTGTCGTTCAGCAAAATGTGTGCTGTGATTGATGCGAAAGTAGCTAAACTCACTCACATCAAGTACATCATAGCTTTTGTAACAATCAGTATAAACAATACTGTCAGGCTTTACCTGCTCACGTATTATCAGCAATAAAGTGGCAGTTTGCGTATTGGGCACAGCAACGGTGTAAACCTTGCCGTTGCGCTTCAGAAGCCCGAATACAGCCACTTTGCCGGCTGCCCCGCGACCGCGTTTGCCTTTGCGCTGTCCGCCAAAATAGCTTTCATCAACCTCTACTTCGCCATCAAACATTTCCAGATGCGGGCTGTTATGGAAAATCAGTAAACGTAAACGATGAAAATAATAGGCAGCAGTGTTTTTATTAACGCCGACTAATTGAGCTGCAGTGCGAGCACTAACACCCGCAATAAACAGTTCAATCAGTTTGTTTTGCTTGTACTGACTTAAACGACTTCTTCTCATAGGGATTATTCTAACCTGAAATTAGATTTCCCTAGTTATCTAGTACAGCCCCTTAAATATTTGTTTAAAACACCGTTTGGAGCAATTCAAGCGGTGTTTTTGTGTGGAAATTTTGCAAAAATGAACTTTCAGGCTGCCTGAAAAACATTATCCTTTATCTTTAATACTTTTAATGATTTGACAATTTTCAATTTCTTTATTTTGACAACCAATAATTTGTTCCAAAAATGATTTAACTTCTTGTAATTGCTTAATTTGTTCGTTGATATGTGATAAATGTTTTTGGGTTAATTCATCAACATCATCACATTGATGATTGGGAGTTGTTTGAAATGTCAATAAGACCTGAATGTCATTTAAAGAAAAACCGATATTGCGACAAGTTTTAATAAAGCGTAATTGTTCTAGCTGATTTTCATCAAAAACTCGGTAGCCATTAGCTTGAAAAGTTGGCTTGATTAAGCCTTGTTTTTCATAATAACGAATGGTTTCTAAATGCACGCCTGTTTGTTCACTGGCTTGTTTAATTTGAAAAATTTTTGACATTGTACTTGACTCTGTAATAACTACGGAGTTTATATTATAGCAAATTTCAATCATCTTTCGGAGTTTGTTATGGCGTGCCAAAGTTGTTGCAGTTCAAATCAGCCCATTCATCAATCACCCAAGTACAAAAAAGCCTTGTGGATTGTCTTGATATTAAATTTATCAATGTTCTTTGTGGAAATTGTAATGGGGATTAAATCGGGTTCAACTTCGCTGTTGTCGGACAGCTTGGATTTCTTGGGCGATAGTGCCAATTATTTGATAAGTTTGATTGTTTTGCCAATGGCATTAAGTTACCGTGCCAAAGCATCTATGGTTAAGGGGCTAACGATGGGCGTTTTTGGCTTATTTATTTTAATTACAACCATTTATCGTGCGTTTTATGGGGAAATTCCCAGTTATAGCGAAATGAGTATTGTGGGATTTTTGGCGTTATTGGTGAATGTGTCGGCATTGTTGATATTATTAAAATTCCGTGATGGCGACAGTAATGTCCGAAGTGTATGGGTATGTTCTCGCAATGATGCGATTGGTAATGTGGCAGTGATTTTGGCTGGCATAGCAGTTTATTTTTTTCAATCAAAATATCCTGATTTAATTGTGGCGTTTATTTTGGCATTTTTAGCATTACAAGCCAGTCAAGAAATCATCAAAAGGGCTTGGGTGGAAGTAAAAGTCAGTTAATTTATAAACACCGTTTGAATTTGATTTTCAAGCGGTGTTTTTGTTTGAGAATTTTGCAAAATAACTTTCAGGCAGCCTGAAAAACCTACACCCCTTTATTTTCCAGCGATTTTCGGTTTATCCACCACACCAGCGACAACATCACAGGCACTTCAACCAACACGCCCACCACCGTTGCCAATGCCGCCCCTGAATTTAAACCAAATAAAGCAATCGCCACCGCCACCGCCAATTCAAAAAAATTGCTTGTGCCGATTAAGCAAGCAGGGGCGGAAATGGCGTGGGGCAATTTAAGCCATTTTGCCCAAATCGCACTCAAGGCAAAAATGCCGTAAGTCTGCACCAATAAAGGAATGGCAATCAGCAGGATAATCATCGGCTTATCCACAATGGTTTGTGCCTGAAACGCAAACAACAGCACCACCGTCAATAACAATCCCAAGATAGACAAAGGCTTAAAACGCTGGCTGAATTGGCGAATTTTGTGTTCATCTTGCAAAGATTTGCGAGTGGCAACTCCCACAAGCAAAGGCAACACCAAATACAGCAACACGCTAAAAAACAGCGGATCCCACGGGATTGTGATGTCGTTGATACCCAAAAGTAGCCCAGCAATCGGGGCAAAGGCAAAAATCATAATCACATCATTTAAAGACACTTGCACCAGCGTGTAATTGGGGTCGCCTTTGACCAGTTGAGACCAAACAAAAACCATTGCCGTACAAGGTGCAACCCCAAGCAAAATCATACCTGCAATGTATTCGTTTGCCGATTGTTCATCTACCCAGCCAGCAAAAAACACCT
This sequence comes from Avibacterium gallinarum, assembly GCF_002921135.1. Classification (GTDB taxonomy): domain Bacteria; phylum Pseudomonadota; class Gammaproteobacteria; order Enterobacterales; family Pasteurellaceae; genus Avibacterium; species Avibacterium gallinarum. The sequence goes on along the minus strand of NZ_PQVJ01000016.1, from coordinate 1,494 downwards.
TAAAAAACAACCAGCCAACAAGTGCCATCGTAAAAGGCTTAATCAACCAATTCACCGTTAAAGTCAGCCACAGCCCTTTGGGATTGTGGCGGATATTTTTAATGGCAAGCCAGTCAATTTGTATCATCATCGGATAAATCATCAGCCAAATCAGCACCGCAATCGGCAAATTGATTTGAGCCACCTGCATTGTGGCAATCCATTGAAAATAAGGCGTAAACCAAATACCCAGCCCCACGCCAAGCAAAATCGCCAACCCCACCCACACACTCAAAAATCGTTCAAAAATGCCCATTTTATGCCCCTTGTACGCGGATGATTTCGCCATCTTCTTTGACAAAATCACTGTGTAATACCACAGGTGAAATGCTCAGAAACACTTCGCTTGGACGGCACAAACGCACGCCTTTTTCGGTGATGACAATCGGGCGGTTGATTAAAATGGGGGCGGTTAGCATTGCCTTGATGATGTCGTTGTCACTCACCTCGTTGTCCAAATTAAATTGTTGATATTCAGGCACATTACTTCGCAAAAGCTCTCTGGGCGTGATGTTCATTTGCTTAATCAGTTGGCGTAGTGTGCGTTCATCGGGCGGGGTGTCCAGATAATGAATAATGGTCGGCTCAATGCCCAAATGGCGAATCAAAGCCAGCGTGTTGCGAGAAGTACCACATTTGGGATTGTGATAAATGCTGATTGGGTGCATAGTATGTTCCTTACTTCAAGAGTTATTGAAATGAATGGGCAAAAAATTTGTTAACACGATTGGCAAAATTTTTCGCAATCGCCACCGCTTGCGTTTTCACAACAGCGATGCAATAAAAACTCAATCAAGCCGTTCATCATCGCCAAATTGGCGAAATAACGGACAAATTTTCCCTGCTGTTCACTGTAAACAAGGTTGGCGTTTGCCAAAGTTTTTAAGTGAAACGACAGATTATTGGGGGCAAGATTGAGCTGTTTTGCCAAATCGCCCGCCACCATACCACGCCCCCCTTCGGCGGTCAGAGCTTGGAAAATGGCAAGGCGTGTGGGCGAAGCAAGACTTTCAAACAGTTTGCTGGCGTGTTCGGTGTTCATATTCATAGGCGGTTAGTATAGCAGGGTGTGTTTTTCATTTCAATAGGTATTGAAATGATGTTTGTGTGTTCAGGTAGCCTGAAAAATTTAGGGGCTGTAGTAGATTAGCAACAATGCTATACTACAAAAATGAAGATAACATATTGTAAATTAAAGAAATCCATGCAGAAAAAACTGCTTGAGTTTTTTGTCGCAGAAGTTACTGCAAGAACAGCAGCAAATTTGCTAGATATTCAACCGAATACAGCCGCTTTGTTCTACCATAAAATCAGGCTTGTGATTGGCTATCATTTATCCCTTGAAGTTAACGAGATTTTTGAGGGGGAAATTGAACTAGACGAAAGCTATTTTGGTGGTCATCGAAAGGGAAAACGAGGACGAGGAGCGGCTGGAAAAGTTGCTGTTTTTGGGTT
>NZ_PQVJ01000015.1 GCF_002921135.1 Avibacterium gallinarum | reverse complement strand
AAGCGTGCCATTTTTATTGAGATATGTGGGGATTACAAATTATTCTTCAATCGCTAATTCTTTTAAATATTGAAAGATTTCACGATAGGCTTTTGGTGGTTTGTTTTGTGATTTTTCTTTTTGCGCTGCGCGGATTAGGTTGCGCAGATGCTGGCGATCGGCGTTAGGGTAGTCATTTAACACATTGCTTAATGCTTCGTCCCCTTTGGCAATGAGTTCATCACGCAGTAATTCTAATTTATGTAACAGCGCTTGTTGGTGATTGTGTTTATTCTCGATTTTATCCAAGGCTTCTTGAATTGGCTCAGCATCTACTTGGCGCAGTAGTTTGCCAATATATTGTAGCTGGCGGCGTTTTGCTTCTTTTTGTAAGCGTTGAGCGAGCGCGATGGCATCAAGAATATTTTCTTCCAATGGAATTTTTTCTAAGTTGGTTTTGGTTAGATTTACCAATTTTTCACCCAGCTGTTTTAAGACTTCCGCATCACGTTTTATTTCACTTTTGCTTACCCAAATAATTTCTTCTTGTTCTTCATCTTCCCAATCAAATTGCTCTTTTCTACGTTTTGCCATAAGGTTTTCCTAAATCTAAATGCGCTAAATAGGCGTTAGTGTAGCATAATTTCGGCTAAATTAGCGAGATAAGGGAAAATGGGATAGAATACGGCAAATTTTGATAAGAGGTTAAAAAATGCAACAAAATCCTACCGCACTTTTAAAACAGCAAGAACAAGAATTGCGTGAGGCTGTAAGTTATGCCATTGATATTGCAACAAAAGCGGGCGCAAGCGCGGAAGTTGCCGTGACCAAAGTGAATGGACTTTCTGTTTCCACTCGTTTGCAAGAAATTGAAAATGTGGAATTTAATAATGATGGAGCATTAGGTATTTCGGTTTATTTAGGCCAACAAAAAGGCAATGCGTCCACTTCTGATTTAAGCCCTGTGGCGATCAAAAATGCGGTGGAAGCCGCTCTTGCCATTGCGAAATATACGTCGCCTGATGATTGCGCAGGCTTGACTGATCGCGATTTAATGGCGTTTGATGCGCCAGATTTATCCCTTTATCACCCCACTGAAATTGATGTGGATCAGGCGGCAACGTTAGCATTGAATGCAGAAAAAGCGGCGTTGGATTATGATGAACGTATTGTGAATAGTGAAGGGGCAGCCTTTAATTCTCATACTGGTGTGCGAGTTTATGGCAACAGTTATGGAATGTTGCAGAGCTATTTGTCTAGCCGTTATTCCCTTTCTTGTTCGATGATTGCGGGGGAAAATGATCAGCTTGAGCGTGATTATGAATATACCATTTCGCGTTATCCGGATAAGTTAGAAAATCCAGCTTGGGTGGGGGAAAATGCGGCGAAAAAAGCCTTATCACGTTTAAATCCGCAAAAAATTGCAACCCAAGAAGTGCCAGTGGTGTTTTTAAATGATGTAGCAACAGGGTTGATTAGTCATTTAACCGCGGCGATTAGTGGAGGCAGTTTATATCGCAAAGCGAGCTTTTTATTAGATGCGTTAGGTAAGCAAATTTTGCCAGATTGGTTTCACATTAGTGAACGCCCACATTTAATTGGGAAATTGGCTTCTTCACCTTTTGATAGTGAAGGCGTGCGAACGCGAGATATGGAAATTATTGAGCAAGGCATTTTGCAAACTTACTTATTAACCAGTTATAGTGGGCGAAAACTCGGTATGCAAAGCACGGGCCACGCGGGTGGTATTCATAATTGGTTAGTGAAACCAAATTTGCAAGGGGGATTGACCGCACTTTTAGAAAAAATGGGAACGGGCTTGCTAGTTACGGATCTTATGGGGCAAGGGGTCAATCTCGTTACCGGTGATTATTCCCGTGGTGCAGCAGGATTTTGGGTGGAAAATGGGCAAATCCAATATCCAGTGGCTGAAATTACCATTGCAGGGACACTTCCCGAAATGTTTAAGCAAATTGTCGCCGTGGCGGACGATGTTGAACACCGTTCTAACATTCAAACTGGTTCAATCTTGTTAGAAAAAATGAAGGTATCAGGAAATTAATTTTATAAATGAGAATTATTCTTATTGACAATGCTTTTTAGTTTGCTAGAATGAAGGCGTTTGTTAAGTATTGTTGTTGAAAATGATGATTCATTTTTAAGATGCTCCAAACAAGTAGAGTAGAAAGTAAATTCGTTAGGGTATTTAAAAGGCTGAGACTTATATCTCGGCCTTTTTTTTGCTACAATTTCACCGTTTTTAACTCAATCATTTCGCCATTGGCGGGCTTAAAGGTAAATTAATAATGAAAAAACACTATGTAGATGTAATGATTTCGGAACAAGATGTGCGTGCAAGAATTAGCGAATTGGGCCGTGAGATTACGCAATATTATCATCAGCAAAAGGTAGAAAAGCTGATTGTGGTTGGCTTGTTGCGTGGTTCATTTATGTTTATGGCAGATCTTGTGCGTGAGATTGATTTACCAGTGGAGGTGGAATTTATGACTACCACAAGCTATGGCAGCGGAATGACGACAAATCACGATGTGAAAATTAGCAAGGATCTTGATGGCGATATTCGTAATGAACAGGTTCTCATTGTGGAAGATATTATTGACACCGGTTACACCTTGCAAAAAGTGCGTGAAATGCTAAAACTGCGTGATCCCGCTTCATTGCGTATTTGTACTTTATTGGATAAACCTTCGCGCCGTGAAGTGGAAGTGCCAGTGGATTGGGTAGGTTTCACTATTCCTGATGAATTTGTGGTGGGCTACGGTATTGATTACGCGCAGCGTTATCGTAATTTTGGTTACATTGGGAAAGTGGTTTTACAAGAAGATTAATTTTTGTAGAGACAGTGGAGATAAAAAAAGGCTTGTTTTTTAACAAGCCTTTTTAATCATTACAGTGTATTTTGTTGTTTAGAAGCCAGTTTTGCTAACGCTGCATCACAACTTTTCATTTGTGTTGCAAGTTCCATTTCAAGAATCTGTTTTTTGCTTTGGTTTAGCTTACTCTTAATTTTGTTTAACTGGGTGTGTGTTCCTGGTTGTTTTTCCGCTTCGGCAATGAGGTTTTCGGTTTCTTTAAAGAGTTTGGCGCATTGCTGAGGGATTGCATTTTTCTCTGTTTGTTGTGGTGCTGCTGAAATTGAAACGCTCATAAATGCAGTTGCAGCAAGCGTTGCCACGAACATAATTCCCTTCATTATTTTCATTAAAACTCCCTTATTTTCAATCTGTAAAAATATAATAAAAAATGAGCTTTGCGAAAGTTAGCAAAATCTGAGGGGAAAGTCTAGTTATTCATCATTTTTTATTCTATTTTGCGAGGTAACGCACAATTCTTGTTGTAAAAATGTTAAGAGAAACTATAATTTGAAGCTTGTCAAAAAAGCGCATACTTTCTATGGGTTTATTTTTGATTTAAATCTAAAAAATGTGATCGGTGTTACATTTTTTACTATTTTTTATCCACACTTTTAGTAGTAGAATACATACCGATCTTGGGTTATCTGTATAATTCTTGTGAAGATAATTCAATTAACTTGGCTTAAGGGTGTACCTTTAAGATTTTGGGGTGATTACACAGTAATCATTGGTTTAGAACTTGTAATATTTACAAGGAGTTGAGATGTTAGACGTTGTTGAACTCTCTAGATTGCAGTTTGCATTAACTGCGTTATATCACTTCTTGTTTGTGCCATTAACATTGGGTTTATCTTTCATTCTTGTGATTATGGAAACCCTTTATGTGGCAACAGGCAAAGAAGTTTATAAAGATATGACAAAATTCTGGGGTAAGTTATTTGGTATTAACTTTGCCTTAGGGGTAACAACTGGTATTACAATGGAATTCCAGTTCGGGACTAACTGGTCATATTATTCACATTATGTGGGCGATATTTTTGGTGCACCACTGGCAATTGAGGCATTATTAGCCTTCTTCTTAGAATCTACCTTTGTTGGGTTATTCTTCTTCGGTTGGGATCGTTTATCAAAAGGTAAGCACTTACTCTCAACATACTGCGTAGCTTTCGGTTCAAACCTTTCTGCAATGTGGATTTTGGTGGCAAACGGCTGGATGCAAGCGCCAGTAGGCTCAGATTTCAATTTTGAAACAATGCGAATGGAAATGACCAGCTTTATGGATCTTTGGTTAAATCCAGTTGCACAAAGTAAATTCCTACACACATTATCTGCAGGTTATGTTTCAGGGGCATTCTTTGTTTTAGCAATTAGTGCTTATTACATCTTAAAAGGACGTGATATTGGTTTTGCTAAACGTTCTTTCTCTGTCGCTTCTGTATTCGGTATTATTGCCGTTGTGTCTGTGCTAATTATGGGTGATGAGTCTGGTTATGAAATCGGCCAAAAACAACCAATGAAATTAGCGGCAATGGAAGGGGAATGGCATACTGAACCAGCGCCAGCTAACTGGAATATGATTGTTGTGCCAAATCAAGCGGAAAGACATAATGATTTTGCCTTACAAATTCCTTACGCCGCAGGGATTATCGTAACCCGTTCATTGGATAAAACCTTTGCAGGGATCAACGATATTTTAGTGGTGAATGAACAACGTGTTCGTCAAGGTATGGTGGCTTATGGTTTGCTTGAACAATTAAGAGCAGAGAAAAAAGCAGGTCAAATCAATGAAGAAACCAAAGCACAATTTGATGCAGTGCGTGGTGATCTTGGTTATGGCTTATTATTAAAACGCTATACAGACAAAGTGGTTGATGCAACAGAATCACAAATTAAGCAAGCAACCTTAGATACTGTACCTAATGTTGGGCCAACATTTTGGGCGTTCCGTGTAATGATGGCAGCAGGTGGCTTAATTCTTATCTTAATGATTGCCGCCGTGGTACAAAATGTGCGTAAAACAGTGGGTAAAAGCCGCTTCTTGTTACACGCATTATTGTGGGGACTTCCGCTTCCGTGGCTTGCCATTGAAAGTGGTTGGTTCTTAGCGGAATATGGTCGTCAGCCTTGGGCTATTTACGATATGTTACCAGTTGGTGTGGCAGCATCGAACTTAACCACTGGCGAATTATGGTTCTCAATCGGTCTGATTTGTGCCCTTTATACTATTTTCTTAGTAGTGGAAATGTACTTAATGTTTAAATATGCTCGTCTTGGCCCGAGTGCATTAAAAACAGGTCGTTACTACTTTGAGCAGTCATCTAAATAATTAGGAGCCTAACTATGATTGATTACGAATTTTTACGTTTTGTTTGGTGGGTTCTCGTTGGTGTATTACTGATTGGCTTCGTAGTAACCGATGGATTTGATATGGGCGTTTTAACACTATTACCATTTGCAGGTAAAAAAGAAGTGGAAAAACGCATTATGATCAACTCAATCGCTCCCCACTGGGACGGAAACCAAGTGTGGTTATTAACTGCTGGCGGTGCAATGTTTGCAGCTTGGCCATTGGTTTATGCAACCTCATTCTCAGGTTTCTTTATTGCAATGATCTTAGTGTTAGCGGCGTTATTCTTCCGTCCAGTGGGCTTAGAATATCGCGCTAAAATCGACAATCCATTATGGCGCAAACTATGGGATTGGGGCTTATTCATTGGTGGATTTGTGCCATCAGTAGTATTTGGTGTGGCCTTTGGTAACCTATTACAAGGTGTTCCATTCTATTTCAATGATATGCACCAAATTTTCTACACAGGATCATTCTTTGAATTATTAAACCCATTTGCCTTACTTTGTGGCTTAATTAGCTTATCAATGCTCATTACGCAAGGCGGTGCGTGGTTACAATTAAAAACCACTTCTGAATTGCGTGAGCGTGCAAGAGTGATTACCCAAGTTGGCGCAATGGCAACCTTAATCACCTTCGTATTAGCAGGCGTGTGCTTATATTTCAAAGATGGCTATGTGGTAACTAGCGTAGTGGATCACAATGCACCTTCATCACCATTAACAAAACAAGTGGCAGTTGAAGCGGGCGCGTGGTTCAAAAACTACTTTGATGCCCCTGTATTGTTCATCTTCCCTGCTTTAGCGGTAGGTGGTGCGTTATTAAATGTATTGGCATCGAAAGCAAACCGCTGTGGTTTTGCCTTCTTGTTCTCATCATTAACAATGGCTGGTGTGATCTTAACTTGTGGCGTAGCAATGTTCCCATTTGTAATGCCATCAAGCTCTCACCCTGATATGAGCCTATTAATGTGGGATTCAACATCAAGCCAATTAACCTTAACCTTAATGCTTGGTTTTGCATTAGTGTTTGTGGTGATCTTATTGTCTTACACCATCTGGTCATACATCAAAATGTTTGGTCGTTTGGACAGTGATTTCATCGAAGACAACAAAAACTCATTATACTAAGGAGCGAAATTATGTTTTATGTTTTATGGGTAGTGGGTGTCTTGTTTGCCATAATGCTAAGTGCAGTGATTACCATTGGCATTGAAAAAACAGGTAAATTTGACGAGTAAGTCAATGATTGATAAAGCATATCATTTAGTAAATAAGGGCTCTTGGCGAGCCCTTTCGTTGATCTTAGCTATCGCATTAACCCTTTGCTTTTTCTTTAATATTAATGAATTTGCCACACAATTAAGAACAGCTCCACCTGTTTGGGTCATTTTTATTTTGTGGGCAACAGTGATTTTATGGATTCACGGCATTGGGTTTGAAATTCGCGCAGCCATTTGGAAAGGGTTATTTTTCCCTTATGTTGGTTATATCGTTGGCATCATTGCCTTAGTGCAACATTTCCTTTTGCCAGCGTTCGTGTATTGATCACATCAAAGTGCTCTAAATCCAAGAATATCATCACACCAAAATCTCAAGCGAAAAAAATCATATCAAATTTAAGCACTGATTTGAGACGGATTTTAATGTTGATTTTGGTGCTTTATCAATGTGTATTTGAATGATCCAGAGCATTGATGAGCATCAGCAAGTTGTTAATAGTTCTGTTTAACTGTATATTTGAACTGGATTTAATCTTCGGATAGAAATGATCTTATGGCAGTGCCTGCATTTATAGTGCTGAATGCCATTTTTCTCTCCGTGTTTTTGAATGCTTGAACTTAATCCAAAAGTGCATTTTTTAGAGCTACATTTCAAAAAATGTGCTCTAAAACCTTATACTACGGCTATAAACTACTGTTTACCAACACTTGCGTTGATGACTTTTCACAAATGTTCCAACCAAAACAAAGCCCTTTTGCAAAGGGCTTAACGAAAAATTCATTATTCTGCTAATCGGGTAGGAATTTCAGGGGCGACTAAGCGGCGTAATCGCGTACCTTCTAAATCAATATGTCCAAAGCGGGAATGCCCGTTATTCCAATCTGCTATCGCTTGGCGTAAAGCATCTTGACTGTCTGCCACGAAATTCCACCACACTAAGGTTTTATGTGGTAATGGCTCTCCGCCTAACAGCATAATATGGCTGCCAGCTTCGCCCTTGATTTTGAATTCGTGAGATTGGCAATCCGTTAGGCTAACCAGTTGATCTTGTTGGTAAACTTGTTCTTCAATTTCCACTTCGCCTTTCAGTACAAGTACGCCATATTCAAAGTTTGGCTGTTGTTCTATGGTAATGGTTTGGCCTTGCTGAAATTGAATATCAACACCAACTAACGGGCTATATTGCTGGGTTGGCGCAGTTCTGCCTTGATAGCTACCTGTGGTTAAAATGTAATTTACGCCATTTTCTTGCCATTCAGGCAATTCAGGATAATGTTGAAAATTTGGCTCAATGTCTTGATCCATTGGCAGCGCAATCCAAAGTTGTACGGCGTGAAGCTGATGCACGCCTTCAGGGGTTTGTTCCGTATGGCTAATACCACGCTGATTGCCTGTTCCTGCGGTCATTAAGTTCACTTGTTTTGGCTTAATTAATTGACGATAGCCAAGGCTGTCTTGGTGCCAAACTTCACCCTCTAGCATCCAAGTGAAGGTTTGTAAATTAGTATGTGGGTGTGCGCCTACTTGTAAGCCTGCATTATCATCAGCAAACTCTGATGGCCCTGCGTGATCAAGAAAACACCACGCGCCAATGGTGCGTTTACCCGCTTGTGGTAGCAGACGCGCGACAGGAATTCCGCCTACATCTTTAGTAATTGCATTTAATTTATCTACGCTCATTTTCAGTCCTTATGCTCTAATTCGTTGCCTTATGCTTTCGCCCATTGAATAAAAGTTTGCGCAAACTTACTTAAGAAACCCGCAGTGCGTTCATCTGCCACTTCACCTTGTTCATTCAATGCCTGATTGGCTTTGCTTAAAAAGACTTCTGCGGTTGTCAGTACGTTCGCACCAATGCTTTGCAAACTTTGGCGAATTTGCAAACCAGAATTAATTCCACCATAAGCCCCTGGTGAAGCAGTAACAATCGCCACTTTCTTGCCCTGCCATAAATTTTGGCCATAAGGACGAGAAGCAATATCAATGATATTCTTAGTCGCGGCAGGCATTGCACGGTTATGCTCAGGGCTAACAATTAGCACTGCATCAGCGTTTTTAATTTGCTCACGCACGCGATCATACTCTGGTACGTCCACCTGATCACGATCTTGGGTATAAAGAGGCAAATCATCAATGCGTACTTCGGTTACGTTTACGTCTGCAGGAAACTGTGAAACGATATAGTTGGCTACGCTACGGTTAATGGATTTTTGACTTAAACTACCGATAATCAGTGCAATGTTCATTATTTATACCTCAAAACGTTAGGGGAAATTTTCGCCAATTATAAATCCCCACAAGATCCCACACAATCGGCATTTTAGAAATGATCTTTTTCTCGATCAGAAAAAATGCGGTGAAAAATCACCGCACTTTCTCTTTTCTAAGCGTGATTATTTCAACGCTACTCTCGCATTTCTGAATAATCGCATCCACGCGCCGTCTTCTGTCCAGTCTTCTGGATACCACGAGTTAGAAACTGCACGGTAAACACGCTCTGGGTGTGGCATCATAATGGCAACACGTCCGTTGCGGTTAGTGAGTGCGGTAATGCCGTCCACTGAGCCATTTGGGTTGGCTGGGTATTGGGTGGTTGGCTTAAGATCATTATCAATATATTGCGCGATAATCAAATTTTGCTCGCGCAACATCGCAAGTTGTTGATCATTTTTGAACTCAACACGTCCTTCACCGTGCGAAACCGCGATTGGCATATGAGAGCCTGCCATTCCGTTAAACCATAAAGATGCTGTATCATTGATGCGAACCATTGCAGCACGCGCTTCAAAACGCTCTGATTGGTTACGCACAAAACGTGGCCACGCTTCTGTTCCCGGGATAATTTCAGCCAAATTCGCCAACATTTGGCAACCATTACATACCCCTAAGGCAAGGGTATTTTCACGCTCAAAGAAAGTAGCAAATTGATCTCGAAGTGCGGTGTTAAATAGGATAGATTTTGCCCAGCCACCGCCAGCACCTAACACATCACCATAAGAGAAACCGCCACAAGCAACAAGGGCTTGGAAGTCTTTTAAGTGATGGCGTTGCTGTTGTAAATCGCTCATATGCACATCAATAGCATCAAAACCTGCGCGGTCAAAGGCGGCTGCCATTTCATAATGGCTGTTCACCCCCTGCTCGCGTAAAATAGCAATGCGTGGACGCACACCTTTAGCAATATAAGGGGCGGCAATGTCTTCATCGACATCATAAGTTAAAGACACGGAGAAGCCTTTATCATTCGGATTTTTCTTCGCGGCAAATTCTTGATCGGCACATTCTGGATTATCACGCAATGCCTGCATTTTGTGGGTCAATTCCGCCCAAATACCACGCAATTCAGAACGCGTTTCTTTCAATAACACTTTCGTGCCGCGCGTAATTTCAATTTGATTGTCTGTGGTTACCGTGCCAAGTTCTTTCAGTAAATGTAGTACGTCATTTTGCTCGAAAGCCTGACGAACAGCGGCCAGATCACTGTCTTTCACTTGAATCACTGCACCTAATTCTTCATTAAACAGCACAGCCAGATCATTATCGCCCAACGCACTAATATCCACAGAAACACCACAATGCCCTGCAAAGGCCATTTCTGCAAGGGTGATGATTAAGCCACCATCGGAGCGGTCGTGGTAGGCGAGCAATTTTTGTTCATTAACTAATTGTTGCATTGCGTCAAAGAAGCCTTTGAGGTGTGCCACGTTCACCACATCAGCGGGCTTGTCGCCGAGCTGTTTATACACCTGAGCAAGTGCGGTCGCCCCCAAGCGATTTTTTCCTTCGCCTAGATCGATCAATAATAAACGGCTGTTGCCTTTATCGGTGCGAAGCTGTGGGGTTACGGTTTTACGAACATCTTCCACCCGTGCAAAGGCACTGATAACTAAGGAAAGCGGTGCGGTAACGGATTTTTGCTCACCGTTTTCCTGCCAAGTGGTTTTCATAGACATTGAGTCTTTTCCTACTGGAATGGTCAAGCCTAATTGCGGGCAAAGTTCTTCCCCCACGGCTTTCACGGCTTCATAAAGCCCTGCATCTTCGCCCGTATGCCCTGCGGCAGACATCCAGTTAGCAGAAAGTTTAATGCGTTTAATATCCCCAATATCTGTTGCGGCAATATTAGTTAGGCTTTCTGCCACGGCTAAACGGGCAGAAGCAGCGAAATCTAACAATGCCACTGGGGCGCGTTCGCCCATTGCCATCGCTTCACCGTGGTAACTATCTAAAGCGGTGGTGGTTACCGCACAGTCAGCCACTGGCACTTGCCACGGACCAACCATTTGATCGCGCGCCACCATACCCGTTACGGAGCGATCGCCAATGGTAATTAGGAAAGTTTTTTCAGCCACTACAGGTAAGCGTAATACACGGTGTAGCGCTTCTTTTAATTCAATAGTTGATTGATCAAGCGGTGGGTTATGCACTTGTTTAGACGCCACATCGCGCGTCATTTTTGGCGTTTTACCGAGCAACACGTTCATTGGTAAATCAATCGGATCATTATGGAAATGATCATCGTGCAAGGTGAGATGTTCTTGTTCTGTGGCTTCACCAATCACGGCAAATGGTGCACGTTCACGCTGACAAAGTTGCTCAAATAAGGCTAATTTATCTGGCGCAACAGCCAGCACATAGCGTTCTTGTGATTCGTTACACCAGATTTCTAACGGCGACATTCCTTTCTCATCGCATAAAATTTCACGCAATTCAAAGCGTCCGCCACGTCCGCCATCGTGAACTAACTCAGGCATTGCGTTAGACAAACCACCTGCACCTACATCGTGGATAAATAAAATCGGGTTGTCATCGCCCATTTGCCAACAGCGGTCGATCACTTCTTGGCAACGGCGTTCCATTTCAGGGTTATCACGCTGTACGGACGCAAAATCCAAATCTTCTTTCGATTTGCCTGATGCCATTGAAGAAGCCGCGCCGCCGCCTAAGCCAATATTCATCGCAGGGCCACCAAGCACAATCAACTTCGCGCCCACAGGGATTTCACCTTTTTGCACATGTTCTGCTCGGATATTTCCGATACCGCCTGCGAGCATAATTGGCTTGTGATATCCGCGCACTTCTTCGCCGTTAAAGCTGTTTACTTTTTCTTCATAAGTACGGAAATAACCAAGCAAAGCTGGACGACCAAATTCATTGTTAAATGCCGCACCACCTAAAGGCCCTTCCAACATAATGTCTAGGGCAGAAGCAATACGGTTCGGCTTAGATAATGGATTTTCCCAAGGTTGCTCAAAATCAGGAATCAGCAAATTAGAAACGGAAAAGCCAACCAAGCCGGCTTTTGGTTTTGCGCCACGCCCTGTTGCCCCCTCATCACGGATTTCGCCGCCCGATCCTGTTGCCGCGCCCGGGAAAGGGGAAATTGCCGTTGGGTGGTTGTGAGTTTCCACTTTCATTAGAATATGGGCATCTTCGTTATGGTAGCGATATTGTCCATCTTGATCAGGGAAAAAGCGTCCAACCTTTGAACCTTCCATTACCGCCGCGTTATCTTTATAAGCAGAAAGCACATAATCCGGGGTTTTCTCAAAGGTATTTTTGATCATTTTGAACAGGGATTTTTCTTGTTTTTCGCCGTCAATGATCCAATCTGCATTAAAAATTTTGTGGCGACAATGCTCTGAATTGGCTTGTGCGAACATATAAAGTTCCACATCTGTTGGATTGCGTCCAAGTGCGGTGAAATTTTCCAGCAAATAATCAATTTCATCTTCTGCCAATGCTAAACCCAATTCCACATTGGCTTTTTCTAGGGCTTGGCGACCGCCGTTTAAAATATCCACTCGAGTAAAGGCTTTTGGCGGCTGTTGTTGGAATAGCACTTCCGCTTCTTGTGGCGTGCGGATCACTGTTTCCATCATTCGGTCATAAATATGGCTAATGAGTTGAGCCTGTTCTTGCTCATTTAATGCACGTTCTAACTCAAAATAAAACGCCAACCCACGCTCTAAACGCTCCACTTTATTTAAACCGCAATTGTGTGCAATATCAGTGGCTTTTGATGACCAAGAAGAAATAGTGCCAACGCGTGGGATCACAATAAAACATTCCCCTTGCGGTTCGTGTTGTGCCAAGGTTGGGCCATAATGCAATAACTGGGTTAATTCTTGCTCTTCAAGAGCATTCAGTGCTTCGCTGAGTTCTGCAAAATGCAAATATTCTGCATAACAAGATTTCACTGGAAGTTGTGCTTGTTGAAAGCGTTGAGCGAGTTGATTTAAACGGAATGGGGAAAGGGCTGGTGAGCCACGAAAAATCTGCAACATAGACTTTACCATTGGTTAGATGAATAAAAAACTCGCCTATTATAAAAGAATTTCGCGCAAAACGAAAACGTTTGCGTAAAACTAACGATAAAGAAAAGAGCGGTTAAAAAGTAGTATCTTTTTTATAAATAAAAAATAATGAAAAAACAACCGCACTTTTGGTTTAAGACAAAGGGCGGTTGTTAGCTAAGCCAAGCGAGGGATTTAGCTTGCTTTTTTACGACGTTTTAAAGTATCAAGTAATACGGCAAAGACAATGATTAGACCTTTTACAATTTGTTGCCAGTAAGGATCGACACCTAACATATTTAAACCTTTGTTGGTTGTGCCTATAATCAATGCGCCAATTACACACATTGGAATGCTACCAAAACCACCGCTTAATGACACGCCACCGATTACCGCTGCAGCAATTGCATCAAGTTCCCAAGCTAATCCGTAAGAAGGGTTACCTGCATAGGTGCGAGCTGCGAGCAATGCACCCGCTAAACCAGATAATGCGCCCGCTAAGGTATATACCCAAATTAAGGTTTTAGTGGTATTGATACCACAAATTTTTGCCGCGTTAAGATTTCCGCCTACTGCATAAACATGGCGTCCAAAGGTGGAGCGGCTAAGTAAAATGTGTGATCCAATCACAATCAAAATATATAAAATCACCAATCCAGGTAAGCCGAAAACATTTACATCGGCAATCCAAGTAAAGGCTTCGGAGGAGGCGTCAATTGGGCGTCCATCTGAATATAATTGTGCGGCACCGCGCGCAATAATCATCATACCTAAGGTGGCGATAAAAGGCGGGATTGCGCCTACTGCGGTTAATGTTCCATTAATTGCGCCGAGCAGTGCGCCCAATGCTAATGAAATCGCAAAAGCGAGAATTGCCGCACTTACGGAATCCCCGCCAGTAACCACGGAGGCGGAAACTACTGCGGTGAGTGCAACAACAGAGCCGGAGGATAAATCGATCCCTGTGGTGATAATTGCAAACGTTACGCCAATAGCAATAATTCCAAACATTGAAACCTGTTCAATAATACTCCAGACCGTGCGAGCAGAGAAAAAACCGTCAATTGAGAGGGAGAGGGCTAAAAAGAGTCCAATTAAGATAAAAACCATTCCATAAGCGTTTATGATTTTCTTTAAAGTCGCGTGTGACATAATATATACCTCATCTGTTTTCACCATTTTACTGGTTTGAATGAATGTTGACCTGTTTATAAATGCTGTTATGCGCCTGACGCTAATTCTAAAACGCGTTCCTGCGTTAGTTCTTGATGTGGGATAATTCCAACTTGGTGCCCTTCGTGCATTACCATAACTCTATCGCTCATTGAAAGTAGCTCTAGCATATCTGATGTAATCATAATGATCGTTTTTCCTTGCTTTGAAAGCTCCACCATTAATTTATAGAGCTCTGCTTTCGCCCCTACATCAATACCTTTTGTTGGTTCATCAAGGATTAAAATATCAGGTTCAAGTAAAAGCCAACGTGCGAGTAATACTTTCTGTTGGTTTCCTCCTGATAGATTATTCGTAATCACTTCTACATTTGGCGCCTTAATTTTGAGCTTATCTTTTTGTTCATAAGCCGTTTTTTGCGCACGAGTTACTGATACCAAAAAGTTTTCCAAGTAAGGAGACATTTTCGGCATAATCATATTGTCAGTGATACTTAAATTAAGAAATAGCCCAGTTAATTTACGATCTTCTGTTACAAAACCAATTTTGTATTTCATTGCATCTAAGGGATTATGAATTTCAGCTTTTTCACCATGAATGTAAATTTCACCGCTATCCGCTGGTTTATAGCCAAATAACCCTTCTACTATTTCGGAACGCCCTGCCCCCACCAAGCCAGCAATACCAAAAATTTCTCCTTTGCAAACTTTGAAATTAATATTTTGATATTTTCCTGCACGGCTAAAGTTTTTAACTTCAACAACAATTTCATCTGAAATCTCGAAACGCTCACGTTGGAACATTTCAGACATATCTCGTCCAACCATCATTGCGATAAGCTGATCTTTAGTAATATCTGACGTTGCTTTTGTACCAACATATTGTCCATCACGAATTACGGTGATTTCATCAGAAACTTTAAATACTTCATCTAATTTATGTGAAATAAAAATAATGGCGATACCACGATTTTTCACAATATCAATAATACGATAAAGTTGTTCTACCTCAGTTTCAGTCAATGCCGTGGTCGGTTCGTCCATAATAATCACTTTCGCATCATTTGATACGGCAGTTGCAATGGCGACAAGTTGTGCTTTCGCAACAGAGACTTCAGACATTTTGACGGTAACGTCCATTGGCACACCAAGATCGTTTAGAATTTCTGCCGCTCTCGCATTCATCTCTTTTTGATTAAGTAAGAAACGTCCTTTTGTAATTTCACGCCCAAGATAGAAATTATCTGCAATAGTTAAATTGGCGGCAGGTGAAATTTCTTGCGGCACCATTGTTAAGCCATGTCGAATAGCGTCAATAGGTCGGGTGGGTTTGAAAGGTTTATCATCTAAAATTAACTCACTGCCCACATCGGGGGTGTAAATGCCGTAAAGCACTTTCATCAATGTGGATTTACCAGCACCATTTTCGCCCATTAAGGCGTGAATAGATCCTCTTTTTACTTTTAAATTAATCCCATCTAATGCTTTTACCCCAGGAAATGTTTTAGAAACATTACGCATTTCTAAAATATAGGGCGATTTTGTCGCTGTACTCATACTCTACTCCTTCATATCAATATTTATCAGAGTTATTCTTTATATTTATTGAGATATTGTGCTTTTTTATCAGGTGTAACTAACTCAAATGGAATCCATTTTATGGCAGGAACTTTTTCTCCTTTTGCCGCTTTATACGCCAGTTCAATACTCATTCTGCCTTGTTCTGCGGCCGACTGAAATATGGTGGCATCTAAGCCTTTACCAAG
Organism: Avibacterium gallinarum; assembly: GCF_002921135.1. Classification (GTDB taxonomy): domain Bacteria; phylum Pseudomonadota; class Gammaproteobacteria; order Enterobacterales; family Pasteurellaceae; genus Avibacterium; species Avibacterium gallinarum. The sequence goes on along the minus strand of NZ_PQVJ01000015.1, from coordinate 123,087 downwards.
ATATTCAAGCGCGTCTGGTGTCGCATCAATACCGATAATAATTATTTCATCATCAGCGATCCCAGCTTTTCTTGCTGCAAGTAATGCACCGATTGCCATTTCATCATTATTTGCTAGCACTACATTAATATTTTTGTGTGCGGCAAATAAATTTTCGGCAACTTCCATTGCTTTTGCTCTATCCCATTTTGCTTCTTGCTCGGAAAGGATATTGATTTCAGGGTGGGAAGCTAAAACGGACTTATTTCCCTCTGTGCGTTTAATTTGTGCATCGAGTCCTAAAGGACCTAATAAAATAATGGCATTAGCAGGTTTTCCATTTAATGTGCGTAAAACGAATTCGCCTTGCATTTTTCCACTGGTAATTTCCTCTGAACCTACATAGCTCGTGAGGTATTGCATATCTTCATCATTCGGTTTAACCGTAACAGCAATTAATGGAATTTTTGCTTTCTTTGCTTTTAAACCTATTGATTTCACAATTTTTGGATCGGTTAGCATTACAACAATGGCATCAACATTAACATCAATAAAGTTTTCAATATCATTCAACATTTTTGCCGGATCGCCATTTGCATCTGCAAATTTGAGTTTTACATCCTGATGCGCCTTTTCAAATTTCTGCATTGCATCTTGTAAATAAGTGGGATACTTATCCGACAAGCTATACATCGACACACCTATGGTTAAGGATTTGGCAAATAATGCGGGAATAAAGAAGATGCCAAGAAGTAGGAAGAATAGTTTTTTCAACATCACTTACACTCCAAAAATAACTTAAAAATGAACCGCACTTTGAGTTATCTCGTATCAGTTAAAGGAAAGGACAAAGTCAGCACTTTGCCCTTCAGTATGAGTGTTATTTGTATTTGGCTTGATATTCCTCTTTTTTATCTGGGGTAACTAATTCAAATGGAATCCATTTGATGGCAGGCACTTTTTCTCCTTTTGCCGCTAAATATGCCACTTCTGCACCAGCAGAGCCTTGCCCCTTGGCTGATTGATAGACGGTAGCATCAAGCCCTTTGCCTAAATATTCCAAGGCATCTGGCGTGGCATCTAAGCCAACAATAAGAATGTCTTCATCTTTTAGTCCAAGTTTACGTGACGCAAGCAACGCCCCAATTGCCATTTCATCATTGTTGCTCACCACAACATTAATCTCTTTATTTGCAGCCAATACGTTTTCAGCAATACTCAACCCTCTATCGCGTTCCCATTTTCCTTCTTGCTCTGTCGCGATGTTGATATTTTTATGTTGTGCAAAAATATCTTTGTTACCTTGAGTACGCTTAGTAACAGCATCTTGCCCTAAAGGCCCTAATAAAATTAATGCATTACCCGATTTGCCATCTAACGTATTCACAATAAAATCCGCTTGAATACGTCCGCCTTCAATCTCATCAGATCCCACATAGCTTGTAACGTATTTCATATCTTCATCATTAGGTTTACGATTGACAATAATGAGAGGAATTTTGGCTTTTTGTGCTTTACGTCCAATGACCTTAACAATATTTGGATCTGTAGGGACAACAAGTAAAGCATCAACATTTTGATCGATAAATGTTTCTACATCATTTAACAAACGAGCGGGATCGCCATTTGCATCGGATAATTTAATTTCCACATCATCGTGTTTTGCATCAAAATCACGAATCGAATCTTGTAAATATGTTTGCCATTTATCAGCGAAAGAATTCATTGGGGCACCAATCACAAGCTGCTTACTCATCACCGCTTGAGAGGTCAATAACAATCCGCCACATAACATTGCTAATAGTGTTTTTTTCATTCTTCTACTCCTATTTTAAAGGTTAGATTGATTACAAAGCCGAAATACCACTATATTGCACAAGGCCTATTTTGTGAATATAAATTTCAATTTTAGATAATTTTGAAACAAATTATCTATTTTTATATATAGCATTAAGGTCAAAGGCTCGCAATCATCAAGTTAAAAAATTGTGAATTAGATCGTGTTTTGCCATTTAAAAATAGAAAAAAGCACATAAAAACTCACATTTTTTCCACCGCACTTATAAAAAATGAAGGTTTAAGCATTTTTCTACCCTTTGATGAGCTTTTCATCGCATAAATCTAGTCCCTAACCAAAAATTTGATCTCCATAACAAAATGAAACATTTCCGTTTGATCATCCAATATTTGAAATGTATATTTCAATCAATGGAGTTTCTTTGATGTAATCAACTTATCTAAAAAGATATAAGGAATCGTTATGTTAGCCTTTATTTCCTTTGTAGGTTTTACGGCATTAGTTGCTGTGTTAGCTTGGTGGTACACCAGAAAAGACGATCTGAGTAACTCGGAAGGGTATTATCTCGCAGGGCGCTCATTAACCGCGGTGTTCATAGCAGGCTCAATGATGCTGACCAATCTTTCTACGGAACATTTAGTTGGCTTGAATGGATTGGCTTATCGTCAAGGATTTATCGTAATGGCTTGGGAAGTGATCGCAGCCATCACCATTGCCGCGTTCGCCCTTTATTTTCTGCCTAAATATCTAAAGCTAGGGATAGCAACAATCCCTGAATTTTTAGAAAAACGCTTTGATAAAGGCACACTACTGATCACCTCCTTACTTTTTTAGGCTGCTATGTCATCTCCTTATTACCTATCGTGCTTTATACTGGTGCTTTAGCATTAGAAAGTTTATTCCAAGTTTCTATGGTCTTTGGCGTGAGCAAAACGACTGCTATTTGGATAATGGTATGGGGCATTGGCATTCTAGGTTCAATTTATGCTATTTTTGGTGGCTTAAAAGCGGTTGCTGTATCTGATACGATTAATGGCGTTGGGTTATTAGTTGGCGGTATTTTAGTTACCGTTTTAGGGCTTGCCTATGTCGGGGCAGGAAACCCTTGGGAAGGGCTGAAAGAAGTCTATCAAGCTAATCCAGACCATTTTAATTCTATTGGCAATAAAAATTCCGTTGTCCCATTCTCCACATTATTTACCAGAATGATTGTATCCAACCTATTCTTCTGGTGTACAAATCAATCTATTATCCAACGTGCTTTAGGTGCAAAAAACCTCAAAGAAGGGCAAAAAGGAGTACTATTCTGTGCATTCCTAAAATTGTTAGGACCTTTACTCATTATCCTTCCGGGAATTGTTGCCTTCCACATTTTCCAAGGACAACTTGATGTGCCAGATCAAGCCTATCCAGATCTTGTACACCTTGTTTTACCTGAAGCATTAGTCGGTTTTTTTGCTGCGGTTGTCGTAGGTGCTGTGCTTTCAACATTTAATAGCGCATTAAATTCTTCCGTTACGCTTTTCTCTCGCAACGTATATAAAACTCAACTCAATCCTAATGCGAGCGATCTTCAATTAGTCAAAGTCGGAAAGATTGTCGGCACAGTTTTAGCAATCATTGCAATGATTGTGGCACCACTGGTTGCTAATGCGCCAGAAGGGCTTTACTTCCTAATTCAACAGCTACAAGGTATTTTTAACGCTCCGATTTTAAGTGTAGTTGTAGTGGGGCTGCTAACCAAACGCGTTCCACCAATTGCGGCAAAATTTGGCTTAATTTTTGGTATGGTTGCTTACATTTTCTGTTCATTTGTTATTAAAGTGGATATTCACTTCTTCCACTTAATCGCCATTCTCTTTGCGATTAATGTAGTGGTCATGCTTATTATTGGTAAAATTGCGCCAATGGAAACACCATATAAAGAAGAATACACCAAACAGGTGGATATTAAACCTTGGGCGTTAGCAAAACCAGTCGCATTAATTATTAGCTTCCTTTCTTTCACTATGTACATTTTTATGGCGCATAATGTCCCTGATTATGTTTGGATTGGCTACTACTGCCTTGGCGCAACATCAATTTTGTATTTTGTCTATGCACTTGTTAAAGAAAAAACAGCACAGTTGAAATCTTAATATAACAGCCACAAAAAACGCCCGAAATGGGCATTTTTTTGAAATCAAATCCCCAATCCCTGCCGAATAAGCTGTTCTTTCAACAAGCTGAATTGATTGGTGGCGCTAAGGCCGATGCCGCGGGCAAGTTTTTTCAGCGGGTTGTTGCCGGCGAAGAGATCTTTTAAGCCTTGCATTGCGATGAGCATTTTTACCGCTTCGGCTTTGCGTGTGCGTTCGTAATAACGTAGGTTGCGGTATTCACCGATGTCTAAGCCTAGGGCAAAATGTTTTTCAATTTCTTGCGCCAGTAGTAGGGCATCTTGCAAGCCGAGATTTACCCCTTGTCCTGCCAGTGGGTGAATGGTGTGTGCGGCATCGCCAATTAGGGCGATACGCGGTTGGGCGAAGTTGCGGGCATAGCGCGCGGTAAGCGGAATGGCTTGGCGTTCGCTTTGCACTTCACATAATCCCAGCTGATTATCAAAGGCGATGCTCAGCTGTTTGTTGAATTCTGTTTGTTCACAGCTGCTCAACTGTTTGGCTTGTTCTGGCGGAAGCGACCACACGATAGAACACTGATTTTCTTGATGTAATGGCAAGAACGCTAAAATGCTATCTGGGGCAAAAATTTGTCTGGCGCAGTGTTGATGTGGCTCTGCGGTTTTCACATTACACACTAAGGCATATTGCCCATAATCACGGAAAATCAGTGGAATATTGGCTTTTTGGCGTAACCAAGAATTTGCGCCGTCTGCGCCCACAACCAGTTTCCCCGCTAACATTTGTCCGTCTGTTAAGGTGAGAATAGAGGTGCTTTCGTTAATCCCCAAGTGTTGCGCTGTTGCGTTGAAAATTTCCACATTTTCTTGTGTTGCCACTCGTTGCCACAGGCTATGTTGAATGATCTGGTTTTCCACAATATGCCCAAGGTGCGGAATGCCTAAGCCTTTGGTGTCAAATTCAATTTTGGCGAAACTGTCTTTTTCCCACACCAGCATTTTATCGTAGGCGGTGGCACGTTCAGCTTGGATGGTTTGCCACGCGTTGAGTTCTTGCAATAAATGTTCGCTCGCAAGATTTAACGCACTAACACGATAAGCAATATTCGCTAAAGAAAAATGCGGCGGATTAGGTTCGAGCAGGGCGATACGCATTGCGGTATTTTTTAATTTGGCAGCGAGCGCAAGCCCGACCATTCCACCACCGATAATAATTAGATCAAAATTTTTCACTATTCTAACCATAGGGTCTGTTGATAATTCATTTTACATTTGAGCTGATGGCTATTTTTTGTGAGAACAAGGCGAACGGGGTGAAGTTTAGCCATTCTAAACGAACCGCGTTCAACACCGTTATCACGAAAAATAGCCCCAGCCCTTCGGGTTATGTTTAAAATTAGCGCACTCTTTGTTGCCGTTCTCACGAAGAGAACCTCTCTTGGTTTCGAACGGCGTCGCGATTGCGCTAATTTTAAACGATAACTCAAATGTACAATGAATTATCAACAGACCCTAATGCTGGTTTAATAAACTGCTGTTTGAGTAAATGAGATTGCGCCATTGCCATTAGCCCCAGATTCCGCCCAATTTGCAACGGTAATAATTCATTGGCAAAGAGAGAAACCAAGCCGTTGGTTAAGTTGATGAGCGTTGTTTGATCCCCTTGGCGTGCATTTTCATATTGGCTTAATAAAGAATAAGTGCCGAGATCTTGCCCTTGCATAAAGGCTTGGCTTAACAATTTAGCTAAGCAAATCACATCACGCATACCAAGATTGAAGCCTTGCCCTGCAATGGGGTGTAAGGTTTGTGCAGCATTGCCGACTAAGGCGGTGCGGTGATGAATGTGCTGGCTGGCTTGATATAACGCCAAAGGATAAGCAAAACGCTTGCCGCATTGTTGCAACTTGCCAAGCCGCCAGCCGAATTGTTGTTGTAGACGGGCAAGAAATGCGTCATCAGGCAATGCCATTAGCTCATCGGGTGATTTCACGCACCATACTAAGGACATTAAATTCTCTTGCATTGGCAGAAGCGCTAATGGGCCTTGCGCAGTGAAACGCTCAAAGGCACGCTGTTGGTGTGGCTGTTGTGCTTGAATGTTGGTGATAATGGCGGTTTGCTGATAATCGCGAAGTTTGTTGATCGCAATGTTGGCAGATTTCGCCACCAAAGATTGTGTGCCGTCTGCGCCGATAATCAGCTGACAAGATAAAGTGCGGTGATTTTTTAGCGAAATTTTCACCCGCACTTGCTCAAATTGGATTCGCTCAATTTCCACTGGGGAAAAATAATCAATGTTGGCGTATTGCTTGATTGCGGTCAGCAAGATTTCTCCCACAGGCTGTAAGGCAACCACCGCGCCCAGTTGTTTTAGCTGAAATTCATCAGCGTGAAATTCGACTAAACCGCTATGACCTTTATCAGAAACGTGAATATGCTCAATGGGGCAGGCAAGGGGTGAAATTTGTTGCCATAATGATTGTTGGTTGGGCAAATTGAGCTGCGCAAGCTGTTGGCAAGAACCTGCTGAAAGGGCAATGCAACGGGCATCAAAACCGCTTTGCTGATGTTGTTGGGGCGCTTGCTTTTCTAATAACGCAATGCGCATTTTGCCTTGAGTTTGCGCGCTTAACGCTAAAGCAAGGGTGCAACCTGCCATTGCGCCGCCCAGGATAATCACATCATAATGCTCAATTTGTTCCATTTTTGCCCCGTTTTACTTCATTGTCATTAAGCGTTATGTGCCATCACTTGTTCGATTTCATCAATTTCTTTTGGCACGGCGCTGGTTAGCACTTTGTTGCCATATTCGGTGATCACAATATCATCTTCAATACGCACGCCAATGCCTTTATATTGCTCAGGCACATCGGCATTAGTTGGAATATACAAGCCCGGCTCAACCGTTAGCACCATTCCCACTTCTAATGGACGATCGCGTAATTTGCTGTCTTTTTCAAGGCTATAACGCCCTACATCGTGGACATCAATACCAAGCCAATGGCCTAATCCGTGCATATAAAAGGTTTTGTAGGCTTCATCGGTGATCAGCTGATCCACTTCCCCTTGCAAAATGCCTAAGCGTACCAAGCCTTCCACTTTAATACGGATCACTTCTTGATTCACTTGCTGAATATTATTGCCAGCCACCAAGGATTTTATGGCGTGCTTTTGTGCATTTAGCACGATTTCATAAATCTCTCGCTGGGCTTGGCTGAATTTGCCATTAACGGGATAAGTGCGGGTAATATCGCCAGCGTAGTAAGCAAATTCACAGCCAGCGTCCACCAATACTAATTCACCGTCTTTTAAAGGCTGATCGTTTTCGTTGTAATGCAGAATACAGCCGTTTTCGCCGCCAGCCACAATGCAATTAAAGGACGGAAAACGTGCGCCAAAGCGGTTAAATTCGTGTAGCAATTCCCCTTCAATTTCAAATTCTAAGCGGTTCGGACGGGTTTGTTTCATTGCCCGTAAATGCCCCAATGCGGTGATTTGCCCTGCTTGTTGTAAAAGCGCAATTTCATTAGAGGATTTGATTAAACGCATTTCATCTAAAATCGCAGCCCAATCAAAAACTTGCGAAAATTGCACCGCACTTTTCTCCAACAATTTATTGCCCCAAGGCTGCACCTCAGAGTTATGGTAAAGTGCGGTGAAATTTTGGCTGATTTTTTGCCATTGTGGGGCAAAATCTTCAATGGAATAGGCTTCGTCTAAGTTTAATTTAGCGGCTGCTTTTTCCACACCCAGACGGCGACCGTTCCAAGTTTCCATTAACGGATCAGAAGGGCGTAAAAACAATATTGTGCGAGATTGTTGCGCGGTTTTGGCTAATACTAAGATCGCATCAGGTTCATTAAAGCCCGTTAAATACCAAAAATAGCTGTCTTGACGGAAAGGATAGTGGGTGTCTTTGTTGCGCACTTGTTCTTGTGCCGAGAAAATAATCGCCAAGGAATTCTCCGCCATTTGCGCCAGCAATTTTTCACGGCGTTGCACAAATTCTTCGGCTGGGATTTGGGCTAAATAAGCAAGATCCATCTTCGTTCTCCTTAATGTAATACGGTTTTCTGCGTGGTTTGGTAAGGGCGATAATGGGCATAAAGCACCGCCACCAAGGTGCGAACATATTCCGCCACTTGTTCTAAGGATTCTGCTAGCTCTTCAGGATCGTCATCTTCTTCATAAGCCAATACGGCGATATTTTGCAGATCATCTAAGGCTTCGCCAATTTCTCCCGTTTCTTTATCCATTTTCGCTTGCACTAAGCCTAAACCGAGCAAAAAGTGGCTTGTCCATTCTGAAAGGGCATCAATTTCGTTAAACACATCGCCATTTTCTGGTAAAAAAAGTTGAAAGTTGAAGCTATCAATATCTTCTAAACTGTGCTGAATATCGTGGTAGAGCGCCGAAACTTCTTTTAACAACGCCGTAGGGTAGGCTTCGCCATTGTTGGTAAATTCATTCATAAAAATGGGCCATTTTTGCTCACTCGCACCGCCACAAATTAAGCCAGTGAGAAAGCCGTGTAATTCGGCCGCGGTAACAGGAATGGTGGCTTGACGGAGTTTTTGTTCTAATTCGTCATAAGAGAGAATATCAGACATAATTTTTTCCTTTTTCTAAAGATAGGTGTAGTTTAGCACTGTTAGATTAAGCTAACCACAATCAGGCGGATTTTTATGACGAAAAATATTTGCTATGGCATAATAGCAAAAAATTTATTTTCACAGAGGATAAGTATGTCATCGCAAAGCATTGAATTGTCTGTATTAGGACAGGTTTTACGTTTAAATTGTCAAGAAGATCAACACGATGCCTTACGCCAAGCTGCTCGCGCATTAGATCAACGAGTATCTGAGATGAAGGAACGGACAGGCATATTACAATTAGAAAAAGTCCTTTCTATCGTGGCGTTAAATCTAAGCTATGAGCTTATCCAACAGCAGCAAGTTACACAGAAAATTGAACAAGCAGTTAGCACACAAATCAAACAACTAGATAACTCTTTGGAAGGCATTTTGGCGCAAAAAACGAATGTCTGATGAAATAATATGATCTTAGCTAAGAATTGGAAAAATTAAACTAGTCAATACAGTTAAATTGCGTTAGTATTACCACAAATTTAAAGATTACCTGAGATGTTCGCTAGTGGGTTACGTCCCTGAGCCGATACTTAACATCTTATGAATCGGTTTCCTATTGTTGGTGTGCAAGCTTACCTTGGCGCAAGCCCTGATGTAAGAAGCCTAAAAACGATAACGACTGATTCCCTTGAACCGTAGGGTTCAAGGACCGACCACTCACAACGGCATCTCGGGTTCCTCCATAAAACAATGAACCTCACAACTCGCAATCAACAACGCCAAATTATTCGCCAACAAATTCGTCAATTACGCCAATCTCTTAGCCCAGCTGAGCAAAACCTTGCTGAACAAAAAATCACTCAACAAGCCCTTGATTTCATAGAAAAAAACAAGCTAAGCATGTCGGATTGTATCTTTCTTTTGATGGCGAAATCTCAACAAAACAGCTAATTCAGCAATTATGGAAAAAAAACATCGCTGTTTATCTGCCCATTCTGCATCCTTTTTCAGCTAATAATTTGCTCTTTCTCCGCTATCATCCAAACAGCCCATTGCAAAAAAACAAATTTGGCATCTTAGAGCCGAAATTAGATGTCCGAAATGTTCTCCCAACCAATGAACTTGACATCATATTTACCCCACTTGTCGCCTTCGATAAACAAGGCAACCGCCTTGGAATGGGCGGCGGCTTTTACGACCGAACTTTGCAAAACTGGCAACAAAAAAACTTCCTCCCTATCGGCTTAGCCCACCAATGCCAGCAAGTGGACGCATTACCCGTAGAAAGCTGGGACATTCCGCTGTTTGGGGTGTTGGTGGGGTGATAAGTTAATAAAATAATAAGTGCGGTGCAATTTTCACGATTTTTTTCGTTTTGCTCTCGGGTGTGCAGAATCATAAACCTGTGCTAAATGTTGGAAATCAAGGTGGGTGTAAATTTGTGTGGTAGAAAGATTGCTATGCCCGAGTAACTCTTGCACAACGCGTAAATCGGAGCTGCTTTCCAGCATATGCGTGGCGAAAGAATGGCGTAGTTTATGAGGGTTCAAATGACTAGATAGCCCTTGTTTAATGCCCCACACTTCCATCCGTTTTTGGATTGAACGGTGGCTCATTCGGTTACCAAGCTGGCTAACAAACAAGGCATCATCTTTTGGATTAAATAACAACCGCACTTTTAGCCATTGCTGAAGCGCGTGCGAAGCATAGCGCCCAAAAGGCAAAATTCGCTCTTTGTTGCCTTTCCCGATTACACGCACTTCACGTACTCGCAGATTGATGCTATTTAAGTTCAGCCCTTGCAATTCAGATAAACGCAAACCTGAACTATACATTAGCTCTAGCATCGCTTTATCCCGCAAATCGATTGGCTCTTTACTGTCGTTGGCTAATAATTGTTGAACCTGTTCGTTATCCAAATTTTTAGGTAAATGCTTGCCTTGCTTCGGTGCAGATACGCCAACCGCAGGATTCACAGAAAGCTCACCTTGCTGTACAAGAAAGCTCAAAAATTGGCGTAATGCCGATAAGCGCAAGGCTAAACTTTTTTCGTGTAAGCCTGCTTTTTTGCTTTGCGCTAACACAAAGCGCACCACACTGGGGGTTACCTGCTGCCACTGAGAAATTTCATTTTCCTGCAACAACGCCACCACCGCCTCAAGCTGACGCTGGTAATTGCTCAATGTATGTGGACTTACCTGCCGTTCAATGCGCAGATAATTCCAATAATTATTGAGTTGTTGGTGCATTTCAATTTCTCTATTAAAAACAACGTGAAAAACAAAGTGCGGTGCAAAATAATGGATAATTACAACCTAATCACCCCATCATAAATATGCGTGGCATCGCCAGTCATATAAAGTGGGTGGCCTTCGCCTTGCCATTCGATAGTCAAACTGCCGCCTGGGAGATCCACTTGCACTTTGTTATCCAAAAGGCCTTGCATAATGCCCACCGCAGCGGCGGCACAAGCGCCACTGCCACAGGCTTGGGTTTCGCCAGCACCGCGTTCATAAACGCGCAATTTAATGTGGTTACGATTAATCACTTGCATAAAGCCTGCGTTTACGCGTTCTGGAAAACGTTCGTGGCTTTCTAATAGTGGGCCTAATTGTTCTACATTGGTGGTGGTAATGTCCTCAACTTGCACCACGCAATGTGGGTTACCCATTGAAACCGCACCACATAGCACGGTTTGAATGTCGGTGCGTAAAATGTAGTTTTTCTCGAATTTGTTGGCGATAAATGGGATTTTCGCGGGTTCCCAAATAGGTTCGCCCATATTCACGCGGATCATTCCGTCATCTTGCACCGTTAGGATCATTTTGCCTTTGGCGGTGCTAACGGCGATGTCTTTTTTATCCGTCAAACCTTTCATTGTAACAAAACGGGCAAAACAGCGCGCGCCATTGCCGCATTGTGCCACTTCACTGCCATCTGCATTGAAAATGCGATAGTGAAAATCCAAATCAGGATCATAAGGTGGCTCAACCACTAAAAGCTGATCAAAGCCAATTCCTGTGTGGCGATCCGCCAGTTTTTTGATGGTTTCAGTGGGGAAGTAAGCGTTTTGCGTAACGGCATCGACCACCACAAAATCATTGCCTAATCCGTGCATTTTGGAAAATTGCATTTTTCCGTCCTTATTGAAAATCGTTAATTAGGCGCAATTATAAAGGTGAAGTGAGATTGAGTAAACTCTCCATTAGTGCAACCTATCGTTCTAAAATGATTAATAGATTTTTTTAAAATTTTTTTCATTTTACTCTTGAAATTACCAAATTAGTCCTCACTTACTTGAACAAGCAAGCCGAGCCGTACAGGCTAGGCAACAGAATTTAATATTGAGGAAGAATAGATTATGAATATAGAAAAATTTACCACAAGATTTCAACAAGCCTTGAGCGAAGCGCAGTCTTTAGCCTTAGGCAAAGATAACCAGTTTATCGAACCCGTGCATTTAATGGCGGCCTTGTTAAATCAAGAAGGCAGTTCCGTTGCACCGATTTTAACCGCAAGTGGCGTGAATGTTGCAATGTTACGCAACGAGCTTAATGCTGAACTCAACCGCTTACCGCAAGTTTCTGGTAACGGTGGTGATGTGCAGATTTCGCGCAACTTGTTGAATTTATTAAATTTATGCGACAAGCTCGCACAGCAAAAACAAGATAAATATATTTCATCAGAACTCTTTTTATTAGCCGCGTTAGAAGAAAAAGGCAGCTTAAGCGAAATATTACGCAAGTGCGGTGTAAAAAAAGAGAATTTACAACAAGCGATTGAACAAATTAGAGGAGGTCAGTCAGTGAACGACCAAAATGCAGAAGAAAGCCGTCAGGCATTAGAAAAATATACCATTGATTTAACCGCACGCGCGGAAAGTGGCAAATTAGATCCTGTGATTGGACGTGATGAAGAAATTCGCCGTACAATCCAAGTGTTACAACGCCGTACAAAAAACAACCCAGTGTTAATTGGCGAACCTGGTGTAGGTAAAACCGCGATTGTTGAAGGCCTTGCACAACGTATTGTAAATGGCGAAGTGCCAGAAGGATTAAAAAATAAACGCGTACTTTCCCTTGATATGGGCGCATTAATTGCGGGTGCAAAATACCGTGGTGAGTTTGAAGAGCGCTTAAAAGCCGTGCTTAACGAAATCGCCAAAGAAGAAGGCCGTGTGATTTTATTCATTGATGAAATTCATACAATGGTTGGTGCAGGTAAAACTGACGGTGCAATGGATGCAGGTAACTTATTAAAACCTTCCCTTGCGCGTGGTGAATTGCACTGTGTGGGCGCAACCACCCTTGATGAATATCGTCAATATATTGAAAAAGATGCCGCACTTGAGCGCCGTTTCCAAAAAGTTTTTGTGGACGAACCAAGTGTTGAAGACACCATTGCTATCTTGCGTGGTTTGAAAGAACGTTACGAAATTCACCATCACGTTCAAATTACAGACCCTGCAATCGTTGCGGCGGCGACACTTTCGCATCGTTATATTTCAGATCGTCAATTACCAGACAAAGCCATTGATTTAATTGACGAAGCGGCATCGAGTATCCGTATGGAAATTGACTCAAAACCAGAGCCGTTAGATAGACTTGAACGCCGTATTATCCAATTAAAATTGGAACAACAAGCGTTACAAAAAGAAGACGATAACGCCAGCCGCAAACGCTTAGAAATGCTTGAAAAAGAATTAGCTGAAAAAGAGCGTGAATATGCGGAATTAGAAGAAGTGTGGAAAAGCGAAAAAGCAGCGCTTTCTGGCACACAGCATATTAAAGCAGAATTAGAAAATGCACGCACCCAAATGGAACAAGCGCGCCGCGTGGGCGATTTAAACAAAATGTCTGAATTGCAATACGGACGCATTCCAGAGCTTGAAAAACAACTTGCTCAAGCAGAAAGTGCAGAGGGCAAAGAAATGCACTTGTTACGCTATCGTGTAACTGATGAAGAAATTGCAGAAGTGCTTTCGCGTGCCACTGGTATCCCTGTTTCTCGTATGATGGAAGGGGAAAAAGAAAAATTATTGCGTATGGAAAAAGAATTACACAAACGTGTAGTTGGACAAAATGAAGCCGTGGTTGCCGTTGCGAACGCCATTCGCCGTAGCCGTGCAGGATTGTCTGATCCAAACCGTCCGATTGGTTCATTCTTATTCTTAGGGCCAACAGGGGTAGGTAAAACAGAATTGTGTAAAACTCTTGCCAACTTCTTGTTTGATGATGAAAACGCAATGGTACGCATTGATATGTCCGAGTTTATGGAAAAACACAGCGTATCTCGCTTAGTGGGCGCACCACCGGGATATGTGGGCTATGAAGAAGGTGGTTACTTAACCGAAGCCGTTCGCCGCCGTCCATATTCTGTCGTGTTATTGGACGAAGTAGAAAAAGCGCACCCAGATGTTTTCAACATCTTATTACAAGTGCTTGATGACGGACGTTTAACTGATGGTCAAGGTCGCACCGTAGATTTCCGTAATACCGTAGTGATTATGACATCAAACTTAGGTTCAGACTTAATCCAAGGCAACCGTGATCTTGGCTATGAAGGAATGAAAGAAGTGGTAATGTCGGTGGTAAGCCAACACTTCCGCCCTGAGTTTATTAACCGTATTGATGAAACAGTGGTATTCCACCCATTGGATAAAGAAAACATTCGCACCATCGCGAAAATCCAATTAAAACGTTTAGAAAAACGTATGGAATCACACGGCTATCACTTAGCCTTCACAGATGCGGCGTTAGACTTCATCGGCGAAATTGGTTATGACCCAATTTACGGCGCAAGACCGCTTAAACGTGCGATTCAACAAGAAGTGGAAAACCCACTCGCACAACAAATTCTCTCAGGGGAATTAATCCCAGGGAAAACCATTACCCTTGATTACGTTGATGGTAAAATCACAGCAAGTCAATCGTAATTCTTCCCAAAAAAGCACCGCACTTTGATTTATGCGGTAACCCAAGCCTCGCGAAAGCGGGGCTTTTTGTTTGTCAAAGGGCGGTGCTTTTAGTCATTCCCAGATTAAGCTATAATGCCAGCCACATTTATTTAGCGAAGGAATTAATTATGCAAAATCCAAAAGATGATGTGCTTTATGCCCCTGTTGAGTGGGTTGATCATAGCGAAGGCTATACGGATATTCTTTATCACAAATCCACCGATGGCATTGCCAAAATCACCATTAACCGTCCAGAAGTACGTAACGCTTTTCGTCCGCAGACCGTGAAAGAAATGATCCACGCGTTTTCAGATGCACGTTTTGATGAAAATGTGGGGGTGATCGTGCTAACCGGGCAAGGGGAAAAAGCGTTCTGTTCAGGTGGCGATCAAAAAGTGCGTGGTGATTACGGCGGTTATAAAGATGACGCTGGCGTACATCATCTAAACGTGTTGGATTTTCAGCGTGATATTCGTAGCTGCCCGAAACCTGTGGTGGCAATGGTGGCAGGTTATGCTATCGGTGGCGGCCACGTTTTACATATGCTTTGCGATCTGACGATTGCGGCGGAAAATGCCATTTTCGGTCAAACAGGCCCGAAAGTGGGATCGTTCGATGGTGGCTGGGGCGCAAGCTATATGGCACGCATTGTAGGGCAGAAAAAAGCGCGTGAAATTTGGTTCTTATGTCGTCAATATAATGCACAAGAAGCCTTGGATATGGGCTTAGTGAACACGGTTGTGCCTTATGCAGAGTTAGAAAAAGAGACCGTGCGCTGGTGTCGTGAAATGTTGCGTAACAGCCCAATTGCGTTACGTTGCTTAAAAGCCGCATTAAACGCAGATTGTGATGGACAGGCTGGCTTACAAGAGCTAGCAGGCAACGCTACAATGCTGTTCTATATGACAGAAGAAGGGCAAGAAGGACGCAACGCCTTCAATGAAAAACGTGCGCCAGACTTCAGCAAATTTAAACGCAATCCATAATCATCAAGTGCGGTGAAAAATCTCAAAATTTTCACCGCACTTTGTTTTTTATTTTTAGACCAATGCAAGAAATCTCTCTCAAAAAAATCACCCTATTTTGGACAGTGGTGGTACTCTTAAATGCCGCACTGTGTTTTTTCTGTGGGCTAATGGTGTCGCACCACCCAATGTCTATCCTAGGAATGTTAGCGGGTATCGGGTGTTTTATTGGCTTTTATACTTTTTTAGATTACAAGTTATTGATAAAACAACAATATTTATGCCGTAAAGCATTACGACAAGGGGGAATCATCAGGGCATTCTCTCAACTTTCCATCTTGCTACATTTCTCCATTGAATTTTTCTGCGGCATTGTTGCATTGAGTACGCTCGAAGTATTATTTCACGGAAGTTTACCCCTTTTTGTACACAGCTTCCTGGCTACATTACTAACGGGGTTAGCCCTTTCTGCCCTACTCGCCCTTTTTGGCTTGATATGTTTTATTATGCTGAAACTTCGCGCCAAAGCAAATTATCAATAAAGGAGAAACTATGCGTTCTTATCAGCTTTATCGTTATCAAATCCCAATGGATTCGCAAGTGGTGCTGCGCAACCGCTTTTTGAAATTGCGTGAAGGGTTGCTTGTGCAGGTGCGTTGTGGTGAACACGAAGGTTGGGGAGAAATTGCGCCCTTGCCCGAATTTAGCCAAGAAACCTTGGAACAAGCGCAAGAGCAGGCGATCCAATGGTTGAAAGATTGGGACGTAGCACGCAGTCAAAATCAAAAATTGTCCTTGGACGGGTTGTATCCTTCCGTGGCGTTTGGGCTAAGTTGTGCCTTGGCAGAAATGAAAGGGGAATTACCTGCTGAGGGCAATTATCGCACCGCCCCGCTCTGTTATGGCGATCCTGATGAGTTGTACGCTGAACTCAATCAAATTGAGGGCGAGAAAATCGCAAAAATCAAGGTGGGCTTATACGAAGCCAATCGCGATGGTTTAATCGCCGATATGTTTTTGGAAGCCATTCCTGATCTTAAATTACGTTTAGATGCCAATCGTGCATGGACACCTGCGAAAGCGCAGCTGTTTGCCAAATATATTAAGCCTGAACATCGTGGGCGTATTCAATTTTTGGAAGAGCCTTGCAAAACCCCTGAAGAAAGCCGTCAGTTCGCCGCTGAAACAGGCATTGCTATCGCGTGGGACGAAAGCGTGCGCGAGCCAAATTTTCAAGTGAAAAAAGAACCGCACTTAGCCGCAATTATTATTAAACCGACTCTAGTGGGCAGCCTTGCGCGTTGTGTTGAACTGATTGAACAGGCCCATCAACAAGGCATTATGGCGGTGATCAGCTCATCTTTAGAAAGCAGTTTTGGGTTAACGCAACTGGCTCGCATTGCGCAGCGTTACACGCCAGATACCACGCCGGGCTTGGATACGCTAGATCTTATGCAATATCAGCTTGTTCGCCCGTGGCAAGGCTCAACGTTACCATTATTGGAACTGAACAGCGAAAATATCGTCAAAGTAAATATGGATTAAAATTTGCATTGGTTCGACCAGCCATAAGGCAACGGCAATTTTTAGAAAAATCATTATAATGCAATAAATTAAAGGGAAAAGGATTAATTATGTCAGCATCTGCACGAATTTTGTTACTTAATGGCCCGAATTTGAATATGTTAGGCAAACGTGAGCCAAAGCATTATGGCAGTCTTTCTTTGCCCGCCATTGAGCAACGAATGCAGGATCTTGCAGCCGCACATCAAATTGAATTGACCTGCTTTCAAGCGAACAGCGAAGAAAAATTGATCGATAAAATTCATCAAAGTTTCCAACAGGTGGATTTTATTATTATTAATCCCGCAGCTTATACGCACACCAGCGTTGCCTTGCGTGATGCTTTGCTGGCTGTCGCTATTCCTTTTGTGGAAGTGCATTTGTCCAACGTGCATAAGCGTGAGCCATTCCGTCATCATTCTTATTTTAGCGATGTGGCAGAAGGCGTGATTTGCGGATTAGGCGCGCAAGGCTATGAATTTGCTTTCCATTATGCGCGACAATATTTAGCAAATAAGGCATAATTTGCCGAAAATTTCGCGAAATTGACAGAATTTTGTCGCAAAAAGGATCGTTTTCAGGTAATCTTTGCCACGGAAATTTAAGTTTAAAAACCACCGCACTTTGTATTACTCATTTTGTGTTAGCCATAAAGTGCGGTGAAAAATATTCACATTTTAGGAAAAAACTATGGATATTCGTAAAATTAAAAAACTCATCGAATTAGTTGAAGAATCAGGCATTATGGAGCTTGAAATTTCTGAAGGCGAAGAATCTGTTCGCATTAATCGTGGTTCACCTTCAGCCACTGCGGTGCAATATACCGTACCAAGTGTTGCCCCTGTTGCACAGCCTGCAACCCCAACAGTGACACAGCCTACCCCAGTAGCAGAAGTGCCAGCGGTTACGGAAGTATCAGGTCATCAAGTGCGTTCACCAATGGTGGGAACCTTCTACCGTAGCCCAAGCCCAGATGCCAAACCATTTGTTGAAGTAGGGCAAACCGTGAAAGTGGGTGATGCCCTTTGTATTGTTGAAGCAATGAAAATGATGAACCGCATTGAAGCTGACAAAGCAGGTGTGGTAAAAGCGATCTTAATTAATGACGGCGAACCGGTTGAGTTTGATGAGCCGTTAATCGTTATCGAATAATTCATTTCTATCTAGGCGGAGCGTGGCTTCGCCTTACAATTCTAAGAGATAATTCTTATGCTAGAAAAAGTTGTTATTGCCAATCGTGGAGAAATTGCGTTACGCATTTTGCGTGCTTGCAAAGAGCTAGGCATTAAAACTGTGGCGGTACATTCCACCGCAGATCGCGATCTCAAACACGTTTTATTGGCAGATCAAACCGTTTGTATTGGCCCTGCGCCTTCAACCAAAAGTTATTTGAATATCCCTGCGATTATTGCTGCGGCAGAAGTAACAGGCGCAGACGCAATTCACCCAGGTTATGGCTTTTTGTCTGAAAATGCTGATTTTGCCGAGCAAGTTGAACGCTCAGGCTTCACCTTTATTGGCCCTACTGCGGACGTAATCCGTTTAATGGGGGATAAAGTTTCTGCCATTAACGCAATGAAAAAAGCTGGCGTGCCTTGTGTACCAGGTTCTGATGGCCCTGTTGGCAGCGATATGAAGAAAAACAAAGAAATCGCTAAACGCATTGGGTATCCTGTGATCATCAAAGCCTCTGGCGGCGGCGGTGGTCGTGGTATGCGCGTGGTACGTGATGAAAATTCTTTAGAAGAATCCATCGCGATGACCAAAGCGGAAGCTAAAGCTGCATTTAACAACGATATGGTTTATATGGAAAAATATTTAGAAAATCCGCGCCATATTGAAATCCAAGTGTTAGCAGATACGCACGGCAATGCGGTTTATTTAGCAGAACGTGATTGTTCAATGCAGCGCCGTCATCAAAAAGTGGTGGAAGAAGCGCCAGCACCAGGTATTACCGAAGAAATGCGCCGTGATATTGGTTCACGCTGTGCTAAAGCCTGTGTGGAAATTGGCTATCGTGGTGCAGGGACATTTGAATTCTTATATGAAAACGGTGAGTTTTACTTCATCGAAATGAACACCCGTATTCAAGTGGAGCACCCTGTAACCGAGATGATTACCGGCGTGGATTTGGTGAAAGAGCAATTATTAATCGCTTCAGGCCTACCGCTTTCTATCAAACAAGAAGACATTAAAGTGCGCGGCCACGCCATTGAATGTCGTATCAATGCGGAAGATCCGAAGAGCTTCTTACCTTCACCAGGTAAAATTGATCATTTACACGCACCGGGTGGTTTAGGCGTGCGCTGGGATTCGCATATTTACACAGGATACAGCGTGCCACCGCATTATGATTCAATGATCGCAAAATTAATCACCTATGGAGATACCCGTGAAGTGGCCATTCGCCGTATGCAAAATGCCTTGGCAGAAACCATTATTAGCGGAATTAAAACCAATATTCCATTACACGAATTGATCCTATCCGATGAAAACTTCCAAAACGGTGGTACAAATATCCACTATTTGGAGAAGAAATTAGGAATGCACGATTAATTGCATTATTTGATCGAAAGGCGTTTTAGATAACGCCTTTTTTATTGCGGCATTTTTTCTTTATTTCGCATAAAAGAGCGGTGCAAAATTGTGAAATTCTTTTCGCGAGAAATATTCCTACTAATCTTTTTTTGCTCAACAGCAATAAGGATTAACCAACAATTTTCAGCATATTTAAGGTGATTTTTGTCGATATATTTTGCTAAGATTAGACGTGGGCGAACAACGAGGTTCGCCCTCGATTTTGCTAGCAATCAAGGTGAAAAATACAGGAGGGCAACTCACACTATGAAACAATATTCTCGTTATCAGCAAGCGACAAAAGAAGCACGTTGGGCATTTGGCCTGACCTTGCTTTATGTGCTAGGCTGGTGTTTATGTGCTTATTTGCCAAAAGGGCAGCAAGGGCCTTTGGGCTTTCCGCTTTGGTTTGAGCTAGCCTGTATTTATTTGCCCGTGCTATTTATTGTGGTGGCTTATTGGGTGGTAAAAATCGTCTATCAAGAGATCGATTTAGAAAATATTGAGTCAGAAAACAAGGACGTTAAATAAGGATATAAGAACAATGAATCTTGGCATTATTTTCCCCCTAGTGATTTACCTTGCTTTTGTGTTTGGCGCGGCGATTTATGCTTATACAAAACGTTCCAAAGGGGATTTTTTAACAGAATATTATGTGGGTAATCGCTCAATGACGGGCTTTGTGCTGGCGATGACCACCGCTTCCACCTATGCAAGCGCCAGCTCTTTTGTGGGCGGCCCGGGTGCGGCGTATAAATTTGGCTTAGGCTGGGTGCTACTTGCAATGATTCAAGTGCCTGCGGTGTGGCTGGCATTAGGCGCGCTCGGGAAAAAGTTCGCCTTGCTCTCGCGTGAAAGTAAAGCCTTAACGATCAATGATTTATTGCTTTATCGTTATAAAAATAAATATTTGGTTTGGATTTCTTGTATCGCCTTGCTCATCGCCTTTTTTGCCGCAATGACGGTGCAATTTATCGGTGGTGCGCGCTTGTTAGAAACCACCATTGGCATTAGCTACACCAATGCGCTACTGATTTTTGCCGTTACCGTAGGGCTTTACACCTTTATTGGCGGATTTCGTGCCGTGGTGCTAACCGATACCATTCAAGGAACGGTGATGATTCTCGGCACGATCATTTTGCTCGGTGCGACCATTTATGCCGCAGGCGGAGTAGAAAGTGCGGTGCAAAAACTTAACGAAATTGACCCGCACTTAACCAGCCCTTATGGGCCAAATGATATGCTCGGCTTTCAGTTTATGGCCTCTTTCTGGATTTTAGTCTGCTTTGGCGTGGTAGGCTTGCCGCACACTGCGGTGCGTTGTATGGCATTTAAAGACAGCAAAGCCTTGCATAACGGAATGTTAATCGGCACCGTGGTGCTGGCTTTAGTGATGCTAGGAATGCACCTTTCGGGAGCATTAGGGCGTGCCATTCTGCCCGCCTTAGAGGTACCAGATCAGGTGATCCCAACCTTAATGTTGCAAGTGTTGCCACCGATTGTGGCAGGGATTTTCCTTGCTGCGCCAATGTCTGCCATTATGTCCACCATTGACGCGCAGCTGATTCAATCATCATCAATTTTCGTGAAAGATTTATATCTCAGCGCCAAGCCTGAAATGGCACAAAATCAGAAAAAAATTAGCTGGATTTCTTCAATCATTACGCTAATTTTGACCGCACTTTTGATCTTGGCAGCACTCAATCCACCCCAAATGATCATCTGGCTCAACCTTTTCGCCTTTGGGGGCTTGGAGGCCGCCTTTTTATGGGTAATCGTGCTGGGGCTATATTGGCAAAAAGCCAATGCCGTTGGCGCAATTTTCTCAATGGTGGTGGGCTTGGGCTGTTATGTAGGCTTAACGGCCGCAAGTATTAAACTGTTTGATTTTCACGCCATTGTGCCGTCTTTATTGTTTGGCTTAATTGCCTTTTTGATTGGCAATAAATTTGGCGAAAACGCAACAAAATAAATTAAGAAGGAAAAATTATGGCTTGGGTTCAAATCCGCATTAATAGTACTAATCAACAAGCGGAAACGATCAGTGATTATTTAGAAGAAATCGGTTCAGTTTCGGTAACCTTTATGGATAGCCAAGACACCCCGATTTTTGAACCGCTCCCTGGGGAAACCCGTCTGTGGGGCAATACCGATGTTATCGCCTTATTTGACGCGGAAACCGATATGCAACAAATTGTCAGCTTGCTGAAAAGTGCGGGGCATTTAAGCGAAGAAACTGCTTATAAAATTGAACAAATTGAAGATAAAGATTGGGAACGTGAATGGATGGATAATTTCCACCCAATGCAGTTTGGCAAACGCTTATGGATTTGCCCAAGCTGGCGTGAAGTGCCTGATAAAAATGCGGTGAACGTGATGCTCGATCCCGGTTTGGCTTTTGGAACTGGCACGCACCCTACCACCGCATTGTGTTTAGAATGGCTCGATAGCCTAGATCTAAATGGCAAAACAGTCATCGATTTTGGCTGTGGCTCGGGGATTTTAGCGATCGCTGCGTTGAAATTAGGGGCAAAAAGTGCCATCGGCATTGATATTGATCCGCAAGCTATTTTAGCCAGCCGCAACAACGCGGAACAAAATGGCGTGAGCGACCGCCTACAACTCTTTTTAGCCAAAGACGCACCGCAAGATCTGCAAGCTGATGTGGTGGTGGCCAATATCTTAGCTGGGCCATTAAAAGAACTCGCACCAACCATCAGCCAGCTCGTAAAAACACAAGGTAAACTCGGGTTATCAGGCATTTTAGAAACCCAAGCACAATCTGTTTGTAATGCTTATGAAAGCCAATTTGCACTCGATCCTGTGGCAGTGCGCGAAGAATGGTGTCGTATTACAGGTGTGGCAAAATAAGCCTAAATCCCCCGCACTTGTCAAGAGAGGAAGGCATTTTTTTATGCGGAAAATGGATTATTTTGAATAAAAGTCAAAGAAAGCGAAAAAAATAGATTTTGTTCAAAAAATATGCTTTTCAAATGGGTGAAAAGTGCGTATTATAGCACGCCTTGCCCGTTGGGGCTGGCGATAAATTGTGTGTTAAAGGTAGTAACTTGTTAGGGGTAGCGCAGTGCGAATTGGTGATTATCAATTAAAAAACCGTATTTTGCTCGCGCCAATGGCAGGGATTACCGACCAACCTTTTAGACGCCTTTGTGCGAACTATGGGGCAGGATTGACCTTTTCAGAAATGATGGCGAGCAATCCGCGCGTATGGCATACAGAAAAATCGAAACAACGTCTTGCTTATCATCAAGATGTAGGCATTAATGCTGTGCAAATTGCTGGATCTGATCCGCAGGAAATGGCACAAGCTGCGCAAGTAAATGTGGGCTATGGGGCAGAAATTATTGACATCAATATGGGCTGCCCTGCAAAGAAGGTAAATCGTAAATTGGCAGGTTCTGCCCTTTTGCAATATCCCGATTTAGTGCAACAAATTCTTGAAGCTGTGGTGCGTGCTGTGGACGTGCCTGTAACACTAAAAATTAGAACAGGCTGGGATCGACAAAATCGAAACTGCGTGGAAATCGCTAAAATTGCCGAACAAGCAGGTGTGCAAGCGCTCACCATTCACGGGCGAACTCGTGAATGTTTATTTGAGGGCGAAGCCGAGTACGACAACATTAAAGCGGTGAAACAGCAGGTTTCTATTCCAGTGATTGCCAATGGCGATATTACATCGGCACAAAAAGCCCAAGCGGTGCTTGATTACACCGGTGCTGATGCAATAATGATTGGGCGTGGCGCGCTAGGTCAGCCGTGGATTTTTCAATCTGTGGCAGGGCTAGTGGAAAACGGCTCAACAACTTTAACACCAAGTTTAAAAGAAAAGTGCGGTGTTATTTTGCGACATATTCAAGAACTTCACCAATTTTATGGCGAAGAAAAAGGGTATCGCATTGCACGCAAGCACGTTGCTTGGTATTTACAGGGAATTCAACCTAATTCCAGTTTTAGACAGACTTTTAATGCCATTACCAATGCGGAAGCACAAATAACGGCATTGGAAGAATTTTTTAATTTGATTTTATTGGATAAAGACAACAATGTTAGAACAACAACGTAATCCAGCTGAAGCTCTGACTGTTTCAGTATTAAATTCACAATCTCAAGTAACAAACAAACCACTTCGTGATTCTGTGAAACAAGCGATCAGAAATTATTTAGCACAATTAGATGGTCAAGATGTGGACGATCTTTATGAATTAGTTTTATCGGAAGTTGAACACCCTATGCTTGATATGATTATGCAATACACTCGCGGTAATCAAACTCGTGCAGCAACAATGCTTGGCATTAACCGTGGCACATTACGCAAAAAATTAAAAAATACGGTATGGGCTGATAATTTCAGATTCTGAATAAAATTACACCGCACTTAGTAAATAAAGTGCGGTGTTTTTTTGCGACATTTTTCTCCCTAGAAATAGCGAAGAAAAAGCCGATGATTGCTCATCGGCTATATTTAATAAAACTTTTCACCGCACCTTAGTTGTACAGTAATGCCCTCATCATTCTGATTTCAAGCGATGTAAAAAGGCTTTGGTGCGTTCGTGTTTAGGGTGAGCGAACAATTCTTGCGGTGAGCCTTGTTCCACAATTACACCACCGTCCATTACCACAACCACATCTGCTACATCTAGTGCAAATTTGATTTCGTGGGTCACCACCACCATTGTCCAGCCTTCATTGGCGAGTTCCTTCATCGTGTTTAACACATCTTGCACTAATTCAGGATCAAGCGCAGAAGTGGGTTCATCAAATAGCATGAGTTCAGGCTGAATGGCAAGGGCGCGAGCAATGCCGACACGCTGTTGCTGGCCGCCTGAAAGTTGGTAAGGGTAAAGATCTTTCTTATCTAGCAAGCCCACTTTCGCAAGCAACGCTTCTGCTTCTTGACGCACAATTTTCGCATCGCGCTTTTGCACCTGCACAGGGCCTTCCATAATATTTTCCAACGCGGTTTTGTGCGGGAATAAGTTATATTGTTGGAACACCATTCCTGATTTGCGGCGCAATGGCAGGATTTTTTTCTGAATATCAGGGCTGGCAAAATCCACATAAAGCGGATCTTTTTCAGCAAAATCAATCGTGCCTTTTTCGGGTAATTCTAAGGCGTTCAAACAGCGTAAAAACGTGGTTTTGCCTGAACCAGAAGGGCCTAGAATCACCACCACTTCGCCTTTATGAATATCCAGATCAATCCCTTTTAAAACCGGATTATCAGCAAAGGTTTTATGAATATTTCGTACTTTGATCATTGCTTTCCCCTATCGTGCCACATAGCGATCTAAACGTTTTTCTACCCGCGCTTGAATGATAAACAGCACGAAACAGAAACACCAATACACCAAACCTGCTTCAATATACACAGGCAAGAAATCGTAAGATGAATTGGCGATTTGTTGCGCCACGCGGAACATTTCAGTTACGGTTACCACAGAAGCCAAAGAGGTATCTTTAAACAAGCCGATAAAGCTATTGCTCAGCGGCGGAACGGCAACACGGAAAGCTTGCGGGGCAATAATGCGGCGGAAAGTTTGCATATAGGTCATACCAATGGTGTAACCTGCTTCCCATTGCCCTTTCGGCACAGATTGAATGGCCGCACGCACGGTTTCTGAACCGTAAGCCCCAACATTCAGGGAAAAACCAATAATCGCCGCAGGAATGGGATCGATAAACACGCCCAGCGCTGGCAGGCCGTAAAACACCACGGAAATTTGCACCAACATTGGCGTACCGCGAATAATCGAAATATAGACTTTTGCAATCGCCAACAAAATACGGGGCAGCCAGCCATTGACTGGGGTAACGCGTAATAACGCCACGCCCACTGCAATAATCATTCCCAAAAAGAAAGAAACAACAGCAAGCGGTATTGAAACCAATACCGCTGCTTTAACCATTGGGAGAAACCCGTTTATCACCAGCTCAGCGCGAGCATCGGTCATAAAGGGTAAGGAAGCTAAGAAATTATTTAACACTGATATCCTTTCCAAAGAATTGCTCACCCAGTTTTTTCAGGGTGCCGTCATTATGTAATTCCACGATTGCCGCGTTAATTTTGGCTAACGCCTCTTCGTTATTTTTATTCACAATTAAGCCCGCGCCCACTTTTTCTTCAGATTCCCAGAACGGTTTTAAACCTGAATTTGGGTTTTTCTTTAAGTAATCCAACAGCGCGAGAGAATCGTTAAAGGTAACATCTGCACGTTTTTGTTGAATTAACAATAAACCTTGCGCCATTCCATCAATTGGCACAATTTGTGCGCCGTAATTTACCGCTAATTCACCGTAGTTAGAACTCAAGGTTTGGGCGGCTTTTAAGCCTTTCACATCTTCCACTTTGTGAATACGATCTTCATCTTGGCGTGCAAGCAACATTGCGCCCGACCAGCTATAAGGCTCAGATTTATCAAAAGTGGCTTGGCGTTCAGGGGTGGTTAATGCCACTTGGTTTGCCACTAAATCAAAACGACCGCCTTTTAAGCCAGCAAGCATTGCGTCCCATTGGGTTTCTTTAAATTCTACGGTTACGCCCAATTTTTCTGCCACAGCGCGGGTAACTTCCACATCATAGCCGGTTAATTTTCCGCTTGCATCGTGGTAAGTGAACGGCGCATAAGTGCCTTCTGTCCCTACGGTGATCGTCCCTTTATTGTTAATACGTTCAATCAAACTTTCCGCTGCAACGGCTTGGCTTGCAGTAGTAATAGCGAAAAGTGCGGTGGAAAAAAATGCTAATTTTTTCAACATAATATTCTCCTTTGAATAGATTTCGTTAAGTGCTAGGCATTGTAAAAGAAACAAAAGGATTTACAAATAACTTAAAGGAATATGTTATAAAAAAGTTAAATATGCAGAATTTCTTTGACTAGCACAATACTTTCAAGCCCACCATTGTTCCGCCCAAAACAATCTTTTGAGCGGATTATTTGAGATTAAATAATTCTTGAGAACTGTTGGCGTCTGGCTTGTTGTCTTGAGTAGGTGTCAAAACATAAGCAAATATTGCGAATCAGCAAATGCCCAACAGGGGAAACCTGTAATCCTTTTTCGCCAATTTCAATTAAGCCATCTGCCGCAAGGGGGGCGAGCAATTCTAAATCTTCCGCAAAATGGGTTTTGAAATCAATGCCATATTGCTGTTCAAATGGAGCGTAATCCAGTTTGAAGTTGCAAATCAGTTGTTTGATGACATCACGGCGCAAGCAATCTTCTTGGCTCATTACAAAGCCTTTGTGAAGTGCGGTGCCTTTTTGCTCAATATCTGCGTAATAATGTTTTAGCTCTTTTTGATTTTGTGCGTAAGTATCGCCCAACAGGCTAATTGCAGAAACACCCAGACCGAGCAAATCCGCATCTTCTTGCGTGGTGTAGCCTTGGAAATTGCGGTGTAGCACGCCATTTTGTTGCGCGATGGCTAGTTCATCATCAGGTTTCGCAAAGTGATCCATTCCAATGAAACGGTAACCGGCATCGCTTAGGGTTTCAATGGTTTTTTGTAAAATGGTGAGCTTGGTTTCAGGTGCAGGGAGTTGATCTTCTTTAATTTTCGCTTGCCCCGCAAAACGGCTTGGCAAGTGGGCATAGTTAAACACGCTCAAACGATCAGGGTTTAATTCAATCACTTTTTGCAGGGTGAACATAAAGCTTTCCACATTCTGCAATGGCAACCCATAAATCAAATCCAAATTGGTGGATTGAAATCCTAAAGCGCGTGCGCGTTCTAGCAAGGCTTGAATGAAATCTTCATCTTGCTCACGGTTTACCGCTTTTTGCACTGCTTTATTGAAATCCTGCACGCCCATACTAATGCGGTTAAAGCCGATTTTACGCAGATGATCAAGGGTTTCCAGCTCAATTTTACGCGGATCCATTTCGATACTAATTTCGGCGTTATCGGCAAAATGAAAATGCTCACGCAACATTGCCATTAAACGGCTGGATTGTTGCTCGGTGAGATAGGTTGGTGTGCCGCCGCCCCAATGCACTTGAGTTACCTTGCGATTGCGGAAAAGTGCGGCGCGATTTTTAATTTCTTTTTCTAAATAATCAAGATAAATATCTGCTTTGTGCTGATGACGCGTAATGATTTTGTTACAGGCGCAGAAATAGCACAATTTATGGCAAAACGGGATATGCACATAAAGAGAAAGCGGACGGTCAGGGTAACGCGCTGCCGCTGCTTGGAAATCTTGTTCAGTATAATTTTCGTTAAATTCTAACGCCGTTGGGTAAGAGGTGTAACGCGGCCCAGAATAGTTATATTTTTGAATTAACGCGGAATCCCACATAGTTCCAGACATTAATTTCCCCCTAAAATTTTTCAATATCCAACAATAATTGATTTAATTCCAACAAAATTTTGCTTTCAAGATCGGCTTCGGCGCTTTCACGGGTGAGATCTAAACGCATACGCTCGTTCTTTTTTAATTCCTTACGCGCTTGATGCGTTGGCATTTCTTTCACCACATCATAAAGCTCAGCCAGTGCAGGATAAGTGGTGATTTTTAAGCCTAAGGGATCGAGCAACATTTTTAATCGAATTGCCCCTTCAGACAAATTGCAATCGCCATTTTGCATTGCACGGGCGATAATCTCAATACTCTCTTTTAGGCGTTTTACACGCGCCAAGCGTGCATTTTCTAACGCCTGCTTTTGGTTTTTCAACGCACGCAATAATTTCACCGCATAAGCGGCCATCCCCACAATAATCAAAAGCCCGAGAGCAATTAAAAGATAAATCCACATAAATTATTTAAACTGATTAATATCAATGGTTTCAAAAGTGCGGTATAAATCTTCCGCATTTTCTTCCTCATCACTAATGCCCAATTCGTCCATTAATTGAGCGATGCGATCAAGGCATTCGTCTACAAAGGCTTGATCTTTGGCATTTAAGGTTTTGCCTGCTTCAAGCTGATCCAACAAATCATTTAAACATTCGTTATTTTCTAGCTGTTCAAGTTCCACCATAGGATCAAGGGCTTTCGGTTTTGTAACTTCCACGGGCGGAATGGTCATTCCTTTTTCAGGTTTATTGACAAATTCCACCACTAACGGGATTTTTTTACGGCTACCAACGCGGGGATCTTGCACCTGATTTTGCTCCAAGGGTTTATTTTCCCCTTGGCTGCTATGACGCGACCCCGCCGCTAAACCTTTGTGCTTTTTCTTTCTTTTTTCTTCACGAGCTTTGGCATCTAATTCATAACGTGTCAATTTACGCCCGCGCCCAGCTGGGGCGCTTTGCGCGGGTTTATCCGCCTTGCGGGTTGGCATAATATCCGTAATACGGCGTGTTTTCTTTTGACGGGACATAATTTCTCTACTATTTGGTAAAAATGAATTGGGGAGAATTGTAGCATTAAATCACCAATTCTCCGCATTATTTCTGTGATTGGTTAGAACGAATTAAAACGGTACATCTGCCGTGAAATTCATTATTTCACCCGTTAAAGGGTGGCGAATTTGTAAGGATTGTGCGTGCAAACACAAACGGGGCGACATCGCTTTCGCTTGTGGGTGAGCATAAAACTTATCGCCTAAAATCGGGTGTCCGAGGGCAAGCATATGCAGCCTTAATTGGTGCGAACGCCCTGTAATTGGGGTGAGCTTTACCCTTGTGCTGTTATTCGGTAGGCGTTCTAAAATTTCAAAATTTGTTACCGCACTTTTGCCCAGTTCAAAACAAATTTTCTGTCTAGGACGATTTTCCCAATCGCAAATTAGTGGCAAATTCACCGTGCCGCTATCTTGCGCTAAATGCCCCCAAACGAGCGCCTGATAAGATTTTTTCGGCTCACGCTCGCGAAACTGGCGCTTGAGTTCTTTATCCGCCAGCTTGCTCATTGCAAACAGCAAAATCCCACTGGTTGCCATATCAAGACGGTGCGCCGGCTCGCAAAAGCCATATTTTTCTTTTACGCGCGACATTGCGCTGTCGTAATATTGCGGTTGGTTACCCGGCACGGAAAGCAAACCGCTCGGCTTATTTACCAATAAAATATGATTGTCGTGATAGATCACATCTAACCAAGGTTCGCGTGGGGGATTGTAGTCAATTAATGCCATTATTTACTCTTATTACTGATAATCACACGCAGGCTATCCAAGCGCCAAGTGGCTTTGTGCAAGTGCTGTAAAATTTGCTCGCGCTCGGCACTAAGTGCATCAATTTCATCTTGGCGAATAGTTTTATTCACTTGTTTTAACGCCTGCAAGCGGGTTAGTTCGCTGTCCAAACGCTGTGCAGCTTGCTGCTCTGCTTGCTGAATTAATACTTGCGCTTGTTCGCCAATTTGACGTTCACCTGCTTTTAATAATTGTTCAATATTGGCGCGCAACATTTTGATTACCTTGCTTGCCATTTGTTTTGCCATTGGTTTAAGCTGTTTTTGTAGCAGTTCAAAGCCCACTTTATCCGCTAAATTATGACCTTTGCCGTCAATTAATAAGCGCACTGGCGTTGGGGGTAAGAAACGAGTAAGCTGCAAACCGCGTGGCGCTTGGGCTTCCACAATGTAAATGAGTTCCAGCCACAGCGATCCCACAGGCAATTCATTATTGATTAGCAATGATACGGCAGTTTTGCCTATCTCGCCATCAGTAATCAAATCAATGCCGTTGCGGATCATCGGGTGATCCCAAGTGAGAAACTCAACGTCTTCGCGCGCCACGGCTAAATTGCGATCAAAGGTTACCGTTAAGCCTTCTTCTTTTAAGCCTGGGAAATCTGGCACCAGCATTGTGCCTGTGGGGTGAATAACAATGCTCTTTTCGCCGAGATCTTCTTGTTCCACGCCAATAATATCGAACAAATTCAAGGTGAAATTAATTAACTCGCTTGAACCATCTTGCTCGCCAATGGCTTCGGCCAAGGCTTGAGCTTGTTCACCACCGTTAGAATGAATTTCTAATAGGCGATCTCTACCTTGATCAAGCTGTACTTTTAAAGCATCACGCTCGGTTCGGGTCTGAGCGACAAAATCATCAAACGCCGCATTCTGTTCATTATGCTGTAAAAAATCTTGCAATTTTGTACCGCACTTTTCAAACAAGGTTGCGCCCATCGGACAGGTTTCTTCAAATGCGTTTAGCCCTTGATGATACCATTTTGCCAGCAGAACTTGCGGACTATCCGCAAAACAAGGGGCGTAAATTTCAATGTCTTGCGTTTGCCCAATGCGATCTAAGCGTCCAATGCACTGTTCCAATAAATCAGGATTATCTGGCAAATTAAACAACACCAAATGATGGGCAAACTGGAAATTTCGCCCTTCTGAACCAATGCTGGACGTGAGCAACACCTGCGCGCCGTCTTCCTGTTGAGCAAAGTAAGCCGCGGCTTTATCCCGTTCCACAATGGACATATTTTGATGGAACACGGCGCTGCGAATGGCTTCTTTTTCGCGTAAGGCTTTCTCTAGCTGAATGGCGGTTTTGGCTTGATGACAAATCACCAACACTTTTTCTTCGCGGTGAGATTGTAAGAAGTCGATCAACCATTCCACGCGCGGATCAAAATCCCACCACGCGGCATCAGGGTTCATTTTTTGGAAGATCTGCTCGGGGTAAAATAAATCGCTGGTTTTCACTTCGCCAAGCATTTTCAGCACGCCAATCGCATTGCGATATTGCTTTGGCATTAGCAAGGTGATTTCGTGATAATGACGCAATGGGAAGCCTTTCACGCCTTGGCGAGTATTACGAAATAACACACGACTGGTGCCGTGGCGATCGAGCAGATTTTCCACTAAGGTTTCACGCGCTTGCGCTTTTTTCTCGCTATGATGAAGATCCGCTAATAATCCGCTAATATCTTGATCAGAAAGCAATTCCGCTAAATGTTTTTCTTCTTGCGTACTTAATGGCTGCTCGCTTAACAATCCATTCACGGCTTCTGCCACGGGTTGATAATGCTGCTGTTCTTGCACAAAAGCGCTGTAATCATAAAAGCGATCGGGATCGAGCAATTTCAAGCGTGCAAAATGGCTTTCTTGCCCTAATTGTTCAGGGGTTGCCGTCAGCAATAACACGGCAGGAATATGGCTCGCCAACTGCTCGACAATTTGATAAGCCAAACTTGGCGCTTGTTCCGACCATTCAAGATGATGCGCTTCATCAACAATCAATAAATCAAATTCCGCATTCATCAGCTGTTCAGCGCGCTT
Organism: Avibacterium gallinarum; assembly: GCF_002921135.1. Taxonomy (GTDB): domain Bacteria; phylum Pseudomonadota; class Gammaproteobacteria; order Enterobacterales; family Pasteurellaceae; genus Avibacterium; species Avibacterium gallinarum. Next base: position 91,341 of record NZ_PQVJ01000015.1, on the reverse strand, counting down.
AGGCTTTTGCACCAGCCAATCTAGGGCACAAATAATTAAGGATTCTGTTTTAAATGGATTGGCTGCCACGCCACCGTCAAGGCCATCAAAATCAGCGCAACGCTCTTCATCAAAAAGGGAAAAATGTAAATTAAAACGGCGTAGCATTTCCACAAGCCATTGATGTTGCAAGGTTTCTGGCACGATAATAAGCACGCGATCGACCTTTTCGGCAAACAATTGTTGCTGCAAGATCATTCCTGCTTCAATGGTTTTGCCCAGCCCCACTTCGTCAGCTAACAACACTCGCGGCGCAATGCGTTGCCCCACTTCTTTGGCAATATGCAATTGGTGGGGAATTAACCCACCGCGAATGCCGCGTAAGCCACGCAATGGTGATTGATACTGCGCTTGACGTTGTTGTAAGGCGCGATAACGCAGCACGAATTGGCTTGCGCGATCAATCTGCCCCGCGAATAAACGCTCCTGCGGCTTACTAAAGGCAATTTGCGCACTGAGATCGGCTTCTTGCAATAGGGTTTCTTGCCCATCTTCCTTTTGTACCAAATAGAATGCCAGCCCGTTATGATCTAACACTTCAAGCACCTTGCCCTGCCAGCCCGCTTTGTGACGAACTTCATCACCCACTTGAAAAACCACGCGTACTAATGGGGCATTATCTAAAGCATAAATACGAATTTCTTCGGCGGCAGGAAAGTTTAGCGTCACCGTACGATGATTGACTTCCGCAACCACGCCCAAGCCAAGATCATTTTCACTTTCACTAATCCAACGCTGACCAACTATAAAGGACATAAAATTTACTCTTATTATTGTTATAGCTAAATGGCGTATGCTTATAACAAGCCATTTAGCGAAGATTTTATTACGAAAAAGGGCGGCTATTTTAACGATCTTACAATGAAAAAGAAATGAAAATATATACAACAAAAACACAACATTAATCACAGAATAAAAAGAAAAATGTAGCCTATCCTTGACTTTTTAAAAGGGCGGTGCAAAAATCGCAAGGTTTTTATTTCACTTATTAAGGATAATGCTATGCGTTTTTCTCAAACTCTTAAAAATGAATTTTTTGGTGGCTGGAAACCTTTTGAAGTCGTCTGGCTTTTCTTATTTATTGCTGCACAGCTTTACGCCTATGCACAATCGCCCGTGTCTTGGCTCGAGGCGCTCGCAGGGATTTCAGGTATCTTATGCGTGGTGTTTGTGGGCAAAGGGAAAATCAGTAACTATTTCTTCGGTTTGATTTTTGCTTATAGCTATTTCTATGTGTCGTTAGACAACAAGTTTTATGGCGAAATGACCACAACCCTTTATGTTTACATTCCTGCGCAATTTATCGGTTATTTCTTATGGAAAGAAAATATGCGTAACAGCGCAGGGCAAAGTGAAACAGTAATCGCTAAATTCCTTACCGTAAAAGGTTGGGTAACCCTAATCAGCCTTGTGGTACTGGGTTCTATTGCCTTTATCAGCATTTTAAAAACAACAGACGGCAATTCTATCGGCTTAGATGGCGTCACCACCGTGCTGGTTATTGCCGCACAATTATTAATGATTTTGCGTTATAGCGAACAGTGGATCTTATGGATTATCATCAATATCCTTTCTATCATTCTCTGGGCTGACACCCCAGCAATGTATTTAATGTTCGGTGCTTACTTACTTAACTCGTTATACGGCTATTACAACTGGTCAAAGTTAGCGAAAAATTCGTAAAAAATTACCGCACTTTAAAAATAAAAACTTGGCATAATTGCCAAGTTTTTTGTTTTTAAAGCTAACGGGAAATTAAGCTACCTCCTCCACATTAACCCAACGCTTTTCCTGACAGGACATTGCAATTGCATCAAGCACTCGAGAAACCTTAAATCCTTCTTCAAAATCAGGATACATTGGCTGATTATTTGCGATGCCATTAATAAGATCACGAATTTCCACCGTTTTCTGATCATTGAAGCCAATACCATGCCCAGCGCTTACACAAAAATGCTTATAATCCGGGTGGTGCGGACCTGTCAGTAAGGTTTTAAAACCTTGCCGTGCTGGTTCATCTGTGTGGAGATACAATTTCAGTTCTGCCATTCTTTCTTGCGTATAGCTGATTGTGCCTTTTGTTCCTGTGATGACATAACTTAGTCCCATTTTGCGTCCACACGCAATTCGAGAAGTTTCAATTGTCCCCATACAACCGTTAGCAAAACGTACGATTGCGGTAGCTTGATCTTCATTTTCAACAGGAAGCTGTTCATTTAAATTTTGCGGGTTAGGGCGCATTTTTATTACTGTTTCCATATCACCAACCACGCGTTGAATTTGGCTACCTACAAGATATTGCGACATTTGTATAATATGCGCGGAAAGATCGCCTAACGCCCCTAACCCTGCTTTTTCACGAATGCAATGCCAATCTCGTGGTGTATTAGGATCTGCGAGATAATCTTCATTATGCGTTCCATAAAAATGAACAATCTCTCCAATTTCTCCCCGCTCTATGATTTCTTTCGCAAGTTGAGTAGTTGGGTTCTTAATATAATTAAACCCTACAAGGGTTTTTACCCCTGCTTTTTGTGCGGCTTGATACATTAATTTGGCATCTTCTGCAGTTAAAGCAAGAGGCTTTTCCGAATAAACATGTTTACCTTGCTCAATTGCAGCTAATGCAATTTCTTTATGTAGAAAGTTTGGGGTGCAAATATCTACTACATCAATATCGGGATCTTGTACAACATCACGCCAATCTCCTGTAGAACGCTTAAAGCCAAACTCTTTAGCTTTTTGAGCAGCTAACTCAGGCGTGATTTCAGCTAGGTAATCGCATTCTAGCTCCGCCTCTAGCGGAAAAACCGTAGGTGCCTGAGCATAAGCAATAGCATGGCAACGTCCAATATATCCTGTGCCAATTAATCCAATTCTTACTTTTTTCATTTCTTTTTCCTTACACAAGAAAAAAGAGATTTCCATCACAGAAATCTCTTTTATTTTTTATTATAAGGTTGGCATACTGAATGCTGCTTGAGAATCCATATTTTGTTCTGGCCAACGTGTTGTCACAGTTTTCATTTTTGTGTAGAAACGCACGCCATCTGGACCATACACATTTAATGCCCCAAAAGCTGAACCTTTCCAACCGCCAAAGCAATGGAATGCCATCGGAACTGGAATTGGAATATTCACCCCAACCATTCCAGCTTGGACGCGATATGAAAATTCCCGAGCTGCAGCACCGCTATTAGTGAAAATAGCTGCGCCATTACCAAATTGGTGATCATTGATTAAACGCATTGCATCTTCAAAATTTTTCGCACGAGCAATGCCAAGCACAGGACCAAAAATCTCTTCTTTATAAATAACCATATCCTCAGTAACATGATCAAATAACGTACCTCCGATAAAGAAACCCTCTTCATAACCAGCTGGTTTCTTATTACGTCCATCCACGACTAAAGTAGCGCCCTCTTCCACACCTTTATCAATATATTTGGTTACGTTGTTGAGGTGTTGCTGGGTAATGAGTGGTCCAAAATCCATTTCTTTTTCGCCTTCTTTTGGAATACCTGGTCCATAACGTAAGGCTTCTACTTTTGGTTTTAGCGCAGTCACTAATTTATCTGCTGTTTCATCGTCAATGGTTACTGCAATTGGTAATGCCATACAACGTTCACCTGCTGCCCCAAAAGCTGCACCGAGTAACGCATCTGCGGTCGCATTAATATCCACATCAGGCATTACCAAACCGTGATTTTTCGCTGCACCAAGTGCTTGTACACGTTTACCATACTCAGAACCAACTTTATGCACATATTCTGCCGCTGTTGTTGATCCCACAAAACTTATCGCTTTCACACGAGGCTCACGCAATAAAATTTCATTATCATGACGATCTCCATGTACTACATTAAACACACCATCTGGCAAGCCTGCTTCTTTTAATAATTCAGCAAGGCGAATAGAAAGTGAAGGGTCAGTTTTTGCAGGCTTCAAAATAAAGGTATTACCACAAGCTAGTGCAATCGGGAACATCCACATTGGCACCATAGCAGGGAAGTTAAATGGCGTAATACCAACGCAAACTCCCAAAGGTTGCATTGTGGAATGAATATCAATACCTCGCCCTGCTTGCTCCGAGAACTCACCTTTAAGCAAATGCGGAATCCCACAGGCAAATTCAACCACTTCCAAACCACGAGTTAACTCACCACAAGAATCAGAATAAACTTTACCATGTTCCTCAGTGATTAAACGTGCTAATGAATCCCAATCACGCTGTAATAATTCTTTAAACTTAAAGAGCACCCTTGCTCGACGTAATGGCGAAGTTGCAGCCCACTCAGGGAAGGCTTTTTGTGCCACCTCAACAGCTTCCAGCACTTCCGCTTCAGTACTCATACGCACTTGGCGAATTTGTTTTCCTGTCGCAGGATTAAAAATTGGCCATACTTTTTCGCCTTGGCTTTCAACCAGTTTTCCATTAATAAAATTTAAAACAGTTTCCATTCTTTGCTCCTTAACCTAAAAGTGAAATGAATGATTCTCTGATTGTGCTTTGCACAAATTTAAGCTGTGCACTAGATTAGAATAATGAAATAAATTTTTCAATTCACTTTATTAAATAATGAAATAATTATTTCATTTTTGTGATCTACGTTGGATATTTGACAATTTTTTCTGACAACATTCCGGTATCTGATCTATGATTTGGGCGAAAACTACCTAATAATTCAATGAGAGGTGAATATGAGCTATTTATTGTCAAAGTCAGCCAAACAAAATCCAGCTCCTAATGGTTTAGTACAGAAAGTAACCCCTAAGAGCGCCAATTGGGAATATGTTGGGTTTGAATGCTATCACTTACATCCTAATCAAAATTTGAGCTTTGATACAGAAAATACCGAAGTGTGTTTTGTAGTTTTAGCAGGAAAATGCACCATTTCAACAGCAGGGCAAATATTCGAACATATTGGTAACCGCCAATCACCTTTCGACCGTATTCCGCCTTATTCCCTTTATGTGCCACATCATCACCAAGTTGAAATCCTAGCAGAAACTTATTTAGAATTAGCCGTGTGCCGTGCGCCAAGCGAGGGTAATTTACCAGTACGTTTAATAACACCAGCAGAAGTGGGCGTTGAACAACGTGGATTCGGCAATAATAAACGCCTTGTGCATAATATTCTACCTGAAACAGAACCCGCTGATTCCTTATTAGTTGTGGAAGTATTTACCGATGAGGGAAACACCAGTTCATTCCCAAGCCATAAACATGATCAAAAAAATAGTGAAACTGAAACTTATTTAGAAGAAACCTATTACCACCGTTTTGAACCTGCTCAAGGATTCTGCTTGCAACGAGTGTACACCGATGATCGAAGCTTAGATGAATGCATGGCAGTCTATGATGGCGATGTAGTGCAAGTGCCAAAAGGCTATCACCCAGTTGCCACTATTGCGGGTTATAACAATTATTATCTCAATGTTATGGCAGGCCCTGTTCGCAAATGGCGGTTTACTTGGGAAAAAGATCACCAATGGATTAACAGCCAGGAGTATGCTGATAAGTTTTTTGAGTAAGAAATATATCACTTTGAAATCAAGTGTGGTGTAAATTTGAGCGGCAGATGAAAAATCACAAATTTTCCACCACACTTTTTCTCTATCTCTTGCCCCTTCTCCCTATTAAATCAATACAAATTATCATTTAGTCAGGTTTAGCCCAATACTGCTATGATTTACGGCAATTAACTCCTACTAACTAAACTAAGGAAACAAAAATGACTGACAATTCAATCAAAAAATGTCCGGTTACTCACTTAACCACCGATTTTGGTGCGCCAGTGGTAGATAACCAAAACAGTTTAACCGCAGGGCCACGTGGGCCACTTTTAGCCCAAGATGTGTGGCTGCAAGAAAAATTAGCGAACTTTGTGCGTGAAGTGATCCCTGAGCGCCGTATGCACGCGAAAGGTTCTGGTGCATTCGGGACATTCACCGTTACTCACGATATTACCAAATATACCCGAGCGAAAATTTTTAGTGAAATTGGTAAGAAAACGGAAATGTTCGCACGTTTTACCACAGTAGCCGGTGAACGTGGGGCGGCAGATGCAGAGCGTGATATTCGCGGTTTCGCACTGAAATTTTATACCGAGGAAGGTAACTGGGATATGGTGGGCAATAACACGCCTGTGTTCTTCTTGCGTGATCCGCGTAAGTTCCCTGATCTTAATAAAGCAGTAAAACGCGATCCACGCACCAATATGCGTTCAGCGACCTATAACTGGGATTTCTGGACATTGTTACCAGAAGCGCTCCATCAAGTAACCATCGTAATGAGTGATCGCGGTATCCCAGCAAGTTATCGCCATATGCACGGCTATGGCTCGCACACTTATAGCTTTATCAATGCGGAAAATGAGCGTTTTTGGGTGAAATTCCACTTCCGCACACAGCAAGGCATTAAAAATCTTACCGATGCTGAAGCTGAAGCGATTATCGGTAAAGATCGCGAAAGCCACCAACGTGATTTATATGAAGCCATTGAACGTGGTGATTTCCCGAAATGGACGATGTTTGTGCAAATTATGCCAGAAAAAGACGCGGAAAAAGTGCCTTATCATCCTTTCGATCTCACCAAAGTATGGCCGAAAAAAGATTATCCATTAATTGAGGTGGGTGAATTTGAGCTCAATCGCAATCCAGAAAATTTCTTCTTAGATGTAGAACAATCTGCGTTCGCACCAAGCAATTTAGTACCGGGAATTAGCGTATCACCAGACCGTATGCTACAAGCGCGTTTATTCAACTATGCAGACGCACAGCGTTATCGTTTAGGCGTGAATTATCAGCAAATCCCTGTAAACCGTGCGCGTTGCCCTGTACACAGTAACCACCGCGATGGTCAAGGACGTGTGGACGCAAACTATGGTAGCCTGCCACATTATGAGCCAAACAGCTTTAGCCAATGGCAAGAGCAACCGCAATACAAAGAACCACCATTGAAAATCACTGGTGATGCGGATTTCTGGGATTATCGCGAAGATGACGCGGATTACTTCAGCCAACCGCGTGCGTTGTTCCAGTTAATGACTGAAGAACAAAAGCAAGTGCTTTTTGAAAACACCGCACGCGCCTTGGGCGATGCCCCTGATTTCATCAAACAACGTCATATCGACAACTGCACCAAGTGCGATCCAGCCTATGGCGAAGGCATTAAGAAAGCGTTAGGCTGGGCATAGTCCTACAATAAAGCACCTTGTTTTATTGCCCACTAAAAGTTGAATTAAATAATTTAACACAAGGGGGGAGATTAACTAGGTGCTTTTTATTTTCTTGTATCGTATCTCTTAAATAAAATAATTTTTTTATCGTGGGAAATGTTAATGAAACTGATATTTTCCACGATAATAAACAGGCATTTTTTACTTAATATAAAAAGAATTAATCCGTTGCTTAATATTTTCTTCAAAGAGAAAAATTCGTAAAAATTCAACCGCACTTATTTTTTCGCATAAAAATAAAGTGCGGTTGAAAATCATTGAATTTTTATGAGCTACAGAAAATTCTATTTCTAAATATCTACTACAGGCTTAGTCTTCCGTCCAGCGTTTAAAAATAAGCGACGTATTCACTCCGCCAAAGGCGAAGTTATTATTCATCACATAATCTGTGTGAATTTCTCTTGCGGCGTGGCGGATATAATCTAACTCACCACAACGTGGATCGATATTGTCTAGATTAAGCGTTGGGGCAAACCAGTTATCTCGCATCATTTCAATGGAGAACCAAGATTCTAATGCACCGCACGCACCGAGCGTGTGTCCAAGATAGCTTTTTTGAGAACTAAGAGGTACGTTGCCAAATAAAGCAGCGGTGGCAAGGGTTTCAGCAATATCGCCTTGCTCTGTAGCGGTGCCGTGTCCATTTACATAACCAATTTGATCGGGACGTAAGCCTGCGTCTTTTAAAGCCAATTCCATGCAGCATTGCATCGTTTCTTTTTGCGGACGCGTGATATGGCTACCATCGCTGTTTGCGCCATAGCCTACGACTTCCGCTAAGATTGTTGCATTACGTGCTTTGGCGTGTTCAAGTTCTTCTAAGACGAAGATCCCAGCGCCCTCACCGATCACCAAGCCATCACGATCTTGATCATAAGGACGCGGTGTTTGCTGTGGTTGGTCATTACGGCGGCTTGCAGCATAAAGGGAGTCAAACACATAAACTTGTGAAGGGCAGAATTCTTCACCGCCGCCTGCTAACATCATTGGGATCATTCCATATTTGATCGCCTCATAAGCATAACCAATGCCTTGGCTGCCTGATGAGCAGGCACTGGAGGTGGGAATGATGCGTCCGCTTAAGCCAAAGAAAATGCCGATATTTGCCGCTGTGGTATGGGGCATCATTCGCACATAAGTATTAGCGCTGCTGGTGTTCGGATAGCCTGCCATCATTAAGCCAAGATCTTGAATATCTTTGGTACTACCTGATGATGAACCACTTGCTACCCCCATATTGCCATTGAGTACACAAGGATCCAGTTCGCCATTTTGCAATAAACCGGCATTTGTTAGCGCCATTTCAGCAGCATCAACACAAAGCTGAGCCACTTTCCCCATACTGCGTAACTGCTTACGATTCCAATGGCTTGGCGGTGTGTAATTGTTGATCGGTGCACCAAGACGAGATTCAATTTCTCCGTCTAACTTGCCCCAATCCATTGTTTGCACCGCATTTTTTTGTTTTGCGAAGGCTTGCTTAATGCTCGCCCAATCACGCCCAAATGCGGTAATTCCGCCAACACCTGTTACCACAACTCGTTTCATCATTTGTTCCTTAGCATAATCCGCCATTTACGGCGATCACTTGGCGAGTAATATAGCCTGCTTTTTCATTCATTAAGAAATCTACTGCGTGTGCCACTTCTTCAGGTTCGCCCATTCTTGCAGCAGGAATGGCTTTGAGAATGTCTTCAACAGGCACATTTTCGTCTAAAATTTCTGTATTAATTAGCCCCGGAGCAACACAATTGACCGTGATTTTGCGTTTTGCTAATTCCACGGCAAGGGCTTTGGCAGCGCCAATAATACCCGCTTTTGAGGCACTGTAATTCACTTGTCCACGATTTCCAATTAAACCAGACACGGAAGTGATACACACAATTCGCCCAGCTTTTCGGCGGCGGATCATCGGCATCATAATGGGGTGAAGAACATTGTAAAAGCCATCTAAATTGGTGCGTAACACAATATCCCAATCTTCATCAGTTAATGCAGGAAAGGCATTATCTCGGGTTAATCCTGCATTGAGTACCACACCATAGTAAGCCCCAAATTGCTCAACATCAGCCAGTAATTTTTGTGCGGTGTCATCACGATCACTCACATCAAATTGCAAAATGCGTACATTTTGTCCCATTGCTCGAATTTGTTCTGCCACTGCTTGTGCTTCTGCCACTCGACTACGGCAGTGCAATACAATATCAAAGCCTGATTGCGCCAGCTGTAACGCAATGGCTTTGCCAATACCCCGGCTAGAGCCTGTAATTAATACGCTATTTGTCATACTTTTTTCTCTTTTGGTGGACGCAATACATTTAGCGTCCCTTCAATAATCAGTTCATTCGTATTTTTATTTCGCAGTTGGCAATCAAATACGCCAAAGCCAGTGTCATCTTCAAGAGAGCGCTGAATGCGAATTTCTAATGTGCTGCCAACAGGAATATCTTGCTGATAAATATGTAATTTTCTTGTGCCAAGCCAATAACCTAGCCCAATAGGCTGACCTGCTCGAACACATTTACAACCCGCCCAAGCCGCAATGCCCTGAGCCATAATTTCAGCCCCTACAAAACTTGCTAGTTTGCCATTTTTTAGCAAAATATGATCCGCACTTACCTGCGCTCGCGCAATGAGAAAATCTTCCCCAAATTCATCAATTTGTTGTAATAGCACCATTTCACCACTGTGTGGCAAAAGTGGCGCAATATGGGTAATCGGGCAGGTTAAATCAAACATCACTTTCTCCCAAAATAAGCACCGTATTATTGCCGCCAAAAGCAAAGGAGCTGCTTGCACCAATGCGTTTTCTATGCGTCCAGCGGCTGTTATCGTCTGTAATCGCAACTTTTGGTAAGGCAGGATCGGGCTCGCCGTCCCATAATTGTGGAGGCAATTTCCCCTCAGGATTGAAATCAGAATGAATCATTCCCCACAAAATCGCTGCTTCTACTGCGCCAGCAGCGCCTAATGCATGCCCTGTGTAAGGTTTCGTTGTGGTGCAAGGGGTATTTTCACCAAACACATTATGCACCGCTAAAATTTCCATTTGATCGTTATGGATCGTGCCTGTGCCGTGCAAATTGATCCAACCGATTTCATCTGCCGCAAGCTGGCTATTTGCTAAAGCAGCACGAAATGCCGCAATCGCTCCTTCGCCCTCGGGGTGTGGGGAAGACATATGATACGCATCACTACTCGCGCCATAACCTAACAATTCCACCGATTGTCCTAAAGGTTGTTTAGACAGCACAAACATTGCTGCGCCCTCGCCAATATTAATCCCTTTACGATTTGCTGAAAGCGGATTCGTTTGGCTATCAGATAACACAGACAAGGATTGAAAGCCCTTAATGGTTAAAGGCGATAAAGTATCCACACCGCCACAAATCACCGCATCACATAGATTATTTTTCAATAACCGTGCCGCACTCATTAAGGCTCTTGCCCCAGACGTGCAAGCGGTGGAAATGCCATAACATAAGCCATCTAAACCATATTGCCACGCAACAAAATCTGCGGGTGCTGAAAAATATTGTTGTTGCTGTTTAAAAGGAACTTTCGACCAATCTTGATGTTCCGCTGCTTGCTTAAATACTTCAATATTTTCATCTACGCCTGTGGTAGATGTCCCCACCACCACCGCAATGCGATGTTTGCCGAACGTCTGAATGGCTTGCTCAATCTGCGTTTCTAGCTGGGCTAAACAATGCCACAAAAGCTGATTATTACGGCTACGATGTTCGGCGGGAACAGTATCTTGAAAAGGGCGAAGTGGCACATTCACCGCACCATACATTCGTGCATTGTCTGACAGCCCATTTTCGCTAAATGGCGTATCACACAAACTTAATGTAGAAGGTGCGCCTGATAATAAGGTTGAAATATGGGCTGCCAGCCCCTCGCCTAAACTACTCATCACCGCAGGTTGCGATAAATACAATTTACTCACATTATTCCTTAATTTAGTAACGTTACACGCCAGTGGCTGTGGTCGGTTAAATCAATTTTCCACGCAGGGGATTGCCCTTCAATCGACCACACTGGTTTGTGATTAATAAAATAAACTCGTTGTTTACCTTGCATTTCCACTGCGCTAAATGGAAAAAGCGGAGCATCTGGATATAACGCCGTTGCGATCGCAGAAAATAACCACTTCGCTTGTGGATTTGGCATTACAAAACCATCATTTTGCCAACCTTGCGGCGTTAAAATCGCCCGAGCTAAGGGCGCACCAAGGGGATCGGTTTGCACCCAACGCCATTGTTTAGGCTGATATTGCAAGGCAAGTAAACTTTGTTGCTGTGAGAGATATTGCTCATCTTGCCGTTCAATTTTAAATAATTGGCTCGTTGGCGTATTAGCTGGAAAATCTTGTGGTTGTGGCAAATTCTGACAGCCCACCAAACCACATAGCACAACAGCAATAAACCCAGCTCGCCATTGATTCATTCTTTTTATCATCATATTAAGTGCGGTTGTTTTTTTTGATTTTTTCGATTGTAGCATATTTCTTTTTATTTCAATTCACAGAAAAACGAGAACCTGATTCTATGTACTAACAAATTTGAAAAAACACGCAAAAATCCCACCGCACTTTAATTTTTCTCTCTTTTGATTTTTCTATCTTTTTTGATTTCTCATTACTCTTGGCTTGCCGCACCACAAATCTCAGCTAACGCAACAAGGCGCTGTTTTGATTTTGCCACAAATGGATTGGCACTATCCCACGCATAGCCAGCTAAAATAGAAGAAATCATACGGCGAATTTCAGGCTGTGGATCTTTGGCATACACCACATCTTGGAACGAACCATCATACCAGCCATTCACATAAGTGCGGAAAGTATCAACACCAAGCATTAATGGTTCGGCAAATTCTTTTTGCCAATCAACAAGTTCGCCTTTTAATTGACGCACGATTAACGGCGCGGCAAGATGTGCGGAATGCAACGCAATGGTGACCCCTGATGAAAATACGGGATCTAAAAACTCCGCCGCATTACCCAATAAAGCAAAGCCTTTGCCGTGCAAGGTTTTTACATTCGCAGAATAGCCCTGAATATGGCGATAAGGGAAGTCGTTTTCCCACACTGCATTTTTTAATATCCGCCCTAACATAGGGCATTCTAAAGCAAACTTTTTCAGCACCTGTTCATCATCACCATCAAGGGTTTCTGGCAAGCCTACCACGCCAATTGAGCAACGATTATCGGCAAATGGAATTAACCATAGCCACACGTCACGATGCACTGGGTGAGTGGTAATAAGAATTTTGTTTCGATCAAACTCAGGATCATCAATATTGTCATCAATATGGGTGAAGCGAGCCACACGAGCAGGCAAGTGCGAAGGTAACTCCAAATCTAATAAGCGTGGTAATACGCGCCCGTAACCACTTGCATCAAGAACAAATTTCGCGTTCAAATTGTAGCTTTCCCCTTTATCGTTGCGCACCTGTAATTGCACACCACTGTCTTGGGGCTCAAAAGCTAACACTTCATTGCCAAAACGCACATCAACGCCACGTTTCGCCACTTCATCAATTAAAATTTTATCGAAAATTCCCCGTCTAACTTGAAAGGTTGTGCCAGCACCAGCGGTAAATTTGTCGGTAAAATCAAAATAAGTATAGCGATTGCCCCAAGTGAACGCTGCCCCATTTTTAAATTGGAAACTCGGTTCGCGGTTTACTGCGTCCACCAACTCTGCTTCACGCAAAATTTCCATACAATAAGGCAGTAGGCTCTCACCAATCACAAAGCGTGGGAAATATTGTTTCTCTAACACGCATACAGACAACCCTTGTTTTGCTAACAATGCCGCAGCCACTGAACCCGAAGGCCCTGCACCAATAATTGCAACATCACATTGACTCATTTTTTTCTCCCTAAAAAGTTTAGTTATTATTTACGATACATTATAAACGCAATCCCCACTGCACAGATCACGCCGATACTCACGCTTAGTCCAAACAACGCCACCGCTGGCGTGCTGCTTAACGTGAGCAAACCGAAAGAAATCAACGTGGTACTGGCAGCGAGTAAAATGGCGAATTGCTTATGCGCAGTCAATGCCGACACACTTTGTAAATACGCCACATAATCCACTGCAATGGCGGAGACCAATAACATTCCAAACATCGCAAACAAACTGATTGGCAAGCCAAGCCAGCCGAAAATCCCCAAGGTGGCAAGCACCGCACAAACTGGCACAAATAACATTTTGCCACTGGTTTTCGCCCCGAAATAACGCCATAACAACAATCCCGCCAACGCGAAAGAAAGCAGTTTCAGCCACGCAGCTTGATTACGAGTTTGTTGGAAAGATTCGTTTAAGTGGCTACGCTTGTCTTGCCAGAAAATATCTTGATCATTCGCAAGTTGCGATAAGGCTTGGTAAACCCCACCATTTACAGGAACAATCGCTGCGCATTGTCCGTTTATTTTCCCTAAATATAAACTTTGCCACCCTTGCCCTAAGGGATTTTTTAGTGCAGCTTGTAAGGATACCGCAGGTTGGGTTATCAATGCGTTAAGTTGCTGTTGCACAATTCCAGCAGGAATGCCCATTGCGGTAAGCGGTGCGAAATCCTGTTCAGATAAACGCTGTAATTGTTGGGCAAAATTATGCTGCTGCTTTTCGCTCATTAACCATTGGCTCAAAGATTGATAACTTTCTAGCTGCTGCTGTTGCTTGGCTTGTTTTAATCGAACATCAAGTGCAGTCAATTTTTCGAGTAATTTTTCATCATTTTCTGCTCGCACTAAAAAATATTGCCCGCTTAACTGCATTCCAGTTAATTCACCAATTTTTTGTGCTTGGCTGACTAAGTTGGGCGACAATGCCACCCATTGGCGAATATCATCTTGCCACTTAGATTGCATAATTCCGCCTGCTACAAAAAGAATGAGCATAGCGATCAAGGCTTTTCGATAAACAAAAAACTTTTGCAAAAAGCACCGCACTTTGTAAAAGGCATATAGCAAATTTGTTGGGCGTTTAGTTTGATAATGGCGGAAAAAATAAGGCAATAAAAGTTGTGTGCATAACACCGCGGCTAATAGTGCCGCCGCTGAAAATAGCGCGGTTTGCTGTAACGCGGGCAAGGTGGTGAAACCGAGCAAACCATAGCCAAGCAAGGTGACTAATAAACTCACGCTAAAGGTTAAGCGTAATTTCTGCATTGCAGTCTGTGGTTGCCAGCGGCGAGAAAGCAATGAGCCAGATAGCCAATGTAATGGGAAATCAATTAGCATACCGATTAAGCTCGTACCGATGACAAGGGTTAAAATATGCACTTGTCCAAACCAAGCAAGGGTTGCCACTAAACCGACCAACACGCCAGCTGCAATGGGGAAAAATAGCCATAACACGCGTAACGATCGAAATACCACCAGCAATAAGATTAAAGTCAGCCCAATGCCAAAACCGCTCATTAATTGGCTTTCTCGTTCCGCCCCTTGTTTGGCTTGCAGCGCAAATAAACTTGCTCCAGTGATCGCCATTTCCGCCCCCTGTTCTTGCACAAGGTGCTGATTTTGCGCAATCAGTTGCTGCAATGCCAAAGGTGGGGTAAGCCAGTTTTGTGGGGGTAATTCGCCTTGCAATAATACCCAAGTTTTTCCTTGCTCATTGACTGTCAATGCGCCACTTTCTGCCTGCCATTGCACATTGCTTTGTGGCTGTGCTTGCGCGAGTGTAAATCGTCCGAAGCCAAGCCAATCTTGATCTAAGGGCAATAAACTTTGTGCCGCGAAAGGGTTACTAATTTGCTCGGCATATTGCTGAAAATATTGATGGGGCTGCTGAATTAATTGTGTGCGAACATCCGCAGGCAAGGTGGCGAAAGCAAGAGCTTTTACGCCCTCACGAAGCTGATTAAGATCGGGTTGAAATTCGCTCGCCACTTGGCTGAACAATCCACTTTCACGCCAGCGCTGTGCGATTTGTTGCGAAAGTTGCCATGCTTGGTGAGCTTGTGGTGCGCCGACAAGGGCAATAATTTTGCGGTTAAGTTGTTGCTCCTGTTGTTTATCCACTTGCTGCTGCACCGCTTGCCATTGTTGATCCTTAGGAAGCAGCGCTTGTAAATCCGTTTGTAGCCAATTCCCACGCCAAATAAACACCGCCAGTACAACTACACAAAACACCAAGCTTATTACATAAGCAAGGCGAACCGATGTAGAAAAAAGTGCAGTGGGAAATTTTGCTGTTTTTATTGGCAAGTGCGACATTTTGGCTCTCACTTTTTATTCTAGTGCTTGCTTCACCGCAGGTGGTAAGGGTTGATTAAGCTGAATGTGCTGAAAGTGAATTTTGGTGCTATCGCCTTGCACTTCATTCAGTTGCATTGCGGTAACACTTTGATTTCCCTGCACAATAATTGACGTAAAGATCTGTTTCATTAAGAGTGAACTGGGCGTAAGGTGTAATGTCCATTGTTTTGCATCGCCACTTAATGCAACGTCAAAATGGCTTTTTAGCCCTGACAAATCGCCCGACAACAACCCTAAAAACAAGCGAATTTGTTGCGATTGCGCCATATTTCCGTTGGAAACCCAGTGCTGCCCATTCCATTGCTCAATGCCTTGTGGCGTGATGCGTAATTCCGTGCTAAACGGCTGTTGCATTTTCCACAGTAATCCTTTTTCTGCCACTAAGGCGAATTGCCCGCTGCTTTCAATCGGTTGGGGTAATGCTTTGAGAAAGCGTTGTTGCACAAAATCCCCTTGCACATTATGGCTTTGTTGAAGTTGCTTGATCAGATCTTGCTCAGAGAATGCCCAAAGGGGCAAGCTGATTACCCATAACAATAACACCAAATATTTTTTCATTTCTGTTTTTCCTGTACCTTAGGCTAACGGTTGAAAGCCTTTGTAGGCTTCAAAGGCTTTACGCCAATTTTCCGTTGCCTCTAATTGCATTTCGCCTGTTTGGGCGTCCACCACCACTTGTGTGGTGCTGGCGACCGTGAGTTTTTTACCCGTTGCTAAATCAGTAATCACATAATCAATACGCAGGCAGGTATCATATTCCACTACGGAAAGGGTTACGCGGATTTTTTGACGAAAAAGTGCAGGGCGAACATATTTCACATTCAGTTGCACAATAGGCCAACCATAACCGTCGGCACGAATATCATCATAAGTGTAGCCAATGTCTTCTAGCAACGCACAACGTGCCATTTCAAAATATTTAATATAATGCCCGTGCCACATAATATGCGCAGAATCCACATCAAAAAAGGGAATTTCATAATCAGATTGATGTTGGCAATAAACGTGTTTTTTCGCTTTCATTCTTTGTTATCGTTCCAAAAATCGTAAAAATTAAACCATTGTAATGGCTGCTCACGGCAGGCTTGCGCCAATACATCAGCATATTGCTGCATTGCCTGTTGAATATGTTGCTGGCGCACTTCACCTCGCCCTGAAATGGCAGTGCTGAAACGGCGCAATTTTAATTGATAACGCCCTTGCGATTTCACACAAAACACCGTATTAAGCGGTGCTTTGAGCAATGCCGAAAGCAACCAAGCGCCTTGCGGAAAATCCGCTGGCTTACCAAGAAAATTGACTTTTTGTGTTTTATCGCCACGCACAGGAATGCGATCTGCGGCAATGGCAATCCATTCGCCACGTTCTATACGTTGGTGCAATTCAAACATCTTTTGTGCATCTAAATCTGTTACCTGAATGACAGGAAGCGATTTTGCCCCCGCTTTTTCTAAAGCTTCATTAAAAGCCTCTGCGTGGTGGCTATGCACTAACACGTTCAGCACAAAATTAGGGTGATGTCCGCTATCAACTAACGCACGACAAATTTCAATGTTGCCAAAATGGGAGCATAATAAAATTTGTCCACGGCTTTGATGATCAATGTCGTGATAAAGATTATCCGCATCATCAATATGCAAATCGTGATAGTTAATTTTATTTTGCCACACCGCAAAGCGATCCGTGATTGCTTCGCCAAAAGTCAAAAATTGACGAAAAACCGCCCAAGTTGGTAATTTCACTTCTGGAAAGGTTTGACACAAACGTTGCTGATATTCAGCAATATATTGACGCGCTTTCTTTGAAGTGGCAAAAAAATAGCTCACTACCACGAAGGTCGCAAAGCGGATCGCCCACAAAGGCAGATATGCCACAATCAATCGAGTGAGATTGAGAAAGAATCTTGTACCACGCTCCTGTTGCTTTGCCCAATGTTTTTCTTGTTGGCTCATAACGGTTTGCCTCGTATCATTCGCCATACCATTTGCCAAAAAAGTTTGGTGTGCATTTTGCTGATTTTCCAGTTATCCGCAAAAGCACGGAAATGTGATGTGCCATTCTTATCATAACGCACGGGGGTATCCACCCATACCATTGGAATTTGATACCAATGTGCTTTGACAATAATTTCAATGTCAAAGTCCATTCGATCGCCAATTTTTTCCTGTTTCAACAAATCCATCATTGCCACCACAGGATAAAGCCGAAAACCACACATTCCATCTAAAATATCCCGTGAATGGGTGTGAATGGCATTCCAAAAATCGGTAATCTTTCTACCGTATAAACGGGATTTTGGCGCATCATCGCCATAAATAGGACGTCCACAAATAAGTGCGGTGGGATTTTCCGCACTTTTTTGTAAAAAGATCGCCACATCAGAAAGTTGATGTTGTCCGTCTGCATCGACTTGTACAGCATAGGCAAAACCCTGTTCCCACGCCAGCCTAAATCCCACTTTCATTGCCGCGCCTTTGCCCCCATTCTGCGGACAAAAATGAACTTGAATACCGTCTTGTTGTGCAAGTTCGTGAAGTGCCACTTTGTGCTCCGCTGTTGAGCCATCATCAATAATCAGCACAGGTAAATTAAGTTGGCGTAGCTGATGTGCTACGGCGCCTACAGTGTTGGAATGATTATAATGAGGAATAAGGGCAATCACTTGTTGATTTATTGGCTGATTATGCATTGGTTAATTCCTCTTGCTGGCGGAGGAAAACCTGCTCGAAATCCGCTTTTAAAATTTTTGATTGGCTGTTGCGTGGCAGTTTCTCGGTAAAACGCCAAAAACGTGGCAACGCTGCGGCTTCTTGAGTTTGGCTAAGATGCTGGCGAAGTGAATGAATGACTGCATTACGCCCTTGTGTGCGATATAAGTTTACCCCTTCTTCATTTAATGCTACCCAAGCCGCAGGGCGAGCCTGATTAGGGTGCTGCGCAATAAAGCAATCCACCACCCAAGAATGCTCCTGCAAGGCTTGTTCTATATTGACCAGCGAAATGCGTTTATCGCCTAGTTTGACAATGCGATCCACACGCCCAAGCAGTAAAAAACGCTCGCCGTGCATTTCCGCCGCGTCTGCCATAATTTCTGACTGATCAAGCCAAGGGGATTTCACCCAAAGCGTGCCATTTTCTGTTAATCCTACTGTGGTAAATATGGTCGGCGTCCATAAGGTTTCTTGCTCACGAAACGCAATTGCCCCTGTTTCAGTGCTGCCGTAACATTCGATCATTCGGCAAGATAAGGTATCACGAATACATTGTGCCGTATCCAAAGGTAAGGGCGAGCCTGCGGAAACAACAGCACGAATGCCACAACGAGCAAGTTTGGGATCTTTTAAATTAAGGTGAGTCAGCAAGGCAGGGCTACTTACCCATAATACATTTTCTGCGTGTAAACTTTCGCTCATCAAATATTCGGGATAATGATATTGCAAGCGTGCCAATGGCCAGCCTAAATAGAGCGGTAAGAAAATGCGGTAAGATAAACCATAATGATGTTGGGCAGATACACTTGATACCACATATAGCGGTGTATTCTCTGAAAATGCGACACTCTGCGCAATAGCTTGAGCCTCCCGCCACATTTTTTCTGCGGTTTTAACTAAAATTTTTGGCTCGCCACTGCTGCCTGAGGTTTTAAGCCAAATTTCACTTTGACAATGGGGATCGATTAAAGGCTGGGCTAAAGTCTCAGCATTAATTTGTTGTGCTAAACCAAAGGTAGCAAAACATTCATTATCCATCAACATCGCATTTTCTTGCGCTAGCCATTGTTGGTTTTCTGCTAATAAATTTGGCGGCAATAACACCCGCACTTTTGCCTGAAAACACGCCAGCAACACACACGCCATTTGTGCTGCATCATCAAGCCATAAACCTAGGCTATGTATCTGTTGCTGCTGTAATTGCTGACTAATTTGCCACGCACGCAAGGTAAAATCTTGTTTTGACCAAGAAGGATTTAAGGTGATGTCCTTCATTGCTGAAAAATTAATTTGCATGATGTTTTTTTACTTGTTGTCGAATGATCCATTCAATGCCCATCACTAAACCAATGAACACATAGGAAATCACTCCAGAATATAATGCCCAATAATCATAATATTGCCCGAATATGAGTGCGCTGGTAATCACGATATTGATAATAAACACAACGCACCATACTTGGGTTACGGTTCGGGTGTAACGCACACCTTCTGCTGTTAAATTCGGTTCTTGCAAGCGGGCTAAACGCTCTACAAAAGTTTGCGATTGCCATAGGCTACTTGCAAATAAGGCGAACATTAATCCATTGATAATCACGGGATACCAAAACATTCCCACTAAGGCGCGTGTGCCTGCGATTACCACTAAAATTAATGCTAGGCAAAAAGAGAAATAACGCTGCGGTGAGGGCTTTTGTAGTAGCCCTTTCACCGCCCATAATGCCGCCATTATCCACGGCAGATAAAACAAGATGGGGCTATTTGCCCCTTGCCACCAAAAAACAATGGGAAAAGCCACCGCACTTACTGCAAGGAATAAGGTGATAAGAACGGAAATTAAGGCTTTCATTATGTTATTCCATTAAAAGTGCCACACCGCTACAGCAGGTTTCTTCGGCAACTTTAAGCTGGAACGCGATTCGCCGCTTTTCAGGCTGCCAACTAAGCGTGAGTTCAAATTCATCATTTGGACGTAAAAAATGCTGGAACTTCAAACGATCAATGCTCGAAAAATTAAGATCCCTACCTAAAAAATCCTGCATTTTTTCGCTGATCCATTGTAACTCAATCACACCCGGCACTAAGGGAAATTCAGCAAAATGATCTTTTAAGAAACGCAATTCCAACGGCACTTTGCCTTTGATCACATATTGATTGCCATCACGCTCAGGCCTAGACCAAATAGGATCAAGCACGCTTTCCAAACAAACCTGATTAAAGGCTAATTTATTAATTTTCGATTGACTATTGCGCGGCAATTTATCAGTAAAACGCCAAAAACGTGGAATGGCGGATTTATCTTGATTTGCAGCGACAGCTTGTTTCAGTTCGGCAATTAATGCACGGCGACCTTGCTCACGGAAAGCATTAATGCCTGCTTCCGTTAATCCCACCCACGCCGCTAAACGATTTTGCTCGGGGTGGCGTGCGATATAACAATCTTCCACAAAAGGATGTTGTAATAACTGGCGTTCAATGCTCACTAAAGATGTGCGCTTATCACCAATTTTCACAATGCGATCACAACGTCCAAGTAAACGAAAGCCTGACTCTTCAAATTCCACTACATCTGCGGTTTGCTCGCGTCCTGAAATCCAGTCTGCTTCAATCCATAAGGCATCTTGTTCATCTTGCCCAAGCTGGCTATTTGGCAATCTTTTCCAAAGATGAATATCATCACGAATTGCAATTGGGCCTGTTTCCGTGCTGCCATAAATTTCTACCACAGGGGCGTGAGTTGCTGCACGGATTTGAGTTGAAACATCTTCAGCCAATGCACCACCTGAAGAAACAATACCACGCAGACTTTTTGGCATTGCCATTGTGTCCCAAGCAATACTTGATAACATCGCAGGGCTACTCACCAACACGGCATTTTCTGATTGGTTAAGCGCTGATTTGATACACTCAGGATAAAACAATTGCTTACGCCCAATTTGCCAGCCAAGCGCTAACGACATCATAATATGCACGGTTAAGCCATAAACGTGCTGAATGCTCACCGTGCTAATGGCACGCCATTGATTATCCGCTGGGAAAGGCAGAGCCTCTGCCAACACTTGTGCACTTCGCCACATTTGCTGAGCGGTTTTCACAATGGTTTTTGCTTCCCCTGTGCTACCTGACGTTTTCAGCCAAATTTCTGTTTGTGCGTTACGATCAAAGTGCGGTGCAAAATTTTCTTGTTTTTGTACCTGCTGATCGCCACCAAAATCCTTAAACGCCATATAAGGTGAGAGTTCAGCGTCATTATCACACAACCAGAACTGAGCGTGCTGCGCAACCCATTCACGGCTTTCTTGGGTTAAATTGGGTGGAAAAAGCACGCGTACATCAGCCTCCCAAGCAGCAAGCAAGGTGCAGGCAAGGTTTGCGCCGTCTTCCAACCAAACCGCAATGGATTTCACCTTTTGCTGTTTGAACGCTTGCGCCATTTGTAGGGCTTTGTAAGCAAAATCGCTATAGCGCCAATCGGGCTGCGTGGCGATAAGACTATGTTCCGTGTAATTAGGCATTCTGAGAGTCGTCTGTGGCTTGTTGGGCTTCTTGGCTCATTTTTAACACTGCTTGCACCACATCATTTACCGTACGCACATTGCGGAAATCTTCAGGTTTCACTTTGTATCCTGTGTTGCGTTTGATGTAGTCAATTAAATCAATGGCGTCAATGCTATCAATTTCTAGATCTTCATAAAGATTCGTTTCTGGTGTGACTTTATTGGGATCAATTTCAAATAAAGATACCAAGGCTTCAGAAAGCAAATCTTGGATTTGTTGTTCTGTCATCATCGTCATTAACCTTGTTGTGAGCGAATAAAGGCGGCTAAAGTATTGACATTAGTGAAGTGATCGCGCAATGCGTGCTGTTCACTATCTAATTGTAAATTAAAGGCTTTTTGTACTGCTAAACCGAGTTCTAACGCATCAACAGAATCTAGCCCTAAGCCCTCATCGCTAAACAGCAATGTATCGTTTTCAATATCTTCTGGGCTAATGTCTTCCAATGCTAAACTTTCGATAATGATATTTTTAAGTTGTTGTTCTAATTCCATTTTATTTATCCTTTTTGTTGAGTTTGAGAATTAAAATAATCGTTTAAATATTGTGTTAAGCGACGTGCTGCCAACGGTAAGGGTTTTTCAGCAAGCCAAGTTTGTGGGTCAATGTCCTCTCCCACAGAGAGCTCATAAGTAATGCGGCTTTTAGGTAATTGATACCAAGGTTGCCCTTTTTTGAAATTCAGCGGATGCATTTTGATCACCACAGGAGTAATCACTTTTGAGCTACGCAAACCAATAGATACCGCACCACGGTTAAGTTTCACCACACCGTCCCAACCTGTTCTAGTTCCCTCAGGGAAAAGCAAAATTGCCTGTTCTTTCAGCACGTTATCGCATTGTTCTAACAGCTCAAGGGATTCTGTGTTCGGCAAAAATCCACAAGCCAAAATTTGATTTCGCATTGTCGGATTATGCAATAAATCTTGTTTCACAATGCAATTTAGTTCTGGCGTTTTCGCTAAGGTCAGCACCACATCAAGCAAAGAGGGGTGATTGGCGATAACTAATTGCCCAGCTCGCCCTAATTTTTCAAAACCTTGATATTTGACTTCTAGCACGCCACTCCAAACAGTAAAACGCACAAAATAATGCCAAATTTTTCCAACAAAGCGGCGTACTTTTAATTGCGTAGCTAAGTTTTGTGGGCGACGTGCATAAGGGTATAACACCAGTTGCAATAATGTTCCTACCACGCCCCAAAAAGCAAACCCTATGGCAGTGGCAAGAAAACGACGTAGCCAATCTAATTTTTCTGCCATAACCAAATATCTCCACGCGAGCTTGGGGTTTGCCACTGAGATTGGTCTAAATATTGTTGCTGCACCCAAAATAATGCATTATCGCTACATTTTTCTGCAAGATTGCCACGTTCTTCAGCACAATGTAAGCTAAGTTGATATTGGTTGCCTTTTTCTACTACTAAGGCTAACGCATAACCAAAAGGCTGGCGCACCACAGGTTCGGCATTATATTGTTCTGCCAATGGGGATTCAGCTACCACCACAAGCACGCGTTCTTGCCCTTCTTGCAACAATAAATAAGCCTCGAGCAATGCCACTTCCAAATTATCTTGTTGCGCCATAATTGCCGTGGTTTCTGCTTTGACTTGGCGCATTTCTGACCATTGCCCCACCAGTGCATTATGCACAGATAAATTGAATGAAGTCGGCGAAACATCACCCTCTGTTAAAAGGCTATGCCAAAGGGCAAAATTACGATTGATTTCACTATTGGCAGAAGCATAAACCACAGGGATATTAGGCTGTTCTTCCATAAGATCCCACGCGGCTTCAAAAAATAAGCGAGCCAGCTCACTTAAACGTCGCCGTTTTAAAGGGGGAAGAAAGGCTAACTTAGGCGCAAAAGGCTGCCATAAATGGCTATTCTTCGCCCAATGAGCTTCGCCTAATTGCCAATCTTGGCGAGAAAGTTCACGGTTAGTAATCACTTTCCATCCACGCAAGGAAAAATTAAACTGACAAATTTCGGTGTTCATTGATTATTATTGAAATAATTCGTTAATCATTAAATCTGTTTGGCCTTGCAAGCCCACTTCTTTTACACGCTCTGCTTCATCGCCACGTCTTTTGTATGTGATAGAGCCAAGCACTTGCTTATCTTGCACAACAGTTAAACGCGCACGGGCAATAATGGTGCGATTACCGCGAACACCTGCTTTCAAAATTGATGTACAGCCTGCTAATTCACGCGATTTAACAAAATTCGCCTTAATGCCACGTTTTTTTAGGCTCGCTAAAATCGCATCAGCAAAATCCTCAGGGGCTTTTCGTAAATCAGTGGTAACACATAATGGCTGTTTAAGACTGCTTAATTGCACAGGTTGTGAATCACTAATACCAGCGGCGCAGCCCGCTAAAGTCGCGGCACATAAACAAATGGAAAATAATTTTTTCATTATCAAAACCTAATTAGTTATTAATAAAAAATATTGTGGAAGTTTACCTTAATTTACGTTAAATTACCAAGCGGAAAAGCAACCGTTTACGATAGAATAATCACCTAATCTCACGCATTTTATTAATGCTCACAAAAAAGGAAAAACTATGAAACATTCAGGAAAACTTGCTATTGCTTTAACAGCCCTTTTACTCGCAGCTTGCGCCCCTAGAGATACCACCCATTATTACTCCATTCAGGAAGCATTAAATTCCCCTGAAGCAAAAGAAGTGTTAGATCCAAAAATTAAACTTTATTTCGGCAAACCTGCGCCGGGTAAAGTTGTCAAAGCGGGGTTAGTGAGTAATCGTAAAACCAATGCGGCAAATAAGAGCGATGAAAAATCTTGTCAATGGGCGTTCCTAACTGTAGTGAAACAATTCCAAGATACCGCAAAAAAACAAGGTGCAACCAAAGTGGGCAACCTTATTAGCTTCTATAAGAAAAATCCTTATCGCAGCACAACACAATACGAATGCCACGCTGGTAATTTAATGAGTGGCGTTGCCTTAAAAGGCGATATTGTTCGCTAATTCATTTCTTTAAGTGCGGTCGAAAATTTGGAAATTTTACACCGCACTTAACATTTTAGCTGGCTTGACAATCAGATTATCAAATTTATAATTTCGCGCCGAATTTTATTGGCACACATTTTTTAGCATTTAACTTTATGGACACGCATTCACCTAAACATATCCTTGTGGTTTCTTATTCACAAACAGGGCAACTTTCTCGTTTAGTAGAAAATTTTCTACAACCGCTACGTTCACAACAAGAAATCACCATTGAAGAATATCAGGTAAAGCCGCTGCAAGATTATGCCTTTCCGTGGAAATTCACCCCGTTTTTTAATACCTTTCCTGAAAGTGTTCACTTGCAACCTGCGCCAATTCAGCCACCGCAATTACAGCGTGCTCACTATGATTTAGTGATTATCGCTTATAGCGTTTGGTTTCTTTCCCCCTCCCAACCCATTACTGCGTTCTTACAAAGTGAGCAAGGCAAACAAGTCTTGCACAACACACCTGTGATCACCTTGATCGGCTGTCGTAATATGTGGTTAATGGCGCAAGAAAAAGTCAAAGCCTTGTTAAATCAAGCTGGAGCAACGCTGGTTGGTAATATTGTTAAAACCGATCAATCTAATGCGTGGGCAAGTTTTATCACCACGCCATTATGGCTGTTTACAGGTAAAAAGCGTCCTTATGAATGCTTACCTAGCGCGGGCATTAGTGAAGAAAATATTACCGATATGCAGCGATTTGGTCGAGAACTTGCAGAAAAGTTAGCAGAAAACGCCTCGCTCGATCAACCGCTATTTCAACATATGGGGGCGGTGCAAATTGATGAGAAACTGATGATGAGTGAAAAAGTGGGGCACCGCAGCTTTTATTTGTGGGGAAAATTATTACTCAAGTGCGGTCAAATTTCGCCACGTTTACGCCAAGCGGTGCTGTATGTTTATATTGCTTTTTTAGTCTTATTAATTATTACCGTTGTGCCAATTTCCGCCCTAATTAAACGTTTACTAAAACCTTTATTAAAAGAAAAACTTGAACGCCAAAAACGCTATTTTGCTGCACCATCTGGAGAATAATGATGTCGCAACTTTCTGAGGTTTATATTAATTCTGTGGCAAGTTTTTTGCCAAATGATCCCATTAGCAATGATCAAATGGAAGCCGTGTTGGGAATGGTCGGCGATGTGCCTTCCCGTGTCCGTAATATAATTTTACGTTCTAATGCTATTCGCACGCGCTATTACGCCCTTGATCCGAGAACACGGCAAACTACGCACAGCAGCACAGAACTTGCAGTCTGTGCCATTGAAAAATTAGTGGAACAGGGCTTTGATATACAGCAGCTTGACTGTTTAGCCTGCGGCACCTCTTACCCTGATCAAATTATGCCGGGGCAAGGGGTGATGGTACACGGCTTAATTCCCAATGCGCCAGCTTGCGAAGTACTAACCACCGCAGGGGTTTGCGTGGCAGGAATGGCGGCGATGAAACACGCTTATAATGCCATTCGCACAGGAGAACATCAAAATGCCATCGCAGTGGCTTCAGAAGCGGCTTCCGCGGTGATGCGTAGCGAAAATTTTCGCCCTGAAATAAATCAAAAACAACTGGATAATGCGAAACCGGAAATTGGCTTTGAAAAAGATTTTTTACGCTGGATGCTTTCAGACGGTGCCGGAGCAGCCCAACTCAGCCATCGTCCTAATCCAACGGGCATTAGCTTTAAAATTCATTGGATTGATCTCATCTCCTACGCCAATGAAATGCCTGTTTGTATGTATGCAGGGGCAGAAATCGACAATGGCAAGTTTATTAGCTGGAAAGCGGTGGATAACGAACACCGCGACAAATACAGCCTAATGGCAATTAAACAAGATGTAAAATTGCTCAATGAAAATATCGTTAGTTACACGGTGGAAAAAGCCTTATCGCGTTTAATCGACAAATATCAGCTCAGCGCTGAAAAAATTGATTATTTTCTACCGCACTATTCTTCAGGCTTTTTCCGTAACAAATTATCGGAAGGGTTACAGCGCATTCAGTTTGATATTCCGCAAGAAAAATGGTTTACCAACCTTGCCGAAAAAGGAAACACAGGCTCCGCTTCCATTTACATTATTTTAGAAGAGTTTATGCGCACCTTCCCACTCAAAAATGGGCAGAAAGTGCTGTGCTATATTCCAGAGAGCGGTCGTTTTTCTTCGTGTTTTATGCTGCTTGAGGTCGTGAATGGAGCTGAATGAAATTCCCCAAGATGATAGCCGCATTTTTCGCGGACAAAAAAAGATCATCTATGCCACGCAAAATGGGCATTACCAGCCTAGCACTAGCACAGGCTGGCAAACGGAAGAATTTGCTACCCACCAAGCCGTTGATGCCTTAAATGAACTGACTGAACAGGCATTGCAGGCGGTTAAAAAAGGGGAAAAGTCCGTGCTATATTATTTAATGTATAAATACCGTTTTGATGAACAATCCCTCGCCCAAGCCACCGGCTTTTGGCAATGGCAAATAAAACGGCATTTTAGACCAGAGATTTGGGAAAAACTTTCTCAGAAGAAGTTAGAGAAATATGCTAGGGTGTTTGGGGCTGAAATAGAATGTTTTATATTAGTTAAGTAATATTTCATCTACTGAGGTAATGTATATGCTTAGAGAAATTCATAATTTTGAGTTATATCGCTATCAAATCATTCCAATTGAACGTAAACAATTAGATCTATTTAATATCTCAGAAAAGAGTATCGACGAGTTATTGGAAAATAAGAATGCATATTTTATAGAGGCTTTTAATAATCTTTGTAGTAATTCATATTTAGATGAAATAGAAGGACTCAAGAAGATCCTGTTCAAAAAAATTTATCCTAAGACAGAATTAGATAAAAGTGATGTTTATATTTACTTAATGGCTAGACCTAAGTCTATAACAATGGAAACAAATGAGTTTACAACTCAAGAACTAGAAAACTAGCCTAAAGTTTATGTGATTGTATTAAATCAGCCTGATGAGCAAATTATCGCAATAGAAAAAAGAACAACTG
This sequence comes from Avibacterium gallinarum, assembly GCF_002921135.1. Taxonomy (GTDB): domain Bacteria; phylum Pseudomonadota; class Gammaproteobacteria; order Enterobacterales; family Pasteurellaceae; genus Avibacterium; species Avibacterium gallinarum. Next base: position 63,494 of record NZ_PQVJ01000015.1, on the reverse strand, counting down.
CATTTCCAAAAACCCAAAATGCAATAAGTAAATTAAGTGAAAGATTAAATAAAATTTTAGAGATTAATAACCTAAGTGTTCATATTAATCCTATATATGATAAAAAAGTATTTTGGGAATTCATCCAGGGGAAATCGATAAAGAAACTTGAGTTTAATCTTATTACCCCAAATATGTCTAATATTTCGAAGACATTAAATGATGACTTAAAAAACTTAGCAAAAACATCCAATACAGCAAGAACAGATTTAAGGCTGAACGCTGCTGAAAATACAAGTTTAATTATAGATAAAGATAATCAACTTATTAATGATCTTGTTGAATATAGTCGTCAAGGCGGCGGCAGTATTAGAGTACAATGTAAAGGCGCAAGAAGACTAACTGATTTAAATACTAAAATATCTTTTTTTAGTTGTGACTATATGGAGGTAATTGGACCTCCGGAAAATATAAAGAAAACTATATTATCCATAATTGAAGGTGAAAATAATGGAGATATTTAAAATATTTTGTATTGCATTTTTCTTTGGGGTAGCATTCTATTTATTTGAATATTTGATTGGCGTAGATTTTACGAGAGTATTTTTTCAAGCTAATTTAATTAGCATCCTAACAACATTGTTAGCTATTAATATAGCTGTATTATCAATAATTTTAACTAGGATGTCAGTGCACGATCCTAGTATGAAATGCTTTGCCAATTCTAAGAAAGAAATTTGGAAGTCTATAAATGAGCAAGTGGTTTTAATAGCTGCTGCATTAATATTATCTATATGCTCTTCAAAGATAGATAATTTAGTATGTATAGGATTAACTAAATCTACAGAATTAGCTAAGCATATTATAAGTATCTTATTTATAACTGTATTTTGTTACGCAATAACCATCTTGCGTGATACGGCAAAAGCGCTGATTGATATTCATTAAAAACTGCTAAATATGGAAGAAAACCGTATTATAATCTAGATAACCGAGGAGAATTAGGTTCTCAACTTTGGCTCAATCAGTTGGAAATTGCACAGCTTTGTCAAACCACTAAACAGAATATCAGCAAGTATATTAAAGTCGTTTTGATAAAAGTGAATTTGATGAAAATTCAACCGTCAACTTTTAATTGACAGTTCAAAAAGAAACAACTCAATTTTCAAAAAAATTAAAAAATGAATCACGATTTTGAACACCAACACACCGCCCATTGCGAAAGTGGGGTGATGTCCACTTTACTCAAATCGCAAGGCGTTGATTTCAACGAAGCAATGGTATTTGGCTTGGCTTCCGCATTGACCTTTGTTTATATTCCACAAATTAAAATTGGCGGAATGCCGTTAATTTCTTATCGAATGCCGCCGGGGTCAATTCTTAAAAAAGTGTCAAAAATATTAAAAGGGAAACTTGCGTTAAAACGTTTTCGTTCGGCGCAACAAGGGCAACAGGCTTTAGATAACGCCTTGGTGCAAGGAAAGCTGGTGGGGTTACAAACTTCGGTGTTTTGGTTGCCTTATTTTCCGCCCGAAATGCGTTTTCATTTTAATGCACATAACTTATTAGTTTATGGCAAACAGGAGAACGAATATTTAATTAGCGATCCTGTGTTTGAGCAGGTGCAACGCTGTTCTGTACAGGATTTAGAACGTGCGCGTTTTGCCAAAGGGGCGTTAGCAGCGAAAGGGTTGATGTATTATTGGAAAACTTCGCCAAATTTGACCGCACTTGATTTACCCACAATTTTACGCAAAGCCATTCGCAAAAACGCCAAACAAATGCTCGCACCACTTTGGTTTGTTGGCGTGCGTGGAATGTGCTCTCTTGCAAAGCAAATTGAAAAATTTGCTCATAGCAAACAAAGTGAAAAATACAAGAAATTATTTCTCGGTCATATCGTGCGAATGCAAGAAGAAATTGGCACAGGTGGTGCAGGCTTTCGTTATATTTATGCCTATTTCCTAGAGCAAGCGGCAGAGATCTGCCAAGAGTCAAAATTCAAACAAGCCTCACAACAAATGACCGAAATCGGTGATCAATGGCGACAATTTGCCAGCCTTTGTGTGAGGCAGTGTCGCGAGCCGACTACAGGGGGATATCTTGATGTAGCAAAATCTCTTTGTGAAATTGCGGAGAAAGAAAAGTTTTTATGGAAGCAACTAATATTATCGAATTTATAGCTTTATAATATAAATATACTAAGGAGGAGAGCTAAATGAAAATATCAGACTTTATTTTTGATTTTCAAAGTAATATTAAGAATGCGAATAATGGATTTTGTAGAGTAAGAATATTTTCCGCAAAGGATGGAGTTATAGTTATTCTCACTGAGCTAGATAATAATGATGGAATGTCAATAACTAATTGTATTGAGGATATCGTAAGAGGCTTGTATGAAGAAGGGTTTATTCTTGACTCATCAGCAAAATTTATTGAGCATTATGAAGAATATAACAGTTATAGTTATACTCCATTTAGTTTTAATTCAGTAACTTTTGAAAATAATATTACTAGCCCTGAATGGGAAAGAATATCATTGCAAAAATTAATTGACATGATAGGAATTTCTTATAAAGATGATTTAATCACTAACAGCCTTAAAAACAGAAAGATTTTTGAAAAAACACAAGAGTTGATTTCCCAACACAAAAATTTCTCATTTAGTAAATATCATAAAAACCCTGATTACACTCGTAGATTTCTTGATATTGAAAATAAAAAGAAAACAAAGGCGGCATTAAAAAATATTATAGAAAATGGAGGTAAAGAAAGAAAAGATTTATTACCTTTTTTACGTTCAGACTTATCATTACTTGGTGAAATGTATTCTCACATTGAGGATGAATATATTGTTATACCCGAATTCCCTTTAGGGAGCGGATTTATTGATTTTGTTGTTTTTGCAGGAAGATCGCGAATGGATGTTATTTTTATAGAAATAAAAGGAGCTAATTTTAATCTTATTAATTCAACTGGATATAAAGACTTTCACAGTGATATTCATAAAGCAGCTAAACAGCTTAGAGATCGAATAGATATATCCGTTTACCATGATTATGATAACTTTCGAAAAGAGTGTCATTCTATACGAGAAAAGATTGAAAATAATAAATATTCACCTCATCATCTATTAAGCCCTAAAGGAAAATTGCTAGTAGATCCAAATAAAGATATTTGCTTAAAAACCGTAATTATAGGGGGAAGAAGTCAAAATGATTATGATGAAAGTCGAGAAAGACACAAGTTCGAAAGAGATCATGCAATTCCGATTGAATTAGACTCGTGGGATTCTTGGCTTAATCGGGTAATAAGAGATTAGAATAATGATTAAAATTCAAAACATTACTCACATTTACACTAATTCAACATCTTCCGCTTTGCGAGAGGTAGAGCTATTTATCAAACAAGGCTCTGCCATCGGTTTGCTTGGTCCTAATGGCGCGGGGAAAACAACATTGATGTCTTTGCTTTGTGGGTTGCAAGCGGTGCAGCAGGGGCAGATTTATTTTGAAGGCGTGCCGTTTCACAAGTTAAGCAAAAAGCAGCGTCATCAAATTTCTTTAGTGCCACAGGATTTTGCGTTTTATCCTTTATTAACGGTATGGGAAAATTTAAAATTTTTCGCCGCACTTTATCATATCAACGATAAAAACTGGCTCACTGAATTATTGGAAAAAGTGGGGCTAACTTCTTATAAATCAAGATTGGCAAAGCATTTATCAGGCGGATTAAAACGCCGTTTAAATTTCGCCATTGGTTTAATTAATCGCCCTAAAGTCATTTTTTTAGATGAAATTACGGTTGGCATTGATCCCCAATCTCGCCAATTTATTTTAAATTCCGTGGCGGAATTAACTCAGCAAGGCATCACGGTGATTTACACCTCGCATTATCTGCAAGAAATCGAACAATTATGCGATAAATTAGTTTTATTAAATGAAGGAAAATTGATTTATCAAGGTGAAATAAAAGGCATTCTTGCAGAAGGGCAGAGCCTTGAGCATTTTTATTTGGATTTTTTACAACAGGCGGGAAAATAATGCTAATTGCTGCGATGTTTAAAGAATTACGCCTATTAAGCCGTGATCTGCACGGTGTAGCAGTATTATTTATTATGCCGATTTTATTTATGTTGATTATGTCCGCAGCGTTAAGCAGTGAAAAGGAATTAGGTAATCGTGGCGAAATTTTGCTACTAGGCACGCCAAATGATCCCCTCAATGACGGATTTTTTAGTGCACTACAACAAGAGGAATTGCTCGTAAAACAAGGGGATATTGCGCAATTAGCGGCTTATCAGCAAGATTTGCAGCAAGAAAAATTTGCTTTGATTGTGGTTAATCCAAATCAAGATAAAAATGCCCTAAAAGAAGAACAGCCTTTGCAACTTTGGCTTAACCCTAGTGTGGATCGTGCGTGGTTGCTTGGGGTGAAAGGTATCTTGCAGAAACATTATAGCCAGCAGCGGCTTGAGCGTTATTCGAAAGATAATCACATTGTGTTGAAAAATAATCAACGCAATCCGATGAAACAAATTCAGCAAGAAGTTAATCAAGCGTTGAATAAAAAATTCAATGAAATCAATACCTATTTGGCACAAGAGCGTTGGCAGGAAATTTATCTTAACCGTCAAGGGGAAACGGTTAATCAGCCTAATGCGGTACAACATAGCGTGCCTGCGTGGTTAATTTTTGGTATGTTTTTTATTATGATCCCCCTTTCTAACGTAATGGCGATGGAGCGACAAACCAACACGCTCACTCGTCTGCGTTTGGCAAGAGCCTCAAGTTTGCAACTGATTTTGGCAAAATTAGTGCCGTATTTTTTTATCAATCAATGCCAATTTATTGGAATGATCGCCCTAGGCTATTGGGTGCTACCAATGCTTGCTATGCCCGCTTTTAGCTTAAATGGTGAGTGGTGGCATTATGCGGTGCTGTCAGCTGCGGTAAGTCTTTCTGCGTTAGGTTACGGCTTATTCATTAGTGTGATTGCACGCACCACAGAACAAGCCGTGGTGCTAGGTGGTGGTGGCATTATCATTATGGCGGCCATTGGTGGCATTATGGTGCCAACTTATGTAATGCCTGAGATTATGCAAAAAATCGCCCAATTTTCACCAATGGGGTGGGCATTAACGGCATTTCAGCAGCTATTATTAAATCAGGCTACATTAATGCAAATTCAGCCTGAACTTTGGCTTTTAACGGGGTTTGGTGCAGCAATGCTATTGATTGCTGTGCTGGTTTACGCCCATCAACTCAAAACACAAGCGAGATTTTAATGAGCTACATTTTTACTCTCAGCCAACCTGAGTTAGAACAACAATTGAAAAACTTGATCGTGCAAGAAAGCGATAAAATGGACATCGATCCCAGCACAATTAGCGATGATGAGCCGTTATTTGGTGAACAAAGCCGTATCCAGTTAGATTCTTTAGATGCGCTACAAATTGCGGTGGCACTGCAAGCCCATTTTAAAGTGAGATTAAATGGCGATCGAATGGTGCGTAAGCATATGATGAATATTCGTGATTTAGCGAGCTTTATTCGTAACCAATATTCTTAACTATGCAAAAAGTTTATATCACCGCAGTCAGCCAGCAAAATGCACAAACTGCCAAACTCAATCCTTGGCAACAATCTTCAATGCTTGGGCAAACGCAGGATTTGCCCTATTTTCGCGCTTTTGAGCAACCGTTGCTGAATTTCGATCAGCTCTGCACTTATTTAGAACAGCATATTGACAACCTATTAATACAGTGGGGTTGGCGAGCTGATAGATTGCACAATACCCCCATTCTTTTAGGCTCAACGGCGTATTTAATGAGTGATTGCGAATTTCGTTGGCAAAACAATCAACCTTTACCGCAAGAATACAGCCTAGTGGTGATCGCGGAACGACTAAAAGCACGCTATCAAACACAGGTTTTCAGCTTTGCCACGTCTTGCACTTCATCTGCACAGGCAATGGGCTATGCCTATCAAATGATTGCACAAGGACAATGTGAGCGCGCATTGGTGATTGGATTTGAAATGTTTAACCGTTTAACCTTTGAACATTTCAACGCAATGCACTTGCTGGCAGCAGATTTGCCCTATCAGCCTTTTGTACAAAGTAACGGTATTATTTTAGGGGAAGGCATCGCTTGTGTGGCATTGGAAAATCAACCAAATCCAGAGAAAAAGCTAGAAATTTCTGCCATCACCACCATTACGGATCACCATAATCTCACCAATAGCTCCGCAGACGCATTTGCTCAACTGATCGGAAATTGTTTGCATAAGGCAGGATTGCAAGCTCACCAACTGGCTGGCATTAAAGTTCACGCTGTGGGTGGAAACAGCGATGAAATGGAAATGGCATTTTTACAACAGCAATTTTCGACTATTCCTTGCTTGTTAGCAAAGCCTTACCTTGGACATAGTTTAGGCGCAAGTGGGGCAATGGAAACCGCGTGGCTTTGGCAACAATTACAACAAGAGAACGCAGATTGTCTGTTCATCACGCCACAAGGTGTAATAGAAAAGCAAGTGAAACCGCTTCCCACTGGCTATTATTTGAATTACTTTTTAGGTTTTGGTGGCGGCAATATCGCTTGGATTCTTCACTGGCAAGGGAAAGTGTAATTAAAATGAAATCAAATATTTATCTCCAGCACCAAAGCCAATTTATCACACAAGGGCAGAGTGAGGCAGAACTACGACAACAGCTTAAAGCCTTTGGTGTGGACGCTCGCCGTTTAAGCAAATTTACTCAACTCTGCTTGCTTGGTGCATTACCGCTAAAGCCCTATATTACGCCAAACACAGCCATTTACTTGGCTTCCCCCTTTAATTCACCAAGTAAATTCAACAAATTATTCCACCAGTTAATGGAACAAGATTTGCCTAGTCCGTTGGATTTTATGGCAAATCTCAATAACGCAACAGTTTTTCAGCTTGCACAGCTGTTGCAAACTACAGGGAATAGTATTTTCTTGATCACTTCACCAGAAGATAACGCACAGCCATTACAACTGGCGCAAACAGAATTGAAAAACGGCACAACGGAGCAAGTATTGCTAGGCTGGGGATTTGAATCGCCCACTGATACAGAATGGGAAGGAAGCTGCTGGTGGTTGCTCAGCAATGCCGCAGAAGAAAATACGCTAACAACAAGTGCGGTGCAAAATTTGCCAAATTTTTCTACCGCACTTTCTTTTTCCTCCATATCTGCGCAACTCCCTGCTGAGCATTATTTGCAATTTGGGTTAGATATAGGAAATTTATCAGATTAAGGCGATAGGCGATCTTTTTGCCAGTGCTGTTCATCAGTGCGTAAATAGCGAATCCTATCGTGTAAACGGCTTGGGCGACCTTGCCAAAACTCGACCATTTCTGGTAATAGAATATAGCCGCCCCAATGAGGTGGACGCGGCACAGTAAGCGGATATTTAATCGCAAACATTACGGCTTTACTCAGTAAAACAGCTTTACTTGAAAGCACTGCACTTTGTTCGCTCGCCCAAGCGCCAAGTTGGCTTTGATAGGGGCGGCTGGCAAAATATGCATCAGAATCGCAGGTAGGAAGTTGTTCAACTGCTCCTTCAATACGGATTTGGCGCTCTAATTCTGGCCAGAAGAAGGTAAGGGCGGCAAAGGGCTGATGAGTGAGCGCTTGCCCTTTACGGCTGAGGTAGTTAGTAAAGAAAATAAAACCTTGTTCGGTGGTTTGCTTTAATAACACCATTCTGCTGCTTGGTTTGCCATTTTTTTCCACTGTTGCTAAATTCATTGCAGTGGGTTCATTTACCTGTGCTTGTATTGCTTCTTGCAGCCATTGTTCAAACAACGTCATTGGCTCATCAGGGCAATGGGCTTTCGATAAATTCTGTTGGCTATATTCTTGGCGAATATCTTGTAAATTCATCACGCCTCCTTAATTTTTCTTTATTTGTAAATTTTCCCCATCGTTTTGCTGAAGTCTTGTCAAAATCAAAACGAGGATTAAGCCAAACAGGCTAGAGGTGAGGAATGTATAGCTAAAAGCTTGTTGTAGCTGTTCAACACTTTCTCCAAGGGCGTTGCGGTATAAACCTAAAATCACCGAAGAAACCGCAATACCAATACCAATTCCTACTTGCTGAATCACGCTCAGCATTGTTGAACCCGCGCTGGCGTTGTTGTCGGATAAATCGCCGACGGTTAAGGTGTTGATCGCGGTGAAACTGACCGACATACAACCGCCGTATGCCAATAAAATCAGCACCATTTGCCAAATTGGCGTGTGTCGTTGTAGTAAGCTCATTGCAGCAATCACGAAAGTCATCACAATGGCGGTGCTGATCAGCGTTTTCTTATAACCAAAACGAGAAAGAATGCCTCGAATCAGCGGCTTGAACGCCATTGAACTCACGGCAATTGGCACCATTAGCCAGCCTGCCACTTCTGCGCTGTAATGAAATACCACTTGGAGCATTAGCGGTAGCAAAAACGGTACGCCCGAGCCACACAGGCGAATAAATAAATTAGCAATAAAGCCTAAACGAAAAGTGCGAATATGAAACAAAGAAAGGGGCATTAGCGGATTGTGAACGCGTTTGGCATAAAGATAATAGCAAGCCAGAAATGCCATTCCTACCGCTAGCACCACTAACGCAATCCAAGTTGCGGTGAAATGCTCAGCCACCAGATCCAGCCCCAAGGTCAAGCCCACAAGCCCGCCCGCAAACAGCACAAAACCCCATTTATCTAAACGGCTAACCTGCCCTTTCATATTTGGCATATAAACGCCTGCAAGGAAAATCCCTGCCAGACCAATGGGAATATTAATTAAGAAAATCCAATGCCAGGTCATATAAGTTACGATTAAGCCGCCCAACACAGGCCCAAGAATTGGTCCAATAAGGCCTGCCATCGCCATAATATTCCACGCATTTAACAGCTGATTTTTCGGCACGCTACGGATTATCGCAAGGCGCGCAACAGGCATCATTAACGCGCCACCAAGCCCTTGTAAAATCCGAGCAAAAATTAAGTGTGCGAGGGATTGTGATAAGGCGCACGCCACCGATCCCAGCACAAAAACGCCAATGGCAGCACGAAAAACCTTACGCGTACCAAATTTATCCGCCGCCCAACCGCTTAACGGAATAAACAACGCCACCGTCAAAGCATAGCTAATGATCGCCAACTGCATATTCAGCGGCGATTCATTTAGACTGCGCGAAATAGTCGGCAACGCCGTATTCAAAATGGTCGCGTCTAAGGTTTGCATAAAAAAGGCAACGGCAGCAATCCACGCCAAGCCTGTATAATTTTTCGTTTCTGTCATAAAAATTTTGCGATTTTGCACCGCACTTTATTTCATTTGTTGTTGATACCAATGAAAAATAAATGCGGCAATTTGCTCAACCTGATTAATATCCAAATGTGGCACGGCGCAGCCTAAAGGGTAATCTGTGGCGAGCGCAATCACTTTTTCATCAAGCTCAGGCAAGGCTTTCTCCATTGTTTTGCGATGCAATAAAATCTTTGCAATAGGTTCGTGTTTGAAGCCTTCCACCAAAATCAAATCCGTCAGCTGCGGATCAAATTGTGCTGCCAAATAGTCTAAACTCACGGGCTGCGCGGTTTCCGTCATCAATGCCCAACGGTTATCACAAGCCATTACCACTTGGCTCGCGCCTGCTTCTTTCATTCGCCAGCTATCCTTGCCCTCTTTATCCACCTGCGCGTTATGGTGACTATGCTTAATCACCGCCACGCGCAAGCCTAAATCAGCAAGCTGAGGTAAAAGTTTTTCCAGCAAAGTGGTTTTGCCAGTGCCGCTATATCCTGTAATGCCAAGCATTGGGCGCATTTTATGTCCTCTATTTGAAAGTTAATTCAGCAATTAAATTTAACAATGATCTTTTTGTGAAGAATATCACAGATTAATTTATTCAAATACCTAATAATACTCTCAATTTTACAAAATAGGAGGATCTTATGTTTGGATTTTTAAAAGCCTCACCACCTGCCCCGCGTATCACAGATAAAGCCACGATTGATCGGGATTATCGCCGATTACGCTGGCAAGTTTTCTTTGGTGTATTTATTGGTTATGCAGCTTATTACTTAATTCGCAAGAATTTTTCTCTCGCCATTCCACATTTAATTGAAGAATATGGTTACACAAAAGCACAGCTTGGTACTGTATCCTTTGCTCTAGCCATCGCCTACGGTTTTAGTAAATTTATTATGGGAAATGTATCAGATCGCAGTAATCCAAAATATTTCATTACCATTGGTTTGGTTGCCTCAGCAATGGTAAGTATGATTTTTGGTTTAGTGCCGGGCGTGCTTTCTTCACTTTCAGCAATGATCGTGCTTAGTGCCTTAAACGGTTGGTTCCAAGGTATGGGCTATCCGCCGGGTGCAAAAACAATGACCAACTGGTTCTCTACTTCCGAACGGGGAAGCTGGTGGAGTTGGTGGAACGTTTCCCACAACCTTGGTGGCGGATTAATTGGCCCACTGGCTATTTTAGGCTTATATCTTTTTGGTGCGTGGCAAGCGTTATTCTATCTTCCAGCGACAATAGCCATTTTACTCAGTATTTTAATGTTCTTCTTAATGCGTGATACGCCTGAATCGCAAGGCTTACCGCCAATTGAAGAATACAAAGAAGGTAAAGTGCAACAAATTGAATCTGCCCATACTTTAACAGGTAAAGAAATCTTCTTTAAATATATTATCAACAATAAATTCTTATGGGCGATTACGATTGCGAACGTATTCGTTTACTTCATTCGTTACGGTATTATTGACTGGGCGCCAACCTATCTGAAAGAAGTTAAACATTTTACTTTTGATAAACAAAGCTGGGCATATTTCCTTTATGAATACGCAGGAATTTTTGGAATGCTCGCAAGTGGATATTTGAGTGATAAAGTGTTCAAAGGACACCGTGCGCCACCAATGTTAATGTTCCTTACAGGGGTATTAATTGCAATTTTCGTTTATTGGAAAAATCCTGCAGGTAACCCAATGGTGGATAACATCTGCTTAATCGCAATCGGCTTCCTCATTTATGGGCCTGTAATGATGATTGGTTTACAAGCCGCTGATCTTGTGCCACGTGTAGCCACTGGTACAGCAACTGGATTAACAGGCTTGTTCGGTTATTTGTTAGGATCAGCAAGTGCGGGAACCGTGTTAGGTGCAGTGGTTGATAATTTTGGCTGGGACGGCGGTTTCTATATACTCATCGCCTCAAGTATCCTTGCCTTTATTTTTATCTCTTTCACCTTGTTTAGAAAAGTAGAACGTTAATTATTCCGCTATAAAAAACGCCTTATATCACAAAATATAAGGCGTTTTTATTTCGTCTAAAAACAAAGTGCGGTCAAAAATTTTGCTATTTTTTTAAGATACCCTCTTACCGACCTTGTTTTTTCTACCAAAACTTTAATTAATCACCCGCAAAAAAATCGGGCGATAACTTTCTCTTTTCTGCCAAGATTTCGATACAAAATGGACGATCACAAAAGCAAGTGCGGTGCAAAAAACGATAAAAATGCCTTGCCAAAGTTCGGTTTGGAAAACCTGATCAGCGATCAGCGTGGAAAGCAATAAGGTGAGTAACGGGAAAAAATACACCAACAAACTAGACAAAATCAGTGAGCGTTCCATTAAACCGATTTCGATAATTTGCCCTGCTTTGACAGGGGTGATGGTTTCCACTGCAAAAAAATGTGCCGTGCCTGTGCCGTTCAGTTCCGCCAGAGCCGCTGAGCCACAGGCAGACTTTGCCGCGCAGCTCCCACAGGCACTTTGCGATTGGCATTTCACTTGCGCAATGCCAGATTGATAGGAAATAACTACCGCACTTTCTTTCAGCATTTACTTCACCTTAATATCTTGCACGATGCGTTTTGCGGTAGAAATCGGTAGCTGCCCTACAAGGGTGAATTCGTTATCGCCAAAGGTTTCGCTATAAAAGGTTCTGGTGCCATTCCACCAGCCGTTTTTTTCTTCATTTGGCAAAATTGAGCTTGAGCGGTAAAGGGTGAAGGAAAACAATCCATCGCTGTAAAGCTGCGCTTCAATGCGTTCTTCGCCATTGGTTTCCACACTGCGATTAATCAGCTTAAAACCGTTTGGTAACCAGCTTGGCTGCCAGTTAAAGGCTTCCTTGCTTGGCTGGAAAGTGGTTTTGTCATTAATCAGCGCAGGAAAACCCATATGATTAATGGCATTGAGTAAATCATCAAATTGTTCGCTTTGATATAAATTTACCACGCGGAATTGTTCTAACAGGTTATTTTCTCGATCTAACACATCACTGCGTAATAACAAATGGCTTTGTTCGTCAATAAAGACCACATATTGATAGCGAAAATCATCTTTCGGCAAAATGCGAATGGTTTGTACCACGCGATCTGCCACGCGGTTGCGTCCAATATAGGTGAAATCATAATTTTGTTTCAACGCATCAAGATTGCTCCACATAATCGCAGGCAAGCTGTCCACAATATGATTAGCGTTAATCGAGAACGGAGAATAATTCGGTTGGAAATAACTCACCACATTATCACGTTGCACAATTTGTTGCGGCATTCCGTCAAGGGTGAGCAGCTGGGCGTAGGTTTTGCCATTATGATAAATATGGCTATAACGTAGTGAAGCCATATTCGGCGTGGTTTGCACGAAAGCAATTTCATAGTTCAGATGAGAGCCTGCCTGTTGCATTTCGTCTAGCAATTGGCGTGGCTGGACTGCATCAGGTTCTGCCGCCCATAAGGGATTTGCAGAAAATAGCACTAAGGAAAGTGCGGTGATTTTTTTGACCGTTTTTAACATCGTTATTCACACATAGGATACAAACAAATTCACCACCAAAAATGGTGGTGAATAACCTAAACTTCATTCATTGTTATTTCTGATTTTGCAAATTTAATCTATCCGCATAAATGCGTTTTTGCAATTCGTAGCTTTGTAGCATCGAATCAATGCGTTTATTTTTTTGCTCGATTTGCTCAGGCGTAATCACCGATTGGGTTGGCGCATTATAGCTCACTTCTTGCACGGAATTGTTAAATGGCAAGGTTTGCAATACAGGCGCGTCTTGGTTTTCTTTGCCATTGTGTGCCATAAAACTTTGTACGCCCATTACCGCAACTAAGCACACGCCCGCAGCCACGGCAAATTGAGTCATCGGCATAAACCACGCTTTCAGTTTTTGCATAAATGGCGATTGCGCAGTTTCTTCTGGCATTGGTTGAGAAACCATCGGTTGTGCCACCACAATTTCTTCTTGCTCGATTAAATCTGCCATTTTTGCAGTGAAATCCGCACCCAATAATACTTCACTTTCCTGACGCATTACTGCACGAATAGTATGAAAATTTGCCCAGGATTTTTGTAAATCAGCATTTTGGCAAAGTTTTTCTGTCATTGCCTCGCTGATTTGTTCGCCATCAATGTAAGCGGAAAGTTGCTCTTTTTGCATCATAAACTCCGGGTTTGTTTTCTTTTAATAAATAGTAAACGTTGCGTTAGCCTTGAAGAAAGGGTTGAATTTTATTTTCGATAATTTCCCTTGCTCGGAATATGCGTGAACGCACCGTTCCTACTGGGCAATTCATAATATCGGCAATCTCTTCGTAACTTAAGCCCTCTAACTCACGCAAGGTGATGGCGGTTTTTAAGTCTTCTTGCATACTATGAATGGTATCAAAAATGATCTTCTTCAATTCACCAGATAACATCTGATTTTCGGGCGTATCTACGTCCCGCAAATTTGTTCCCACATCATAGGATTCTGCCTCATCTGCCAGAATATCTTCATTCGGCGGGCGGCGCCCCTGTGCGGTTAAATAATTCTTTGCCGTGTTCACGGCGATACGATATAGCCAAGTGTAGAAAGCACTGTCACCGCGGAATGATTCAATAGAGCGATATGCTTTAATGAATGATTCTTGTACAACATCGGGAATATCATTCGGTGAAACATAACGGGTTAATAACCCTGCCACCTTATTTTGATAACGCGATACCAACAAATTGAATGCTTTCTTATCTCCCTGCTGTACCCTTTCTACCAAAGCCTGATCTGTTAGCTGTTCAGTCATATAACCTCTTATACACCTCTAACAAGCCTTGATACACAAGACAGCAAGCTCGTGTTCTCTTAGAGGGGTGAAAATCGTAAAAGTTCAATCTTTTTATCAAATTAGCTCGATAATTTTTCTTGTATATAGGAAACCATTTGCTGTAATTCAAGATCTGGCGCAGGTTTTCGGTTAAAAAACCACGAAAATAACTGTAAATCCGTTGCCGCTAATAAACGCACAAACGTGGCTTTTTGTTGCTCATCTAGCTCATCAAAATGTTGCTGAAAGAAAGGCATAATCACTTTATCTAACTCCAACATTCCACGCCGACAATCCCATTCAAGGCGAAATTTATTATATTTTTCCATTTCTGTTCCCTGTTGAACTGAATAATGGGGGATTATAGCGGAATTTGCTTTTCCTTGTTCGAATAATTTCAGAGAGAAAACACAAAAAACCCGACATCTAAGTCGGGTTTTGCTAATAATAAAGTGCGGTTATTTTTCCGTAAGTTTTGGCTTAATAACTGCATAAATCACGCCTGTTAGCGCCGCACCAATAGCAATAGCCGCTAAATACATTAATGGCTGAGTTACAAATGGAATCACGAATAAACCACCGTGTGGTGCTTGTAAGCCGATGGATAAGCCTAAAGAAATCGCGCCAGCCACTGCACCACCAATAATGCTTGATACAATTACGCGCACAGGATCAGCCGCCACAAATGGCAATGCACCTTCAGAAATAAAGCATAAACCTAATACGAAAGAGGCTTTACCTGCATCACGTTGATTGGCGGTAAATTTTTTGCGTGCTAATAATGTAGCAATTGCCATTCCAATCGGTGGCACCATACCCGCTGCCATTACCGCAGCCATTGGGGTGTAAACGCCAGAAGCGATCAAGCCTGTGCCGAAAGTATAAGCCGCTTTGTTTACTGGGCCACCCATATCCACACACATCATCGCACCAAGCACCGCGCCTAATAATAATGCATTGCTTTGCCCCATTGTGTTGAGCCATTCCACCAATGCGTCCATTAAGCCTTTTACTGGTGGATTGATCAGATAAATCATCACCAAGCCGACAATCGCAGAACCGAGCAATGGCAAAATTAAAATCGGTTTTAATGAGCTTAAACTCGCTGGTAATTGAATGGCTTGGTTTAAGAATTTCACCACATAACCTGCAAGCAAACCGGCAATAATCCCGCCTAAAATCCCTGCACCTGCGGTGGTAGCGAGCATACCGCCAATTAGACCCACAGCTAATCCGGGACGATCAGCGATAGAAAACGCCACATAACCTGCGAACACGGCAATCATTAAGTGGAATGCTGCACCGCCACCAATATCCATCAAGGCTTTTGGTAAACCACCTGCAATATTTGGATCTTTAAAGGCTTCGATATCAAACATAAAGGAAATGGCGATCAGCAAGCCCCCTGCTACCACCAATGGCAACATATGGGAAACCCCTGTCATCAGGTGTTTATACAACCCTTTACGCTCCCCAGTGCTTTCTTCGCTGGCTTGTACCTTAGCTGCATTTGCCCCTGTGTAAATTTTCGCTTCTTTAAAGGCTTTTTCAAATTCTTGTGCCGTTTTCTTCAGCGCAAGCCCTGTGGAGGTGCGATACATCGGCTTGCCTTCAAACTTGCTTAAATCCACATCAATATCAGCAGCAATAAAGACAAGATCCGCATTCGCCACATCTTCAGGGGAAATGATATTGCTCGATCCCACTTGTCCACGGGTTTCCACTTTCACATTCCAGCCTTGTTTTTTAGCATATTCCGCAATGGCTTCCGCAGACATAAAAGTATGCGCTACGCCTGTTGGACAAGCGGTAACTGCCACAATATTTTTCGTTTGATTAGAAAAATCTGGCGCATTTTGCACCGCACTTTTATTTTCCGCTTGCTGATATTCCACCGCTTCCGCCTGTGCTTGTTTTAAGGTCGCCTCTGGCGCATTAAAGGCGTTTTCCACCTCTGCCAAAAACAGTTTTTTGCCCTGTAATGCGCTGTTATTTGGCGTACTGCCTAAGGCGATTATTAAATCCGCTTGGTTAGCTTCTGCCACCACTTCATCGCCTTGCTGTTTTGCTGCCGCAGCCAGCACTTGTTTAATCAAAAAGGCTTTGGCGTTGCCTAATTGTTGTGTGTTTGTCAAAAAAATCTTCATTGTTCTACCCTTTAATCACTGAAATTTCTACTTTTTCTAAGATTGGTGTTAATAAAGCAGGATCATTTACGCCCACATTACTTTGCGATACCGCAAAGGCAGACACCGCACTGGCAAACGCCAAGGTTTCTTGCTGTGAAAGCGATTTGCTTAGGCCATAAATTAGCCCTGCCACCATTGAATCACCCGCGCCCACTGTGCTAACCACTTGTTCACATTTTGGTGGCTTCGCTTGAATTACGCCTTGTTCGCTTAACCACAGAGAACCGTCCGCGCCCATTGAAATAATCACATTAGCAATGCCTTGTGCGCGCAATTTTTCAGCGGCAGTGATGATGTCTTCTAGGGTTGGTAAGGAATGTCCCACCCAAGCCTCAAGCTCACGATGATTGGGTTTCACTAGCCAAGGATTGGCGGATAACCCCGCGCTAAGCGCTGCATTGCTGCTATCTAACACCACTTTTACGCCTGCTTGTTGTAGCTGTTTGAGCCAATCAGCGAAATCTGTTGGACTGACACCGCGTGGCAAGCTGCCACACACTGCAACAATGTCAAAATCTTTGCATAACAACAAAGATTGCTGCACAAAATCTTGCCAATCTTGTGGTGAAATTTCATAGCCTAGGAAATTGAGATCCGTAACATCGGCCTCTGTTTCGGTGATTTTCACGTTTATGCGGGTTTTGCCCGCCACACGCTGAAAGCGATCTTCTAAGCCAAGCTCCGCAAACATTGTGTTGAAGTCCCCTTGATTATCACGACCAAGGAAACCACTCACCGCTACATCAACGCCTAAATCTTTCAACACTTTTGCTACGTTGATGCCTTTGCCCGCAGGGAATAAGCCCAAGGTTTCCACCATATTCACTTCACCCAGCTCAATACGTTTTAACCGTCCCACTAAATCATAGGCGGTATTTAACGTGATGGTTGCCACTTTTGCCATTATCAACTCCTACTCACCTAATCCTACTCACCTAAGCCAGCTTCAATCGCCGCACCTATGCCATCAAGGGCTTTTTGTGCTTCTTCACCGGTTGCAACGAAACGTAAACGATGCCCTTTCACCACGCCAAGCGCCACCACTTTCATCAAACTTTTAGCGCTCACTAATTGACTATCGCGATCCACATTTTGCACCGCCACTGAAGCGTTATATTTCTTCACTTCATTAACTAACACCGCGGCAGGACGTGCGTGCAAACCGTGTTCGTTACGCACCACAAATACCGCTTCAACACTTTCGCTTGGATCTTGATTATCAAGTGCGGTGGTTTTTTCTGCAGTTTTTTCGCTAGCTGCGCTGCTTTCGCCAATCACTTCAATGTGATCTGGATCTTTCGGCGATAAAGAGGACACTTCTTCCCCCAAGCCGTCTGCGAGGGCTTTACCAATGGCTTCAATGGCTTGTTTGGCATCTTCACCCACGGCACTAAAACGTAAACGATGTCCAAGAGTTGCGCCCAATGCCACGATTTTCATCAGGCTTTTCGCGCTGATGGCTTCACCGCCACGAGTGAGATTTTCCACCGTAATTTTCGAGGCGAATTTTTTCACTTCATTCACTAACACCGCTGAAGGGCGCGCGTGCAAGCCGTGTTCATTACGCACGGTAAATGTGCCGATAACCGTGCCTGCATTTTCGCTACTGGTATTGGCAGGCGCTGGGCTTTCAACGCTCACTTCGCCACCATTAAGTGCTGTCAAAATTTGCTGAGAATTTCCATTTAATAAGGCTTGCTGCACGGAATTTTCTAGCAAGCGCGCGAGTAGCTCATCAATTTGCCCATTCACACAAGCCACCGTTAGCACGCCTTTCACAGCTTTATGATTATGCTGGAATACTTGTTTTGCACGGCTGAACGTAAGGGCATTTTTCTCGTTGCCTTGCACCGAATCGGTAAGCCATAAACCACCGCCCAGTGGCAATGCTGGCGAGGCAATCACCTCTGCCACAAATTGATTATTCACCGCGCCTTGGTTTTGCAATTTGCCGGCATTAATCGCAATTAAAGTAAGCAGACTTTCAGTATCCACATCAAGGCTCAGATCTTCGCTTTTCACTTCCAGCGTTTCTTCGCCCATTAAAATGGCACGGAATTTTTCTACCTCTTGTAATGTCGCCAATTTCACCGCTTTTTCTTCATCACCAAGCACTTGTGTAAGCTGGCGAAGCAGGCTGAGATGTTCATCGGAACGTGCGGCGATCCCGATCACCACATAGGCTTTGTTGCCATCGCCCCACTCAATCCCTTGCGGAAATTGAAACACTTGCACGCCCGTTTCTTTTACCATTGGACGTGTTTCCAATGTGCCGTGCGGAATGGCAATGCCGTTGCCTAAAAAGGTGGACGTTTGCGTTTCGCGCGCTAACATTCCTGCTAAATATCCTGCCTCCACATTGCCCGCTTGCTCAAGCGCTTGCGCCACCAATTCAATGGCTTGCTGTTTATTTTCGGCTTGTGCCGATAAGTGAATATTTTTTTCTGATAAGTTAAGCATTTTCCCTCCAGAATATTGGTTTGAATACCAAATGGCGTTGTGATACTAGCTCACTTCTTCGCAAAACCAATTTGGCGATACGTTTTACTGATGATTTGCTTAACGCTTTATTAAAACACTTGCTGAACGTTAAGCAAAAACCTTTCAGCTTCAATAAAAAAAGAAAAGGTTACTGATTAAACATCAGTAACCTTACACATTATTTTCCTGTACAGACTTTCAATACTTGATCGCTGCCTTCCGCGATATAGCCCTCATCTAAGGAACGCGGTTGCCCTTTTTGTAGATCTCGCATTGCATCATAAATCCCTTGCGTTGCACTTGGCTGGCTGATTTGCGACCAACAATTTGCACTTAAGCGATTGAAATTATTCTGTAATTCAGAAGCAAACACCACACCACTATAATAAGCATAAACTTGGCTATCCACGCCTCCGCCTTGGTATAATTTTGCTTTCACTTCTTCAATCGGCACTAAAATGCGGTTGAGATACCAATCATTCGCGCCACTAGCAAAAGAATTCACATCATAATCTTCATTTACACGCCCTGAATAGGTTTGCACCGTTGCCGCATACGCAGAGGCATAGGATTTTTTATCGATTTTCTCTTTATCTAAATCGATCACTTTTTTCTCGTTGTCCATAAACGGCACATAAGAAGTCAAAGAAGAACACGCCACTAAAAAGGCACTTAACACTGAAATTGAAATAATTTTGAACATAACTTATCCGTTTTTTGTTAATCAGATTTTTCTTATTATACTGATTATAATTTGAATAAAAAGCCAAATTTCCGTGATTTTTTCACCGCATTTCGCTTTCTAAATCCGCCAGCGTATTAAAATTTTGGAACGCCTCTTTCTGATCGCGAAAATCTACCGCAATCGCGCCATTTTCTCGCATAAACTGCAACATTCGCCGCTCACCGCTGTGTAAATAAGCAGCGAGCTTTTCCGCCAATAAGGTGGAAACCAAACAAAATGTCGGGTGTTCACGCTCACCATCGGTGGCATAAGTGAGTAAAACTGACGAATTTTCCCCCGCACTTTGGCTATTGCTTTGATGATGTTGCAAAGATTGCAAAATGGGCTGCTGTAATTTTTCCAATAAGTTCAACGGTAAAAAAGGGCAATCACAAGGCACAAACAGCACAAAATCACGCTCTGCCAATTTTAGCCCCGTTAAAATGCCACTCAACGGCCCTTGGAAATCTGCCAATTCATCGGCAAACACAGGCAAACCAAGCTGCGCATAGCACGCTTGGTTGCGATTGGCATTCACCGACACCTGCGCCACCTGATCTTTCAAGCGCTGATAACAATGCCACACCAACGGCTGCCCACGGAAAAGCTGCAACCCTTTATCCACCCCACCCATACGCCTTGCCCGACCACCAGCAAGAATCACTGCACTGATTTTCATCTGCCCTCGCTTTGCTTTTTAGCCTATCAAATGGCCTCATTCTACTTGATAAATCCGCAAATAAAAAAGTGCGGTGGAAAAATTGTATGTTTTTCTACCGCACTTTTATGATGTAGTAATAGGCTAATTATAGTGTTTTCATTATCTGTGCTATCTTATCCGCACTTTTTCCTAAGATAATTTGTAACTGGTTTTCTCCAACTCTAACATTACCTTTAGAACCTAAATCAACTAATTTTTGATGATTCACTTTAGAAAAGTCTGCGATATCAAGACGTAGCCTGGTGATACAAGCATTGATACCGGTTAAATTTTCTTTTCCTCCTACAGCATCTAATAAATTTTTAGCTTGCTCTTTTAAGTAGGGAGAAATTGTTTCACTCTCTTTTTTAGAAAAAAACATAACTACCTCACTCAATATCTTTTAATTTTGTTGTTTATTCTTAAGACTTTCTAATAATACTGCAAGGATAATAATCCCGCCTTTTACGACTTGTTGGTGATAACCAGGTATATTTAACAAATTCATTAAGTTAGAAATAATGCTTAAAATTAATACACCAATTAATGTATTAGTTACTGTCCCTTTACCACCTGATAAACTTGCCCCACCAACAACAACTGCCGCAATAGCATCAAGTTCAAATCCAATTCCAAATACCGGTGAGCCAACCCCCGTTCTTGTTGTTGCAAGAACACCCGCTAAAGCACAAGCAACACCGCAGATAACATAAACGAGAAATTTATAACGTTCGACTTGAATTCCCGCAAAACGAGTAGCTACTTCGTTACTTCCGATAGAGATAATTAAACGCCCGAATACTGTCTTTTTGTATACAAATAATGCACCAAAGAAACAAATTAATAATACGTAAAAAGGTAATGGTAAACCAAGAAAATAACCTGTTCCAAAATCGGTGAACGCATCATCTTCTACGAAAATCGGCTGACCTTTGGATACAATCAACCCTAATCCTCGAGCAACAGTCATCATCGCTAGCGTAGCCACAAAAGGTGCTACTTTGAAATAAGATATTAACCCCCCTGCAGCCGCTCCAATTACAGCACCTACTAATAAAGCAATAACTGTACTTCCAAAGATACCATAATCAGGCATTAATAATGCGACAATAACAGATACTAAAGCCATTATTGATCCTACTGACAAATCAATTCCACCAGTTAGAATAACAAACAGTAACCCAAGAGAAACAATACCAAGTGGTACACTCTGTCTTAACACATTAGTAATATTTTCTAACGAATAAAAGCGATCTGTTAATAATCCAGCAATCACTAACATTAAAATAAAAAACATTAATGTGGAGTGTTTTAAACAAAATAAATATAGCTTTTTCATACTTCTCTCCTAGTTTATTGTTTCTCGTTTTGGAATAGCTAATCTCATAATATTTTCTTCTGTCATTTCATTTTCTTGTAACTCACCGGTAATTGCTCCATCACTCATGACATAAATGCGATGACACAATCCAATAAGCTCAACTAATTCTGAAGAAATAACTAATAAGCCATATCCTAATTTTGCTAAATCAGAAATAATGCGATAAATTTCTGCTTTAGCCCCCACATCAACGCCCCTTGTTGGCTCATCAAGAATAATGAAATCACAATCTGTACTCAACCATTTTGCCAGTACTACCTTTTGTTGATTCCCTCCACTTAAGCTAGAAATAGGATCGGTTAATTTACCTAACTTAATCTGCAATAATTGTTGTAATTTTCCACCAGCTTCTTTTTCTGAACTGTGATTAATTACACCCGCTGTAGAATATTTATTTAATGTTGCCATTGTCATATTTTCTAAAATTGACAAATTTAGCACCGCTCCTTGTTCTTTCCTGCTCTCAGGGACTAATCCAATGCCATAATTAATTGCTGAAGGTACATTATGTACACTAATTAGCTCCTCATTTTTATAAATCTCTCCACTAGAATATTTATCAATTCCAAAAATACATCTTGCTACTTCCGTTCTTCCAGCCCCGACTAATCCGGCTAAACCAACGATTTCACCTTTTCTAACATTGAAATTAATATCTTTTAGTATTTTTTTGCGATTTAAATTAACAACTCTAAAAATATCTTTTTCTTGTGGGATATTTTTCTCTGGATATAAAGACTCTAATTCGCGTCCGACCATATAGCGAATAATATCATCTTCTGTAGAGGTTTTAGGATCAAGCTCAGCAACGGTTTGTCCATCTTTAATTACTGTAATCGAATCAGAAATTCGGAATAGTTCTTCTAAGCGATGAGAGATATAAATAATAGTAACGCCTTGTGCCTGAAGTTTCTTAAGATTTTCAAAAAGAATATCAATCTCAGGATCAGCTAATACAGCTGTTGGCTCATCAAGAATGAGAATATTGACGTTTTTAGTTAATGCTTTGGCAATTTCAACCATTTGTTGATAAGCAACACTTAAATCACCTAATCGCATCTGGGGAGAAATATCAAATCCTAATGTTTTTAACGCTTCTTGCGCTCTATCATTAATTGATTTCCAGTTGATAGTTTGTTTTCCATTTCCTAAATCATCTAAAAAAATATTTTCTGCAACAGAAAGATCCGGAGATAATGCAAGTTCTTGATGAATAATACCAATTCCTTTCTTTTGACTGCTTTTAGGATTTGAGAAATTAACCTCTTCTCCATTTATCCTGATGGTGCCACTATCTTTAATATAAATACCAGAAAGGATTTTCATCAAGGTCGATTTACCTGCTCCATTCTCACCAATTAAAGCGTGGATACTTGCTTTCTTAACATTAAGACTGATATCAGTTAACGCTCTAACGCCACCAAAATGCTTACTTACATTGCTAATTTCAATTGCAAATTCAGACATAATTTTTTCTCCTAAAACAAGGTTGTGGTCCCCCCACAACCTATGGGAAGATGATTTATTTAATTAATATAAAGAATCTGGGTTATATACCTCATCAACATTTTCTTTAGTAATTAATAATGGCTTGATATATAGATAATCAGGGAAATCACGTTTACCTGCTTGGTAAGCTTTAATAGTATCAATAGTTAACTTGGTTAAAGCATCTGGATTATTTGAGGCAGTTGCTTGCAATGTTCCTTTTTTAATGGCTTCTAAACCAAATTTATAACCATCATGCGCATAAACTTTCACATTTTTTAATTTACCCGCAGCTTTTAATGCTCTAATACCACCTAATGCCATATCATCCATCTCAGCGTACACAGCATTAATTTTGTCACCATGAGCAACTAAAGCATCTTCCATTGCTTTTAGACCACCTTGTTGATCCCAATTTCCCCAAACTTGAGAAATAACATTAACTTTAGACTGATTATATTGACGGATTTGAGCATCCATTACACCAATGAGAAAATTATTACGGCGTGCTTCACCCACTAAATTACCTTGGTTACCACTAATTAATACAAGATTAATTGGCTCTTTACCGAATTGACTCACAGCAAATTCACCAATCATTTTATTATTTGCTGCATTATTAGCCTGAATACGTGTAATTACAGGTGCAGAAAGTGCAATATCACTATCCAATGCAATCGTTGGCACTTTAGCGCGTTTTGCCATTTCTGTAATTTTAATTCCAGCAACGGGATCTTGTGGGTTCAAGACTAGGTAATCGATTCCCTGAGATAACATATCTTCCACATCAGCAATTTGCTTATTAAGATCTCCACGAGCATCTGTTGTAATTAATTCATATCCTGCATCTTTAGCATGAATTTTCATATATTCTGTTAGCCCATTAAAGAAAGCCCCATTGAGTGTTCGATTGGCAAATCCCACTTTAATTTTGTCATCTGCCACAGCTGTTGCTGCAACTGAAAGAGAAAGCGCTAATGCAGTAATTAATTTTTTCATATAAACCACCTTAGTGAAGTGAATGTATAATACGAAACTATGCCAACAAAAGTGCGGTCATAATTTCCCTAAAAATGGGTTTCCCCATAAATTTAATGTACGGTTGTAGTAGCGAATTTTGCCGCCTCACGTTCAATCGCTAATCCTTCTTTATAGCGTTGAATAAAACGTTCATAACCTTCGACCCAAGCTGGATCTGGCTTTTTAACATTATCTTCTACGCCAGCAAAAACGATTTGATCAAGATATTCTGTTAATAACAAGCCTTTTTGTTGGCTATATGCGGCGAGTAACGCAATTCCCCAAGCGCCACCCTCGCTTGCTGTATCGAGTAATGCGACAGGAACGTCTAATGCAGCAGCAAGCACATTTTGTGCTACATCTTTACTTTTGAATAAGCCACCATGAGCAAAAATCTTTTCAATTTTTACCTTCTCTTTTTTCGTTAGCGTATCCATACCTAGTTTCATTGCACCAAATGCGGTATAAAGTTGGACAAGAATAAAATTTGCTAAAGAAAAATTGGCTTTGGCTGGATGGGCAAAGAGTGGGCAACCTTCAGTCAAATCCACACCATGCTCCCCAGAATAGAAACAATAAGAAAGCAATCCTCCAGCATCAGGCTGAGCTATCAAGGCTTGATTAAATAATGTGCTGTACAATTTGTCAGGGTTTACCGTTAAACCAAAACTCAACAGCACCTCATTAAATAACTGAAACCAAGCATTAAGATCTGAGCTACAATTTTGTGAATGCGCCATCGCGACAAGATCTCCCGCTGGCGTGGTCACCATATCTAAATCACGATAAACCTGTGAAAGTGGTTTCTCTAACACAACCATAGCAAAAGCAGAAGTTCCGGCAGAAACATTTCCCGTTTTAACTTTTATACTGTTAGTTGCCATCATTCCTGTCCCAGCATCACCTTCTGGCGGGCAAAGTGGACAACCAGCCTGCAAGCTACCTGTTGGATCAAGTAATGCAGCGCCCTTCTCTGTCAATGTACCTGCATTTTCTCCAGCAACTAAGACTTTCGGTAAAATCTGTTCTAATTTCCAATTGAAGCCATTCGGTTCTATAAGATGTTCAAAAATCTTAATCATCGAACGATCATAATTCTTGTAAGTAGAATCAATAGGAAACATTCCTGAAGCATCACCGATTCCCAATACTTTTTCACCTGTAAGCTGCCAATGCACGTAGCCTGCCAATGTCGTAATATAAGCAACATCTGAGATATGAGATTCTTTATTAAGAATAGCTTGGTAGAGATGAGCAATACTCCAACGTTGCGGAATGTTATATTGTAGTAAATCAGTTAATTTATCTGCCGCTACTGCAGTAGTGTTATTACGCCAAGTCCGGAACTCTGCAAGTTGTTTTTCCTGGGAGTCGAACGCTAAATAACCGTGCATCATTGCACTTACACCAATTGCAGCTAAACGTTGTATAACAACACCATATTGTTTTTCTACACTGTTCGCTAAATCACGATAACTTTCTGCTATACCAGACCAAACTTCATTTAAAGGATAAGTCCAAATACCATTAACGAAATGATTTTCCCAATCGAATGAACCTTTTGCTAAAATAAAGCCCTTTTCGTCAATAAGCACAGATTTAATTCTTGTTGAACCTAATTCAATGCCTAAATAGGCTTGACCATTTTCAATTAAACTTTTTGCTGAAGGTTGCATATATCCCTCCTCTTAATACCAAATGAATAATGGCAATATATCTCAAGGATGCTCATAAATTATTATAATGAGCATTCCTTATATTTAATTAGAAACAAGTAAATGCGCCATCAACAATAAAGTCAGAACCCGTTGTAAATGAACTTGTATCTCCTGCTAAATATACGCAAATAGATTGCAACTCCTCTGGTGTCCCTAGACGATGTAATGGAGCCATTTCATTCCAAGTTTTAATAAATGGTTGCAAAGATTCTGAATTCAAAGTGAGTTCTGTACCAATATAGCCTGGACTTAAACTATTCACTCGAATACCATATTTAGCCCATTCAATTGCTAACGACTTGGTCAACTGAATTACACCTGCTTTTGAAGCGTTATAGGCACATTGTGGTTGAGGAACATTCACGATATGTGCGGACATTGATGCAGTATTAATGATTGATCCACCTTTTCCTTGCTCAATCATTAGTTTTCCCGCTGCTTGCGCAGTTAAAAATACACCTGTTAAATTCACATTAATCACTTTCTGCCATTGCGCTAATGTCATTTCTTCTGCAGGAACATTGATACAAATTCCAGCATTACAGAAAGCGATATCTAGTGAATCAAACTCCTGCTTAATTACATCCATTAAATGATTTACACTTGCTTCATCTGTTACATCTGTTTGTACTGCAATTGCTTTGACTTGCTCTGACTGGGCAATTTCTTTTGCTGTTTTTTCTGCCTCTGCAATATCAAAATCTGCAATAACAATATTGGCACCAGCTTGAGCAAAAGCCATTGCTACACTTTTACCAATACCTCTTGCTCCACCAGTAACAAATGCCGTTTTTCCAGTTAATTTCATTTTTTCTAAAATACCCATAATGCACTCCTAATGTTAATAGCAATCAATAGAAATTTAAGAAAATAACTTATATAAAGCCATTTAACTTAAGTGCCTTTATATTAGTTGCTTTAGTATATTTTCACAACAGACTTTGCTAAAATAACTTACGTAAAAAAGAACTTTTTAACAAATTTGTGACATAGTTCACATAATTTTGAAATAAAGAAATTTTGGAGAATATGATTTAAGGAAAGATATAAATGATTGATAATAAAGAACTTATAGATATAAAAGAAAAGAATTACCGGCAAATTTATAAATTGTTTTTTGAAAATGGAGCGCTCGCAAAACCGCAAATCGCAAAAACATTAGGTCTTAGCTTGCCCACAGTAGTACATAATATCAATAAATTACTTTTCGAAAATAAAATTAAAGAATATGGGCTTGCCCCCTCTCAAGGTGGGCGACCAGCTACGGCTTATACTCTTATTCCTGATGCATTTATTGCAATTGGTGTCGAAATTCAACAAAAAGATATCAAAGTATTAGCACTAAATTTGAAAGGAAAAACTACCGCACTTAAGATTTTCCCTGCGCCATTTTCTAACACTGAGAAATACATTACCGAAATCTGTCATCACATTCATTCTTTTATCACAGAACATCAATATGAGCCACAACAAATTTTAGGCATTGGCATCTCAATTCAAGGCATTGTCAATCACACAGGCGATAGCATTCTGTATGGCAGAGTGCTTGATTGTGAAAAATTAAATATCATTCAAATACAGCAACATTTCAACGTTCCAGTAAAATTTTTTCACGATGTAAAATGTGCAGCAGCTGCGGAGCTTTGGACTGTAAAATACATTGATAACGCTATTTATGTCTCCATTAGCGAACATTTAGGCGGAGCAATTATATTAAATAACCAAATTGATCTTGGTAAACAGGGCTATTCTGGAGCACTAGAACACCTACAAATAAATCCTACAGGTAAAGCTTGCTACTGTGGTAAGAAAGGTTGTTTAGAAACTTATTGCTCTGTTTCCGCTCTTATTGCGCCATCAGAAAGTTTGACACAATTTTTTACAAAACTGGAACAAAATGACTCTAATACTTTACAACGTTGGAATAATTATCTAGATGCTCTTGCTCAAGGGCTAAATTACGTCTATTTACTGCTAGAGCGCGATATTATTCTTGGGGGAGAAATAGCACAATATCTTTATCAAACGGACATTATTGAACAATTACAGCAACGTATTGAAAAACTTAACCCATTTCCAATAAAGGGACAATTTATAAGGATTGCAGAGCAACACAATAATGCGACAGCAATGGGGGCAGCCTTGCCATTTATTACAGCATACTTGCCCTAAAAACTTATTCCTTTCTCCCCCCAATTACAGTATTATTTAGCCCTTTATTATCCAAGGTAAGGAACTGTTATGAAATGTCATCGTCTAAATGAAGTGTTGGAATTGTTGCAACCTTATTGGTCGCAAGATCCTGATTTGAGCTTAACCCAGATTTTGCAGAAAATCGCTGATGAAGCGGGGTTTGATAAACCTGTGGCAGAATTAACGGATGAAGTGATTATCTATCATTTAAAAATGTATGGCACAGATAAGCACGAGCCGATCCCTGGGATTAAAAAAGATTATGAAGAAGATTTTAAAACCGCGTTGCTAAAAGCGCGTGGCATTATTGAATAAGGAAAGTTGTAATGAAAAAATTTCTTGTTGCCTTAGCATCATTATTTTTTGTAGCGAATGTACAAGCTGCGGATTTAACAGAGGGAAAACAATACATTGCGTTAAATACTGAACGCGCAGTTCAGCCTGAAGTAATTGAGTTTTTCTCTTTTTATTGCCCACATTGTTATGCCTTTGAAATGGATTATCACATTCCTGAGAAAGTGAAATCGGCATTACCTGAAGGCACAAAATTTAAGCAATATCACGTGAATTTCTTAGGTTTTCAATCAGAAAATCTCACTCGCGCGTGGGCATTGGCGATGGCTTTAGGCGTGGAAGAGAAAGTCAAAGCGCCATTATTTGAAGCAGCGCAAACTGCGGTGAAAAATCGTGATCAAAGTGCGCCAAGTTTAGATGCTATTCGTCAAATTTTTATTGATAGCGGGGTAAGTGCGGAACAATTTGATGGCGGTATTAACAGTTTTGCGGTAACGGGTTTGTACAATCAGCAAGTGCAAGCAGCTGAGCGTTTTGATGTACACGGTGTGCCAGATTTCTATGTGAACGGTAAATATCGTGTGAACCCTGAGGGCTTATCACACAGTGAAGCGGGTTTCATTCAAGATTATGTTGAAACCGTGAAAGCCTTGCTACAAAAGTAACAAATAAATTGCAAAACTAGGCAAAAATTGGTTTAATGCGTGCCGATTTTGAATTCGCAATATTGAGGATATTATGGCAGAAAGTTTTAGCGTAACGCGTCGTTTTTTTGACGATAAAAACTATCCCCGCGGTTTTGCTCGCCACGGTGATTATACAATCAAAGAATCTCAAGCTTTAGAGCAATATGGTCAAGCATTTAAAGCCTTAGATAGTGGTGAGCGTGCGCCTGCAACAGAAGAAGAAAAAGCCTTTGTAGCATTTTGTAAAGGCGAGCGTCAGCCAGAAACGTTCTTTGAAAAAACGTGGAATAAATACCGCACTTTAACCAGCACCACAAAACGTGTTTATACTTTATCTGGCGTGGTAGCGGATAACCTAGAAGAGATGAGCAACGCGGATTAATCTGCCTAGCAAGATCATAAGGCTTGAGCAATCAAGCCTTTTCTTTTTGTTGGCAACGAATAATGAGAACTATCAATGCAAGCCTTACCTATCGAAAAATATGATGAATTATTGGCAGAAAAACGCCAAAAATTGACCGCACTTTTAGCCCCCTTTGATGCACCAGAATTAGCGGTATTTGATTCGCCAAAACAACATTATCGTATGCGTGCTGAATTTCGTGTTTGGCATCAAGATGATGATTTTTATCATATTATGTTTGACCGCCAAACGCGCAAACCTTATCGCATTGATCGTTTCCCCATTGCCAGCCAGCTTATCAATGAAATGATGCAAGCCTTGCTGCCCCTGCTCAAACAGCAAACCATTCTCAAGCATCGTTTATTTCAAATTGATTATCTCAGCACCCTGAGCAATAAAATTATCGTAAGCCTGCTTTATCACAAAGTCTTAGATGAACAATGGCAACAGGCGGCGGTAGCATTACGCCAAACCCTGCAACAACAAGGTTTTGACGTGCAGATCATCGGGCGCGCGTCTAAACAAAAAATTTGTTTAGATCAGGATTATGTGGACGAAATTCTGCCTGTAAACGGCAAAGAATATATTTATCGCCAAGTGGAAAACAGTTTCACGCAACCCAATGCGGTGGTAAATAGCAAAATGTTGCAATGGGCGATTGATTGCACCCAAAACAGCCAAGGGGATTTGCTCGAGCTTTATTGTGGCAACGGCAATTTTTCCATTGCGCTGGCGCAAAACTTTCGTAAGGTGCTGGCAACAGAAATCGCCAAACCATCGGTTGCTGCCGCGCAATTTAACATCGCCGCGAACCATATTGATAATTTGCAGATTATCAGAATGTCGGCAGAAGAATTTACTCAAGCAATGAACGGTGCGCGTGCCTTTAATCGTTTAAAAGGCATTGATTTGCAAGCTTATGATTGCAATACCATTTTTGTTGATCCGCCACGGGCAGGGCTTGATCCTGACACGGTAAAATTGGTGCAACAATATGATCGCATTTTGTATATTTCCTGCAATCCGTACACTCTATGCGACAACTTGCAAACCCTATGTCAAACCCACCGCATTGAGCGTGCGGCGCTGTTTGATCAGTTCCCTTATACTGAACATATGGAATCTGGTGTATGGTTGATCCGAAAATAGCCGTGCAACTGATTTGCGAAACAAAAAATTCGCAAAATTTCACCGCACTTTGTGAACAGCAAGGCTTAACTCACCAGCCAGACAGCCCGCTGGCCTTAGTACAAACGGAACAAAACGGCATTGAGCGTTTAGAATTACGCAAATTAGACGAACCCAAATTAGGCGCGGTCTATGTAGATTTTGTCAGCGGTGCAATGGCGCATCGGCGCAAATTCGGCGGCGGACGTGGCGAAGCCATCGCCAAAGCCGTTGGCATCAAAAAAGATTATCTGCCTAGCGTCATTGATGCCACCGCAGGGCTAGGGCGTGATGCCTTTGTCCTTGCTGCTATTGGCTGCCAAGTGCGCTTAGTAGAACGCCACCCTGTGGTCTATTTATTGCTGCAAGACGGCTTGCAACGGGCTTATCAAGACGCAGAAATCGGCGCAATGATGCAGCAAAATATGCAGTTATTGCCCATAAAACAGATTGATGAACTTGCACAACAAGGCACGACAGCAGATGTGGTGTACCTCGACCCGATGTATCCCCACAAAGCAAAAAGTGCCTTGGTAAAAAAAGAAATGCGCGTTTTTCAGCATTTAGTGGGCGCAGATGAAGACGCTGACCAACTGCTCGCCCCTGCCTTACAAATCGCGCAAAAACGTGTGGTGGTAAAACGCCCCGACTACGCCCAATTTCTCGCCGAAAAAGCTCCGCACTTTAGCCGCGAAACCAAAAATCATCGCTTTGATATTTATACTGTGATTTAGAGGCATGACTTAATAAAATAGACTTGGTACTGCCACTAGAACTAGTGTTTGCCACATTTTATGCCCTCATCACGTTTAATTTGAATTTGGGAAAATAGTATCTTTTCTTAACCACATACAGCTACTTCTTTTAGAGGCATAGAGATTATAGTGCGCCATCCCGCGTATAAGAGCAGTTGAAAATGCTGATAAACCGACAATGAGTTTGTTATGACTAAAATAACACGCAATGACTTGCCATCTAAAAATCGATTACATTTGGACATAAAAAAATCTGCCCTCTTAATAAGTTGGCTGTTTAATCCAACTTTTGAAGGCAGATAGAATGGAATAGCCTTTTAGATATGAATTACTGTGGTGAACGAGCAAGTTTTAGCTTTTTGATAGCCGCTTTTGCTTTTTCTTCATCAATCTGTTCAAGGTTTGCCCCACCAACAAAAACACCCATTTTTATATACTGCCGAATAAAATAATTCTTTCCGCCTTCTGTTGTAATATATAAATCGTTATTACCAAATTCTGAATCAGTAGAAACTTTATGTTTTCCAGCCGTAACTAACTTATAAAAATAAACTTTAGGAGCAGATTGTCCAATAAATTTATCATCAATATAAAGATTTTTTCTTAATCTCGCCCCAAAAGTTGAATCACGATAAATATACAACCCCGACATTGCTTTATTAGGGGTATCAAACCGCTTGGCTTGCACATCTTCTGCCTCTGAAGCCATAGGCACTTTCGCACAGCCCGTTAAAATCAAGGTACCTACCAACATTAAAACTGAAAGAATTTTTTTCATTTTATTCACCATTTAACCTTAATTAAAATAAATAGCTAAAGTTTACACCGATGGTATTGCTCTTAAATTCAATACTGTTTTTACCCTCTAAGGTTACGCGACTGTAATCAAACCCTGCAACAAAATTATCAGTAATTTTTGCTTTCACGCCAGCACCATAGCTAAAACCCACTGCACCGCTGTTCTCAAATTTCACACGATTAAATGCAGGGTTGCTATCATTCATATCAAAGTTACCATATTCAGCCCCAATTTTTACATAAGGTAAGAAGCGATCAATTTGGTATCCTTGCAAATAATGTACGCCTAAACGTAGGTTTTCTTTAGCAATTTCATTTCCCCAAGAATCCTTGGTTTTGTTATTAGGAAGGCTAATTTTCCCTTCAATAATACCAACAAAATTATTGCCATAATCAAACATATAGCCACCAACAACGCCCACACCAACAGAGCGAGAGCTAGAACCCGTATAATTACCATCATAATAGCTATAACCAAGTTCTTTTACTGGAATAGAAAAAGACTGTTTATTAAAATCAACCTCTGCACCTACGTAGAAGCCTGAAAAGCCATCAGCTTGGGCAAATAATGCTGTACTAGAAAATAATGCAGCCATAAAATATTTTTTCATAACATTTCCCCTATTCATATTTATAAATTAATTTTTTGAAGTTTATTACGTTGCTCTTCCGAGAGTGTACGAATATCAATCACTGTCAATGCTCTTCCTTTACCTTTATTTAAAGTCGCTACAACATTTTCAGGTAAACGATACATAGCCCCTGTTATCGGATCAATGACAAGTAATCCTAATGGTCCACCTATCGCAAAATTTCCCCAATACCAACCATCTAACGTTGCTTGAATTTCAATTGTTTCTTGTGTGAAACCTTTTTTGATAAAAGTAATGAGGTATTTTTCAGGTTTAAAATAGCTAGCGCCCGATTTTAGTTTAACCACTTGTGGAGTAATACCTTGACTGACGATTTTCCCTTCTCTATTTGTAATCGTAAACTTCGCCCCCTCAGGAACAGATTGAATAGAAACGGGATAAGTACTTTTACTCACAATCGTAGCACACCCTGTCAAGCCTAACGTTGTGGCTAATAACGCCACTTTTAATAAATTTTTCATAGATAAACCTCATTAAATATGTAAAATGTACGCTTTCAAAGCGAGATAATTCTACATAACCTAGGTTGCGATAAACCACATATGAAATTGACAGTTCTCTGCTCAATATCGGCAGAGATTGAACAAATGGAGCAGGCAATGGCAATACACGAAAAAATTAGATTAATGCGAGAAATGAATCATTGGTCGCAAGAAGATATGGCAGAAAAGATGAACTTATCCGCCAGTGGTTATGCAAAAATTGAGCGTGGCGAAACCCAGTTACATTACGAAAAATTAAAGAAAATTGCGCAAATTTTTGATATGGATATTTCTGAATTGGTAAAAGATGATCGTAATATTTGCTTTTTAATTAATGAAAATAGCCATCTTAGCTCTAATTATTATGCGACAAATGAAGCAGTTACCATTGAAAATGAAAAACTCAAATTAGCGTTAAGTTATAAAGATCAACTATTAGAACAAAAAGACAAAGAAATTGAATCCTTAAAAGAAATTATTGCGTTATTGAAAGCACAACACCGCAAAGAAAAATAAGTGCGGTCGTTTTTTACAACTTTTTCTTAAATTTATTCCAAACCTTGTCCTCTTGCCCGCGCCATAGGCGTTGGATATTGTCGTGGTGGCGGTAAACAAGCAGGCAGCAGACGAGCGCCACTGGGAAGGTAAATTCAGGTTTGTACCACCATACATAAAAAGGAATGGTGATGGCGGCGATAACGGCGCTTAAAGATGAATAGCCTGTGAGCAAAAATACCGCAAGCCAAGTGCCGAGCATCCATAGATCCACGCCCCAGCCGATAGGGGCGATTGCGCCAAATGCGGTGGCGACGCCTTTTCCGCCTTTAAATTTAAAGAAGATGGGGAAGATATGCCCTAAGCAGGCGGCCAGTGCAACCATGCCTAACTGAAATTGGGTTAGGCCAAGATAATAGCCCGCCCATACAGGAAGCATTCCTTTTAGAATGTCAAAAATTAGTACTGCTAAGGCAGCCCAGCGTCCGCCGATGCGTAGTACATTAGTTGCACCAGGGTTGTGTGAGCCTGTGGTGCGCGGATCAGGTAGGCCTGCTAGGCGACAAAATAAAATGGCGCTCGAAATTGAACCGAGCAAATACGCACAGAACATATAAAAAAGGGCGAAAAGGCTCATTTTTACCTACCTGATTCGTCAAGTGAAAAATTTGTTCGTCTATTGTACATAAACTTGGTAGCATACGCCTAATAGTATTTCAGGATATTGAAGGATTTTATGATAGATCGCATTTTTATTGAAGAATTGGTCGTTTTCGCTCAAATTGGCGTGTATGACTGGGAGCAACAAATCAAACAAAAGCTTATTTTTGATATAGAAATGGCGTGGGATTGCCGTCAAGCAGCAGAAAGTGATGATGTGGCATATTGCTTAAATTACGCAGAAGTTAGCGAATTTATCATTGACTATGTGCAATCTAAGCCCTTTTTCTTAATTGAGCGCGTGGCTTATGAAGTGGCAGCGCAGCTTGAACAAAAATATGGGCTAAGCTGGTTAAAAATTAAATTAAGCAAGCCTAAAGCCGTATCGCAAGCGCGCAATGTGGGGGTTATTGTGGAACGCGGCACAAGATGAATAAACAGCATTATGGCTATCTTTGCCTGATTTTAGCCACCTTATTTTGGGGCGGCAATTATATTTTCGGCAAAATGCTAAGCCGTGAAGTGGATCCCATTGTGCTAACTTATCTTCGTTGGTTTCCCGCTACGGTGATTTTGTTATTGCTGTTTGCTAAACGTGCCCTCGTTTTCTACCCCACTATTCAAAAAACGTGGAAAATTTTGACCGCACTTTCTTTACTCGGCATTGTCATTTTCCCGTTATTTCTTTATCAGGGCTTACAAACCACCACCGCACTTAATGCCAGCATTTATCTTGCGGTTGTGCCGATTGCGGTGTTATTGCTGAATCGTCTTGTTTTCGGGGATAAAATTCGCCCTTTAATGCTCGCAGGGGCAGTGGTGAGTTTCTTCGGTGTATTATGTTTATTAAGCCAAGGCGAACCACAAACCTTACTGAGCTTTAATGTGAATAAAGGGGATTTATGGGCGATTGGCTCGGCATTGAGCTGGGCGTTGTATTGCTGCATTATCCGCCTACGTCCAACAGATTTACCCAACGCAGTGATGCTCACCTTGCTTGTTGCTATTGCGATGTTGTGCTTTACTCCAGTTTTTCTCTGGAAAGCCTTAACCGCTAGCGAGCCGATTATCAGCCAAATCTCTACGAGCCATTGGACAATGATTGGCTATTTGGTTATCGGGCCATCTATTTTGTCTTACGCCTTTTGGAATTACGGCATAAGCCTTGTGGGCGGCGCGAAAGGTGCGGTGTTTACCAATGTAACGCCGTTATTCGCTGCGTTGCTTGGTATTAGCGTTTTGGGCGAAGCGCTCTATTGGTATCATTTCGCCAGTGGCGCATTAATTGTGCTAGGGTTGCTGATGTGTAATCGGAAAGGATAACGCAATAAATAAACGCGAAGAAACAAAAAGTGCGGTATTTTTCACCGCACTTTTTTCTTATCGTCTAGAAAGATTAATCAATCGCTGGCACATAATTGCCGGCAACGATCGCATCTTTGATGTTATCAGCGGTTTCTAGAACTTGACCAAGCAAGGCTTGCACGTTTTCAAGGGTGGCGATTGGGCTAAGGGTGGTCATTTTTAAGGCCTGCACGCCATTAACTTTCGTTACCCCAATATTGGCCTCACCACGGGCGAACAATTCGTCTGCGATATTTTGGTTGAGATTATCAATAAATTCCGCTGGGTAGTTCGCAGGATTGACACGGAATAACACCGAAGCGAACTGCGGTTCAACTAATAATTCAAGGCCTTCTGTGGTTTTGATGTAATCTGCCACTTCACGAGTGAGTTTCACTCCGTGGTCGATCATTGAGCCGTAAAGTTCTTCGCCAAGGGCTTCTACGGTGAACCATAATTTTAACGCGTCAAAACGGCGTGTGGTTTGCAGTGATTTTGCTACTAAGTTTGGCACGCCGTGTTCTTCGTCATATTCTGAATTTAGGTAGTCCGCTTTGTAATCAATAAAACGATAATTTTGCGGATCTTTAAGCAAGAATGCACCGCAAGAAATGCTTTGGAAAAAGTGTTTGTGGAAATCAAGGGTAACAGAATCCGCCAGCTCTAAGCCGTCTAACCAATGGCGATATTCATTGGAAAGCAACAATACACCGCCCCACGCGGCATCAACGTGTAACCACGCATCATATTGATCAGCCAATTTACGAATGTCTTTGAGTGGATCAATTGCCCCCGCGTCAGTTGTGCCTGCGGTTGCCACAATACAGGCCACCAATTTTCCTTCCGCTTTAAGATTTGCCAAAATTTCTGCCAAGGCATTGACGTCCATTTGTGCATTTTCATTACAAGGCACGCTCACCACAGATTGGAATCCCATTCCCATCATTGCCATATTTTTTTGCACAGAAAAATGTGCATTTTCTGAACATAGCACTTTTACACGTTGCAAGGCTTCTGCTGGCAAGCCATCTTGCTGTACAGACCATTCTTTGCCTTCCGCATTTTTCCAGTGTTTTGCCACGCAAGCATCACGCGCCAATAGCACACCCATTAAGTTAGATTGCGTACCGCCAGAGGTAAACACGCCCGCATCACCTGCCGCATAACCCACTTTTTCACGTAACCATTCAATCAGTTGCACTTCCATTAATGAACCTGCTGGGCTTTGATCCCAAGAGTCCATCGATTGGTTGGTGGCGTTAATAAACACTTCTGCCACTTGGCTTGCCACCATGGTTGGGCAATGTAAGTGCGCTAAAGAATGAGGGTGATGCACTTTTAGGCTTTTATTTAAGAATAATTCCGTTAAGCGATCTAAAGATTTTTCTAAGCCAAAACCTTGTTCAGAGGGCTGAAAAGCAATTTCTTCGCGTAGCTGTTTAATGCTGCCGCCAGTGTACATTTTGTTATTTTTGAGCCAATTTCCTACCGCACTTATTGCTGTTGCCATATTTTTTTCATAATCAGCGATAGATTGTGGATCATTGCAAAGAAGGGATTGTTTGTGTTTTGCGAAATCGACCATTGAGAATTTCCTGAAAGATGATTGAGGTAAAAATAGCTAAAAGGGGCGTTACACACCCCATTTAGCTAGATTAATAATTAGCCACGCACGGCTTTTAATGCGTCTGCGACAGATTGAGCAAAGCGTTTGATTAACTCTTCGCTTTCTGCTTGCGTGATGATAAGTGGGCAAAGAATACGCACCACGTTACCGCCACGACCGCCACGTTCTAACAATAACTTATTGTTAAAGCAGGCTTTTTGGATTGCCGCAGCAAGTTCACCATCTGCTGGATAAGCACCAATGCGATCTTGTGGTTTACGCTCATCAACAATCTCAATCCCGATCATTAAACCACGTCCACGCACGTTGCCGATGCAAGGATACTGCTGGGCTAATTTCTTCAATTCAGTTTGTAAGAAATCACCGCGTTCTAAGGCATTTTGCGCCAAGTTTTGCTCACGCATGACTTTTAATGAGGCATAACCTGTTGCCATTGCCATTTGGTTGCCGCGGAATGTGCCTGTGTGTCCTGCTGGCTGCCACGCATCAAATTCTTTGCGAATAGCTAGCACCGCTAATGGTAAACTTCCACCTACCGCTTTTGACATTACAACGATGTCTGGCTCGATGCCTGCATATTCAAAGGCAAACATTTTTCCTGAACGGCAGAAGCCTGCTTGTACTTCATCAAGGATTAACACAATGCCGTGTTTTTTGGTCACTTCACGGATTTTTTGTAACCATTTCACTGGCGCAGTAACCACACCACCTTCCCCTTGAATGGCTTCAAGAATCACGGCTGCAGGTTTTACCACACCGCTTTCAACATCTTCAATAAAGTTTTCAAAATAATAGGTTAAAGCATCAACACCTGCTTCACCACCTAAGCCTAATGGACAACGATATTCGTGCGGATAAGGCATAAATTGCACGCCAGCCATTAAGTTTTGTACCGCGTTTTTCGCGTTTAAGTTGCCTGTCATCGCTAATGAACCGTGGGTCATTCCGTGGTAACCACCAGAGAATGCGATAACATTACCACGCCCTGTGTAAGTTTTAGCAAGTTTTACCGCTGCTTCTGTGCCATCAGCACCAGAAGGGCCACAGAATTGCAAGCGATACTGATCTTTCGGGAAGAAAGAAAGCAGTTCTTCGGTAAATGCGTCTTTTAATGGCGTGGTTAAATCTAATGTATGAAGCGGTAAACCACTGCTTAATACGTCTTGAATAGCTTGGATCACCGCGGGGTGATTATGTCCAAGGGCTAATGTACCTGCACCAGCTAAGCAATCAAGATATTCATTACCCTCTACGTCCGTTACCCAGCAGCCTTGTGCTTTTGCGATCGCCAATGGCAATTTGCGTGGATAACTACGCACATTGGATTCCATTTCATTTTGACGAGTAAGGTAATATTCGTTGGTTGCGTTGTTGATTGGAGTTACAGGAGTGTTTGTCATTTTTAATCTATACCTTCGATAAGAGGTTAAAAAAATAAGTCGGGTGCCTTGCGGGATAACGTCATATGCGTTATAAGCCTAAGCTTTCTTATTCTTCCAAATAAGATGCCATGGGGCATTTGACTCGCTACTTATTAAAAAAAGCGTTTCAGCTTTTTTATTTTTTCCAATTTGGAAAATAGAGGTTCGTAAAGCCTAAGCCTTACAAAGGACGGGATATAGTACCCTTTTTTGCTAGAAAGAAAAGCGATTTTTACTTATTTAGGCAAAATAATCAAAAATTACACCGCACTTGTTCTTTGCCAGTAAGTTTTCTGGGCAAAAACGAATTTATTTGACGTGTGTTTGATTTCATCAAGCTCAATTTGCCACAAATCCGTGTTCATTAGCCGTGCAAAGGGGTAACGGTCATAATAGCGTTTAAGGGCGGACTTAAGGGCGGATTGACGAGCATTTTCATTGAGCAAAATGGCACGTCCTTTAAATTGCACGCCTTCAATTTCGTTCACTTGATCTGTTTGGGTGGCGATCGTACCAACCACTAGATCACTTTGTTGCATAATTTGTGCGTGTTGGGTGGAAAGAGAAGAAAAGAAGATCAGGCTAATATTGTTGTCATCAAACACATAAAAGCAGTTGGCCGCCCAAAAGCCTTGTGCGCTATGTACGGCAATGCTCATCACGGTTTGTTGTTGTAAAAATTGTGCAATGTTATGGGGAAGATTTTTCATCACATCATTTTTCATCACATAAAAGAAAATGCCCTGCAAAACAGGGCATTAGGTTTACCTTAAGCATTTTTGGCTTCTGTTGTTTCTGCTAGTGCGGTGGAATTTTCTGGCGTTTTTTCGTTTTCTTCAGGAGCTAAGTTTTGCACCGACATAGCGGATTTCAAACTTTCTTGCTGAAGTTGTTTAGCCAATTCATTTTCACCGTTTTGCTCAAACACATAGGTCGCCATTGTAATATCATTTGGCTCAAGCTGTGCTTTATTTTCCAGCACTTTCTTGAATGCCTCACTCGCTTTGGCAAATTCACCATTACGCACATACAAGTAACCTAAAGCACGATTTGTGCAACAACAGCCTTGCTCTTTACTTTGTTTCGCGCGTTTTTCCATAATTTTCAGCAATTTACTGTTATCTACTGGTTGAACGCGGGTAATTTGTGTGCAAAGTTGTTGCGCCAGTGGGCTGTTGTCGTCCACTTTTTTCAAGGCTTCTAAGATCAATTTATAAGCGGTTTCGTGATCATCACTGTCAATTAAACGGCGGATTAATCCCACTTTCACATAAAGATCATTTTGACGTTTACGCGGTTGATCGTCCCACCATTTAAGCAAGCCGTCCACACCTTCTTCATTCATTTTCTCATCAAGCAAGCCATCTTCAACGCGATGTTGTAAGGTGGCAAATTCTTTGTCGGAATACAGCCCTGAATTTTCCACTTGATCAAGAATTTTGTCCAAGGCTTCAAAGGCGTGGGATTTTAAGTAAATCTCAACCGCGAGTTTCAACACTTCTTTATTGCGGTGGGTCATTACTAACAGGCTATCAATGGCACTGCGCGCAGCCGGCAATTTATTTTGCTGTAACAAAATTCGCGTGCGGGCAATCTCAACAAGCAGATTATCCGTGCCTGCCAATTCGGTCGCTTTAATTAAATAACGATTTGCGCCAAACTCATCACCACGCTGTTGCGCCGCTTCTGCCGCTTTAATAAAGTTTAGGATTGGCTCATCAGAATGTTTGGCGTTTTTACCAATCAATTTTTCTGCTTTAGAATATTGTCCTTCGTCCATTAGCATTAACCCTTCAAGGGTTTGTTTTTGCGCTTTAAGACGTTTACGGTGCGAGAACCAGCCATAGGTGCTGTTGCTCAAACGGCAGAATTTGGTGATGATCCATTCAATGCCATACACCACCGCCATTGCGATTACAAAGAAAATCACAAGGGTGGTGATGGACATTTCAATGCTGTATGTGCTGGTTTCTATTAGCACATAACCTTGTTTGCCCGATAAATAAGGGCCTGCGATTAAGCCGGCAAGTAACACCAGCATTAAAAATAGGGTTCTAAACATTGCTATTTCCTCTACTGTTGTGTTTGCTCAGATTTGTCAGAATTTTCTACCGCACTTTTATTTTCTGCATCAGGTTGTTTTTCTGCGTCAGCTTGATTTTCGCTCGGCTTTTCACTTTGGTTTGCATCACTTTGCGCTACATTGTTTTCAGCTTTGTCCGCTACTGGTTGTTCTACTGGAGCGGCTTTCGCTTCTTGTGCTGTTTCTTTAGCCACATCTTTATCTACGGAAATCTCAATTTTCTGCACTTCTTGTGATGGTTTATTAAGCAGTTTATCTAGCATATTTAGGCTGCTAAGTTGAGTTGGCACATCGACATAAATAGATTGCTCTGCCAGTTCGTCCACTTCATTTAAGAAAGTTTTTGCCACTTCCGTGTTGGTATCAAAATAACTTCTTACCCAAGATGCCACAGTTTCTAAAGATTGTTTATACAAATCATTTTGCTGACGCGGCACCGCCATAATCGCTAGCTGTAAGCGTAAACGAATGTTTTCACGCAAATAAATATCTTGGTTTGGTGCAAGTAAGGCTTTGCTTTCAGCATTTTTTGGTGTAACACGAATAAAATGGTTTAAGAAAGAGGTCGCGCTTTTCTCCGCATTTTCTTTCCAATCTTCCCAAGAACCACTTAATTTTTCGTTAGCTGGATTTGGATCATCAAAATTCACGTTTAGCACGGTGAGTTCGTCCACGTTATTTGCCAGCTGAGAAAGGTGTTGCATAATGGCGTTTTGATCGATATTGTTCACCGACAATAGCTGTTTTAAATCTGCATTAATGGCACTACGCACTTGCATCGCACGCGGATCAGACACCTTACTTAAGGTTTCATCAGCCACTTTTAATAGGGAAACAGCGGTATCCACATCATTATCTAGCACTAATTTACGTAACGCATTGTTTAATAAGAAATCTGCTTCAGAAAGCAACCAATCATTCGGCTGTGCCGTTTTCTGTGCATTACTTAAATTCTTAACTTGATTTTGTAATGAAGTGATTTGTTGATCCTTAATTTCCACCATTTTTTCTAACGCCGTTAATTTGTCGTTGGTGGATTGGCTAGTTTGAGCAAGCTGTGCAATTTTTGCTTGATCTTGTTTTAATGCGGCTAAATCGCTATCCATTAAGCCCTGTACGTTGGCTGGCACAGCGCGTTGTTCTAGGGCGGTTAATCGGCCTTGCACTTTGGTTAAATGCTGTTCCGCAAAATAATAGCCTGCGCCGCCTAGGCCTAACGCTACCAATAAGGCTAAAATCGCCACACCCGTACCGCCTTTTTTAACAATGACGGTTTGTGGCTCAGCAGCCGATTGGCTTGCTTCTGTTTCAGAGGATTTCGCTTGTTGCGATAGTTCATCGCGTTCTTGAGTTTGCTCTTTTTCTTTCATTGTTGTTTGCTCTTCCGTTACTTGGGCTTGATTTGAATCGGTGTCCTGCTGCACTTCCAACACATTTTGTTCTGTGTTTTGGGGATTCGCTTCGCTTTCTCGGTTTGCTTGCTGTTGGCTGGTTTGAACAGTAGGTTCTTGTTCTACTTCTTTTCCTACTTCGTGTTGTTCGACTTCTTGCTGTACGGGCTGTACGGGCGAGGTTTCCGTTAAACGATTTTTCCCCATTTTTTTGCCGTGATGTTTAGCCATAATTTATTCCTTATGCTGATTAAACTTCATTTCGTTGCAATACCGCATTTAACATTGCTGAATTATTTGCTTTTGGCGAAATACGCACGTTTTGCCACCCTTTTTCTTGGGCGAAATGAGCAATTCTTTCGCTAATTGTAATTAATCCACAAGACATTAACCAATTATGTTCATTTTTTGGCACAAAATCCAGCAATGAACGTAAAATTTCTTTACTCGTTACCACAATTTCACTGATTCCAGCGCGTTTTAACATACTCACTTGCTCTGCCTTATCATAAATCAGCGGTTCGCGGCGATAACATTCGAGAGTTTGAATTGTTGCCCCACGCGACTTAGCTTGCTCGGAGAAAAACTCACGGCCACCATTACCGCGTAAAATCAAAATGGTTTTACCGTGCAAATTTTCCATTGCCGATAAAGAAAGCACGCCCTCACTGGTTTCTTGCTGAAAAGGATAATGAATATTCTGTTCTGTTTGACTTGAAAAGACCTGCGCGGTTCGCTGTCCGACCGTAAAATAATGTAAATCTGCTCGCCATTGAAAGCCCGCTTGCTTCAGGCTTTCTGCGCTATAAGTTACCGCATTTTGCGATACCACAAAAACATAATCACCTGCGTTGAGTTGATTTAGCTGACGGGGTAAATCATTCAGTTCACGCCCAGCTTGAATGGAAAAGAGCGGAAAATGAATGGCTGCAATACCTGCCTTTGCAAGCATTTCCACCAGTTGCTTGCCCTTTTCATCAGGGCGCGTAACCAACACTGCCATTTTCTTTTCCTTGCTGTTATAAGCCTAGGCGATCAAATACCAAGGGCTTGCAAAATTTCATCAGCCCCTTGTTTTAACAGGCTTTCTGCCACTTGCACGCCTAATTCTTGTGAATTTTCCACCGCACTTTGATTTTCTGCACGAATGATTAAGCTGCCGTCTGTTTTGCCTACCAAGGCTTTGAGATAAAGCTGGTTGTCGCGAATTACCGCATAGCCTGCGATGGGTACTTGGCAACCACCTTGTAAGTGGTTATTCATTGCTCGTTCTGCTAGCACACAGGCGGTGGTTTCGGCGTCAGCCAATGGCGCTAATAATTGTTGAGTTTCTAGATCATCAGTGCGACATTCAATGCCCACTGCACCTTGTCCTGCTGCTGGCAAAGAGGTTTCGGTATCAATGAAAGAAGCGATGCGATCCGCCATTCCTAAACGAATTAAGCCTGCGGAAGCTAAAATAATGGCATCATACTCACCGTTATCTAATTTGCTCAAGCGCGTTCCCACATTGCCGCGCAAGGATTGAATATTCAAATCAGGGCGTAAGGCTTTCAGCTGACACTGGCGGCGCAAACTTGATGTGCCCACCACCGCGCCTTCAGGTAGCTCATCTAAAGTGCGGTAAGAATTTGACACAAATGCATCGCGCGGATCTTCACGTT
This sequence comes from Avibacterium gallinarum, assembly GCF_002921135.1. GTDB lineage: Bacteria > Pseudomonadota > Gammaproteobacteria > Enterobacterales > Pasteurellaceae > Avibacterium > Avibacterium gallinarum. The sequence goes on along the minus strand of NZ_PQVJ01000015.1, from coordinate 19,576 downwards.
TACAAATCACGCTCAAACCTAATCCTGCAGGAAATTGCATTGGCACATCTTTCATTGAATGTACCGCAATATCTGCTTCGCCATTTAATAAGGCGTTCTCTAACTCTTTGACGAATAAGCCTTTGCCGCCAATTTTGGCTAAAGGCGTGTCTAAAATCACATCGCCTTTGGTAACCATTGGCACAAGCTCCACCGTAAGTTGTGGGTATAATTGAGTTAAACGATCTTTAATATAGTTAGCTTGCCATAATGCCAAAGGGCTACGGCGCGTGGCGATTTTGAGTAGTTTTTTTGTCGTCATCGTGCAAAAAAGAAGATTAGAAATAATTGCCTTATCCTATCACTGTTGCTGAAAAATGTCAGTTTCCATTTAATTTTTTTGCTTTCCTATGAGGCAAGTGATAGAGTAATACTTCAATTTCCTTGTGTGAAATTCGAGGAAATTGTTCATTTATCAATCCCTCTTTCCTAGGATATAAATTGAATTACGATATTAATAGTGCGAAAAAGCAAGTGGAATATCTGGATAACTTACGTTTTGAGCGTGCAATTTCAGGTAGTTCAACACAATTTAACCAAGTATTTCAGACCATTAGCTTATTATTGCACCTCAATCATCATCAACTGCCGGGGTATATCGAAAATGCCCCCGCTGGGATTGTTGATTTTGTGTTATCGGATTATCAACGCGAATATCTTTCCGCACGTTTTGATTTAAGCGAACAAGAAATTGAAAATTCGCCATTTTCCCACCGCACTTTCTTTCCTGTGCTTGGCGTTTATGTTATGGGTAGTATTGCCTCAATTAGCCAAACGTCCGTTTCAGATTTAGATATTTGGGTTTGCCACCACCCACAAATTAGCCCTGAAGATCGCCATTTATTAAGCCAAAAAATGGAGGCGTTACAGCAATGGGCATTAACTCTAGGGGTGGAAATTAATTTATATCTAATGGATCAAAACCGCTTCCGCTGCTTTCGTTATGCCGATCCTTTGACGGCGGAAAATTGCGGCTCAGCACAATATATGCTGCTGCTTGATGAATTTTATCGTTCCGCCATTCGCCTTGCGGGTAAACCCCTATTGTGGCTGCATTTGGCGGTAGAAAACGAAAAAGATTACGAAAATGAAGTGGCTCGTTTAATCGAAGAAAAGGTGATCGATCCTGATGATTGGGTGGATTTCGGCGGCTTAGGAGCATTTTCTGCTAATGAATATTTTGGTGCAAGTTTATGGCAACTCTACAAGGGGATTGATTCGCCTTATAAATCCGTCTTAAAAATTTTGTTGCTGGAAACCTATTCAGCGGACTATCCCGACACTTACCTGATTGCACAAGAATTTAAAGCTCGCTTGCTTAATGGGGACAAAAAACATCATTTTGATCCTTATCTCACGATGCTTGAGCGGGTAACCAATTATTTGATCGGTCTTAACGATTTACGCCGTTTAGAATTTGTGCGCCGCTGTTTTTACATTAAAGCGAACGAATACAGCAACAAAGTGCCGAAAAACACTTGGCGCTTATCGCAATTACAAAATCTTGCCCGCACTTGGGGGTGGTCGAAAGATTTGGTGCAGGAACTTAATCAGCGTGCCTGTTGGAAAATAAAACGGGTGAAAGAAAGCCATAATAACTTAATTAAGTTTTTGATGTTCAGCTATCGCCATTTAGTGCAATTTGCCCGCAAATATAAGGTAAATTCCAGCATAATGCCGCAAGATATTAGCATTTTAACTCGTAAACTTTACACCGCCTTTGAAGAATTACCGGGCAAAATCACCCTGCTCAATGCGATGATTTCTTCTGATTTATCGGAAAAAAACATCACTTTTATTGAGGTGAAAAATAACCGTAATTTCAAAGATGGCTGGTATTTAGTCAATCAAACACCCGATATTCGCGGGTTTCAGCAACAGCGCTATGTGGAATATAGCGAAAACCTCAATAAACTCGTGGCGTGGGCATATTTTAACCGCCTACTTACGCCAAAAACTGAATTACATATTTTCAGCCCCAATGTTGATCTGCATAAATTACGCCACTTTGTCGCCGATCTTCGCTTGTCCTTGCCCGCCATCGTGCCTGTGGCAAGTAACGAAGAATTAAACCACAACTGCGAAATCAAAAATTTAGTGGTGTCGATCAACCTTACCAAAGATCCCACTGCACACTTATCTGAAGCCAAAGCCAGCATTGTCGCCAGTGATTTATTTAGCTTTGGCCCTGATGAAGAAAGTTTAGTCGGCAGCATCGATCTTACCTACCGCAATTTATGGAATGAAATTCGTACCCTGCACTTTGAAGGGCCAAATGCCATTTTGCTCGCATTAAAAGTGCTTTCTAACAAAATTTATCGTGGTGCAACTTCGCCACAAAGCGTCAATGTGTTTTGTTACAGCAAATATTATCAAAAAAACTTGCGCAACATTGTTACCGCCTTAATTCAAAAATGTATCAGTATTCAAGTGGGCGTGAGTGATGCACCACAAAATAATTTATTGCGTGTAGCAGGGAAAAACTGGCAATTTTTCTTTGAAGAACGCGGCATTAGCCTACAAGAAATCCACAATCCGCCATTGATTGATAACAATGATTTTAATGTCGAAGTGCAAGAGCTCATCGAACATAAAGAAAAGCCCCAAGCACGCAAAAAATATCCTTATGAAATTGACGCCTTTGCTAGCGAAGGCTTTTTACAATTTTTCTTTGAAAATAACTTGGATCACACATTCAACGTCTATATTTTAGATGAAGCCAACCGCATTGAGATTTATCGCAACTGTGAAGGCGAAAAAGAACAGAAAATTTATGAGATAAATCATATTTACCAGTCGGCAGGCTTGGAGGGAGATAATAATCCGTATAAAATTGTGCAACGAAATTTTAACTACCCACAATTTTATCAATTATTACCAAGTGATAATGGGATCAAAATTGTGCCATTTTATAGCCGTTTGGTGTCATCATAATAGGGGAAACTATGCTTGATAAAATGAAAATATTGCTCATTGACGATCATCCATTGATGCGTCGTGGCATAAAACAATTATTAGAACTTGATGAAGCATTTGAAGTCGTTGGAGATGCAGGGAGCGGCACGGAAGGCATTAATCTTGCGTTACGCACTTCGCCAGATTTAATCATTCTTGACTTGAATATGAAAGGGTTATCAGGATTAGACACCCTTAAAGCATTGCGCGCAGAAAATGTGGACGCTCGCATTATTATTCTCACCGTTTCTGATGCGAAAAATGATGTGTTCACCCTAGTGGACGCAGGTGCAGATGGTTATCTATTAAAAGATACCGAGCCAGATCTACTACTTGGGCAAATCAAACGCATTGCACAAGGCGAAGTGATTTTAAGTGATTCCATTAAAGATCTGCTATTAGAACAGCGCCCAGAACAAGATCCAATTTACACCTTAACGGATCGCGAAATGGACGTATTACGCCTTATCGCCACAGGCTTATCCAATAAACAAATTGCAGCGCAGCTTTTCATTTCAGAAGAAACGGTAAAAGTGCATATCCGCAATTTGCTGCGTAAACTAAACGTTCATTCTCGTGTTGCCGCCACAGTGCTTTATTTCCAACACAAAGGTGCTTAACCATTTCAAAACAAAAGAGCGGTGAAAAATCCGCTCTTTTTTCTTATCTTTTTCTTTTATCTCTACTTCTTTCTCGTTCTACAAAAACTTAACAAAAAAGCACCGCACTAACTTTATTACAATAAATGGAAAATCGTGCAAAATAGAAGTGCGGTTGGAAATTTTGGTGTTTTTATTTCTGAAATAGATGACCCAACAAACTCAAAATATTTTTATTCAGAAATCCACAGTGGCAGTTTGATCACAACACGCAACCCGCCAAGATGGCTTGAGGCTGCCCAAACTTTTCCTTGATGTTCACGGATAACATTGGCGACAATCGCAAGCCCTAGCCCTGTGCCGCCTGTTTCGCGGGTTCTGGCTTCGTCAATACGGTAGAAAGGCTTGAAAATATTTTCATATTCACTAGTTGGAATGCCTGCCCCATTGTCATCAATCGCAATGACCATTGAATTATCTTCAACGAAGATCGTTGCTTCAATTTTAGAATGCGTGTATTTCAGCGCGTTGCGTAAAATATTTTCAATGGCACTGCAAATTAGCCCTTTGTTTCCATTGAGATAATATTGGCTTGGTTTATGGATAAGCTGTTTTACTTTAAAAGATAATTTTTTCTGTTCTGCCTCAAAGCGGCTATCTTTAATAATATCGTGCCAAATTTCGGTGATGGGGAAAATTTCTCGCAGAATGTGGCTGTTTAATTGCTGGCGCGAAAGCAAAAGCAGATCGTTGATCATTTCATCAAGGCGTACCGCTTCTTTTTCGATGCGTGCAATTTCTGCACTGCTGTTCACGCGGCGGCGTAATAATGCAAGTGCCAGTTGCAAGCGGGTGAGCGGCGTTCTTAACTCGTGTGAAATAGAGGAAAGCAAAGTTTGTTGATTAGAAAGCAGATCTTCTAAGGCAATCGTCATTCGGTTGAAACTTTGTCCTACTTGGCGTAATTCAATAGTCCCTTGGGTTTCAAGGGATTTGTCCACTTTAAAATTTCCTAACGCCACGGCATTTGCGGCTTGTTGTAAATGCCGTAATGGTCGTCCGATACTGCGTGAAAGCCACCACAGCAAGGGGGTGGAAATCAACATAATAAATAATATGAGAATACAAGGGCGGTCAAAAATGTAGGAAAGAATTTCTTTTTGTGGATTAACACGGCTGACAAAATAGAGCGTGTAAGGCACATCATTTTCTAAATTGAGATGTACGGTAAAAGGCCCTGCAATTTGAATGTCATAAAAGTTTTTTTTCAGCGGTTTTAATGTGGTGCTGGTGTGGTACATAAATTGCTGAATAGGGGCAATTTCTTCCTTTCTTGCGCCGAGAATATTGCCGTTTTGATCGGCAAGAACGGGGTGAATGCCATCAAATTTATCCACTGGGATAACTGGCACACCCGAGATAATATGTGCCAGTTGTTTATTACGAATGGCGGTGGATATTTCACCGTAATACCCCGAAACCTCTTCGTTGCCTAGCTCGGTGTAAATACGTGCGTCAAAATAAGGTAGTAAAAAAATCAATGCGAGGAGAAGAACAAAGGCGAGCCAGAATAAGGCAAAAATTCGCATTGAGAGCGTATTAAGAAAAGTTAATTTCATTTTGATTGAGTTTATTTAGACGCAACGAGCAGATAACCTTTGCCTCGTAATGTTTTGAACCAAGGGGAATCATCATTTCGTGGTGGAAGTTTTTTCCTTAAATTTGACATATGCATATCAATGGCACGATCAAAAGGCGTGAGCGGTTTACCAAGGATTTCCATACTCAAGTGCTCACGAGAAAGAATTTGCCCCGGGTTGGCAATAAGGATTTGTAATAAGGCAAATTCAGTACCTGTGAGTTCGAGATTTTTATCTTCATAAAGCACTTGCTGACGTCCCGGATAGAGGGTTAAACCACAAAACTCAATTTGCTGATTTTCTTCCGATTTGCTTTCATTCACTGAACTTGCTAGTTCGGTACGGCGTAAAATGGCTTTAATTCTTGCTACCAATTCACGATCATTGAAAGGTTTCGGTAAATAATCGTCCGCACCCAATTCTAAGCCGATAACGCGATCAATTTCATCGCCCCGTGCCGTGAGCATCATTACCGGTGTGGTGAAATGTTGCCTAATTTGTTTTAGGGTTTCAATGCCGTTTAATACAGGCATCATTATATCCAATAACACGAGGTGATAGCTGTTATCCAATTTGTCTAAGGCTTCTTTACCATTGTTTGCGGTATCTACCTCAAAGCCCTCTAACTGAAGTAATTCAGCCAGAAGTTCCACAAGTTCAATATCATCGTCCACTAATAATAATTTAGCCATTATGATTGGTCCTTATAATTAAGTGCGGTGTAATTTTGCCGAATTTTTTATTTCCAGAACTGCCACCAACGTTTGTTTTGACTTTCTGAAGCTTCAATCACCACATTGTTGATTTCTTTTTCACCGGCTGTTGGCAATGGCTTATCTAAATCAAGATGAGTAACCACCCCTTGCTTATCAAAGTTTACGATAAAGGTGTGTTGTTCTGGCGTTTGGTAAGCCTTTTGGATAAGGAAAACATAATACCAAGTGTCATTACTAAATGGGTCAATTAAAACAGGTGTGCCCAATAAATATTGCACTTGTTGCTTATTCATTCCCACTTTTACTTGATCCACCGTGGCAGCTTCAAGATAGTTACCCTGCGGCACATCAATACGATACACCACTTTGCTTACGGTTGAACAAGCCGTTACACTTAGCGCTAACATTGCTGCTGTAATAAGAGTTTTTAACTGCATATTGGTTACCTTTTATTCTTTAATAATGAAGGGGATAATACCTAAACTTCGCCCTATTGCCAAATTAATTCTAGCCTTTTAGCCAGCGTTGTAATTGATCACGCAAATTTGGTGGCAAACCTTTAATCGTGAGCGTATCACCCATTTCGTCCCAAATCACACGTTGATTAATTAGCTCCGCATCAAAACTGATGGTTACCCCTTTGCCAGAGCCTGAAAACTTGGTTAAGCCTTTCAACGCTGAACGCACCGGAGGAATATGCTCTTCCAAGCCATAATCTTGCGTTTGGGTAAAATCTGCAAAAGACTGCTCGTTTAGAGTGGGCAAGCTATCGGAAAGTTCCCGCAATTCAATTTCTTCCCCAGCGCTCATTTGTCCTTTGCAATATTCAAACACTTGCTTTTTCACCGCTTGCGATTGCTCATTGTTTAATTCGCCTTGTTCGCAATAATCGCTCACCGCTTGCAATAAACATTGGTTTTGTACTTGCGGATTTAAGCCCTCTTCGGCTTGTAGAAAATCCATAAAAAAGTCGGCAATTTTACGCCCCACTTTTCCTTTAATAAAGGTAAGATAGCGGTTGGAATTGGCGTCCACTTGCAAATCGGTCAGGTTAATGCGTGCGGCAATGTCAAATTGGGTGAGATCCAAATATTGCGTACGATGAATTTCTAAATTTTCGTCCACCAACATACTGGCTCGGCTATCAAGCAAGGCAATAAATAAATAATCAGTGGCTAAAAAATTATATTGGCACAGCACGAAGGTTCCGCTATCAGCAAAGCTATATTTGCCTAACTCTTGGGCGAGTTTTTGCGCCGATTGGTGGCTAAACGGCAGGAAATCTAATTCATTTTCGAGAAAACGGTTAAGATTTTGCGCAAATTCTGACGCTTCCTCAAACACACCATAGGCTTTGGCTTTATTTTGATAACCTTGGTGTAGGTGCAACATCATTTGTTCGACTTCAGGGCTAATGGGCAACAGCTCATTGCGCAGCTGCACATCAAGCTGAATAGCCTCTTCTTGCTGGTGTTTGACCAATTGGTGTAACACAATTTGCTTAACCGTAATACTCATTTTTTAATCCATATTTATAAAAACAAATTTGTGCGATATTATAACCGCACTTTAGGCGAAAATATGCTAGCATACGCAAAATTATTCTCGGCCTTCAAATTTAACAACAATATTCATTATGGCGAAACAATCAAAATTTCAAGATAAACAAGTCGATACCTTATTAAATGAACTGATCGCAGTGTTTGAAAAACATCAAACGCCGGTGGATTTATCTTTAGTAGTGTTGGGCAATATGGTTACCAATGTCCTCAAAAATAATATGGGCCAACAGCAACGTATCGCTCTTGCTCAGGCCTTTTCTGATGCATTAATGAACTCTTTGAAAGAGAAACAATAATCAAATGTTTGGAATTAAAACAAGCAGACAATATCGTGAAAACACCTCGCGAAAAATCGCTTGGGGGCATTGGTTTGCTTTTTTTAATATCCTTTGGGCGATTGTCATTGGCGCACGTTACGCCTTTTTGATCGATTGGCCAGACACACTGTTTGGCAAGCTCTATTTTTTCATCAGCCTACTCGGGCATTTTAGTTTTATTGTTTTTGCCCTGTATTTACTGATTATTTTTCCGCTCAGTTTTATCGTAAAAAACAACCGCACTTTCCGTGGGCTGAGTGTGATTCTCACCACCATTGGTGCAACCTTATTATTAGTCGATACCGAAGTTTTCGCGCGCTTTAATTTTCACCTTTCTTCCCTTGTGTGGAATTTATTGGTCAATCCTGATAATGGTGAGCTTTCGCGTAACTGGCAACTGTTCTTTGTGCCAATGCCGATTATTCTATTGATTCAAATGCTATTTTCTCGTTGGTCGTGGGAAAAATTGCGCAGCCTTGAACGGCAAAAATGGCTCAAGGGCCTAGGCGTATTCTTTGTTTGTACCTTTATTGCCACTCATTTAATTTATGCTTGGGCAGATGCCTTTATCTATCGCCCGATCACAATGCAGAAATCCAATTTTCCGCTGTCTTACCCAATGACGGCGCGCTCTTTCTTGGAAAAGCACGGTTTCTTAGATAAGGATCAATATAGCCAAACTCTAGAACAAGAAGGGCGACCTGAAGCCTTAAAGATTGATTATCCAAAATCGCCGTTGCATTTTACTCCAGTTAAGCCAAGCAATATTCTGATGATCACGGTATCTGGACTGCGTTATGATGCTGTCAGCGCAGACAAAATGCCAAAACTCAGCGCCTTTGCCGAGCAAGCCACGCAGTATCTCAATCATTACAGCACGGGCAATAACAACAACACCGCCTTAACAGGCTTGTTCTACGGATTAACGGCGAACTACACGGATAGCCTATTAAGCAACAAAACGCCATCAGTACTCATTAACGCACTCAAACAAGAGAAATCCGCTTATCAGTTGGGATTATTCGCCAGCGATGGATTTCACGCCAGTTTATTAAGCCAGAATGTGTTTAATCAACAAAAATTAGATCACAAAGTACGCAGCAATCAAGCCAGCGTGCAACAATGGCAAAATTGGTATGCCAAACGCCATAGCGAAAAACCTTATTTCAGCTATTTAAGTTTAGCCATTCCAAAAGACTTAAATGAAACAGGCTATGCGCTTCAACTGAATGAATTGGACGGTTTGCTAGATAGCGTATTAAGTCAAGTGGATCGCCAAAACACGTTAATTTTGATCACCGCCGAAGAGGGCTATCACTTCAAGCCATTAAGTGAAAAACAACAAAGCAACTATTTTGCCCCAGAACAAATTCAGGTTCCGCTGATTATTGCGTGGCAAGGGCTAGCGCAAGGTCAAGTGGAAAAACTCACCAGCCACACAGACATTTTGCCTGCCTTAATGAAACATTTATTTGGCGTGCAAAATCCCGCTTCTGATTATGCGCAAGGCGTGGATTTATTTAACCCTGCCTTACGCCGCACTTGGGTGCAAGCAGGCAATTATCGCTGGAATGTGATCATCACCGCCAACGGCACGCAATATCATATTGATCGGCGCGGAAATTATCAAAAATATGACCGCACTTATGAAAAAGCCTCTTCACGCACGCCACCGCTTGGCTTGTTCTTAGAAGTGTTTAATCAAGATAGTGCTTTTTTCGAAAAATAAAACGAATAAAAATCAGGCAACCAATAGTTAAAACCAATTATATTTTTACTATTGAACCGCTTATACTATCGCCCCAGCAAAGGCATTTCGCCTGTTTTATTATTCAAATCAATCTGGACAAGATAGAATGTTATTAAGTAAAAATCTGCGAATTTTTCATAACATTACACAACACACCAATCAAGACGCTCACCGCTTGAGCGCAAAGCTATTTTCTCTTAATAACAAGATCCCACTTTATTGGGATTTTTTCATATCTAGCCTATTGTCCGCCTCGCTTTCATTATTACGGAGAAAATTATGCGTAATCACGTTCGTAGCTTTAAAACCTATATCAGAGATGAAATTATCAAGAAAGGCGGTTGGGTAAACTCACACGCTCACGCTGACCGTGCGTTCACGATGACGCCGGAAAAAATTGGCATTTATCATACGAGCAACTTGCAACAAAAATGGGATTTAGTGGACGAAGTCAAACGCACTTCCACCGTAGATGACTATTACGCGCGCTTTTGCCAAGCTATTGAATTGATGATCTCGCAAGGGGTAACCGCCTTTGGTACTTTTGTGGATATTGATCCCATTTGTGAAGATCGCGCCATCATCGCTGCCCACAAAGCTCGCGATGTGTATAAACACGACATCACCCTTAAATTCGCCAATCAAACCCTGAAAGGCGTAATTGAGCCCACCGCAAAAAAATGGTTCGATATTGGCTCGGAAATGGTGGATATGATCGGCGGGCTACCTTATCGTGATGAGCTGGATTACGGACGTGGCTTGGAAGCAATGGATATTCTGCTCGATAAAGCAAAATCCCTCGGCATTATGTGCCACGTTCACGTTGATCAATTCAACACACCAAAAGAAAAAGAAACGGAACAGCTGTGCGACAAAACCATTGAACACGGAATGGAAGGACGCGTGGTGGCGATTCACGGTATTTCCATCGGCGCACATTCTCGTGAATATCGCTACAAACTGTACGAAAAAATGCGCCAAGCGCAAATGATGATGATCGCCTGCCCAATGGCGTGGATTGACAGTAACCGTAAAGAAGATTTAATGCCGTTCCACAATGCGCTCACCCCAGTTGATGAAATGATCCCAGAAAACATTACCGTTGCCATTGGCACGGATAACATCTGCGATTATATGGTGCCACTGTGTGAAGGGGATATGTGGCAAGAACTCAGCCTACTCGCCGCAGGCTGCCGCTTCCCAGATTTAGACGCAATGGTAAACATCGCCAGCATCAACGGACGAAAAGTACTGGGCTTGGACGTTTAACTACCGCAAATAAAATCCTCCACACACGGAGGATTTTTCACCTTATCAAACTCCCTGAATTTGAGGGGGCCATAATAAACAAAAGTGCGGTGGGATTTTTGATGATTTTTCTAGCTAACCTACATTCGCCGCAGGCTGCCGCTTCCCAGATTTAGACGCAATGGTAAACATCGCCAGTATCAACGGACGAAAAGTGTTGGGGTTGGACGTTTAACTGCCACAAATAAAATCCTCCACACACGGAGGATTTTTCACCTTATCAAACTCCCTGAATTTGAGGGGGCCATAATAAACAAAAGTGCGGTGGGATTTTCGATGATTTTTCTAGCTAACCTACATTCGCTACAAGCAGCCGTTTCCCAGATTTAAATGCAATGGTAAACATCGCCAGTATCAACGGACGAAAAGTGCTGGGCTTGGACGTTTAACTACCGCAAATAAAATCCTCCACACACGGAGGATTTTTCACCTTCTCAAACTCCCTGAATTTGAAAGCCATAATAAACAAAAGTGCGGTGGGATTTTTGATGATTTTTCTAGCCAGTCCATAACAAGGCTTATCTCATTTGAGCTAATCTTTGACGTAAATCCTCTGCCGTTTGGCAGGTTTTAATATGCTCAAAAAGTGCGGTGGCTTGTGGGTAAGATTTTTTCAGATATTGTAGCCATTGTTTGGTGCGGGCAATGTGGTAAAAGCCGGTATCTTGCAGGTTTTCAATATGCGCATAGCGGTGCAGCAAAGGCATTACCCCTTGCGTCCAATCTAATTTTTCCTGATTAAACTTCACCACAAGGCTTAAGTTGGGAATGGTTAATGCACCACGTCCAATCATTACATCTTGGCAGCCTGTTATGGCAAGGCAGTCTTGCGCGTCTTGCCAATGCCAAATTTCACCATTTGCGATGACAGGAATGGTTAAGCGTTGACGAATTTCACCAATTTTCTGCCAGTTGATCTTTTCTGCACGATAGCCATCGGTTTTGGTGCGTCCGTGAATGGTGATTTCCGTACCGCCACCTTGTTGCACCGCATCCGCAATTTCAAAGGCGCGATTATCGCTATCCCAGCCCAAACGCACTTTCACGCTTACTACTTGCCCTTTCGGTAGGGCTTCGCGTAAAGCTTTGGTGGCTTGGTAAATCAATTCGGGCTGCTTTAATAATGCCGCACCACCGTGGCTACCATTCACCGTTTTAGACGGACAACCACAGTTAAAATCAATGCCGTGCGATCCCAATTCCACCGCCAACACCGCATTTTCCGCCAGCCACTGTGGGTGTTGCCCTAAAAGTTGTACGCGTACGGGTGTTCCCGCGGGCGTTCGCCCACCGCGCTGCAGTTCTGGACATAAACGGTAAAAAGTTTTGACTGGCAAACGCTGATCCACCACACGCACAAACTCCGATACGCACAGATCATAATCGTTAATTTCAGTCAAAAGCTGCCGCACAAGGGGATCAAGCACGCCCTGCATTGGCGCGAGGAAAACACGCATTTTATTTACTATTACTCTTTTGATAAAAATAAAAAAGCTGAATTTTTCACCGCACTTTGTTATTTGAGAAAAACGGTAAAAAATTCAGCAATGAAGAAAGGTTTACTTCCACCCTTTCGCTTTACAAATCAAATCATAAGCGGCTTGAATTTGTTGGGTTTTTTCTTTCGCCATTTCGAGCATTTCTTCTGGTAAGCCTTTGGCGACTAATTTATCGGGGTGGTTTTCGTTCATTAAACGGCGGTAAGCACGTTTTACTGTGGCGCGGTCGTCATTTTCGCTCACGCCAAGCACGTTGTAAGCATCTTGCAAGGTTGGGCCGCTGTGTGCTTGATAACCACCCCCCTGATAGCCGCCTTGTTGATAATCGCCCTGTTGTGAGCCGTTATATTCATAATAAAAACCACCGCGGCTGAATTGGCGAGCGGCAATTTCTGCCATTAGAATCTGTTGGAATTGGAAACTAGATAAGCCCAATTCTTCCGCCACCACTTGTAGCACTTCTTTTTCATTTTCGTGCAGGTGATCATCAGCAAAAGCGGCTTGCAGCTGAACACGCAAGAACATTCTTAATAGATCACTACGCTGACCGCAGGCTTGGCAAAATTCGCGGATCACTTGGCGTAGCGGAAAATTCGGATCTTTACCACGATTAAAGGCTTCTTGTGCCAATTTACGCCCTTTGTCGTCCAAATTCATTTGGTTCATTAGGTTATTAGCAAGGGCAATGTCATCTTGCGTAACCCGTCCTTTCGATTTAGACAAATGCCCTAGCACCGCAAAGGTGGTTTGCATAAACAAGGATTGGCGGGTTTCTTTGCGTTTGAAAAAGCTCGAATTGACGCTACCTAGTTCATACAATTTTTTGTCGGCTAAATGCCCTAAATAAGCACCAACCAGCCCACCAAAAAAGCCGCCAAAACGGTAGCCAATGAAAAAACCTAATAACTTTCCAATAAAACTCATTCTGTTCTCCAACTTGAGTTATGCATAAAATCTTGAGTTATACATAAAATAAAGTGCGGTGCGTTTTTCGCGATTTTTATACGCTGTATTTTAGATGCCATATTGCTCACGATAAGCACGCATCGCAGGCAAATATTGTTGATAATCCGCCTCTTGCTCAATAAATTGCATTAAATCGTCAAAATCAATAATCGAAAGCACGTTGCATTGATAATCGCGTTCCACTTCTTGAATGGCAGAAAGCGTGCCTTTGCCACGTTCTTTACGATTTAACGCAATCACTACTGCACTTAATTTCGCTTGATTTTGTGCGATTAAATCCATTGCTTCGCGAATTGCCGTGCCAGCGGTGATCACATCGTCCACCAATAGCACCTTGCCTTGCAATGGGCTGCCAATTAAATTGCCGCCTTCGCCGTGATCTTTGGCTTCTTTACGGTTAAAACACACTGGTTTATCAATGCCATATTGCTTAAACAGCGCCACCGACACCGTGGTGCCAATGGGAATGCCTTTGTAAGCAGGGCCAAAAATCACGTCATAATCTAAGCCGCTTGCTTGAATGGCGGCGGCATAAAATTCGCCTAAACGTGCTAAATCCGCGCCTGTATTAAACAAACCTGCATTAAAGAAATAAGGGCTAATGCGCCCAGATTTCAAGGTAAATTCGCCAAATTTCAGCACATTACGGCTGAGCGCGAATTTGATAAAGTCGATTTTGTAGCCTTGCATTTGCGCCCCCAATTATGCTTGCTCTAAGGCTTCACGCTGCGCGTTGAAGATCACTTCACAGCCTTGTTTTGCAAGATCTAACAGGGTTAATAACTCTTCGTGGGAGAATGGCTCGCCTTCTGCTGTGCCTTGCACTTCGATCATTCGGCCATCATCGGTCATCACCACGTTCATATCGGTTTCGGCGTTGCTATCTTCCACATATTCCAAATCGCATACCGCTTCGCCCTCTACAATGCCCACCGAAATGGCTGCTACTAAGCCTTTGATTGGATTGTTTTTTAGCGCACCTTTTTGCATTAAGCCGTTGATCGCGTCCACTAATGCCACGCAAGCCCCAGTAATAGAAGCCGTACGCGTGCCGCCATCGGCTTGGATCACATCACAATCCAAGGTGATAGAACGCTCACCAAGGGCGGTGAGATCCACCATTGCACGCAAAGAGCGGGCGATTAAACGCTGAATTTCCATCGTGCGTCCGCCTTGTTTTCCTTTGGCCGCTTCACGTTGCATACGGCTGTGAGTGGAGCGTGGCAACATACCATATTCTGCCGTAACCCAACCTTGGTTTTGCCCTTTTAAGAAACGTGGCACACTTTCATCAACACTGGCGGTGCAAAGCACTTTGGTTTCGCCAAATTCCACTAACACCGAACCTTCGGCATATTTAGTGAAATGGCGGGTGATTTTAATTGGGCGGGGTTGATTTAATGGGCGATCATTCGGACGCATTGGAAATTCCTTACTCATTCATAAAATGGCGCTCATTCTAACACGCAAACTGACAGATGAGAAATTTAACGGTAGAATAGGCGGCAATTTTTAGCGTAAATTAAGGATTTATTATGATTTATAGTATGACGGCCTTTGCCCGTTATGAAATCAAGCAAGATTGGGGCAATGCGGTTTGGGAGATTCGTTCCGTTAATCAACGTTATTTGGAAACCGTCTTCCGCTTGCCAGAGCCATTTCGCGGTTTAGAAAACACCTTGCGAGAAAAATTACGCCAGCGTTTAACTCGCGGTAAGGTGGAATGTAATCTGCGTTTTGAAGGCAAACAGCAAGCCACAGCCAGCCTGAATTTAAACCAAGCCTTGGCGCAGCAGGTGATCCAATCCTTACAATGGATCAAACAACAAGCTGGCGAAGGGGAAATCAATCTTACCGATGTTCTGCGCTATCCCGGCGTGGTGGAAACCCCAGAGCAGGATTTAGATCGCATTAGCCAAGAATTGTTAGCTGGCTTTGAAGCGGCGCTTGATGAATTTATCGCAATGCGTGGGCGTGAAGGGGAAAAATTAAACGACTTGATCCAGCAGCGTTTAACGGCCATCGCCACTGAAAGTGATAAAGTGCGGTCAAAAATGCCAGAGATTTTGCAGTGGCAGCGTGAACGTCTGCAACAACGTTTTGACGAATTGCAATTACAAGCCGATCCGCAACGACTCGAGCAAGAAATGGTGCTATTAGCGCAGCGTATTGATGTGGCGGAAGAATTAGATCGTTTACAGCTGCACGTTAAAGAAACCCAACGCATTTTGCAAAAAGGCGGCGCGGTAGGGCGTAAACTCGATTTTATGATGCAAGAACTCAACCGCGAAAGTAACACGCTGGCGTCAAAATCCATTAGCGCGGAAATCACCAATTCTGCGGTGGAATTAAAAGTGCTTATCGAACAAATGCGTGAACAAATTCAGAATTTGGAATAATTTTTGGAATCTTTATGGCAATCATCAATCTCTCACAATATCGTGTTATTTCTGTACAAGGCATGGACGCAGAAAAATTTCTGCAAGGTCAGCTCACCTGTGATGTGAATGGGCTGGCAGACGGGCAATCCACCCTCACAGCCCATTGCGATCCAAAAGGAAAAATGAGCAGCGTATTTCGTCTGTTGCGTGAAAATGCCGAGCAGTTTTACTTGATTATCCGCCACGCCTTATTGCCCTCAGCGTTGGATAATCTGAAAAAATATGCGGTCTTTTCCAAAGTTGCCTTTGCAGAGCAAGATTGGCAAGTAATCGGACTATTGGATAAACAAAAGTGCGGTGCAATTTCGGCAGATTTTTGCCTTGAAATAGGGCAATCTGCGTGCGCGATGTTATTAAATAAAACCGCACAACAGATTAATTTTACTGGTGAAATTGCACAATGGGAGAAAACCATAATGCAAGCGGGCTACCCGATTTTATCGCCCGAGAGCCAAAACGAATTTATCCCGCAAGCCTTGAATTTACAATGTATCGAACAAGCCATTTCGTTCCAAAAAGGCTGTTATATCGGGCAAGAAACCGTGGCGCGAGCGAAATATCGTGGCATAAACAAACGCGCGATGTTCCTGTTTAACGCGCAAACCAACACGCCTGTTTCGCTGGGTTCAGAAATTGAAATACAGCTGGAAAATGGCTGGCGCAAAACAGGTTTTATCCTAAGTGCGGTGCATTTTGACGGCATTTTATGGCTGCAAGTGGTGATGAATAATCAGTTTGACGCAGATACGGCATTTCGTCTGTCTGGCACAGAAACAGCATTAAACCTCATTGAATTGCCTTACAACTTATCATAAAAATGAAAATTGGGCGTAATGCCCAATTTTGCTATTCAAACCAAATCAACGATGCCATTCTTCCCGTTTGTTTCTCTCGTCTAAAAGAAAAGAAGTTTTCCCGTTCTAAATAGGTGCAATGCTCGCCACCGCTAATTTGTGAAATGCCTAATTTGTTAAGGCGTAAGCGGGCGATGTGATAAAGATCCGCAAGGTATTTGCCTTGCTCGCTAGGATCTGGCACAAAGGCTTGTGCAGCATTGGGATCTTGCGCGATAAATTGTTGGCGAACATCTTCCCCCACTTGGAAAGATTTTGGCCCGATAGCCGGCCCGAGCCACGCAATAATCTCTTGTGGTTCAGCTTGAAATTGTTGCACCGTTTGTTCTAACACGCCATCACATAAACCACGCCAACCTGCGTGTGCGGCAGCGACTTCCGTGCCTTGTTGATTGGTAAACAAGACAGGCAGACAATCTGCGGTCATTACAAGGCAAACTTGGTTCGGTTGGTTGGTGTAAACCGCATCGGCATCTACATTGTTGCCCTCATAAGGCAAGCGGATCACCCTTGTGCTATGCGTTTGATTTAAGAAAAGCGGAAACTGCGGCAAATGAAATTGTTCCACCAACAAAGTGCGGTTGGTTTTTACCGAATTTTTGTCATCGCCAACGTGATCGCCCAGATTAAAGCTATCATAAGGCGCTTGGCTAACGCCGCCTTGACGTAAGGTGGTGAAAGCGTGGATATTGGCAGGGGCTGTCCAGTTTGGTTTGAGTGCGTCCATTTTAGTAATCCAATTCATCTTTATGAGCAAGGTAATCGACTTTTAAGGCATTCACTAAGCCAACAAAATCCTCTGGTAATGGCGCGTACCATTCCATTAATTCCCCTGTGATTGGGTGTTCCAAGCGTAACATTATGGCGTGCAACGCTTGGCGTTTGAAATCACGCAAGGTGGTAAGTAATTCCTCGCTGGCATTTTTCGGTGGACGTGGGCGTCCGCCGTAAGTTTGATCACCTAATAATGGGTGGGCGATATGCGCCATATGCACGCGAATTTGGTGAGTTCGCCCAGTTTCAAGGCGTAGGCGCAGGCGCGTGTAATTACGGAAACGTTCCATAATACGATAATGCGTTACCGCGGGCTTGCCCATTGGGTGAACCGCCATATGAGTACGCTTGGTTGGGTGGCGTGCCATTGGTTCGTCCACGGTGCCGCCTTGGGTCATAATGCCGTAAGCAATGGCTTCATATTCACGGGTGATTTTGCGTTTTTGCAGATCGCGCACTAATTTGGTTTGTGCAGGAATGGTTTTTGCCACCACCATTAAGCCGGTGGTGTCTTTGTCTAAACGGTGAACAATGCCCGCTCTTGGTACTTCTGCAATCGGTGGATAATGATAAAGCAAGGCATTGAGTACCGTTCCATTCGGGTTGCCTGCCCCGGGGTGAACCACCATATCTTTTGGCTTATTGATGACTAAAATATCATCATCTTCATAGACAATATTGAGCGGAATATTTTCTGGCTCAAAACGGGTTTCATCTTCTACTTCAACATTGATGGTAATCTGTTCGCCGCCATAAACTTTACTGCGTGGCACATTCACCACTTCACCGTTTACTTTCACCAGATCGCTTTCGATCCAAGTTTTTAAACGTGAACGAGAATAGTCTGGGAACATTTCCGCTAAGCTTTGGTCTAAACGTTGTCCCATTTGGCTTGGCAGAACTTCTGCCGATAAAGTAAGATATGCCATAAATAAATCCGTGAATAATTTGCTTATTTAGCAATGTGCTATAAAATACGGATCATTGTAACTTATTTATCATTGCTCGTAAAAAAGGAATCATCAATGCGTAAATTAAAATCTTTTACATTCGTTGCATTAGCCGCACTTGCCGTGAGTGCTTGTTCTAATTCATCAAAAGAGGTAGAGCAAGGCTCTGAACAAGAACTTTATGCCAAAGGGCAAACCTATTTACAAGACGGTGATTATTCCCAAGCGGTGCGCTATTTAGAAGCGGTAAAAAACCGTTTTCCTGCCGCAAATTACAGTGAGCAAACGCAGTTAGATTTAATTTATGCTTATTATAAATCGCAAGATTACACCAAAACCTTAGTGGCCGCAGAGCGTTTTTTACAGCAATATCCGAATAGTCCAAATGTAGATTATGTGATCTATATGGCAGGGCTAACCAATTTTGCCTCAGGTGAAAACTTCTTCCAAGATTTCTTTGGCGTTGATCGCGCAACCCGTGAAAACACAGCAATGAAAGCGGCGTTCGCAAATTTCCAAACCCTTGTAGATAATTTCCCCAATAGCACTTATGCGCAAGATGCCTTAGCAAGAATGGCTTATATTAAAGCCGCCTTGGCTCGCCACGAACTTGCCATTGCTAAATTCTATATGAAACGTAATGCTTATGTTGCCGTTGCCAACCGAGTAGTAGGAATGTTACAGCAATATCCTGACACCCAAGCCACTCTTGAAGCCTTGCCATTAATGAAAGAAGCTTATGAAAAAATGAATCTTCCTGAATTGGCAAAACAAACGGAAACCTTGATTCAGGCGAATAAAGATAAAAAATTCAGCGATATTGAAAAACCGAAAGACTTTGAATTAAATAAACCAAAATCTTAGCAAATAATGATCAAAAAGCCTCTATGCAATAATAGAGGTTTTTTATTGCCTAATTTTTAAGTGCGGTTGTTTTTTAAGAAAAATTCATCAAAATTTGACCGCACTTTAATTTTCTTTGTGCAGCTAGCTAATGAGTAATTTATTGGAAATTTAGAAGGAAAGATAAATGATGGTGCCCCCAACAGGACTTGAACCTGTGACCAATCGATTATGAGTCGACTGCTCTAACCGACTGAGCTATGGGGGCGGTAAGAGAGTGCTGATTATAGTGAAATATCCCAGCGAAGTCTATCATTCGCCAATTATGCGGCTTAAATTTGAACAAAAAAGCCTGATAACAAA
>NZ_PQVJ01000014.1 GCF_002921135.1 Avibacterium gallinarum | reverse complement strand
CAAATCAGGCTTTTATTTAAGATAAATTATGCTTACTCATCTAAGAAACTACGTAAGGTTTCTGAACGGCTTGGGTGGCGTAGTTTGCGTAGCGCTTTGGCTTCAATTTGACGGATACGTTCGCGGGTTACATCAAATTGTTTACCCACTTCTTCAAGCGTGTGATCCGTGTTCATATCAATACCAAAACGCATTCTTAACACTTTGGCTTCTCTTGGCGTTAAACCCTCTAGCACTTCGTGTGTTGCAGCTTTCAAGCTTTGCGCAGTCGCAGAATCCAATGGTAATTCTAAGGTGCTATCTTCAATAAAATCACCTAAGTGGGAATCGTCATCATCACCAATAGGGGTTTCCATTGAAATTGGCTCTTTGGCAATTTTTAGCACTTTGCGGATTTTATCTTCCGGCATTCCCATTCTTTCTGCTAATTCTTCCGGTGAAGCCTCACGCCCCATTTCTTGCAACATTTGACGTGAAATGCGGTTCAATTTGTTGATGGTTTCAATCATATGAACTGGGATACGAATGGTTCTCGCTTGATCCGCGATCGAACGCGTAATCGCTTGACGAATCCACCAAGTCGCATAAGTTGAGAATTTATAACCACGGCGATATTCAAATTTATCCACCGCTTTCATCAAGCCAATGTTACCTTCTTGAATAAGATCCAAGAATTGTAAACCACGGTTGGTATATTTTTTCGCAATAGAAATCACCAAACGCAAGTTCGCTTCAACCATTTCTTTTTTCGCACGGCGTGCTTTTAATTCACCTTGTGAAACCGCATCGCAAATATCACGAATTTGGCTAATGGTTAAACCGGTATCTTGTTCGATCTGCCCTAACTGAGCAATAGCCTGACGAATAGGTTCTTCATACTGAGCTAATTTTTCAGACCAATTTTTTCCTGCATTTAAGGCTTTTTCTAGCCACGCATCTTTGGTTTCGTGTCCAATAAATTCTTTTTGGAACGTGCCTTTTGGCATTTTAGCGTTATCTACTGCCATTTTTTGGATATGACGTTCCTGCTGGCGTACGCGTTTCATCATATCGCGCATAGATAACACCAACATATCAAATTGTTTTGGCACTAGACGGAATTGTGTGAAGATCTCTGCCAAAATTTGAATTTGATCTCTTGCTTGTTTTTTATGACGACCATGTTTTTCGATAGTATCTAGGGTTTTCTTGTGTTGCGCTTTTAGGGCTGCAAATTTTTCACGCGCCACTTCAGGATCAATGCTGTTATCAGAATCACTGTCATCGGAAGAATTGCTCTCATCGCTTTCTTCATCTTCGTTTTCATCATCTTCCATTGAACCTGTTGAAACGCTTTCTTCATCGTCTTCATCAGAAAGCATTTCGTGTTCATCTGATGCAGCTTCTTCAACGGCTGCATTGGGATCAACAAAACCTGTGATCAGATCCGCTAAACGCATTCCGCCTTCTTCCACTAACGCATATTGACGTAAAAGATCATTCAAGGCTTCTGGATAAGCAGCCACGGCAGTTTGTACTTCATTGATCCCTTCTTCGATACGTTTAGCAATATCAATTTCGCCTTCGCGGGTTAAAAGCTCCACGCTCCCCATTTCGCGCATATACATACGCACAGGATCGGTGGTTCGCCCTAATTCCGCTTCCACGCTCGATAATACCTGAGTGGCTTCTTCTACCGCATCTTCATCAGTGATATTTTCATTTAACATCAAATCATCGGCATCAGGTGCAGTTTCTAGCACTTGAATGCCCATATCATTGATCATTTGAATGATGTCTTCAATTTGATCTGCATCGACAAGTTCTTCTGGCAAATGGTCATTCACTTCAGCATAAGTAAGATAACCTTGCTCTTTCCCTTGTGCGATTAACAGTTTTAATTGAGATTGTGGATTTTGCTCCATATCCATATTATATATCCGCCTCGATGTGTAATTGTGGGAGATAAAATGGCTTTAATTTTATCACCCTTATGTTGGATTAACTATTTATTTTGCTGTTTTTTCAATAATAATTGTGCGAGCGCCTGCCGTTCTTGCTCATTTAAGCCCTCTGTGCGCTCTTTTGCGATAAGCATTTCGATATTTTTATCCATCAACTGCAAATAAAAATAACGTAGGGTTTCACGAAATGTTTCTTCGATTTTATCCTCATCGACTAAATGATCCCACACGGCAAGAATTTCAAGGGGGCGAAAATATTCCGTATCACGGTAATGTTCCAAAATTTGTGCGGTGGTAATCCCCACACGCTCACGGCAAAGTGCGGTGATTTTTTCAAACAAATCTAGCCCAGCCTCATTAAGTACCGATAGAACACTTAAATTTTCTGGCACAATTTGGATCAATTCAGGATTTTGTAACAGCAACGCAATCAGTACGCGCATTGGCGTGCGTTTCACGGCATTTTGTTTCGGCGATGATGAATCATTTTCTTTTTGTGCTGGGATTAAATGCTCGATCTGCGCTTCATTAAAAATCCCCAATTTTTGCGCCAAAAGCTGACGTAATGATAAACGCAGTAATTCACCTGGAATTCGGTTAATCAATGGCACAGCAAGGGCGGCAAGTTTTCCCTTGCCTTCTTTACTGGAAAAATCTACCTGCGAACTTAGGGTAGAAAACAGAAAATCGCTCAGCGGCTGTGCCTGACGAATATAGTCCTCAAAGCCGTCTTTGCCATATTGACGAATAAAGGTATCGGGATCTTCCCCATCAGGCAGAAAAATAAACTTAATTTGTCGCCCATCTTCTAAAAAAGGCAGCGCATTTTCTAACGCACGCCACGCAGCATCACGCCCTGCACGGTCTGCATCGTAACAACAAATAAGCTGTTCGGTGGAACGAAATGCAAGCTGAATTTGCTCCGGTGTGGTGGCCGTGCCTAATGACGCCACGGCATAATCCACGCCAAATTGCGCCAACGCCACCACGTCCATATAGCCTTCCACCACCAGCAACATTTCAGGGCTATCATTCACTTGCAAGGCTTCAAACAAGCCATAAAGTTCATTACCTTTGTGGTAGGTCATACTTTCGGGCGAGTTCAAATATTTCGGCTTTTCATCACCCAACACCCGTCCGCCAAAGGCAATGGTTCGCCCACGGCGATCACGAATAGGAAACATAAGACGATTACGAAAACGATCGTAAACATCTTGTTTTTCATTGCGCGATAACATTCCTACATCAAACAATTTTTGCCGATCTTCTTGATTACGTCCAAACTGATTTAACACGGCATTAAATTGATTCGGCGAAAAACCAATTTGAAAGCGTTCAATCACTTCGGCGGATAAACCGCGTTTTTGCACATAGGATTGCGCAGGAATATTGTGCGGAAGTTGCTGATGATAAAACGCCGCGATCTCTTGCATTAGCTGGTAAAGATCTTTCTTGGTACGATAATTGGCTTGTGGTTTACTCTTTCCATCAAAGTGCGGTGATTTTTCGTAAGGAATTTCTAAGCCTAAATGATTCGCCAGCTCTTCCACCGCTTCAATAAATTCCAGTTTTTCATATTCCATCAAAAAACTAATGGCATTACCGTGCGCGTGGCAACCAAAGCAATGGTAAAACTGTTTTTTCGGGCTCACGGTAAAGGAAGGCGTTTTCTCGTGATGAAAAGGACAACAAGCCTGATATTCACGCCCTGCTTTTTTCAGCTTAACCCGTGAATTAATCAATTCGACAATGTCAGTTCTGGCAAGAACATCATCAATAAATGAACGTGGAATATGGCCTGCCACAATAATTTCCTCTCGTTTTCAATCAACACAGAATTTAGCAAGATAGATCTAAGATAATAAGAAATGGTGCAGCTAAAAACAACAAAACCGTGATTCCAAAAGGTTTCACGGCCTGCTTAACTCGAGTTTAATTAAAAAAATTTTTAATTAGTATAAACGTACGTTACGTGCATTTTCACGAGCAACGCGTTTTGCGTGGCGTTTAGCACGAGTTGCGTTTTCACGTTTACGAATTGTTGTTGGTTTTTCGTAAAATTCACGGCTACGAACTTCCGCTAAGATTCCCGCTTTTTCACAAGCGCGTTTGAAACGACGTAATGCTACGTCAAATGATTCATTTTCACGAACTTTAATTACCGGCATAAGCCATCACCTCAATATGGATTAATATTTTGCAAAATTTAGACCGTTTCGTTTCGATAAACGGCTTATTCAAATTAATAAGGGTGGCAATTTTAATTCAAATTAACCGCAAAAGCAAAGAAAAGATCCAATTTTTGTTGAAATTCTGCCTTTCCCTAAACGGAAAAATGATCGCCAACTGGTGAAAATACAATAAAAAGGGTAAAATCAGCCAAGTTTTTCCCATATAAAAAGAGAGAAAAAATGCGAATTTTAGGCATTGAAACATCTTGTGATGAAACCGGTGTGGCGATTTATGATGAAAATGATGGGCTTATCGCCAACCAACTTTACACCCAAATTGCGTTGCACGCCGATTATGGTGGCGTTGTGCCAGAATTAGCTTCGCGCGATCACATTCGGAAAACTGCCCCCCTTATCCAAGCAGCATTGCAAGAAGCCAATTTATCAGCGCAAGATATTGACGGCATTGCCTACACTTGCGGGCCGGGCTTAGTGGGTGCGTTATTGGTGGGTTCAACCATTGCGCGTTCCCTCGCCTATGCGTGGAATGTGCCAGCCATTGGCGTTCATCATATGGAAGGGCATTTGCTCGCGCCAATGTTAGAAGAAAATGCACCGCACTTTCCTTTTGTCGCCTTGCTTGTTTCAGGTGGGCATACTCAGCTTGTGCGCGTAGATAGCGTAGGGCAATATGAAGTGCTAGGTGAAAGCATTGATGATGCAGCAGGCGAAGCCTTTGATAAAACCGCAAAATTGCTCGGTTTAGACTACCCTGGTGGCGCAGCCTTAGCGCGCTTAGCGGAAAAAGGTACGCCAAATCGCTTTACCTTTCCGCGTCCAATGACTGATCGCCCTGGGCTAGATTTCAGTTTTTCAGGCTTAAAAACCTTTGCGGCAAACACCATCAATCAAGCGATTAAAGAAGAAGGCACGCTCACTGAACAAACCAAAGCGGATATTGCTTATGCTTTCCAACAAGCGGTGGTAGAAACCTTAGTGATCAAATGTCGCCGCGCCTTGCAAGAAACGGGTTTTAAACGCTTAGTGATCGCAGGTGGTGTGAGTGCGAATCAACAGTTACGCCAAGCCTTGAGCGAATTAATGGCACAACTAGGCGGCGAAGTGTTTTATCCGCAGCCGCAATTTTGTACCGACAACGGTGCAATGATTGCCTACACTGGCTTTTTACGTCTGAAACACGGTGAACATTCCCCTTTAGAAATTGAAGTAAAACCGCGCTGGGCAATGACTGAGCTTAGCGAAATAAGCTAAGCGAAATTAAACAAGCTAAGTGAAATAGAACAAGGATCATTTATGCAAAATCAACAATCTAACGCAATGCACGCAGCTGGGATCGGCTGCGTTCTTATGCTTCTTCTTATCGCCTTTGCTTTGATCAAACTCCCTACCGCACAGGTGATGGGCTACCTTACCCTTGCAGGCCAATGGGTGGGACAAGGCACAACCGTTGGCATTTTAATGCTTGCCACCCTGCCACCATTAACGGGGCTGGTGTTTTACTTGATTTGGAAATGGCTAACAAAATAACCGCACTTTATTATGGCTAATTACTATGGCTAAACTTTATTTTTACTATTCTACGATGAACGCAGGGAAATCCACCACCCTGCTGCAATCCGATTACAACTACCGCGAACGGCAAATGAATACGCTGGTTTACACCGCGGCGATTGATGATCGCTTTGGCGTGGGCAAAGTGACTTCACGCATTGGCATTAGCCAGCAGGCGAAATTATTCCATAAGGAAACGGATCTATTTGCCGAAATCGCCCTGCATCTTGAACAAGAAAGCCTGCATTGTATTTTGGTGGACGAAGCGCAATTTCTCACCAAAGAGCAAGTTTATCAGCTCAGTGATGTGGTGGATAAATTACACATTCCCGTGCTGTGCTATGGCCTGCGCACGGATTTCCAAGCAGAATTATTTGAAGGCAGCCGATACTTACTGGCTTGGGCCGATCAGCTGGAAGAATTAAAAACCATCTGCCATTGTGGGCGCAAAGCTAATTTCGTACTGCGTTTAAACGATCAGGGCGAAGTGGTCAAAGACGGCGCACAAATTCAAATCGGTGGCAATAATCACTACGTTTCCGTATGTCGCCGCCATTACAAAGAAAAAATTGAACAGGCATAAAATTCGCCATTTTTGCACCGCACTTTTCACTCAACGTTTCCAAATGTAAGGACGCCCCAATGTGTGCGTCCGATTGGGCTATCAACACGGGCGGATACATCGGTTCGTCTAGCCATAAAAGGCAATTTTATTTCATCATAAAAGCTGATATATTGAGTCAAGTATTGAAATAAGGAGTCAAAATGAAAAAAGAAGAAATGGGACATAATTTTCTTGCTCGATTAGGCAAAACGCGCTTACGCCCCGGTGGTCGCAAAGCCACAGAATGGCTGATTGCAAACGGTGATTTTAACGCCAATAAAAAAGTGTTAGAAGTGGCGTGCAATATGGGAACCACCGCCATTGAGCTAGCAAGCAAATTCGGCTGTCATATCGAGGGCGTGGATCTTGATGAAAATGCCTTAGAGAAAGCCAGAAAAAATATCGCCGAAAAAGAGCTACAAGATAAAATTCACGTTCAACGTGCCAATGCAATGAAATTACCTTTTGCCGATAACAGCTTTGATATTGTGATTAATGAAGCAATGCTCACAATGCTGCCGGTGGAAGCGAAAATCAAAGCGGTGCGCGAGTATTACCGCGTTCTCAAACCGAACGGTTTCTTGCTCACTCACGATGTAATGCTTACCACGGACAATGCGGAAGAAGTAATCCAACAACTGCGTGAAGCCATTAACGTTACCGTAACGCCATTAACAAAACAAAACTGGAAATCGCTCTTTTTAGAAGCAGGATTCCGCAACGTGGAAACCTATTCAGGCGAGATGACGCTACTTTCCCCAGCAGGAATGATTTATGACGAAGGCGTATTAGGCACGGCTAAAATTATCCGCAATGCGTTAAAAGCTGAAAACCGTCCGACATTCAAAAAAATGTTCAAGGTTTTCAATGATCCAGATAAAAAACTCGGCTTTATTGCCTTATGTAGCCAAAAATAATTTAACGAAAATCCCTGCTCTTGATATGAAAAAGTGCGGGGATTTTTTTAGCTATCTAAGAATAAAAAATAGCCCCATTGGGACTATTTTCAACTAAGAGAACGATCTTTTTCTTGAGCGTGATTTAAAGCCACCTTCGTCAAAAGAGCGGTGGTTTTTTTCTTTAAATTTGCGATCCCCTTTGCCACGGGCAAAGCGATCATCAGCGCGTCCACGGCCTTTTCCGCCAAAGTTTTTTTCTTTTCCTTTGCCTTCGCCACCTTTGGCTTCACCAAGGAAAGACATTTGCATTTGTTTGTTCATTACGCGCGTTTTGGCGAAATGGTTGAGCAATTCTTTTGGCATTCCTTGTGGTAATTCAATGGTGGAATGGTTATCGTAAAGTTTGATATGTCCAATGTAACGGCTGTTTATATCCCCTTCATTAGCAATGGCGCCAACGATATGACGCACTTCCACGCCATCTAAGCGACCCACTTCAATGCGGTATAAATCCATTGGCTGTGGATTGCCATAACCACGACGTTCAGCGGAACGTGGGTTCTCTTTACGACTGCCACGATCACGGCGTGCACGTTTATCTACGATAGGATCTGGTGGAAGAATCAATTTTTGTTTGCCTTGTAATAGCATTAACATTGCTGCCGCGATGTCTTCTTGATCTTGGTCTGCGGTGAACAAGTCTTCAAGCAGGCTGCGGTATAACTCTAGATCGTGGTGTTCAAGCTGTTTTGTAATTTTGGTTACGAAATTTTTGCGACGACAAGCCTGTAATGCCTCGTGATTTGGTATTTCTACTTCATCAATCGGCTTTTTCGTTAGACGTTCAATATTTTTCAGTAGGCGATTTTCGCGTGGTTCGACAAACAATAACGCACGTCCTGCACGCCCTGCACGCCCTGTACGCCCAATACGGTGCACATAACTTTCGGCATCAAGTGGAATATCGTAATTCACCACAAGGCTGATACGCTCCACATCAAGACCACGAGCAGCAACATCAGTGGCGACTAAAATATCTAGGCTACCGTTGCGTAGGCGATCGAGAGTTTGTTCACGCAGTTGTTGGGTCATATCCCCATTGAGTGCGGCGGCACGGAAGCCGTGTTTTTCCAATAATTCGGTAATATCAAGGGTAGCAGTTTTGGTGCGAGCAAAGATGATTGCCGCATCAAATTCTTCCACTTCAAGGAAACGCAAGAGAGCTTCATTTTTACGGAAACCACGCACATACCAGCAACTTTGGGTAATATCTGGGGCATTTTTTTGGCTTGATTGAATTTTCACTTCTTGAGGGTTATTCATAAAGCGTTTGGTAATACGGCGGATCGGCTCTGGCATTGTGGCAGAGAAAAGTGCGGTTTGATGCTGTTCTGGCAGTGCTGCCATTACGGTTTCAACATCATCAATAAAGCCCATTCGTAACATTTCATCAGCTTCATCAAGCACGATAAATTTTAATTCTGACAGATCGAGAGTGTTGCGTCTAAGGTGATCGAGAATACGCCCAGGTGTGCCGACAACTACTTGTGCACCTTGTTTTAAGGCTCTGAGCTGAATGTCATAACGTTGCCCACCATAAAGGGTAACGATGTTGATCCCTTTGGCATATTTCATAAATTGTTCGCACGCATCAGCCACTTGAATGGCAAGCTCACGAGTAGGCGCCATTACTAACATTTGTGGCATTTTTTTATTTGGCTCTATTTGGGCTAATAGAGGAAGCGAGAAGGCAGCGGTTTTTCCGCTTCCTGTTTGTGCCATTCCAAGCACATCATCACCTGCGAGAAGGTGGGGAATACAAGCTTGTTGGATTGGTGAAGGGGATTCAAATCCCATATCTGTTACTGCATTAAGGATAAATTCAGGTAAACCTAAATCATTAAAGGTGATTTTTGTTTCAGTCATTAAAATACTCGAATATAAAAAGGAAAGCTCAATTACTTTCAGTTGCACAAAGCCTAGGTGTGGCGAAAAATCGCAGCTTTGCGGATAACATTGTTGAAAAGTTTTACGTTTTACAACACCAAATCTAGGCAAATGCCTAGCTTATTGTGCTTGTGTGCGTTTTAATTTCGCCAGTTCAAGCACTGCAAAACGATACTCAACAAAGTTATACACCTGATTCGCTATGGCCAATTTAAACAGGGTTTCTGCTTTTTCCCTTTGACCCAAATTGAGTTGTTGTTTTGCTAGATAAAAGTAGGTTTCGGTCAATACTTCGGCATAAGAAATTTTTTGCTTTTCCGCAAATTCTACCCCTTGCTGTTGTAGCTCAGTGAGCGACAACTGACCTAAATAATATTGCACAATATAACTGCCCCACTGCTTTTGCGAGAGCGCAGGCGCTTGCTGTGCTAACTGCTGTTTAGCCTTTTTAGGATTGGTTTCTAATTCATTGAGATATAACCATAATGCACGGTAAGCATCGCTTTTATCTTGTTGATAAAACTGTGATAAATCTTTCTGTGCAAGAGGATAACGTTCTACATAATAAAAACCTAAGCCTCGATTAAATAGGCTATATTCATCGTTTGGGTTTAATTCCAATGCCGCATTAAATGCTTCTAGTGCTTCATCATAATCTTCATTGATAAGCTGATAGACGCCCAAATAATTATAAAGTGCGGCGTTTTTTGGCTGAAAAATTAAAGACTGTAAAAAGTCATAACGCGCTAGCCCCCAAAGCCCAAGGGTGTCATACAACACGCCTCGTTCAAAATGCAAGGCAGCACGTTCTTTTTTATCAATTCCGCCAATTTGCAATACTTGGCTAATACGAGCAACCATTATTTCTTGCTCAATATGGCTATTCGGTGTCTGCTCCGCAATAATCAATTTATTATTTGCCATAAATGGTTGCGAATTGACACAGCCTACAAGTAATAAGGCAACGCACCAGATTGAGAACAATCTGAGAGAGTTTATACGCCAATTACATTGCATCATTGTTTAGCCTTAGGTGTTAGCTCAAGTATGCCTGACTGGCAATGCCAGCCCATTTCCCGTTAAGGAAAATTGCTCCCTAACAAGTAGGGAGCGGTATTTTTATTCTTGCTCGCTAACTGCAACCACAACTTCTTCTGTTGGGGCAGCCTCTTGTTTTGGAGCAATATCTTTCATTGTTAAGCGGATACGGCCTTGGCGATCAATTTCAACCACTTTCACGCTAACCTCTTGACCCACGCTTAAGTAATCACTAACTTTTTCTACGCGTTCATCAGCGATTTGTGAAATGTGAACCAAGCCTTCTTTATTGCCGACTAAAGAAACGAACGCACCGAAATCAGCAAGGCGAGTTACTTTACCTTGATAGATTGCGCCAGCTTCCACTTCCGCAGTGATGTCTTCAATGCGCGCCATTACTTCTTTCACCGCATTGTTATCTACTGCTGCGATTTTCACTGTACCGTCATCATCAATATCAATGGACGTGCCAGTTTCTTCCGTTAAGGCACGAATTACTGCACCACCTTTACCGATCACATCTTTGATTTTCTTCGGATCGATTTTCATTGTGTGAATACGCGGTGCGAAGTCAGAAATTTCCGCACGCGGTGCAGGAATTGCTTGTTCCATCACGCCAAGAATGTGCATTCTCGCACCTTTTGCTTGGTTAAGGGCGATTTGCATAATTTCAGGGGTAATCCCTTCAATTTTGATGTCCATTTGTAATGCAGTAACCCCTTCGCGTGTACCCGCTACTTTGAAGTCCATATCACCTAAGTGATCTTCATCACCTAAAATGTCAGAAAGCACAACAAATTTTTCATCTTCTTTTACTAAGCCCATTGCGATACCCGCAACAGCGGCTTTAATTGGTACACCTGCGTCCATTAAGGCTAGTGATGCGCCACATACCGATGCCATTGATGATGAACCGTTAGATTCAGTGATTTCAGACACCACACGCACTACATAAGGGAATTCGCTCAAGCTTGGCATTACCGCAGCTACACCGCGTTTTGCTAAACGACCGTGACCGATTTCGCGGCGTTTTGGCGAACCAATCATACCTGTTTCACCCACAGAATATGGTGGGAAGTTGTAGTGGAATAAGAAGTGATCTGTTTTTTCACCAGTTAATTCATCAATGATTTGCGCATCACGTTCTGTCCCTAAGGTTGCCACCGCTAAGGCCTGTGTTTCACCACGGGTGAAAATTGCAGAACCGTGTGTGCGCGGTAACACGCCTGTGCAAATGTCTAATGCACGCACGGTATCTACGGTACGGCCGTCAATACGCGGCTCACCGTTTAGAATGCGTGAACGCACGATTTCACTTTCAAGTGCGGTAAGAATATCGACAATTTTTCCTTCGCTAAGGGTTTCATCTTCAGTGGTTAATTGGCCTACTACGTCTGCTTTAATCGCATCAATTTGTTCATAACGCGCTTGTTTTTCGGTGATACGATAAGCATCACCTAAACGGCTTTCAGCAAGTGATTTCACTTTCTCAATCAATGCAGTATCCGCCGCTGGTGGCTGCCAATCCCAACGCGGTTTTCCTGCTTCTTGGGCAAATTCTTTAATGGCTTCAATCACCACTTGTTGTTGCTGATGACCAAATACCACCGCAGCCAACATTTGTTCTTCGGTTAAAATGTCTGCTTCAGATTCCACCATTAATACGGCTTTATCTGTCCCTGCTACCACTAAGTCTAAACGGCTTTGTTTTTGTTCGTTAGTGGTTGGGTTTAAGACGAATTGACCATCAATAAAGCCAACGCGTGCTGCGCCGATCGGGCCATTAAATGGCACGCCTGAAAGGGTAAGTGCGGCTGAAGCACCGATCATCGCCACTAAATCCGGGCTGATTTGTGGGTTTACCGAAACCACGGTTGCCACAATTTGAATTTCGTTGAAAAAGCCTTCAGGGAATAATGGACGGATTGGACGGTCGATTAAACGCGCCACTAAGGTTTCCCCTTCAGAAGGGCGGCCTTCACGTTTAAAGAACCCACCAGGGATACGTCCTGCTGCGTAAGTACGCTCTTGGTAGTTTACGGTTAATGGGAAGAAATCTTGCCCTTCTTTCACATCTTTTTTCGCTACAACCGTAACGAAAACGCTGGTATCGTCCATACTCGCCATAACGGCAGCGGTGGCTTGACGTGCCATTGCACCGGTTTCTAAGGTTACCGTATGCTGACCATATTTAAATTGTTTAACAATTGGATTCACAATATTTTCCTTCAAATAAAATGGAATAATCTGCGGAACATTCCGCACTCAATGCTTTAGGCGAAATAACAGGCTAACTGTTTGATTCCACGTTGTTTTCCCAATTGCGACTAGCAAAAATTCTCTCAAAAAGCACCGCACTTTGTCGGGTTGCGTAAGAGTATTTTTGATAGCCGCACGCCAACGGGAAAAGAAAAGCCCTGCTATTATACAGGGCTTTTGTGTTTATTGATACCGCTAAATGCGTTGATTTTAGGTTTATTCACCTTACCTAATTATTCTGCTTTTTCTGGTGGTAAAAAGCCAGATTTCACGTCTTTCATATTTGGCAAGTGGTGAGCAATCCCTTTATGGCAATCAATACAGGTTTTGCCGTCTTTAATTGCCATTGTGTGCATTTTTTCTGCTACGCCTTTTTGCAAGGTGAAATCCATTGCATCAAAATTATGACAGTTACGACATTCTTGTGAATTATTAGCTTTCATTCTTGCCCATTCACGCTCTGCCATTTCTAAACGTGCTGCTTCAAATTTTTCTTTGGTATCCACTTTACCTGTAATATGCGCATAAACTTCTGTTGCTGCTTTAATTTTACGCACCCACTTAGGAATAAATTCGTGTGGCAAATGGCAATCCGCACAAGTGGCTTTTACCCCAGTGCGATTGACATAATGCACAGATTGACGATATTCAGGCACCACATCGTTCATATGGCAGCTAGAACAAAATTCTTCCGTATTGGTATGTTCCAGAGCCGTGTTAAAGCCGCCCCAGAAAATAATCCCAGCAATGAAAGAAAGGGTGATTAGCACGCCGACAGCAATACGACTTGGTGAACGAAACCAATGCCAAAACTTCTTGATTAATTTCAACATTTTTATTCTCCGTAACCTTTCATTGGTTTAAATTCATTTGGCACGATTGGCTCAACGTCAGATTGTGAAACGTGGCACTGTAAGCAGAAATAACGGCGTGGTGAGGTTTCACCGCCTACGATATTGCCATCGCGATCCATAAAGTGTGTTGGGCTAATGCGTGTTGCACCAGTAATGCGAGAAGCCTCTACACTGTGGCAGTTTAAGCATTGATTCACATTTTTCGTGACTTGATAATTTTTCACACTATGTGGAATCGTTGGCGGCTGATTCACATAGTTAAGTGGTGGTAGCTCACTTTGTTTTGGTACATTGTGAAAAGCCGGTTTCACATCTTCGGCCGCCCCTTGCAGATAGTTGTCAATTTTGTCTTCCGCAGCCATTACGCTGGTGGCAAAAAGTGCGGTTAAAATTAATAAGGTTTTTTTAATCATTTTATTCCCCCGAATGATTAAATCTAGTGGTAAAAGTAAATACATTTTCAGCACAAACATCAATGCAACGTCCGCAACTGATACAATCTTTAGAAAGCACGAGCAGGCTTTCGTCTTTTTTGCCGTGCAGTGGGCTGCGTAACACTTGCGGTTCAGGGCAAATGTTGTAGCAATCCATACAATTATCACAGCGTGCGCGATCAATCACTTTAATGCGCGCAATACTTTTTGCGCCAATTAAGCCATAGGTCGCGCCGATAGGGCATAAATGCCCGCACCAGCCGTGCTCTGCAATCAATAAATCAAATAAAAATATAGCTAAAATTAACCAAGTGGTTGCACCGAAGCCATAAATTAAGGCGCGTCCAAATGCGCTCACAGGATTGATCCATTCCCACAACATAATGCCACTTAACGCACTGCCGATGAGAATCATCAATAAAATGCCGTAGCGTAAGCCGCGTGGAATTTTGGCATTTTGACGAATACCTAATTTACGTCTTAACCAAGCCGCACAGTCGGTAACCAGATTTAACGGACACACCCAACCGCAAAACACTTTACTTCCCAATAAAGCATAAAGGGTGAGCACAATGCCAGCACCCAGTAAGGTGGTGAAGTTGGGCAAATGACCCGTGGCAAGGCTTTCTGCGGTGATGAGTGGATCGCTCATTGGAATTAAATCTAAAAATAAGCTACCGCTATAATTACCACGCAGAATCCATACACCAAGCCAAGGGCCGCTCAGAAACATTGCGAGAATGCTTAACTGAGTTAAACGCCGCCAAAATAAAAAGCGATTAGCGCGCCACAAGCCCAGCTTTTCTCTTGCTTCTCTACCTGCATATTTCGGTGAATTTGCCATTAAAAGCCCTCCGGTTTGCGTACGGGTAAAGAAATAATGTCGTCAGGCGCAAGGGAATGCCCTGCCTTTTCTTTTTCTTCCCAACCAAGGCGATAATGTTTACCCAACATTCCTTTCGCCAAGGATAGCGGTAATACTTTAATCGCTGCTTCTTCCAGTACGCAGGCTTCTTCACATTTTCCGCAACCTGTACAGGCGTCGGAATGTACCGTTGGAATAAACACCGCGTGCTTGCCCGTACGATCATTACGTTGCATTTCTAGGGTGATGGCTTTGTCGATAAGCGGACAAACGCGATAACACACATCACAACGTAAGCCTTGCCAGTTTAGGCAAGTTTCGTGATCTAACAGCACCGATAAGCCCATTCGGGAATCGTTAATATTATCCTGTGTGGAATCTAACGCCCCGCTCGGACAGGCTTTTGCACAAGGAATATCTTCACACATTTCGCAAGGTTTATCCCGTGCGATGAAATAAGGTGTGCCAGCTTCCATTGGCGAAAGCAAGGAAGCAAGGTGCAACATTTCATAAGGGCAGGCTTGCACACATTGTCCGCAACGAATACAGGCGGCGGCGAATTTTTTCTCATCTTCAATAGCAAAGGGTGGGCGTAATGCCACGCCTTGACGCGCAAGGCTTTGCTCTTGTTGAAGACCGAGTAAAATGCCAAGGCCTGCTAATCCGCCCGCGGTGCGAGCGGCGTCCTTAAAAAATTTACGGCGTTCCGGTGTTTGGGTTAATTTTTTCATTTTATTTTTCACCGCACTTTGCTTAGTTTAGAAAGAAAGTGCGGTGCTTTTTTGCTAAGTTTTTAGGCTTTTTCCACTTTAACGGCACATTTTTTGAAGTCCGTTTCTTTTGAAATTGGGTCAGTGGCATCTAAGGTTAATTTATTTACCAACTGGCCAGCATCAAAGAAGGTGGTGAAAACTAAACCTTCAGGACATTTATTACGTCCACGGGTATCCACATAGGAAATAATTTCCCCACGGCGTGATGAGACTTTGATCTTATCACCGTGGCGTAAACCACGTTTTTTCGCATCGTTCGGGTGCATCCAAACCACATTGTTCGGGAATGAACGGTGTAATTCAGGCACGCGGCGAGTCATTGTTCCTGTATGCCAGTGTTCTAACACACGGCCAGTAGATAACCATAAATCGTATTCTTCATCAGGCACTTCTGCAGGTGGCTCATAAGGCACGGCTAAAATCACCGCACGTTTATCTGGCTGACCATAGAAAGACACTTCTTCGCCTGATTTCACATAAGGATCGTAACCTTCACGGTAACGCCATAGGGTTTCTTTGCCCTCTACCACTGGCCAACGTAAACCGCGCGCTTTGTGGTAAAGATCGTATTCGGCTAAATCGTGGCCGTGGCCGCGACCAAATGACGCATATTCTTCAAACAAGCCTTTTTGAATGTAGAAACCGAAATCGTAAGCTTCATCGTTAAGGCGGTCATTGAGTTCAGCGTTAGAATATTTATCTACATTACCGTTGCGGTATAACACCTCGTATAAGGTTTTGCCTTTAAATTCTGGGTTCGCATCTAAAAGCTCTGCTGGCCATACTTCATCAGTGGTGAAGTATTTAGCAAATTCCACTAATTGCCATAAGTCAGATTTCGCTTCACCCGGTGCTTTTACTTGCTGACGCCATACTTGTGTGCGTCGCTCTGCGTTACCGTAAGCCCCTTCTTTTTCTACCCACATTGCGGTTGGCAACATTAAGTCCGCTGCTAAGGCTGATACGGTTGGGTATGGATCGGAAACCACGATGAAGTTTTCAGGGTTACGCCAGCCTGGGAAAGTTTCTTCGTTGATGTTTGGACCACCTTGCATATTGTTCGTACACATTTGCCATAACACACGCATTTTGCCGTCTTTTAACGCACGGCTTTGTGCCACGGCGTGATAGCCTAATTTATCGGTGATCGTGCCAGCTGGGATTTTCCACGTTTTTTCTGCAATCGCACGATGTTCTGGCTTGGTAACCACCATATCAGCAGGTAAACGGTGGATAAATGTTCCCACTTCACGCGCTGTACCACAAGCAGATGGCTGACCAGTTAAGGAGAACGGGCCACAACCTGGGATAGAAATTTTACCGGTTAATAAGTGAATGTTGTAAATCAAGTGGTTTGCCCACACACCGCGGGTATGTTGGTTAAAGCCCATTGTCCAGAAAGATACCACTTTGCGTTTTGGATCGGCATAAAGCTGCGCCAAACTTTCTAATTGATCTTTTGGCACACCAGACATTTCGTGAGCTTTCTCAAGGGTATATTCAGACACAAGCGCTTTGAGCTCTTCAAAGTTACTGTCATACATTTTACCGCTATTGGCATTTTTCGCTGCTTTTTGACGCGGATCGCTATCACGCAAGCCATAACCAATGTCGGTTTCACCACGTTTGAATTTAGTATGTTTATTCACGAAATCCCAGTTAATGGCATCGTTTTGAATGAGATAGTTGATGATGTAGTTGAGAATCACCAAGTCAGCTTGCGGTGTGAACACCATACCGTTATCTGCTAGTTCAAAGCTGCGGTGTTCAAAGGTAGAAAGCACGGCCACTTTTACATCAGGGTTAGATAAACGGCGATCAGAAATACGCGACCATAAAATTGGGTGCATTTCCGCCATATTTGAGCCCCATAAAACAAAGGCTTCGGCGTGTTCAATGTCATCATAACAGCCCATCGGCTCATCAATACCAAAGGTACGCAAGAATGCCACCGCGGCAGAGGCCATACAATGGCGCGCATTTGGATCGATATTGTTAGAACGGAAACCTGCTTTCCAAAGTTTCGCTTTGGCATAACCTTCAAAAATGGTGCTTTGTCCAGAAGTGAACATTCCCACGCCATTCGGGCCACGTTCTTTCATTGCGTTTAAGAATTTCTCTTTCATTGTTTTGAACGCAGTATCCCAAGTAACAGGGGTAA
Source organism: Avibacterium gallinarum (assembly GCF_002921135.1). GTDB lineage: Bacteria > Pseudomonadota > Gammaproteobacteria > Enterobacterales > Pasteurellaceae > Avibacterium > Avibacterium gallinarum. The sequence goes on along the minus strand of NZ_PQVJ01000014.1, from coordinate 62,264 downwards.
ATTCACCATTTTTGTCGTACTTGCCGTCTTTCATACGCAACATTGGTTGGGTTAAACGGTCTTTTCCGTACATAATTTTTGGCAAGAAGTAACCTTTAATACAGTTCAAACCACGGTTTACTTCTGCATCTGGATCACCTTGTGATGCCACAACGCGTCCGTTTTGTGTTCCCACTAATACGCCACAACCTGTACCACAGAAGCGACAAACACCTTTGTCCCATTTGATACTGTTATCCTGTGCGGCTTCCACGTTTTTCACTGGAATGCTTAATCCAGCGACAGCTGCTGCAGCGGCGGCTGCATTGGCTTTCATAAAGTCTCGGCGACTTAAATTCATCTCATTTCCCCCACGAGTATGATTAATTATTCATCATTGCCATCATCTTGTTGATGATAGACCAAAGATACGGTAATCACGCCATCAATATTGCGTGCTTGCTCCATTTGCTCAAGCAAAATATGCTGATCGTGAGATTGCATCACCACCACCAACTTGCCTTTTTCTACATCTTCGGCAGGCACTTCAGCATAAGGCAGCGCTAAAAGTGCGGTCTTAATTTTTTCAATTTTTTGCGGATTACATTGAACAATCACGCCACAAACGTGCCATTCTTCCGCTTTATCCATTGGGATAATTTCTTGTTCTGACATAGTTATTCCTGTGGATAATCAAGTTTAATCGCAGAAACTGGGCAGGCACTAATGCACGCACCGCAACCATTACAATCCGCCAAGTTCAGGCTTGGTTGCGCCACCTTACCAAGCTGCGGCACAAAACGAATCGCACGCATTTCACAACTGTCTTGGCAGGCACGACATTCCACCTGTTTTTGCGTTAAGCATTCATTGGTAATGTCAATTTTATGCCGCCAAGCTATTTCGCTGACTGGGCGAAAAACAGGCTGCTGGCACACGTCCACGCATTTTTGACAAAAGGTACATTCACCTTTATCAAACTGCACTTCAGGAAATCCGCCTTGCCCTTGCACTAAAATCTGCGTTTCGCAGGCTTTGACACAATCGCCACAAGCGGTGCAGTGTTGAATAAACAGCGCTTCACTTACCGCCCAAGGTGGACGCACGCCCTGAAAGCCTTGTACTTTTACCGTTTCGCTTTGTAATGAATGCAGAAACTCTCCACGCAAAAAACGGCGTCTAGGTAATGCGGTTTCTGACATTTTCACGATCCAAAATGGTTTTTTACTAGGTTCGCTATTGTCTAAAGGTAAAGCAAGGTTTTTAATAACCTGAATTGAGTATTTAGGCAGAAAAGCACGCTTTTGTTGCGTTAGATCAAAATTATCACCGCGCATTAATTTTATTCATTAGATACAAAATAAAGTGCGGGGAAATTTTTGTGAAAATTTCCTGTTCGAGAGCTAAAACAGCAATGGGATTTTTTGCTAGAATAGCCCTTAATTCTGATTGCCATTGCCAAGCGTGAACATTGTGAAAAATAAAAAACATTCGGTGGCGACAAAAATCGCCAATTATTTATTGCTCATTATCATCTTTGCTGCATTTATCAGTTTGCTCAGTTTGATTGTGATGCAAAGTAACAAATCTGATGCGGAATTAATCAACGTATCGGGTTCATTGCGAATGCAAAGTTATCGCATTTTATATGAAATTGAACACGAACCGCAGTTGGTAGCAGAAAATTTACAACAATACCGCGCGACCTTATATTCCAGCACCTTAGCGGATATTAACCAGCAATTTTTCGTGCCTTCTGATGTAAAACAGGCTTATAAAAACTTGGTTGCACGTTGGGAAACAATGGAAGTTTATGCCAAACAATTAGATTATCAAGCCTATCAAAAAGAAGTGAAAAATTATGTTGAGCAAGTCGATCAATTTGTCTATAACTTGCAAGAGTTTGCAGAGAAAAAGCACGATTTTGCGGTGTTATTTATTCTTTTCACAATGTTATCGATCGTTGCTATGGTGTCTTATGTGGTGTGGTTTACCAAAAAGCAAATGGTTCGCCCACTGGAAAAATTAGCCTTAGCAAGTACACAGGTACAAATTGGACAGTTTAATCATATTCCCCTTGATGTGAATAACGATGACGAAATCGGGCGGCTTTCTTCCGTGTTTACCCAAATGGCCAGTGATTTACAAAAGCTCTATGCTGGGCTGGAAGAAAAAGTGAATGAAAAAACGCAAAAACTCAGCCAAGCCAACCGCTCTTTATCAATGCTTTATCAGTGTTCTCAGTTAGTTACCACCAATAATATTGATCCTACGGTGCTAAAGCAGGTGCTAAACCAAATTAAAGTGAATGAGCATTTACGCTATATTGAATTGAGCGTTTACGGCGCGGAGCATTGGCATATTTATTTAGGCGAAAATGATGCGAACTTCTCTCTACAAAAAACCGATCTTTGCGTGGAGGGAGATAAACTTGGCACGCTATATTGGCAAGCAGGCTTACCTTGCCCAGATTTGCGCACAATGCACAACGTGTCGCAAATGTTGAGCCGTTCGCTTTATTTCCACCATACACAACGCCAGCAACAACAGCTATTATTAATGGAAGAGCGGTCAATTATTGCGCGAGAATTACACGATTCTTTAGCACAAGTGCTGGCCTATCTGCAAATTCAGCTCACTTTGTTGAAGCACAATTTGAATAAAGAAGGCGAGCAAAATAAGGAAAAAAGCCTAACGATTATTAAAGATTTCGAGCAGGCCTTGAATGACGGCTATGTTCAACTACGTGAACTGCTCGCCACTTTCCGCTTAACAGTGCAAGAAGCCAATTTACAACTCGCTCTTGAACAAGTGATCGATTCTTTACGCAATCAAACAGAAATGAAAATGCGCGTGGAATGCAGTTTGCCGTCCCACACTTTCAATGCGCAACAGCTAGTACACGCCTTACAAATTGTGCGTGAAGCGGCGTTAAACGCGATTAAACATTCCCAAGGCACGGAAATTGAAGTAATTGCACACACCAATGATGACGGTGAATATGAGCTGTTAGTGCGCGATAACGGCGTGGGCATTCCAAGCCTTGATGAACCTGCAGGGCATTACGGTTTGAATATAATGAATGAACGCAGCGCCCAACTCAATGCTATACTACGCATCAATAATCGTCCTGAAGGTGGCACAGAAGTGAAAATCACGCTGCCGAATAAATTATAGAGATTAAGGAACACAATGGAAAATCTTCAACCATTTCATACATTTGGAACCAATGCACAAGCAAAAATGGTGGAAAAAATCACCGCACTTGAACAAATTCTGCCCCTTTGGCAGCAAGCTCAACAACAGCAGCTCCCTGTGCTTTTTCTCGGGCAAGGCAGTAATGTATTGTTTGTGGAAGATTTTGACGGGATCGTGCTGGTAAATGCGCTCAAAGGTATCGAACATCGTCAAGATGACAACTTTCATTATCTTCACGTTCAAGGCGGCGAAAATTGGCACGAACTAGTGCAATGGAGCTTAAAACAAGGCATTTATGGCTTGGAAAACCTAGCCTTAATCCCCGGCTGTGTGGGATCGGCGCCAATCCAAAATATCGGGGCTTATGGCGTAGAATTTAAAGATGTATGCGATTATGTGGACGCGCTGAATCTGAATACTGGGGAGATTTTTCGTTTAAGCAAGGCGGAATGTCAATTTGGCTACCGTGAAAGCCTGTTTAAACATCAATATAAAGACGGTTATATGATTGTCGCCGTGGGATTAAAGCTCGCCAAAGATTGGCAGCCTGTGCTAAGTTATGGCACGCTTTCACGTTTTGATCCTGCCACGGTAACAGCGGAGGAAATTTTCGCTGAAGTTTGTGCAGTGCGCAGCGCAAAATTGCCAAATCCACAAGAATTGGGCAACGCGGGGAGCTTTTTTAAAAATCCTGTGATTTCCACCGCACTTTTTGAACAATTAAAAAGCCAATATCCAGAAATGCCGAGCTATCCGCAGCCAGATGGCACTGTGAAACTCGCCGCAGGTTGGTTAATTGATCAATGTGGCTTAAAAGGCCATAAACTTGGTGGTGCGGCGGTGCATCAAAACCAAGCCTTAGTATTAGTGAATAAAGCAAACGCGAGCGGTAAAGATGTAGCGAATCTTGCCCATCATATTCGCCAAAAGGTGGCAGAAAAATTTGCTGTGTATTTACAGCCAGAAGTGCGTTTTATCGGTGCGAAAGGCGAAATTGACAGCGAACAATTTATTTCATCACAACATTAATCATTATTCTCACTTAAACAAAGGAAGCAAAATGGATTTCAAAACAATTTTAGAAACCTTACCAACTATCGATCACCTTGCAGGCTTAAGCGTATTTGACGGTGAAACGCAAATTCATCACATTCCTGCCATTGCAGGCAAACTTGGCTCATTACGCGTGTACAACGCCCTTGCACAAGAATTTAACGGAAAATTAGACCGCACTTGCGCAGAAAAAGGCTTGCAACTTTTTGCCGAACACACGCAAGATGCGAAACAATTCCCCGGCAAGCACCCGAATATTGATTTGTTATTTGACGTGATTGAACAGGGCAAGGACTATCGCTTAGTGCCAGAAGAAAAATAAGCGTTAAGTCTTGTAGAACAGGGGCTGAGCGAGATTTTTTGAAGATTTATTTTATTTAGTAAAAAATTTATCAACAGTAACGAACTTTCTTAAAAGTCCATAGTCTAAACCTACAAGAAAAGGATAGATTAATCGTTATAATCGATTGACCTTATTATAGATTATGTTATAAATAGCCCTAGAGTTGGGCGTAAAATAAGAAGGAATATGATGAACAAAGATACACAAACCCTAATGTTAGTTCCTCAAGGCAGCTTAGAAGGTTATATCCGTGCTGCGAACGAATATCCTATGCTAAGCGCAGAGGAAGAAAAGGAATTAGCGGAACGTTTGTATTATAAAGAAGATCTTGAGGCGGCAAAAAAATTGATTTTGTCTCATCTTCGCTTTGTGATCCACGTTGCGCGTGGCTATTCTGGTTATGGATTGCCACAAGCAGATTTAATTCAAGAAGGTAACATTGGCTTAATGAAAGCCGTAAAACGTTTTAACCCTGAAGTGGGCGTGCGCCTTGTTTCTTTTGCTGTGCATTGGATCAAAGCGGAAATCCACGAGTATGTATTACGCAACTGGCGTATCGTGAAAGTGGCAACCACGAAAGCACAACGTAAATTGTTCTTTAACCTACGCAAAACTAAACAGCGCTTAGGTTGGTTCAATGATAATGAAGTGGATATGGTCGCAGAAGAGCTTGGCGTATCCAAACAAGATGTGATTGAAATGGAAAGCCGTATGACTGGAGCAGATGTTGGCTTTGATCTTTCTAATGAAGATGATGATGAAAGCTTTGCACCAGCGCTTTACCTTGAAGATAAAAGCTCAAACTTTGCCGCAGAACTTGAAAATGAAAATTATGAAACCCAAGCGGCAGATCAAGTTGCCACCGCGCTTGAAGGTTTGGACGAACGTAGCCAAGACATTATCAAAGCACGTTGGTTAGATGAAAACAAAGCCACCTTGCAAGATTTAGCGGCGAAATACAATATTTCCGCTGAGCGTGTTCGTCAACTTGAAACTAACGCATTGAAAAAACTTAAAAGTGCGGTAACGTTCTAAAGTAAAATGACATAAAGAAGCACTGATTGATTTGCTCTGCGCCCAAAAAGTTAGACTACATTTTAATTCAAGGACTGGGTTCCGTATTCCACTGGCTTAGTCCTTTTAGCTTCACTTGAATACGTTCATTATTGTAGTAATATTTTCTTACTCTAAGGCAATTCGACAATAACCATATTAGGATAAGTTAGTTTCATAATCGGCCAACCTTTAGGTTTGGGCAATAAAACATCTATACTTTGTTTTTCGAAGGTTTGCAAGCATTGGCTACTTATCCCTGAATTGGAGATATCAAAGTGAAAGCACGTTGCTTTGGCAAAATACTGTCCTTTTTTGATAGCTTGAATTACCTTTAATTTAAACTCAACAGAATAACATTGCTTTTTACCTAACATAGCTAATCCATTGATTCTATTAAGATTAAATTTTACAATCTAACGATTTAACGTATTTTTGGTAAGCTGAAAATATCGGTGAATAAGCGAACGATTTTTCCATTTTTAAAATAAAAGTCGAACACTTGTTGTTTGAAACCTTGAGTATATTTAGTCATAAAAAATCTGCAGCTTAATCAGTTGGTTGTTTAGCCGAACTTTGGGGCCAATAAATTGATTCAGTGCTTTTTTATTAGCCTTCTTTATAAGTGACTCTCTCCAAGTCATCGTAATAAACATGAGTTTACCATCACTTCGTTATATTTTGAGTTTCTTCAAGCATTCTAAATACAAAGAAAAATCAAGAATTACTGCCATTCCCTGATAGATCTTGGCAATTTTCTCTGTAAAACATCATTTTTTATGTACTTAGGTCTCATTGCTATCTCCATTTTGGATAATAAGCTATTTACTGCTTAGTAAAGGCTCTACAACCATTATTTCATGACATTTTTCCTTGCTACATAACCACTTGTTTAAAGTTATTATGTGCATTTAGTCATAGAAAATCTGCCCCTTAATAGGTTGCTTATTTCATCCAGCTTTTTTAGAGGCAGATAAAGCGGTCTACTTCTTACTTTCTTATACTTCTTTTTAATATAAGCTAAATGATTGAATATAAGGCAATTTCCCTGCTTTTAGCATTTTTTCAATGCCGCTGCGGTGATCTGTTGTGCCTAAACCTCGCAACTCAAAGTTGATGCTAAAGTTATTGTCGTAAACCACTTCGTTTGCTTTTTGCCCATCTTTACTGGTTACATAACGGCGAGCACCAACACCGACTGACCAGCAGCAAGTGTTATATTTTACGCCGAGATATTGCTCAACAGGTTTTTTCAAGGCCAGATCTTGGTAGTAATGCCCAACCACGGCCCATCTGTCGGCAATTTCCCACGCTGCCACTAAACCAAGCTGTTTAATATCTTGATTGTACGCATTTGCGCCGGTGAGATTTTGGTCAATATATTCCTGACTTGCATAGCGATAACTTAGCTGAATCAGATTATTGCCACTTGGGCTATATTCCAACACGGTATTGGCAAGGGAGGTTTGGTGTAAGCTGGTATCGTATTGATAGCTACCACGCCAATTCCATTTTGGACTAATGCGCCAGTTGCTTTCCAATGACCAAGATGAGGTGGAGCGATCACTGCTATTGCTTGGATTATTATCAGTGCGCGAATCGTTGAGATAATAAATTTGCCCTAAAGAAAGGTTAAAACGTTCGTTTCCTTCTTGATCGTAAAAACGCGTGGTTCCCCCTAAGGTGAACTGATTTGCCGAAGCGATGCGGTCTAAGCCACTATAACGGCGATCACGGAATAAGGAAAAATAATCTTGCTGCAATAAAGCAGAATCATAACCAAAACCAAGATATTGGCTATTTAATTTTGAGCCGATATTGCTTTGATCTTTATAAGGACGATAAAGATACTGAATGTGCGGTTCAATTGTTTGCGTATAGCCATCAAATAAGGTTTCTTTGCTGGCAAGCAAGGTTTGAAAATCCACTTTCATTTGCGGCAACACACGGGTTACAGAGCGTTCAATCTCTTCTGCATTTTGTTTCCCTTTGGTTTGATTATAGTGCGTGGCGTAAAGTTTGGTTTCAATATTCAAACTGCCGTAACGGTTCGCAAGAGGAATATTAAGACTTGGCTCAATGTGATAACGCCAAGCTTTTGGCATTAAGGCGCTGTCATTCTCAAAACGAGAAATTTGTGAGAATAAACGGAAATCCATTAAACCGTTAGCAAGCCCATCACGATAATAATTAAAATCTAGCTGTGGAAAAACGCGGTAAGGCCCAATATCCACGTCATCAAACACTTGGAATTGCTTCGCCGATAAGGAGAAATTGTAGTTTGGCTGATAGTACGCGATGCGGAAATTTTGATCAGCATAACCGTCTGTGCTGCGTCCGTAAGCGGAATCAAAATCTGAGAAATAACGCTTATCGCTGACTCTAGTGTAATCCACGTTTAAACGCCAATTTTGTAAGAAACTGGAACTGTGTCGCCAGTGGAATAAATGACGCGAACGGTTATCCCCTTGGTAATCATCAAGCCGATCACGACCTAAATATTCGCCTGCAATTAACCCTTCGCCAAGTTGCGTAAGATAGCGTGCTTCACCATTAAATTGCCAACCACGTTTTGACATAAATTTTGGTGTGATGGTCATATCAAAATTCGGTGCGATATTCCAATAAATCGGCTGGTTATACCAATAACCATCACGGCTGGAATGCCCCGCGGTTGGCATTAATAAGCCTGAACGGCGGCGGTCGCCAATGGGGAGCTGCAAGTAAGGGGTATAGAAAATCGGCACGCCGTGTACTTTCAAGCGAGCGTGCCACATTTCTGCATATTCTTCTTGGATATGCTGACGCATTTCAGAGGCTTCAATCGTCCAGCTATTATCATCAGGCAAGCAAGAGGTAAAGGTGGCGTTTTTCAATAAGCGATAATCATTGCGTAGCTCAACTTGCTGCGCTTTACCGCGTCCTTGACGGCCGACAAATTGGTAATCTGCGCCTTCTACATCAGCATCTTTATTATTCAGATTAACCTTGGCAGAATCACCTAACAGATTGATTAGATTATCTTTATAATCAAAACCATTCTTCGCATAGGCAAAGCGTTGCACATTTTGCCCTTCGCCTGTTTGAATCACTTCCGCCACTTGCGTTTTTAAATGGCGATTGCCTTGTTGAATATCCACGTCCCCTTCGTAACGTGCATTAACAGGCTGATTTAACTCCACGCGATCGGCTTCAATATAAACAGGCAATTCGTTTGGATCGCCTTGCACCACTTCCCCTTGAAACTGTGGTACGCCAGCTAAACATTGCTGCTGCAAACTTGCCCAACTTGGCACGCCATAAAGTGCGGTCAAAATTGAGAAAGAAAGCATAGTGTAGTAATTTTTTTTCATTAATAACCCATTTTGTTTTCAGGTGTAGAAATTAACCCGATTATAAAGAAAAACCGCTCAAAAAGCATTTTATTTATGCTTACAAAAGCAGGTGTTGAGATGATCATTCACCAAGCCCATTGATTGCATAAAGGCATAGCAGGTGGTTTCGCCCACAAACACGAAGCCCTTTTTCTTTAAGGCTTTCGACAGTTGTTTTGACGTGTCTGTTTTGGCAGGGATAACAGATAAATCCGGCACATCATTCATTTGTGGTTGATGATTCACAAACGCCCAAATAAAATCGCTGAAATTTTCACCGCACTTTTCCATCGCTAAATAAGCTTTGGCGTTTTTCACAATAGCTTCTAATTTTGCACGATGACGAATTAATCCCGCATCTTGCATTAACGCGTCAATATCTTGCTCGTTCATTTGAGCAATTTTGACGGGATCAAAATGATGAAAGGCTTGGCGATAATTTTCCCGCTTTTTTAATACCGTGATCCAAGAAAGCCCTGCTTGTTGCCCTTCTAAACAAATTTTCTCGAATAATTTCAAACTGTTATATTCTGGTTTACCCCATTCATTATCGTGGTAATCTTGATAAATCGCCGAACCTTCCGCCCAACTACAACGTGTTTTCATTTTGTTTTCCTTATATTGTGATCCTGATCACAGATTTTATTTCTCTAAGGTTTTCTACCGCGCCAAATTTAATTTAGAATCTACCTATCAATACCAAAGCTAAAATAGCTATATGTGCATCGCTAAGATGTGATATTGTATGCGAACTTAACTAACAATCAAATGAGAGGTAACTATGACAACACAATTAGAAGCATTACGCGAAATGACCGTGGTTGTGGCAGATACAGGGGATATTGAAGCCATTAAAACCTACCAACCACAAGACGCCACCACCAACCCATCACTCATTTTAAGCGCCTCTGCTTTGCCTCAATATGCACCATTAATTGATGAAGCCATTGCTTATGCTAAAAGTAAAAGTGCCGATAAAGCACAGCAACTTATTGATGCAGAAGATAAATTAGCGGTAAACATCGGTTTAGAAATTCTTAAAATTGTTCCAGGACGCATTTCTACCGAAGTGGACGCACGTCTTTCTTACGACACCCAAGCGACTGTTGAAAAAGCACGTAAATTAATCGCACTTTATAATGAAGCAGGCGTATCTAACGATCGTATTTTAATTAAAATCGCCTCCACTTGGCAGGGTATCCGCGCAGCAGAAATCCTTGAAAAAGAAGGGATTAACTGTAACCTAACCCTTTTATTCTCAGAAGCACAAGCACGTGCTTGTGCGGAAGCGGGTGTATATTTAATCTCCCCATTCGTGGGCCGTATTCTTGACTGGTACAAAGCGAACAGCGACAAAAAAGAATACGCACCAGCAGAAGATCCGGGTGTGATTTCAGTGACTAAAATTTATAACTATTACAAGCAACACGGCTATCAAACCGTGGTAATGGGCGCAAGTTTCCGTAACGTAGGCGAAATTACTGAGCTTGCAGGTTGCGACCGCTTAACCATCGCCCCAGCGTTGTTAAAAGAATTACAAGAAAATAACACCGCACTTGTGCGTAAATTAGATTACACTGGCGAAGTGAAAGCCAAGCCACAACCGCTTACTGAAAGCGAGTTCTACTGGCAACACAACAGCGATCCAATGGCAATCGAAAAACTGGCTGAAGGTATCCGCAAATTCGCCATCGACCAAGAGAAATTAGAAGCGATGTTATTAGCGAAGTTCTAATCGCAATCTGATAAAACAAAGCCCCAAAAATCAATGGGGCTTTTGCTATGCGTGAAAATTCTGCCAAAAATCCAACCGCACTTTTAATTCTTGCAATGGCACAAAGCGGGCGAAGCGCTCCACTTCTTTTTGTTGATAAAAAATAAGTACCACAGGGGCGGTGAGTGCGTGGAAATAACTCGCCATTTCAGGAATATCCGCGATGTTCGCTTGCATTGCAGAAAGTGTTGGATAAGTCGGCAAAAGTGCTTCAAGCTGCTGCGCTACGGCAGTACACACGCCACAGTTTGGTGCTTTAATAAGCAACAAAGCAAAAGGGTTTTCATTAATATGTTGTTCAATTTCCTTTAATGTCGTTGCGATTTTCATTATTTAAACCTGATGAAAGTAGTTTCTTAAAAAGAATTTCTTCACAATAAAGTGCGGTGCAAATTTTAGGAATTTTTTCTTTATCCTTCCATATAACTTTTTAGTGCCTCGCCTTGTAATCCGGCATTAAGGGCGATCAACAATTTTAAGCGTGCTTTTGGCGCATTGAGTTCTTTCACAAACATCACGCCTTGCTCTTGCAAACTTGCACCACCACCGTCATAACCATAAACAGGCTCTGCGATGCCGTTAAAACAACGAGAAACCAAGGCAACGGGAATATTATGCGCAAGCAGCCGTTGTAATCCTTTTTCCGCTTGCGGTGGAATATTCCCCGCGCCGAGTGCTTCAATAATCAAGCCATCTAACTGTTGCAGATCTAATTGATCAAACAGCCAACTGTCCATTCCCGCATACGCTTTGATGATTTGCACATTTCCGCTCACCGTTTCTAAATCAAAACGCACACGCGGCTCGGCAGTTTTGAAAAACAGAATGTCTTTTTTCATAATCACACCCAAAGGCCCGTGTGTTGGTGTTTGGAAGGTGGAAACGTTGGTGGTGTGAGTTTTGGTAACATACTTCGCAGCGTGAATTTCATCGTTCATCACCACTAACACGCCTTTATCGGCACTTTTCTCACAACTTGCTACGCGCAACGCGGAAAGGTAATTATAAATACCATCACTGCCGAGTTCATTATTGGAACGCATCGCGCCTGTAATCACAATCGGCATTTTCGGCAGTTGCATTGTATCCAGAAAATAAGCGGTTTCTTCCAATGTATCCGTACCGTGCGTAATCACCACGCCATCATAATTTGCACCGTCTTGTTTAATTTTCTGGCTCAACGCCAACATATGCTCAAGGCGAATATGCGGACTAGGAAGATTGAGAAAATCCACCGATTCCACTTCAACATTATGCAAATCAAACCCGACTTTGGTCATAGGATTAGTGGCATTTGGCGCAACTTTCCCCTGGCTGTCCGCATGCATCGAAATTGTTCCCCCCGTGTGGAGAACAAGGAGTTTTTTCATTATTTTTTGATCTTCCATTCTGTTTTAATTGCACTATTTTAGCATAGCTATTCACAAAAAATTTGTTACAAGCCTTCAATCACACTAAAGTGCGGTAGAAATTTTCATTATTTTTAGTTAATCAGCCAAGCACTGCGAAATTTAGTCAGAGTAGGAGGAGAGGTTAAACCTGTTAAAAATCTTTTCTGAAGCGGGAACTTCTGTTTTACCGCCTTGTCCATATTTCAAACAAAGGAATATTTTTTATACAAGGAGCTTATTATGCGCAGACACAAATTAACCGAGAACGATGTTACGCCGGAAGAAATTTTCTATCATCGACGCAAACTGATTGCAGGCCTTGGCGCAATAGGTGGAATGTCTTTATTACCGCAAATTTCACAAGCAGATCCTATGCCTCAAGAAAATTTGCTTTCCTTCAAAAAAGACAGCTTAAACACCTCATTATCCTTAACGCCAGAAGATAAAGTGACCGGTTATAATAACTTCTATGAATTTGGCGTAGACAAGGGCTCTCCCGCTCAATATGCACACACATTAAAAACCGCTCCTTGGCAAGTAGAAATTTCTGGTGAAGTTGAAAAACCATTAATCTTGGATTTACAGGATCTTTATACACGTTATCCCTTGCAAGAAAGAATTTATCGTTTCCGTTGTGTAGAGGCGTGGGCAATGGTTATTCCTTGGATTGGTTTTAAATTAAATGCACTCTTACGCGAAGTTAGACCAACCAGTCGAGCGAAATATGTTGAGTTTGAAACGCTCTATGATCCAGAGCAAATGCCGGGGCAAAAAAATTTCTTCTGGGGAGGTGGAATTAATTACCCTTATCGGGAAGGTTTAACGATTGCTGAAGCAATGCACCCACTCACGCTGCTCTCCGTTGGACTTTATGGCAAAAAGCTAACGCCTCAAAATGGTGCTCCAATACGTCTAGTCGTTCCTTGGAAATATGGATTTAAAAGCATAAAGTCGATTGTAAAAATTCGTTTAACCGAAACTCGTCCGCTCAATACTTGGCAACAACTTGCGCCGCATGAATATGGCTTTTATGCCAACGTGAACCCAAATGTGCCTCACCCTCGATGGTCACAAGCCAGTGAACGTGTTATTGGTGCAGGCGGATTATTCAATGTGAAGCGACAACCCACCTTGCTGTTTAATGGTTATGATGAAGTTGCCTCACTGTACCAAGGATTAGATTTAACGGTTAATTACTAATGAAATCAGCACGTTTCTTACTGCATTTTACTGCTGGCGCCCCTTTTATATGGCTAGGTCATGAACTCATTATCAACCAAGGACAATATTTTGGGGCCGATCCGATTAAAGAATTAATTCACTTTTTAGGATGGATGGCACTTAGCCTATTTCTAGGTGTTTTTCTCTTCAGAGAGGCGATAGGGCTATTCAAATGGCATAAATTAAAAACCTATCACCCTATTTTAGGGCTATGGGCAATGGTATGGGCGAGTTTACATATTATTGCCTATTTTTATCTTGAATTAGGCTTAGACACTTCTCTATTTATTGAAGAGTTAATCTTACGCCCTTATCTTCTATTCGGTGCATTAGCTTTTTTAATCTTCATTTTTACTTCGGTGATCATGCTGCCAGCTATAAAACGTTATTTACAAAGAACTGTTTTTCCCTTACATCAACTCAGTTATATCGCCCTATTTTTTGCCTCCGTGCATTATGTTTGGTCATCAAAAAGTTTTCAATTAGGGGCATGGATTTACTTGCTTACAGCAATCCTGCTTCTGATATTGAAAGTGTGGAAATATTTAAAAAGCCATAAACGTTGAATAAATCATAATGCAACAAAAAAGCCAATGGCATACACCATTGGCTATTGTTTTATTTAAAGCGATAACTAATAAATTAGATTACTGCTTTTTCTACAACGCGAACTAAAGTCCAAGACTTAGTTTTTGAAATTGGGCGACATTCGCGAACTTCTACTACATCACCTAATTTCGCTTCGTTGTTCTCATCGTGCACGTGTAATTTTGTTGTGCGGCGGATAAATTTACCATAAAGTGGGTGTTTCACTTTGCGTTCGATCGCAACTGTGAATGATTTATCCATTTTGTCGCTAATTACACGACCTTGCACGGTACGAATATTATCAGTCATTACTCACCCGCCTTCTCGGTTAATACAGTTTTCACTTGTGCAATACTGCGACGCACTTGTTTTAACTGATGGGTTTGTTGAAGCTGACCGGTGGCTGCTTGCATACGCAATTTGAATTGCTCACCTAACAAGTTAACCAATTCAGCATTCAGCTCTTCAACAGTTTTTGTACGTAGTTCTTGAGCTTTCATTACATCACCGTTTTAGTTACGAATGTGGTCTTGATTGGCAATTTCGCTGCTGCAAGTGCAAATGCGTTTCTTGCTAATTCTTCAGACACACCATCCATTTCATAAAGTACTTTACCCGGCTGGATTAAAGCTACCCAGTATTCAACGTTACCTTTACCTTTACCCATACGGACTTCTAATGGTTTTTCAGTAATTGGTTTATCTGGGAATACACGGATCCAGATTTTACCTTGACGTTTAATCGCACGAGTCATCGCACGACGTGCTGCCTCAATTTGGCGAGCGGTTAAACGACCACGACCAACTGCTTTCAAACCGAAGGTACCGAAGCTAACTTCTGTACCACCTGCAATTCCACGGTTACGACCTTTTTGGACTTTACGGAATTTTGTACGTTTTGGTTGCAACATTTAGCAATTCTCCTTACTTACGACCTTTACCACGTGGCTTTTTAGGCGTGGTAGGTTGTTGTTCTGGTTGTTGTTCAATTGCAGCCATTCCACCAAGAATCTCACCTTTGAAGATCCACACTTTAACGCCGATTACGCCGTATGTTGTGTGAGCTTCTGCAGTGTTATAATCGATGTCCGCACGCAGTGTATGTAATGGTACACGACCTTCACGATACCACTCTGAACGAGCAATCTCTGCACCACCTAAACGACCGCTTACTTCAACTTTGATACCTTTAGCACCTAAACGCATTGCGTTTTGTACTGCACGTTTCATTGCACGGCGGAACATTACACGGCGTTCAAGTTGTGAAGCGATGCTATCAGCAACTAATTTTGCATCTAATTCAGGTTTTTTCACTTCAGCGATGTTGATTTGTGCTGGAACACCTGCGATTGCCGCAACAGCGTTACGTAATTTTTCAACATCTTCGCCTTTTTTACCGATTACGATACCTGGACGAGCTGTGTGAATTGTTACACGAATACTTTTCGCTGGACGCTCAATAGTGATGCGTGAAACGGAAGCATTCGCTAATTCTTTATTTAAGAATTGACGCACTTTGAAATCGCCATCTAAGTTAGATGCGAAATCTTGTGTATTCGCAAACCAAGTAGAGCTCCAAGGCTTAACAATACCTAGGCGAATACCATTTGGATGGACTTTTTGACCCATTGCTATTCCTCTACTAAATTAACGATCTGACACAACCACTGTGATGTGGCTTGTACGTTTTAAAATACGATCTGCACGACCTTTAGCACGTGGCATAACACGTTTCATACTAGGACCTTCATCTACGAAAATCTTAGTCACTTTAAGATCATCGATATCTGCACCATCATTATGCTCAGCATTAGCGATTGCAGACTCAAGCACTTTCTTAACTAGCGATGCCGCTTTTTTGTTAGTGAAAGTTAAAATTTCTAACGCTTGATCTACTTTTTTGCCACGGATTAAATCCGCAACTAAGCGAGCTTTTTGCGCTGAAGTGCGAGCGTAACGATGTTTAGCTATAGTTTCCATCTTTTACCCCTTACTTCTTAGCTTTCTTATCCGCAGCGTGTCCGCGGTAAGTACGAGTCGGTGCAAATTCACCGAGTTTATGACCAATCATTTCGTCCGATACATAAACTGGAACGTGCTGACGACCATTATGGACTGCGATGGTCAATCCGATCATTGAAGGAATGATCATTGAACGACGGGACCAAGTTTTAATTGGTTTTTTATCCCCGCTTTCCACCGCCTTCTCTACCTTCTTCAACAAGTGTAGGTCAAGGAAAGGACCTTTCTTGAGAGAACGTGGCATGGCTTATCCTCTTTAATTGATTAAAAAATTATTTACCACGACGACGTACGATGTATTTATCAGTACGTTTGTTATGGCGAGTTTTCTTACCTTTGGTTTGAACGCCCCAAGGAGTAACAGGGTGTTTACCGAAGTTACGACCTTCACCACCACCGTGAGGGTGATCAACAGGGTTCATTGCTGTACCACGAACTGTTGGGCGAACGCCTCTCCAGCGGTTAGCACCAGCTTTACCAAGAACGCGAAGCATATGCTCTGAATTGCCCACTTCACCGATGGTTGCAGAACATTCAGCTAATACTTTACGCATTTCACCTGAGCGAAGACGTAAAGTTACATAGTTACCTTCACGAGCAATAATTTGTACATAAGCACCAGCAGAACGTGCAAGTTGTCCGCCTTTACCTGGTTTTAATTCAACATTATGTACAGTTGAACCAACAGGGATATTACGCATTGGTAATGAGTTACCAACTTTAATAGGTGCGTTTACGCCTGCTTGGATTTGATCGCCTGCGCTTAAACCTTTAGGTGCTAAGATATAACGGCGTTCACCATCTTTATAAAGCACTAAAGCAATATTTGCACTGCGATTTGGATCATATTCAAGACGCTCAACAACCGCTGGGATATCTAACTTGTTACGTTTGAAATCGATTAAACGGTAATGTTGTTTATGACCACCACCGATATGGCGAGTAGTAATACGTCCTAAATTATTACGACCACCAGTTTTAGATTTGCTATCTAATAATGGTGCGTAAGGTTTCCCTTTATGTAATTCAGGGTTTACGATTTTAACAACGTGACGACGACCAGCGGAGGTCGGCTTACATTTTACGATAGCCATTTATTTCTTTCTCCTCCGTAATTACTCTGCACCTTCAACGAAGTCAAGTGATTGACCTTCTTGAAGAGTTACATAAGCTTTTTTCCAGTCACTGCGATGTCCCATCTTCGTACCACGACGTTTAGTTTTACCTTTAACTACAACAGTACGAACAGAATCTACTTTCACTTCAAATAATTCTGCAACAGCTTTTGCAATCTCTGCTTTGTTGGCATCTAAAGCGACTTTGAAAACGATGGTGTTTGACTTCTCAGCGTTATTTGTTGCTTTCTCAGAGACGTGAGGTGCTTTTAACACTTTTAGCAAACGTTCTTGTTGAATCATGCTAACATCTCCTCAATTTGTTTCACTGCATCAACAGTTAAAACCACTTTATCAAAAGCGATTAAACTTACTGGATCAATACCTTGAACATCACGTACATCTACTTTGTATAAGTTACGCGCTGCTAAGAATAGATTCTCATCTAAGTTTGCAGTGATGATAAGAGCGTCAGTTAACGCCATATCTTTTAATTTTTGAACTAAGGCTTTAGTTTTTGGTGCATCGATTTCGAATTTTTCAACAACAACTAAACGATCTTGACGAACAAGCTCAGATAGAATGCTTTTGATTGCACCACGGTACATTTTTTTGTTCACTTTTTGGCTGTGATCTTGTGGTTTCGCTGCGAAAGTTACACCACCTGAACGCCAAATTGGTGATTTCACATCACCAGCGCGAGCGCGACCTGTACCTTTTTGACGCCAAGGTTTTTTACCTGAACCAGACACTTCAGCACGAGTTTTTTGTGCGCGAGAACCTTGACGAGCACCTGCTGCATAAGCAACAACCACTTGGTGGATTAACGCTTCATTAAACTCACGTCCGAAGGTAGTTTCAGAAACAGTTAGTGCGTTTGCACCTACAACTTGTAATTCCATCTCTATCTCCTAGACTTATGCTTTAACTGCTGGTTTAACGATAACATCACTATTAGTTGCACCAGGTACAGAACCTTTAACTAATAATAAATTACGCTCAGCATCTACACGAACAACTTCAAGTGATTGAACGGTTACACGCTCAGCACCTAAGTGTCCAGCCATTTTTTTACCTTTAAACACACGACCTGGAGTTTGGTTTTGACCAATAGAACCAAGTACACGATGTGATAAAGAGTTACCGTGGCTTGCATCTTGAGTACGGAAATTCCAACGTTTAACACCACCTTGGAAACCTTTACCTTTAGATGTACCAGTAACATCAACTTTTTTAACATCTGCAAAGATGTCAACATTAATTTCTTGACCTAAAGTGAATTCTTCACCTTCAGTTGTACGAAATTCCCATAAACCGCGACCAGCTTCAACACCTGCTTTCACGAAATGGCCTGCTTCAGGCTTAGTTACACGGCTCGCTTTTTTAGAACCAGTAGTAACTTGAATTGCAGTATAGCCATCGTTTTCAAGAGTTTTAACTTGAGTTACACGGTTTGCTTGGATTTCGATAACAGTAACTGGTACAGACACACCATCTTCATTGAAGATACGAGTCATACCAACTTTACGACCGACTAAACCAATCATTGTCATAACCTCTTAATTAACCTAGGCTGATCTGCACGTCAACGCCGGCAGCCAAATCTAAACGCATTAATGCATCAACAGTTTTTTCTGTTGGTTCTACGATATCTACTAAACGTTTGTGTGTACGAATTTCGTATTGGTCACGAGCGTCTTTATTAAGGTGTGGAGAAATCAACACGGTAAAACGTTCTTTACGCGTTGGTAAAGGAATTGGACCACGAACTTGTGCGCCAGTACGTTTAGCTGTTTCTACGATCTCCGCTGTAGATTGATCGATCAAACGATGATCAAAAGCTTTTAAGCGGATACGGATTCTTTGGTTCTGCATTAGACCAGAGCTCCAATAATTTTTAGCTAAAATAAAACTGACACCATCACCTTTCATAAACTTCATTGAAAGGGAAGTGCAGTAACCTAATATTATAGTCCCCCAATCGGAAACATTTTATGTATTACAAAATCTGTAACACGCCTTTAATAAATGATTACATCAAAGGGCTTTCTAAGAAAGCTTGTGGATTATACTTAGCTCAACTAGGAATTGCAACCTATTTCTCAGCAAAATCTGAAATTTAGTATTCCCACTTCTCAGGATTAATCCCTAGTTCACGCATAATATCTTTTGCCTGCTCAGGAATTTCATCGTGGCGTTCTTTTAACAAATCTTCATCGGTCGGTAATGGCTGCCCTGTAAATGCGTGCAAAAATGCCTCACACAATAACTCACTATTTGTTGCGTGGCGTAAATTTTTGAGCTGACGTCTTGTCCGCTCATTGGTTAAAATTTCCAGCACCTTAATTGGAATAGATACTGTAATCTTCTTTACTTGCTCACTCTTCTTACCGTGCTCTGCATAAGGGCTAATATATTTACCGTCCCAATTTGCCATAATGCCACCTTAAATCTCCACAAAAATTGTGTTTATTTTAAAGAAAAATCGCCGAAATAACAATCTAGACATTAAGACTGCTAGATAGCCAGATGAAATTCTTGAAAAACCCACAAAAAAACACCGCACTTCAGTTTTACGTAAACCCTAAGTGCGGTGTAAATTTTCGTAGTTTTTATATGATTAAGCTTTTGGCCCTGCTGCGATCAAGGCTTTACCTTCTTCATTAGTCGCATATTTTTCAAAGTTTTTCACAAAGCGGTTTGCTAAGTCTTCCGCTTTGGCTTGCCATTGTGCTTTGTCTGCATAAGTATCACGCGGATCTAAAATCGCAGGATCAACCCCCGGTAACGCTTTTGGAATCGCTAAGTTGAAGATTGGTAATTCAGACATTTCCGCTTTATCAATTGAGCCATCTAAGATCGCATCAATAATGCCACGAGTATCTTTAATTGAGATACGTTTGCCTGTGCCGTTCCAACCTGTATTCACAAGGTAGGCTTCTGCGCCAGCGACTTCCATACGTTTTACTAACACTTCTGCGTATTGCGTTGGGTGGAGTGATAAGAATGCTGCACCAAAACAGGCTGAGAAGGTTGGTGTTGGTTCAGTAATACCACGCTCTGTTCCCGCTAATTTTGCGGTGAAGCCAGATAAGAAGTAGTATTTCGTTTGCTCTGGCGTTAATTTTGCTACTGGCGGTAACACACCGAACGCATCAGCTGTTAAGAAGATCACTTTTTTCGCGTGGCCTGCTTTAGAAACTGGTTTTACAATGTTTTCAATGTGATAGATTGGGTAAGAAACACGGGTATTTTCGGTTTTTGATCCATCATCATAATCCACTGAACCATCTGCACGCACCACCACGTTTTCTAACAAGGCATCACGTTTAATCGCACGATAAATATCTGGCTCGCTTTCTTCAGAAAGTTTGATGGTTTTCGCATAGCAACCACCTTCGTAGTTGAATACACCGTCATCGTCCCAACCGTGTTCATCATCACCGATTAATTGGCGTTTTGGATCCGTTGAAAGGGTAGTTTTACCAGTACCAGATAAACCAAAGAACACCGCAACATCGCCATGTTCACCCACGTTCGCAGAACAGTGCATTGATGCAATGCCTTTAAGCGGAAGGAAATAGTTCATCATTGAGAACATACCTTTTTTCATTTCACCGCCGTACCAAGTACCACCGATTAATTGAATACCTTCTGTGATGTTAAACGCCACAAAGTTTTCAGAATTTAAGCCTTGTTCTTTCCAATTTGGATTGGTCACTTTTGAACCGTTCATTACCACAAAATCAGGCTTGAAGTTTTCTAATTCTGCCGCGGACGGACGAATAAACATATTGGTTACAAAGTGCGCTTGCCACGCCACTTCTGTAATAATACGCACGGCTAAGCGAGTATCTGGGTTCGCACCACAGAATGCGTCCACCACAAATAGACGTTTGCCTGAAAGCTGTTTAGTCACTAACTCTTTTAAACTTTGCCAAGTGGCTTGGTTCATAGGCTTGTTATCGTTTTTCGCCGCATCGCTTGTCCACCACACGGTGTCTTTGGTTTTCTCATCTAATACGATGTATTTATCTTTCGGTGAACGACCTGTGAAAATCCCTGTATCCACCGCAACAGCACCAGATTGGGTAACCGTTCCTTTCTCAAAGCCTTCTAAACCTTCCTTAGTTTCTTCCTCGAAAAGCTGCTCATAACTTGGGTTATACACCACATCTTTTACATCATAAATACCCAAGTTACCCAATTCTGCCACTAGTTTTTTTACATCAGTCATAAGATATACCTCAATTAAGTTAATATTAAAAAAGATAGCGGTATTCTATGTGAAGTACGAAAAAAAAATGTTAGGTAGATCTCAAAATCAGAAAAAAACCATTCCATTACTCAAAATAGTTAAGTTTTGTGATGTGAATCAAGGAAAAGAGAGCGGGAAGAGAAATAAAAAAGCACGAACCGAAGTTCGTGCTAATCAAATTATTGTGAGGAATCACGCAATTTTTCAATGGCTTCTTTATTAAAGAAATAATGCGTGCCACAACATTCGCATTGCATATCAATGCTGCCGTTGTGTTCGGCGAGAATTTCGTCAATTTCATTTTCTGGTAATAATAGCAATGCACCGCCTGAGCGTTCTTGGGTGCAACCACAGAAAAATTCCACATTTTGTGCAGGGTAAATTTCCACGGTTTCTTCGTGATATAAACGGTAAAGCATTTCTTCGGCGCTTAGGCCAAAGATTTCTTCATCTTTTACCGTTGCCGTAAGAGTAGCAAGATGTTCAAAATCCCCTTCTTCGCCTACGCCATCTGGCATCACTTGCAATAACATTCCTGCCGCCACAGGTTCGCCATTAAATTCGCCTGTACGGATAATTAACTGGGTTTGCAACTGCTCAGAACGCACGAAATAATCTTCTAAACATTCCGTAATCGTTGGTTTATCTAAACCAATCACGCCCTGATAACGCTCGCCTTCATTTGGCGTGATGGTGATCACTAACACCCCTTTGCCAATCATTTCGCTTAGACTCATATCATCACGCACTTCCCCTTGCAAACGGGCTAGCGCGCGCATTTTTTGATCATCAGAACCATTCACTAAAGCTAATGAAAGTGGGCCATCACCTTGAATTTGCACGGTAATGCTGCCGTCAAATTTTAATGTTGCGGTTAATAAACTGGTTGCCACCATCATTTCACCTAGTAGGTTTTGTACCACTTTCGGGTAATGATGGGTGTTTAAAGTATCTTTAAAACTTTGGTTTAAACGCACCCATTCACCACGCACCGCACGGTTTTTAAATAAATAACGATAGAGTTTGTCGTTGTCTGCTTGATATGTCATTTTGTCCTCAATAAATCTTTAGGTTACGCCATTTGCTGAGTGAATTAAGAAAAGAATAGATTTCGCTTTAGGAATATGTCCCCACGATGCCTACACTCAGCTTGGCAATGGGCTTAATATTGGGACGATTTTGTCAAACACAAGGTCAATCCTGATATTTAAACTTAAGCAAATCTCGCCGCTCTTTTTTATTTGGACGGCGTTCAGGATTTGGCATTGAAAGGGAATTGTTCTTACGCGCAATCGCCCATTTCTCTCGCTTCTCCACACTTTGCGTTGTTTCTTGATACAACAGTTGCGCCTCTGGTGCGCCACGGCGTTGGGTGGAAAGGGCAAGCACTTGCACTTCTTTTTCCTCATTACCTTGGCGTAATTTAATCAACGCTCCCACTTCCACGGTTTTGTTCGGCTTGGTACGCTGATTGTTATAATGCACCTTACCGCCGTCAATCATCTCTTTAGCAATGGTTCGCGTTTTATAAAAACGCGCCGCCCACAGCCATTTGTCCAAGCGAACCTCGTTATCTTCTTGATTATCACGTTGCTTTGCAGAATTTTTTGCCATTTTGCTTTTCCCCTTATATTTAAAGTGCGGTGTTTTTTTCCGTATTTTATGCCATAAGGCAAGATTTAGACAAAAATTTGATCCGAACTAATAAAATTCAGATAGAATGAAGCATTTTTATAACAAAATCGAGGAAAAAACGATGCAACATTCAACTTCTTCGCCTAGTTTGAAAGAGCTGACCTTTCGCGGAATGTTCTTAGGGGCGCTAATTACGGTGATTTTCACCGCATCAAATGTTTATCTTGGGCTAAAAGTGGGGCTGACGTTCGCCTCATCAATCCCTGCCGCAGTAATATCAATGGCGGTGCTGAAAATGTTTTCAGGTTCAAATATCTTAGAAAATAATATGGTGCAAACCCAAGCCTCCGCAGCAGGTACACTTTCTTCGGTGATTTTTGTGATCCCGGGTTTGTTGATGATGGGCTATTGGCAAGATTTCCCTTTCTGGCAAACCTTGTTAATTTGTGCCGCAGGGGGGATTTTAGGAGTGATTTTCACTGTACCGTTACGCCAAGTGATGGTGGCGAAAAGTGATTTGCCTTATCCAGAAGGCGTTGCCGCAGCGGAAATTCTCAAAGCTGGTAACCACGAAGAAGGAAAAGGTGATAGCGGCATTAAAGAGATCGCAACAGGTGGTGTGATTGCCGCTGTGGTGAGCTTTGCCACTAATGGTTTGCGTCTGATTGCCGATGGCGCAAGCCTATGGTTTAAAGGGGGAAATGCCGTTTTCCAAGTGCCAATGGGCTTCTCTCTTGCCTTATTAGGGGCGGGTTATTTAGTGGGAATTGTAGGGGGTATCGCCATTTTAGTGGGAATTTTCCTCACTTGGGGCGTTGCAGTGCCTTATTTCACTAGTGCCTCGCCAATGCCTGTGGACGCCGATATGGTGGGCTATGCAATGGGCATTTGGAAAAGTAAAGTACGTTTTATCGGCGTGGGAACCATCGGCATTGCAGCAATTTGGACATTGCTGGTGTTAATGAAACCAATGATCCAAGGAATGGCGCAATCTTTCCGCGCATTAAAAGATCCCTCTGCGCAAACCAATGATCGCACACAGCTTGATTTATCGCCTAAATCAATGATTTATATCACAATCGCCGCAATCGCCTTGATTATGGTGGCACTTCACCACTTCATTGCGCAAGCACCGATTGCCACAGAATATGCCTTATTATTCGTCATTGTATGTACCTTCTTAGCGGTGTTTATCGGCTTTTTCGTTGCCGCAGCCTGTGGTTATATGGCAGGGCTTGTGGGATCATCATCTAGCCCAATCTCAGGCATTGGGATTATTTCCGTGGTGCTAATTTCCCTCACTTTAATGCTATTAGGCAAAATCACGGGCTTAATCGACAGCGCGGAAGGAATGAAATTTTTAACCGCTCTCACCATTTTCTCCGGCTCGATTGTGGTTACCACCGCGGCTATTTCCAATGATAATTTGCAAGATTTAAAAACAGGATTACTGGTTCATGCTACCCCGTGGCGTCAGCAAGTGGCATTGATTATTGGCTGTGTGGTCGGTGCCTTAGTGATCGCACCAGTGCTAGAAATTCTGTATCACGCTTATGGCTTTACAGGGGCATTGCCGCGTGCCGATATGGATCCAAGCCAAGCCCTTTCTGCCCCACAAGCCACCTTGATGACCACTATCGCCACAGGGATTTTCTCGAGCAATTTAGAATGGCGTTATATCTTTATGGGCATCGGTTTAGGGCTAGGCTTAATCATCATTGATATGTTCTTAAGAAAATCCAGCAAAAACCGTTTTGCCTTACCAGCCCTTGCGGTGGGAATGGGGATTTATTTACCACCAGTTGTAAATATGCCTATCGTCATTGGTGCGGTGCTAGCTTGGTTTATCAACCGACACTTAACGACTTATGCACAACGCAACGGTAAAAATCTTAATGATGTGAAGAAAAAAGCAGAACGCTACGGCACCTTATTCGCCGCAGGTTTGATTGTGGGGGAAAGCTTAATTGGCGTGATTCTCGCCTTTATCATCGCCGCTTCGGTTACTTCTGGCGGTTCAGATGCACCGCTTGCACTTTCATTAGAAAACTGGGAAAGCAGCGCCGAATGGCTAGGTTTAACGGTGTTCCTTGCTGGCGTGGTGATTTACGCTCTTCGTGTATTACGTGCGAAAAAAGGCTAAAAATTACACCGCACTTTAATATCGTATTGTTTTGTGAATAAAAAAGGGGGGCAATTGCCCCTTTTTCTTTACCCACTTTCACCCTTGCCTTTACTCCCCCCTTTGCTATACTTTGTGCCATTGTTTCATCACTTGGGCGGCTACTTTGTTATTCGATTCTTCTTTACTGCAATCCGTGTTGGCAATTGCCGAGCAGGCGGGCGATCATCTTAATCGTTTTTATGGAAAAAATATCCGTCCACAGCTCAAGGCAGATAACACGCCAGTTACCGAAGCGGATCTTTTTGTCAGCCAATTTTTAATTGAAAAACTCACCGCCTTAACGCCCGAGATTCCTGTTTTATCGGAAGAAAATTGCAAAATTCCCTTTGCTGAACGGAAACAGTGGCAAACATATTGGCTAGTCGATCCCTTAGATGGCACGCAGCAATTTATTAATCGCACGGGGAATTTTTCTGTTTTGATTGCCTTGGTGCATCAACATCGCCCTGTGCTTGGGGTGATTCATTCGCCACAATCACAACATACCTACTATGCACTGCAAGGTGCAGGGGCATACAAAAAAACGCCGCAAAAAACCACCGCACTTGAAAAACAACCTGTTAATCTTAACCACCCTATTCGCATTACCGTTGGCTCACATTCCGCAAAAAACAAAGTGCGGTCGATTTTAAATCCAAATTTTCAATACGAGTTTCAGATTATCGGCTCGAGCGGCATTAAAAGCGCCTTGGTGGCAGAAGGCACGGCAGATTGTTATGTGCGCTTAGGGGAAACGGGCGAATGGGATACCGCTGCGGCAGAAATTATTTTAGCGGAAATGGGCGGCAAAATCTTTGATCCGCATTTCCAGCCACTGACTTATAATCAGCGCGAAACCTTGGTAAACCCTGATTTTGTGATGGTGGCAGACGCGCAGTTAAACTGGCACAACATCTTTCAATTTAATTAATGAGAACTATTGGTAATTTGCCAAATTTGGGCATATTATTACCACTCTTTTAAAAATGGATAGCAATCATATGACAAACCTCAACGCAGAAAAAAACTGTATCGTGATTTTTGGGGCTTCGGGCGATTTAACCCACCGTAAATTAATCCCCGCACTGTACAATTTATACAAACTCGGGCGTTTAGCGGAAGATTTTTCCGTACTAGGCGTAGCAAGAACAGAAATGACCGATGAGCAATTCCGTGAAAAAATGCGTCAGGCATTGATCAAAACGGAAAAAGCGGAAGGCGAGATGCTTGAGCATTTTTGTAGCCATCTGTATTACCAAACCATCAACACTTCTGATGCGAAAGATTATGGCAAACTGGTGCCGCGTTTAGCCGAATTACACGAAAAATATCACACCGAAGGCAACACGCTTTATTATATGTCCACACCGCCAAGCCTTTATGGTGTGATCCCTGAATGCCTTGCCGCACACGGTTTAAATACCGAAGAACAGGGCTGGAAACGTCTAATCGTGGAAAAGCCCTTTGGTTACGACATAAAAACCGCTAAAACCTTAGATATTCAAATTCACCGCTTCTTTGAAGAGCATCAGATCTACCGTATTGATCATTATCTTGGCAAAGAAACTGTACAAAATCTTTTAGTATTACGCTTTTCTAACGGTTTATTTGAACCATTATGGAATCGCAATTTCATTGATTACGTAGAAATTACTGGTGCTGAACAACTAGGCGTGGAAGAACGTGGCGGTTATTATGACGGTTCAGGTGCCATGCGTGATATGTTCCAAAATCACTTGTTACAAGTATTAGCAATGATAGCTATGGAGCCACCCGCTATTATTAATGCGGATTCAATGCGTGATGAAGTGGCAAAAGTGTTATATTGTTTACACCCACTAAGCGAAGAAGATTTAAAAAACAACCTTGTGTTAGGGCAATATACTCGTGGTTTCATTAATGGCAAAGAAGTGAAAGGCTATCTTGAAGAAAAAGGTGTACCACCAGATTCCAACACAGAAACCTATATGGCATTGCGCTGCGAAATTGACAACTGGCGTTGGGCTGGTGTGCCATTTTATGTGCGTACAGGAAAACGCTTACCGGCACGAGTAACAGAAGTGGTAATCCATTTTAAAACCACACCACACCCAGTATTCAGCCAAAATGCGCCAGAAAACAAATTGATCATTCGCATTCAACCTGATGAAGGCATTTCAATGCGTTTTGGTTTAAAAAAACCAGGAGCAGGCTTTGAAGCTAAAGAAGTCTCAATGGATTTCCGCTACGCAGATTTGGCTCAGCCAAGTTTATTAAGTGCGTACGATCGCTTGTTGCTAGATGCAATGAAAGGTGATGCCACCCTCTTTGCGCGTACGGACGCCGTACACGCCTGCTGGAAATTTGTTCAGCCGATTTTGGATTACAAAGCCGCGCGCGGCCGTATTTACGATTACGAAGCCGGCACTTGGGGGCCAACAGAAGCCGATAAACTGATTGCTCGCACAGGGCGCGTTTGGCGTAAACCAAGTGGTTTAATGAAGAAAAAAGTCTAACCCAATCCCCCCGCTCTTACGGGAGCTAGGGGATCTTCGGAGAACAGAATGAACAACGTTATTTTTGAAAATGCACAAAGTGCGGTGGAAAAAATCGCTGAAGAACTCAAGCAATACAGCCTTGAAGGTCGCCCCGTGCATATTTCCCTTTCCGGCGGCAGCACGCCAAAACTTTTGTTTAAAACCTTGGCAGCAGCACCGTACAACCAAGCCATTCAATGGCAAAACCTGCATTTTTGGTGGGGCGATGATCGAATGGTTGATCCCTCTGAGCCTGAAAGCAACTATGGCGAAGTGCAAAAATTATTGTTCGATCATATTGAGATTCCAGCAGAAAACATTCATCGCATTCGTGGCGAAGCCCCTGTGGAGCAAGAGCTTGCACGCTTTCAACAGGAATTAAGTGCGGTCATTTCTGACGGCGTTTTTGATTGGATTATTTTGGGAATGGGTGCAGATGGGCATACCGCCTCATTATTCCCGCATCAAACCAATTTTGATGACGAAAATTTAGCAGTGATCGCCAAACACCCAGAAACAGGACAAGTGCGAATTTCCAAAACCGCAAAATTGATCGAGCAAGCCAAACGCATTACCTATTTGGTAACCGGTGCAGCGAAAGCGGAAATTTTAAAAGAAATCCAAAGTACGCCCGCAGAAAATCTGCCTTACCCCGCCGCAAAAATTAAGGCGAAAAACGGCGTAACCGAGTGGTATTTGGATAAAGACGCGGCGAAGTTGTTGTAATAAAATGAAAGTGCGGTGATTTTTTGGGAAAGTTTTATTGGGAAAATAAATGGAACAACTGGATCTTTCAGCGTTAGAAAAAGCGTTTAACTCACTTGAAATGACCTTAGCCAAACTGGCGGATAAGCAATGGTTTGCCACACAAGAAAACATTGTGCAAGACACTCTTATCGCTGGTTGCATTCAAAAATTTGAATTTGTTTATGAGCTAAGCATTAAGATGATGAAACGCCAATTAAAGCTGATTGCTGAAGCTCCCGATGAAATTGACAGTGCGGATTTCCGCGATATTTTGCGTTTGAGTGCCAAAGCAGGCTTGATTGAGCAAGTGGAAGATTGGCTGCTCTATCGTAAAATGCGAAACATCACCTCGCACACTTACGATCAAAATAAGGCTCAGCAAGTCTATGAACAAATGATCGGTTTTTTAGCTTCTGCCAAAAACTTGCTCAGCCAATTACAACAGCGTAATAACGATGATTGATATTCAACCCCAACATCTTGAAATTGTGGAAAAAATCCTCCGCACTTATTTGAGTGAATATGAAGTGCGTGCTTTTGGCTCAAGAGTAAAGGGCACGGCTCGCCCTTTTTCAGATCTTGATTTGGTGGTAATGACAACACAGCCCCTTTCTTTAAAAACGCTATGCGAAGTCGAAAATGCGTTTTCAGAAAGTGATTTACCTTGGCAAGTGGATATTGTGGATTGGGCAGCAACATCAGCAGAATTTCAGCAAATTATTTTGCAGAAATCAGAAATTATTCAAGTTGGAGATAAAAAATAGAATGCTACTTCTCGCAACAATCTTACTTTATATCGTTGCCATAGAGCATTTTTATATTCTCTATTTAGAAATATTTGCCATTACAAGCAAAAGTGCAAAACGAATTTTTAACCTTGAAGAGCATTTTATCGCCCAAAATAGGGTCAAAGTATTATTTGCCAATCAAGGGCTATATAACGGTTTTCTTGCCGCAGGGTTGATCTTCGCTCAGCTCACTCAGAATGTGGCAATGATTTATTTCTTGCTTGGTTGTATCATTATTGCCGCCATTTTTGGTGCGGCAACAGCAAGAAACCACAATATTTTAATTAAGCAGGGATTGCCTGCAACCCTAGCTTTTATCGCTTATATATTGAGCTAGGAAACACATAAAACAATTTTCGCAATGATTACACAGGAGAAAACAATGTCAGTAAAAGGCGATATCGGCGTTATCGGTTTAGCGGTAATGGGACAAAACTTAATTTTAAATATGAACGACCACGGCTTTAAAGTGGTGGCGTATAACCGTACCACCTCAAAAGTGGACGAGTTCTTAGAAGGGCCAGCGAAAGGCACAAATATTATCGGTGCTTATTCCTTAGAAGATCTGGCAAACAAATTAGAAAAACCTCGCAAAGTGATGCTAATGGTGCGTGCGGGTGAAGTGGTTGATCAATTCATCAACGCATTACTGCCTTATTTAGAAGAAGGCGACATCATTATTGATGGCGGAAACTCAAACTATCCAGACACCAACCGCCGTGTGAAAGAATTAGCGGAAAAAGGCATTCGCTTTGTGGGTGCGGGTGTATCAGGCGGTGAAGAAGGTGCGCGTCACGGACCATCAATTATGCCAGGTGGTAATGCAGAAGCTTGGCCTTATGTAAAACCTATTTTGCAAGCGATCTCTGCCAAAACGGACAAAGGTGAACCTTGCTGTGATTGGGTAGGACAAGAAGGTGCGGGCCATTTCGTGAAAATGGTGCATAACGGCATTGAATACGGCGATATGCAACTTATCTGTGAAGCCTATCAATTCTTAAAAGATGGCTTAGGTTTAAGCTATGACGAAATGCAAAAAATCTTTGCAGAATGGAAAAAAACCGAGCTGGATAGCTATTTAATCGACATCACCACCGATATTCTTGGTTATAAAGATGCCGATGGCGAGCCATTAGTAGAAAAAATCTTAGACACCGCAGGACAAAAAGGGACAGGCAAATGGACGGGGATCAACGCCCTTGATTTTGGTATTCCATTAACCTTAATCACCGAATCTGTGTTTGCCCGTTGCGTGTCTTCATTTAAAGATCAACGTGTTGCCGCAGCAAAATTATTCCACAAAACCATTCAACCAGTGGAAGGGGATAAACAAGTTTGGATCGAAGCGGTACGCAAAGCCCTGCTCGCGTCAAAAATTATTTCATACGCACAAGGATTTATGTTGATCCGTGAAGCCTCTGAAAACTTTGGTTGGAACATTAACTACGGCGCAACTGCCTTATTATGGCGTGAAGGTTGTATCATTCGTAGCCGTTTCTTAGGCAATATCCGTGATGCCTATGAAGCTAACCCAGATCTGATTTTCTTAGGCTCAGATCCATACTTCAAAAACATCTTAGAAAACGCCTTAGGCGACTGGCGTAAAGTGGTCGCAAAATCTATCGAAGTGGGTATCCCAATGCCTTGTATGGCATCTGCAATCACCTTCTTAGATGGCTACACTTCCGCTCACTTACCAGCCAACTTACTACAAGCACAGCGTGATTACTTCGGTGCACACACTTATGAGCGCAAAGACAAACCACGCGGTGAGTTCTTCCATACAAACTGGACAGGACGCGGCGGTAACACTGCATCAACCACTTATGATGTATAATTAATATGACGAGCGATGGGGCTGCCTATCGCTCTTTTTGCATAAAATAAAGTGCGGTGTAAAATTTCGCACTTTTTCCATTCATAAAAAATAGGAGTCATAAAATGAAAAAAGAGAATCCCGTAGAATGCGTAGGCTGCAACACCTTTGACGTTGGCACTATCATCGACAATAGCAACTGCACCAGCCACGTTGAACGTGTTTATGCTACAGAAGCAGAAGCTGATCTAGCCTTACAAGAGTTCACCCAAAAAGCGCGTGCCACAGAAACCGAACCTTGCCAAATTCAAGCCGCAATTAGCCCCGTTGACGGCGGATTCTTACTCAACGCTGATTTCACGTTCAGCTGCCAAGCGGAATCCTTAATTTTTGAATTAGGCTTACGTTAATCAAACCAACACAAGGGGCTAAATTTAGCCCCTGAATTCAATCCCTGAGCATCCAATGAAATTTACAGTAAAACGCATTTACGACAAAGATTTTTCCCCAAATGATTTCCGTGTCCTGATCGACCGCCTTTGGCCAAGAGGAATTGCTAAACTAGAAGCCCACATCGCCCTTTGGGAAAAAGACATCACCCCATCTTCCGAGCTAAGAACCCGCTATCACCACGCTGAAATCACCTACCCCGAATTTGCCCAACAATACGCCCAAGAACTCCAACAAAACAAGTCATTAGTACAAGATTTCCTACAAAAAATTGCTAATCAAAAGGAAGTCGTATTAGTTACCGCAGTGAAAGATATTGAACACAGCCATATTCCTGTGTTATTAAATGTGTTGGAACACACGAAAAATATTCTTTAACTCATAAAAAATGAGAGCCATTTGGCTCTCATTGTTTTCAATTTTCTTAAGCAATTTCGCTCAACTTAACTGGGCGCCCTTCATTTAAAGATTTTTTCGCTGCAAGGGCAATAAGCACAGGTTGTAAACCATCATTACCATTGACTAATGTTGGTTTATTATTCACCACCGAATCCACGAAACACGCCATTTCATCTGCGAAAGATTGCATATAACGCTCTAAAAAGAAGTATTTCGGTTTTTCTGAGATAACACCAGCTTCACTAGAATATACCGCTGTAGAATCAGTATCATTACGCGTTTGCACCGCACCTTTCGATCCAAATACTTCAGCGCGTTGATCATAGCCATAAACGGCTTTACGGCTGTTATCAATCACGCCAATTGCACCATTAGCTAATTTCAAGGTGATTACGGCAGTATCAATATCCCCAGCCTCACCGATAGCAGGATCAACAAGCACTCCACCCGCTGCATAGACTTCTGTTACTTCACTGCCTGAAAGATAACGGATCATATCAAAGTCGTGGATTGTCATATCAAAGAACATTCCGCCTGATACTTTAACGTATTCGATCGGGGGTACAGCAGGATCTCTTGAGGTAACGCGAATTAAATGAGGCTCACCAATATCTCCTGCTACAACACGTTGTTTTATGGCTTTAAAGTTATGATCAAAACGACGGTTAAATCCCACTTGGAATTTCACACCGGCCTTTTCTACTTCTTTAAGCACTTCTTGAATGCGTTCCACATTCGCATCAATTGGTTTTTCGCAAAAAATATGCTTACCTGCCCGCGCTGCTTCAATAGAAATTGGGGCGTGAGTGTTGGTTGAAGAACAAACTAACACAGCGTCAATTTCAGGATCTTGCAGAATCTTTTGGTAATCATCATAGACATTTGGGATACCTATTTCTTTTGCCCATTGCTGAAGTTCATCAGTGACACGAATATCAGAAATAGCTTTAATTTCTGCTCCTTTAACATATTTGCTGATGCTTTCAGAATGTACGCGACCAATACGCCCAGCACCGATAATACCTACTTTAATCATATTAAACTCCTGCTACATCTTTAATATATTTACGACCTTTCACTGCATATTCAAATGGATTGGCGACAGCAGGATCTTGTTCTGCTTCTACCACCATCCAGCCTTTGTAATTATGTCTATCTAAGATTTCAAAGATAGGTTTAAAATCAATCACGCCATCACCGGGTACAGTAAATGTCCCTTTTTTCACGCCTTCTAAAAAACTTAGATTTTTCGACCGCACTTCATTAACTACATCATCGCGAACATCTTTCAAGTGAACGTGAATAATACGATCAATATATTTTTCTAGTACATCAAGCATTGCCTGTTGAGAGCCTTCGGAATAGTACAGATGACCTGAATCAAATAAGAGATAAACATCATCATTTACCACCGACATATAACGATCGATTTCCTCTGGTGTTTGAATCCCTGTTCCCATATGGTGATGTAAGCACACGCGCATTCCTTTTTCGGCGGCTAATTTAGCTAATTCATTATACCCCTCTGCCAATAGCTGCCACTCTGCATCAGTGAAAACGGTTTTTTCATTAAAAATTGATTTCGGCAATCCTTGAATACTCCGGCTTTGTTCGGAACAACCGATCACTTTCGCGCCCATTGCGTGTAAAAAATCACGATGTTTAATAAAATCTTGCAGTGTTTGCGCTTTTTTTCCGTCCACAAAGAAAGTGCTAAACCAAGCATTACAAATTTCTATGCCTCGAACATCAAGCTTGTGTTTCAATACTTCAACATCGCGCGGGTATTTGTTTCCTACTTCACAGCCGGTATAGCCTGCCAGCGCCATTTCACTCACACATTGCTCAAAAGTATTTTCAGCACCTAATTCAGGTAAATCATCGTTTGTCCAGCCAATAGGTGCAATCCCTAATTTTACATTTTCAGCTTTCATAATTTTTCCTTCTTAAACAATGAATAATTAATAACGTCTTGCTTCATTTATGCGTTTCACCGCATTTTCATAAGCCTGTTGAACTCGTTCTTTTTCGGAAACTTCTGCCACTCCAACATGCCACCAACTGCCATAAGAATGCACCATTGTTTTCGGCAACACTTTCACATCAATTAGCGTAGAGACAGATTGTTTTTTCGCATCTTGCAACGCTGCGACTAACTCTTCCTCTGTGGTTACACGATAGGTCTTACACCCATAAGAAGCCGCGTTCATTGCAAAATCTACTGGAACAAAAGCGCCATTGAGCTTGTTCGTATCGGCATTTCTGAAACGAAATTCTGTCGCAAAGCTATCCATACCGTGTCCAATTTGAAGATTGTTGATACAGCCGTTGGTCATATTATCAAATAATATGACATTAACTTTTTTACCTTCTTGAATAGAAGTAACCAATTCAGAATGGAGCATCATATAGGAGCCATCACCTAACAGCGCATAAACTTCTCGTTGTGGCTGAGCTAATTTCACCCCAAGCGCCGCATTCACCTCATAGCCCATACAAGAATAACCATATTCTAAATGGTAAGTATTCACACCTTTTGATTGCCATACCCGCTGCAAATCACCTGGTAAACTTCCCGCCGCCCCAACAATCACATCATTTTCACCTAATGTTTCATTGAGAATGCCTAGTACCCGACTCTGAGTTAAACGTGAATTTGTCAGCCTAATAAATTCTTCAAACACTGCTTCACGATTTAGGTTATCGTCTACTTCTGGTACAAAATCATTTTCGCTATAAGACAGGTGATAAAGGCGATCCAGCTCTTTTTCAAACTGTTGTTTGGCTTGAGAAATTTCTTCTCCCCAAGCACTTTGATAACCTGTCGGTGCGAGAAGTGCGGTCAATTTTTCTAAAGTTTCTTTCGCATCTGCGGTGATTTGTACCCCATCTAATTTATAAGCATCAAAACGAGAAACATTGATGTTGAGATATTTCACTTCAGGGTGTTGAAAAATCCATTTCGAAGACGTGGTAAAATCTGTATATCTTGTTCCTACACCAATAATCAGATCGGCTTCTTTGGCAAGTAAATTGGCAGACAAACAACCAGTTTCACCAACGCCACCAACATTCAAATAATGGGAAGAAACCACTGCACTTTTACCTGCTTGCGTCTCCGCAAAAGGAATATTATAGATTTCAGCAAAGGCTTTTAATTGCTCCGCCGCCTCGGAATAACGCACCCCACCACCACAAATAATAAGTGGTTTTTTCTTTGATTGGATTAACGCCAAGGCATCTTGCAACATTGGCTCTGTCGGCAATGTACGCTCAATGCGATGAATACGCTTTTCTAGGAACGATTCTGGAAAATCATAAGCCTCCCCCTGCACATCTTGCGGTAACGCAATCGTTACCGCCCCTGTTTGCGCAGGGTCAGTCAGTACACGCATAGCATTAATACAAGCTGTCATTAACTGCTCCGGACGACTAACTCGATCCCAATATTTACTCACGGCACGGAAGGCGTCATTGGTACTAATGCTTAAATCATAAGATTGCTCAATTTGTTGTAACACAGGATCAGGCTGACGTGTTGCAAACACATCACCAGGTAATAAAAGTAAAGGGATACGGTTGGCTGTTGCCGTTGCCGCCGCGGTAATCATATTCGCCGCACCTGGCCCCACGGAAGATGTACACGCATAGATTTGCTTACGCAATTTCTGTTTAGCAAAACCGATGGCAACGTGCGCCATTCCTTGCTCATTGCGTCCTTGCCGAACGACTAAATCACCTGAACTTTGCTCAAGTGCTTGCCCTAATCCTAGCACATTTCCGTGTCCAAAGATCCCAAAGATACCTTCAATAAACTTCGTCACCTTGCCATCAAATTCAACGTACTGATTATCTAAGAATTTTACTAAGGCTTGCGCAACTGTAAGTCTGACTGTTTTCATCTTTCTCTCCTCGTTACCCTAAAAACGAATTTCTGCATTATATAATCACACTTTTATTTCAAATAAAACAAAAATGAAAAATAAATTTCATTTTTGTGGCAGGGATCAAATTTTGAGAAAAAAGAGTTGAAAAATCTAGCAAGCATTACGCTAAAAATAACAACAAAAACAACTCAGAATAAATCAAATGCTTTATATACAGACAAAAAAACCTTGGGCCAAAACCCAAGGTTTTTATCAAGATAAAGTGCGGTGGAAAATTATAAAATTTCTTTCGCTTTAGCCACCACGTTTTCCACGGTGAAGCCAAATAGTTTGAATAATTCACCGGCAGGGGCAGATTCACCAAAGGTGTTCATTCCCACAATGCGTCCGCCGAAGCCAACGTATTTGTACCAGAACTCGCTAATGCCCGCTTCAACTGCAACACGTTTGGTAACGCTGCTTGGCAATACGCTTTCGCGATAGGCTTCATCTTGTTTGTCAAACACGTTCGTAGAAGGCATTGATACCACACGGATTTTTTTGCCTTCTTGACGAAGTTGCTCCGCTGCTTTCACCACTAATTCTACTTCAGAACCTGTCGCAATGAAGATTAAATCTGGTGTGCCTTCACTATCGGTTAAGATATAACCACCGCGCGCCACATCAGCCAATTGTGCAGGGGTTCTGTCCATTTGAGTAAGATTTTGACGACTGAAAATCATCGCACTCGGGCCATCTTTACGCTCAACCGCAGCTTTCCACGCAACTGCCGATTCCACTTGGTCACACGGACGCCACGTTTCTAAATTTGGAATTAAACGTAATGACGCTGTTTGCTCCACAGGTTGGTGTGTCGGGCCGTCTTCCCCTAAGCCGATAGAATCGTGGGTGTACACGAAAAGCACACGTTGTTTCATTAACGCCGCCATTCTCACGGCATTATGGGCATATTCCATAAACATTAAGAAAGTTGCGCCATAAGGAATGAAACCACCGTGTAAGGCAATCCCGTTCATAATGGCAGACATACCAAACTCACGCACGCCGTAGTTGATGTAGTTACCATCTTGATTTTCTGTGGCACGAATAGGGCGAGAACCTGACCATAAGGTTAAGTTTGAACCCGCTAAATCTGCCGAACCACCTAAAAACTCTGGCAATAATGGCGCATAGGCTTCAATGGCATTTTGTGATGCTTTTCGGCTTGCGATGCTTGCTGGATTGGCTTGTAATTTTTCAACAAAGGCTTGGCTTTCTTGCGCCCAATTTGCTGGCAATTCACCACTTAAACGGCGTTCAAGCTCTGCACTTAATTCTGGATAGGCTTGGCTATATGCTGTCCATTTTTCATTCCACGCTTGTTCTGCTTGTTTGCCTTTTTCTTTGGCGTCCCATTGCGCATAAATTTCCGCAGGGATTTCAAATGGTGCATAGTTCCAACCTAAGTTTTTACGCGTTAAAGCGATTTCTTCATCACCTAATGGCGCACCGTGACTGTCGTGTGAGCCGGCTTTGTTTGGTGAGCCAAAACCAATGGTGGTTTTACAGATAATCAAGGTTGGACGCGCTTTTTCTGCTTGCGCTTGTTTAATGGCTTCCGCAATGGCTTCTGGATTATGGCCATCAATTTGCCCAATCACTTGCCA
The DNA here is from genome assembly GCF_002921135.1 of Avibacterium gallinarum. Classification (GTDB taxonomy): domain Bacteria; phylum Pseudomonadota; class Gammaproteobacteria; order Enterobacterales; family Pasteurellaceae; genus Avibacterium; species Avibacterium gallinarum. Next base: position 24,848 of record NZ_PQVJ01000014.1, on the reverse strand, counting down.
GTTATAGGCTTCAAAACGTTCTTTGGTGTTATCGGTGAACCAGCCGTCCACTTCACCATCAATAGAAATATTGTTGTCATCATAGAACGCGATTAATTTGCCTAGACCTAAGGTTCCTGCTAATGAGCAAGCCTCGTGGGAAATCCCTTCCATTAAACAACCATCGCCTAAGAAAGCGTAAGTATAGTGGTCGATAACCTCGTGGCCTGGGCGGTTAAATTGTGCCGCTAAGGTTTTCTCGGCAATCGCCATTCCTACCGCGTTAGTAATGCCCTGACCTAATGGGCCTGTAGTGGTTTCCACACCAGGTGCATAGCCATATTCTGGGTGGCCCGGAGTTTTGGAATGTAATTGACGGAATTGTTGTAAATCTGAAATGGTTAAATCATAGCCTGTTAAATGTAAAAGGCTGTAAATTAACATTGAACCGTGTCCATTTGATAACACAAATCTATCGCGGTTTGACCATTTTGGATTGGTTGGATTATGCACTAAAAAATCACGCCATAATACTTCGGCGATGTCCGCCATTCCCATCGGCGCGCCCGGGTGCCCTGATTTGGCTTTCTGCACCGCGTCCATACTTAAAAAACGAATGGCATTCGCTAATTCTCTTCGAGTTGACATTTTTGTTCTCCTAATTATCAAATGTAAAACTGAACTCTGGCTATTCTACCCGATTTATTATGAAAAAATAGCAATTAATTTGATTAGTTTTTCTAGGTTTTATCGTGATTCAAAAAGAAACCAAACATTACTGCTTGGTTTCTCTATCTATTGTTTTCTCTACTGCCCATAATACGCATTCTTACCATGTTTGCGGAGATAATGCTTATCCAATAATTCTTGCTGCATTGGCGTTAAATTAGGGTTGAGTTGACGGCTGAATAAATTCATATAACCAATTTCTTCTAACACCACCGCATTATGTACGGCATTATCTGAGTCAGTTCCCCAAGCAAAAGGGCCGTGGGAATGGACTAATACAGCAGGAACATCTTTCGCTTCAATTTTGCGATTACGGAAGGTTTCGACAATCACCTTGCCGGTTTCTAATTCATACTCGCCTGCAATTTCTTCTGGCGTCATTTTTCTTGTACAAGGAATACTGCCATAGAAATAATCCGCGTGTGTGGTGCCTGCGGCAATTAAATCTAACCCCGCCTGAGCCCAAATGGTGGCGTGGCGCGAATGGGTATGCACAATGCCGCCAATTTCAGGGAATTGGCGATAAAGCTCAAGGTGTGTGGCGGTATCGGAGGAAGGCTTTTTCGTTCCCCACACGCGTTCGCCGGTGTTTACATCCACAATCACAATATCATCGGCGGTCATCATTTCATAATCCACACCTGACGGCTTAATGGCCACCAATCCCGAAGTGCGGTCAATTTCGCTGACATTTCCCCAAGTGAAGGTAACGAGATGGTGTTTTGGTAAAGCCAAATTGGCTTGTAAGACTTTTTCGCGTAATTCCGCTAGCATGGGAAGCCTCCTTCTTGCATTTTTTGTTCAATAAAACGGCGTGCTTTGATGATTTCTTCAATCGGCTCTTGAGCTTTTTCTGTCCACATTTCAATCAAAAACGCGCCACGATAGTTGAGTGCTGCAAGGGTTTTAAAGCAGCCTACAAAATCCACGCAGCCCTCGCCAAACGGCACGTCGCGGAATTGCCCTGGGCAGGTTTCGGTCACCTTGTAGGTATCTTTTAAGTGAATGGCGGAAATTTTGTCGATACCCAGTTTGAGCTCTTCATCGACATTATCGTTCCACGCCGATAAGTTGCCGAGGTCTGGATAGACGGTAAACCAAGGAGAACGAATGAGGTCGTCCCATTTTTTCCAGCGCGTGATGGAACTCATAAATGGCGTGTCCATAATTTCCATTGAGAGGGTCACTTGATTGCTTGCCGCCAATGCCACCGCCCATTCCATTCCTTGTTGGAAACGCTCAAGGGTGCTTTCGTCTTGTTCTTCGTAATACACATCATAGCCTGCCAACTGAATGGTGCGAATGCCCACATCTACCGCCAGTTGAATGGCTTTTTCCATGATTTCATAGGCTTTTTGACGTGTAGCTTCATCGTGGCTGCCAAAGGGGAAACGACGATGCCCAGAAAGACACATGGAGGGAATTGTCACGCCGGTATTGATGATGGCTTGCACCAGTTCAAGGCGCTGTGCTTTTGTCCAATCTAAGCGGCTGAGGCGTTCATCGCTTTCATCAATGGAGATTTCCACGAAATCAAAGCCACAGGCTTTGGCGATGGAAAGTCTATCTTGCCAGCTGATATGTTTAGGTAAGGCTTTTTCATAAATGCCTAATTTGTGTTTTCTCATTTTGTTTTCCTAATAAAATTAGTGAAATTTTGACCGTACTTTGATTTATAACAAAGATTGTAATGCGGAAACAAACTTCTGATAACGCTGATATTTTTTCTGATAAATAGTAAAGTTTTGCGTATTTGGCGTAAAACATTGTTGTTTCGCAGTGAATGGCATTGCACGCCCTTGAGTCCCCTCCATCGCCATCATTGCCGCACCAAGGCACCCTGTTTCTTCAATTGCTGGAACTTCAATTTTCATTCCCGTGAGATCAGCAAGCATTTGCATCCATACTCGCGACTTGGCTGGCCCGCCGGTAATACGTAGCACTTGCGTATTTGGAAAACGTTGCAACATTCGATCAAGGTGGTACTTCATACTGAATAGTACCCCTTCATAGATGGCTTGAAACAGATGCATTTTGTTATGATGGGATTGAATCCCATAGAATCCTGATTTCATTCCTAGCCCTGCATTTGAGCCATATAAAAATGGCACAAAAAGCACCGCACTTTCGGTTATAGGTAATTCATCAATACCATCATTGATCGCCTGATAGCTGAGATTTCCCCACTCTTTTACAAACCATTCAAGATTACCCGCCGATGTTGGGCTAGCTTCGTGGATAATGAATTTTCCTTCTTGCGCATAACGTCCATAGACAAATGGAAGGCTTTGGCTATCATCAATATGATCCGTTACCCCACTCACTACAGACCAAGTTCCTAGCACCACATTTAATTTCGTTTCATCATCTAAACCCGCACAAAGTGCCGTAGAAACCACATCAAACAGCCCGCCCACTACGGGGGTGCCTTGTGCTAATCCGGTTAGTTGTGCAGCTTGTTCATTGACATAACCAGCAATCTGATTTGCTTTGACGATCGGCGGAAATTTTTCCGTCATCCCCGGCAAGCCAAGTAATTCGGCTAATTCAGGATCGTATTGCTGGGTGTTGATATTGTATAAATTGGATTCTGAAATATTGGTTTCTTCGCAAAATAGATCCCCAGTTAGACAGAAACGCAAATAATCGTGTGACATCAACACGGCACCGATATTGGCATAACGTTCAGGCTCATTTTCCTTAAGCCAGCGTAAAATCGAAACGGGGTGTCCAGTCCATAGAGTTTGGCGTGTTATTGGATAAAGCTGTTCTGGGATACCTGTTTGTTGCCATTGCTTGACGATGTCTAGTGAACGTTGATCTGAGGAAAGAATTCCACGACCAAGAGGTTGATTTTGCTGATCTAACAAAAATGCCCCTTTCCCTTGTGCAGAAATTCCTACACCTTTAATTTCTGTGGCAGATACTCCACTTTGTTCAATGGTTTTCTTGATTACCTTGGCACAAATTTGCCATAACTGCGGCATATCACGCTCAGCATACCCTGCTTGTTCACTGATGAGTGGTACGTTTTCTCGCACACAAGCCAACATCGTGCCGAATTCATCAAATAATGCGGCTTTAATAAAAGTGCCACCACAATCAATGCCTAAATAGTAAGTCATTTATGCTCTCCCAAAGATAAAAAGCGGTCGAAAAATCTCGAAAATTTCGACCGCACTTTGATTATTGTGCTAACGCATCAATTTCTTTCACGAGTTGATCACCGTGTTTGTCGATAAATGATTTACGTACATCCGCTTCAATAATGGCTTTGAACGGTGCGGTATCGACCTTTTCAATCACTTCAACACCAGCTTTCCGTAAATTAGCTACGATTTCTTGCTCATTTTTGACATTAAGATCGCGTTGATATTGCCCTGCTTCTTTTGCGGCATCTAAGATAGCTTGTTGCAACTCAGCGCTAAGCCCATCAAATTTTGCTTTATTCATTACAACGATTAATGGGGTGTAACCGTGATTGGTTTGGCTCAAATATTTTTGCACTTCATAAAGTTTAGCAGACCAGAAAATGCCAATTGGGTGTTCTTGTGCATCTACCGCGCGAGTTTCAAGAGCGGTATAAAGCTCTGAAAGTGGCATTGGTACTGGGTTTGCCCCTAACAGTGTAAAGGCCTGAATATACATTGGGTTTTGGTTAGTACGCACTTTTAACCCTTTAATATCTTCAGGTTTCGTGACAGGATGTTTTGAGTTTGAGAAAGCACGGAAACCCACGTCCCAGAACGCTAAACCTTTTAGCCCCTGTGCTTCAAGGTCTTTTAATAAACCCTGTCCAATTTCACCATCAAGCACTTTGTAAACGTGTTCGCGATCTTTAAAGATGAATGGAATATCAATCACGTTTAATTTTGGTTCTAGCCCAGTAAAGTTTGGCGAACCAGACATTTCAATATCAATGGTGCCGCCACGCACTGCACTAATCATTGTTTGTGCATTACCTAAGGTGCTGTCAGGAAATAGGCTTAATTTCAATTCGCCTTTTGTTTTCTCTTTTAATAGCTCATTAAATTTTTTCGCAGCAATATGTTGAGTATCACTACGCGGTGCTTCATAACCAAAACGTAATGTGGTTGCTGCATTAACTGCAGTTGAAGTCAGCATCACTGCGCTAGTCACTAATGCGGCTAAGGTTTTTAAATTAAATAGTTTCATAATAATCTCCTTGGATTTTGATTAAGGTTGCATCCACGAAAGTGGTGTCAAAATAAGTGATGGAACAAAAATAAAGGCAAATAATAAGACAATCATCATTAGCATATAAGGCAAGATACCTTTGGCCGCCTCGTCAAAAGGAAGTTTTGACACGCCAGTAATTACATTCAATACATTGCCCACAGGTGGTGTAATTAAACCAATAGAAGTATTTAAGATAAACAATACGCCAAAATACACAGGATCAATGCCAGCTTCTTCAACAAGAGGCATTAGCACTGGGGTTAAGATAAGGACGGTTGGCGTAAGATCCATTACCATTCCGACAACAAAAACCACAAGCATAATGACAATAAGTAGTAACGTTGGGGATTCAATTAACGGCTCTAATAATTCCGTAATCATTTGTGGTAATTCTGCGATGGTGATTAGCCAACCAGTAACATTTGCTGCTGCAACTAACAGCATTACTACTGCTGTGGTTTTACCTGCTGAAAGTAGCACTTTGTACAATGCACTAATTTTCAATTCGCGATAAATAAAGATTGCCACAAATAAAGCATAAAATGCCGCAACAGCTCCCGCTTCCGTTGGGGTAAAAATACCGAGACGGAAACCACCAATGATAATAACGGGTAATAGCAACGCCCATATACTATTTTTAAAGGAAATACAGAGTTCTTGCTTGGTCGCTTTAGAGAATGTCATCAGGTTTAAGCGTTTAGCTTGCCACCACCAAAGTGCCGCTAAACAACTCCCCATTAACACGCCTGGGAAAATACCTGCTAAAAAGAGCTTGGTGATGGAAACACCGCTCGCTACGCCAAACACAATAAACGGAATTGATGGCGGGATAATTGGCGCAATGATACCAGCGGTACCAATTAAACCAGCTGAACGCCCTAAGGGATAGCCGGTTGTCTTCATCATTGGCAAGAGCATTGCAGCAACGGCAGCGGTATCAGCCACGGCAGAACCTGATAAGCTCGCCATAATCATCGCCGCTAAAATCGCTACAAAACCTAGACCACCGCGTTTATGCCCAACCAATTTCATTGGCAAATCAATAATTCGTTTTGATAATCCCCCTTCATTCATAATTTCACCGGCAAGAATAAAGAATGGGATCGCCATTAATGAAAAGCTATCTGCACCACTCACAATTTGTTGTGCCAAGATTTGTGCATCAAATAAATCTAAATGAATCATCAAGGCAATGCCACAAATTAATAAGGAGAAGGCAACAGGAATGCCTAAAATGATGGCACCAAGTAACACAGAAAGGAAGATAATAACGGTCATTGAATTTCTCCTTTCACTAACAAACTCGCATTCGCACAAATACGCGTGATAAGTAACCCCCCAATAAACACTCCCGCTACAACGCTGGCGAGATAGGTGATCCCTTGTGGCAACCCTGAAATTGGTGCGAAATTACTTAGATTAAGCTGAAATTGTGTCCAGCCACCGACAACTATCAAATAGCAACAGAACAACATCGCACCGTCAGTAACTAGACTTAAACAATGGCGTTTATATGCTGAAAGTTTGCTGGTTAGAATAGTCACGCTGACGTGTTGATTATCATTAAACGCAAGGATTGCGCCTAGAAATGTGAGCCACACGAATAAATAACGAGAAACTTCTTCTGTAATATTAATGCTACTGTTGAAACCATAGCGTAATACCACATTGAGAAAAACCAAGCACGACATAGTAGCAAGGATAGCCACAACAGTAATGCTGAGTATTTTAGCTATAACATTAACGAGAGATTTCATTTTTCACCTCAAATCTCGCTCAACGCGATTTTCACAACCACTTTGCGAATATGGCACGATTGTTCATCAATACAAGCAGGACGGTGAACATCCTCAGGGAAGAAAATCGCAAAATTGCCTTTTCTCATCATCAATTCACTCTCATTTTCTGCTGATTGATAAAAAAGAATATCGCGTTCTGGATTATATTCCTGAGCAATAGGATTACTGCCCAGATCTGAAGCTACACCAATCCGCTCTTGACCACAGTGTAAATATTGCACATCAAGATAATGGCGATGTACTTCGGGCAAGATTTCTGCTTTGGGTTTAGTTTCCAAATCCAAAACCTGTGCAAAAATCAACCGCTCTTTAATTGGATATTGCCCTGCTGGCAGTTGATCAAAATCAGTATTTTTCAAATACGCCAATGCAATCTGAATGGCCTCTGGAAAAGCCTTTGCATTGAAATGATTAATATGCCCAAAGTACATTGCTCACTCCTTTTATTCACTCATCACACTATAATGCTTTCAACTTCGCCCATACGGTATCATCAACAGGAATACCCTTTGCTTTATTTTCCGCTAAAATCGTTGTGAATTCGTGTCCAGGTAGGCGAACTGCAACATCAGGATCAGCACGTTCCGCAGTTCTCACATATTCCATAATGCGGTTAAGTTTTTCATCCTTCGTTTTTCCATCAATTAAGCGATCAACTTCAATGGCAATAAAGACTTGAGAAACGCAATATTCGTCATCTTTATCTTCTGTAACAGCAGCGGTGGATAAGCCATTAGAAAGTAAAGTAGCAATCATATCTAACACGATTGAAAGTCCAGATCCTTTCCAAAAGCCCATTGGCAATAAACGACGATTTTTCTCAACCGTAGCAGGATCACGGGTCAAATTGCCATCATCATCAAATCCTGCATCAACAAAGGTTTGGCGACCTGCTAGGCGATGAACTTCTAACATTCCATAAGAATACATAGAACAAGACATATCGACCATCGTAATTGGGTTCGTTGGCACGGCAATAATCAGTGGGTTTGTACCAATACGACATTCTTTTGCTCCCCAAGGTGGCATAACCGCTAACGCATTTGTCCAACAAATACCGATATAGCCTTTCTCTGCGGCTTGCCAGCCATAACTTCCGCCACGCATCCAGTGGTTTGCATTACGCAATGCAACAACCCCAATACCATATTGATCAGCAATTTCCATTGCACGATCCATCATTTTTTTCGCCGTTAAATTACCGATGGCTTGATGAGCGTCCCATTGCTCAATCGCGCCTAACGACAATATTTTTGTTGGCACAGCTTCTGGCACAATATCACCATTTTCTAACTGCTGGATAAAACGTGGGAAGCGGTTCACACCGTGGGAATAAGCACCGGCCTGTGTGGTATCAGCAAACACTGTGGCACATTCTTCCGCAATTTCCTCACGCACATTGCGTGCAAGTAAAACGCGTTTAAATTCGGCTTTTAAATCTTCATAGGAAACTAACATAACGACCTCTTATTTCATATTGTGAAATTATGTTCCATAAATTACATTATTAAGCGAAATAAAGTCAATCTTCCACCAAAAATAAAAAACTATTAAAATCAATTAGTTAAAATATTTTTTCTTAATTTGTGATCAATCTCTCATTTATTTGAAATTTTATTCCACAATATGAAATGGAGAGAGTATAGTAAGTTTGTTAGACTAAATGCTTAAAAATAGCTTGGAGAATCACTATGTCTGAAGATAAAGTTGGTGGCAATCAAAGCCTCATTCGAGGGCTTCGCTTAATTGATATTTTGAGCGACTTTCCAAATGGATGCCCACTTGCAAAATTAGCTGAAATTTCACAGTTAAATAAAAGTACCGTACATCGTTTATTACAAGGATTGCAAAGCGAAGGCTATGTACAACCATCAGGAATTGCAGGAAATTATCGTTTAACAACAAAATGCTTAGGAATAGGGCAAAAAATGCTTGCTTCGTTAAACATTATTAATGTTGCAGCACCTTATTTAGAAGAGCTTAACCTTAGCCTTGGCGAAACCGTCAATTTCTCTAAAAGAGAAGACGATCACGCCATTATGATCTATAAACTTGAACCCACCACAGGTATGCTACGAACCCAAGCCTATATCGGACAACGATTGCAACTTTACTGTTCAGCAATGGGCAAACTTTACCTTGCTTACGAAAAAAATGAAGATTATCTCGCCCATTATTGGCAACAACAAAAACATAATATCAAGCAGCTTACCAACAACACCGTCACGGATATTCATTTAATGGAAAAAGAGCTAAATGATATTCGGCAGGAACAATTCGCAATGGATAGAGAAGAGAATGAAATAGGTGTGGTTTGCGTGGCTTGCCCAATTTTTAATTACCACGGAATTGTAGATTACGCAGTTTCAGTATCACTTTCATCTTATAAACTGCGTCAAATTGGCATTCCTTATCTGCTAAATAAAATTCAAAACGTAGCAAGGGCAATTTCAAAAGAATTAGGGTATGAAAATATCGCAGAATAAATTCTCCCAACGAAAAACAGGCTGGTTTCCCAGCCTTTTTATTGATATAAAAAACTCGCGAATTTTACACAGCACTTTACTTTTTTCGCATTTGCCCCTTTGCTTAATGTAAGTTTTGTAAGGCGTAAACCTTGTAATCATCTAAATTCTTCACACTTTCCACTAAGGCTTCGGCGGCGGCGAGGGTGGTTTGGATAAACACTTTTTGTTGTAATGCGCTGCGGCGAATGGAGTGGCTGTCTTCCACGCTTTCAGGCAGGCTGCCTACGGTGTTTATCACCATAGCGATTTCGCCGTTTTTGATGGCGTCCACAATATGTGGGCGGCCTTCACGCACTTTATTGACGATTTGCGCGAAGATGCCGTTTTCGCGTAGGAAGTTCGCCGTGCCAATGGTGGCGCATAAGCCGTAGCCTTGTTCTTGCAAGCGCTGGGCGATTGGCAATAAACGTGCTTTGTCTTTGTTATCCACAGAAAGGAACACTTTACCGGTTTTCGCAATGCGTTCGCCTGCGCCAAGCTGGGCTTTGATGAAAGCTTCGGCAAAGGTTTCACCCACGCCCATCACTTCGCCAGTAGAACGCATTTCAGGGCCTAAAATGGTATCTACCCCTGGGAATTTGATGAATGGGAAAACCGCTTCTTTCACCGCATAAAAGTGCGGTTGAATTTCGCCTTGAATTTGCTGTTCGCTGAGGCTCATTCCTGCCATTACACGCGCGGCGATTTTGGCTAACGGTCGCCCTGTGGCTTTGCTCACAAACGGCACAGTACGGCTGGCGCGCGGGTTCACTTCTAACACATAAATCACGCCATCTTGCACGGCAAATTGCACGTTCATTAAGCCCACTACGTTCAAGGCTTTTGCCATTGCCGCTGTTTGATAGCGAATTTTATCTTGAATTTCCGTGCTTAAGGAATAAGGTGGCAGCGAGCAAGCGCTATCACCGCTGTGAATCCCCGCTTGTTCAATATGCTGCATAATGCCACCGATCACCACTTGGCTGCCGTCGCAAATGCAATCCACATCTACTTCAATAGCGTTGTTTAAGAAATGGTCAAGCAAAATCGGGCTGTCGTCCGACACTTGCACCGCCTCACGCATATATTGATTGAGTTCGTCCACGTTATACACGATTTGCATTGCCCGTCCGCCTAGCACATAGGAAGGGCGCACCACCAGCGGGTAGCCCACTTCTTCCGCTAATTGCACCGCTTCAATGGCATTGCGTGCCGTGCGGTTATTCGGCTGTTTTAAGCCAAGTTGTTGCAGAATTTGTTGGAAGCGCTCGCGATCTTCGGCTGCGTCAATGCTGTCTGCGGACGTGCCGATAATATTGACGCCATTTTCTGCCAAGGCATTGGCAAGTTTTAATGGGGTTTGACCGCCATAATGCACGATCACGCCATAAGGCTGTTCAACGTGAATGATTTCTAACACATCTTCAAGGGTGAGCGGCTCAAAATAAAGGCGATCTGAGGTATCAAAATCGGTGGAAACCGTTTCAGGGTTACAGTTCACCATAATGGTTTCAAAGCCGCTTTCACGCAAGGCAAGGGCAGCGTGTACACAACAATAATCAAACTCAATACCTTGCCCGATACGGTTCGGTCCACCACCTAAGATCATAATTTTTTTACGATCAGAAGGATTGGCTTCACATTCTTCTTCATAGGTGGAATAAAGGTATGCGGTGTCGGATTTAAACTCACCCGCGCAAGTATCCACGCGCTTATAAACAGGGTGAAGATTGAAAGATTTGCGTAAATTTCGCACCGCACTTTCCGTGCTTTTTACCAATTGAGCAATACGTTTATCGGAGAAACCTTTGCGTTTTAGGCGGCGAAGCTCTGCATAATCGAGCTGATCTAGTGTTTTTTGCTCAAGTGCCAATTCTTCTTGCACCAAATCTTGAATTTGCACTAAGAACCACGGGTCGATTTTGGAATAATGATGCACTTCTTCCAAACTAAAGCCCGCACCAAAGGCATCGGCAACGTAAAGAATGCGGTTCGGGCCGGGATTACCTAGCTCGGTGCGGATTTTCTCAGGGGCTTCGGAAAGCAAATTAAACCCACAAATGCCCGTTTCTAAACCACGCAAGGCTTTTTGTAAGCTTTCTTGGAAAGTGCGTCCCATTGCCATCACTTCGCCGACCGATTTCATTTGCGTAGTGAGGCGATCGTCCGCTTTCGGGAATTTTTCAAAGGCAAAACGTGGCACTTTGGTTACGACATAATCAATGGACGGCTCGAAAGAGGCAGGAATTAGCCCGCCCGTGATGTCGTTCCGCAATTCATTGAGCGTATAGCCCACCGCTAATTTTGCTGCCACTTTTGCGATGGGGAAGCCTGTGGCTTTCGAGGCAAGGGCAGAAGAACGGCTCACACGCGGGTTCATTTCGATCACGATCATTTCGCCGTTGGCAGGATTAATGGCAAATTGCACGTTTGAACCGCCCGTATCCACGCCGATTTCACGCAACACCGCAAGGCTGGCATTACGCATAATTTGATATTCTTTATCGGTGAGGGTTTGTGCGGGGGCAACGGTGATGGAATCCCCCGTATGCACGCCCATTGGGTCGAAGTTTTCAATGGAGCAGACGATAATGCAGTTGTCTGCTTTGTCCCGCACCACTTCCATTTCATATTCTTTCCAGCCGAGTACGGACTGTTCGATGAGTAATTCGTGGGTTGGAGAGGCATCAAATCCGCGTTCGCAAATGGCGACAAATTCATCACGGTTATAGGCGATCCCCCCGCCTGAACCGCCCATTGTGAAAGATGGACGAATGAGCGTTGGAAAGCCCACTTCCGCTTGCGCAGCCCAAGCTTCATCGAAAGTATGGCAAACAAAGGATTTTGGTGTATTTAAGCCGATTTTCGCCATTGCTTCTTTAAAGCGTCCGCGATCTTCCGCTTTATCAATGGCATCTTCACTTGCACCGATCAGTTCCACACCGTATTTTTTCAGCACGCCATTTTTGGAAAGATCTAAGGCACAATTCAGCGCAGTTTGTCCGCCCATTGTTGGCAAAATGGCATCAGGACGCTCTTTATCAATGATTTTTTCCACCGTTTGCCAAGTAATTGGCTCAATGTAGGTTACGTCCGCCATATCTGGGTCGGTCATAATGGTGGCGGGGTTAGAGTTCACTAACACCACCTTATAACCTTCTTCGCGCAACGCTTTGCACGCTTGCGCGCCCGAATAATCAAATTCACACGCCTGCCCAATCACAATCGGGCCTGCACCGATAATTAATATTGTCTTTATGTCTGTACGTTTTGGCATTTTGGTTTCTCTATGTAAATCAGTTTAAGATAGTAGAATTTCTAAATAATTATCATCTAACAATTTATATATTTTTCAGTTGTACATAAAGTTGCTCTACCCCACTATCTTGTTGAGTTTTAATTTCAAAAACATCTGGGTATTTTTTAACCAAATCACTCAATTTTTTACAGCCATAATTACGCGGATCAAAATCAGTTTCAAGCAATCTCCATTTCTGACCAAGTAATCCTAAATGAATCCATTCATTTTGCTCAAATTCTTCAAAAATCGTTTTTATTATATTTTTCGGTAATTGTAAGTGGTCATTTTCTGAAGAAATATTACTAGAATCATTATTTACTTCATCTGTATTCTCACAAAGATTCTCAACATAAATAAAATGACTACAAGCATTACGAAAAGACTCTGGAGTTTGTTTTCTTCCAAATCCATACACTTTAACCCCTTCTTCTTTTAGCCGTATTGCTAAGGCAGTAAAATCACTATCACTAGATACAAGACAAAAACCATCAAATAAATTCTTATATAACAAATCCATTGTATCAATTATCATATAACCATCTGTCGCATTCTTTCCTGTGGTATACGCAAATTGTTGCATTGGTTTTATTGCGTGTGTATTAATCGTTTCTTTCCAGTGAGCATTTCTGCCAACAAAATTACCATAAATTCTTCTTAATGTGGCCTCACCATATTTTGTAATTTCCTTCAAAATAAAAGGAATATCTTTTATTGAAGCATTATCATCATCTATTAATAACGCTAACTGAGCTATCTTTCCATCGTTATAATCTACTTTTTTTGTCATAATATTCACTCCCATTATTCATCATATATCTTTTACTAACTTATCAAATAAATAGCATAATTACACAATTCGTAGTTTTATTTCGTTGTTCTTTATTCCAACACTGCCACAAACTTATCAAACAAATACGCTACATCATTTGGGCCGGGGCTGGCTTCGGGGTGACCTTGGAAAGAAAACGCCACTTGGTCGGTGAGTTCAATGCCTTGCACGGAATTATCAAATAAAGAGCGGTGGGTTATTTTCACATTTTTTGGCAAGCTGTGTTCGTCCACTTCAAAACCGTGGTTTTGGCTGGTGATATACACTTTTTGCGAATCCAAATTCTGCACGGGGTGGTTAGCACCGTGATGCCCGAATGGCATTTTTTTCGTTTTACCGCCTACGGCAAGCCCGAGTAATTGATGCCCTAAACAAATGCCGAAAATCGGTTTTTTCGTTTTGAGCAAGGTTTGAATATTGCTGATGGCATAATTACAAGGTTCAGGATCGCCGGGGCCATTGGATAAGAAAATGCCGTCAGGTTGGTAAGCCAGCACTTGCTCGGCGGAAGTTTTAGCTGGCACCACAGTGATTTTACAGCCACGCTCTGCCAACATTCTGAGGATATTATGTTTGACACCGAAATCGTAAGCGACAATATGATATTTCTGTTCTGGCTGTGGATTATAGCCTTTGCCTAATTGCCACTCCCCTTGCGTCCATTCATAAGGCGCTTGGCAGGTCACTTGCTGGGCTAAATCTTTGCCCGCCATTGAACCAAAACTTTGTGCCAGTGTAAGGGCTTGTTGTTCATCGATTTCACCCGCCATAATGCAACCTGCCATTGCGCCTTTATCACGCAATAAACGGGTTAAACGGCGGGTATCAATGTCTGCAATGGCCACCACGTTATTGGCTTTTAGGTAATCTGCTAGGCTTTGATTGGCACGGAAATTGCTGTGTAATAAAGGTAAATCGCGAATGACTAATCCGCTGGCGTACACCGCATTGCTTTCTTGATCTTCATTATTGGTGCCAGTGTTGCCAATATGGGGATAGGTTAGGGTAACGATTTGTTGGAAATAGGAAGGATCGGTCAAGATTTCTTGATAACCGGTCATTGACGTGTTAAACACCACTTCGCCAATGGTTGTGCCACTTGCGCCAATAGAGGTGCCGTGGAAAACGCTGCCGTCAGCCAAGACTAAAATTGCTGGACTAGACATAAAAAACTCCTTAATTGTAGGTGAACACTTACGAATGCTCATTAACCGAAATTTAGCAAAAAAACACCGCACTTTTGTTTGGCGTTTAGGCTAAATTGCATTGGTGGTTAGCTCACAGGCTAAACGGGCTAATTCTAAAAGACAATAGCCCAATATTCAAGCAAATTCGTAAGGAATGAACAATATATTTATTCATTAATTTTGCATAAATAATCAATGTAATGCAAGCAATTTATTTTTCTCTGATTTATTTTGTAGATTTTCACCAAGTTGTTTACAATGTACCTTATTTTAAGTAACAAGGCTTATTTATGAAAAAATCTGTATTACTTGCCAGCGTGGTGCTGGGTTCTGCAATGCTTACAGGCTGTGCGACCATTGATCCGCAAACTGGTGAGCGCAAAGATCCCCTTGAAGGATTTAACCGTGCAATGTGGGATTTCAACTACAAAGTTGCCGATCCTTATATTCTTAAACCTGTTGCCAAAGGCTGGAAAGACTATGTGCCGCAGCCAGTTAAAACAGGGATTATCAATGTAGCCAATAACCTTGATGAACCAGCCAGTTTCGTCAATCGCCTATTGCAAGGTGAATTTAAAAAAGCAATGGTGCATTTCAATCGCTTCTGGATTAACAGTATTTTCGGCTTAGGTGGCTTAATTGACTGGGCGAGCGCCAGCCCACCATTACGCGTGGAAGAAAAACGCCGCTTCGGTGATACCCTAGGTGCTTACGGCGTAGATACGGGGACTTATGTGATGTTGCCAATGTACGGGCCAGCCACCCCACGCCAAGATTTAGGTAACTTAGTGGATACCACTTATCCAATGCTTTCTTTGTTAGGCCCTTGGAGCTTGCTAAAAGCTGGCATTCAAGGCATTGATGCACGCGCCAAAATGTTAGACAAAGAAGCCTTGCTAGACCAAGCGCAAGATCCTTATGTCACTTTCCGCGAAGCCTATTTCCAAAATTTGGAATATCACGTTAAAGACGGCAATGTGGAAAGCAAAGGCGAAGCCCTTTCACAAGATGAACTAAAAGAAATTGATTAATTATAGGAAATCACACTATGGAAATGACCTCAACACAACGCTTAATTTTAGCCAATCAATACAAATTAATGGGCTTATTAGATCCAAATAATGCGACGCAATATACACGCTTGGAGACGATCGTGAAAGGCGGATTTGGCTTAGAATTAAAAGAGTTAGACAAAGAATTCTCTAACCTTTCAGAACAAGAATGCCAAACTGTGCGCGATACTCTTGAAATGTACCACGCCCTGCACGTTTCTTACAGCAATTTAGGCGACACCACCACCGTAACACCACACCGCTTACAATTTGCAGGTTACTGTGCGGTGCGCGAGAAAAAATATCTCAACTATTTACGTTTTATCACCACCACAGAGGGCAAATATCCAGAATTTATGCAATGCGAACACGGCTGTGATTCACAAACCCCAATGTGGGATAAATACATCAAAATGCTCGAAGCGTGGCGCAGCTGCCCACACGAATATCATTTAAGTATGGCGGAAATTCAAAAAATCCTGAATGCTTAATGTGAAAACCACAGCATAGTGATCTGCTCCCTAAAAGTTGAATATGGTCAACCAATTAAGGAGCAGATTTTTTATGAAAAAACATTATTCTTTAAGCCAAGAATGAGCGGGCATACATCAATCAGTGGAATATTACGCTCTCCAGCTATTCCCTAAATTATGTTTAGTATTATTAATGTTTCAAAAATATGATATTCATAGGCTCATTAATGACGCTATTTAACGAGAATAACTGTCAACCAGACGCAATATTCAAATGAAATTAAAAGGACTAAGCCCAGTGCAAGACAAGGCCTAGTCATTAAATTCATCTGAATTTTTGACAGCAAATCAAAAAGTTAGGCTTTTATGCTTTTAAGGAAATTAAAGAATGTTGGCAAACTCTTCCATTACAGATTTAGGCCATACGCTCGATTGCACTTCACCAATGTGCTTTTTGTGCAACAATAACATTGCTAAACGTGATTGACCAATACCGCCGCCGATAGAAAGGGGTAAGCGACCGTTTACTAAATCTTGGTGCCAGTCAAATTGTAGGCGATCTTCATCACCTGTAATGGCAAGCTGTTTGCGTAAAGCAGTTTCATCAACACGGATACCCATTGAAGAAAGCTCGAAAGCACGCTCTAAGGTTGGGTTCCACACTAAAATATCACCGTTTAAGCCTTTGTATTCGCCCTCAGAAACGGTTGTCCAATCATCATAGTCTGGCGCACGTTTGTCGTGTGGTTTACCGTCTGATAATTCGCCGCCGATACCAATTAAGAACACTGCACCGTATTCTTTACAAATGGCGTTTTCACGTTCTTTGTCGTTCATTCCCGGGTAGCGTTTCACTAAATCTTCACTGTGAATGAAAGTGATTTCTTGCGGTAAGAAACGAGTCAAACCGAATTTTTCACTTACTGCGGCTTCTGTTTCCAAAATCGCTTGATAAATTTCACGCACGGTTTCTTTTAAATAATCTAGGTTACGGCGACCTGCTGGGATCACTTTTTCCCAATCCCATTGATCCACATAAACAGAGTGGGTTTGATCGAGGCTGTCTTCATCTGGACGTAAGGCTTTCATATGCACAAATAAGCCCTCACCTTCCGCAAAACCAAAACGCGCAAGGGTATGGCGTTTCCATTTGGCTAAAGAATGAACCACTTCAAAGGTAGCATCTGTGATCTGTTTCACATTTACTTGAACTGCCTTCTCTGTTCCTGAAAGATTATCTTGAATACCATTGCCCACTTGGCTTAGGATAGGGCCTTGAACTTCTACAAGACCTAAATGTTCCAAAAGTTTTTGGGTAAAGGTGTTTTTAGCAAAGCTAATTTCTTGTTGTTGTAAAATAAATGATTTTTCCATTGTATGAACCTTGTTTATTACTGGTTTTGATTTTCGTTGCATATTATTTAATGATATGGGAGCAAAATTCAATACCCACAAACAAAAATAAGATCGAAAATGGTTTTCCCATAAAAAAGTGGCTATAATTTTAAATCAAATTTAATTTTGGAAAGAGAAAATGCACAATATTGATAACTTAGATAAACAAATCCTGCGTGTGTTAATTAAAGATGCACGCACCCCTTACGCAGAAATGGCGAAAAATTTTGGCGTAAGCCCTGGGACAATTCACGTTCGTGTAGAAAAAATGCGTCAAGCGGGTATTATTCAAGGCACAAAGATCCGCATCGATCAGCGTAAACTAGGCTATGATGTCTGCTGTTTCATTGGCATTATTCTCAAAAGTGCGAAAGATTACGATAAGGTGATCGCGAAATTAGAAAAATTTGAAGAAGTGGTGGAAGCCTATTACACCACGGGGAACTATTCCATTTTTATTAAGGTGATGACCCACACCATTGCGGAGCTCCATTCCGTACTCGCAACCAAAATTCAGTTGATTGATGAAATTCAATCTACCGAAACGTTGATTTCAATGCAAAATCCAATTTTGCGTGATATTACTCCATAACTCATTCATTTATAACTAAAATAGGAGTCATTATGTCTGATGTATTTCACTTAGGCTTAACGAAAGCAATGTTAGATGGCGCACAACTTGCCATTGTTCCTGGTGCGCCAGAACGTGTTGAGCGTATTGCTCGTTTATTGGACAATCCAAAATTTTTAGCCGCAACCAGAGAATTTACTTCTTGGCTTGGCTATCTTAACGGCAAGGCTGTAGTGGTTTGTTCCACAGGGATCGGTGGACCTTCGGTTTCTATTGCGGTGGAAGAATTGGCTCAATTAGGCGTGCGCACTTTCCTACGCATTGGTACAACAGGGGCAATTCAGCCACATATTAATGTAGGCGATATTTTGATCACCACAGGAGCAGTGCGTTTAGATGGGGCAAGCCGCCATTTCGCACCATTAGAATATCCAGCGGTAGCGGACTTTACTTGCACTTCAATGCTTCACAAAGCAGCATTAAAAAATGATAAAGCGAAAGTACATATTGGTATCACCGCATCATCAGATACGTTCTACCCAGGGCAAGAGCGCTACGATACTTACACTGGCAAAATTTACCGCCACTATCAAGGTTCATTAAAACAATGGCAAGAGCTAAATGTAATGAACTACGAAATGGAAAGTGCCACCTTATTTACTATGTGTTCTGCTTTAGGCTTGCGTGCTGGTATGGTAGCTGGTGCGATTGTAAACCGTACACAGCAAGAAATTCCAAATGAAGAAACCATTCATCAAACCGAGCAAAATGCCATTGATATTGTGGTGAAAGCGGCGGCATTATTGGTTTAATGTTAGAAAAATAGTTAGAAAAAGAAAGTGCGGTGGAATTTTTACGAATTTTTTACCGCACTTTTTACTTCGCTCTCTAAAATCAGGCATAACAATGATTATGCTTTTTATCCGATTATTTCACCCCACCAATCAACAAAAGATTGCAATTTCACCCATAGATCGTAAAATCCCTTTGTTCGTTGAACAGCTATATCGCAAGTATTGTGTATAGGAAATGATCAAACTGTTTTCAATTCTGGTTTTCATCGTTATACCATTCTTGCCGTTTTCAATTTCTCTTAAGGATTTAAGGAAGGTTAGAAATTTGGCAATAATTTGACGCAACGCGTTTTCTCTCGCCTAATTCCTATAAGGTCGCCCATTTTTAACTGAATGGCATAACCTTGCAATCCACTTTGTAAACAGGAGTTTTCTATGAAAAAAACGATTTTTACCACCGCACTTTTTACCAGCTCACTTTTCGCTGCGGCAACGTTAGCCAATGCACAAACGGTGGCCAATCCTAACACCACTACTCACACTTACGAATTTACGCAAACCTATGATTTACAAGTGCCAAAAGGCTCATCAGGAACGACAAATTTGTGGGTGCCCTTGCCTTTTAGTAACGATTATCAAACGGTGAAATCCATTACATTTGACGGCAATTATCAACAGGCTTACATTACAGAAAATAATCAATATAGTGCCAGTACATTATTCGCTACTTGGACACCTGAAGCACAAAAACGTAATTTAACGGTTACGCTGGTTGTGGAAACCCAAGATCGCGAACCGAAGAAACAAGGCTTATTGAAAGATTATCAAGCGCCAGAAAAAATAGAATATGGCGTTGATGTGCAACCTTATTTACAGCCAACAAAACATATTAAAATTGACGGGATAGTGAAAGAATACGCCGATAAAATTGTAGGAAATGAAACAAATCCGCTCAAAAAAGCAGAACGTATTCATCAATGGATTGTGGCAAATATGGAGCGTGATAATTCCGTATTAGGCTGTGGGGATGGCGATGTGGAAAAAATCCTAACAACAGGCGTGTTAAAAGGAAAATGCACGGATATTAATTCCGTATTTGTTGCTTTAGCGCGTGCTTCTGGTATTCCCGCTCGCGAAGTGTTCGGTATTCGTTTAGGAGAGGCGGTGAAAATGGGCAAATATTCTAAATCCGCGTTTGGTAGCGCCAAAAACAAAATCGCCAATGAAAATGGCGGACAACATTGTCGGGCGGAATTTTATCTAGCCGGTTTTGGCTGGGTTCCTGTGGATTCCGCGGACGTAGCAAAATATCGTCTAACAGAGAAAAAAGCAGTGGCAGATAGCGATACTCAAGCGGTTTCAGATTATTTATTCGGAAATTGGGAAGGCAACTGGATGGGCTTTAGTCACGCACGCGATTTCACCCTTTACCCAACGCCTGAACTCGCGCCAATCAATAATTTTGGTTATCCTTATGCAGAAGTGGGCGGCGATCCATTAAATTCCTTTGATGCAAAAGAATTTGGTTATGAATTTATCTCGCAGCAACGCTAATCCAAAAGGCGGAAATGCCAAATTTTGGGCGATATGTACCACCGCAGTGAGTGCTGCGGTGGCATCGACACTCTGCTGTATTGCGCCATTGTTGTATCTGTTATTTGGCATTTCTAGCACTTGGCTAGTAAGCTTAAATCAGCTGGCATTTTTGCAAATTCCAATGCTCGTGATTTCCCTCATCGCATTTGGTTATGGCTTTTGGCTGCTGAATTTCTCAGGAAAAATCATTTGTAGCCAATATCTCTCACGCCGTACATTGCAAATTTTATATTGGCTAATGGCGCTGATTATTCTCTTTTTCTTAACTTATCCCTATGTTTTACCTTATGTTTTGGATTATTTAGAATGAAAAAAATTTTACTTTTTTTGACCGCACTTAGCTTTTCATTGCCAAACCTTGCCGCAGAACGCAAGGTTACGCTGCATATTGAAGAAATGAATTGCCAGCTTTGCGTTTATTTAGTCAATAAAGAATTGCGCAACATTGATGGAGTGCAATCGACCAAAGCGAATTTTAATTCACGTTTGGTAAATGTGGTGGCAGACGAGAAAGTGAGTGATGAAATGCTCATTCAAGCTATTGATAAGTTGCATTATCACGCAGTAGTACAAAAATAAATGTAACTCCCGCAATTCTCACAATATAGACAATATAGAAAAAAGGCTTAAAACCTTATCACGGGTTTTAAGCCTTTCACGATGTAAATTAAAATCTTATTTCTTCAACGCACCTAAAATCCCGCGCATAATTTGCTTGGTGATTTGGTTGCGAATATTGCGTCCGACCGATTTCGCTACGCTGCTCACCACTTGTTCAGTAACGCTCAGTTGTTCGCCGCGTTTTTTCTTGCCAAACAACATTCGGCTTAAGCTTCCCATAAAGCCGTTTTCTTCTTCCTCTTGGGCTTGTTCCGCTTGTTTTTGCACGACAGCAGCCAGATCTGCCTGCTCTTGTAACATTTCAAAGGCGGAAACGTTATCCACATAATTATTGTAATAAGGGTAAAGATCATCGTCTTTCACCCATTGGTTGCGCTGTTCAGCAGAAATCGGTTTAAGCTGACTTTTTGGTGGATAAATATAAGCAATTTCCACTGGCGTTGGCATACCTTTTTCGTCAAGGAAAGATACCAAAGCCTGCCCCACCCCCAAGGTTGAAATGGTTTCCACCACATTCACTTTTGGATTGGTACGGAATGTTTCGGCCGCCGATTTCACGGCTTTTTGATCGCGTGGCGTAAAGGCACGCAAGGCGTGTTGCACACGGTTTCCTAGCTGCCCTAACACCGTATCGGGCAAATCTAGTGGGTTTTGTGTAACGAAATAAATCCCCACCCCTTTAGAACGAATCAAGCGCACCACTTGCTCCACTTTATCCACCAACGCGGCTGGCGCGCCGTCAAATAATAAGTGCGCTTCATCAAAGAACATCACAAATTTTGGTTTATCAGGATCACCCACTTCAGGCAGTTGCTCAAATAATTCCGCCATTAACCAAAGCAAAAATGCACTATACATTTTTGGCGAATTAATTAATTTTTCTGAATTTAATACGTTGATCACGCCACGTCCATCACGGGTTTGTAACCAATCATCAAGGTTTAAAGCAGGCTCGCCAAACAATTTGCTTGCGCCCTCGTTTTCTAAGGCAAGCAAGACACGCTGAATTGCGCCCACACTAGCGGCGGACACATTGCCATATTCCAATTGGAAGGTTTTGGCATTTTCTGCCACATATTTCAGCATTGCACGCAGATCTTTCAGATCGATCAGCAACAAACCTTTATCATCCGCCACGCGGAATACCAAATTGAGCAAGCCCTCTTGCGTGGCGTTGAGATTCAATAAACGAGAAAGCAACAATGGCCCCATTTCAGAAATAGTGGTACGCAATGGAATACCGGTTTCACCAAACACGTCCCAGAAAGAAACAGGATAACCTTGTAAATAGCTTTCACCGCCTAGGTGAAATTGTTCAATGCGCTCTGCCACTTTGCCTTGGAATTCCCCAGCTTTTACCAAGCCCGACAAATCTCCTTTCACGTCCACCAAAAACACTGGCACCCCATCATCGCTAAATGCCTCCGCCATTTTGCGTAAGGTAACGGTTTTCCCTGTCCCGGTTGCCCCGGCGATTAAACCGTGGCGGTTTGCCATTTTGGCAGTTAATCCTAAAACTTCGCCTTGTTCTGTTTGTGCTAATGAATATTGCATATAAGCCTCTGAAATCGATCAAAATGTGGGTGCATAATAAGAAAAAAATAAAGTGCGGTCAAAAATTATCACAAATTCTGTACGCCCTATTTTATTTTTGGCAAATGAAATCATCAACTTGATGTGATATGCTTAGGCTAATTTGCCAACTACTTGGAAGAGCATTGTTAAAAAATGGACGAAAAAACCACCGCACTTTGTCCTTGCCAATCGGGTAACGCATATCAAGATTGTTGCCAGCCCTTACATCAAAAGCAAAAAATTGCCCAAAGCGCCGAACAATTAATGCGTTCGCGCTACGCGGCGTTTGTGTTGCAAGATATTGATTATATTGTGGAAACCACCGTACCAAGCCAACAAACATTGCTGGACTATGAAGCATTAAAACAATGGGCGGCGCAAACCCAATGGCTGGGCTTAGAGGTGGTAAAACACGATGCTAAATTAGATAAAACCCATAGTGCGGTGGAGTTT
The DNA here is from genome assembly GCF_002921135.1 of Avibacterium gallinarum. Classification (GTDB taxonomy): domain Bacteria; phylum Pseudomonadota; class Gammaproteobacteria; order Enterobacterales; family Pasteurellaceae; genus Avibacterium; species Avibacterium gallinarum. Next base: position 1,787 of record NZ_PQVJ01000014.1, on the reverse strand, counting down.
AAGGCGAAATTTTCAAGTGCTGAGGGCGAGCAAATTCATCACGAAAAATCCTTATTTGTAAACGTGGGGGAACGCTGGTATTTTGCCGATCCCACTGTTACCCTGCCTGCAATGAAGCAACCTTGTATTTGCGGTTCAGGGAAAAAATTTAAACATTGTTGTGGAGTCATGCTATGTCAGTTTTATGGCGAAAACTAAGCCTCTTTCTCAAGGTGTTTTGGTTGCGTTTCAATCAAAATAAACTCACCCAAGCAGCGGGCTATCTCACTTACAGCACAATGCTAGCACTTGTACCGCTGATTATGGTGGTATTTTCCATTTTCTCCGCTTTCCCTGTGTTTAATGAAGTAACTGGCGAGCTGAAAGAATTTATTTTTACCAATTTTGCCCCCTCTGCTAGTGATACAGTGGGCGAATATATTGATCAATTTGTCGCTAATTCAAAACAAATGAGCGCAGTTGGGATCATCAGTTTAATCGTGGTCGCGCTGTTGCTGATCAACTCAATTGACCGCACCCTAAACAGCATTTGGCACGATGGCAGTGTGCGTCCAACGGTGTTTTCTTTCGCCATTTACTGGCTGATTTTAACCCTTGGGCCAATTATTATCGCCACCAGCATTGGGGTTAGCACCTATGTTACTAGCCTTGCTGGTGATTTGTTGCAGTCGGATCTGAGCTTGCCTTTCGGGTTAAAATTACTCAGTTTTATCCCCTTTATGCTCACTTGGTTTATTTTCACTTTAATTTATAAAATTGTGCCGAATAAATCTGTCAGCATTAAACATTCTGCCGCTGGGGCATTAGTCGCTGCGGTGTTCTTCACCTTAGGCAAACAGGCCTTTGCGTGGTACATCACCAATTTCCCCTCTTATCAGCTCATTTATGGCGCAATGGCAACCCTGCCAATTATGTTGCTGTGGATTCAGCTCAGCTGGATTGCCATTTTACTCGGCGCGCAGCTGGCTGCGGTGCTAGGCGATATGCGTTTATTAAAAAATGGTGAGATTGAATTACAACAAATTGAGGAACAATAATGATCGCATTAATTCAACGAGTTAGCCAAGCTAAAGTGGAAGTCGATGGCGACATCACAGGGCAAATTCAGCAAGGTTTATTAGTGTTGCTTGGCGTGCAAAAAGAAGATGATGAAAGCAAAGCGGATCGTTTACTGGAAAAAGTGCTGAACTACCGTGTTTTCAGCGATGAACAAGGCAAAATGAATTTAAACGTCCAACAAGTAAAGGGTGAATTACTCGTGGTTTCCCAATTCACCCTCGCCGCCGACACTCAAAAAGGCCTACGCCCTAGCTTTTCCAACGGCGCACCACCACAAAAAGCCGAACAGCTTTACGATTACTTCGTACAAAAAAGCCAACAACGCATTACCACCGCCACCGGCAAATTCGCCGCTGATATGCAAGTCAGTTTAATCAATGACGGGCCAGTTACGTTTTGGTTGGAGGTGTAAGGATTACAAACAGGAAAATAGATAAAACTAAAGTGCGGTGCTTTTTCGCTAAGTTTTTTATTATCTGTTTAATGTATTTTGTGTATCTAACCCAATTCTCTTTATTGAAACACTAAACTAATAGAAGGTAATTCATTGTCAAATGAAAATAGATTTGACGTAAGAGAATAAAATATAGAAAAGAAAAAATCCCTAAAATTTATACCGCACTTTATTTATTCTTTTATAACAAAAGTGCGGTCATTTTTTCCAGATTTTTCATTGCAAAATCCAAGCAAAACAAAAGGGCATCTTTTGATGCCCTTTCTTAACTTTT
>NZ_PQVJ01000013.1 GCF_002921135.1 Avibacterium gallinarum | reverse complement strand
GATCATATTTTTAACATAGTCCGCGTGTCCTGGACAGTCAACGTGTGCGTAGTGACGAGTTGGCGTATCGTACTCAACGTGTGAAGTGTTGATGGTGATACCACGCGCTTTTTCTTCTGGCGCGTTATCGATTTGGTCAAATGCGCGTGCTGCACCACCGTAGTGTTTTGCTAATACTGTGGTGATTGCTGCTGTTAAAGTTGTTTTACCATGGTCAACGTGGCCGATTGTACCCACGTTTACGTGCGGTTTTGTACGTTCAAATTTTTCTTTAGACATTTTTGATGTTTCCTTTAAGTAAAGTTCCGTAGCACATTGCTGTACTACGGAGTTTAATTTTCAATTATTTTTTACGTGCTTCAATAACTGCTGCTGCAACACTTGCAGGTGCTTCAGCATATTTCAATGGTTCCATTGAGTATGATGCACGACCTTGAGTTTGTGAACGAAGATCTGTTGCATAACCAAACATTTCAGAAAGTGGAACTTCTGCATTGATTTTAACAACAAATTCGCTTGCTTCTTGGCCATTTACCATAGCACGACGACGGCTTAAATCACCAATTACATCACCCACATACTCTGGTGGAGTTTCAACTTCCACTTTCATAATTGGCTCAAGTAATACTGGGTTTGCTTTGCTAAACGCTGCTTTAAACGCTAATGATGCAGCAAGTTTAAACGCTAACTCAGATGAGTCCACATCGTGGTATGAACCGAAGTGTAAACGAACACCGATATCAACCACTGGGTAACCCGCTAATGGACCAGATTTAAGTTGCTCTTGGATACCTTTATCAACTGCAGGGATATATTCGCCAGGAATTACACCACCTTTGATTTCGTTGATAAATTCGTAACCTGGACCTTCTGGATCTAATGGATACAAGTCGATAACAACGTGACCATATTGACCGCGACCACCAGATTGTTTTGCGTGTTTACCTTCAACATCTTTCACCGCAGTACGGATAGTTTCACGGTAAGATACTTGTGGTTTACCGATATTCGCTTCCACTTTAAACTCACGTTTCATACGGTCAACGATGATGTCTAAGTGTAACTCACCCATACCTGAAATGATGGTTTCACCTGATTCTTCATCAGTGTGAACACGGAATGAAGGGTCTTCTTGTGCAAGACGACCTAATGCCAAGCCCATTTTCTCTTGGTCTGCTTTAGTTTTTGGTTCTACCGCAACAGAGATGACTGGCTCAGGGAATTCCATACGCTCAAGAATGATTGGTGCATCAACTGCACATAACGTATCACCTGTACCAACATCTTTTAAGCCGATTGCTGCTGCGATGTCGCCCGCACGAACTTCTTTGATTTCTTCACGTTTGTTCGCGTGCATTTGAACGATACGACCAAAACGTTCACGTTTATCTTTTACAGAGTTCAATACTGTCGCACCAGACTCAACCACACCAGAATATACACGGAAGAAGGTTAAGTTACCTACGAATGGGTCAGTTGCAATTTTGAATGCAAGTGCTGCAAATGGTTCATTATCATCTGCGTGACGCTCGCCTTCAGTTTCATCTGGGTTGATCCCTTTGATTGAAGCTATGTCTGTTGGTGCTGGTAAGTAGTCGATTACCGCATCAAGCATTGCTTGAACACCTTTGTTTTTGAACGCTGAGCCACAAGTTACAAGAATGATTTCGGTATCTAACGCACGTTGACGTAACGCACCTTTGATCTCTTCTTCAGTAAGCTCTTCACCACCTAGGTATTTTTCCATTAACTCTTCTGAAGCTTCTGCTGCTGCTTCAACAAGGTTTTGGTGCCATTCTTCACACAATTCAACCATATCCGCAGGAATATCATCATAGGTAAAGGTCATACCTTGATCAGCTTCATTCCAATTGATTGCTTTCATTTTGATTAAGTCAACAACACCTTTGAAGTTTTCTTCTGCACCGATTGGAAGTTGTAAAGGAACAGCATTACCACCTAAACGAGTTTTGATTTGCTCAACAACGCGTAGGAAGTTTGCACCAGTACGGTCCATTTTGTTTACGAACGCGATACGAGGTACTTTATATTTGTTTGCTTGACGCCATACAGTTTCAGACTGAGGTTGAACCCCACCTACCGCACAGTAAACCATTACCGCACCATCAAGAACACGCATTGAACGTTCTACTTCGATAGTAAAGTCAACATGTCCCGGAGTATCGATAACGTTGATACGATGTTGTGGATATTGCTGAGACATACCAGACCAGAAAGCCGTTGTTGCCGCAGAAGTAATGGTAATACCACGCTCTTGTTCTTGTTCCATCCAGTCCATGGTAGCTGCACCATCATGCACCTCACCAATTTTGTGACTAACACCTGTATAGAATAGAATACGCTCTGTGGTTGTTGTTTTACCAGCATCAATGTGAGCACTAATACCGATATTACGATAGCGCTCAATAGGAGTTACACGAGCCATTATTATTTCCTTGTTTGGAATTCAATAAATTAAAATTTTAAATATGGATAAGGCTTCACCGCATAGCAAAATGTGATGAAGCCTAAAAATCGTTTGATTAACTGATTACCAACGGTAATGAGCAAACGCTTTGTTAGCTTCAGCCATACGGTGAACGTCTTCACGTTTTTTCACTGCTGCACCTTTGTTTTCTGATGCATCAGATAATTCATTTGCTAAACGTAAAGCCATTGATTTATCACCACGTTTACGTGCTGCTTCAACGATCCAACGCATACCTAATGCGTTACGACGAGCTGGGCGCACTTCAACTGGCACTTGATAAGTAGAACCACCAACACGGCGAGATTTAACCTCAACGGTTGGACGTACGTTTTCTAGTGCGATTTCAAATGCTTCTAAAGCTTCTTTACCTGTACGTTGAGCTAAAGTTTCTAACGCACCATAAACGATTGATTCTGCGATAGATTTTTTACCATCTACCATTAATACATTAATAAATTTCGCAAGTAATTCTGATCCGAACTTTGGATCTGGAAGAATTTTGCGTGGTTCAATACGACGACGACGTGGCATTGCAATTTCTCCGTTTTTTAATCTTCAGGATTATCCAAAACTCTTTGTGTAAGAGATCTTACGTTTACTGGAGTTTATGATAATTATTTAATTTAATTAGCGTTTGGCCTTACTTAACGGAGAACCATTAAGCTTTAGGACGTTTAACGCCGTATTTAGAACGACCTTGTTTACGATCTTTAACGCCGGCACAGTCTAATGCACCACGCACAGTGTGATAACGCACACCCGGTAAATCTTTAACACGACCGCCACGGATAAGCACAACGCTGTGCTCTTGAAGGTTATGACCTTCACCGCCGATATAAGAAGTTACTTCGTAACCATTTGTTAAACGAATACGGCACACTTTACGTAATGCTGAGTTCGGTTTTTTAGGTGTAGTTGTGTACACACGAGTACACACGCCACGTTTCTGCGGGCAAGCCTCTAATGCAGGAACGTTGCTTTTTACAACCTTTTTCACACGCGGTTTGCGTACTAATTGGTTGATAGTTGCCATTAAAAAAGCTCCAGTTTAATAGTTGTTATTCATAAAAGAATGTTTACTTTTTGTTCTACCTTAGAATAGATAGACGCCGAATTTTAATCTTGGACACTAAGAATGTCAAGTCATAGAACAGGCAAAGGACAAAGTCTTTGTCTGATTATTAATTTGCTTACAACCCCACCTGTGGGAAATACCGCTCAGTCAGCGCCACAAAATCTTGCAGAGAAATCAACCGCACTTTACTTTCATCATTTTCATCGCAATTAACAAAGTGCGGTGCGATTTCTTGTAGATTTCTGGCGTAGATGTCGTTCTCTAGCGCATAGCAAGGCGCGGTGAGTTGGGTGAAAAGTTCTTGGTGTTTGAAGGGAAGTAGCACGCCGTCTTGCCATAGCACAAGGCAATCTTGTTCAGTAAAATGGGCAAAATAGCGAGTGAGGGTTTGGCTGTCGTAATCAGCTTTGGCGAAGGTGTAAAGCATCATCATTTCCTGCAAAAAGAATGAAAAAGCACGCTAAAAAGTCAGTACTTTTTCTGCTTGTTGTAATTTTTCCATTAACGCCGCACGGGGCAATATTTCGCAATCCAATAGCCAATTTGCTTTTTCAAGATGTAAGGCTTGTACGGATTGTTGGCACAGGTAACGCTGTTCGATGTCGTATAATTCCAGTAATTTGAAAGGCTGGCTGACATTTTTCTGCAAGATTCTTTCGCTTTGTTGATTGGCAATGAGATTGAAAACCCCGTCATCAAGGAAAAACACCGCAATTTCACTTTCATCACAAAAGGCGGTGGCAGCAAGGAGCGCATCTAAGCCCTCGCGGCTAGCGGCCGTGCCATAAGGTGGTTGGGTAAACACAAAAGCCAGTTTAATCATAGGGTTATCACTCGATCTGCTTGCAGCACAGCTTGGCTAAACTCGCCTAATCCTGCTAACACAAAGCCTTCTGCCAGATTATTTTGCTGTTTAACTTTGCTCGTTAACGCGTCCACCACGCCACGGCGTTGCGAAGCTGCAATGCAAAGATGCAAAGGGATATGGTGCTGTTCACTCAAGGCTTGCCAATGCTCTTGTAAATTAAATTCATCATTAGCAGGATACACAAAACCGTTGCCGTTACTTACGCCATTTTGCATAAAAAAAACTTGGCTGATTTGATGGCCTTTTTCAAGCAAGGCGTGGGCAAGTTGATAGGCTAAAAATGCCCCTTGCGAGCCATAAACTGGCTGTTTTACTGCGATCACATAACGCATTATTTCATCTCATCTTGCTTGATTTGGCGAATATACAAATACACCGTATGGCGTGAAATATCCAGCCGCTCAGCCACTAGGTTGATGGCATCTTTGATGTCAAAAATGCCTTTTTCATAGAGCGAAAGCACAATTTGGCGATTTTTATTATTGTTTGCCACCAAGCGATCAGCGGTGATCTCTTGCACGGTTTGTTCGATGGTTTGGCTAACCAGTTCCTCCACCGAGCTGGCAAAATTCACTTCAGAAGCAGACTGTTGCTCCTCAGGCGGCATAAGGGCTTGGATAAATTGGGTTACTGGCACATCTAAATTAATGTTAATGCACAGCAAACCAATAATGCGTTTTTCTTGATTACGAATGGCGATGGTGACGGATTTCATCAACGCCGTGCCTTTTGCCCGGGTAAAATAAGGCTTGGAAACATTCTCCGTTTGCATTGTTTTGAGGGATTTTAGGGCAAAATCGGTGATTGGCGATCCCACTTTGCGGTGGGTGTTATGCCCATTGGCAATGCAAATGGCAGAATGTTCAAAATCTTCAAGAGAATGTAGCACGATTTCGCAATGGCCGCCAATTAAGGCGCTCACGCCGTCCACCACCGCTACATAGGAATGTAAAATCGCACGATCTTCGTCAGTAAAAGGGCGTCTATCCGTTAGCATTGGGTTCATCTCAAAAAAGTAGGACAAAAATGCACCGCACTTTCATTATGCTAAAAGTGCGGTGGTTTTGTGGGTTATTTTTTCGCTGGCGTTACGTCTAGCACTTCCACTTTAAAATAAAGGGTAGAGTTAGGCGGAATTGGACCCGCACCTTGTTTGCCATAGGCTAAATCTGCTGGGATGAGCAATTCAATTTTGCCGCCTTTTTTGACTAATTGCAGCCCTTCTGTCCAGCCCTTAATCACTTGATTTAATTTGAATTCTGCGGGCTGACCGCGTTGCACTGAGCTGTCAAATACCGTGCCATCAGCCAGTTTTCCTGTGTAATGCACTTTGACCATATCATCAGGTTTGATTGCCGCACCTTCACCTGCTTTTTCAATGCGGTACATTAAGCCTGAAGCGGTTTTTTTCGCGCCCTCTTTTTTCGCGCCCTCTTTTTTCATAAAGTCCGCGGTGAATTTTTCGTTTTCAGCTTGTACTTTCGCTTGACGCGCTTCATACACTTTGTCGCCAATGGCTTTTAATTTTTCTTGGATTTGTTGATCCGTTAAATCACCTTTGCCCTCTAAGGCATCGTTCACGCCTTGTAATACGCGAGCTTTGTCGTAACTGATCACATCTTTTTGATCGTTGATTAAGGTTTCAAGGAATTGTTTTCCTGTGGCATAGCCCACCACATAAGAGGCTTCATCATTGAATTTTTTATTCGCTGCTTGATCAGCAAAAACTGAGCCAGAAACCACCGCACTTAATGCAAGTGTGATAAGAGAGAATTTTTGAATTTTTAACATTGTTTATCATCCTTTATAATGAATCGAAATTTTTGATAGGTTAAATCGTATTGCGCAATTTAACAACCATTATTTATGGGTCTGTTGATAATTCATTGTGCATTTTAAACATAACGCTAAGGATTATTTATGCAAATTCAACTTGAGCAAGCAAAACAAATTGCCGAATTAGAAACAAAAGTGGCGTTTCAGGAACACGCCATTGAAGAATTAAACCAAGCCTTGGTGGAACAACAATTTATGCTTGAGAAAATGCAGTTGCAGCTGCGTCATTTAGCGGCGAAGTTAAAAGATTTACAACCGTCTAATATTGCAAGCCAAGCTGAAGAAACCCCGCCGCCGCATTATTAACGGCATAAAAAAGGCTAATCACAAGGATTAGCCAAAGGTTTTTATAGGAAGTTTCTAATTTATGCTATGGAGTCTATGGTTTATTCGTTCGCGAAGTATTTTTCTAAATCTTCGCTTCCACCGATGTACTCCCCACCGATGAATACTTGTGGCACACTGGTTTTACCCGTAATCGCACGCACAGAGATGGTGCTTGCATCGCGGCCTAATACGATTTCTTCAAAGGTGTAACCTTTCACTTTTAATAAACCTTTTGCTTTTGCACAGAATGGGCAGCCTGGTTTAGTGAAGATAGACACTGAAGGTTTTGCTTGCCAATCAGGTTTTAAGTATTTGATCATTGTATCTGCATCAGACACTTTGAACGGATCGCCTGGCTCGTTTGGCTCGATGAACATTTTTTCCACCACGCCATTGCGCACAAGCATTGAATAACGCCAAGAACGTTTACCAAAGCCAAGGTCATCTTTATCAACAAGCATACCCATACCTTCAGTAAATTCACCGTTACCATCTGGGATTACTGTGATGTTTTCTGCTTCTTGATCTGCTTTCCACGCGTTCATTACGAAAGTATCGTTTACAGATAAACAGATAATATCGTCCACACCTAAGGCTTTGAATTCGCACGCTAATTCGTTATAACGTGGTAAGTGTGTTGATGAACAAGTTGGGGTAAATGCACCCGGTAATGAAAATAACACGACCGTTTTGTTATCAAATAAATCTGAAGTGGTTACATCAACCCATTGATCGCCTTGACGAGTATGGAATGTTACTTGAGGAACTTTTTTTCCTTCCATTGTTGCTGTCATAATCTTTCTCCTATTGCGATTAAAATAATGATTTCTTATTGACGGGGTGAATTATAGTGAAAATCGTGATATAGTTACAAACGATTAATACCTATCCTTTTAATTGTTCCTTTCTATGATGGAGGAAGCAGAGAAAATATGAATATCCGTGATTTAGAATACTTAGTGGCACTCGCCGAACACAAACATTTTCGCCGAGCTGCAGATGCTTGCCACGTTAGCCAACCAACCCTAAGCGGACAAATCCGCAAATTGGAAGACGAACTAGGCATCATTTTATTAGAACGCACTAGCCGTAAAGTGTTATTTACCCAATCGGGCTTGCTCCTTGTGGAACAAGCTCGCACCGTGTTGCGCGAAGTCAAAGTGCTGAAAGAAATGGCAAGCAATCAAGGCAAAGAAATGACTGGGCCATTGCATATAGGAATGATCCCAACCCTTGGGCCTTATCTCTTGCCTTATATTATGCCAGCACTGAAACAAGCGTTTCCTGATTTAGAGCTATTTTTATATGAAGCGCAAACCCACCAGCTGTTAGAGCAACTGGAAAGTGGACGCTTAGACTGTGCCATTCTTGCCACTGTGCCAGAAACCGAAGCCTTTATTGAAGTGCCATTATTTAAAGAAAAAATGTTGCTGGCCATTTCGCAAGATCACCCTTGGGCGAAAGAGAAAAGTATCCCAATGGACAAACTCAAAGGCTGCGAAATGCTAATGCTTGATGACGGCCATTGCTTGCGAGATCAAGCGCTAGGCTATTGTTTCACCGCAGGGGCAAAGGAAAATCCCCATTTCCAAGCCACCAGCCTTGAAACCTTACGCAATATGGTTTCCGCCAACGCAGGAATAACCTTAATGCCAGAGCTTGCGGTGTTAAATGAAGGCAATCGCACAGGGGTAAAATATCTCCCTTGTGTGCCAGAACCCTCACGCACAGTAGCATTAATTTACCGCCCTGGTTCTCCATTAAGAATGCGTTATGAACGGGTGGCAAACACCATTAGCAATATCATCACCCCGATCCTTCAACAAAAATAAGAGGGCAAAATGGCAGGCGTTCGTGCAATTCAAAAAGAAAAAACTAGACGTGCGTTAATCAGCGCGGCGTTTAATCAGCTCAGTGCGGAGAAAAGTTTTTCCAATCTGAGCTTGCGTGAAGTGGCAAGAGAAGCGGGCATCGCGCCCACCTCTTTTTATCGCCATTTTCGTGATATGGACGAACTCGGCTTAGAAATGGTGGACGAAGCAGGCCTAATGCTGCGCCAATTAATGCGCCAAGCACGAAAACGGTTGGAAAATGGCGGTAGTGTTATCGTAATTTCCGTAAATACATTTTTTGAATTTATCACCCACAGTACCAACGTTTTCCGCTTATTGTTGCGTGAAAGCTCTGGAACATCGCACGCTTTCCGTACCGCCGCCGCACGGGAAATTAAGCATTTTATTGACGAACTGGCTGAATATATTGCCGAACGCAATGGCTATTCCCGCCATATTGCTTATATTCAAGCAGAGGGCATCGTTACACTGGTGTTCACCGCTGGTGCGAATGCTTTGGATATGAATAAGGAAGAACGTGAGTTGCTTAAAGAACGGGTGATTTTACAACTGCGTATGCTCGCTAAAGGGGCGGCCTACGCAGCCCAAAAGGAAAAGCCCCTAAAATAAAGTGCGGTGCTTTTTTCGTAAATTTTTCTCATAAAAAAACCTGCTTAAACGCAGGTTTTCTTTCTAATGGTAAAAATTAGGCTTTTTGTAGCTGTTTTTTCAACTTAGTGAGTTTGTCTTTCATACGCTGGCGTTTGAGCGGAGAAAGATAATCCGCAAAGACAATGCCATTTAAGTGATCAATTTCGTGTTGGATACAAATCGCCAATAAGCCATCAGCATTAAGTAAAAAATCTTTACCATTTTTGTCCAAGGCACGCACAGTCAGCTTTTCTTTACGCGGTACAAAACCATTCATTCCGGGCAAAGACAAACAGCCTTCTTCAATGCCCGTTTCGCCAGAACTTTCGATAATTTCAGGGTTAATTAGCACAATTTGATTTTCTTTCGTACCTTCAATGTCGATCACAATCAAACGGCGATGCACATCAACTTGGGTTGCCGCCAAGCCAATACCCTGCTCGTGATACATTGTTTCAAACATATTATCAATCAAAGTGTGTAATTCTTCATCAAATTTTTCCACCGGCTGCGCCACCGTTTTAAGACGCTCATCGGGGTAAATCAACACATCAAGTAATGCCATAAATTCATTATTCCTTTGCTAAAAAAGTCGGCATAGTTTAACGATTTTCAGGAAAAACGCCAAGAAAAATGACCGCACTTTGCTTTTTAGGCTTTCATTCCGTAAAGATAAAGTTATACTAAAACCATCGCCGATCTTCAAAAAGGTGGAATAAATGGATACATCTCTCATTCCGAATATTGAGCTTTTTATTGCGACACTTTTCCCTTTTAATCAGCTCCCTTCTTCTTTGGTACAACGCATAGCAAGTCAGATTATGATTCGTTATATCCCTAAAGGGGAAGCGGTAATTGACGAACAAAATGCGGTAGATTTTCTTTACATTATTCGTATTGGTGAAGTTGAGCAAATTCATCAAGACGGTGAACTGCGGGCTAAGTTAGAACAAGGGGATATTTTCGGTTTCAGTATTTTTTCACCACACGAAAAAGAAAAATATTGTGCTTATGCTTTAGAAAATAGTTTGATTTATCAAATCCCCTATCCTTGCTTGAGCAAAATATTGCAAGAATATCCCGAATATGCTGCTTACTTTTCTCCCCGCACTAGCACAAGATTAACCAGTATTGCGCGCAGTGCAAATCTCAAGAATGATGATAATATTTTTATGAAAAAAGCTATTGAAGTAGCTAACCCTAAAGTCGCTCTTGTTGATGTAAGCAGCACCATTCAACAAACGGCGCAAGAAATGCAAAAGCAGCGCCGTTCTTCCGCTTTAGTGCTGGAAAATGGAAAATTAATCGGGATCGTCAATGATCGAGATATGACTAAAAAAGTGGTCGCTATGGGATTAGATATTCATCAATCTATTCGCCAAATTATGACTCCAAATCCTCCAACGATTGCGCCTTCCGACTTAATTCTTGATGCGGTGTCTTTGATGATGCAACACAATATTCGCAGTTTACCTATTGTCATCGATCGGCAAATTTTAGGGATTTTAACCGCAACCGATTTGGTGAGATATAACAGCATTCAATCAATTTTTATCATCAATCGCATTTTTCAAGCTAATACGTTACCGTTATTGATTGAAGCAGCGCAGCAACAAAAAACCTTATTTATCGCGCTTATGCAAAATGGTACACCTTATAACACCATTATGAAAGTGATGACCTTAATAGCAGATGCCTTTAACCGAAAATTATTGATGATGGCGGAGCATCAATTTGGCGAACCACCTTGTGCTTATGCGTGGGTGGTATCTGGCTCGCAGGCTCGTTATGAAATGCACTTATTATCAGATCAGGATAATTTCATTATTACCGAACGATCGCTAAATGAAAGGGAACAAGCCTATTTTGCTCAACTTGCCGAGTTTGTTAATCAAGGCTTAGATTTGTGCGGTTATGCTTATTGCTCGGGAAACTTTATGGCATCAAACCCTAAATGGTGCATTTCATTAACGCAATGGAAAGAAAATTTTAATCAATGGGTTCGTACGCCTGAATTAGAGAGTCTATTAAATACCAGCGTGTTAATGGATATGCGTGCACTTTATGGTGAAACGAATTTAGTTGAACAATTACAAGATCACATTACAGAATTAGTAAAGAATAATAAACGTTTTTTATCATTTTTAGTCGCAAATTCAACGAAAATCACCCCACCTTTGAGCATTTTCCGTAATTTTGTTCCCATTAAAGAAGGGGAAAATAAAAATAAACTCAATTTAAAAAAACGTGCTATTAGTTTACTGGTTGATCTTGGGCGTATCTACGCCTTGGCAGCGGGCATTTCCAACGCACTTTCTACGGAGCAACGTTTTATTCGCTGCCAAGAATTAGCATTGATTGACAAAACCACGCTAGATAATGCGCTAGGTGCTTACGAATGCGTGTGTGATATTCGCTTTAAATATCAACGAATTTCTCTGCAAAATCAGCAGCCGATCAGCAATCATATTGACCCCAGTGAGCTCACCACCTTTGAACGGCAGCATTTAAAAGATGTATTCCGTTTAATTGCACAATTCCAAGAAGCCGCCCAGCTTCGCTTTTCACAAAGAGGAATAATGCGATGAAAGGATTTTCTCAATTTTTTCAGCGTTTTCACCCACTCAGCAAATTGCAACACGCACGGCAACAATATTTAATGCACAAAGATTGCCCTGCTATTTTACAGCCTTTACTCCAATTTCCTTGCCCTAATATTGAAGATGAACTTGAAAAACTCACTTACCTTGTGATCGATTTTGAAACTACTGGGCTTAATTCAATGATCGACAATATTTTAAGTATTGCCGCTCTACCAATTGATCACCTCCGCTTAGATCTCTCCCAAGCTTGGCATTTATTTATTGATGAACCTCAAGTCAATCCTGAAACGGTCGTGGTTAATCATATTTTGCCACAAATGCTCAATGGTGCCGAACAACTCGATGAGGCGATGCACAAACTTTTTAGCCTAATGGCTGGACGAATTGTCATTGCCCACGGAGCCAATATTGAAAAGCGTTTTATTCAGCATTATCTTGCCACACGCTATCAGATCACGCATTTTCCCCTCATTTGGCTAGACACATTAAAAATTGAGCGTTCTTTTATGTCGCCACAAACAAATGTCAGCCCCAATTATCAGCTCGCAACTATTCGCAAAAATTATAGCTTGCCTGATTACATCAACCATAACGCCTTAATTGACGCCATCGCCACAGGAGAACTATTTTTAGCGCAGATCCATAAACTTTTCGGTTCGCAAACAAAATATTTTGGCGAAGTCTATAAACGTTCTCTATAAAAAAAGCGGCTAGATTTGCCGCTTTAGATGAGATATTGATTAATCTCTAAAATTATTAAACTGGAATGGCTGCCCTAATTCCGCATTTTTCACCAGTTGGATCACCGCTTGCAAGTCATCACGGGATTTCCCTGTTACGCGCACTTGATCCCCTTGAATTTGAGTTTGCACTTTGAGCTTGGATTCTTTGATTAACTTGGTCAGTTTTTTCGCTATATCCGTTTCGATACCTTGTTTCAGCTTAATTTCTTTGCTGAAGGTTTTACCGCTGTGTTCATATTCTGTTGGAATATCCAATGACGCAGAATCAATGCCACGCTTAATACACGCATTACGCAAAATATCCACCAGCTGTTCCACTTGGAAATCGGACTCGCTCGACACTTTAATGGTTTCGTTTTTTCGTTTAATTCGATAGAAGAAGGCACGTTGCGGAAATCCCAACGGTTGGCTAAATCACGATTGGCATTTTCCACGGCGTTACGCACTTCGTGCGCGTCTAATTCAGAAACAATATCAAATGAAGGCATAATTACTCCTCGTTTTTCATTATTCGGTCATTCGCACCTAAAATACATAATAGTGCGGTTAAGTCGGCAAAGTTTACCACAATTTGCGCCTGTTGTTGCACTTTCGGCTTGGCGTGGAATGCCACACCGAGATTGGCGACTTTCATCATTGGCAAATCATTAGCGCCATCACCAATGGCAACGGTGTTTTCCATTGGAATATGATATTGTTCGCTCAATTGACACAAGGTATCCGCTTTATATTGTGCGTCCACCACCGCACCTTGTACTTCGCCAGTCAAAATGCCGTCCACAATCTCGAATTGATTGGAAACCGCCGCATCAAGCCCTAATTCTGCTTTTAAATAATCCGCAAAATAAGTAAACCCACCTGACGCAATGGCAGTTCGCCAACCGTATTTCTGCAAGCCTTGAATGGTTTCCACTAAACCTGAAGTCAGCGGCAATTTTTCTCGCACTTGTTGTAAAATGTTTTCTGGTGCGCCTTTTAGGGTTGCCACACGGCGGCGCAGGCTTTGCTCAAAATCTAACTCTCCGCGCATTGCTTGCTCGGTGATTTCAGACACCAATTCACCTGTGCCAGCCAATTTCGCAATTTCATCAATACATTCAATTTGAATAGCTGTAGAATCCATATCCATCACCAACAAGCCTTTTTTCTGCAAACGAGCGGAAAAATTGAGCCGCGCAATATCCACTTCTAGCTGATGGGCATATTCTTGCCATTGCGCTTGCCAATTGCCTTGCAACAGCACCGCAAGGTTGTGCGCTTCAATCCAATAATCAAAAAGCGTGAAATTTTCACCGCACTTTTGCTGAAATAGCTGCAATTTGGCCAAATCTAAGCTTTCGCCATAAAGCAAAAAATAATCCTGTCCTGCGGCAAGGGGTTGCGTCTGCTGCACTGGACAAGGCAGATTTGGATACTGTTGTTGTAATTGGTTGAGATTTTGTGTTTGCATAGAAAATCCTGTAAATTATCGGCATTTTTACGATTTATTGTGCCGTGAACGCATAAATAGACTAAAATAACGCCTTATTCTAGCCTATTTTGCGAAATCTTGGGGAAAATAACGTGCAACTCATCAAAGAAAAAGCACTGAAAATCACGATGATTGTTATCATAATCTTATTTTGCCTTGGCATAATGGGCGTGATTTTATTCGGTGTGCAACAATTTAAACTGGGATCACAATTAGCCAGCGTCAACCAAGTAACAAATCTTTCTCATTTATTGGTGCGTCAGCAAGCCAATTTATTTTCAATGTTATTGATTAATAATGCAAAATCAGAACAGTTGACAGAAAACTTAGATAATTTTGTGAAAGAGGATTTTATCCTTGATGCTTCAATTTATTCTAATCGGGGTGAGCTGTTAGCACAGAGCTCCAATGCTTCATTATTACGTCTGCAATTAGGGCTTGATCAGCCCGTGGCAAAAGAAATCATCAATCAACAAATTGTTGAACCGATTTATTCTTCTGACGGCGTGGAAGGTTTTTTGCGCGTAACCTTTAATAATAAGTATGGACAAACCACGCAAAGTAAAATCAATCTGATTTTTAACCGTCTTTACGGTGAGATCATTATCGTGTTTCTTACAGGAATATTATTTGCCAGCTCCATTCATTATTTTTTAAGCCGTTATCGCCGAGTGAAACGCAAACAACTTGAGCTTTCCCAGCCTGCTAAAAAGAAACAACCTCAAACAGCCAGTCGTTTAACCTATCACAGCAGACGCAGACGATTTAAAAATAAATCATAAAAAAACCGCACTTTTAAAGTGCGGTTTTATTTTTCTGAATTTTTTAATCTGAAATTACGCTAATTTTTTGATTTGAGCAGATAATTTAGATTTGTGGTTCGCTGCTTTGTTTTTGTGGATTAAGCCTTTAGATGCCATACGATCCACAACTTTTTGCATTTCTACGAAAGCGGCTTCAGCCACAGCTTTTTCACCTGCTGCTACAGCGGCGTAAACTTTTTTAATGTAAGTACGCATCATAGAGCGTTGGCTTGCATTGTGTTGGCGGCGTTTTTCTGATTGAACCGCGCGTTTTTTAGCTGACTTGATATTAGCCAAGGTCAAACTCCTAAAAATTTCTGTTAGTTTATGAGATAAATAAAGGCGTAAACTATGCCTTTCCGTTCCATAATTGTCAATAAACAATTAGCAAAATTTAGCTTGATTACTCGGTGAGACACAACCGAAAGTCTGCATCGTTCGCTGAAAATGCGGCTTTCAATGTAGCCCACCCAAACGATGTGAGCGAATTTTATCAGTTTTTTTGCCTAGAATATAGCTTAAAAACAAAATTTCTATACAATTAAGCCAAATTTTTCTTGATGAGAAAGCTATTTTGAGTAAACGATTATTAAAATCTGGCATTATTGTCAGTGCAATGACTTTATTATCGCGCGTACTTGGATTGGTGCGTGATGTGATTATCGCACAAATCATCGGCGCGGGATTAAGTGCTGATGTGTTCTTGTTTGCCAACCGTATTCCTAATTTTTTACGCCGTTTATTTGCTGAAGGCGCATTTTCTCAAGCCTTTGTACCCGTTTTGGCAGAATACCAAAAAGCCGGCGATCTCAACAAAACCCAGCAATTTATCAGCAAAGTTTCGGGGACATTAGGCGGATTAGTCACTATCGTTACCGCCTTTGCGATGATTTTCTCCCCTGTGGTTGCCGCCATTTTCGGTACGGGCTGGTTTATTGATTGGCTCAATGATGGGGTAAACGGCGTGAAGTTTGAACAAGCCTCATTGCTACTCAAAATCACCTTTCCTTATTTATGGTTTATCACCTTTGTTGCCTTATCTGGGGCGATTTTAAACACTTTGGGCAAGTTCGGCGTAATGGCGTTTTCCCCTGTGTTGCTCAATGTGGCGATGATTTGCACCGCACTTTTTCTCGCACCGCACACCCCTAGCCCCGATCTTGCTCTTGCTATCGGGATCTTTATCGGCGGGTTGCTACAATTTTTATTTCAACTGCCGTTCTTAAAAAAAGCGGGGCTTTTAGTGAAACCGCGATGGGCGTGGAATGATGAAGGAGTGAAGAAAATTCGTACGCTGATGATCCCAGCTCTATTCGGCGTTTCCGTGAGCCAAATCAATTTATTATTGGATACCTTTATCGCCAGTTTCTTAATGACGGGATCGATTAGCTGGCTGTATTATTCCGATCGCTTGCTCGAATTTCCTCTTGGGCTTTTTGGTATCGCCATTTCCACTGTGATCTTGCCAACCCTCGCCCGCCACCACGTTAATCGTTCGGATAATGCCGAACAAAGTACGGTGGATTTTCGCAACACAATGGATTGGGGCGTGCGAATGATTTTATTACTCGGCGTACCAGCGATGATCGGCATTGGTGTGTTGGCACAGCCGATGTTGTTGGTGCTATTTATGCGTGGTGAATTTTTATTTTCTGATGTGCAAGCGGCCTCTTATTCCTTGTGGGCATTTAATATGGGCTTGCTCAGTTTTATGCTGATCAAAATTCTTGCCAACGGCTATTACGCACGCCAAGACACCAAAACCCCGGTGAAAATCGGCATTATCGCTATGGTGAGCAATATGGCATTTAACCTGCTTGCCATTCCGTTTAGCTATGTGGGGCTTGCCATTGCTTCGGCGATGTCTGCCACTTTAAACGCCTATTTGCTCTACCGCGGGCTAGCGCAGGCCAATGTCTATCACTTTAGCAAACAAAGTGCGGTGTTTTTTGCCAAAGTTTTCACCGCAGGGCTAGCAATGGGGGCTGTGGTTTGGCACTATTGCCCAAGTTTAATCCAGTGGCAACAAATGGCGTTTATTCAGCGCATTCACTGGCTCGTGTGGCTGATTGCCGTTGCGGCAGTAATTTATGGGGGTGCACTGTTACTTTTAGGCATTCGCAAACGCCATTTAGTCCATTCATAAACGCATTATAAAAATAATGAAAAATTTCACCGCACTTTAATGTGGGAATATTTGCGCAGCGCGTTGCGGAAACGTAAACTAGGGCAAGATTATTGGGGAACATTATGAAATTATTACAACAGAAAAAACGCCATTTACTCAGCGCACTAAGTTTGCTGGCGGGTTGTGTTTTAACCAGTTTAAATGTTTACGCTGAGCATACCGTAGATCTCAAAGTGATTGGGGTAAAAGGGGTAAAAGCCATTGAAAACGTGGATATTTACACCAAGATGATCGATCCTGAAGAAGCGGACGGCTCAGATCGCTATCAATATATTGTGAGTGAAGCCATCAAAAAAGCCTTGCGTGTTTACGGCTATTACAACATTAAAATTGATTTCCGCCTGCAACCTGCTAAAGGGGGCAAACGCCCTGTACTCATCGCTGATGTCAATGCTGGCAAACCTGTTTTGCTCACAGGAATGGATATTCAAATTCTGGGCCAAGCAAAAGACGATGAAGCCTTCAAAGCGTTAGATAAAAAACTGCCTAAACTTGGCGAATTGCTTTATCACTCCAAATACGAAGATTACAAAAGCGATCTGCAATCCCTTGCTCTGGCACGTGGTTATTTTGATGCGGATTTTGATGTTTCCCAATTATTAGTGCGCCCTTCCACTTATCAAGGCTGGTGGAAAATCACCTTTGATAGTGGCGAACGCTATCGCTTCGGCAAATTCACCTTTCAACGCTCGCAAATTCGTGAAGATTATTTGCGTAATATGATGGAAATTGAAGAAGGGCAACCTTATCTCATCAATGATCTTTCCAGTTTTACCAACGATTACACCTCCACCAACTGGTTTAGCTCGGTGTTAGTGCAGCCTAACCTTGATGAAGAAAATAAAGTCGTTAATGTTGATGTGCTACTCACGCCGCGTAAAAAAAATGCCATGGATGTGGGGATAGGTTATTCCACCGATGTCGGCCCGCGCTTTCAATGGGGCTGGACAAAACCTTGGATCAACAGCCGTGGGCATAGTTTCCGTTTTAATCTTTACGCCTCTGCGCCAAAACAAACGGTGGAAGCGGTGTATAAAATGCCACTGCTGAAAAATCCGCTGCGTTATTATTATGAATTTTCCACTGGTTACGAACGGGAAAAAACTAACGACACAGAAACCTCATCAGGCACCTTTGCGGCATTGCGTTATTGGAATCGCGTATCAGGCTGGCAGCACGCCCTTGGGTTGCGTGTGCGTTATGATTCTTTCACCCAAGCCAATCATTCTGATCGCACTTGGTTAGTTTACCCCACGGCGTCTATTAGCCGTACCCGCTTAAGAGGCGGTTTATTCCCAACTTGGGGCGATGCACAACGTTTAACCGTGGATTTTGGGCATAAAATCTGGCTTTCTGATGCGAACTTCTTCAAAGTACAAGCGTCCAGTGCGTGGATTCGCACCTTTGCCGATAATCACCGTTTCTTAGTGCGTGGTGAAATCGGCTGGTTACAGACCAAAAATTTAGAGAGAATTCCGCCCGCACTTCGTTTCTTTGCTGGGGGCGATCGTAGCGTGCGCGGTTACGGCTATAAAAAAATCTCACCAAAAAATGCCGAGGGCAAATTGGTGGGCGCAACCCGTCTTGCCACGGGAACATTGGAATATCAATACCAAGTTTATGAAAACTGGTGGCTCGCCACCTTTGCCGACACAGGGCTCGCGGCGAACAGTTTCAATTTAGAAGAACTGCGCTATGGTGCGGGAATGGGTGTGCGCTGGGCATCACCTATCGGCGCGGTAAAACTGGATATCGCCACCCCAATTCGTGATAAAGACAACAGCAAAAACGTGCAGTTTTACATTGGTTTAGGTTCGGAATTATAGGCAACAAAAATGACAAAAGAAGCGCAATCCACCCCAAATACTGAAAAGCAAAATATGGCAAACCAAAGCACTGAAAAGCAAGGTACAGAAAATCAGGCGGAACACTCCCCTGCCGTGAAGAAAAAACGTCCGTTATGGAAAAAACTGCTGTGTATAAGTGCGGTGATTTTTTTGCCGATTTTTGCCTTGCTCGCCACCCTTGCCACCAATCAAGGGCAGCGTGGTTTGATTCAGCTGGTGGATAAGCTAATGGATAGCCTTTCTATTGAGCAGGTGGAAGGCGGCTTGCAAAATGGGCTAACCTTGCATAATGTCAAATTTCAGTCAGAGGGCGTGGATACCCAAATTCAGCAAGCCCATTTGCAACTGGATTTGTCTTGCTTGCTGAAAGCCAAAGTTTGCCTGCAAGATCTCAGCATTCAACAACCACAAATTCATATTGACACGACAAAGCTGCCGCCGTCCGAAGAAAAGGACAAAGATCCTAGCCCAATGAAGAAAATTCATCTGCCTGTGGCGGTGCAAGCAGATAATGTGCAAGTGCAGGATTTAGCTTTAACTATCGATCAAACGCAGATCAATTTAGCCCATTTTTCCACCGCACTTAGCCTAAACAATGAAAGCGGTTTTACCCTTGCGCCAACGCAGATTAATGATTTGTTAGTACAAACTTACAGCTCTCCAGAAGAAGAAAAAACCGCACAAAAAACGGAAAGCAAAGCCACTCAACCAACAGAGCAAGCCATTGATTGGCAACAGTTAGAACAAAAACTTACCCCAGCCCTGCTCGGCAATTTAAATAAAATCGAGCTGCCTTTTGATCTCCATATCACCGATATTCAAGGCAAAAATTGGCAATATCAACAGCATTTCGACAGCGCAAATAAGGGGCAAGATAATGCACAAAATAAGGCAGCGAAAAGTGAAACAACACCTGCCCCTACACAGCAAATTGAAGTGTCCTCTTTGCAAATCAACGCTGATGCCACAGGCAATCAAGTTCAGCTGCATAACCTGAATATCGCCAGTTCAGTGGGAACGCTGGCAGGGCAAGGCACAATGCAGCTGGACGAAGATTTCCCTCTTGATTTTCAGCTTAACAGCCAACTGAAAGGCTATGCGCCCTTGAATATCCCACAGGGCGATCTCAGCCTACAACTTTCAGGCAAACTGCGTGGGCAAACCCAACTTCATTTGCAAAGCAAAGGGGATATTAATGCAGAGCTGGTGGGTAATGTGGCGCTTAACCAAGAAAAAACGCCCTTTGATCTCAAGCTCACCAGTAAAAGCTTGCAATATCCTTTTGATAAAAAAGAAAAAGATCCGCTGAAAGTACAAAATTTAACGCTCAATCTGACTGGCGATTTGCTGGCTTACCAAGCACAACTGAATGCCGATGTTTCTGGAATGAGTACGCCAAAAACGCAAATTACCAGTCAAATTAACGGCAAACTTTGGCAGGCCAACATTGCACAATTTGCGCTTAGCACCTTACAAGGCAAGGCGAATTTAAGCGGTGAAGTAAACTGGCAAAAAGGCGTGCAATGGCAAAGTGCGGTGGATTTTTCACAATTAAATATCACTCAATATTTGCCTGCAATGCCTGCGGTGCTGTCTGGTCATTTCAGCTCGCAAGGGCAAGTTGATGGGCAAAATTGGACAATTAACGTCCCCGATTTAGACATTAACGGCACACTTTCTCGTCAGCCTTTAAGCCTAAAAGGTCAGCTCAGCGCAGACAACAACAAATGGCTGCAAGTGCCAAATCTGTTGCTTAATTACGGTGAAAACCGCATTGCAATGCAAGGGGAAATCAGCCAACAATCCGATTTATCCCTTGATATTCACGCGCCAAACTTGCGTGGATTGCTGCCTGAACTTTCCGCCACCCTGTTTGGCTATGCAAAATTGAAAGGGGACATTCGCGAGCCAAATTTAAACGTGGATTTAACGGGGAACAACATTCGCTTCCAACAATTACAGCTGAATAAATTCGCTGTTAAAGGGGATATTCGTTCGCAGCAAGTGATTAGCGGTGATTTAAACGCCAATGTAACGGGCTTGAAATATGCCGATGTGGCAATTAACCAAGCCACCCTTGCGTTAGCGGGTGATGAAAAAAATCACCAGTTACAACTGCAATCACAGGGCAAACCTGTGGCGGCTAATTTAAAAATTGCAGGAAATTTCGACCGCACTTCGCAAATCTGGAAAGGGCAAATTAGCGGTGTGGATATTCAATCCCCAGTTGGAAAATGGCAAACCAATCAAGGCGTTGCAGTAACTTATAATCAAAACAAAATCGAAGCCGCGATTTCCGCACATTGTTGGTTAAACAGCGATATTGAGCTATGTTTCCCCAAAAATTTCACCGCAGGGAAAAACGGCGAAGTGCCATTCCAAGTGCGTAAATTGGATTTAGCCTTAATCAACAAATTATTGGATAAAGAACAGAGCCAAACGCAAATCAAAGGGCTATTACAAAGTCAGGGAACGGTGGCGTGGTTTAGCGATAAGCCGCTGAAACTCAATGTGCAAGTGGCTGGTAATCATTTATCGGTGGCGCAGAAAATTGATTATCGCACCTTCAACCTTGCTATTCCGAAAGTGGACATTAAAGCCCAAATGGAAAACAACAATCTGAATTTGGATTCCGCCATTGATTTAGTGGAAAATGGCCGAATTACCACCGCACTTAAACTGCAAGATTTGGCAAAATCTCGCACCTTAGGGGGAAACATTAGCATTCAGCGCTTAAATCTCAATTTAGCCAAACAACTGCTTTCAAGTGGTGAAAAAATCAATGGCGAAATTGCTGCCAATCTTACCTTAGGTGGCAATCTCAATGCACCGCTTATTCACGGTAATTTTGATGTCAATCGCTTAAGCGCCACAATGAAATCCCTGCCGTTCACCATTAAAGACGGCAATTTATCTATGCGTTTTGCCGGCAATCGTTCCACCTTGCAAGGCTATGTGCAAAGCCCTGAAAGCCGTTTAGATATTACTGGCGAAGCGGATTGGAAAGATGTGGAACACTGGAACACGCGTGTGCAAGCCAAAGCAGATCGCTTTAATGTGAATATTCCGTCAATGGCGAAATTAAAAATTAGCCCAAATGTGGAACTCACAGCCAATCCAAAACTGCTTGATATTTCTGGTACGGTAGATATTCCTTGGGCAAGAATTGCCATTGAAGAATTGCCAGACAGTGCCGTTGCCGTAAGCGGTGATGAAGTGATTTTAGACGGCCCAGACAAAACCAAAGTGGGGGTAAAAAACGGTGAAATTAAAGCGCGTACGAAAAGCGGTATGGAAATTCGTTCCGATCTGAAAATTAATATTGGTGATGATGTTACTCTCAACGCTTACGGCTTAAACACCAGCTTAAACGGCTTGCTTTCAGTCAAACAAGACAAAGGCAAACTGGGTTTATTTGGGCAAATTTACTTGAAAAATGGGCGCTATGCCGCTTATGGACAAGACTTGCTAATTCGCAAAGGGCAAATCAGTTTTTCTGGCTTGCCATCTCAACCAATGCTGAATATTGAAGCCATTCGCAACCCAACGGCAATGGAAAACAGCAATATTACCGCTGGGGTGAAAGTGATCGGCATTGCCACTGCCCCACAAGTTACGGTGTTCTCCGATCCTGCTAGCTCGCAAGATGAAGCCCTTTCCTACTTGCTAACAGGGCGTTCACTGGAAAATAGCGGTGAAGCAGGCTCAGGCGGTTCAATCGGGGCGGCACTGCTTGGAATGGGCTTAGCGAAAAGCGGTAAATTAGTCGGCGGTATTGGCGAAGCCTTTGGTGTGCAAGATCTCAGCCTAGGCACGCAAGGGGTGGGAGACAGTTCCAAAGTTACGGTGAGCGGCAACATTACACCACGCTTGCAGCTCAAATACGGCGTAGGCTTATTTGACGGCTTAGCCGAATTTACGGTACGCTACAAATTGTTACCACAACTTTATTTACAATCGGTTTCGGGCGTAAATCAGGCCTTTGACCTACTTTATCACTTTGATTTTTAGGGCAATTTTATGAATAACGAAAACCTTCTA
This sequence comes from Avibacterium gallinarum, assembly GCF_002921135.1. Classification (GTDB taxonomy): domain Bacteria; phylum Pseudomonadota; class Gammaproteobacteria; order Enterobacterales; family Pasteurellaceae; genus Avibacterium; species Avibacterium gallinarum. The sequence continues at coordinate 22,746 of NZ_PQVJ01000013.1, read as the reverse complement.
GCCAAAGCCTCTGATTATTTACATCAGCGTGGCGAAGCGCGTGAAATCGCCGCCATTGATTTGGGCTCAAACAGCTTTCATATGATCATCGCCCGCATTATCAATGGCTCAATCCAAGTGCTTTCACGCCTAAAACAGAAAGTGCAACTGGCTGAAGGCTTAGATGAGAACAACCAGCTAAGCCAAGAAGCCATTCAGCGCGGAGTAAATTGTTTAGCGCTGTTTGCGGAACGGCTACAAGGATTTCCTGCCGAAAATGTCAATGTGGTCGGAACATTTACCCTACGAACCGCGGTAAACAATGAAGCATTTTTACGCCAAGCGGAACAGGTTTTCCCTTACCCGATTAACATTATCAGCGGGCAAATGGAAGCCAAAACCATTTACGCCGGCGTTTCTCACACTCAGCCTGAAACAGGACGAAAATTTGTGGTGGACATTGGTGGCGGCTCAACAGAAATGATCATCGGTGATGATTTTCATCCGCTCATTGCAGAAAGCCGTCATATGGGCTGCGTGAGCTTCGCCAAAAAATTCTTCCCGCAAGGTGAAATTTCTGCCGAAAATTTTCAGCGCGCCAAACAAAGTGCGGTGAATAAAATTGAAGATTTAGCCTTTGAATACCGTAAATTAGGCTGGCAATCGGTGCTGGGTTCATCAGGCACGATCAAAACCGTCTATCAAGTGATTGCGGCAAATCTTGATCCTAATGGCATTATCACCGCAGCCCGTTTAACGCAACTCAGTGAAAAAGTGCTACAAGTCAGCCATTTTGACGATCTGCATTTGGAGGGTTTAAACGAAGATCGCGCCGATGTTTTCGTGCCGGGGCTGGCTATTCTCAGCGCGGTATTTGAGGTGTTCGGCATTGAACAAATGCGTTATTCAGACGGCGCATTGCGTGAAGGCGTGATGTACAGCCTAGAAAAAAACTTCCAAGTGAGCAATATCCGCCAACGCACCGCCCTTGCCCTGGCCGAACAATTTAACCTTGATATGGCGCAATCTGAGCGAGTCTATCAAAGCGCTCAACGCCTTGCCGCACAATACAGCGCTTGGCAAAACAGCCAACTACAAGATGAAATGATGGACATTCTCCTTTGGGCAGCACGGCTGCACGAAGTGGGCATCGTGATCAATCATAAAGGCTTGCAAAAGCACTCCGCCTACATTCTGCAAAATATGGAATTGCCGGGCTTTGATAAAGAGCAACAACGCCTGCTCACCACCTTGGTACGTTACCAAATCAACAATATTAAACAGACTGATTTTGCGAAATTTTCTCGTTATACCGAGCAAGATATTCTCGCCCTTGTGCGTTTGCTGCGCTTAGCCATTTTGCTGAATAAATCGCGCCAAGCCACCGTATGGAGTGAAAAAATTTCATTAAAAATCGACCGCACTTTAGCGCAATGGACAATCCAATTTGAGCCAAGTTATTTAGCGCATAACCCCTTAGTGCGCAATGATCTCATCGCAGAAAACAAATTATTAAAAGAATTAGATTTAGGGCTAACCTTTTCATAAATAAGGAAAAATAATGACAAGGATTAATGTTGTCCCGCCACAAGAACTTTGTGATCAACACCTGCTCGCCGAACATCGCGAACTCACTCGCATTCCCAACGCGGTTGCCAAAGGAAAATACAATCTTGCTGGGCAACCTGCGGATTACAAATTAGGCGAAGGACACGTCCGATTCTTTTTCAACAAACTGCAATTTCTCAAAAACCGTTACGATCTTCTCCACCAAGAATGTAAAGCGCGCGGCTTTAACGTGCAATATTTCTGGCCAGAAGATTTACCGCAAGATCCTAGCCTATGGCAAGATTACCAGCCCACAGAAAACGCCTTAACACTCAACCGCGAACGCATTCAATTAAGAATGCCTAAAGTGGCAAGATTTACGCTGGCAAAAAATGTGGAATGCTAATGTAGAATACCAAGGAAATAAAAAACGTATTTGAGCAAACCCCAAATACGTTTTTTCTTTATATAAGGGATATAAGGAAATTACTTCTGCCCCAATTTCAATTCCGCGTTTTCAGGTAAGTGAATATTCATTTGTGGGAATGGGATTTCGATGCCAGCTTGGTCAAAGGCGAGTTTGACTTTTTCCGTGACATCAAAATGCACTGCCCAATAATCCGCGGTGTTTACCCAAGGGCGAACCACCAGCTGTACGCTGTTTGCGGCAAGTGCGCCCACTGCAATGGTGGGTTCTGGGTCTTTCAATACGCGTGGATCTTGCGCCAAGATGTCGGCTACAATGGCTTTCGCTTGTTCAATGTTAGATTTGTAGGCGATATCGAAAATAAAGTCGATTCGGCGTGTGGCGTTGCTGGAATAGTTGGTAATGCTGTCGCCAAACACTTTGCCGTTTGGGATTAAGATGGTTTTGTTATCACCAGTGCGTAATTCCAAAAATAATATCCCGATTTTCTCTACTTTTCCCACTATTCCGCTAGATTCAATTACATCATCTTTACGGAAAGGTTTAAAAATCAAAATCATCACCCCCCCAGCAAAATTTTGTAATGAATTTTGTAATGCCAAGCCGATCGCTAAACCCGCCGCACCGATTAGGGCGACCAGTGAAGAAGTATTAATGCCAAGTTGGGACAGCGAGGCAATAATCACCATTAAGAGAAATAAAAAATAGCTGATCGAGGAAACGAAACTTTGTAGCATTTCATCTTTGCTGGAATGCAACACGGCTTTGCCAAGCAGGCGACTAAGCAAGCGCGCAATACTTTTACCAATCACATAAATGGCAATCGCAAGCAGAATTTTTGTGCCATAAGGGATCACATAATCATTCAAGAGCGTGTTCATATCCGTTGAATGAACTTTCTCAATCAACGCTGAAGTTTGCGCTTGAATATCCACTGTATTTTCAGCGGTTTGAACATTTTCAGTTGTCATAAACTTTCCTTTAGATCATTAAAAATAAAAAACTGCGACAAAATGCACCGCACTTTATCGCAGGGCATCATTGCTTATTATTTATGCACATTGCATAACGGCATCGCTACTTAGTCAAAAAGATTGGCAAGATGTTCCGTTCACCTTCACTTTTGGCTAAAAAATCATCATAACCAGCAATGATAGTAACCACGTTATTTTTTCTCGAGTTTTTCTGGGCGTTTCCAACCTTGGATATTACGTTGTGGAACCCGTGAGATCACCAGTTCGTTTTCGGCAATATCCTTAGTAACTGTTGTGCCTGCGCCGATGGTTGCGCCTTGTGCAATGGTAACAGGGGCAACAAGCTGGCTGTCTGAGCCAACAAACACGTCATCGCCAATAATAGTTTTAAATTTGTTCGCACCGTCATAATTACAGGTGATCACCCCGGCACCAATATTACAATTTGCACCAATTTCGCTATCGCCTACATAGCTTAGGTGGTTCACTTTCGAGCCTTTACCAATTTGCGATTTTTTCACTTCGACAAAGTTGCCAATATGAGTTTGTGCGGCAAGTTCTGTACCGGGGCGAAGGCGGGCAAAAGGCCCAATTTTCGCTTCTTCGCCAATCACGGCATCTTCAAATACAGAATAAGGTTTGATTTCTACATCATCGCCAATCACGCAGTTTTTGATCACGCAACCTGCGCCAATTTTGACGCGATTACCCAATTTGACGGCGCCTTCGATAATTACATTCACGTCAATTTCCACATCTTTACCGTGGGTGATTTCACCACGCAAATCAAAACGGTTTGGATCACGCAAACTTACGCCCGCTAGCAATAATTTTTCCGCTTGTTTACGTTGATAATAACGCTCAAGCTCAGCCAGTTGTAAGCGGTTATTTGCGCCTTCAACCTCCATTAAATCTTGCGCTTGCACAGCAGCCACTTTGCAGCCGTCTTGGTTGGCGAATTTAATCACATCGGTCATATAATATTCGCCTTGCGCATTGTTGTTATCCAATTTTGCTAGCCATTTTCTAAAACTTGCACCACTGGAAACCATTACGCCTGTATTTACTTCTTGAATGGCTAATTGTTCTGGCGTGGCATCTTTTTGCTCTACAATGGCAACCACATTGCCGTCTTGACGAATAATCCGTCCGTAGCCTGTTGGATCCTCCAAATGTGCAGTCAATAAGGCAATACCGTTTTCTGGTTTGGCATCAATCAGTTTTTGCAAGGTTTGCGCGGTGATAAGCGGTGCATCGCCATACAGCATTACGATATTTTCATCATCAGCGAAAAATGGTGCAGCCTGTTGCATTGCGTGTCCTGTGCCAAGTTGCACAGGTTGTAGCACCCAGTTTACATTTTCATCGGCAAGGTGTTGTTGTAATAATTCTGCGCCGTGGCCATAAATTAAATGAATATTATCGGCATTGAGCTGTTTGGCTGTATCAATAACGTGCTTCACCATTGGCTTGCCTGCAACTTTATGCAACACTTTTGGCAAGTCGGAATACATTCTTGTGCCTTTGCCCGCGGCCAAAATCACTACGCTTAAATTTTTCATAAAAATCCTTGTTCTGTCGGTTTAAGATAAAAATCTGTCCTATTTTATAATAGAATATCGCCAATTCAAATTTTCTATGGAAATGTTTATGCAACCCCATTATTACCTTGGCGTGATGTCTGGCACGAGCCTTGACGGCGTGGATCTCGCGCTAATGGATTTTTCCACTCAGCCTGCGCAAGTGGTCGCCACAGATTTTGTGCCAATGCCACAAAATTTGCGTCAAAATCTCACCGCACTTTGCCAGCAAGGGCAAGGCACGTTACAGCAAATTGGTGAGCTGGATCATCAACTTGGCGTACTTTATGCAGAAAGTATCAACCGATTTTTGGCGAAACATTCTCTTCGCGCAGAACAAATTCAGGCGGTAGGCTGCCACGGACAAACCATTTGGCACGCACCGCAAGGGCAATTCCCTTTCACTTGGCAATTAGGCGATGCCAATATTATCGCTGCTCGTACAGGCATTACTACCGTGGCTGATTTTCGCCGTAAAGATATGGCTTATGGCGGACAGGGCGCACCACTCGTGCCTGCTTTCCACCACAATGTGTTTGCTGATCCTACGCGAAACACCGTGGTGCTGAATATTGGTGGGATTAGCAATATTTCTGTGCTGCTCCCAAACCAACCTGTGCTAGGTTACGACACAGGAGTGGGCAATGCGTTGCTAGATAGTTGGATCGCCAAACATCAGGGGAAAAGCTATGATAAAAATGGCGAATGGGCAGCGTCTGGGCAAAGCAATCCTGCATTATTGCAAGATTTGTTGGCAGATCCTTATTTTTCCTTGCCTGCGCCGAAAAGCACGGGGCGAGAGTTATTCAACTTGGCTTGGCTAGAAAAAATTCTGCAAAAACACACCGCACTTCTCCCCCAAGATGTGCAAGCAACGCTGGCGGAATTTACCGCACAATGCAGCGCGCAAGATCTGCAACATTTAAGCCAACACAACACGCTTCCTTGTTTATTATTAGTCTGCGGCGGCGGCGCGAAAAACCCTGTTATTATGGCTCACTTGCAACATTTATTACCCCATTGGCAAATCGCCACCACCACAGATTATGGCTTAGACGCAGATTATTTAGAAGCCGCTGCCTTTGCGTGGCTAGCTTACCGTCGAATGGAACATTTACCCTCCAACGAACCGAGCGTTACCGGCGCAACAAAAGCGGTGAGTTTAGGGGTGATTTATCCTAAGGATTGTTAAATAATAAATAGGGCTAGAACCTAGAAGTAACTGTAACACATTATTTTATAAAGAATAATTTTCGTAGGGGCGAACCTATGTGTTCGCCCGAAATGGACAGAATTAATCGTAGGAAAAACTGGCAAAATTTCACCGCACTTTTATTTTTAATAGAATAAATCGCGATTTTAAATAGGCGGACACATCGGTCCGCCCCTACGAGATAATACGCCATTACAGTGTAGGGTGGGCTTTAGCCCACCATTTAATGTGATTTTCCCATTGGTGGGCTAAAGCCCACCCTACGCAAATCCTCTCAAAAAACCAAAGAGACAAAAAATGAAAAACAACCCATTACTCAATCAACTTTCGCAACTTAGCACGGAACAGCGTAATCCGAACTCAATGAATTTGGACGAGCTTTTGGCGTTGGAAATCGTGCAATTAATGAATGCGGAAGACAAAAACGTGCCATTGGCTATTGAAAAATGCTTGCCACAAATTGCCGCAGCGGTGGAAAAAATCGTGCAGGCGTTTCAGCAAGGGGGGCGTTTGGTGTATCTCGGGGCTGGCACAAGTGGGCGCTTGGGCGTGCTTGATGCGTCAGAATGTCCGCCTACATTTGGCGTTTCCAATGAAATGGTAAAAGGCATTATCGCAGGGGGCGAACGTGCTTTGCGTCACCCTATTGAAGGGGCGGAAGATAATCCACAAAGTGCGGTAGAAAATTTGCAAGAAATTGATTTTAATGAGAAAGATATTTTGGTTGGCATTGCTGCCAGCGGGCGCACGCCTTATGTGCTAGGCGGCTTGGATTATGCGAAATCCTTAGGCGCGACCACGGTAGCCATTGCTAGCAACGCCAATTCACCGATGGCGCAGGCGGCGGAAATTGCCATCATCACAGCGGTAGGCGCGGAAGTGCTAACTGGCTCAAGCCGCTTAAAATCTGGCACGGCGCAAAAACTGGTGCTGAATATGCTCACCACTGCCAGTATGGTGCTAATAGGGAAATGCTACCAAAATTTAATGGTGGACGTGCAAGCCAGCAATCAAAAATTAGTGGCGCGCGCTGTGCGTATCGTAATGCAGGCGACAGATTGCACCGCTGAACAAGCAGAACAGACCCTTAACGCCGCGCACAACAATGCAAAAGTGGCCATCTTAATGTTACTGGCGGATTTGGATTATCCAAGTGCGGTGCAATTATTGCGTGAAAATCAAGGGCGCTTGCAAGGGGCGTTAAAATCAAATTAGAGCAAAGGGCGCAAGCGCTGCAACACCGCTTCGGCAGAAATCTGTGCCATTGTAGGCGCTTGTAAGTGATATTGATTTTTGCCGTAAGTGCCGATTAAATCTGGGTTGGTTGCGCCATAAAGGGTGATGTTCGGTTTATCCAAGGCGGCGGTGAGATGCGCCAACCCAGTATCCACGGAAACCACCGCTTGGGCATTGGCGATATGCTGGGCTAAGGCGGTGAGATCCATTTTCGGCAGAACAACGGCATTTTTAATGCCTTGTGCGATCCATTCTGCTGCCTGTTTTTCTTTCTCATTTCCCCAAGGCAAATGCACGGCAAGCCCAAGTGCGGTGAGATTTTGCACTAATTTTTTCCATTCTTGATTACACCAATGTTTATCCGCGCGCGTGGTGGCGTGAATCAACAACACATAAGGCGGCAGGCTTTGTTGCACGGGAAAATGCTGTGCAATGCCATAATCCCCTTGTTGGTTCGGAAGCGCATAACCCAAGGCTTGTGCAAATAACTGGCGAATGCGTTCTACGGCGTGTTGCTGATAATCAATGGCATAGCGCTCATCATAAAATAAGGCTGCCAAAGGCTCGCGTGCAGAATGTTTATCATAGCCGTGTTTTACCCCTTGCGCTAGACGCACGGCGAACAATGAACTTTTCACTAAGCCTTGCGCATCAATCACCGCATCATATTGATTTTGTTGTAATAATTGACGATAGGTTTGCCATTCTTGCCAAGTTTTGCGTTGTAAAAGCTGTTTGCGCCAGCGGCGAATGGCAACGGGGATAACTTGTTTCACTGCCGAATGCCAAGTAGGAATTTCCGCGAAATTTTCTTCCACCACCCAATCCACTTGTAAATTAGGCAAAGCTTTTTGCGCATCGGTCAATGCAGGCAAGGTGTGGATCACATCGCCCATTGAAGAAGTTTTTACTAAGCAAATTCGCATCGTTCTGCCTTATTTATGCCTGATTAAAGTGCGGTAAAATTTCGCTTAATTTTTCCATTACCATCGCAGGCGTGATGTCGATAAGGCTTTGATGATAGCCTTCGGCGCTATCTTTGCCTTGACGAATTTTTTCTAATCCGCCTTTTTGCAAGCGAATAATTACCGCTTGATGGGATAATGGTGGCGTGTATTGTGGGCTAGTTGGGCCATAAAGTGCCACAAGTGGACGCTGGACTGCCGCCGCAACGTGCATTAATCCGCTATCGTTGGTAACCACGCCTTGGCAATCTGCGATTAAATCTACCGCTTGATTAAGGCTGGTTTGCCCCGCTAAATTTAAGCAGTACGGCTGTAAATTTTCTGGCAGACTGGCACGAATTTCATCGCCCACTTGTTCATCTTTTGCTGAACCAAACAGACGAATGCTGTAACCTTTTTCAATTAGCATTTGAGCAAGCGCAGCATAATGATAATGCGGCCAGCACTTGGCAGGGCCAAACTCCGCGCCCGGACAAAAACCAATCGCAGGGCGATTTTCTGCCTGTGCAAGTTGTGCGTGGAAATGGCTTTTGGTTTGCTCGATTTGTTGGCTGCTCACCTGTAAATAAGGGTAAGGAAAGGTCATTTGTGCTGCCGTTGGCACGGCGTTTTTTTCATAAGCCAATGCCACATAGCGCTGCACCATCATTGGGTAATCATTTTTATTGGCGCGTAAATCATTCAAAAAGAAATAACGGCTTTCCCCTTTCCAACCACGGCGGCGGGCAATTTTGGCAAACACAGGAATAAACGCAGATTTGAGCGAGTTTGGCAATACAATCGCCATATCATATTGATTTCTTAAACTTTTCCCAATTTCATAACGCTGTTTCAAACCAAAGGTGCCGTGTCCGATGGGCATTGTGAGCGCGCGTCTGACTTCTGGCATTCTTTCCAACAAGGGTTTACACCAATTGGGCGCAAGCACATCAATTTGGCAATCAGGATATTGCTGTTTTAAGCATTGATATAAACTGTGCGACATCATCATATCGCCAACCCAAGATGGGCCAATTATTAAGATGTTCATTCTGCGGTTCTCATTAATGTGTGAATTATATCAATTGTCGGGGGAACGCTATGTTCGCTCACTCAAAAATCGCCAATTTCCCATCGCACTTATATTTAGCTAAAAAGAAAAGTGCGGTGAAAATTTTGCTAATTTTTATGACTAATCCTGTTTATTTTGGGCGAACACACAGGTTCGCCCTTACAATTTGCTATGTTTATCTGCAAAAATAGTCAAAATTATTTGTTTAATCACGAAATAATTTCATATTGTAGGAGCGGACCTATGTGTCCACCCACTCAAAAATTATGCTTTTCCCCACCGCACTTATTATTTGGCTAAAAATAAAAGTGCGGTGGGATTTTTGCTAATTTTTTACGACTAATCCTGTTTATTTCGGGCGAACACACAGGTTCGCCCCTACAATTTACTTTGTTTATCTACCAAAATAATCAAAATTATTTATTTAATCACGAAATAATTTCATATCGTAGGGGCGGACCTATGTGTCCGCCCACTCAAAAATTACGATTTTCCCACCACACTTATTTGGCTAAAAATAAAAGTGCGGTGAAATTTTTGCTAATTTTTTACGACTAATCCTGTTATTTCGGGCGAACACGCAGGTTCGCCCCTACAATTTGCTATGTTTATCTGCAAAAATAGTCAAAATTATTTATTTAATCGCGGAATAATTTCATATCGTAGGGGCGGACCTATGTGTCCGCCCACTCAAAAATTACGCTTTTTCCACCATACTTATTTGGCTAAAAATAAAAGTGCGGTGAAAATTTTGTTAATTTTTACGACTAATCCTGTTTATTTTGGGCGAACACGCAGGTTCGCCCTTACATCTGATTTAATTACGCAGTTATGTTATTTATTCAACCACGCCATATACTCGCTGACACCTTCGGCAACGCTTTTGAATGGTTTGTCATAACCTGTGGCGCGCAGTTTGGTGAGATCCGCTTGGGTGTATTCTTGGTAACGGCTTTTTAAATGCTCTGGGAATGGAATGGTTTCAATTTGCCCTTTGCCGTGGAATTTTAATACCGCTTGCGCGACTGCCTCGAAACTTTCCGCTTTGCCCGTTCCGCAGTTGTAAATGCCCGAAATGCCGTGTTGCCAGCACCAAATATTTACCGCCGCCACATCGCCAACATAGACAAAATCACGCAAGAAATGTTCGCTGCCGGCGAATAATTTTGGATTTTCCCCTTTCAAAATTTGGTTATTCAGGTGGAAAGCTACACTGGCCATACTGCCTTTGTGTTGTTCTCTTGGGCCATAAACGTTGAAATATTTAAAGCCGCACACAGGTGATTGAGCTTCTGGCAGAATTTTACGCACATATTCATCAAATAAGAATTTAGAATAACCATATACATTTAACGGTTTTTCAAATTCTCGCGCTTCGACAAAGGTATCGCTGTCGCCATAGGTGGCGGCACTGGACGCATAATAGAACGGAATTTGGCGATCTAAACAATAATGTAATAGCTCTTTGGAATATTCGTAATTGTTTTCCATCACAAATTTGCCGTCCCACTCGGTGGTGGCCGAGCAAGCGCCCTCGTGGAAGATCACATCAATATCGCCTAAATCATCGCCAGCTATAATGGACGCAATAAAGTCGTCTTTATCGCAATAATCCGCAATATCCAAATCCACTAAATTGACGAATTTTGTGCCGTCTTTTAAATCGTCCACCACTAAAATATCTGTGCGTCCAATCTCGTTTAACGCTTTTACGATGTTACTGCCAATAAAGCCTGCGCCGCCAGTTACAATAATCATTTTTCAATCCTCATTTGATTTCAATATTGCTGTTTATTCTAAAGGATTTTGCGCATAAGGGCTAAAGAAATTTCGCGCTCACCACCGCTTTTAGGTTATGATATAGCACAAATCCAGACAAGATTAAGGACACACAATGCAACCACAAGATATTGCCAAATACATTGACCACACTGCCCTTGGCGCAGATAAAACCCCACAAGATATTCTTAACTTATGCCAAGAAGCGATTGAACACCAATTTTGTTCCGTGTGCATAAACTCCGCCTATATTCCACTGGCTAAGCAGGCACTCACACAAAATGGCCAAGAGAAAAGTGCGGTGAAAATTTGCACCGTTGTTGGCTTTCCCTTAGGGGCAAATTTAAGCCAAGTGAAAGCCTTTGAAGCGAAACAAGCCATTAATGCAGGGGCTGATGAAATTGATATGGTGATCAACATTGGCCTTGCCAAAGCCCATCAATGGCAAGCGGTGGAACAAGATATTGCCACCGTGCTTGCAGCTTGCCAAGGCAAAACCCTAAAAGTGATTTTAGAAACCTGCCTACTAACCAAAGAAGAAATCATCAAGGCTTGCGAAATCTGCAAAGCACTCAACGTGGCATTTGTCAAAACTTCCACAGGTTTTAGCACTAGCGGCGCAACGGTTGAAGACGTTGCACTGATGAAGCAAACCGTCGGCGACAAGGTGGAAGTAAAAGCCTCAGGCGGCATCCGCGACACCGCCACCGCACTAGCAATGCTCAATGCTGGCGCAACCCGTCTAGGCGTAAGCGCTGGCGTTGCCATTGTGAAAGGAATAAATGCGCAGGGGAATGGGTATTAATTTACAATGCCCGAATGACTGTTTTGACCGTTTGGAGGAATAATGCCAACAAGAACGTCGCAAATTTTACAGCTTGTCAATTCAGTAGGGAAAGTGAATGTTAATGAGCTTGCTCAGCAGTTTGGCGTGTCGGTGGAAACCATTCGCCGAGATTTGCGAGCATTAAATCAAAAAGGCTTGTTACATCGTGTACACGGAGGTGCAATGAGCAGCCAATCAAAGGATATTGGTCGCTCATTTCAAGCAAGACAACGTTTAAATTCTGAAGCTAAAAAGTATATTGCACAGCAGGTGGTGGATTATGTGTTTGAGGGGGCAGTAATCGGCTTAGATGCGAGTTCCAGTAGCTGGCACTTTGCGCAGCTGATTCCTGATATTCCTTGCACTGTTGTTACTAATTCTATGCATAATATCAATGCCTTAGTTAATAAACCTAATGTTACAACCATTGCCACAGGTGGTGTTTATTCGGCAAAATATGCTGCTTTTTATGGTCCACTTTCGGAACAGCTTTTGCTTCGTTTGCATATTGATTTATGTGTTTTTTCTTGTACTGGGGTGGATAGCAGTGGGGCAATTTGGGAGTCTAATGAACTGAATGCGTCCATCAAACGCAAATTAATTGATGCCTCAGCGCAGAAATTCTTATTATTGGATAGCTCTAAATTTGAGCGTAAAAATCTTATAAAATTAGGTGAGCTTTCTCAGTTAGACATTTTATTCACCGATCAAGCGCCGAATGAAAGTTTACAAAATTATTGTAAAGAACAAGAAATTCATCTCGCTTTTTGACTGCTCTTTAAAGCAAAAATGCCCGATTTAATAATAAAATATTAAATCGGGCATTTTATTTTGCTATAAACGGTCATTTTTTGTGATCTATTCCGCAAAAATCACACAAACTTGCTAAAAAACTATTCTCTTTTTCTGATTTATTGAACAATAAAGTTGATGCAGCACATTGCATAACGATATTGCTCCACCGTTCCATTCTTGCCGTATGCGCGATGAAAGCAATTCATTTTACCCAAGTCGTACTTTTTCAATAAATCTTGCTGACTTTATTCAACACAATACCCATAGCGGAATAAAGCTCGGCTTAGTATAGAGGGAAAACACAATGACAGTATTAAAATCAGCCCCAATTAGAATTGGTATTCGCCCAACCATTGATGGCCGCCGTATGGGCGTGCGTGAATCGCTCGAAGATCAAACGATGAATATGGCTAAATCCGTTGCCAATTTATTAGAAAGCCATATTCGCCATACGGACGGTTCATTTGTGGAATGTGTTATCGCAGATACTTGTATTGGTGGCGTGGCCGAAGCCGCTGCTTGTGCAGAAAAATTTAAACTCGCCAATGTAGGCGCAGTGATTACCGTTACCCCTTGCTGGTGCTATGGTTCAGAAACCATTGATATGGATCCGCATATGCCAAAAGCCATTTGGGGATTCAATGGCACAGAACGCCCTGGTGCTGTTTATTTAGCGGCCGCATTAGCCGGCCATTCACAAATGGGCTTACCTGCCTTTTCTATTTATGGCACAGAAGTGCAAGAAGCCTCTGATACCAGTATTCCTGAAGATGTTAAAGAAAAACTCCTACGCTTTGCTCGCGCCGCACTGACTGTGGCAACCATTCGCGGCAAATCCTATCTTTCTATCGGTTCTGTTTCTATGGGAATTGCGGGCTCTATCGTGGATCAAAAATTCTTCCAAGAATATTTAGGAATGCGCAATGAATATGTGGATATGAGCGAAATTAAACGCCGTCTTGACCGCAAAATTTATGATGAGGAAGAAGTGGAATTGGCACTTCAATGGGTGAAAACCTATTGCAAAGAAGGCGTTGATGTCAATCACCCAGATCATCAAGATAGCCCAGAACAAAAAGCGCAGCTTTGGGAAAATGTGGTGAAAATGGCAATCATCACACGTGATCTGATGGCAGGCAATGAAAAATTAGCGCAGCTCAATTATGGTGAAGAAGCCCTTGGACATAACGCGATTGCAGCAGGTTTCCAAGGACAACGTCATTGGACAGACCATATGCCAAATGGCGATTTTATGGAAGCCATTCTTAACTCTACCTTCGACTGGAATGGTGTTCGCCCACCTTACATTCTTGCTACGGAAAATGACTCCCTCAATGGCGTATGTATGCTGTTTGGTAATCAGCTTACTGGGCAAGCTCAAATCTTTGCCGATGTGCGTACCTATTGGAGTCCTGATGCAGTGGAACGTGCCACTGGCTTCCGCCCAGAAAGTGGCTTTATCCATTTGATTAACTCCGGTTCTGCCGCCTTAGACGGCACAGGTCAGCATACAGATGACAAAGGCAATCCTGTCATTAAGCCTGCTTGGGAGGTAACGGAAGAAGATGGCAAACGCTGTGTGGAAAACACCCGTTGGTGTCCTGCGGTGTATGAATATTTCCGTGGCGGCGGTTACTCATCACAATATCTCACTAAAGGCGGAATGCCATTTACGATGCACCGTTTAAATATTATTCGAGGCATTGGCCCTGTACTACAAATTGCGGAAGGTTGGTCAATTGATTTACCTGCTGAGGTTCACGACACCCTAATGAAACGCACCAACGAAACTTGGCCTTGCACTTGGTTCGTACCGTGCTTAACAGGCACAGGTGCATTCACTGATGTGTATTCTGTTATGGCGAACTGGGGCGCAAATCACTGCGTTGCCACTTATGGTCATATTGGTGCGGATCTCATCACCCTTGCTTCAATGTTGCGCATTCCTGTGTGTATGCACAATGTGGCTGAACAAGATATTTTCCGCCCAAGTGCGTGGAATAGCTTTGGTCAAGACAAAGAAGGGCAAGATTACCGCGCTTGCGCAAACTTTGGGCCACTTTATAAATAATCGCTAAAGGAAAAGTGCGGTGTTTTTGACCGCACTTTTGAAATAGAACTCTCGGAGGTTTTATGGCAATCGCACTGATTTTTGATTGTGGCGCAACCAATTTACGCACTATTGCTATTGATCAAAAGGGCAAGATTTTGGCTTCTCATCATCAGCCAAATCGCGCTCAACCTGATCCGCAGTATCCGCATTTTTATATTTGGGATATTGAAGAAATCTGGCAGAAGTTGTTAATTTGTGCCGAAAAAACCTTAACTCAGCTCAAACAATCCCATTCTTTACAAGACATTGTAGGGATTGGCGTTACCACCTTTGGGGTGGATGGCGCACCTTTCGATAAGGCTGGAAATCAGCTTTACCCGATTATTTCTTGGCAATGTCCACGCACCATTTCCATTATGGAAAATCTTGCGCAATACCTTGATGTGAACGCACTTTATCAACGGAACGGAATTGGGCAATACAGTTTTAACACCCTATTTAAACTGTTATGGCTAAAAGAAAATGAACCTGAAATTTTGCAAAAAATGGATAAATTTGTGTTCATTTCATCAATGCTTAACCAACGTTTAACAGGCGTTTTTAGCACCGATCGCACAATGGCTGGCACCTCAATGATGACCGATTTGCAAAGCCAAACTTGGGATACGGAAGTGCTAAATGTATTAGGGCTACAAGAAACACATTTTCCACCAATGGTGAGTGCAGGTGAAAAAATTGGCGTGTTATCCACCGCACTTTGTCAGCAGCTAGGGTTAAATCCTATTCCGGTGATTTCTTGCGGACACGATACCCAATTTGCGGTTTTTGGCTCAGGCGCAGGGCTAAATCAACCGGTGCTAAGTTCAGGCACTTGGGAGATTTTAATGGCGCGCACCGAAAAAGCCGAGCCACACATTGAATTTGTGCCACAAGGCTTAACCACGGAATTTGACGCACTATCTCGTTGCTTTAATCCTGCAGTGCAATGGATTGGCTCTGGCGTGATGGAATGGGTGGGCAAAACTTTCTTTGCCGATGTAAAAGATACTGAAGAATATTACCCAACAATGATCGCAGAAGGCTCAGCAGCGCCGGTGGGATCACAGGGCATTCGCTTTGGTGGCAAGTTTAACCCTGCGGATAACGGACAAGGTTTCGGGCAAATTGTCGGGCTTTCAATGCACAGCTCGCGTGGGCAAATTTATCGTGCGGCGTTGGAATATATGGCTTATCAACTTAAAGCAGGCTTAGATATTCTGCAACAAGTCAGCCATTTCAAAGCGGAGAGCTTAATTTGCGTGGGTGGCGGTTCTAAAAATCGTCTGTGGAATCAAATTCGTGCTGATGTGCTGAATTTGCCTATTGATATTGTAGATGTGGCAGAAAGCACCGTGTTAGGCGCGGCAATGTTTACCCTGGCGGCCGTCGGCATCTATGACAACGTACAACAAGCACAAACCGAAATGCAACCAAGCAAACAGCGAATTTTTCCTACCAATCACACCGCACTTTATCAACAACTGATGGAGGATAAACAATGTTAAAAGGTATTCACCCAGCCCTTTCCCCAGAATTATTGAAGGTGCTTGCTGAAATGGGGCACGGCGAAGAAATTGTACTTGCTGATGCGCATTTCCCCGCACACCAAGTCCACCATCGTATTTTGCGTGCTGATGGCATTGGTATTGATACGTTATTAGCAGGGATCACACCGTTATTTGAATTTGATAGCTATGTAGATGCGCCACTGATTATGATGCAAGCCGTGCAAGGGGATAGCCTTGACCCCAGCGTGGAAGCTCGTTATCTCAACGCGATTGAAACGGCATTACAGAAATCTGCACAAACTCAAAGTGCGGTGCAAAATTTGCCGAAATTAGCCCGTATTGACCGTTTTGATTTTTACGATCGGGCCAAACAAGCCTATGCCGTGGTGGTTACAGGCGAATGTGCAAAATACGGCAATATTATTTTGAAAAAAGGGGTAACCCCAGTATTTCCCTAAAAAATTGTAGTAAGGAGAAGAATAAAATGAACAGACAACAGCTCTCACAAAAAATTATTGATACTTGCCTTGAAATGACAAGATTAGGTTTAAATCAAGGCACTGCGGGCAATATCAGTGTGCGTTACCAAGATGGAATGTTGATTACCCCAACAGGAACGCCTTATGAGCAAATGACAGAACAAGATATTGTGTTTGTTAGCAATCAAGGGCAACACGAAGAAGGCAAATTGCCTTCGAGCGAGTGGCATTTCCATTTGGCCGTTTATCAAGCACGTCCTGATGTAAATGCAGTGGTGCATAACCACGCGACTTATTGCGCAGCAGTGTCAATCTTGGAAAAACCGATTCCACCCATTCACTATATGATTGCCGTAGGTGGCACGGATCATATTCCTTGCGTCCCTTATGCCACTTTCGGCACGGCAAAATTAGCCCAATATGTGGGGGAAGGAATTAAGCAAAGCAAGGCGATTTTACTTGCCCACCACGGTTTAATCGCGGCTGAAGAAAATTTAGATAAAGCCTTATGGTTAGCACAGGAAGTGGAAGTGTTAGCGAAATGGTATATCCAATTACTCTCAACCCAACAACCTATCCCATTGTTATCAGAACAAGATATGGCAGTGGTATTAGAAAAATTCAAATCCTATGGATTACGCATTGAGGAGTAGCGAGTTTATCGCGCAGTTGCTTCACATAAAGTTGATGATTAAGCAAACTTATTTTCTTACCGCAAAAAGAAACTCGCGGTGAGTTTGCACCTCAAACAAGGAGAACATTATGAGTGCAAAAATTCTTGAAAAGCAATTTGTTGTTCCATTTATCCTCATTACCACGCTATTTGCGCTATGGGGATTTGCCAATGATATTACCAATCCAATGGTTGCGGTATTCCAAACTGTGATGGAAATTCCCGCCTCAGAAGCGGCATTAGTGCAATTTGCTTTCTATGGTGGTTACGGCACAATGGCCATTCCTGCCGCATTATTTGTTAGCCGTTATAACTATAAATCGGGGGTATTACTGGGTTTAGCCCTTTATGCTGTGGGCGCATTTTTGTTCTATCCTGCGGCACGCTATGAACAATTTACCTTCTTTTTATTCTCGCTTTACATTTTAACTTTTGGCTTAGCATTTTTGGAAACCACAGCGAATCCTTATATCCTTTCAATGGGTGATCCACAAACTGCAACTCGCCGTTTGAATTTAGCGCAATCTTTTAATCCGCTCGGTTCGATTACAGGAATGTTTGTTGCCTCACAAATCGTGTTAGTAAATTTGGAATCTGACAAACGTGATGCAGCAGGTAATCTGATTTTCAACACTTTATCCGCAGCAGAAAAAGCCGCCGTGCGTACTCATGATTTAGAAATTATCCGCAATCCTTATTTAGTTGTGGGATTTGTGGTAGTCGTGATTATGTTAGTGATTGGTTTATACAAAATGCCTGCAACCAAAATTGAACAAGGCACGAAACTTTCTTTCCGTGAAGCCTTTAACCGCTTAATTGCAAAAGCAAAATATCGCGAAGGGGTGATTGCGCAAGTGTTCTATGTTGGTGTGCAAATTATGTGCTGGACTTTCATTATTCAATATGCTGAACGTTTGGGCTTTACCAAAGCAGAAGCACAAAACTACAACATTATCGCAATGGGTATTTTTATCGTAAGCCGCTTTATTAGCACCAGTATTATGAAATATCTCAAAGCGGAACTAATGTTATACCTTTTCGCATTAGGCGGTTTCTTCAGTATCCTTGGTGTTATCTTTATTGACGGCGTGGGCGGTTTATATTGCTTAATTCTCACTTCAGCCTTTATGTCCCTAATGTTCCCAACCATTTACGGCATCGCACTTTATGGATTAAAAGAAGAAGCCACCTTAGGTGCAGCTGGTTTAGTAATGGCAATTGTCGGCGGCGCGTTAATGCCACCATTGCAAGGCATTCTTATTGACCAAGGCGAAATTTTTGGAATGCCAGCAGTCAATGTTTCTTTCGTACTACCACTTATCTGCTTTGTCGCCATTGCAATTTATGGTTATCGCACGTGGAAAGTGTTGGAATAATATAAATACAAAAAAAGCAAGATTGTTCGGCAATCTTGCTTTGATATTTAATGCTATCTATTCTTCACTCAAAAAACCACCGCTTTGGTGATGCCAGAGTTTGGCGTAAAGCCCATTTTGAGCAAGCAATTCATTGTGTGTGCCTTGTTCCACAATATGACCTTTATCTAGCACAATTAAGCGATCCATTGCGGCAATGGTAGAAAGGCGGTGGGCGATAGCAATCACGGTTTTGCCTTCCATCATTTTATCGAGGCTTTCTTGAATCGCCACTTCCACTTCGGAATCCAGCGCGCTGGTGGCTTCATCTAACAGCAGAATTGGCGCATCTTTTAGCATCACGCGGGCAATAGCGATACGCTGACGTTGTCCGCCAGAAAGTTTCACACCCCGCTCACCAACGTGAGCATCATAGCCTGTTCGGCCTTCTGAATCGCTCAAATAAGGAATAAATTCTGATGCTTCAGCACGCTGTGCAGCGGAGATCATTTCTTCATCGCTGGCAGTTGGGCGGCCGTAAATAATGTTTTCGCGCACGGAACGGTGCAGCAATGAGGTATCTTGTGTCACTAAGCCAATTTGGCTGCGTAAACTTTCTTGCGTAACATCACACACGTTTTGTCCGTCAATGGTGATGTCGCCGTGATTCGCTTCATAAAAACGTAATAGCAAGTTTACAATGGTGGATTTCCCCGCCCCTGAACGACCGATCAAGCCCACTTTTTCCCCCGGTTTAATGGTGAGGTTAAAGTGGCTTAGCAACGGCTTTTGTGGATCATAAGAAAAACTCACGTCATTAAAACGAATTTCCCCTTTGCTTACTTTTAATGGCAAGGCTTGCGGTTTATCCACAATAGTATGCGGTTTAGTGAGCGTGTTCATTCCGTCATTCACCGTACCGATATTTTCAAATAAACGTGCTGATTCCCACATAATCCAACGGGAAATAAAATTCACCCGCAATGCCATTGCAATGGCGGTGGCAATCGCTCCCACGCCAACGCTGCCTTGCTTCCATAGCACAATGCCAAGGATTGCCGTGCTGAGTGTTAAGGTGATGTTAGTGGCGTAAGTGATGGTATCTAAAGAGGTCGCTAAACGCATTTGGGCGTGTACGGTAACCATAAATTCTTCCATTGAACGCTTGGCGTAACTGGCTTCTCTTGAACCGTGGGAAAATAATTTCACGGTGGCGATATTGGCGTAAGAATCGGTAATTCGCCCCGTCATTAAAGAACGCGCATCTGCTTGACGTTCTGCCGTTTTAGCTAATTTGGGAATGATAATGCGTAAAATCGTGATAAACGCCACAATCCACAAGGCAAAAGGTAGCAAGAACCACGCATCTAACGCGGCAAGCACAATGCCCGAGGTGATGAAATACACCACCACATAGACCATAATATCCGCAATGGTCAGCACGGTATCACGCACCGCAAGGGCGGTTTGCATAACTTTCGCCGATACGCGTCCAGCAAATTCATCTTGATAGAAACTCAGGCTTTGCCCTAGCATCAAACGGTGGAAATTCCAACGCAAACGCATTGGAAATACACCTTGCAAGGTTTGCAAACGTACCGCAGAGGCAGTAAACGACCAAAATATGCTAAACACCAGCAAAGCTGCCATCGCCAAAAGCCAATGGCCTTTTTCTTGCCATAAGGTGGCTGGCGTGTACTTGCCAAGCCAATCCACCACAATCCCCATAAACTGGAACAACACGGCTTCCATCACCCCCGTTCCCACAGTGAGCAATGCAAGTAGCAAAATCCAGCCACGCATTCCTTCCATATTCGACCAAATAAAGCGGATTAAACCTTTTTCGGGCGTTTTCGGTGATTGCTCTGGATAGGCATTTAGGCGGCTTTCAAACCATTCAAAAATTTTATTAAACATTGTTTTTCCTAGAAATAAAAAGAAAGGTTCGCAAGGTAAAATAAAAGGATAAGTGCGGTGAAAAATTACAGAATTTTCCACCGCACTTTATTTTTGTCGATTCGCGAACACAAAAATCGGCGTATTATAGCGAATGCTTGGCTATTTTTTAACAGTTTTATTGAATAAAGCCCATCTGGCGCATTTTCTCTAATACGTCTGCCACAGAAATTTGCGCCATTAAATCTTTGCCTTTCAATTTGGTTGCCCAAGGTAATTGGCGAGACGGTTTGCCAAATTCTTGCAGGGCATTTTGTTCATACACGGAAACCACTTCGGGCAAATTGTTATAAGGCCCTGTGCGCAGCGGGTTATGATAGGCATACAAACCGATCACAGGTGTGCCTTGAGCTGTGGCAATATGTGCAGGGCCGCTGTCGGGAGCGAGCAGTAAATCCGCCATTCCGATTAAGGCACTTAATTCTAACAGTGAGGTTTTGCCACTCGCATTCACAGGCTGAAAATCACACAATGCGATGATTTTTTCGATCATTGCTTGCTCTCTTGGCGCAGGCGAGCCACACAAAATCACATTAATATTTTGACTATGGGCGATATTGGCAATTTCTGCATAGCGTTCAGCCAACCAATCTTTTTCTGATTTGCTTGAGCAAGGGGAAATGAGCAGATTTTTTCTTGTCGGATCAATAAATTGCCTAACTGCGGAAATTTCTTTTTCGCCAATGGCTAAATCCCATTTGGGCGCTTCCACAGGCAAGCCTAAATATTCCACAAATGCCCAAAATCCCGCTAAAACGTGCTGATTAGTTGGTTCATTAATTTTACGATTGGTAAACAACCATTGCCCTTCTCGCGCACGATTTTTGCTAAAACCCACTTTATAAGTGGCTTTGATGCCTAAGGAAATCATTGAAGCACGCAAGGCCGTTTGCATATTTAATAGCACATCAAAATGCTCACCACGCAAGGTTTTCCATAAAGCTAAGATACCTTTCCAGCCGGTTTTTTTGTCATAAGGAATAAAGCGAATTCCTTTCACATTTTGCAATAACTGCATTTCGGTTTTGCCCACAATCCAAGTGATTTGGGTATCTTCCCAATAACGCTGAATTTGTTGTACCGCTGACAGCGCATTACACACATCACCAATGGCGGAAAGGCGTAAAATACAAATAGATTTAGGGGGCGTGGAAAAAAGTGCCATAGATTTACCTTACTTTTTCTGCTTAATGTAGCATTCTTTTTTATTTTCAGTAGAATATTTTCATTGATCTATTCTATAAGAAATCTGCCGAATATGCTTGAACTGCAACAGCAAAACCAATATTTTATTTTTAATCTGGAAACACAACCTGTTGATCCCTGCGCTTATTTTGATCCGCAATTTTGGCAGCAACAAAGCCGTATTCTTGGTTCAGCCAAAGGGAGGGGGACAACTTGGTTTGTGCAAAGTGCGGATCTTTTTGGCGTAAATTGTGCCTTACGCCATTATTATCGCGGTGGTTTATTTGGTAAGTTGAATAAAGATCGTTATGGGTTCCGTAATCTTCAGCACACGCGCAGTTTCGCCGAATTTCATTTGTTAAATAAATTACATAAAGATGGACTCCCCGTGCCAAAACCTATTGGGGCAAGAGTGATTAAAGGCAAAGCGGGCATTTGCTATCAAGCGGATTTACTGAGTGAAAAAATCGAAAATGCGCAAGATCTCACCGCACTTTTACAACATCATTCTTTATCCGCTGAAAATTGGCAGCAAATCGGCCGTTTAATCCGCCAATTACACGATCGACAAATCTGCCACACCGACCTTAACGCGCATAATATTTTAGTCCAACATTTCGCCACACCAGAACAAAAATACTGGTTGATTGATTTTGACAAATGCGCCGAAAAATCAGGTAATAACTGGAAAGCCCAAAATCTCGCCAGATTACACCGCTCTTTCATTAAAGAAGTAAATAAGCTGGCAATAAAATTTACAGAACAGGATTGGGATGAGGTTTTGAGTGGGTATAAGGGATAATTTAATCGCTATATCTATCTATAAAGACACACCTAGTAAAAAATAACAAAATCGCTCTGATAAAATCTTTTTCGTTCTTCTTAAGAAAAATAGAGATTTTACTTTAACTTTTCAAAAATTAATTTCAAGCCAGTTATAAGGCTTTTACTGAAAAAACATAAAACCAAAGTGCGGTGTAATTTTGCTAAGTTTTTATATGTTTTCTGTCTTATTTAATTTTACTCTTACTTACAAATTCACTTACATCATTATTAAAATAAATGATAAAAAAATGCGATATTCAATAAGCTAGAAAACGAAAGAGAAGATAAATTAAGATAACC